>NZ_CP049919.1:4800000-6010585 GCF_015624425.1 Roseateles sp. DAIF2 | reverse complement strand
CCCGACTTGTCCACTGCGGTGCGTTGACCGTCCGGGCGATTTTTGGTGTAATTGCAGGTTTTCCGGGCGCTGGAGGTTGTGGCGCGCGGGTGCCGGTCGCGGGTGTTGCCTGTTTTTCAGGTGGCGCTGACCGGTGCGGGCCCTGCACGCGAGTGCCAGGCCGTGACCTCCGAGCTAACCGACCGTTGGGCGACCGCAGGCGTTTCTTGTCCGGAGCCCCCAGGCGCTGTTAGCGCTCTTCGCATTGATTAGACGCCTTTAGAGGTTCCAACATGAAACGCACTTACCAAGCTTCCAAGACCCGTCGCGCCCGTACCCATGGCTTCCTGGTGCGCATGAAGACCCGTGGCGGCCGTGCCGTGATCAACGCACGCCGCGCCAAGGGCCGCAAGCGCCTGGCCGTCTAAGTCGGGACGACAAGACCGTGATCGGCCGCATCCTGCGATCGGCCGACTTCGAGCGCGTGCTGGGTACCCCCAGCCGGGCGCGCAGCGCCCATTTCGCCGCTCATCATGTCGCGGCCCCGCCCAGCCTGCCCGGCCGGCGCTTATCCACAGCGCAGGCCGAGTTATCAACAGTTGCTGCACCGGTCGTCCACATCGCTGTGGATGACTCGCCCGGAACCGTCAAGGAACCGGTGCCGCCGCAGGGCTGCTGGCTGGGCATGGTGGTGCCCAAGCGCCATGCGCGCCGCGCCGTGACCCGCTCCCTGCTCAAGCGCCAGATCCGCGCCGCTTTCGCCTCGATCGAGGCCGAGGCGGGCAAGGCATTGCCGCCCGGCCTCTGGGTGGTGCGCCTGCGCGCGCCCTTCGATCGCCAGCAGTTCCCCAGCGCCGCCTCCGAGGCCCTGCGCCGGGTGGTGCATGCCGAACTGGCGCAGCTGGTGCACAAGCTGACCCGGCCGCCGCGTCCGCCGGCCAACCCGGCCACGCCATGATCACGGCGCAGCGCCTGCTCAAGGGTCTGGTGCGCGGCTATCAGCTGCTGTTCAGCCATTGGCTGCAGGCCGGCTGCCGCTACCAGCCCAGCTGCTCGAACTATGCGATGCAGGCGCTGGAGCGTCATGGCGCCGCGGCCGGCAGCTATCTGGCCGCCGCGCGCATCCTGCGCTGTCATCCTTTTTGTCTGGGCGGGCATGATCCCGTGCCGGACAATGCGCCACGCCTGTTCGGCCGCCTCGGCGGCGGGCTTGCGCGGCGGCACCCCGCCCCCACATCCTGTTCCTCCAATCCTGAAGCTTCCCCATGACTGATATACGCCGCACCGTGCTGTGGGTGGTGTTCACCATGTCGCTGGTCCTACTGTGGGACGGCTGGCAAAAGCACAACGGTCACCCCTCGATGTTCAGCCCCGCGCCGGCCAAGCCGGTGGCGACGGCCGCCTCGGCGCCCGCCGGCGTGCCCTCCGCGGCCGCGCTGCCGGGTGGTGCGACCGCGGCGGCTGCCGCGACGCCGACCGGTGCCGCCCCGGCCCCGACGGCCAGCGAGACCGTGGTGATCAGCACCGACGTGATCAAGGCCACGCTGGACAGCCAGGGCGGCAGCCTGGTGCGCGTCGAGCTGCTCAAGCACAAGGACGAGTCCGACCCGAGCGGCCATGTCGTCGTGCTGAACCGCAGCGCGCAGCACCATTACGTGGCGCAGACCGGCCTGGTCGGCGTCGCCGGTGCGCCCAACCACCTGAACCTGATGACCCTGCAGCCCGGCGCCCGCACGCTGAGCGAGGGAGCGCAGGAACTGCTGGTGCGCTTCGAGTCGCCCGAGATGGGCGGCCTGAAGCTGATCAAGACCTACAGCTTCAAGCGCGGCACCTACGCGGTCGCGGTCAAGCATGAGGTGCAGAACGTCTCGGCCGCGCCGGTCAGCCCGCAGCTCTATGTGCAGCTGATGCGCGACGGCAGCGCCGGCCCCGGCGAGTCAAGCTTCTACTCGACCTTCACCGGCCCGGCGATCTATACCGAGAAGAGCAAGTTCCACAAGGTCGACTTCAAGGACATCGAGAAGGGCAAGGCCGAGTTCGAGAAGAACTCCGGCGACGGCTGGGTCGCGATGGTCCAGCATTACTTCGCCAGCGCCTGGCTGCGCAATGCGGCCGGCCCGCGCGAGTTCTACGCCAAGAAGGTCGACACCAACCTCTACTCGGTTGGCATGGTGTTCCCGATGGGCCAGGCGGCCCCGGGCGCCAGCGTCAGCGCCGAGGACACGCTGTTCGTCGGCCCGCAGGAGGAGAACAAGCTGGCCGCGCTGGCCCCCGGCCTGGAGCTGGTGAAGGACTATGGCTGGTTCACCATCCTGTCCAAGCCGCTGTTCTGGCTGCTGAACTTCCTGCACGAACAGCTGGGCAACTGGGGCTGGTCCATCATCGCCCTGGTGGTGCTGCTGAAGATCGCCTTCTACTGGCTGAACGCCAGCGCCTACCGCAGCATGGCCAAGATGAAGGCGGTGAACCCGCGCATCATGGAGATGCGCGAGCGCCTGAAGGACAAGCCGCAGCAGATGCAGCAGGAGATGATGAAGATCTACCGCGAGGAGAAGGTCAATCCGATCGGCTCCTGCCTGCCGATCTTCCTGCAGATGCCCTTCTTCATCGCGCTGTACTGGGTGCTGCTGTCCAGCGTCGAGATGCGCCACGCGCCCTGGATCGGCTGGATCGTCGACCTCTCGGCCAAGGACCCCTACTTCATCCTGCCGCTGCTGATGACCGCCACCAGCCTGCTGCAGGTCTGGCTGAACCCGGCGCCGCCGGATCCGGTGCAGGCCAAGATGATGTGGATCATGCCGCTGGCCTTCAGCGTGATGTTCTTCTTCTTCCCGGCCGGCCTGGTGCTGTACTGGCTGGTCAACAACATCCTGTCGATCGCCCAGCAATGGATGATCAACAAGCGCATGGGCGTGCAGAACTGAGCCCTTGTGCGCAATGCATGCCGAAAGCCCCCCAAGTGGGGGCTTTTTTCATGGGCGGCCGAAGCCTTTAATCCAACCATGCGGGGTAGTGATCCGCCGGCCGGTGCAACAACCGGCGCGGCGGACTCGGCCGGCGACAGGGCTCACGCGAGCGCTGCCGCAGCCTCCCCCGCGCCAGACAAGCCCCCACGCCTCGGCGTACCGAGGCTGCCCCCCGCGGGGGCGCGAATCGGCTTGGGACGGCCCGGCGCCGATTCATGGACCTGGCGTCGCCGACAATAGCGGCCATGCTGTCCCGCCACCAAGACCCCATCGCCGCCATCGCCACCGCACCCGGACGCGGCGCCGTCGGCATCGTGCGGGTCTCCGCCCGGCAAGACCTGGCCCCGCTGATCGAGGCCGTCTGCGGCCGCGTGCTGAAGCCGCGCGAGGCCAGCTACCTGCCCTTTCGCGCCGGCAACGGCGACGCGATCGACCAGGGCCTGGCGCTGCATTTCCCCGCGCCGCATTCCTACACCGGCGAGCATGTGCTGGAGCTGCAGGCCCATGGCGGACCGGTGGTGCTGCAGCTGCTGCTGGCGCGCTGCCTGGAGGCCGGCGCCGCGCTCGGCATCCGCCTGGCCGAGCCGGGCGAGTTCACCCAGCGCGCCTTCCTGAACGGCAAGCTCGACCTGGCCCAGGCCGAGGCGGTGGCCGACCTGATCGACGCCAGCACCGAGGCCGCGGCGCGCAGCGCCAGCCGCGCGCTGGCCGGCGCCCTGTCCGGCGAGGTCGGCGCGCTGCGCGACGCGCTGATCAAGCTGCGCATGCTGGTCGAGGCCACCCTGGACTTCCCCGAGGAGGAGATCGACTTCCTGCAGCAGGCCGATGCGCTCGGGCAGCTGGAGCGCCTGAAGGCGCGGCTGGCCGCGGTGCTGGACCGCACCCAGCAGGGCGCGCTGCTGCGCGAGGGCATCAAGGTGGTGCTGGCCGGCCAGCCCAATGTCGGCAAGAGCTCGCTGCTGAACGCGCTGGCCGGCGCCGAGCTGGCCATCGTCACGCCGATCCCGGGCACCACGCGCGACAAGGTCAGCCAGACCATCCAGATCGAGGGCGTGCCCTTGCATGTCAGCGACACCGCCGGCCTGCGCGAGACCGAGGACGAGGTCGAGCGCATCGGCGTCGCGCGCAGCTGGGATGCGATCGGCGAGGCCGACGTGATCCTGTTCCTGCACGACCTGACCCGCCTGGGCCGGCCCGACTACGAGGCCGAGGACGCCTCGATCCGCGAACGCCTGGCCGGCATTCCGGCCGAGCGCATCCTGCAGATCTTCAACAAGGCCGACGAGGGCAGTGCGCAAGACCTGGCCCCGGACGCGCTGCTGCTGTCCGCCAAGACCGGCACCGGCCTGGAGGCGCTGCGCCGTCGCCTGCTGCAGCAGGTCGGCTGGCATGCCACGCCGGAAGGCCTGTTCATCGCGCGCGAGCGCCATGTGCAGGCGCTGAAGCGCACCAACGAGCATCTGGCGCTGGCCCAGGCCGTCGCCACCCAGGACCCGCCGGCGCTGGACCTGCTGGCCGAGGAGCTGCGCCTGGCCCATGACGCGCTGGGCGAGATCACCGGCGCCTTCTCGGCCGACGACCTGCTGGGCGAGATCTTCAGCCGCTTCTGTATCGGCAAGTAGGCCGGCCGTTCAGCCGCCGGCCCCGCCCGGAGCAAACAACGGATCGAAGAGTGGCGCGAGCGCGCGGGCGCGCGATGCGCTCAGGTGGTTGGAGTCCCGGTAGATCGGCAGGCCGTCGACGCTGATGGTGCAGCGCTCCTGCACACAGAGAACCTGTTCGGGTCGGATGAAGACAAGGTCGCGATGGCGATCGCGTTGCCGCTCGAAGGCCTGTTCAACCGGGGCCTGCCGCTCGCGATAGTCGTCGCGCAGCGGGGCCAGTTCCGGCTGACGGCCCAGATGCCGCGCACGCGCCATGGCTGCGGGAATGCGGTACTCGGCTTCCGGCACCTGGGTGACCAGCACCACCTCGCGTTTGAGGGCTGCCAACTGGTCCAGGCTGCGCGCCAGTCCGCGCTCGAAGACCTGCAGGTTGGCTTGCAGCGAGGAGGTCGTGGCCTGGTCGTCGGTGATAGGGAGCTCGTGCCCGGGCTCGCGGCGGAAGCGCTCGCCGGTGGCATAGACGGCCCAGCGTGAAACGAGGATCACGCGCTTGAGCTCGGGATGATCGGCCAGATAACGGATGAAGGCATCGGCGCCCCGGGCGCAGTCGCGAAAGCCCTCGAGCGTCTGGCGGACCCCCAGCAGGGGCGGGCAGCCGCCACGCACGAACACCAGTCCGGCGGCGCCGGCGGCTCGGGCCGAGGCGTCGATCGCGGGCAGCAGGGCCTCGGCATGCGAGTCACCCCAGACCACGAAGCTGGCATGCGCCGGCTCGGCGGCCCCGGCGCTGCACAGCCGGAGTCCAGGATGGCCCTGCGGCTCCTGGCAGGATGACAACAGGGGAGCGTCATCCGCGACCGCGAGGATGCGACCAATCTCCGGATCGAAACGACCCGGCAAGCCCTTGCCCAGCACGAGCAGGGCGCCGCAGCAGATGCCGACGCCCATCGCCGCGGCGCCGGCTATCAGCACCTGGCGGCGCTGCCGCGCACCACCACCCCGGCGGAATGGGCGCTCGACGAAGCGCCAGGTCAGGGTAGCCAATGCAAAGGTCGCGAGCAGCAGCAGGCCGGTTTCGAGCGCGCCGGGGGCCTGGATGGCATAGGTCTTGTAGAACATGAAGACCGGCCAGTGCCAGAGATACAGGGAGTAGGAGATCAGGCCGGTGAAGCGCACCGGCGGCAGCGACAGCAGGCGGGCCACCGCATTGCCCGGGGTGGCCGCCGCCCAGATCAGCAGCGCGCTGCCCAGCACCGGAGGCAGCGCGGCACCGGCGGGAAACGGGGTGGCCTCGGTATACAGACCGATCGGCAGCAGCAGCGCCAGCAGGCCCAGCCCCGCCAGCAGCTGCGAGCGGCCCAGGCGCATCGGCTGCGGCCACCGCTGCAAGCCCATGGCCAGCAGCGAGCCGACCATCAGTTCCCAGGCGCGTGCGGGTGCGGAATAGAAGGCCTGGTCCGGCGAGCGCTCGATCAGCCAGAGGCTGTAGGCGAACGACAGCAGGCTCAGCAGGACGGTGAGCGGCAGCAGCCCCCGCCGGAACCAGCGCCAGGCCGCATAGACATAGAGCGGAAACAGCAGATAGAACTGCTCCTCGACGGCCAGCGACCACATGTGCAGCAGGGGTTTGCTGCCGGCCGGCGTTGCGAAGTAGCCGGTGTCATGCATGAAGTGGTAATTGGCATAGAACAGCGAGGTCGCGAACAGGCTCTTGCCGAAGTTCGCCAGCTCGTTGGCGAACAGCAGCAGGCCCGCGCACAGGGTCGATGCCGCGAGGACGACGAACAGGGCGGGAAAGATGCGCCGGATGCGACGCTCGTAGAACTGCGCGATGGAGAACTGCCGGGCCTCGACGGCGCGCAGCAGGATGCCGGTGATCAGATAGCCGGAGATGACGAAGAAGATGTCCACCCCGACATAGCCGCCGGTGAAGCCCGGGATGTCTGCGTGGAACAGCATCACGGACAGGACGGCGATGGCGCGCAGGCCGTCGACCTCGGGACGGTACTCGGTGGACATCGGGTGATGGACTCGGCTCGATGGAGGGCGGCGCCCGGCAGGTGGCGTGGGTGCCGATGGGCTGGACGAGCGATTTTGCCCAATGCCTCGGGCCCGGGTGTCGCCGAGCCCGGGCCTTGCTGGCGTAGGCCGGATGCGCTAGCGCCTCAGCGCCCGTGCGGCCAGGTCGCCTTCGAGGTCGGGGCCTTGCTGCTCTTGCCGCGCGCGGCCCAGAGCTTGTAGGCGCTGCCGGTCAGCTCGCGCTTCATCAGCTGCACCAGCTGGCCCTGGCCGAGGCCATGCTCCATCAGCACCTTGTTGTAGGGCGGCAGGTCGTCCCAGGCGGTCTTGAGGATGGCGGCGATCTGGTCGCGGCTGAGGTGGGGAACGGTCTTGGCCATGGTTCTTGTCTCGCTTGTGCCGGCTCAATCAATGTCCGTCGAAATCGACCAGCGTGAACAGCGGCAGGCCGCTGGCGCGCAGGCGCTGGGAGCCGCCCAGCTCGGGCAGGTCGATGATGGCCGCGCCCTCCAGCACCTGGGCGCCCAGGCGCTGCAGCAGCTTGGCGCCGGCCAGCATGGTGCCGCCGGTGGCGATCAGGTCGTCGATCAGCACGACGCGGTCGCCGGCCCGCACCGCGTCGGTGTGCATCTCGACGGTGGCGCTGCCGTACTCCAGCTCGTAGGTCTCCTGCACCGTCGTGAAGGGCAGCTTGCCCTTCTTGCGGATCGGCACGAAGCCGATGTTCAGCTCGTAGGCCAGCACCGACCCGATGATGAAGCCGCGCGCGTCCAGGCCGGCGATGGCCGTGGGGCGCTGGTCGAAGTAGCGGTGCACGAACTGGTCGATCAGCACGCGGAAGGCGCGCGGGTTGGACAGCAGCGGCGTGATGTCGCGGAACTGCACGCCCGGTTCGGGCCAGTCCGGCACGGTGCGGATCTGCTGTTTCAGGAAGGCGAGGGCGTCTTGCATGGCCGCGATTGTCGCGCGCCGGCGGCCGCCGGTCTCAGGGTTTTGGAGCATGCGGGCCTTGCGCGGCGCGGGCCTTGTGTAAGAAGGCCGCAATGAAGTCCATCAAAGCGCAACGTGCCGCGCCGCGGCCGGTGCTCGCGCCTACATTGCGCAGCGCAGGGCAACGGCCGTACGCGGCCCTGCCCCATCCTCTCAAGCACAGGAGACAAACAAGTGGCCCCGAGCATCCCCTTCCCCCTGCAAGTCCTGCCCCGCCTGATCGCGCTGTCCCTGGGGGCGGCCTGCGCCGTGCCCGCTTGGGCGGCCGACGACAACAAGCCCGCGGCCGCGGTGCAGGCGCTCGACACGGTGGAGATCACCGGCGTGCGCGCGACGCTGAAGCGCAACCTGGCCGAGAAGCGCGAGTCGCTCAATATCGTCGACTCGATCAGCGCCGAGGATGTGGGCAAGTTCCCGGACAAGAACGTGGCCGATTCGCTGCAGCGCGTGCCCGGCATCTCGGTGGACCGCATCTGGGGCGAGGGCAAGGCGATCTTCGTGCGCGGCACCGACAAGAACCTCAACATGACCCAGCTGAACGGGCAGGCGGTGGCCTCGTCCGAATGGTGGCTCAACGAACCGCAGACCCGCAGCTTCAACTACGACGTGCTGCCGTCCGAGATCGTCGGCAGCCTGGACGTCTACAAGAGCCCCTCGGCCGATCTGGACGAGGGCAGCATCGGCGGCCTGGTGATCGTCAAGACGCGCCGGCCGCTGGACTTCAAGCAGCGCCTGACGATCCAGGCCGCCGGCGAGGCCCTGTACAGCAAGCTGCCGGAGAAGACCGATCCGCAGCTCTCGGGCCTGCTGAACTGGCAGAACGAGGACCGCAGCTTCGGCGTGCTGCTGGCCGTCAGCAGCCAGCGCCGCCATATGCGCCGCGATGGCCTGGAGATGTTTCCCGACGGCAAGTACGACGTGGTCGACCAGAACGGCGCCGTGACCACCGCCTACGCCCCCTGGGGCGGCGGCTCGGCCATCTTCCGCCAGGACCGCCGCCGCACCACCACCAATCTGTCGCTGCAGTTCCGGCCCAACCCGGCCACCGACCTCGTGCTGAATCTGATGGATTCGGACATGAAGATGGACAACAGCAACCAGAACTATCTGTGGCAGGCCGGCGGCCTGGCGGTGAACGGCCGTATCGCCGTCACCGACCCGAAGTTCGTCAATGTGTCCGACGGCTCCAAGGCCCTGGTGGGCGGCACGGTCGGCCCCAAGACCGGCGTGTCCTTCGAGCCGATCTATCGCAAGTCCTATGTGAAGTCGCGCGTCGTCGACCTGGACGGCAACTACCAGGGCAGCAACTGGAAGCTGCATGGCCAGGTCGGCACCACCTCCAGCGAGGGCGGCAGCTCGCATGACCGCCATTTCTGGATGGAAGGCGACACCCGCGTCCAGCTCGACCTGGGCAAGGACAAGTACGGCGTCAAGTACCTGGACATCAACCCGCTGGACCCGAAGGCGCTGACCCTGAAAGCCGGCGACGACCGCATCCGCCGCATGGAGAGCAAGGAGAACTATGCCCAGGGCGATCTGACCTGGGAGTTCGACAACGGCCTGGTCCAGGCGGTCAAGGTGGGCCTGAAGCTGCGCGACAACACGCTGCGCAACAGCCGCATCCAGGGCACGGCCGGGCCGGGCTCGCCGGGCTGGCAGTCCTTCTCGCTGGCCGATCTGTCCAGCGGCGCCTCGCCTCTCTTGAGCCAGCAGGCCGGCCATCCCGGCGCGCTGCTGCAGTACGCCTGGTATGACGACGGCCTGGTGGCGAGCAAGGGCATCCCGATGTTCGACAAGGCCATGGTCTACAAGGACGTGCTGAACGAGAACTACCGGATCAAGGAGCGCATCACCGCGACCTATGCGAAGGCCGACTTCGGCTTCGACAAATGGCGCGGCGATGTCGGTGTGCGCTTGGTGCGCACCGAGCAGACCTCGGAGGGCTTCATCGGCGCCGCCGGCGGCGGGTTCACGCCGACCCAGGTCAAGCACAGCTACACCGATGCCCTGCCCAACCTGAACCTGGTCTACCAGCTGCGCAAGGACCTGATGCTGCGCGGCGCCGTCGGCCGCACGATGGCGCGCCAGACCTTCGACCTGCTGAGCCCCGGCCTGCGTCGCGACGGCACGGTGCTGAGCCGCGCCTATGCCGGCAACCCGATGCTCAAGCCGATCCATGCCAAGCAGGCCGAGGTCGGCGCCGAGTGGTACTACGCCGATGCCGCGCTGCTCTCCGGCACCTTCTTCATCAAGAAGCTCGACACCTTCACCTACAAGGCCTCCAAGCAGGAGCAGGTCGGCGGCGAGACGCTGAACGTCGAGCGCCCCTACAACGCCGACAACGGCGCCGACATCAAGGGCATCGAGCTGCAATGGCAGCAGCCCTTCGGCAACAGCGGCTTCGGCACGGTCGTCAACTACACCTTCACCGATGCCAAGGCCGGTGCGGTGACGGGCCAGCCGCGCCTGAAGGTGCTGGGCAACTCGCGCGACCAGTTCAACCTCAGCGGCTACTACGAGCGCAACGGCATCAGCCTGCGCGTCTCCTACAACTACCGCTCCAAGAGCTATGGCGATGTGCAGATGGGCGGCCAGGTGATCAACGACGCCTATGGCCAGTGGGACGCCTCGGCCAGCTGGGACATCACGCCCAAGCTGGCGCTGTACGCCTCGGCCGTCAACATCAACAACGAGGTGATCCGCTCCAACACCGTCGACGGCCTGCCGATCGGCGTGTATGAGAACGGGGCCCGGTACAGCATCGGCGTGCGGGCGAAGTTCTAGGAAGCGGGGACTTTGCTACTGCGCCACCGCCAGGCGTCGTTGGTCAGATGCTCGGGATCCTCACGTACAGCAAGTACGTTCCGGTCCCTGCGCTCTGCCCGCCTAGCCTGACAGCGGCTCGCTACGCAAATTCCCCGCTTCCCCGCCCGGTCGCCTGCCGGCGACCGGGCGGAGGTCGCGCCGATACCGCCCCTACGCATCCGCCATCTGCCCCATGAACCAAGTCAAACCGCTTTCCTCCGGCCGCGCGGCCGCCCCCGGCTCGGTGCTGATGCCGATGCTCTTCATCGGCCTGATGTTCTTCATCCTGGGCTTCGTCACCTGGCTGAACGGCTCGCTGATCCCCTTCCTGAAGATCGTCTGCGATCTCAGCAACTTCCAGGCCCTGTGGGTCACCTTCGCCTTCTACATCGCCTACACGGTGATGGCCCTGCCCTCGGCCGCGGTACTGGGGCGCATCGGCTACAAGCGCGGCATGTCGCTGGGCCTGGCGGTGATGGCCGTCGGCGCGCTGCTCTTCATCCCGGCGGCGCAGAGCCGCCATTACGGCGTGTTCCTCCTGGCCCTGTTCACCCTGGCCAGCGGCATGACCCTGATGCAAACGGCGATCAACCCCTACATCGTCTGCATCGGCCCGCGCGAGAGCGCGGCGATGCGCATCAGCATCATGGGCCTGTTCAACAAGGGCGCCGGCATCATCGTGCCGCTGGTGTTCTCGGTGCTGGTGCTGTCGGGCGTCGAGCAGTACTCGGGCGCCACCCTGGCCGCGCTGGATGCTGCCGGCCGCGAGGCGCTGCGGGTCGAGCTGTCCGCGCGCCTGGTGCAGCCCTATCTGGTGATGGCCGGCGCACTGCTGCTGTTCACCGCGATCATCCATTTCTCCTCCCTGCAGGAGCCGGTGCTGGACGAGGGGCGGGACGAGCCGGCGCGGCTGCAGCGCGGCGTGTTCGCCTTTCCGCAGGTGGTGCTGGGCGCGCTGGCGCTGTTCGTCTATGTCGGCGTCGAGGTGATCGCCGGCGACACCATCGGCCTGTACGGCCATCTGCTGGGCGTGCAGAACTTCGCGGTGCTGACCTCCTACACGATGGGCTTCATGGTGCTGGGCTATCTGCTGGGCGTGCTGTGCATCCCGCGCTTCCTGTCGCAGCGCGCCGCCCTGTTGCTGTCGGCGCTGGCCGGCATGCTGTTCACCGCCGGCGTGGCGCTCGGCTCGAAGAGCTCCAGCGCGCTGTCGGTCGCGCTGCTGGGCTGGGCCGGCGTGCCGCCGGTGCCGGACACGGTGATGTTCCTGGCCCTGCTGGGCCTGGCCAACGCCCTGGTCTGGCCGGCCGTCTGGCCGCTGGCGCTGCAGGGCCTGGGGCGCCACACCGCCAGCGGCTCGGCCCTACTGATCATGGGCATCGCCGGCGGCGCCCTGCTGCCCATGCTCTACGGCCGCCTGTCCGACACCGGCCAGGTGCAGTCGGCCTACTGGCTGATGCTGCCCTGCTACGCCTTCATCCTGTTCTACGCGCTGATCGGCTACCGGATCCGCCGCTGGGGTGGTGGTGGCGGTGATGCCTGAGCATCAGGCAATCGATCAATCAATCGTCGGCGCGGCGCTCGTAGTGGTTCAGGTCGTACCAGGCGCCGCCGAGCTCGAAGCTGCGGGTCGAGCGGCCGAACCGGCGAAAGCCGTTGCGGTCCAGCACCTTGCATGAGCCGATGTTCTCCGGCCGGGCCGTGGCCTCGATGCGCTGCAGCTTCAGCTCGGTGAAGGCCTTGTCGAGCAGCCGGGCCACCGCCAGGCTGGCATAGCCCCGCCCGCCGGCCGCCAGCGCGATGCGGTAGCCCAGCTCGGCGCTGTGGAAATGGGCGCGCCGCACTCGCGTCAGGTTGGCGCGACCCACCAGCACACCGGCGGCGTCGCGCAGCAGATGTTGGTAGGCCTTGTCCTCGGCGGCCTCGCGCTGCGCCGCCTCGATGGCCGCGCGCACCTGGTCCAGACCGTAGTAGTCCGCCGGGCGGGCATTGATATGGGCCTCGAAGAAGGCCCGGTTCTCCAGCTCGAAGGCGAGCAGCTCCTCGGCATCGGCCGGGGTGGGTGGGGCGAGGTGGAGGATGGTGTCATGCATGATGAGGCCATGGTCGCACAGGGCGGGCAAGACCCGGCCCCGCGGATCAACCCCCGCCGTCCTGACGTATCCGCTCTGCGATCTTGACGATGTGCCGCCGTGCGAGTGCCGCCCGGCCGCGCGACAGCCATTTGATGCAGTCGACCAGATCCCAGATCAGGCCCGCGTCGCCATGCTCGTAGGCGACGAAGTCCTCGTGCCGCACCGGCTCGCCTTCGGCGACATAGGCCTCCTGCAACCGCTCCGGGTCCCACACGGCCAGATAGGGCCGCCTGAGCCGGAAGGCGGTACCCGGCTCGAAGACATGCAACTCGACGCTGGAGAAATCGAGATAGACGAGCTTGTGGAAAAAGCCGCTGCCCGGGCCGGGGTGTTTGCCGCCGAACTGGTTCAGTAGCTCGCCCGAGGCCAGCAGCAGCGCATGGCCAGCCGCCAGCAGGCGCTCGCCCTGCCCGGCCGCGGCGATCATCACCAGGTCTAGGTCCGAGACCCGGTCGCCCAGGCCCTTGGCATAGGAACCGACCAGGAACAGGGCGCGCAGCGCCGGCTCCCGTTCCGCCAGCGCGATCAGGGCGGCCAGGCGCGCCAGATGGGACGGCGGGGCTTGCTGTGCCGCCAGCGTGGCCAGGATTTCTGGCAGTGCAATGCTTGAGCTCATGGGATGTACGGTCAGCCCGGCGCCGGCAGCGCCACGCAGACCTCCAGCCCGCCCTGTGGGTGGTTGCGGAACTGCAGCACGCCGCCATGGTCGGCGACGATGTCACGCACGATGGACAGGCCCAGGCCCATGCCGTCCTGGCGCAGGCGCTCGCCATGGTCGAGCCGGGTGTAGGGCTGGCCCAGCCGGGCCAGCGCGGCGTCGGGCACGCCGGGGCCATGGTCGCGCACGGTCAGCAAGACCCGGCCCTGCTGCGGCGTGCCGGGCAGGCCCTCGGACATGCGCAGCTCGGTCTTCTGCACGCCGGCGCTGGCGCCGTAGAAGGCGGCGTTGTCGAGCAGGTTGCCGAGCGCGCGCTTGAGCGCCAGCGGCTTGCCGAACACGGTCAGTGGCTTCTCTTCCAGCTCGATCTGCTGGCCGGCCATGCGGGCGTCGCGCACCATTTTCTGCAGCACCAGGTCGATGCGCACCGGCACGCGGTTCTCGTGGATGTCGGTGTCCTTGACGATCTGCAGCGCGGTCTTGACCATCATGTCCAGCTCGTCCAGGTCCTCGTGGAAGGCGTCCTGCACCGCGGTGTCGTCGAGCAGCTCGCTGCGCAGGCGCAGCCGCGTGATCGGCGTGCGCAGGTCATGCGAGATCGAGGCGAACAGGCGCTCGCGGTCGCTCAGGTAGCGGCGGATGCGCTCCTGCATCTCGTTGAAGGCCTGGATCGCGCGGCGCACCTCCGAGGTGCCGCTGACGCGCAGCGGCTTCGGGTTTGAGCGATGCCCCATGCGCGCGGCCGCGCGGCTCAGGCCCAGCAGCGGGCGGGTCAGCGCGCGCGACGCGCCCAGGCTCAGCAGCAGCACCAGGCCCAGCATCAGCAGCTGCGGGGTCAGGCGTTGCCAGGTGAAGAACTCCAGCTGCTCGAGGAAATAGGGGTCCGGCATCGCGCTGCTGAGGAACAGCCACTGGCCCGGCTCGGTCTCGACCTGGATCACCAGGAAGGGCGCAGGCCGCTCGGCCGACAGCAGCAGCGGGTCGACCCAGCTGTCCGGCAGGTCCGCCAGCAGCGCGCCGCCGGGTGCCACCTGCAGGCGCAGCGGCGAGGCCAGGGTCACCTGCAGCGGCGTCTCGGGCGTCAGCTGGGCCAGCATCTCCTGGCGCACCCGCTCCTCCAGCAGGCGCGCCAGCGCCTGCTCGGGCAGGGGCTCGACCTCGACCCGGGCGCGGTTGAAGAAGACCAGGAAGCGCGTGCCGCCCATCGTGCGCAGCTGCTCCAGCAGCAGCGGCCGGTAGGCCGCGGGCAGCTCGCGCAGCGCGCGCAGCGCGCCGAGGGCGCCGCTGGCCACATGGTGGGCGGCGAGCTCGGTCTGGCGCTTGGTGCGCTGCTCGATCTGCTGGTACCAGACCAGGTTCACCAGCAGCTGCACCAGGGCCAGCGCGCCCAGCATCGCCAGCACGAAGCGGCCCTGCAGGCTGTCGAACAGGAAACCGATCAGGCGCTGCGGCACGCGGCGCCAGGCGCCGGCGTCCTCACGCCGCATTGCTGGTGCTGACGGTGGTCGAGAACACGTAGCCGGAACCGCGCACGGTCTTGATCAGCGCGGGCTGCTTGCCGTCGTCCTGCAGGCGCTGGCGCAGCCGGCTGACCTGCACGTCCAGCGAGCGGTCCAGCGGGCCCAGGTCGCGTCCGCGCGTCACCTCGGCCAGGCGGCCGCGGTCCAGCACCTCGCCGGGATGCTCGACCAGCAGCTTGAGCAGCTGGAAGTCCATGCCCGAGAGCGCGCCGGCCTTGCCGTCGGGGTCGATCAGGCTGCGCTCCAGCACATCGAGCACGAAGCCGTTGAAGCGGTAGAAGCGCGGCGCCTGGCTGCGGTCCATGCCGGCGCGGCGGTGGATGGCCTTGATGCGCGCCAGCAGCTCGCGCGGATTGAAGGGCTTGCCGATGTAGTCGTCCGCGCCCAGCTCCAGGCCGACGATGCGGTCGGTCTCCTCGCTGCTGGCGGTCAGCATGATGACCGGCACCTCGGAGCGCCGGCGCACCGCCTGGCACAGCGCGAAGCCCTCGGTGTCGGGCAGCATGATGTCCAGGATGCACAGGCTGATCGCATCGGCATGGCGCTCGAACTCGGCCATGAAGCTGGCGCCGTCATGCGCCATCAGCACCTCGTACTGGTTCTTCTCCAGATAGGTCTTCAGCAGCTCGCGGATTTTCTGGTCGTCGTCGACGATCAAGATCTTGCGGTTCATCGGGGGGCTTTCGGCGAGATGGCGGCGGGAGGCGATGGTGGGGATGGGGTGGATGGCGGCGGCGGCGTCAGCGCGCGCAGCAGGCCCTGCAGCTTGCGCTGCGCGGCGGCCGGGGTCTGGGCCGGGTCCAGCGCGAAGCGGTGCACGGTCTCGATGATGGCGTTCTTGCCGACCTCGCCGAAGGCCATGCGGTGCACCAGGCTGGGCACGCGCGGCGTCGCGGGGTTGGCGAACAGCGCGAAGGACTGCTGGGCGCAGGGGTCCAGTTCGTCGACCGGTACGTCGCGGCGCACCGGCACCGAGCCCTTGATGCGGTTGTAGCCCAACTGCAGGGTGGCGCTGCCCAGCAGCTCGGCCATCTTCTCCTGCTCGGCCTGCACGCCGCTGCCGGCCAGCATGGCCAGGGTGTCGATGCTGTAGAGATGGGCCTGGGCGGTGCCGGGCACGGCGCGGCAGTCGAAGTCGCGCCCGCCCTCCAGGCCCAGGCTGCCCAGCTCGCCGCGCGCCCAGTCGCCCATGATCAGCATGGCCGAGCGGCCGGCGGCGAAATCGGCCACCAGCTCGGTCCAGGGCCGCTCGCCCAGCATCACCGGCTGCGGCCCGCTGGCCGCGCCCTGGGCCGCGGCCGGCAGGGCCAGGCCGCGCCAGTCGCGCAGGCGGCGCAGGCTGCGCTCCAGCGCCGGATCGTCGAAGGCCTGCAGCTCGCGCTGCACCATCATGCGCCGGTACAGGCTGGGGCCGGCCTCGCCCAGCAGCAGGGCCTCGAACACCGTGGCCACCTGCCAGGGTTCGTCGCTGAAGGCCACCGGCGTGACGCCGGCCGCGCGCAGCGCCTTGGCCGCGCGCAGCACGCCGGTCCAGTCGCTGGGCAGCTCGATGCGGTGCTGCGCGAACACCGCCTTGTTCAGGTAGAGGTTGTTGATGCGGTGGATGCCCAGCGGCGCGGCCACCACATGCTCGCGCACCGTCAGCTGGCTCATCACCTGCGGGAACATGGTGCGGGCCCAGTTGCGCCGCTGCGCCACGCCGTCCAGTTCCAGCAGCAGGCCCATGTCGGCCCATTCGCTCATCGACTGGCCGTTCAGCTGCGCCACCTTGGGCGCCATGCGGCGCAGGGTGCGCTCGTTCAGCACCTTGATCGCCGCGCTGCCGCCGCCGCCGGCCACCGCACCGTCGACCCAGCGCAGGCCCTGCTCGGCCATGCGCGCCGCCACATGGTCGGCCGCCGCGCGCTCGCTGGCCGAGGTCCACCAGTGCAGCACGTTCAACTCGGCCGGCGCCGGCGCGTCGCCGCCCGGCTTGGCTGCGGCCGGGTCCGACATCAGCACGGGGAGAAGCGCGACCAGGCCCATGCGGCAAATCTTGCCGCCGACCCCGCGCTGCACGCCTGACTTAATGTTGGACTTGTGTGTAGTTATGTAAGACACGGACGTGCCGCCCACCTGGATGAGCGGCGATTCTCAGCGCAGCCGACCCGCATGGCGATTGGGAGTTTCGCCCGGTATCGGTGCACGCCCTGTGAGCCCAGGTAACGTGGCGGCGCGGAACGGGCCTTTCGGCCCCGCGGTCCCCTCTGGGCAGCCCTCGCAGCAGGCGCTACGCTCGGCGCGTCGTGGTTGTGATGGCCGCGGCGACTACTGCTCTGTTTGGCATCGGGGACGCCCGCGGGCATCCTCGATGCTTTTTTATGTCGCCGTGAAGCGCAGGAGGGCGGGTAGGCCTGCTGCTGCGTGCCGGGGCCTTGCGGCCCTGGCTTTCGCCAGGCACCGAAAGTCCACTGGACTTCCGGTGTCCGGGCTCAATCCCCCGGCCGCTGCGCGGCCTCCTCCTTGACCTCCGCATCAGGCCCGCCCACCCTCCTGCTTGCGCCGTGTGGCCGATATGGGGCGTCGTCGAAGAGGCGCTGCGCAGGTTGAGCCGGGTTGTGGGTGTGCGCGCTTGCGCAGGTCAAGGAGGAGGGCCGCAATGCGGCCCGGGGGACACGGAGCAAGCGCGTGCACCCGCAGCCCGGCGATCATCCGCCCGGCCAAGAGTCTTCGTGTCAGCAGACCGCCTGCATATGGCAGGTCAGGCGCGCGCGGCCGCCTTGCTTGGCCTGGTAGAGCGCGGTGTCGGAGGCCTCGATCAGGCGCTGCGCCGGCTGGCCGGGCACCGCGACGCAGGCGGCCACGCCGATCGACAGGCTGACCGACTGGCGCACCGGCGAGGCCGCATGCTCGATCGCGGCCAGGCGCACGCTGTCCAGGCAGCGCTGCGCCACGACCTGGGCGCCGGCCAGGTCGGTGTCGACCAGCAGCACCGCGAACTCCTCGCCGCCGTAGCGGCAGACCGGCTCGCCGCCGCGGCCGACGCAGCTGCGCAGCAGGGTGGCGACGCGGCGCAGGCAGTCGTCGCCGGCGACATGGCCGTAATGGTCGTTGTACTGCTTGAAATGGTCCAGGTCGACCAGCAGCATCGCCAGCGGCTTGCCGGAGCGCGCGCTGCGCTGCCATTCGATCAGCAGGGCCTGGTCGAACAGGCGCCGGTTGCCGACGCCGGTCAGGCCATCGGTGGTGGACTGGCGCGCCAGCAGCTCGTTGGCCTGGCGCAGGCGCAGCTCCTGGCGCTTGCGCTCGCTGAAGTCGGTGATGATGCCGACGAAGATATGGGTGGTGTCGGTCTTGACCTCGGCCACGGCCAGGTGCACCGCCAGCTCATGGCCGTCGCGGTGGCGCGCCGCGAACTCCTGGCCGCCGAAGGCGAGGGCCAGGTCTTGCGGGTCGTCCGGCAGCTTGTTGACCAGCATGCTCAGATGGCTGCCGCGCAGCTCGGCCGCGCTGAAACCGAACAGGCGCTCGCAGGCCGGGTTGACCTCAAGCATGTGGCCGGCGGTGTCCAGGGTGATGATGCCGTTCATCGCCGCGTTGATCAGGGCCTGCAGATGGGCCTGGCTGGCGGCCAGGCGCTGCTGCTCGTGCACCAGGTCGCTGACCTCCAGGCGCACGCCGACCATGCCACCCGAGGGCGTGCGGCGCTCGAAGATGCGCAGCCAGATGTCGTCGTGCACGCGCTGCAGCAGCGGCGCCGGCTGGCTGCCGCGCGCGCGCTTGCGCTCCTGCAGCCATTCCTCCTCGCGGCCAATCGCCTCCGGCACGCCCTTGAACTCGAGCGAGGCGCGCACCAGCTCCTCGAAGCTGGCGCCGCGCTGGAACTCGCGCAGCTTGTGCGGATAGAGCTCGACCAGGCGCTTGTTGTAGGCGACCAGCCGGTCCTCGGCATCGAAGATCTCGACGCTGGCGGGCAGCGCGTCGATCGCCTCCTCCAGGGTCATCTGGGCGCGTTCGGCGCGCTCGCGCTCATGGCCGATCGCGGCCAGGGCAAGACCTGCCACCAGGGCGCTGAGGCCGAGGCTGACGACGCAGAGCCAGGGCAGCCAGACGCTGTCCAGCAGGCCGCCCAGGCTGCTGAGCAGCACGGCGATCTGCAGCAGCAGCACCAGGCCGAAGGCCAGCGGCGGCCAGGTGCGGGACAGGGAGGGGCGTTGCATGGGGCGACAGGCTGCGCGGGCTGAGGCCGGCGATCCTAGCGGCCCGGGCGCGATAACGCCAGATCAGTTGTGCCCCTCCCAGGAGGGATTGGGGATTGACCCCGGCCATGCTTCAGGCAGGCGAATGGCTTGCCGGCAGGGGGCTAGGGCCTGTTAACGCTACGGCAGTAGGCCGCGAAGGTCCGCCCCCAGGGGCCAATCTAGGCACAGCGCGCCGCCCGCACTCGCGTGCGGGCCAGCGTTGCAACGACGAGTGGCCCCTGGGGGCGGGCCTTCCCGGAGGGTTGTGACCAGAAAGACCGCATGCGGCGTTGCAAATCCTCGCCGGGTGTCCAACCCGGCTGCGGTTTGCGCCTTGCCTGCGGCCTTTCTGGTCACAACGCGACCTGCTGCCATAGCGTTAACAGGCCCTAGGCCCCGCGCGTGATCGGCATCTGCACCTGGTCGGTCGGCAGCTTCATGTGGCGCGCCAGCTCCAGCTTGGCCAGCGCGTTGCGGTGCACCTCGTCCGGGCCGTCGGCCAGGCGCAGGGTGCGCTGGTGCGCCCACATCATCGCCAGCGGGGTGTCGTCCGACACCCCCATCGCGCCATGCACCTGGATCGCCCAGTCGATCACCTGCAGCGCCATATTGGGCGCGACGATCTTGATCATCGCGATCTCGGCCTTTGCGACCTTGTTGCCCACCGTGTCCATCATGTAGGCGGCCTTCAGGGTCAGCAGGCGCGCCTGCTCGATCGCGCAGCGCGCCTCGGCGATGCGCTCCTGCGTGACGGTCTGCTGCGCGATGGTCTTGCCGAAGGCGGTGCGGGCGATCGCGCGCTCGCACAACAGCTCCAGCGCGCGCTCCGCCGCGCCGATCGAGCGCATGCAATGGTGGATGCGGCCCGGGCCCAGGCGGCCCTGCGCGATCTCGAAGCCGCGGCCCTCGCCGAGCAGGATGGCGTCGGCCGCCGGCACGCGCACGTTCTTCAGCTCGATCTCCATATGGCCATGCGGCGCGTCGTCGTAGCCGAACACCGGCAGGTGGCGCTTGACCGTGATGCCCGGGGCATCGGCCGGCACCAGCACCATCGACTGCTGCTCGTGGCGGCCGGCATCCGGATCGGTCTTGCCCATCACGATGTAGACCGCGCAGCGCGGGTCGCCGGCGCCGCTGGACCACCACTTGCTGCCGTTGATCAGGTAGTCGTCGCCCTGGCGCTCGATGCGGCACTGGATGTTGGTCGCGTCCGACGAGGCCACGTCCGGCTCGGTCATCAGGAAGGCCGAGCGGATCTCGCCGCGCAGCAGCGGCATCAGCCAGCGGTCCTGCTGCGCCTCGCTGCCATAGCGCGCGATGGTCTCCATATTGCCGGTGTCCGGCGCCGAGCAGTTGAACACCTCGGGTGCCCAGGAGACGCGGCCCATGATCTCGCACAGCGGCGCGTACTCCAGATTCGACAGACCCTCCGGCGCGCGCTCCGAATGCGGCAGGAACAGGTTCCACAGCCCGGCCGCGCGTGCCAGCGGCTTCAGCTCCTCGATCAGCCGGGTCGGCACCCAGGCATTGCCGGCGCGGCGGTTCGCGGCCACCTCCTCGAGGAAGGCGCGCTCGTTCGGATAGACATGCCGGTCCATGAAGGCGAGCAGGCGCTCGCGCAGGGCCTGGACCTTGGGGCTGTAGTCGAAGTTCATGGCGGTGGTGCGGCTGCGGCGATGCAGGCAGTGTCGCGCAGCGGGCGCGCCGCGGCTGTCGCGGATGCGCCAGGGGGTCGCGCAGGTGACGGCGCGCCCCGCGGCCGGGTTCAATAGGGATTGCTGGTCAGCACGCCGCCCAGCGCGTCGACGAAGTAGGGCGCGGCGCCGTCGGAGCGGGTCCAGTTCAGCAGGTCGAAGCTGGCGCCGCCGGCGCGCAAGCGGTCGATCCGCACATTGCGCATCGACAGCGGCTTCTTGGCCTGGATCGGGTCCGGCGCCAGCTGCGGCTGGACGAAGTAGGCGGTGCCGCCGCCCATCACCCGGGCCAGGCCGTCGTCGACCACCAGCGCGGTGTTCTCGTCCAGGCCGATGCCGCGCGCCTGCGTCGGCGCCAGCGCGCCGGCGCTGTCCTGCACGATGCGGGCCAGGAAGCTGAACAGCCGGCCCATGCGGTCGCGCGTCACCAGGTGCGCATCGGTGATCGTGTTCAGCAGGCCGCGCAGTCCGGTCAGGAAGCCGCGGTCCAGGGTTTCGCGCCGGTCGTAGGGATTGGCCAGGGCCTGCTCGGAGGTGATCGTGCCGTTCTCGGCCGAGAAGTCGATGTCGCCCAGCACCGCCAGGCCCGCGCTGGTGCCGCCGAATGGCACCTTGCGTGCCAGCAGGCCGCTCAAGGTGGTGTCGAGCCGGCTGCCCTTCCATTGCCGGATGTAGTCTCCTTGGTCGCCGCCGGCGATGAACAGCAGGTCGGCGCGCGCCACGATCGCATTGAGCGCGGGGTCGTCGGCGCCCTCGCGCGACTTGATCACCAGGGTCTCGACCGAGTCGACCGGGTTCGTCGTGCCGGCCGGGTAGAGCTGGTTCAGCAGATAGTCGTTGTAGCCGTCGGCGCCGCTGGCGCGGACCACGACGATGTCGACCCGCCCGCCGCTGCCGCCGGCGGCCTTGGCGATCATCGCGCGGAAAGCCTCGTCGACATCCAGCCCGCCGCCCATCAGCACCAGCTGCGCCGTGGCCGGCGCGGCCGGCTGCATGTCGGCCGCGCTGCCGCTCAGGTAGTAGTCGTAGAGCTTGCCGGTGGCGGTCGGCTTGGCGCCGACCTTGCCCTCGGTGCCGGCGCCCCAGGCGGGGAGCGCGAGTGCCAGCGCGAGCAGCAGCAGAAACAGCAGCGCGCGACGCGCGACGGAGCGCGGGGGCGGGACCAGGACCATGGCGAACTCCTTGTCGGACAGGGGGATGTCCGAGCGGCCATTCTGCGCCGCGCGATACGAGGCGTCCAGGGCCCGCCAGCGGCCGGGACGTCGCGCCGCCGGTGGCTAGGCCGACCAGGAGAACGGAGCGAAGTGGCCGTTGCGCGTGCCGCTGCTGTCGTTCCAGCGCATGCCGAAGGCATTGAACAGGCTTCGCGTCGCCCTGGCGAGCGCGATCCGGCTGTTGACCGGATGCGCCACGTTGTCGATCACGATCGCCTGCGCGGGATCCGCGGCGCTGGGCAGGCCGCTGCAGGACTGGTCCAGCAGATCGCCGGCCCGCACGACACGCTCGAGCCCGGAGGCGCTGAACTCCACCGGCCGTCGCTCGATGCCCGCGAAGCTGCCCACCAAAGGGCCCAGCGCCGCCATCGGCCCGCCCGCCGCGCCGGTGGCGATGGCGGTGAGGGCGTCGACCTGCGCCTGGGTCGCTTGCGCTTCGATGATCAGGCCCACGGTGATGTTGCCCTCACTCATCGGGCCCGGCGCATGCAGCATGACCACGAACGACAGGCCGTCGAGCACGACGCCATCCTTGGCGCCCTTGTCGACGCGCATGGCGACCGCCGCCTGGCAGTCCCCTTCGGTCGGCTTGGCGCTCAGGTTGGAGGTGATGCAGGGGCAGAGCAGCGCGCAGTTGCAGGTCTCCATGTACTCGCCCGAGATATGCCAGGATGAGGATGCCATGGACTTTCCTTTCCGGGCGCAGGTCGTCGCCCGCGCTCATGCCAGACTATTCCCATGGATGGCGGCTCGCAAGTAACCATGAGCCGAGCGAAGGGATCGCCTTGATGAGTGCAGCGCCGAAGCCCAAGCCGGCCGCGTCTGCGCCCGGCGCGAAGACCGGGCCGTGGCGGCGTCGCCGTGGCGTGGTCGCGGCGCTGCTGCTGGGGCTCAGCCTGCTGGGCTGGGCGCTGCTGGTCTGGATGGCGGTCGACATGGACAGCGAGTTCGCCCGGCTCGCGATGCCGGACGGACCGGACTGGCGGCTGCCCAACCTGTTAGCCATCGGCCTGATGTGGGCCGTGATGATGGCGGCGATGATGCTGCCCTCGGCGCTGCCGATGGTGCTCACCTTCGTCGACCTGAGCGAGCGGCGCGGGCAACGCCCGCACGCGCTGGGCTTTGTGGCCGGCTATCTGCTGGCGTGGCTGGCGTTCAGCGCCGCCGCGGTGGCCTTGCAATGGGCACTGCAAGGTGCTGGCTGGATCGATCCGATGCTCGTCAGCACCTCGGTGCCGTTGAATGTGCTGCTGCTGGTGATCGCCGGCCTCTACCAGTTCTCGCCCCTCAAGCGCCTGTGCCTGCGGCGCTGTCAGACACCGTTCGGTTTCCTCATCGGCGCATGGCGCGGCGGCGCGCCGGGCAGCTTCCTGATGGGCTGGCGCCATGGTCTGAGCTGCCTAGGATGCTGCTGGGCGCTGATGGCGCTGCTCTTCGTCGGTGGCGCCATGAATCTGGCGTGGATACTGGCGCTGTCGGTCGCCGTCGCGATCGAGAAACTTGCCCCCGGCGGCGCGCGGCTCGGGGCCCTGCTCGGCATTGCGCTGCTCGCTGCGGGCCTGTGGAAGCTGTCCGGCGCCCTCTAGGGCCTGCTAGCTGCCGAGCAGCTTCTCCTCGGCCAGGGACAAGGCCTCGCTGACGCCCGAGAGCACCAGGGTGTCGCCGCCATGCAGGGTCAGCGCGTCGTCGGCCTGCACCACGGCGCCGCCGGCGCGGCGGATCGACACCACCTCGACGCCGATCGCATGCAGGGCCAGGTCGCCCAGCGGCTGGGCCGCGAAGGGGCTGGCCTGCGGCAGGGTCACCGAACGCAGCCGGGCCTGGGCGCGCTCCTCGATACCGTCGTCGTCGGTGCCGTGGAAGTAGCCGCGCAGCAGGCCGTAGCGCGCATCGCGCGCGTCGCGAGTGATGCGGATCACGCGCCGCATCGGCACGCCCACCAGGGCCAGCGCATGGCTGGCCAGCATCAGCGAGCCCTCGATCGCCTCCGGCACCACCTCGGTGGCGCCGGCCGCGCGCAGGCGTTCCAGGTCGGTGTCGTCGATCGTGCGCACCACCACCGGCACATGGGCCGCATGGGCGCGCACCAGCTGCAGGATCTTCAGCGCCGAGGGCGTGTCGTGATAGGTGACCACCACCGCGCTGGCGCGCGCCAGGCCGGCGGCCATCAGGCTCTGCAGCCGCGCCGCGTCGCCGAACACCACGCTCTGGCCGGCCGCCGCGGCCTGGCGCACCCGGTCCGGGTCCAGGTCCAGCGCCATGTAGGGGATCTCCTCGGCCTCCAGCAGGCGCGCCAGGTTCTGACCGCTGCGGCCGTAGCCGCAGATGATCACATGGGCATCGGCCTTGATCGACTTCTTCGCGATCGTGGTCAGCTGCACCGACTGCAGCAGCCAGTCGCTGGCCGAGAGCTTCATCACGATGCGGTTGCTGTAAATGAAGAGGATCGGCGTGGCCAGCATCGACAGCACCATGCCGGCCAGCACCGGGCTGACCCATTGCGGCGCGATCAGCTGGTGCTGCGCGCCCAGGGTCAAGAGCACGAAGCCGAACTCGCCGGCCTGCGCCAGATAGAGGCCGGTGCGAAGCGCCACGCCGGTCGGCGCGCGCAGCAGCCGGGCCAGGCCGGCGATCAGCAGGAACTTGGCGAAGGTCGGCGCCAGGGTCAGGGCCAGCACCAGCGGCCATTGCTCCAGCACCGGGCGCCAGTCCAGCTTCATGCCGATCGTGATGAAGAACAGGCCCAGCAGCACATCGTGGAAGGGCCGGATGTCGGTCTCCACCTGGTGCTTGTATTCGGTCTCGGCGATCAGCATGCCGGCGACGAACGCGCCCAGCGCCAGCGACAGCCCGGCATGCTCGGTCAGCCAGGCCAGGCCCAGGGTGACGAGCAGCAGATTCAGCATGAACAGCTCCTCGCTCTTGCGCCGCGCGACCAGGGTCAGCCACCAGCGCATCGCCTTCTGCCCGCCCAGCAGCAGCACGCCCAGCACGACGGCCGCCTTCAGCGCGGCCCAGCCCAGCGAGGCGGCCATCGTGCCGCCGTCGCTGTTCAGCGCCGGGATCATCACCAAGAGCGGCACCACGGCCAGATCCTGGAACAGCAGCACGCCCAGCACGCGCCGGCCATGCTCGCTCTCCAGTTCCAGCCGCTCGGCCATCAGCTTGACGACGATCGCGGTCGAGCTCATCGCCATCGCCGCGCCCAGCACCAGCGAACCCTGCCAGCTCAGCTCCCATTGCTGGCCGAAGAAGGCGAAGCCGGCGTCCAGCAGATGGTGGCCCGCGACCGCACCGAGGATGGTCAGCAGCACCTGCAGCAGCCCGAGGCCGAACACCATCGAGCGCATGCTGCGCAGCTTGGGCAGGTTGAACTCCAGCCCGATCACGAACATCAGGAACACCACGCCGAACTCGGCCAGGTAGCGGATGCTGGCCCCGCCGCCCTCCGGCCCGCCCAGCGCCAGCGCATGCGGCCCGATCAGCACCCCCACCGCCAGATAGCCCAGCATCGGCGGCAGTTTCAGTGAGCGGCAGATCACGACCCCGAGGACGGCGGCGACGAGATACAGCAGGGCAAGGTCCAGCGAGGTGATCATCGCCGGATGGTAACCAGCGGGGCGTCCGCCGCCGTGGCCCGCGGGCGACTTAGGGCTTCAACGGTAGCGCGGCGGTTCGGACGGCCCTATAGTCCGCCCGCCCCGGCGCATCCCGTCGAGAAGGCTTGTGATGGCGCAAAACGGGGCCGTCCGAAAACAGGGAGGATCCAGTGACGATGAAGAACCGATGGGCCGGGTGCGCCAAGCGCCTGGCCGGCCTGATGCTGGCCGCCGCAATGACCGGCTGCGCCAGCTACTACGTGGACGGCTCGACCCGTGAGGTCGCGACCACGCAGTTCAAGAAGCGCGAGCAGCCGCAGGCGGTGCAGCTGCTGTTCGAATTCCAGACCAAGGGCGTGACCAACGCCCAGGCGACCAGTCTGCTGAAGAAGCGCATCACCGAGCAGGTACAGACCAGCGGTCTGTTCAGCGAGGTGGTCGAGGCGCCGGTCAAGAACGGTGCGACCCTCAGCATCGTGATGAACAACGTGCCGATGTCGGACGACGCCTTTTCCAAGGGTTTCGTGACCGGCCTGACCTTCGGCCTTGCCGGCTCCCAGGTGACCGACGGCTATGTCTGCACCGCCAGCTACCGCGGGCCGGGTGATGCCGCCGGCATCACCAAGAAGGTCCGCCATGCGATCCACACGACCATGGGTGCCGCCAGCCAGCCCGGCAATGCGCAGAAGGCGGGCAGCATCGAAGAAGCCGTGACCCAGATGAGCCGGCAGGTCGTCAGCCAGGTGCTGAACGAGCTGTCCCAGGACCCGGCCTTCCAGTGAAACACCAAGAACACTCGACACCATCATGATCAAGCAAATCAAGAATTCGGCCTTGGCCCGACTGCTCACCGTGGGCCTGCTGGGCCTGGTGATGACCGGCTGCGCCTCGGTGCAGATGCCGGCACCGGCCGCCAGTGCCGCCAATGTCGAAAAGCTGCGCGCCGCCAAGCTGCCGCCGCTGGCCACGGGCAGCTTCGTGCTGGCTCCCGGCAAGCCGGCCGAGATGGACAAGAGCCTGGGCGGGCTGCGCGGCTCCTCGGTGTCGCCCACCGGCGGCAGCTTCGCGCTGCAACTGCGCGATGAACTGCAGGCCGAACTCAAGGCGGCTGGTCTTTACGACACGAGCGCCAAGCATGTGATCGAAGGCCAGTTGACCGACAGCATGGTCGACGCCGCCATTGATATCGGCAAGGGCCGCCTGGCCGCACGCTTCAGCGTCAAGCGCGAAGGCAAGGTCGTCTATGACAAGGAACTGGTGGCGGACGCGCATTGGAACTCGTCCTTCATCGGCGCTACGGCGATTCCGATGGCCATCAACCAGTACGGAGCCTTGTACAAGGCGTTGGTGGGCAAGCTGGTCGACGACGGTGAATTCCGTGCCGCGCTGACGCGTTGAAGTCCCCTGCGCTCGGTCGCAGGCTCAACTTTTCCTTGTCTTCATGTTGGCCCGCTAGCATCGGTGGCCGACAGAGCAGGGAGGAAAGCAAGAGCATGCTGACCGAGCAAGGAGATGCGCCAGCGCTGCTGCGCCTGGAAGGCGCCGCCAAGACCTATCGACGCGCCGGGCGCGAGATCGTGGCGCTGCGCGACTTCTCGCTGACCTTGGCGCCGGGCGACATCGTCGGGCTGCTGGGCCCCAACGGTTCCGGCAAGACGACCCTGATCCGCGCGCTGACCGGGCTCAGCAGCGCCGATGGCGGGCGGCTGTATTGGCGCGGCCAGGCGATCACGGTCGGCCGCCATGGGCCGCATCTGCGCGAATTCGGCGTGCTGCTGGAAGGGCGCGGCGCCTGCTACGAGCGCCTCTCGACCCTGGAGAACGCGCACTACTTCTGCGGCCTGCGCGAGGCGCCGTTCGACCGCGAGCATTTCGACGCGCTGGCCGCGTTGCTGGAGATTCCCGATGTGCGGGCGCCGCTGCGCCAGCTCTCGACCGGCAACAAGCTGCGCGCCGCGCTGCTCGGCACCCTGATCCACCGGCCCGCGCTGGCGCTGCTGGACGAGCCGACCCTGGGCCTGGACCTGTTCGGCGTCGAAAAGCTCGAAGCCCTGGTGCGCCATCTGGCCGGCGAGGGCATGACGGTGCTGCTCGGCTCGCACGACCTGCATTTCATCGAACGCTTGTGCCAGCGCATCGTCTGCATCCGTCAGGGCAGCAAGGTGTTCGACGGCAGCAAGAGCGAGTTCCTGCGCCTGGAGCATGAGTACCTGCTGCAGCTGCAGCCCGGGGCGGGCGGGCTGCCGGCCCTGCCGCCGGGGCGGCTCTGGACCGCCTGCCCGCGCGACCCGGCCGGTACCTGGCTGCTGCCGCTGCGCGACCATGAGGAGGCCTGCACCCTGCTGGAGCTGCTGCGCCCGGCGCTGCGCGGCTGCCGCGGCATGGAGCTGCGCCGCGTGGCGCTGCGCGACAAGTACCTGGCCCTGGTCGGCGAGGGGGAGTCGGCATGATGACGAGCGCGGCGACGGAACGCCCCCGCGCCCCGCTGGCCCGCCTGCTGTGGCGCCACCTGGGCAACGAGCTGCGGCGCGCCTTCTATCTGCAGCGGCGCTACTGGTTCGAGGCCCTGCTGGGCGTCGCCATGGTGCTGGGCCTGTTCGGCGGTCTGGTGCTGGCGGTGCTGTCGGCCACCGGCAAGGGCCTGGACTCCGGCGAGGCGGACGGCCTGATCGTCGGCTTCGTGGTCTGGCTGTTCGCGGCCGCGGCCTTCCAGAGCGCCAGCAACGATGTGCAGCAGGAGACCGAGCAGCGCACCCTGGAGCAGCTGTGCCTGGCGCCGCTGCCGCTGTGGGCGCTGCTGAGCCTGCGCGCGCTGCTGCAGGTGGGCGGCGGCCTGCTGCTGTTGCTGCCCAGCCTGCTGCTGCTGGAATGGCTGACCGACGGGCGCCTGCCGCTGCCCTATGGCCCGGTGCTGGGCGCGACCCTGCTGGCGGCGCCGGCGCTGATCGGCCTGGGCTATGCGGTGGCGGGGCTCCTGCTGCTGGTCAAGCGCGGCGAGCTGATGATGGCGGCCACCTTCCCGCTGGTGATCGGCCTGGTGGCGCTGCCGGCCTACCCGCTCAACGCACTGGCCGGCCTGCCCTATGCGCTGGGCGCGGCGGCCGCGCGCGCCGCCGCCGCCGGAGCCCAGCTGCCGCCCGCGGTGTACGGCTGGATCCTGCTGAATTCCGTCGCTTACCTGCTGCTGGGCCTGGTGACCTATGCGGTTCTGGAGCGGCGGGCGCGCCGCCTGGGCGTCCTGGGGCATTTCTGAACGATGCCCCCGGGAGGGGCGGGCCAGGCCGGGGCGATTCGGCACTGGCTTGCGAGTGCGGCTTTTCGAGCAACAAACTTGCCCGAAAGCGGCTTGCGGCGCACACTTTTGATCGCTATGCATCTGCCGCATGGCCGCATGTGCACTCGGCTTTGGAAACCCTGGCGCGCGCCCCTCGGTTCGAGATACCGTTCGCGCCACCGAAAAGTTACGGAGCATTTCATGCCCAACCTGTCCTTCGTCTCGCCCACGCGCAACAGTCCCTGGGGTACCTACCTGTCCCAGATCGACGCGGTGGAGCCGTACCTCGGCAACCTGGCGCGCTGGGTGGAGACGCTGCGCCGACCCAAGCGCGCCCTGATCGTCGACATCCCCATCGAACTGGACAATGGCACCATCGCCCACTACGAGGGCTACCGCGTCCAGCACAGCCTGACCCGAGGCCCCGGCAAGGGCGGCGTGCGCTACCACCCCGACGTCACCCTGGAAGAGGTGATGGCGCTGTCGGCCTGGATGACGATCAAGAACGCCGCGGTCAACCTGCCCTACGGCGGCGCGAAGGGCGGCATCCGCCTGGATCCCAAGACCCTGTCGCTGAAGGAACTGGAGAAAGTTACGCGCCGGTACACCAGCGAGATCGGCATCATCATCGGCCCGACCCAGGACATTCCGGCGCCTGACGTCAACACCAATGGCCAGATCATGGCCTGGATGATGGACACCTACTCGATGAACGTCGGCGCCACCGCGACCGGCGTCGTCACCGGCAAGCCGATCCCGCTGGGCGGCTCGCTGGGCCGCGTGGCCGCCACCGGCCGCGGCGTGTTCGTGATCGGTCGCGAGGCGATGCGCCGCCTGAACGTGCCGATGGAAGGCGCCCGCGTCGCGGTGCAGGGCTTCGGCAACGTCGGCTCGATCGCCGCCAAGCTGTTCTGCGCCAACGGCGCCAAGATCGTCGCGGTGCAGGACCATACCGGCACCATCCACAACGACAACGGCGTCGACATGGGCGCGCTGCTGGACCATGTGGCCCTGGCGGGCGGCGTGGCCGGCTTCAAGGGTGCCGACGGCATCGCCAACGAGAACTTCTGGGACGTCAAGACCGACGTGCTGATCCCGGCCGCGCTGGAAGGCCAGATCACCGCCGAGCGCGCCCAGCGCCTCTCGACCCGCATCGTGCTGGAAGGCGCCAATGGCCCGACCACGCCGGACGGCGACGCCGTGCTGGCCGACCGCGGCATCATCGTCGTACCCGATGTGATCGCCAATGCCGGCGGCGTGACCGTCTCCTACTTCGAGTGGGTGCAGGACTTCTCGAGCTTCTTCTGGACCGAGGATGAGATCAATGTCCGCCTGGACAAGATCATCACCGGCGCCTTCAAGGGCATCTGGGAAACCAGCGAGCAGCACAAGATCTCGCTGCGCACCGCGGCCTTCACCGTGGCCTGCACGCGGGTGCTGCAGGCGCGCGAGGAGCGTGGCCTCTACCCCTGAGATGGATCTGGTCGCAACAGCGAAAAAGGAAAGGCCCCTCGCGGGGCCTTTTTTCATTTCAGAGCCCGACCTTCTGTGGCGGCCTCGCCCAGCTCGCCGGCAGATCCTTCAGCACCGCGCCGGCATCCAACGACCGGATCGGCACCGTCAGATCCGCCGGGATGCGCTGGCGCGCCTGCAGGGCCATGTAGCGCAACGCGCTGACGCGCAGGAACGAAGCGAAGTTGCCGACCGCGCCGCGCGCCTGCACCAGCTCGTCGTAGAGCTTCTCGATCAGCTGGGTGACCGAGAGGCCGTCGCGGGCACCGATCTCCTCCAGCACCTCCCAGTGCAGGTTCTCTAGCCGGATGCTCGTGACCACGCCATGCAGGCGCACCGAGCGCGTGCGCGATTCATAGGATTCCGGATCGGCGCTGATGAAGACCTGGCACATGGGCAACTCCCTGGGCAGATGACGGCGATTTTCGTCTCAATGCTCGACCCGTGTACCCAGCACGGCCAGGAACTGCGCGATCCAAGCCGGGTGCGCGGGCCAGGCCGGAGCGGTGACCAGATTGCCGTCGGTGACCGCCTGGTCCACGGGAATGGCCGCATAGCTGGCACCGGCCAGCTCGACCTCGGCGGCGCAGGCCGGGTAGGCCGAGACCCTCTTGCCGCGGATGATGCCGGCCGCGGCCAGCAGCTGGGCGCCATGGCAGATCGCCGCGATCGGCTTGTCGGCGCGGGCGAAGGCCTGCACCAGGGGCACGACGCCCTCGATCGTGCGCAGGTACTCGGGCGCGCGGCCGCCGGGGATCACCAGGCCGTCGTAGTCCTCGGCCTTCGCGTCGGCGAAGCTGGCGTTCAAGGTGAAGCGATGGCCGGGCTTCTCGGAATAGGTCTGGGCGCCCTCGAAGTCGTGGATCGCGGTCAGCACGAAATCGCCGGCCTTCTTGCCGGGGCAGACCGCGTCGACCCGATGGCCCACGGCCTGCAGCGCCTGGAAGGGCACCATGATCTCGTAGTCCTCGACATAGTCGCCGGCCAGCAGCAACAGTTTCTTGGCCTTCTTGCTCATGCCTCTGTCTCCTTGTCGGGCGCCGACCGGGACCACCCCGACGGGCCTGCCCGATTGTGGGAAGGGCGGCGGCGCGGCGGGTAACAGCCGGGTACGACGGCCGCTACACTGCCGGCACTATGAGTGCAGTTCCGTCTTCCCTTGACGCCGCCCTCGCCCTGCGCATGGGCCGGCAGACCCTGGAAATCGAAGCCGCCGGCATCGCGGCCATGGCGCCGCGCCTGGGCGAATCCTTCGTGCGCGCGGTCGAGGCCGTGCTGGCCTGCCAGGGCCGGGTCGCCGTGATGGGCATGGGCAAGAGTGGCCATGTGGGCCGCAAGATCGCCGCCACCCTGGCCTCCACCGGCACGCCGGCGCTGTTCGTGCACCCGGCCGAGGCCAGCCACGGCGACCTGGGCATGGTGACGGTCAGGGACGTGGTGCTGGCGCTGTCGAATTCCGGCGAGAGCGACGAGCTCAACGCCATCCTGCCGGTGCTCAAGCGCCTGGGCGTGACCATCATCGCGATGACCGGTCGTGGCGACTCCAGCCTGGCCCGCCATGCCGACATCGTGCTGGACAGCCGGGTCGACCAGGAGGCCTGCCCGCTGAACCTGGCGCCCACCGCCAGCACCACCGCGCAGATGGCGCTGGGCGACGCGCTGGCCGTGGCCCTGCTGGACGCGCGCGGCTTCAAGGAAGAGGACTTCGCGCGCTCGCATCCCGGCGGCGCCCTGGGCCGCAAGCTGCTGACCCATGTGCGCGACCTGATGCGCAGCGGCGAGGCGCTGCCGCGCGTCGCACCGGACGCCGGCTTCACCGAGATGATGAAGCAGATGTCGGCCAAGGCCCTGGGCGCGGCCGTCATCGTCGATGCCAACGACAAGGTGCTGGGCATCTTCACCGACGGCGATCTGCGCCGCCTGGTCGAGAGCGGACGCGACCTGCGCTCGCTGAGTGCGGCCGAGGTGATGAAGGCCGGCCCGCGCACGGTGCGCGCCGACGCGCTGGCGGTCGACGCGGCCGACCTGATGGAAAGCGCCCGCATCACCCTGGTGCTGGCGGTCGACGAACAGCAGCGCCTGGTCGGTGCGATCAGCATCAACGACCTGATGGCCGCGAAGGTGATCTGATGACGACTGCTGTCTCGCGCCTGACCCCCGCGCTGCGTTTCCCGCCCGAGCTGCTGCTGAAGGCCCAGGGCCCCGGCCTTGGCCTGAAGGCGGCGATCTTCGATGTCGATGGCGTGCTGACCGATGGCCGCATCTACATCTCCGACCAGGGCGAGGATTTCAAGGCCTTCTCCACCCTGGACGGCCATGGCCTGAAGCTGCTGGACCAGGGCGGCATCCTGCCGATCATCATCACCGGCCGCGATTCGCCGGCGGTGCGCCGCCGCGTCGCCGACCTGGGGCTCAAGCATGCGGTCTACGGCGCCAAGGACAAGCTGGCCGTGGCCCAGCCGCTGCTGGACCAGCTGGGCCTTGCCTGGCCCGAGGTGGCCGCGATGGGCGACGACTGGCCCGACCTGCCGCTGATGCTGCGCGCCGGCTTTGCCTGCGCGCCGGCCCAAGCCCATGCCGAGGTGCGGGCGATTGCGCACCACATCACCGCCGCCGCCGGCGGGCATGGCGCCGCGCGCGAATGCTGCGACCTGCTGCTCAGCGCGGCCGGCCGCTACGAGGCGCTGCTGAACGGCCATCTGTCCACGCTGGACGGCGGGGGGCGCGGCTGATGGCCACCACGCTGGCCCCGCTGAAGCCGCCGGCCCAGCGCCGCCTGCCGCAGACCTGGCTGTGGCGGTTGCAGAGCCTGCTGTCGGCCTATCTGCCGCTGCTGCTGATGGCCTTCCTGGCCGCCGGCACCTGGTGGCTGGTCAAGAACACGCCGCTGCTGGACGGCCCCACCGAGCCGGTGCCGCCGCGCCATGTGCCGGACTACCGCATGCAGGGCTTCGAGCTGCAGCGCTTCGACAAGGCCGGCACCCTGCGCTTTCGCATCGAGGGCAGCGAGATGCGCCACTACCCCGACACCGACACGGTGGAGATCGACCAAGTGCGGCTGCGCGCCTTCGGCAACGATGGCAGCCTGACCCTGGCCACCGCCAAGCGCGCGCTCGGCAACGGCGACGGCAGCGAGCTGCAGCTGCTCGGCGAGGTCACGGTGCAGCGCTTCGAGACCGGCAAGGACGGCCAGCTCGCCGAGGCGCCGCGCCTGCAGGTGCAGGGCGAGTTCCTGCATGCCTTCCTGAACCGCGAGCTGCTGCGCTCGCACCTGCCGGTGCGCCTGCTCTACGCCGGCGGCGACATCAACGCGCGCGGCTTCGAATACGACCACCCGAGCGGCAAGCTCAGCTTCAGCGGCCGCAGCACGGCCCGCATCGAACCGCGGGCACCCCGGCCATGAACGATCACAGCAGCACCAGCCCGCTCGTCTACATCACCGGCGCCTCCAGCGGCATCGGCCAGGCCCTGGCCTTGCGCTACTACCAGGGCGGCTACCGGCTTGCGCTGGTGGCGCGCCGCACCGTCGAGCTGCGCGCCTGGGCCGAGGCCCAGGGCCTGAGTCCCGAGCGCTACGCGGTCTACGGCGCCGATGTGCGCGACGTGGCCGCGATCACCGGCGCCGGGCGCGACTGCATCGCCGCCCAGGGCCTGCCCGATATCGTGATCGCCAACGCCGGCATCAGCATCGGCATGGACAGCGCGATCCTCGAGGACATCGAGGTGATGCGCTCGATCTACGAGACCAACAACATCGGCCTGGCCGCCACCTTCCAACCCTTCGTCGCCGCGATGAATGCGCGCGGCAGCGGCGCGCTGGTGGGCATCGGCAGCGTCGCCGGCATCCGCGGCCTGCCCGGCCATGCGGCCTACTGTTCCAGCAAGGCCGCGGTGATCAGCTACTGCGAAAGCCTGCGCGGCGAATGCCGGCCCTTCGGCGTCAAGGTCGTGACGATCTGCCCCGGCTATATCGACACGCCGCTGACGCGCGAGAACCGCTACTCGATGCCCTTCCTGATGCAGCCGGCCGATTTCGCGGCGCGCGCCTTCGAGGCGGTCGCCGCCGGCGCCAGCTACCGCGTGATCCCCTGGCAGATGGGCGTCGTCGCCAAGCTGATGCGCCTGCTGCCGAACGCGCTGTTCGACAAGGCCCTGGCCGGCCGGCCGCGCAAGCACCGCGCCGGCGCCTGAGCGCCGCGCCCGGTGCGCGAGCCATGCGCGCCACACCGCCACGATGAGAAAAGATACCCTGCTGACTCTGGGCACCCTGCTATGCCTGGGCCTGGCCGCAGCGGCCCAGGCCAGCCCGTCACCCCAGGCCCTGCGGCTGGCGCCGGGCATGGCCGCGCCGCAGGTCGACGGCGCGCTCGACGAGCCGGCCTGGCGGCTGGCGCCGGTGCACGACCGCTTCGTGCAGTTCCTGCCCGAGGACGGCCAGCCCGCTCCCGCGCGCTGGCGCACCACGGTGCAGGTGCTGGTCGAGGCCGATGCGCTGGTATTCGGCATCCGCGCCTATGACGACGAGCCCGCGCGCATCCGCGCCCCGCTGACGCGCCGCGACCAGGTCAAGCGCGACCAGGACTTCGTCTCCATCGTGCTGGACCCGGTGGGCCTGCGCCGCTCGGCCCAGTTCGTGCGCATCAACGCCGCCGGCGTGCTGGGCGACGGGTTGTTCACCGCCGATGACGATGTCGAGGACTTCGCGCCCGATTTCGACGTGCAGGCCGCCGCCCGGCGCCTGCCCGACGGCTACAGCATCGAGCTGCGCTGGCCGCTGGCGGCGCTGCGCTTCCCCCATGCCAACGGCGAGACCTGGCGCCTGATGGTCACGCGCAGCGTGCCGCGCGAATCCAGCCATCTCTATGTCAGCGCGCCGCTGACGCGCGAGGCGCTGAACTTCATCGCCGAGCTGCAGCCGCTGGAGGGGCTGGGCGACCTGGCCGAGACGGTGCGCGAGCGCAGCTTCCTGAGCCTGCGGCCCGAGCTGACCCTGCGCGGCACCCGCGCCAGCGGGCCCGACGGGCGGCGCCGCAAGGACGAGGCCTCGCTCGGCGCCGAGCTGAAATGGCGGCCGCGCGCCGACTGGGTGCTGGATGCCACCCTGAACCCGGACTTCTCGCAGGTCGAGCTGGACACGCCGCAGCTGGCCGGCAACACCCGCTTCGCGCTCTCGGTGCCGGAGAAGCGGCCCTTCTTCCTGGAAAGCACGGACATCGCCGGCACCAGCCAGCCGGATGATGTCGGCACGCCGCGCGCGCTGTCGGCCTTCTATTCGCGCGCCATCACCGATCCCGACTGGGGCCTGCGCGCCACCTGGCGCGGCGCCCAGGCCCAGGCCACCCTGATGCAGCTGCGCGATGCCGGCGGCGGCGAGGTGCTGCGCGCCCATGCCTACGGCACCGCGAGCTACCGGCAGCCGGCCGACTCGACCGCCAGCATCGCGCGCGCCCGCATGCACCTGGGCGCCTGGGGCCTGGGCGCGCTGGCCTCCTCGCGCGACTATGGCGGCGGGCGCAGCAACCGCGTACTGGGCGGCGAGGCGTCCTGGCAGCTCGGCCCGCAGGATCTGCTGCGCGGCCAGCTGCTGTTCTCGCGCACTAGCGTCGGCTTCGATGCGTTGGACGAGCACGCGTTCGCCCGGCCCGCGCAGAGCGGCCATGACCTCTGGCTCGGCTGGATGCATCGCAGCGAGGACTGGAACAACAGCGCGCATTACGAGCAGGTCAGCGCCCGCTTCGCCAACGACAACGGCTTCGTGCCGCAGTCGGGCTTTCGCCGCGCCACCGCCCATCTGCATCGCCGCCTGGGCGCGCAAGACCTGGCCCCCTTCCCGGTGTACGAGAGCGAACTGCAGCTGAAGCTGCAGCGCAGCGAGACCCTGGCCGACGCCGAGCATGGCGTGGCGCGCGGCGAGCTGCTGATGCAGCGCTTGCAGCCGGGCATCTGGTTCACCTCGGCACGCAATATCGAGGTCTGGAGCCATCTGGGCCTGGACGCGCAGCGCGCGCGCCAGGGCGGCGCGCTGCACCGGCTGCGCACCCTGACCGCCGGCTTCGGCGGCAACCCGGCGCCCTGGCTGACCTGGCTCAGCGCCGAGCTGGAATGGGGTCGGCGCCTCGACGTCGAGGCCGACCGCGTCGGCCGCGGCGCCTGGCTGCTGATCGAGGCCAAGCTGCGCCAGCCGCTGCCGCGCGGCTGGTGGCTGGAGTTCGAGCAGCATGCCGAGCAGGGCTTCGTGCGCGGACCCGAATCGCGCCGCGCCTTCCGCGACCTGGCGCTGCAGAGCCTGCTGGTGCTGCATGTCAGCGCGCGCGACTCGCTGCGCCTGATCGGGCAGAACTCGCGCTACCAGCGCCGCGCCGAGCCGGCCCGTTTCGAGGCCGCCAACGAGCGCGACCGCAATTTCTCGCTGGTGGCCCAGCATCGCCAGAGCCTGAACCGCGTGTTCAGCCTGGGCCTGAGCCGCGCGCGCGCCTGGCCGTCCGACGCGAAGCAGACCGAGCTGTTCGCGAAAGCGGTGTTCGGCTATCCCTGAGGAGCGTGGGCACCCGCGGCCCGGGCGCTCATCCCGAGAAAAACAAAAGGCGCCCGAAGGCGCCTTTTGCTTTATGTGCTGGGCTGATCAGTAGCCGCCGCGGTTGCCACCGCCGAAGCCGCCGCCGCCGGAGCGGCCACCGCCGCCATAGCCGCCACCGCCCGAACGGCCACCGCCGCCACCGCCGTAACCACCGCCGCCGCCGAAGCCGCCGCCGCCCGAACGGCCACCGCCGCCGAAGCCGCCGCCACCCGAACGACCGCCGCCGCCGCCGAAGCCGCCCGGACGCTCTTCACGAGGACGAGCCTCGTTGACGACGATGGCGCGGCCTTCCAGAGGCTGGCCGTTCATGCCGTTGATGGCGGCTTGCGCCTCGGCATCCGAACCCATTTCCACGAAGCCGAAGCCCTTGGAACGGCCGGTTTCGCGGTCCATCATGACCTTTGCGGAGGTCACGGTGCCGAATTGACCAAACGCCTCTTGCAGCGATTCGTCACGCACGCTGTAGGCCAGATTGCCCACATAAAGCTTGTTTCCCATGGGGAAGCCCTTTCAATACCAGATAACCATGTGGAGCTTCAACCCATCGTGAACCATTCAAGCGAAGGCGTGGCGTCCAGACACAGGTAAACGATTATGGGTGAAGGGTCCAGCGATGCGCAAAGCGCCCCCACTCAGTGTTGTTTTTCGTCCCCGAGAGAAAACCCGCAGTTCGCACATTTCTCCTGCCCGGGCGGGGCGGGGCGGCCGGTCTTGCGGGCTGGCTATCATCGCGGCCAACCGCGAGCCCGCACCATGCCCCACAAACTCTCCCTCCAGGCCCTGAATCGCGTGCTCGCCAGCCTGGACGCGGCGCGCAACGGCCCGGCGCTGTATGCGCTGCTGGCCACCTTCTGTGGCGCCGGCCTGCTGCTGGCGATGGCGGAGTCCGCGCTGGCGCGCCAGGAGGCGGTCTGGGGCGGCATCTGGGCCGGGCTGGCGCTGGCTGTCGCCTTTTATGGGGTCAACGCCACCGGCCTGCTGTTGATGGACCAGAGCCTGGGCCGGCCGGTGCGGGATGTGCAGGACGCCTTCCGCGACGCGCTGCTGAGCGGCCACCGGGTGCTGCTGTGCCTGCTGGTGGTGCTGGCCCTGCTGGGCCTGCTGCTGGGCGGGTTGCTGGGCCTGCTGTGGGCGGCGCGCTTGCCCGTCGTGGGTGTGCCGCTGTTCGCACTGACGGTGCCGCTGGGGGTCTTGCTGCTGGGCAGCGCCAGCTTCGCGATCGCGGTGCTGGTCGGGCCGCTGACCGGCCCGGCGGTCTGGGCCGGCCAGGGTGTCGGCGCGACCTTGGGCCTGCTGCGCCGCCAGGCGCGCCGCGGCCTGCCGGAGGCGGCGCTGCTGATGGCGGCGGTGCTGCTGCTGACCGCCCTGGTCAGCGCGGCGGTCAGCTTTGTCGTGATCGGCGGCGGGCGCATGCTGGCGCTGCTGGCGGTCTGGGGCGCGGGCATCGAGCTGCCGCCGCAGCAGCTGATGGCCGGCCTGTTCGGCTACGGCCTGCGCAGCCTGGGCGCCAGCGGCGCGCCGGTGGCCGGCAGCCCGCTGGGCATGGCGGCCCTGGTCGGCGGCGGCATGGTGTTCGCGCTGGCCCTGGTGCTGCCGGGCCTGGTCTATCTGCGCGGCTGCTGCGCGGTCTACCTGGTGCTGCGCGGCGCGCCGGAGGACGAGCGGGCGTGACGGTGGCACCTGTCCGCATCGCCAGCCTGGTGCCCTCGATCAGCGAGCTGCTGGTCGCGCTGGGCCTGGCGCCGCTGCTGGTGGCGCGCACCGGTTTTTGCATCCACCCGGCCGAGGCGATGGCGGCGATCCCCAAGGTCGGCGGCACCAAGGACGTGAACCTGGCCAAGCTGCGCCGGCTGGCGCCCACGCATGTGATCGTCAATGTCGACGAGAACCGGCTCGAGACCTTGCAGGCGCTGCGCGAGTTCGTGCCCGAGGTGCTGGTGACCCATCCGAACGGACCGGCCGACAACCTGACCCTGCTGGCGCAGCTGGTCGAGGCCTTCGGCGACGCCCTGCCCGGGGTGCGCGAGCGCGCCGCGGCGCTGGCCGAGGCGCTGCGGGCCGAGCTGGCGCGCTGCGCCGCCACGCCCTGGCCGGGCGAGCGGGTGCTGTACCTGATCTGGCGCGAGCCCTGGATGACGGTGGCGCGCGACACCTATATCGCGCGCATGCTGGCCCAGGTCGGCTGGCAGAGCTGGCCGGCCGTCGAAGGCGGCCCGCATGGCGCGGCGCGCTATCCGGTGCTGGCCGGCGACGAGCCCTGGCTGACCGGTATCGAGCGCGTGCTGCTCAGCTCCGAGCCCTACCGTTTCGACGCCGGCCACCTGCCGCTGGCCCAATCCCTGTGCCCGCAAGCGCGGGTGCAGCTGGTCGATGGCGAGCTGCTCAGCTGGTACGGCCCCCGGGCGGCCCAGGGTCTGGCCTATTTGCGCGCCCTGGCCGGCGCCGCACAATGACGCGATGGATCTGTACAAACCGCTGATCGCCCTGCTGGCGATCGTCAACCCGATCGGGGTCGTCCCCTTCTTCATCCACTTCACCCAGAGCTTCACGCGCCAGCAGCGCCAGCGCACGATCCGCGTCAGCGCCTTCACCGCCTTCATCGTGATCGGCGTCAGCGCGCTGGCCGGCCTGAAGGTGATCGAGTTCTTCAACATTTCGCTGGCCAGCTTCCAGGTCGGCGGCGGCACCCTGCTGCTGATCAGCTCGCTGCAGATGCTGAATGCCCAGCCGGCCGAAAGCCGCAAGGAGGATGTGCAGGAGGGCGCCGACAAGGCCGACGCCGGCGCCAGCATCGCGGTGGTGCCGCTGACCATCCCGCTGCTGACCGGCCCGGCGACCATCTCGACGATGGTCATCTATGCCGACAAGACCCGCTACTGGTGGGAACTGGGCGTGCTGGTCGGCTATGGCGTCGTGGTCGGCCTGGTGACCTTCGCGGTGTTCTCGGCCTCGGGCCGCATCGCCCGCGTGCTGGGCCAGACCGGCATCAACATCATGACGCGGCTGATGGGCCTGATCCTGGCCGCGCTGGCGGTGGAGCTGCTGGCCGACGGCCTGACCAAGCTGTTCCCGATCCTGTCCTCGCACCTGGCCCGGTGATGTCCGCCCCCCGCCAGCGAGTACCCTGGCGGCCCCCCGAGGGGGCGCAAGCCGTTCTTGGGAGCGGCCCGGCGAACGGCTTGAGCCGGGCTGCCCTGCTGCTGCTGGAGGATGACCCGGCGATCGCCCAGACCGTGCAGTTCGCGCTGGAGCGCGAGGGCTTTGCTGTCGAGCCTTGCGGCTGGCTGCAGGAGGCGCGCATGCGGCTGGCGCGCGGCGGCATCGCCGCCGCCATCCTCGACGTCGGCCTGCCGGATGGCAGCGGGCTGGACCTGTGCCGCGAGCTGCGCGCCGGGCCGCAGGCGCGGCTGCCGATCCTGATGCTCAGCGCGCGCAGCGAGGAGATGGACAAGGTGCTGGGCCTGGAGCTGGGCGCCGACGACTACCTGGCCAAGCCCTTCAGCCCGCGCGAGCTGGTGGCGCGGGTGCGCGCGCTGCTGCGCCGGGCGGCGCCGCAGCCCGCCGATCCGGCGCCGGCCTTCGTCGTCGAGGGCGCGGGATCGCGGGTGCGTTTCCATGGCGAGCTGCTGAGCCTGACCCGGCGCGAGCTGGGCCTCCTGCTGAAGCTGCTGGACGCGCCGCAGCGCATCCACAGCCGCGAGCTGCTGCTGGACGCGGTCTGGGGCCAGGACGCCGACAGCGCCGACCGCACGGTGGACACCCATATCAAGACCCTGCGCGCCAAGCTGCGCGCGGTGCGGCCCGAGCCGGACCCGATCCGCACCCATCGCGGCCTGGGTTACTCGCTGGAATGAGGAGCCTGCCTTGCGGCTCGGCTTGCGCCTGTTCTTCGCCTTCTTCCTGATCGCCGGGCTGTCGTCCTTCCTGCTGCTGCGCGTGGTGCTGACCGAGGTCAAGCCCAGCGTGCGCGAGGTGATGGAGGACATCATGGTGGACACGGCCAATCTGCTGGCCGAGCTGGCGCTGGACGATCTGGCCGCCTTGCCGCCCGGCGGCGACCTGCGGGCCAGCCGCTTTGCCGAGCGGGTGCAGGACTATGCGCGCCGCCCCATCGACGCGCAGATCTGGGGCCTGCGCAAGCAGAGCCTGGACTTCCGCATCTATGTCACCGACGCCCGGGGCCGGGTGCTGCTGGACACCGGGCCGGGCGCGGCGGTCGGCGCCGACTATTCGCGCTGGCGCGATGTGGCCCTGACCCTGCGCGGCGACTATGGCGCCCGTTCCAGCCGCGCCACCTATGGCGACGACCGCAGCACCGTGCTGTACGTGGCCGCGCCGGTGCGCCGCGGCCAGCAGGTGCTGGGCGTGGTCACGGTGGCCAAGCCGGTCGCGACGATCCAGCCCTTCATCGACCGGGCCGAGCGCCGCATCCTGATCGCCGGCCTGGCGCTGCTGGCGCTGTCGCTGGCGGTCGGGGTCGCGGTGACCTGGTGGATGGTGGCCAGCGTGCGGCGCCTGCGCCGCTATGCGCAGCAGGTGCAGGCCGGGCGGCGCGAACCGCCGCCGCCGGTGCCGGGCGAGCTGGGCGAACTGGCCCTGGCGATGGACGCGATGCGCGGCCGGCTCGACGGGCGCGAGCATATCGAGCACACGGTGCGCGCGCTGACCCATGAGCTGAAGAGCCCGCTGGCCGCGCTGCGCGGCGCCGGCGAGCTGCTGCAGGAGGAGCTGGCGCCCGCCGACCGCCAGCGCTTCGCCGGCCAGGTGGTGGCGCAGAGCGAGCGCCTGACCGAGCTGGTCGAGCGCCTGCTGGAACTCTCCAAGCTGGAGCTGCAGCAGGGTCCCGGGCATCCGGCCCTGCTGCGCCTGGACCAGGCGGTGGAGCAGGCGCTGGCGCGCCTGGCCGACCGGCTGGCGCAGCAAGACCTGACCCCGCATTGGACCGCGCGCGCGGCGCCGGAGGTGCGCGCCGATCCGGAGCTGCTGGCTTTGGCGCTGGCCAATCTGCTGGGCAATGCGCTGGACTTCGCGCCGGCGGGCTCGGTGCTGGAGCTGGCGGTGCGCGTGGAAGGCACGCAAGCCGTCTTCGAGCTGCGCGACCAGGGCCCCGGCGTGCCGGAGGCGGCGCGGCCCCAGCTGGGCCAGCGCTTCTTCTCGACCGCGCGGCCCGGCAGCCTGCGCAAGGGCTCGGGCCTGGGCCTGGCGATCGTGCGCCGCGTCGCCGAGCTGCATGGCGGGCGGCTCGCGTTCGAGCCGGCCGAACCGGGGCTGCGCGTGCGCCTGTTCCTGCCGCTGGCCTGACTTCACGCTGGCCTCACAAACTTCCTCGTCCGCTCACCGAGCGCTTCCAGACTGCGGCTCCTGTTCAATAGAAGGAGGAGCCCGAGATGGGATCGTCGCGTGCCTTGTTGTGGAAGCTGATCATCCTGGCCGGGGTCAGCCTGTTGCTGTCGGTGGTGCTCTTGCGCATCGGTTTCCTGGTCGACGAGCGCCAGGGCCGTCAGCGCGAGGCCTTCGAGAGCGTGGTGCAGGCCCAGGCCGGCGCGCAGACCCTGCTGGGCCCGTTGCTGCTGCGCCATTGCAGCGAGGAATGGGAGAGCGTCAGCGGTGAGGGCAAGGACCGCCGCGTCAGCCGCGAGAAGCGCCAGTTCATGCTGAGCGCCGTGCCCAGCCAGCTGAATCTGAGCGGCGCGCTGAACCAGGAGCCGCGCTACCGCGGCATCTTCAAGGTCAATGGCTATGCCGGCCCGCTGCAGCTGGAGGCGCAATGGGCCTCGCTGGAGGCGCTGCAGCCGCGCGCCGAGCATGCCGGCTCGCGCCTGAGCTGCGAGGACCCGGTCGTGATGCTGGCGGCCAGCGATGCGCGCGGCCTGCGCGCCGCCGAGCTCAAGCGCGGCCAGGAGCTGCTGCGCATCCGCCCCGGCACCCGCCATGACTGCTATCCGCGCGGCCTGCACGCGGTGCTGCCGGAGCTGGCGCCGGACCAGCCGCTGCAGCTGAACCTGCGGCTGGAGCTGGCCGGCACCCAGCGTTTCGCGCTGGTGCCCGCCGCCGCCGCGACGCGGATGAACCTGCGCTCCGACTGGCCGCATCCCAGCTTCGGCGGGCGCTTCCTGCCCGGTGAGCGCGAGATCGGCGAGGCCGGCTTCGGCGCCGTCTGGCAGATCACCGAGCTGGCCAGCAGCGCCGCGGCCGATGTGCTGGCGCAGCGGCCCATCGGCGAGCTGGACACCTTGGAGTTCGCGATGGTCGACCCGGTGAACCCCTATGTGATGAGCGACCGCGCGATCAAGTACGGCCTGATGTTCATCCTCCTGACCTTCGTCTGCGTCGGACTGGTCGAGCTGCTGGCCGGCGCGCGGGTGCATCCGGTGCAGTACCTGCTGGTCGGCCTCGCTTTGAGCGTGTTCTTCCTGCTGCTGCTGAGCCTGTCGGAGCACCTGAGCTTTGCGCTGTCCTATGCGCTGGCGGCCGGTGCGGCGGTGGCCCTGCTGGGCTTCTACGGTGCGGCGATGCTGGGCGGCTGGGCGCGCGGCCTGGGCTTCGGCGCGCTGGTCGCGGGCCTGTACGCGGCGCTCTATGCGCTCCTGAACATGGAGCAGACCGCGCTGGTGATCGGCGCGCTGCTGATGTTCGCGGTACTGGCAGCTGTCATGACGCTGACAAGGCGCATCGACTGGTATGCGCTGGGCGCAACAGCCCGGGGGGCGACTCGGTAGCAATGCCCTTGTCCGCACCGCTGGCCTGGGCCAGCATCGCGGGCATGAGTTCTTCCGCGTTCGACTACATCATCGTCGGCGCCGGCACCGCCGGCTGCCTGCTGGCCAACCGGCTCAGCGCCGACCCGCGCAAACGGGTGCTGCTGCTGGAGGCCGGCGGGCAGGACGACTACCACTGGATCCACATCCCGGTCGGCTATCTCTACTGCATCGGCAACCCGCGCACCGACTGGCTCTACCAGACCGAACCGGCCGCGGGCCTGAACGGGCGCAGCCTGCGCTACCCGCGCGGCAAGGTGCTGGGCGGCAGCTCCAGCATCAACGGCATGATCTATATGCGCGGCCAGGCGCGCGACTACGAGGGCTGGGCCGAGGCCAGCGGCGAGGAGAGCTGGCGCTGGGGCCAGGTCTTGCCATTCTTCAAGAAGCACGAGAACCATTGGCGCCTGGACGACGGCGCGGGCTCGGACGAGTTCAAGGCCCTGCACGGCCATGGCGGCGAATGGCGGGTCGAGAAGCAGCGCCTGTCCTGGGACATCCTGGACGCCTTCTCGCGCGCCGCGCAGCAGGCCGGCATCCCGGCCAGCGAGGACTTCAACGGCGGCAACAACGAGGGCGTCGGCTATTTCGAGGTCAACCAGCGCGCCGGCCTGCGCTGGAACACCGCCAAGGCCTTTCTGCGCCCGACCTGCCTGGGCCGGCCCAACTTCGAGCTCTGGACCGGCGTCCAGGTGCAGCGCCTGCTGCTGGAGCGCAGCGATGGCGCACTGCGCTGCCAGGGCGCCGAGGTGCGCACGCCGCAGGGGCTGGAGACGGTCTCCTTAAGCCCCGGCGGTGAGCTGCTGCTGGCGGCCGGCGCGATCGGCTCGCCGCAGATCCTGCAGCTCTCCGGCCTCGGGCCGGCCGCGCTGCTGCAGCGCCATGGCATCGAGGTGCAGCAGCATCTGGGCGGGGTCGGCGCGAACCTGCAGGACCATCTGCAGATCCGCGCGGTGTTCAAGGTGCAGGGCGCGAAGACGCTCAACACCCTGGCCGCCAGCCCCTGGGGCAAGGCGCGCATCGGCCTGGAATACCTGCTGCGCCGCAGCGGGCCGATGAGCATGGCGCCCTCGCAGCTGGGCGCCTTCGCGAAGAGCTCGCCCGACCTGGCCTGGCCCGACCTGCAGTACCACGTGCAGCCGCTGTCGCTGGACGCCTTCGGCGAGCCGCTGCATGGCTTCAACGCCTTCACCGCCAGTGTCTGTAACCTGAACCCGACGAGCCGCGGCACGGTCGAGATCCGCTCGGCCGACGCGGCCGAGGCGCCGCTGATCGCGCCCAACTACCTCGGTACCGAGGAGGACCGCCGCATCGCCGCCGAGAGCCTGCGCCTGACGCGGCGCATCGTCGCGCAGCCGGCGCTGGCGTCCTACCGGCCCGAGGAATACAGGCCCGGCCCGCAGTACCAGAGCGACGAGGAGCTGGCGCGCCTGGCGGGCGATATCGCGACCACGATCTTCCATCCGGTCGGCACCTGCAAGATGGGCCGCGCCGAGGACGAGATGGCGGTGGTGGACGGCCGCCTGCGGGTGCATGGGGTGGCCGGCCTGCGCGTGGTGGACGCCAGCGTGATGCCCAGTATCACCAGCGGCAACACCAATTCGCCGACCCTGATGATCGCGGAGAAGGCGGCCGCCTGGGTGGCCGAGGCGGCTGCCCACCCATGACCGATGGCAGGGGTGGTCCCGCGCCCCTAAGCTCGCGCGGCTCGCCGCCTGGCGAGGGGATGGGGACCACCAGCGATGAAAACATTTGAACTGCTCGTCAACGGCGAGAAGCGGCGCGTGCGCGCCGAGGCCGACAAGCCACTGCTCTGGGTGCTGCGCGAGGACCTGGGCCTGAGCGGCACCAAGTTCGGCTGCGGCGCCGCCCACTGCGGGGCCTGCACCGTGCATGTGGACGGCGCGCCGATGCGCTGCTGCGTCGTGCCGGCGCCGGCCCTGGCCGGGCGCCGCATCACGACGATCGAGGCCCTGTCCGGCGAGGCGCGCGGCCGCGCGCTGCAGGCGGCCTGGATCGCGCACCAGGTGCCGCAATGCGGCTATTGCCAGAGCGGCATGCTGATGGCCGCCGCGGCCCTGCTGGCCGAGCATGCAACGCCCAGCGATGCACAGATCGACGCGGCGATGACCAATCTGTGCCGCTGTGGCACCTACCCGCGCGTGCGCGCGGCGATCCATGCGGCGGCGCGCGAGCTGGCCGGGAGCCGGCCCTCATGATGCAGCGCCGCGATTTCATGCTGCGCTCCGGCCTGGTCGCCGGGGCCTGGGTGCTGGCCGGGCCGTTGCCGGCCGCGACGCCGGCGCAGGCCGCGCCGAGTTTCTCGCCCTGGCTGCGCTTCGAGCCGGACGGCCGGCTGATCGTGCTGAGCAATGTCGTCGAGATGGGCCAGGGCGCGCATCTGGGCGTGCAGCGCCTGGCGGCCGAGGAGCTGGACCTGCCGCTGGCGCGGGTGGTGGTCGAGCAGGCGCCGGTGGCGGCCCGCTACGCCAGCCCGGCGATCAAGACCTATGCCAGCTACGGCAGCCTGGGGCTGGAGCTGTCGTTTCGCGACCTGCGGCCGGCCTGCGCCGCCGCGCGTGAGATGCTGAAGCAGGCCGCGGCCGCGCGCTGGGGCGTCGACGCGCCGGCCTGCCGCACCGCCGAGGGTCAGGTCTTGCATCCGGACGGCAGCCAGCGCCTGGACTATGCCGCGCTGCTGGCCGAGGCCGCGCGCCTGAGCCCGCCGGAGAAGCCGGCGCTGAAGCCGCCGGCCGACTGGCGGCTGCTCGGCAAGAGCGCGCCGCGCGCGGACCTGCCGGCCAAGGTGGACGGCAGCGCGCGCTTCGGCATCGACGTGCGCCGGCCCGGCATGAAGGTCGCGACCGTGGCCCATGCGCCGCAGTTCGGCGCCAAGCTGCTGGCGCTGGACGAGAAACCGGCGCTGAAGATCGCCGGCGTGCGCCGCGTGCTGCGCCTGCCCGGCGGCACCGTGGCGGTGGTGGCCGACAGCTACTGGAGCGCGCGCCAGGGCCTGCAGGCGCTCAAGCCGCGCTGGGCCGATGGGCCGCAGGCGGGGCTCGATGCCGAGCCCTTCCGCCAGCGCCTGCTGGCGGCGGCCCAGGCCGGCGAGGGCAAGCCCTTCGAGAAGCACAACGACCCGCGCATCGACCGACCCGCCGTCGCGCAGGCGCTGGCCGGTGCGGCCCAGCTGCTGGACATCAGCTACGACGTGCCCTTCCTGGCCCATGCGACCCTGGAGCCGATGAACGCGATCGCCGAGGTGAGCCCGGACGGCGCCCGGCTCTGGCTCTCGACCCAATGCGCGCAGGACGTGCAGCTGGGCGTGGCGCGCGTGCTGGATCTGCAGCCCGAGCGGGTGCAGGTCCTGCCGCAGCTGATCGGCGGTGGTTTCGGGCGGCGCCTGGAGCATGGCTTCGCGATCGAGGCCGCGCTGATCGCGAAGGCGATGAAGGGCGTGCCGGTGCAGCTGATCTGGTCGCGCGAGACCGATATGCGCGCCGGCGGCTACCGGCCCGCGGCGGCGGCGCGGGTGCGCCTGGCGCTGGACGCGGCGGGGCAGCCGACCGCGCTGCGCGTCGATGCGGCCAATCCCTCGCTGCTGGAGTACACCACCCTCACCAACGGCACGCCCAGCCCCGAGTTCGACTGGTCGGCCGGCATGGGCCTGATGTGGCAGGACTATGCGCTGGGGCCGATGCAGCTGGGCTGGACCCGGGTCGACGCCGGCGTGCCCTGCGGCTACTGGCGCTCGGTCGGCGCCTCGCAGAACGTGTTCTTCCTCGAATGCACGATCGACCGCGCGGCGGCGCTGGCCGGCATCGACCCACTGGCCTACCGGCTGCGCCTGCTGGCCGAGCGGCCGCAGACCCGGCGCCTGCTGGAGGCGCTGGCCGAGCGCGCCGGCTGGGGCCGGCCGCTGCCGGCCGGGCATTTCCGCGGCATGGCGATGAGCGCCGGCAACTCGGCGCGCAGCGCCCATGTGGTCGAGATCGCGCTGGCCGGGCCGGGGCGCTTCCGCCTGGTGCGCATCCATGCGGCGGTCGATGCCGGCATGGTGATCAATCCGGATGCGGTCGAGGCGCAGATGATGGGCGGCACCCTGTTCGGCCTGTCGGCCGCGCTGGCCGGCGAGATCACCCTGGCCGATGGCCGGATCCAGCAGGGCGGCTTCGACAGCTACCCGCTGGTGAGCCTGGCGCAGACGCCGCCGCTGAACGTGCTGGTGCTGGGCAACGGCAACCGGCCGCGCGGCGTCGGCGAGGAAGGCCCGGCCTCGATCGGCCCGGCCATCGCCAATGCGCTGTTCGCCGCCACCGGTCGGCCGGTCCAGCGCCTGCCGCTGACGCGGGCCGGCTGGACTCTCGCCGACTGAGGGCGCTCAGCCCGTGAAGCGCTGCTCCAGATAGGCCAGCAGGGTGCGGATGGTCTGCGCCTCGCCGCCGATCGGGCGGCCGGGGCGGGGGCCGTCGTTCCAGGCGAACAGGTCGATGTGCAGCCAGTCCTGGTGCTCGGGCACGAAGTACTCGAGGAACAGGGCGGCATTGATCGCGCCGGCGAGGGCACTCTTGCCGGTGTTGACGATGTCGCCGATGGTGCTTTCGATGCCGCCCTTGTAGGGCGCCCACAGCGGCATGTGCCACAGCGGGTCGTCCAGCTTCAGGCCCAGATCGACCAGGTCGCGCGCGGTGTCATGGTGCTTGCTGAACAGCGCCGGCAGCTGCGCGCCCAGCGCGACGCGGGCCGCGCCGGTCAGGGTCGCCAGGTCGATGATCAGCTCGGGCTTGCCCTCGCTGGCATAGGCCAGCGCGTCGCTGAGGATCACGCGGCCCTCGGCATCGGTGTTGCCGATCTCGATCTGCAGGCCCTTGCGGGTCGGCACGATGTCGCCGGGGCGGTAGGCATTGCCCGCGATCGCGTTCTCGACCGCCGGGATCAGCACCTGCAGGCGCACCGGCAGCTTGCAGGCCATGATCAGGGTGGCCAGGCCCAGCGCATTGGCCGCGCCGCCCATGTCCTTCTTCATCTGGCGCATGCCGTCGGCCGGCTTGATGTCCAGGCCGCCGGTGTCGAAGCAGACGCCCTTGCCGACGATGCTGACCAGCGGATGCTTGGGGTTGCTGCCCCAGTTCAGCTCGATCAGGCGCGGCGCGCGGGTCGCGGCGCGGCCGACCGCATGCACAGCCGGGAAGTTCTTCTTCAGCAGCGCGTCGCCGACGATCTGGCTGAACTTGGCGCCATGCTGCTTGGCCACCAGCTGTGCCGCCTTGGCCAGCTCCTCCGGGCCCATATGCTCGGCCGGGGTGTTGACCAGGTCGCGCGTCGCGCTGATCGCGGTGGCCAGGGCCAGGCCGCGCTGGGCCGCGGGGCTGTCGGCCAGCGCCAGGGTGGCCGGGGCACGCAGGCTGCCGGGCTTCTTGTAGATGTCGAAGCGGTAGGCACCCAGCTCCCAGGACATGGCCGCGGCCTCGGGATCCAGCACCAGGCCCGCCTCGGCCAGCTGGTAGACGCCCTCCGGCAGGGCCAGCGGCAGGCTGGCCAGCGCGAACGGCGCATTGGCCTGGGCCACGCCGGCGAAGACCTGGCCCAGCTTGCCGTCGGCGCCGGGTACCAGCGCATGGGTGTCGGGCGCGCCCTTGAAGCCCAGGGTCTCCAGCCAATGGCGGGTGGGCGCGGGCAGCTGGGGAGCGAGGGCCTGGAAGGCGGCGCGGTCGACCACGGTAATGGCGATCGCGGCGGCCGACATCTTGTTCTTGAGTTGAACCGTCATGGCTGTGAGGGGGTTTTGTGCGAAGCGGGGATTGTCTCAGCAGCTGCTCTGCAGCCGGGCGAGCAGCGCTTTCGCGGCCGGGCCGGCCTCGGCGGGCGGATCTGCTGCGTCCTGCAGGCTGGTCAGCAGGCGCTGGGCGGTGGCCAGCTGGGGCGTCAGCGGGCCGATGAACAGCAGCTCGCGGCCGCGCCCGACCAGCAGGGTCGGGAAGGTCTCGACCTCCAGGTCATCGACCAGCTCGGCATCGTCCTCGATGTCCACCCAGACGAAGCGCCAGTCCGGATGCTGCTCGCGCAGCGCGGCGAACACCTCGTGGTAGCCGTCGCAGACCCGGCACCAGCCGGCGCACAGGCAGGCCACCAGCATGGTGGCGGGGGGCGGCGAGGCGGGGGCGGCGGTGGACCTCGGTCCCGACTGTAGCGCCTGCGGCCCTGCAAAGATTTGTTGCACCCCGCTGTCAACCATGCACCGCGAGCCGGCGTTGAACCGGCACTGTGGCCTCGTTGGGCACCAGAATGAGGCAAAAAAACGCCATGAAAAGTCAGCATCGCACCGAACCGCAACCCCGCCGCCAGCCGCTGCCGGACTGGAATCCCGACAACAAGGGCCGCAAGCACGAGGCTTTCGAGGCCGTCAGCCTCGGTTGCGACCGCCGCAGCCTGGCCCGCGCGCTGCGCTTCGACAGGAAGCGTTGACCACCCCCTACGGCCTTCGGCCGCCCCCTGAAGGGGGCGAGTCCAGCGGCCCGGCGGAGCCGGATCCTCGGACTCCGCGCGGTAAATGCACCACGACGGTGCTTTTTGCTAGCCCAAGGGCGCCAGCAGCAGTTTCAGGTCTTCCTCGGTGAACTTGGCCGCTTCGGCCGGGTCGCTGCCCAGAATGCCTTCGGCCAGCGCCCGCTTGCGGCGCTGCAGTTCCAGCATCCGCTCCTCGATGCTGCCCTCCACCACCAGCTGATAGACCAGCACCGGCTTGTCCTGGCCGATGCGGTGTGCCCGCGCGCTGGCCTGGTCCTGCACGGCCGGGTTCCACCAGGGGTCGAGGTGGATCACCATGTCGGCCGCGGTCAGGTTCAGGCCGACCCCGCCGGCCTTCAGGCTGACCAGCAGCAGCGGCACCTCCTCGGCCTGGAAGCGCCGCACCACCTCGGCACGCCGGGCCGGCGCGGTGGCGCCGGTCAGGCTCAAGCAGTCCAGCCCGCGCTCCCGCAGCGCCGCCTCGACCAGCTCCAGCAGCCGGGCGAACTGCGAAAACACCAGCACCCGCCGTCCCTCGGCCAGCAGCTCGGGCAGCATGTCCAGCAGCAGCGCCAGCTTGGCACTCTGGGCGCCTTCCGCCCCCTGGGTTCCGCTGGGCAGCAGCCGCGGGTCGCAGCAGACCTGGCGCAGCTTCAAAAGCGCATCCAGCACCGTGATCTGGGCGGCGCCGAAACCCTGCTTGGCCAGCGCGCGCCGCACCTGGATGTCGGCCGCAACGCGCACGCTCTCGTACAGCTCCAGCTGCCGGCCCTCCAGCGCGACCCGACGCAGGGTCTCGGTCAGCGGCGGCAGCTCGGCCGCCACCTCGCTCTTGCGCCGGCGCAGGATGAAGGGCCGCACCCGGCGCGCCAGCAGCTCGGCGCGCAGGGTCTCGCCGCCCTCCTCGATCGGCTTGCGCCAGCGCTGCTGGAAGCTGCGCGCATCGCCCAGGAAGCCCGGCATCAGGAAGTCGAACTGCGCCCACAGCTCGCCCAGATGGTTCTCCAGCGGTGTGCCGGTCAGCGCCAGCCGGTGCCGGGCGCGCAGCTGGCGCAGCGCCTTGGCCGAACGGCCGGCGGCGTTTTTGACCCATTGCGCCTCGTCCAGCACCAGCAAGTGCCAGGGCTGGGCCTGCAGCGCGCGGGCATCGCGCCACAGCAGCGCATAGCTGGTCAGCACCAGGTCGGCCCGGCCCAGTTCGGCGAACTGCTCGTGCCGCTGCGGGCCATGCAAGGTGAGTACCCGCAAACCGGGAGCGATGCGCCGGGCCTCGGCCTGCCAATTGAACAGCAGCGAGGTCGGTAGCACCACCAGGGCCGGGCGGTCGAGCCGGCCCGCCTCTTTTTCGAGCAGCACATGGGCCAGGGTCTGGGCGGTCTTGCCCAGGCCCATATCGTCGGCCAGCACGCCGGCCAGCCCCTGCGCGCGCAGGTATTGCAGCCAGGCCAGGCCCTGCAGCTGGTAGGGCCGCAGCCGCAGCGCCAGGCCGGCGGGCGCCGCCACCGGCGGCGGGCTGCCGGCGGCCAGCAGGGTCTGGGCCATGCGGCGCAGGTCCGCGTCGCCATGGATCTGCCAGCGCGTCCGGTCGTCGAGCAGCGGCGCCAGGCGCAGCGCGTCCCAGTCGTCCAGCAGCAGCGCGCCGTCCGGCGCCGTCTCGCGCGGCAGGGTCAGCAGGTCCACCATCGCGCCGACGATGGCCTTCAGCAGCTCGGCCGGCGCATGCACGCGCCGCCCGCCGGGCGCGCGCAGCGGGATCAGCGCCAGGTCGTCGATGCCGGCCAGCGCCTCGCGGCTGCTCCAGCGGCTGTCGCGGCGCAGCAGGTCGGCGATCAGCGGCGCCAGGTCCAGGTTCTCGCCATCGACCTCGACGCCCAGGCTGACCAGCCAGGAGCCCTGGCGGTTCGGCAGGCTGACCGGCTCGATCTTCAGCTGCCAGCCCGAGGCCGCAGCCGGCCGGTGCGCGAAGCCGGGCCGGACCTCAATCTCCCAGTCGTGGGCCTTCAGCAGCGGCACCTGCTCCAGCCAGAAGTCGCCGAAGAACTCCTCCTGGGCCAGGGTCCAGAGCTTGTCATGCCCGCGCGCGGCGGCCGGGCTGCGCCATTGCAGCCGGCCCGGCTCCAGCGGCAGCAGGCCGGTGGCCCAGAGCTGGTCGCGCGCCTCGGCCTCGGCGCCCAGGTCGCGCGCGATCAGGCGCTCGCCATGGGCATGGCTGGCGCCCGGCCGGCTGTTCAGCAGGCTGCGCGGCGCCGGGATCTCCAGCGGCTCGGCGCCGGCGGGCCGATAGATCCAGTCCACCCGGGCCACCGTGACCTGCTCGCCGCGCGGCCCGATCGCACCCTGCGGCGTCAGGCCCAGCAGGCCGTCGCCGCGGCTCAGGGTCTGCAGCAGCAGGCGCGCTCGGAACGGCGCGGCCTCGCCGACCGCTGGCGCCGCTGGCGCAGCGGCCGGGGCCGGCGCCTCCTCCTCCGGCTGATTCAGCATCAGATCCATCAGTCGGGCCGCGTCGGCCTCGGGCAGGCGCGGCAGGGCCTGCAGCTCGGTGCGGCTGGCGCGCCGGCGCAGGGCCTGGACCCAGGTCTGCAACAGGGCCTCGCGGCGCGGCGCGTCGGCCTCGTGCACCAGGCGCTGCAGCAGGGCGGCCGCATGCTCGCAGAAATGGCGGGTCTTGCAGCTGCACAGCGCGCTGTAATGCGGCCGCCCCTGCGCGTCCGGCACGCCCTGCAGCACCAGCTCATGCTCGTCCAGGCGCGCGCTGGCGCCCTGCGCATCGGCGCGCACCTGCTGCAGCCGCGGCTGCAGCGCCACCCCGCGCTTGAGCCGCGCCGGTGTGAACAGGCGGCGCAGCTCCGCCTCCTCGGGCGGCCACAGGCGGGGGGACGGGTGCGGTGTCGACATCGGCCGCGATTGTCTCCGCGGCCGCGCCCGCCTCAGCGCGGTCGGCGCGTCAGCGGCACCAGCAGCAGCGCGCCCAGGCCCAGCACCGCGACGCCGACAAGGGCGCCGGCCTTCACATAGACCAGGCTGGCCCACAGCAGGTAGAGGCAGCAGGCGACGAACAGCAGCGGCAGCAGCGGGTACAGCGGCACCCGGAAGGGCCGCGGCGCCGCGGGCTCGTGCCGACGCAGCACGATCAGCGCCGCGCCCGACAGGCTCAGGAAGAACCAGTAGACCGGCGACAGATAGTCCACCATCGTCGCGAAGCCGCCGCGCGTGGCGGCGCCGAAGGCCACCAGGGCCAGCGCGACCGCGCTGGTCGCCAGCACCGCCGCGGTCGGCGTGCCGCGCTTCGCGTTCCATTGCCCGAGCCGCAGCTCACGCTGCAGGTCGCGCGCCGCCGCATAGGTGGTGCGCGGCCCGGCGATCAGGATCGCGTTCATCACCGACAACGCGGTCAGGGTGACGATGCCGACGATCACAAGCTCGCCGCCGCGCCCGAAGGCCGCGCGCATCAGCGCCGCCGCCGGCGCCTCGCTGGCCGCCAGGCCGGCCAGGCCCAGGCCCTGCAGATAGGCCCAGTTGGCCAGCAGATACAGGCCGGTCACCAAGGCCAGGCCGATCAGCAGCGCGTGCGTGATGCCGCGGCGCGCGTCGCGCATCTCGGCCGACAGGGTGGCCGCGTCGCTCCAGCCGCCATAGGCCAGGAACACGAAGATCAGCGCGGTGCCCCAGTCGCTGCCGCTGGCGGCGTTCGCCGCGGCTTGCGGCGGCGGTGCCGCGACGCCGGCCGCGCCCAGCAGCAAGAGGCCCAGCAGCACCACGCCCATCAGCGAGAGCTGGGTGCCCAGGCCGACGCGCAGCCCGGCCAGGTTCAGCCCGGTCAGCAGCAGGATCAGCGCCGCCGCCAGCCAGGCGCTGGCCGCCTCGCCCAGCCAGGGCCGCAGGTCGACCGCCTGGGCCAGGTAGTCGCCGAACACGAAGGCCAGCAGGGCCATCGAACCGGTGTGGATCACCGCGAAGCGCGACCAGGCGAACAGGAAGCCCAGGCGCTGGCCATAGGCGCGGCGCAGGAAATGGTAGTCGCCGCCGGCGTCCGGAAAGGCCGCGGCCAGCTCGGCGAAGCACAGCGCGCCGACGAAGGACAGCAGGCCGCCCAGCGCCCAGGCCAGGTAGAGCTCGGCCGGGCTGCTCAGCGCGGCGGCGGCCATCGGCGAGGTCTTGAAGATGCCGGCCCCGATCACCATGCCGACGCAGACCGCGACGGCATGGCGCACATCGAGCTGGCGCTGGGGCAGGGCGGCGGGTGTGGCGCAGGACATGGGCGGCGATGCTAACCGCGGGCCGCCGCATGAGCATATGCCCATTGCGTCCTTGGTCCGGGCCGCGGCCCGGGCTAGGCTCGGCGGGGTCAGTTCTTGCTCTCCCCGCCTCGATGCACAGAAGAAAAGTCCACCCCCTCGCCGGCCTGATGCTGATGCTGCTGCCGGCCCTGACCGCCCAGGCCCAGACCCCCAGCCAGCTCGAGCAGGTGCTGGTCACCGGCACCCGCGCCAAGGATCGCAGCCTGCTGAACACGCCGGTGCCGGTCGATGTGCTGAGCCGCGAGGACCTGCGCCGCGCGGCGGCCGGCGACGGCAATCTGGCCGGCGCGCTGCAGACCCTGCTGCCCTCGTTCAACTTCCCGCGCCAGTCCAACTCCGGCGGCGGCGACCATGTGCGCGCGGCCCAGCTGCGCGGCCTGTCGCCGGACCAGGTGCTGGTGCTGGTCAACGGCAAGCGGCGCCACAACAGCGCGATCGTCAATCTGGAGTCCAAGACCGGCAAGGGCACGAACCCGGTCGACTTCGCCAGCATCCCGGTCTCGGCGATCCAGCGCATCGAGGTGCTGCGCGACGGCGCGGGCGCGCAATACGGCTCCGACGCGATCGCCGGCGTGATCAACATCATCCTGGACGAGGCCCGCAGCGGCGGCGAGCTGGAGGGCACGCTGGGCGCCCATCACACCGATTTCAAGCCGACCGGGCAGCGCCTCACCGACGGCCGCAGCCGCGAGCTGCGCGCCAAGCTGGGCCACCGGCTCGGCGATGCCGGCTTCCTGCGCTGGGGCGCCGAGGCCGCGCAGCGCGACGGCACGAACCGCGCCGGCGCCGACCAGCTGCCGCCCTGGGAGGTGCAGACGCCGGCCAACCTGGCCACCGTCGGCCGGCGCAATTACGCACCCGGCGAGCCCGAGACCGACAGCCTGCAGCTCTGGTTCAACAGCGGCCTGCGCCTGGCCGGCGATGCCGAGGCCTATGCCTTCGCGACCTACCAGCGGCGCAAGAGCGTCGGCGCCGCCTACTTCCGCTACCCGGACAGCGCGGCCAATCTCCGCAGCGTCTATCCGGAGGGGTTCCGCCCCCAGACCAGCGGCGACAACCGGGACCTGCAGCTGGTCGCCGGCCTGCGCGGCGCCTGGGGCGCCGACTGGAACTACGACGCCAGCCTGAACCTGGGCCGCAACGAGTTCGACTATGGTCTGCGCCGCTCGCTCAACACCTCGCTGGGCGCGGCCAGCCCGACGCGCTTCGACCTCGGCGACTTCGGCAGCCGCCAGCTGACGGCCAGCCTGGACCTGACGCGCGAGCTGGCGCTGCCGGGGCTGGAGAAGCCCGCGACCCTGGCGCTGGGTGCCGAGGCGCGGCATGAGCGCTTCGAGACCGGTGCCGGCGATCCGGCCTCCTACGCTGTCGGGCCCGTCGAGGGGCCGGCCGGCGCGCAGGCCGGGCCGGGCCTGCAGCCGGGCGATGCGGTGCGCCGCTCGCGCCGCGTCGCCGGCCTGTATGCCGATCTCGGTGCGGACCTGACGCCGGCCCTGTTCGCCAATGCGGCGCTGCGCTGGGACCATTACTCGGACTTCGGCTCGGCCGGCACCGCCAAGCTGTCCGGGCGCTATGCCTTCACGCCGACGCTGGCGCTGCGCGGTGCGCTGTCCAGCAACTTCCGCGCGCCCTCGCTGGCGCAGAGCGGCTTCTCTTTCACCGTCACCGACCGCGGCGAGGGCGGCGTGCTGAGCCAGGTCAAGACCCTGCCGGCGGGCGGGGCTGTGGCCCGTGCCCTGGGCGTGCCGGCGCTGAAGGCCGAGAAGGCCGGCAATGCCAGCCTGGGCCTGGCCTGGCGGCCCACCGCGGCGGCCAGCCTGTCGCTCGACGCCTATTCGATCCGGGTCAAGGACCGCATCACCCTGTCGGAGCGCCTGTCCAGCGACGCGCTGCGGGCGCTGCTGGCCGGCAGCTTCGGCCAGCCGGGCGTCGACGGGGTCAATTTCTTCACCAATGCGGTCGACACCCGCACCCAGGGCCTGGACCTGGTCGGCCAATGGCTGCAGCCGGCCTTCGGCGGCGAGCTGCGCTGGAGCCTGGCCAGCGCCTACAGCCGCACCCGGCTGCAGAACATCCGCGCTAGCTCGCCCGAGCTGGCGGCGCTGGGCATCGCGCGGCCGCTGGTCGGCACCGAGGAGCGCAACACCCTGACCGATGCCGCACCGCGCCAGCGCCACCTGCTGTCGGCCAGCTGGAGCGGCGGGGACTGGCAGCTGCTGGCGCGCGCGACCCGCCATGGCAAGGCGCGGCGCGTGTTCGACTTCGGCGGCGGCTTCACGCCCGGCCAGACCTATGCGGCGCGCTGGCAGCTGGACCTGGAGGCCGAGTGGAAGCCGGCGCCAGGCCTCAGCCTGGTGTTGGGCGGCGTCAATGTCGGCGACCGCTATCCGAGCCGCTCGGAGGCCGACATCGGCTACTTCGGCAACTTCCCCTACGACGTGCTGTCGCCGATCGGCTTCAACGGCGCCTACTACTACGCCCGGGCGCGCTACAGCTTCTGAGCCGGGGCTTCATGCAAAGCTGGCAGACTGCCGGCCGATGAGAAGTCGTACCGTCGTATTCCGTTGCCTGGGCTGGCTGCTGCTCGCCCTGCTGCTGGCGCTACCCTTGGGCGCCGCGCTGATGTTGCAGACCGCGGCCAGCGTGCCGCCGCCGGCCGCGATCTCGCCGGCCGATGTCGAGCGGGCCCGCCTGTTCCTGCGCCGCAACGACCCGCGCCAGACCCCGCCGGGCGAGCTGCGCACCGTGCGCGTCGGCCAGGCCGAGCTGAGCCTGCTGATGAACTACCTGTCCAGCCGCTACCCGCGCGCCGCGGCGCGGCTGCAGCTGCGGCCGGACGATGTGCGCGCCGAGGCCAGCCTGGCGCTGGCCGGGCCCTTCTGGCTCAATGCCAGCGCGCGCCTGGTGCCCAATGGCGGGCTGCCGCATCTGCAGGACCTGCGCCTGGGCCGGCTGCCGGTGCCGGACTTCATGGCTTCCTGGGCGCGCGAGCGCCTGCTGGAGCGCTGGACCGATACCGAGGAGGCGCGGCTGGCGCGCCAGCTGGTCAAGCATGTGGGCCTGGACGGCGGCCAGCTGACCCTGGTCTACGAATGGCAGCCCGACGGCTACCGGCGCCTGCTCGACAGCCTGCTGCCGATGCCCGAGCAGGCGCGGCTGCGCGTCTATGCGGACCGGCTGCTGCAGCTGGCCGGCGCCCATGGCGGCGCTCCGATGTCGCTCAGCGCGGCGCTGCCGCCGCTGTTCGCGCTGGCGCTGGAGCGCAGCGCGGCCGGCGAGGATGCGGCGGCCGAGAACCGCGCCCTGCTGCTGGTGCTGGCGGCCCAGGCCAGCGGTCGCGGCCTCGGCGCGCTGCTGCCGGCGGCGCGCGACTGGCCGCGCCCGGCGCTGGAGTTCAGCCTGCATGGCCGGCCCGATTTCCCGATGCACTGGCTGATCTCGGCCGCCTTGGCCGCCCATGCCGGCGGGCCGCTGGCCGATGCGGTGGGCATCTACAAGGAGATCGCCGACACCCGCGACGGCAGCGGCTTCAGCTTCAACGACATCGCGGCGGACCGCGCCGGCAGCCGCCTGGGCCAGATGGCCGTCAGCGCGCCGCGCGGCCTGCAGCAGCGCCTGGCCGCCGGCGTGGCCGAGCTGGAGCTGCTGCCCGATGTGTCGGACCTGCCGGAGTTCCTCAGCGCGGCCGAGTTCCGCCAGCGCTACGGCGCGGTCGGCAGCCCGGCCTACCGCGCGATGCAGCAGGACATCGAGGCGCGCCTCGATGCCAACCCGCTGCTGTCGCGCGCGCACTTGTTGCCCTGATGGCGCCCGGCGCATACTGCTGCCCGTGACCCAGGACCTCTCCGACGATCACCCGCTGCGCGACACCCTGGCCAGTTACGCGGCCCTGGTGGACCACATCCCGCAAAGCGTCTTCATCAAGAACACGCAGGGCGTCTACCTGGCGGCGAACCGCCAGTACGCCGCCTGCTTCGGCCTGGAGACCACCGCGCTGCTGGGCCAGGACGACTACGCGCTGTATCCGCGCGAGCTGGCCGAGAAGTACCGCGCCGACGATGCGCGCGTGATGGCCGGCGGCCGGCCCGAGGCCTTCGACGAGCGCCATCTCGAGCAGGGCCGCGAGACCGTGGTGCACACGATCAAGACCCCGATCCTGGACGGCGGCGGCCGCGCGATCGGTATCTGCGGCATCTTCTGGGAGGTGGCCGAGCAGCGCGAGCTGGAGCGCCGGCTGACCGACAGCGAGGCCAAGCTGCGTGCGATCTACGACAAGGCGCAGGAGGGCATCCTGGTGGCCAGCCTCGACGTCGGCCGGCTGCTGATGGCGAATCCGGCCTGCTGTCGCATGCTGGGCTACGAGGCGGCCGAGCTGCTGGCGCTGGACCCGGCCGAGCTGCACCCGCCCGAGACCCGTGCCTGGGTGCGCAAGCTGATCGGCCGCATGGAGCAGGGCGACTACAGCCTGGCGCAGGAACTGGCCTTCCAGCGCAAGAACGGCGAGATCTTCTATGCCGATGTCAGCCCGATGCTGGTGACCCTGGCCGAGGGGCCCTGCCTGCTGGCGGTGCTGCGCGACGTGACCGAGAAGCGCCGCGCCACCGAGCAGCTGGCGCGCAGCGAGGCCCTGCTGGCCGAGGCCCAGACCCTGGCGCAGATCGGCAACTGGAACGTCGACCTGCGCAGCGGCCAGTCCAGCTGGTCGGACGAGGAGTACCGCCTGTTCGGCTTCGCGCCCGGCTCGGTGCAGCCCAGCGCCGCGCTGTTCAAGCAGGTCGTGCATCCGGAGGACTACGAGGCGGTCGAGGCGCAGCTCGCCGCGCTGCTGGCCGCCGGCCATGACGGCCATTACCACGCCGAGTTCCGCGTGCTGCGGCCCGATGGCGAGCGGGTGCTGGAGGAGGTCGGCGAGGTCAAGTTCGATCCCCAGGGCCGGCCGCTGCGCATGTTCGGCACCACGATGGACGTGACCGAGCGGCGCCGCGCGGCCCAGGCGCTGGCAGACAGCGAGCAGCGCTTTCGGCTGCAGATCGAACTGGCGCCGGAGGCGATCGTGGTGTTCGACCTCGATGCCGGCCGCTTCATCGAGGTCAACGAGAACGCGCTGCGCCTGTTCGGCCTGCCGCGCGAGGAGCTGGTGCGGCGCAGCCCGGCCGAGCTGAGCCCGCCGCGCCAGCCCGACGGCCGGCCCAGCGACCTGTCGGCGATGGGCTGGATGCTGCGCGCGCTGGACGGCGGCCAGCCGGTGTTCGAATGGCTGCACCGCCATGCCAGCGGCCGCGAGATCCCGTGCGAGGTGCGGCTGGTGCGCATGCCGGCCAGCGGCCAGCGCCTGGTGCGCGGTTCGATCACCGACATCAGCGACCGCAAGCTGGCCGAGACCCGGCTGCGCCAGCTCAACGAGGAGCTGGAGCAGCGCGTCACGCAGCGCACCGCCGAGCTGACGCGCGCCAAGCAGGAGGCCGAGCGTGCCAATGCCGCGAAGAGCGATTTCCTCTCGCGCATGAGCCATGAGCTGCGCACGCCGCTGAACGCGATCCTCGGCTTCGGCCAGCTGATGGCGCTGCAGTCGCGCGAGCCGGCCACCGGCGACTATGTGCAGGAGATCCTGAAGGCCGGCCAGCATCTGCTGGAGCTGATCAACGAAGTGCTGGACCTGGCGCGCATCGAGTCCGGCAAGTTCAGCGTCGCGCGCGAGACGGTGGCGCTGGCGCCGGTGCTGGCCGACTGCCTGTCGCTGCTGCGTCCGCAAGCCCAGGCGCGCGAGATCCAGCTGCCGGCCGAGACCTTGGGCGTCGAGCAGCAGGTCTGGGCCGACCCGGTGCGGCTCAAGCAGGTGCTGCTGAACCTGCTGTCCAACGCGGTCAAGTACAACCGGCCCCGGGGCCGGGTCAGCCTGGCCAGCCGCGTCGTCGAGGACCGCCATGGCGCGCGCCTGCGCCTGACCGTGGCCGACCAGGGCCCCGGCCTGAGCCCGGCGCAGATGGCGCGATTGTTCGTGCCCTTCGAGCGCCTGGATGCCGACCGCGCCGCGATCGAGGGCACCGGCATCGGCCTGGCGATCGCCAAGCGCCTGGTGGAGTTGATGGAGGGCCGCGTCGGCGTCGACAGCCGGCCCGGCGAGGGCTGCGAGTTCTGGGTCGAGCTGCCGCTGGCGCCGCCGGCTCAGGCCCTGCCCGCGCCGCAGCCCGCGCTCACGGCGAGCGCTTGCGATGCCGACGGGGCCGCCAACGGCGCGCTGTCGCTGCTGTGCATCGAGGACAACCCGGCCAATCTGCTGCTGGTGGAGAGCATCCTGGCGCTGCGCCCCGGCGTCGAGCTGCTGAAGGCGCTGGGCCCGGCACAGGGCCTGAGCCTGGCGCGCGAGCGCGCCCCCGCCCTGGTGCTGCTGGACATCAACCTGCCGGAGATGGACGGCTACGAGGTGCTGCGGCGCCTGCGCGCGGATCCGGCGACGCGCGCGCTGCCGGTGGTGGCGGTCAGCGCCAACGCCAAGGCCGAGGACCTGGCGCGCGGCCGCGCCGCCGGTTTCGACGACTACCTGACCAAGCCGCTTGACGTGGCGCGGCTGCTGGCCCTGGTCGATGCGCTGCCGCGCGGGGCCGTGGCGGCGCGCTGAATATCTAGGCGTTACCGTTGATGCGGAAGTCCTGGAACGAACCTCGTCTAGACCAATAGACGATGCCCCAGCTCTGACTCCCGCCGTCGCACCAGACTTGCGCCTGGCCATCGTCCTCGAGCGGCAGGGCGCCCGCGGCCGCGACGAAGGCGGCATAGATCTTGATCTCCTTGCCATCGCGGAATGCGGCGTACTGACCCCGGTACTCCGCATCGGGCTGGAGCCGGACCATGTTTCCCGAGCGCTGCAGATGAGCGATCAACTGACGCTGCAAGGTGGCGATCTCGGAGGGTGACGGCAACCACACCTTCCCCTTCGGCGTGGGGGCGTCGCGAGAGCATTGCCGGAACAGCGCCGGCGCGGCGGATGCATCCAGCTTCAGCGGACCCTTGCGGCTGAACAGCTTGTCGGTGCCGGCTGAGGCCGCCGTGGCCATCAGGAGCGAGGCAATGAACAGGAGATGACGCATGGCGGCTGGCTTGGCATGAAGAAGGGCGCCGGGGATTCCGACATCGCGGCTGGCGATTTTGATCGGCGCAAAGCGCATAAGCAAAGCAGAAGTTCTTGGTTCTCTTGCTAAGGGGGCTTGCCTAGAGTGGCGTTCACCCTTTCAGCCACCCCGGAACCAGAACAACCATGAAGCAACAGATCGTCCGCCGCACCCTGCTCGCCCTGGCCCTCGGGGCCGCCTCGCTGGCCGCCCAGGCCCAGGTCACGCTGCTGAACGTCTCCTACGACCCGACGCGCGAGCTCTATCAGGATTTCAACGCCGCCTTCATCAAGCAATGGAAGGCCAAGACCGGCGAGACCATCACGATCAAGCAGTCGCATGGCGGCTCCGGCAAGCAGGCCCGCTCGGTGATCGACGGCCTGGAGGCCGATGTGGTGACCTTGGCGCTGGCCTATGACGTCGATGCGCTGCACGACGTGGCCAAGCTGATCCCGGCGGACTGGCAGAAACGCCTGGCCAGCAATGCCGCGCCCTACACCTCGACCATCGTGTTCCTGGTGCGCAAGGGCAACCCGAAGAAGATCAACAACTGGCCCGACCTGGCGCGCAGCGGCGTCGACGTGATCACGCCCAACCCTAAGACCTCGGGCGGCGCGCGCTGGAACTACCTGGCCGCCTGGGCCTATGCGCTGAAGCAGCCGGGCGGCAATGCCGATTCGGCCAAGGCCTTCGTCAAGCGCATCTACTCGAACACCAAGGTGCTGGACTCCGGCGCGCGCGGCTCCACCACCACCTTCGTCGAACGCGGCATCGGCGATGTGCTGATCGCCTGGGAGAACGAGGCCTATCTGGCGGTCAAGGAACTCGGTCCGGACAAGGTCGAGATCGTCACGCCCAGCCTGTCGATCCTGGCCGAGCCGCCGGTCTCGGTGGTCGACAAGACGGTCGACAAGAAGGGCACGCGCAAGCAGGCACAGGCCTATCTGGACTATCTCTACAGCCCGGAGGGCCAGGAGATCGCCGCCAGGCATTACTACCGCCCGCGCGATGCCAAGGTCGCGGCCAAGTACGCCAAGCAGTTTGCGCCTGTGACCCTGTTCACGATTGACGATCTGTTCGGCGGCTGGCGCACCGCGCAGAAGACCCATTTCGACGATGGCGGCGTGTTCGACCAGATCTACACGCCGGGCCGCTGAGCCGCTTCGTTAAACGCCATCTCGACCAGGCCGCCCACCATGTCCCTGCTGCTGATCGCCGCCAGTCCCAGCGCCTCGTCGCGCTCCGCCAGCCTGCTGGCCGGGGCCGGCGAGCGGCTCAAGCATCTGGGCCTGGCGACCCGCACCCTGAGCCTGCGCGAGCTGCCCGCCGAGGCGCTGCTGCAGGCGCGCGCCGATGCGCCGGGCCTGCGCGAGGCGTTGCAGCAGGTGCGCGAGGCGCGCGTGGTGGTGCTGGCCACGCCGATCTACAAGGCCGCCTACAGCGGCCTCCTGAAGGTCTTCCTGGACCTGCTGCCGCAGGACGGCTTCAAGGGCAAGCTGGTCTGGCCGCTGGCCACCGCCGGCAGCCCGGCCCATCTGCTGGCCATCGACTATGCGTTGCGGCCGGTGATCGCGGCCCTCGGCGCGCGCGAGGTGGTGGACCCGGTGTTCGCCGCCGACACCCAGCTGCCGCGTTCGGCCGGCGGCGAGTACCTGCTGACCGACGAGATCCTGCGTCGCCTCTCCGACGGTGCGGCCCGCGTGTTCGAACGCGCGCCGCAGCTGCTGGTCGAGGCGGAACGATGTAGCGCCTGAGATTCTTTCCTTGTCCCAGTTGTCTCCTCGATAGCACCCGGGTGCCGAGGTCTGGCGTGGCTGCATGCAACAACCAATGCGCCGCCAGCGCTTCGCGGGCTATCGCTTGCTCACTTGAGCCGCCCTGTCGTGAGGCGTGCCCGGATCTTTCCGGACGCGCCCGGGGGCTCCTTTTTTCCAAAGGATCCATGACGATGACATCGACCCAGAAAAAGAACTCGGGCCTGCGCGGTCTGCTGCTGGCCGGCCTCGGCCTGCTGCTGGCGCTGCCGGCGCTGGCCCAGACCGAGCTTCGCATCGGTTATCAAAAGTACGGCACCCTGACCCTGCTGAAGGCCAAGGGCGACCTGGAGAAGCGCCTGGCGCCGCAGGGCGTCACGGTCAAGTGGACCGAGTTCCCGGCCGGCCCGCAGTTGCTGGAGGGGCTGAACGTCGGCTCGATCGACTTCGGCACCGTCGGCGAGGCGCCGCCGATCTTTGCCCAGGCGGCCGGCGCCGACCTGGTCTACCTGGCCAACCAGCCGCCGGCGCCCAGCGCCGAGGCCATCGTCGTGCCCAAGGATTCGGCGATCAAGAGCGTCGCCGGCCTGAAGGGCAAGAAGGTGGTGCTGAACAAGGGCTCCAACGTCCACTACCTGCTGGTCAAGGCGCTGGAGAGGGCCGGGCTGAAGTACAGCGATGTGCAGGTCGTGTTCCTGCCGCCGGCCGATGCGCGCGCCGCCTTCGAGCGCGGCTCGGTCGATGCCTGGGTGATCTGGGATCCCTTCCTGGCCGCGGCCGAGAAGCAGCTGGGCGCCCGCGTGCTGGCCGATGGCCGCGGCCTGGTCTCGAACCACCAGTTCTACCTGGCCGCGCGCGGCTATGCCGACAAGCAGCCGCAGGTCGTGCAGGCCGTGATCGAGGAGCTGGCGCGGCTGGACCGCTGGGCCGAGGGCAACCCCAAGGAGGTCGCGCAGTTCCTGGCGCCGCAGATCGGCCTGGACCTCGCGATCACCGAGCTGGCCGCCGGCCGCTTCAGCTACGGCATCCAGCCGATCAGCGCGGCCGCCGCGGCCGAGCAGCAGAAGATCGCCAACGTCTTCTTCGACCTGAAGCTGATCCCCAAGCCGCTGAAGATCGCCGACGCGCTGCCCAAGACCCTCCGCACGGCCTCGTCCAACTGAGCTCATGAAGATCCTCTGGTTCATCCCCACCCACGGCGACTCGCGCTACCTCGGCACCTCGCGCGGCGCGCGCACCGCCGACTTTGCCTACTTCAAGCAGATCGCGATCGCGGCCGACACCCTGGGCTACGAGGGCGTGCTGCTGCCGACCGGCCGCAGCTGCGAGGACTCCTGGGTGGTGGCGGCCAGCCTGATCGATGCGACGCGCCGGCTCAAGTTCCTGGTCGCGCTGCGGCCGGGCCTGGTGGCGCCGGTGCAATCGGCCCGCATGGCCGCGACCCTGGACCGCCTATCCGGCGGGCGCCTGCTGGTGAACCTGGTGACCGGCGGCGATGCCGAGGAGCTGGCCGGCGACGGCCAGTTCCTGCCGCATGCCGAGCGCTACCAGCAGTCGACCGAGTTCCTGCAGATCTGGCGCGAGGCCCTGGCCGCCAGCCACGAGGGCCGCGCCTTCGACTACGAGGGCGAGCATCTGCGCGTGCAGGGCGGCAAGCTGCTCTACCCGCCGATCAACAAGCCCTATCCGCCGGTGTTCTTCGGCGGCTCCTCGGAGGCCGCGCATGAGCTGGCCGCGGCCCAGGTCGACACCTACCTGACCTGGGGCGAGCCGCCGGCCGCGGTGGCCGCCAAGCTGGCCGATGTGTGCGCGCGCGCCGCCCGGCAGGGGCGCGAGCTGGACTACGGCATCCGCCTGCATGTGATCGTGCGCGAGACCGAGGACGAGGCCTGGCGCGCCGCGGCCGAGCTGGTCCAGCATCTGGACGAGAACGTGGTGGCGGCCGCGCAGGCGAAATTCGCCAGCATGGACTCGGTGGGCCAGCGCCGCATGGCCGAGCTGCACCAGGGCAAGTTCGACAAGGCCGATGTGCGCGCGGGCCTGGAGATCGCGCCGAATCTGTGGGCCGGCGTCGGCCTGGTGCGCGGCGGCGCCGGCACGGCCCTGGTCGGCAACCCGCAGCAGGTGGCGGACCGCATCAAGGAATACGCGGCGCTGGGTCTGAACTACTTCGTGCTGTCCGGCTATCCGCATCTGGAGGAGGCGCACCGCTTTGCCGAGCTGGTGTTCCCGCTGCTGCCGCTGGACCTGCGCGAGCGCCTGAACGGCCCGCAGCTGACCGGGCCCTTCGGCGAGATCGTCGCCAACCATTACGTGCCCCAGAAGGTGGCCAGCGCATCATGACCCAGGCCCTGGTCGACCATGTGCAGCTGCCGATGCCGCCCGGCGGCGCACGCGCGGCGCGGCGCTTCTACCAGGAGCTGCTGGGCCTGGCGGAGCAGCGCGATCCGGCGCTGGACCGGCCCGGCGTGCTGCGCTTCGCGCTGGGTGGCGCGCAGCGCCTGGACCTCAGCGAGGGCCTGTACACCGGCGTCGCGCCGCAGGCCCATCTGGCCCTGAGCGTGCAAGACCTGACCCCGGTGCTGCAGCGCCTGCGCGCGGCCGGCCATCCGGTCGACCAGGCCCGTCTGGCCGACAACCTGGCCTATACCGAGGACCCCTTCGGCAACCGCCTGAAGCTGCTGCAGTCGCCGGGCGGCGCCCTGTCCCGCAAGGATCACCATGTCACCGAAGTCCGCCTCGCGCTCTAGCGGCATCGGCGCCGCGGCCCTGCCCTGGCTGCTGCCGCTGGGCCTGCTGCTGGCCTGGCAGGCCAGCAGCCAGCTGGGCTGGCTGTCCAGTCGCGTGCTGCCCGAGCCCTGGGCCGTCGCCAAGGCGGCCTGGGCGCTGGCCGTCTCCGGCGATCTGTGGACCCATCTGCGGGTCAGCACCGGCCGGGCCCTGCTGGGTTTCGCGATCGGCGGCGGCCTGGGCCTGCTGCTGGGCCTGCTGACCGGCTCGCTACGCTGGGCCGAGACGGTGCTGGACTCCAGCCTGCAGATGCTGCGCAACATCCCGCCGCTGGCGCTGATCCCGCTGGTGATCCTGTGGTTCGGCATCGACGAGACCGCCAAGCTGTTCCTGGTCGCGCTGGGCGTGTTCTTCCCGATCTACCTGAACACCTTCCACGGCATCCGCTCGGTCGATGCCGGCCTGATCGAGATGGCGCGCTCCTACGGCCTGTCGGGCTGGCGGCTCTACACCCAGGTGATCCTGCCGGGGGCCACCGCTTCCATCCTGGTCGGCCTGCGCTTCTCGCTGGGTCTGATGTGGGTGCTCCTGATCGTCGCCGAGACCATCTCGGCCCAGGCTGGCATCGGCTACATGACGATGAACGCGCGCGAGTTCCTGCAGACCGATGTGGTGCTGGTAGGCATCCTGCTCTACGCCCTCTTGGGCAAGCTGGCCGACCTGCTGGCGCGCGGCCTGGAACGCGCCTGGCTGCGCTGGCATCCGGGGTATCAACGACCATGAGCTTCGTGCACGAGATCGACATGCTGAACGCCGGCGCGCTGGCGCCGCTGCTGCCGGCCGCCGAGCCGCTGGCCCGGGCAGCCCTACCGGCCGCCGAGGCACGGCGCGGCGGCGCGCTGCGGCTGCGCGGTCTGGCCAAGCGCTTCGGCGAGCGCCAGGTGCTGAAGGCGCTGGACCTGCGGATCGCGCCGGGCGAGTTCGTCGCGATCGTTGGTCGCAGCGGTTGCGGCAAGAGCACCCTGCTGCGCCTGCTGGCCGGGCTGGAGACGCCCAGCGAGGGCCATATCGAGGGCCTGGCGGCCGACGACACCCGCTTCATGTTCCAGGACGCGCGGCTGCTGCCCTGGGCGCGGGTGCTGGACAACGTGGCGCTGGGCCTGCATGGAGCCCCCAGGTCGCCGCAAGCGGCGCCCGCCCCCCGAGGGGGTGAGGAAGCCTTGGGGCGGCACGGCGGCTTCCTCGGACGTGCCGACGCGCGCGAACGCGCCGCCCGCGCGCTGACCCAGGTGGGCCTGGCCGAGCGTGGCGGCGACTGGCCGGCCCGGCTCTCCGGCGGCCAGCGTCAGCGGGTGGCGCTGGCGCGCGCGCTGGTGCACACGCCGCGTCTCCTGCTTCTGGACGAGCCGCTGGGCGCGCTGGACGCGCTGACCCGCATCGAGATGCAGGGCCTGATCGAGGGCCTGTGGCAGCGCCACGGCTTCACCGCGCTGCTGGTGACCCACGATGTCAGCGAGGCGCTGGCGCTGGCCGACCGCGTGCTGCTGATCGAGGACGGCGGCGTCGCGCTGGACTGGCGCGTCGACCTGCCGCGCCCGCGCCGCCATGGCCCCGAGTTCGCGGCGCTGGAACAGCGCCTGCTGGAGCGGGTGCTGCTGACGCGGCCGGACGTCGAGGCCGCGCCCGCAACGGCCGCCGCGGACCCGGTGGCGGCCGGGGCGCTGCGCTGGGCCTGGTGAGGCCTTAAGCCTCTGCGCCGCAGAGTTCGGCGAACTGGCGATAGACGATCTCGCGGTCTGCCGGCCGCTGCGCGTAATGCTGGTCGAGCTTGTGGCCGGCACCGGCGATGCGGTGATGGCGGCGCCAGGCCGCAGCGGCGGCGGCTTCGTACAGGCGCGGCGGGATCTCCGGCGGGATCACCGCGTCCTCGTCGGCCGACAGCACCAGCAGCCGGCCGCGGTAGGCCGACAGGATCTCGAAGGCGTCGGTATCGGCCCAGCTGTGTGGCCGGCGGATGCAATCGGCAAAGCGCGGGCCGAAGGGCAGGGTCCAGGCGCCGGGCGTGTAGGCCGCCGGGATCGCCAGGCCCAGGCCCGCCGGTGGGCGCAGGGCCACGACCCGGGTCGCGACATAGGCGCCCATGCTGAAGCCGATCAGGGTCAGCTGGGCGGCGTCGAGCGCCAGCGCGTCCTGCACCGCCAGCACCTGGGCCGCGCGGTCGGACAGGCTGGAATCGGCCAGCGCGCCGCCGGTGCGGCCATGGCCGATGAAATCGAAGGCGGCGCTGGCGAAGCCCTGGGTCGCCAGGTGGCGCCGCAGCGGCTCGAAGCCGGCGCCGCTGGAGTTGCCGCCGCCATGCAGCACCAGCACCTCGCCGCGCGCCGGCGCTGCGGGTTGCCAGCGGTCGCCGATCAGGCGCAGGTGGCGATAGGGGATGTCGAAGGGCTGGATCGTCGCGAGTTCGGGCATGGCCGCGCATCATACGGAGGCGCCATCCATGCCAAGATCGCGGCCCCATGTCGCGCCCCCGCTGTCCCCGCTGCCTGCACCCCCTGAGCACCTGCCTGTGCGATCTGGTGCGCCCGGTCGAGAACCGCACCGGGCTGCTGATCCTGCAGCACCCGCTGGAGGAACATCAGGCCAAGAACACCGCGCGGCTGCTGCAACTGTGCCTGGCGCGCAGCGAGCTGCGGGTCGGCGAGCGCTTCGACGAGGCGGCCGCGCTGGCGGGCGCGGTGCTGCTCTATCCCGGCGAGGGCGGCGCGCCCTGGCCGGACGAGCCGCCGCGCCGCCTGGTGGTGCTGGACGGCACCTGGCGCAAGAGTCGCAAGATGCTGGCGCTGAACCCGGCGCTGCGGGCGCTGCCGCGCCTGTCCTGGGCCGAGCCGCCGGCCTCGCGCTACGCGGTGCGCAAGGCGCAAAAGCCCGAGCAGTTGTCGACCCTGGAGGCGGCGGCGCTGGCGCTGCAGCAGCTGGACGGGACCGACTACGGGCCGCTGTGGGCGGCCTTCGAGGGCCTGATGGCGCGCCTGGCGCGGCACCGGAATCGGGGGTGATCCCGCCCCTCAACATGGGGGTAGGGCTTGCGCACAAGCGCAGACTGTCGCCGGAGAATGGGACAAACCCCTTCCCACCCCTAGGTCAACACCATGATGCACTCGCGGCGCATCGGCGCCTTCTTCTCCGGTGCGGCCCTCTACAGCGCCGCGATGCTGCTCAGCGGCCATATGGCCGAACTGCTCGGCCCGCGCGACTTCCTCTACCTGTTTGGCAGCCATGGCAGCCTGGGCCGGCTGTTCGGTGAGGCGCTGACCTATGCGCTGCCGGTGTTCCTGCTGGCGCTGGGCTGGAGCTATGTCACCGTGCGCCCCTACCGGCGCGGCCGCCGCCCGACCACCGCCTGGTGCTTGGGCGGCATGGCCCTGGCCTGGATCGGCTGGCTGTTCTACGGCGTGGTGGTCGCGGCCGAAGGCCCGCAGTACAGCGTGCCGCTGGCGGCCCTGCTGCTGTCCTCGCTGGTGCCGCCGCTGTGGGGCCTGCTGAACAGCTTCGCCGCGCTGGCCGGCGTCGTGACCGCGGGCTCGCTGGCCAAGCGGGTCGTGATCACCGCCTAGCGCTGCACCCAGCCGCTCGCCGCGATCTGCTCGGCCACATGGTCGAGAAAGCAGGCGATGCGCGCGGCCAGCTGGGTGTTGCGGTAGTAGACCGCGTTGATCGGCTGCAGCACCTCGACCGTGTCCCTCACCAGCAGCTGCACCAGGTCGCCGCGCCGTCGGTCGGCCTCGGTCATGAAATCCGACAGACAGGCGATGCCCTGACCGGCCAGGGCCAGCTGGCGCAGGGTCTCGCCGTTGGAGGCCAGCAGGCCGGGCGTGATGTGCAGGCTGTCGCCCTGGGCATGGCGCAGCGGCCAGTCGTTCAGCGCGTCCAGATGGCTGAAGCCCAGCAGGCTGTGGCCGGAGGCCAGCTCGGCCACGCTGCGCGGCCGGCCATGCGCCTTCAGATAGGCCGGGCTGGCCAGCACGCGGATGCGGCTGCTGCCCAGCGGCCGCGCATGCAGGGTGGAATCGCGCAGCGCGCCGATGCGGAAGGCCACGTCGGTGCGCTGCTCCAAGAGGTCGATGTTCAGCTCGTCGCTGTCCAGCACCAGCTCCAGCTCGGGATAGCGGCCGCGCAGCCCGTCCAGCATCGGCAGCAGCACATGCAGCATGAAGGGCGTCGCGGCGTTGACGCGCAGCCGCCCGGCCGGGCGCTGGCGGCGCGCGGCCAGCTGCTCCTCGGCCTCCTCCACCGCGTCGAGGATGCGGCGCGCGCGGGCCAGGAACAGCTGGCCCTCCTCGGTCAGCGCCAGGCGCCGCGTGGTGCGGTTCAGGAGGCTGGTGCCCAGCTTGTCCTCCAGCCGCGCCAGCGCCCGGCTCAGGCCGGAGACGGTCTGCTCCAGGCGCTCGGCGGCGGCCGTGATGGAGCCGCTGTCCACCACGGTGACGAAGGCCAGCAGTTCGTCGAGCGTCGTCTTCATGATTCTTGAAGTCTAGTCAAGAATCTTCTGCGGCCGACGCGGTTTTTCGGCGGGATGGATCGGACCATCATGCCGGCATCGCAACCGCCAACCTCCCCCGTCCATGATGAACACCATGCCCCCGCTGGGCCTCGGCACCTTCCGCCTGCAGGGCCAGGCCGTCACCGATTCCGTGCGCCATGGCCTGCAGCTCGGCTACCGCCTGATCGACACCGCGCAGATCTACGGCAACGAGGCCGAGATCGGCGCGGCCATCGCCGCCAGCGGCGTGCCGCGCCGCGAGCTGTTCCTGACCACCAAGATCTGGACCGAGCATCTGGCCGGCGACCGGCTGATCGCGAGCCTGAAGGACAGCCTCGCCAGGCTGCGCAGCGAGGCGGTCGAGCTGACCCTGATCCACTGGCCCTCGCCGAATGGCGCGGTGCCGCTGGCCGAGAGCCTGCAGGCCCTGGCCGAGGCGCAGGCCCAGGGCCTGACGGCGCGCATCGGCGTCTCGAACTTCCCGGTGGCGCTGCTGCGCGAGGCGGTGGCCCTGCTGGGGCCGGACCGCGTGTTCACCAACCAGGTCGAGCTGCACCCCTATCTGCAGAACCGCGCGGTGGTGGCCGCCGCGCGCGAGCTGGGCGTGGGCATCGGCTCCTACATGACCCTGGCCTATGGCGAGGCGCTGCAGGATCCGGTGGTGCGGGCGATCGCGGCCGCGCGCACGGCGACGCCGGCCCAGGTGCTGTTGGCCTGGGCGCTGCAGCAGGGCTACGCGGTGATCCCCTCGTCGACCCGGCGCGAGAACCTGCAGAGCAATCTGCGCGCGGCCGAGCTGCGCCTGAGCACCGAGGAGATGGCGCGCATCGCCGCGCTGGACCGCGGCCGGCGCCTGGTCAACCCCGAGGGGCTGGCGCCGGCCTGGGACTGAGCTTTCTTACTTTATTAGAACGACTCCCATTCGTCGGTGACCGCCGGCCCGGGTTTGGGCGTCGGGGCGGGGGCGGTCGGCGCAGGGGCCTTCCTGGCGGCGGCCGGCTTGGGCTTGGTAGCTGCAGCGGCCGTAGGCTTCTTCGCCGCTGGCGCGGCGGGCCGGAAGGCCTTGGTGGCGGGAGCGGCCGCGGCGACGACCTGCCGGTCCACCTTGAACACCGAGACCGCCTCGGCCAGGCGCGCCGACTGCTCGCGCAGCGACTGCGCGGCGGCGGCCGATTCCTCGACCAGCGCGGCGTTCTGCTGGGTCATCTGGTCGAGCTGGGTGACGGCCTGGTTCACCTGGGCGATGCCGTCGCGCTGCTCGCCGGCGGCCGAGGCGATCTCGCCGATCAGGTCGGTGACGCGCTTGACGCTGTGCACGATGTCGTTCATCGCCGAGCCGGTCTGCTCGACCAGCTGGGCGCCGGCCTCGACCCGCTCGACCGAGACGCCGATCAGGCCCTTGATCTCCTTGGCCGCCTCGGCGCTGCGCTGCGCCAGGCTGCGCACCTCGGAGGCCACGACCGCGAAGCCGCGGCCCTGCTCGCCGGCGCGCGCGGCTTCCACCGCGGCGTTCAGCGCCAGGATATTGGTCTGGAAGGCGATGCCGTCGATGGTGCCGATGATGTCGCCGATGCGGCGCGAGCTCTCGGTGATCTGGGCCATATTGCCGACCACCTGCTCGACCACCTGGCCGCCGCGCGTCGCCGCCTCGGCGGCCGAGCTGGCCAACTGGTTGGCCTGGCGCGCGGTGTCGGCGGAATGGCCGACGGTGGCGGTCAGCTCCTCCATCGAGCTGGCGGTCTGCTGCAGGCTCGAGGCCGTCTGCTCGGTGCGGGCGCTGAGGTCATGGTTGCCGGTGGCGATCTCGCTGGAGGCGGTGGAGACCGATTCGATGCCCTGGCGCACCTCGCCGACCACCTGGCGCAGCTGGCCGGCCATGCGGTCCATCGCGCCCAGCAGCAGGCCGAACTCGTCCCGGCGGTTCACCGCGACGCGGGTCGTCAGGTCGCCGCCGGCGATCTGGCCGGCCACCTCCATCGCCTGGGCCAGCGGCTGCTGGATCGAGCGCACCAGCCAGAACGCACCGGCCACCAGGCCGGCGACGACGATCACGATCAGCAGCGCGGCGATGCGCACCGTGCTCTTGCGCTGCTCGGCCAGCTCGGCCAGCAGCCGGGCCTTGCTGCTGGTCTGCAGGTCGGCGAACTCGGACAGCGACTTCAGGTAGATGTCCACCGCCGGGTTGAAGCGCTGCGTCAGTTCCTGGGCGGCGGCGGCCGGGTCGGCGGCCTTCTGGCCGCGGATCTTGCCCAGCGAGTCCAGCACGGTCTTGCGCTCGGCCGCGATGCGCTCCATCAGCGCCTTGTCCTCCGGGCTGAGGTCCATCGCCTCGATCGACTTCTGCACCTGGCTGATCTCGCTGATCGAGCTGGCCAGGCGCTCCTTGAACATGCTCTCGATCACCGGCTCGGCGCTGGCCGCCGTGGCCTGCACCCGCACCACATTGGCGGTGGTCAGCCCGGCCCAGCGGCGCGCGGCGTCGACCTTGGCATCCATCGCGGCGGCGATCGCGGTGGTCTGCTCCTGCACCTGGTTGCTGCGCCAGGCCGAGAAGCCGATCACCGCGAACAGCGCGGCGATGACCGCGAGCACCGAGGCCCAGAGCCGGAAGGCCACGCTATGGCGACCCAGAGTGGGGGATGTGGACATGTTTTGCATGGGGTCTGGAGGGGGAAGAAGGGGTGGCAGGTCCACAGACTAGTGCGGCGGGCCCACCCGGTTCCAGGGTAAAGGCCCCGAGATCGGCGCTTTTTGCGATTTAAGTCGGCTTTTCGGGGCCTGATTTCCCCCATGGTGTGGCTTGACCGCCGCAGCGCCGGCGCATGCAATGGCGGCCTGGCCCATCCGACCGGAGCGTTCCGATGCAACTGTCCGCCGTCCGCCTGTTCGTGCGCGAACTGGCCCCCGCCCGCGTCTTCTACCAGCAGGCCCTCGGCCTGGAACTGCGGCTGGACCAGCCGCAGCAAGGCTTCTGCCTGTTCCGCAGCGCCGGGCTGGACCTGCTGCTGGAACGGGTGCCGCCCGAGGCGCCGGCCGAGGAGCAGGCCCTGGTCGGGCGCTTCACCGGCCTGTCCTTCCGGGTCGAGGACATCCGGGCCAGCCATGCGGCGCTGGGCGCGGGCGGCGTGCGCTTCGATGGCGAGCCGGAGCTGCAGGCCTGGGGCGGCTGGCTCGCCACCCTGTTCGATCCGGCCGGCAATGGCCTGCAGCTGGTGCAGCCGCCGGCCGGGGCCTGAGATGCGCCCACAGCCAAAAACCCGCCGCGCCGCGCTGGCGCTGCTGGCCTGCTTGGGCCTCGGCCCGCAACGGGCGCTGGCCGAGGCGGAAACCCGGCCGCTGCGCCTGATCCTGCCGGTCAGCGCCGGCTCGGGCGTCGACACCATCATGCGCGCGGTGACGCCGGCCCTGGGCCGCGCGCTGGGCGGCCAGCCGGTCGTGATCGAAAACCTGCCCGGCGCCGGCGGCCTGACCGGCACCGCGATGCTGGTGAAGGCCGCGCCCGACGGCCTGACCCTGGGCGTGGTCTCGAACAACCATGTGGTCAACCCGAGCGTCTACAAGCGCATGCCCTTCGACCCGCTGGCCGACATCACGCCGATCATGGTGGCCGGCGCCACGCCCTTCGTGCTGGTGGTCAACCCGGGCCGGCTGCCGGCGCAGAACCTCAAGGAGCTGCTGGCCCTGCTGAGGGCGCGGCCGGATGGCTACAACTACGGCTCCTCCGGCAACGGCACCATCCTGCACCTGGCCGCCGAGATGTTCATCGACGAGGCCGGCGTGGCGCTGCGCCACATTCCCTACAAGGGCGTGGCGCCGATGCTGGCGGACCTGATCGGTGGCCAGGTGGACCTGGGCATCGTCGCCCTGCCCTCGGTGCAGGCCCATCTGAGGAGCGGCGCACTGCGGGCGATCGGCGTCGGCTCCGCTGCCCGGCTGCCGGCCGCACCGGAGATCCCGACCCTGGCCGAGCAGGGCCTGCCGGACTACCAGCTCGAGGGCTGGTTCGCGGTGGTCGGCCCGGCCCGGCTGCCGCCGGCCCTGGTGAAGCGCTGCCACGCCGCCTTCCTGGCCGCCTTCGCCACGCCCGAGGTCCGGGAGGCGATGGCCAAGCAGGGCAATCTGATCAACCCGGGCTCGCCGGAGGCCGCAGCCGCCTTCTTTCGCAGCGAGCAGGAGCGCTATGCGCGGCTGGTGAAGAAGGCCGGCATCGGCCTGGACTGACCCCCCGGGCCGCGGGGGAGCGGCGGGAAAACACCGAGCCATCGCGCCCCTGCGCGCTTTTTAAGAAAGGTTTAATGCTCGCCTTCGAAGATGTGAGGGTGCCGGGGAAGCCGGCGGGAGCGGATGGAGTCGATGATGAAGGCGGTGGATTTCGGCCGGACGGGCCGGCTGGCGTGGCAGATTGCCCTGCTGGCGCTGATCGCGCTGCTGAACCCCCATACCCTGTTCGGCCGGGATCCCGGCCGCGAGTACTGGCTCGCCGCCTTCCTGCTGCCGCTGCTGCTGGCCGCCGGCGTGGCGCTGGCCCTGCGGCACCGCCCCAGCAAGCCCTGCTTCGCCCGCCTGGGCTGGCAGGCCAGCGCCCTGGTGCTGCTGTTGCAATGGGCCGACGTCTGAGCCGCTCAAACCACTAGCGTTTGAGTCTGGCGGGCCCGTGGAAGGCCCGCGCCGCCGCTTGGCGACGCCAGGCTCCTAGAATCCTGCCCGGGGCACAGGGCCCGACAGGATTCGAAGAAGATGCTTAAGCAGATCGTCGTTGTGAAATGGGGCCAGCGTTTCGGGCCCGAATATGTGAACCGCATGTATGCGATGGCGGCTCGCAACATCACCGGCCCGTTCAAGCTGGTCTGCCTGACCGACGATCCCAGCGGGCTGCGCCCCGAGGTCGATGCACAGCCGCTGCCCGAGCTGGGCTGCGAGTGGCCGAAGAACAGCATGGGCAAATGGCGCAAGCTGGTGCTGTGGGGCGAGTCCCTGCCGGGCCTGCAGCCGGGGCCGGCGCTGTTCGTGGACCTGGACTCGGCCATCGTCGACAACATCGACGGCTATTTCGAATACGGCCATCCCGACGACGTGATCCTGGCCCGCAACTGGGCCAAGCCGCTGCAGCGCCTGGGCCAGACCTCGGTGTTCCGCTACCCGGTGGGCCGCTATCCGCAGATCCTGGCCAACTTCCGCAAGGACCCGCAGGGCGTGGCCGACCGCTGCCATTTCGAGCAGCACTACATCACCGAGGCGGTGCCGGGCGGCATCAAGCTCTGGCCCGAGCATTGGACCCGCCATTTCCGCCTGCACTGCCTGCCGATCTTCCCGCTGCGCTACTTCTTCGTGGCCCGGCAGCCCAAGGGCGCCAAGATCGTCACCTTCCCCGGCGGCCCGAACCCCGGCGAGGTGATCGACGGCCGCTGGGTCGAGACCCAGCTGAAGCGCCCCTCGCGCTGGCAGCATGTGCTGGACACCTTCCATCCCGAACGCCGCATCGAGAAAAGCGCCTGGAAGCACCTGACGCGTTATGTGCTGCCGGTGCCGTGGTTGCAGAAGCATTGGGCGGAGTGACGCGGAGCCCCTCGCCCACGGGTACGTGGGCGGTCCCCCGAGGGGACGGTAAGCAGGCCTTGGGAGCGGCCCGGCGGCCGGCTTCAAATCACCCTAGCGCGGTGACGTCGGCATAGAAGGCCCGCGCCACCTCCGGGTGCGAGCGCAGCCGGCCCTTCAGGAAGTTGCGGCCGGCATGGTCCAGCAGCGGGTTCAGCGGGTCCTGCTCGATGCCGCGGGCGCGTGCGGCCAGGGCCGGTGGCAGCGGCAGGGCGGGCAGCTGCGCGTCCAGGCGCGGGCCGAGGAAGAAGGCGACCGAGAGCCGGTCCACGCCGGCCGGCGGGCTGACGACGCGGTGCCGGGTGGCGCGCAGAAAGCCGTCGGACAGGATCTCCAGCACCTCGCCCAGATTGACCACCAGGCTGCCCGGTAGCGGCGGCACCTCGGACCAGGCGGCGCCGGGCTCGCGCTGCACCTGCAGCCCGCCCTGGCGGTCCTGCAGCAGCAGGGTCAGGCAGCCGCTGTCCTTGTGCGGGCCGACGCCCTGGTCGGAGTCCCCGGGCTGGCGGCCCGGGTAGCGGATGATCTTCAGGTGCTGCACCGGCGCTCCCTCGAAGGCCGCCGCCAGGCGCGCCTCGGGCTGCTCCAGCGCCAGGGCCAGCGCGCGCAGCAGGGTCAGGCCGACCTCGGTCAGGCGCTGCTGCCAGTCCAGCAGGCAGGGCCGCAGCGTCGGCAGCTCGGCCGGCCATTGGTTCGGGCCCTGCAGGCGGCGCCAGGCCGCGTCGGCCGCGCCGCTCTCCGGCAGCGGTGCGCGCTCGGCGCCGATGTCCAGCTGCTCGCGCCAGTCGCGCGCGCCGCGCGTGATCTCGTCGCCGGCCGCGGTGTAGCCGCGGAAATGCGGCGAGTTCGCCATGTGCAGCGCCTGCTTGACGGCGCGCGGCAGCGCGAAGAAGGCGCGCGACTGGCGCAGCAGCTCGGCCTGCTCGCGCTCGGTCAGGCCATGGCCGCGCAGGTAGAAGAAGCCGGCGCCATGGGCGGCCTCGCGCAGCCGGGCGACGAAGGGCGCGCGGGTGGCCGGGTCGGCAAAGTCGCGCAGGTCCAGCAGCGGCAGCGGGGCGGAGTCTTCGAGCGTCGTCATGATGGCGCCAACATAGCCGCGCCGGCGGCGCGCGCGAAGCAAGGCTTTTGCATTTGCTATGCCGCATTTGCTTATGCGGCGAACGCAGTTCACGCGCCGCCGCGCCGCACCTAGCCTGGGCTCTCGTCACGATCACCCAGACTGGAGAGCCGCATGAGCGATGTTGTTGCTGAAGAAGGGCCGCAGGCCCAGTGCCGCCCGACCCTGAACCCCGACTGGCGTTTCGAGACCCGCTCGGTGCATGCCGGCTATGCGGGCGACCCGACGACGCGCGCGGTCGCGGTGCCGATCTACCAGACCGTGGCCTATGCCTTCGACAGCGCCCAGCATGGTGCCGACCTGTTCGACCTGAAGGCCACCGGCCCGATCTACACCCGCATCAACAACCCGACCCAGGACGTGCTGGAGCAGCGCCTGGCCGCGCTGGAGGGCGGCATCGCGGCGTTGGCCCTGGCCTCGGGCCAGGCGGCGGTGACCTACGCGATCCTGACCATCGCCGAGGCCGGCGACAACATCGTCGCCTCCAGCGCGCTCTACGGCGGCACCTACAACCTGTTCGCCCATACCCTGCCGCAATACGGCATCCAGACCCAGTTCGCCGACTACCGCAAGCCCGAGAGCTTCGAGGCGCTGATCAACGAACGGACCAAGGCGGTGTTCGTCGAGTCGCTGGGCAACCCGCAGGGCAATATCACCGACATCGCCGCGATCGCCGCGATCGCGCACCGCCATGGCGTGCCGCTGATCGTCGACAACACCGTGCCCAGCCCGGTGCTGGTGCGGCCGATCGAGCATGGCGCCGACATCGTCGTGCATTCGCTGACCAAATACCTGGGCGGCCATGGCGCCGCGGTCGGCGGCGCGATCATCGACTCCGGCAAGTTCCCCTGGGCCCAGCACAAGCAGCGCTTCAAGCGCCTGAACGAGCCGGACGTCAGCTACCACGGCGTGGTCTACACCGAGGCCGCCGGCGACGCGGCCTACATCACGCGCGCCCGCGTCGTGCCGCTGCGCAACACCGGCGCGGCGATCTCGCCCTTCAACGCCTTCCTGATCCTGCAGGGCATCGAGACGGTGGCGCTGCGCGTCGAGCGCATCAGCGACAACGCGCTGGCGGCGGCCCGCCATCTGCGCGGCCATGCCAAGGTCGCCTGGGTCAACTACGCGGGCCTGGAGGACCATCCCGACCATGGCCTGGCGAAGCGGTACCTGGGCGGCCGGGCCTCGGGCGTGCTGACCTTCGGGCTGAAGGCCGCCGACGGCGAGGCCGCGCGCGCGGCCGGTGCGCGCTTCCTCGACGCGCTGCAGCTCTTCACCCGTCTGGTCAATATCGGCGACGCCAAATCGCTGGCCACCCATCCGGCCTCCACCACGCACCGCCAGCTCTCGCCGGCGGAGCTGGACCGCGCCGGCGTCGGCGAGGACCTGGTGCGCCTGTCGCTGGGCATCGAGCATATCGACGACCTGCTCGCCGACCTGGACCAGGCGCTGGCGGCCGTCTGAGGCCGCGCCCTGTAGCTTATGCAGGCGGCACCCAAGCAAACGCGATTTGCTTCGTGGCCGCCCGCGGCGCCGGACCTTAGTCTGAGAGCCTGGAAGAGGAGAAGAAAGCAGCCAGCGAGCCGCAAATCAGGGAGCGATCGAATCAATAACAACAGCACATGCCGGCCTTGAGGCCGGCATGGGGACGGGCCAGGCCGTGGTCGGGTTGTCATGGGGTGTCATAGGGGTATGGCGAAGGAGACACCCGACCACGGTTCTGGACCTTTCTTTTTCTCCAACGTCTCACCCTCCCGCAGTTTCTTCCGATGAGCCTGACCTCCGAATCCCTCGCCGCCCGCCCGAGCGCCTCGGCCACCAACACGCTGGAGCGCCTGATCGAACAGCTGGCCGAGACCGCGGTCGAACGCGACCGCGCCGGCGGCCATGCGGCGCGCGAGCGCGAGCTGATCCGCGCCAGCGGCCTGCTGGCCCTGAGCATCCCGCGCGAGCTGGGCGGGCAGGGCGGCGAGGCCGCCGAGCTCTTCGACGCGGTGCGGCGGATCGCCCGGGTCGACAGCGCGCTGGCCCATGTGTTCGGTTTTCACCATCTGCAGCTCTACGGCGTGCGGCTCTACGCCGGCCCGGCCGCGCAGCAGCATGGCACGCGCTACCTGAGCGACACCGCCGAGCAGCGCCTGTTCTGGGGCAATGCGCTGAACCCGGCCGACCAGCGGCTGCGTGCCCGGCGCGTCGATGGCGGCTGGCGGCTCGAGGGCGTCAAGAGCTTCTGCTCCGGCGCCTATGGCTCGGACCGCCTGACCCTGTCGGCCACGACGGCCGACGCGGGCTTCCTGATCGGCATCGTGCCGACGCGCCGCGAGGGCGTGACGGTCGAGAGCGACTGGGACGCCTTCGGCCAGTGCCAGACCGACAGCGGCACCGTGCGTTTCGAGAACGTCTGGCTCGCCGATGCCGAGCTGCTGCAGCTGCCCGGCAGCGTGCCGACGCCGCGCGCCACCCTGCGCTCGCAGGTGGCGCAGCTGGTGATGAGCCATCTCTACCTGGGCCTGGCCGAGGGCGCCTTCGAGGCCGCGCGGCGCTACACGGTCGAGCAGTCCCGGCCCTGGTTCGCCGCCGGCGTCGAGCGCGCCGCCGACGAGCCGATCCTGCAGCAGCGCTACGGCGACCTGTGGCTGAAGGTGCGCGCCGCCCAGCTGGCGGCCGCGGCCGCGGTGACGCGCCTGCAGCAGGCGCTGGCGCGCGGCGAGGCCCTGAGCGCCGACGAGCGCGGCGAGGTGGCGATCGCCGGCGCCGAGGCCAAGGTGCTGGCGCATCGCGCCGCGATCGAGATCGGCTCGCAGCTGTTCGAGCTGACCGGTGCGCGCAGCACCTCGGGCCGCCTGGGCCTGGACCGCTTCTGGCGCAATGCCCGCGTCCACACCCTGCACGACCCGGTGGACTACAAGCTGCGCGACCTCGGCCGGCACCGCCTCGACGGCCGCTTCCCCGAACCCACCGCCTATTCCTGAAATCCCTGAATCCGACGATGAGCTCTTCCACGGTGCAACACCTGACCCCCGCCGAGGCGCCGCCGCTGATCCGGCTGGAGAACCTGGACAAATCCTTCGCGCTGCCCGACGGGCGGCGCTTCGACGCGGTCAAGAACGCCAGCCTGCAGGTGCGCGAGGGCGACATCTTCGGCCTGATCGGCAAGAGCGGCGCCGGCAAGTCCACCCTGCTGCGCCTGATCAACCTGCTGGAGCGGCCCGAGGCCGGCCGCGTGATCGTGGCCGGGCGCGAGCTGAGCGCGCTGTCCAAGCGCGAGCTGCGCGCGGCGCGCCAGCAGATCGGCATGATCTTCCAGCAGTTCAACCTGCTGCAGAACGCCACCGTGGCCGAGAACGTGGCCTTCCCGCTGCGTCTGCATGGCGGCATCGGCCGTGCCGCGATCGAGGCCCGCGTCGCCGAATGCCTGGCCCTGGTGGGCCTGGCCGACAAGGCCGGCAGCTATCCGGCCCAGCTCAGCGGCGGGCAGAAGCAGCGCGTCGCGATCGCGCGCGCGCTGGCGCCGCGGCCGGCGGTGCTGCTGTGCGACGAGCCGACATCGGCGCTGGACGCCGAGACCACGCGCGAGCTGCTGGCCACCCTGGCCGACATCAACCGCAGCCTGGGCGTGACCCTGGTGATCGTCACGCATGAGCTGGCGGTGGTGCAGCAGCTGTGCCGCCATGTCGCGGTGATCGAGGACGGCCGCATCGCCGAGCAGTTCGCGGTCGCGGAGGCCGCCACCAAGGGCCGCAGCGCGCTGGCGCGCGAGCTGGCGGCGCTGCAGCGCCTGGCCCAGCTGCAGCAGCAGGCCGAACGCGAGCAACAGGAGGCCCTGCATGCCTGAGAGCATCGTCGCGATCCTGCCCGAGCTGTGGGTCGCCTTCGGCCAGACCGCGCTGATGCTGGCCATCGGCCTCTCGGCCGCCATCATCTTCGGCGGCCCGCTGGGCGTGCTGCTGTTCCTCTTGAGCCCGGGCCAGTCGCTGGACCGGCCGGCCGCCTATCGCGTGCTGAACTGGCTGGTCAACACGGTGCGCAGCTTCCCCTTCATCATCCTGCTGGTCGCGCTGGTGCCCTTCACCCGCGTGATCGCCGGCACCTCGATCGGCCCGCTGGCCGCGGCGGTGCCGCTGTCCTTCGCGGCGATTCCCTATTTCGCGCGCCTGGTCGAGCAATGCATCCGCGAGGTGCCGCGCGGCGTGATCGAGGCGGCCCATGCGATGGGCGCTTCCGAGCTGCAGATCGTCTGGCGGGTGCTGGTGCGCGAGGCGCGCGCCGGCCTGGTCAGTGCGCTGACGGTGCTGGCGATCAGCTTCCTGTCCTATTCGGCGGTGGCCGGCGTGGTCGGCGGCGGCGGCATCGGCGACCTGGCGATCCGCTACGGCTATTACCGCTTCCAGACCGACGTGATGGTCCTGACCGTCGCGGTGCTGATCGCGCTGGTGCAGATCATCCAGTTCGTCGGCAACACGGCGGCGCGGCGGCTCGACAAGCGCTGACCCCTCCATTCCCTTCCCACCAGACTCGCCCATGAAAACAGCACGACGCTCCCTGATCGCCCTGGCCCTCGCGGCCGCCACCCTGCCCGTCCTGGCCCAGGCCAAGAAGGAACTCGTGATCGGAGCCACCGCCGGCTCCAATATCGAGGTGCTGCGCTTGGGCATCCAGCCGCTGCTGGAGAAGAAGGGCTACAAGCTCAAGCTGGTCGAGTTCAACGACTATGTGCAGCCCAATTTCGCGCTGGCCCAGGGCTCGCTGGATGCCAACTTCTTCCAGCACATCATCTACCTGAACAAGTTCAAGACCGACCAGAAGCTGGACCTGGTCGAGATCGTGCAGGGCCCGATCGCGCCGCTGGGCATCTACTCGAAGAAGCGCAAGAGCATCGCCGAGATCAAGGCCGGCGACCGCATCACCCTGCCCAACGACCCCAGCAATCTGGCCCGCGCCCTGGTGCTGCTGGAGCAGCACAAGCTGCTGACGATCAAGCCGGGCCTGGACCCGCTGCGCGTCAGCGAGAAGGACATCGCCACCAACCCGCTGGGCCTGCGCCTGCAGCCGCTGGAGGCGGCCCAGCTGCCGCGCACCCTGGACGATGCCGAGTACGCGATCGTCAACGGCAACTTCGCGATCTCCTCCGGCCTGAAGCTGACCGAGGCGGTGGTGCTGGAGAAGACGCCCGACCATTACCTGCTGGTCGCCGCGGTGCAGGGCAAGCACAGGGACCTGCCCTGGGCCCGCGACATCGCCGAGGCCTTCCGCGCGCCGGAGTTCAAGGCCGTGCTGGAGCAGAAATTCCCGGGCTATGCCCGGCCCAGCTTCCTGCAATGAGCCTCAAGCCGATCAGGTTCAACGCCTTCGCGATGAACACGGTGGGGCATCAAAGCCCCGGCCTGTGGACGCATCCGCGCGACCAGTCGCATCGCTACACCGATCCGGCCTACTGGCAAGACCTGGCCCGGCTGCTGGAGCGCGGGCGCTTCGACGGCGTGTTCCTTGCCGATGTGCTGGGGGTCTACGACGTGCATGCCGGCAGCGCCGCGGCGGCGCTGCGCCATGGCGTGCAGCTGCCGCTGGGCGACCCGTTGGCCCTGGTGCCGCTGATGGCGGCCGCGACCGAGCACCTGGGCTTCGGGGTCACCTGCGCGCTGACCTATGAGCATCCCTACAGCTTCGCGCGCCGGATCTCGACCCTGGACCATCTGACCCGCGGCCGCATCGGCTGGAACATCGTCACCGGCTATCTGGACAGCGCCGCGCGCAACCTCGGGCTGGAGGCGCAGATCGGCCATGACGAGCGCTACGACCTGGCCGACGAGTACCTGGAGGTGGTCTACAAGCTCTGGGAACTGAGCTGGGACGAGGATGCGCTGCGGCGCGACAAGGCCGGCCGCGTCTTCACCGATCCGGCCAAGGTGCATGCGATCCGGCATCGGGGCGCCCATTACCGCGTGCCGGGCATCCACCTGAGCGAACCCTCGCCGCAGCGCACGCCGGTGCTCTACCAGGCCGGCACCTCCAGCCGCGGCAAGGCCTTCGCCGGCCGGCATGCCGAATGCGTGTTCGTCAGCGGCCCCAGCCGGCAGGTGCTGCGCGCCTATGTGGACGGCGTGCGCGCGTCCGCGCTGGCGGCCGGGCGCCGCGCCGAGGATGTGCTGGTCTATGCCCAGGCCCTGATCATCACCGGCGAGACCGAAGCCGCCGCGCGCGCCAAGCTCGATGAGTACCGCGCCCATATCGATATCGAGGCCGCGCTGACCCTGCTTTCCGGCTGGACCGGGGTGGACTTCTCGCGCTACCCGCGCGATGCGATGATCGAATACCTGGACACCCAGGCCGGCCGCAGCGCGCTGGCCTCCTTCAGCAGCGCCGACCCGGACCGGCGCTGGACCGTCGGCGAGGCGGCCGAGTTCATCGGCCTGGGCGGGCGCGGCCCGGTGCTGGTCGGCGACCCGGCCCAGATCGCCGAGCAGCTGATCGACTGGCAGGACGCCACCGGCATCGACGGCTTCAACCTCGCCTATGCGGTGGCCCACGAAACCTTCCGCGACGTGGTGGAGCTGGTCGTGCCCGAGCTGCAACAGCGCGGCCGCTACCGCCGCGACTACCGGCCGGGCACCCTGCGCCAGCAGCTGTTTGGCGCCGGCTCCCGTCTCAACGAACGCCATGCCGGCCGCAAGGTGCGGCTGGACGCACCGCCACTGGAGAACGCCGCATGAGCCTCACCCGCCGCCAAGGTCTGGGCCTCGCCCTGGCCAGCGCCCTGCCCGGCCTGGGGCGTGCCGCCGAGGCGCTGCCCAGGGAGCTGCGCCTGGACTATGCCTACTACTCGCCGACCAGCCTGGTGCTGCGCCGCTTCGGCTGGCTGGAGGAGGAGCTGAGGAAGGATGGCATCGCCGTCCGCTGGGTGCTCAGCGCCGGCAGCAACCGTGCGCTGGAATACCTGAATGCCGGCAGCCTGGACATCGGCTCCACCGCCGGGCTGGCCGCGCTGCTGGCGCGCGCCAATGGCAACCCGATCCGCGCGCCCTATATCTTCTCGCGTCCCGAATGGACGGCGCTGGTGGTGCGGCCCGACTCGGGCATCCGCAGCCTGGCCGACCTGAGGGGCAGGAAGATCGCCGCCACCAAGGGCACCGATCCCTATCTGTTCCTGCTGCGCGCGCTGCACACGGTGGGCCTGAAGCGCGGCGACATCGAGCATGTGGCCCTGCAGCATGCCGACGGCCGCGCGGCGCTGGAGCAGGGCCGGGTCGATGCCTGGGCCGGGCTGGATCCGCATATGGCGGCCAGCGAGCTCGATGCCGGCTCGCGCCTGCTCTACCGCAATGTCGGCTTCAACACCTATGGCTTCCTGAATGTGCGCGAGGAGTTCCTCGGCAGGCATCCGCAGCTGGTGCAGCGCGTGATCGCCGGCTATGAACGCGCGCGCCGCTGGACCCAGGCCAACCCGAGCGAGGCCGCGAAGATCCTGGCCGAGGAGGCCAAGGTCAGCCTGCCGGTGGCGCTGCTGCAGGTGAAGCTGCGCACCGACCTGTCCCAGCCCCTGCCCTCGGCCGAGCATGTGAAGGCCCTGCAGATGGCCGCGCCCATCCTGCTGGACGAGCAGCTGGTCAAGCCCGGCACCGACCTGGGCCGGGCCGTGACCCAGCTGGTGGACACCCGCTTCGCCGCGGGCCTGCTGGCCAGGGCCTGAGGCGGCCGGCGGAGCGCGACGCGATGGAGCATGAGCTGATCGCCCAGCTGAACCGGGTCGCAGTGTCATCGGCCACGCCGGCCGCCGCGCCCGCGCCCCGCCGCCTGGCGCCGCCGGCCTGGCTAGGCCTGGCGCTGCCGCTGGCCCTGCTGGCGGCGCTGGAGCTGGCGGTGCGTGCCGGCTGGATCGCACCGCATCTGCTGCCGGCGCCCAGCGAGGTGCTGCAGACCCTGTGGCAGCTGGCCCGGGGTCAGGGCTTGTTGGGGCATCTGGCCGCCAGCAGCGCGCGCGTCGCGATCGGTTTTGCGCTGGGCACCGCGCTGGCGGTGCTGCTGGGCGCGCTGGTGGGCCTGTCGCGCTGGGCCGAGGCCCTGCTGGATCCGAGCTTCCAGGCGCTGCGCGCGATCCCCTCGCTGGCCTGGGTGCCGCTGCTGCTGCTGTGGCTGGGCATCGACGAGGCGCCCAAGCTCACGCTGATCGCGATCGGCGCCTTTTTCCCGGTCTATATGGGCGTGGCCGCGGGCTTTCGCGACGTGGACCGCAAGCTGGTCGAGGTGGCGCGGCTGCGCGGCCTGGCCGGCCTGGCGCTGGCGCGCCGGGTGCTGCTGCCCGCCGCACAGCCGGCCCTCTTGACCGGGCTGCGCAATGGCCTGTCGCTGGCCTGGATGTTCATGGTGGCGGCCGAGCTGATCGCCGCCAGCCGCGGCCTGGGCTATCTGCTGACCGACGGCCGCGAGACCAGCCGCGCCGACATCGTGTTGGCCGCGATCCTGCTGCTGGCCCTGCTGGGCAAGGCCAGCGATTCGCTGATGGCCCGGCTGGAGCGCCGCGCGCTGCATTGGCGCGACGGTTTCGGAGCCCCCTGATGCTGGAGCTGCAGCTGCAGCACAAGCGCTTCGCCGGCGCACACGAGCCGGTGTTGGGCGAGCTGTCGCTGCGCCTGGCCGCGGGCGAGGTGCTGGCCCTGGTGGGCGCCAGCGGCTGCGGCAAGAGCACCCTGCTGCGCCTTGTCGCCGGGCTGGAGCGGGATTTCGAGGGCCGGCTCTGGCTGGACGGCGCGCCGCTGGCCGGCCCGTCGCGCGCGATCGGCTATGTATTCCAGGAGCCGCGGCTGTTTCCGTGGCTGACGGTGGCCGAGAACGTGGGCTTTGACATCGGCCAGGGCTGCGACCGTGAGCGCGTCGCCGCGCTGCTGGCCGAGGTGGGCCTGAGCGAGCTGGCCGGCGCGCTGCCCAAGCAGCTCTCCGGCGGCCAGGCCCAGCGCGTCGCGATCGCCCGCGCGCTCTACACCCGGCCGCGCCTGCTGCTGCTGGACGAACCCTTCTCGGCGCTGGATGCCTTCACCCGGCTGCGGCTGCAGGACCTGGTGCTGGCGCTGGCGCGCGCCCATGGCACGGCGCTGCTGCTGGTGACGCATGACGTTGACGAGGCGCTGCGCCTGGCCAACCGCGTGCTGGTGATGCAGGCCCGGCCGGGCCGCATCGCGCGCGAGATCGCCGTGCCGCGCCACGCGGACGCCGGCGCGGCCGGGCTGCGCGCTGAGCTGCTGCAGGCCTTGCAGGCCGTGCACGCCCTCTGAATCCCTCCAACCCAAGCAACACATGACCATGAAGAAACGGCAACTCCTGCTGACCGCCGCCCTGACGCTCGCCTTCGCTGCCGCCTCGGCCCAGGATCACACCATCAAGATCGCGGTCACCAACGGCCCGCATGCCCAGATCGCCGAGGTCGCGAAGAAGGTGGCGGCCGAGCGCGAGGGCCTCAAGCTGCAGATCGTCGAGTTCGCCGACTACATCCAGCCCAATGCCGCGCTGGACGCCGGCGATGTGCAGGCCAACAGCTACCAGCACCTGCCCTTTCTGCAGAGCCAGATCCAGGCGCGCGGCTACAAGATCAGCCCGGTCGGCTACACGGTGACCGCGCCGCTGGGCTTCTATTCGAAGAAGTTCAAGAGCCTGGCCGAGCTGCCCAAGGGCGCCCGCATCGGCATCCAGAACGACCCCAGCAACAGCGGCCGCGCGCTGAACCTGCTGGCCAAGAACGGCCTGATCAAGCTCAAGCCCACGGCCGGCATCAGCGCCAGCCTGGCCGATATCGCCGAGAACCCGCGCGGCCTGCAGATCATCCCGGTCGAGGCCGCCCAGCTGCCGCGCACCCTGGACGACCTGGACGCCAGCGCGATCAACACCAACTTCGCGGTGCAGGCCGGCCTGGTGCCGACCCGCGACGCGATCGCGATCGAGGAGTCCCGCGCCAACCCCTATGCCAATCTGCTGGCGGTGCGCAGCGCCGACAAGGACCAGGCCTGGGTGCCGAAGCTACTGCGGGCCTTCCAGTCGCCCGAGGTGCGCGCCTTCGTCGAGGGTCAGCTGAAGGGCTCGTTGATCCCTGCTTTCTGAGCAAATCAGAAAATTGGCAAAGCAAATTCCGGATAAGCAAATACGAAAACTGTCGTTCCGCGAATAAGCGCTTCTTGGCACTCTTCGGGTCTTCAAACGCATAAAGACCCGCGGGTCGCAACGAGAAACGCATGTTGACCAAGCCGATCACGATCCTGACCCTGGGCCTGTCCTCCGCCCTGCTGGCCCTGCCGGCCCTGGCCCAGGACGCGTCCCTGCTGAACGTCTCCTACGACGTCAGCCGCGAGCTCTACAAGGACATCAACCCGGCCTTCGCCAAGCAGTACCAGGCCAAGACCGGCAAGAGCGTGGCGGTCAGCCAGTCGCATGGCGGCTCCAGCCGCCAGGCCCTGTCGGTGGTCGGCGGCCTGGAGGCCGATGTGGTGACGATGAACCAGGCCACGGACCTGGACCTGCTGGCCGAGAAGGGCCTGATCAAGAACGACTGGCGCAACGCCCTGCCGCATGGCGCCGCGCCCTACACCACCACCACGGTGTTCCTGGTGCGCAAGGGCAACCCGAAGGCGATCAAGGACTGGGCCGATCTGGCGCGCAGCGGCGTCGCGGTGATCGTGCCGAATCCCAAGACCTCGGGCAACGGCCGCTACACCTATCTGGGCGCCTGGGGCTCGGTGATCGCCAAGGGCGGCAACGATGCGCAGGCGCGCGAGTTCGTGGCTAAGCTGCTGGCCAATGTGCCGGTGCTGGACGGCGGCGGCCGCGGTGCCACCACCACCTTCACCCAGCGCGACATCGGCGATGTGCTGGTGACCTTCGAGAACGAGGCCGAGCTGATCGAGAACGAGGTCGGCAAGGGCAAGTTCGACGTGGTCTACCCCAGCATCACGATCGAGGCCGAGGCGCCGATCGCGGTGGTCGAGAAGGTCGTGGCCAAGAAGGGCACGGCCGCCGCGGCCAAGGCCTATGCCGATTTCCTGTTCTCGCCCGAGGGCCAGGACATCATCGCCAAGCACAACTTCCGCCCGCGCGACAAGGCGGTGGCGGCCAAGCATGCGGCGCGCTTCCCGGCGGTCAAGACCTTCACGGTGGACTCGCTGCTGGGCGGCTGGCCGGCGGTCGCGAAGACGCATTTCGCCGATGGCGGCATCTATGACCAGCTGGTCGTGACCAAGCGCTGAGCGGTTCCCCTTTATTCCAGCCTTCGCCATGAACACCGCCGTTCTCGACGGCGCGCCGCCCGCGGCCGCGCCCAAACGCAAGCCGCGCCGCGTGCTGCCCGGCTTCGGGCCCACGATGGGCTTCACCCTGTTCTACCTGTCGCTGCTGGTGCTGCTGCCGCTGACGGCGGTCTTCATGAAGGCCGCGGGCCATGGCTTCGACGCCTTCTGGGCCGCGGCCACCGCGCCGCGCGTGCTGGCCTCCTACAAGCTGAGCTTTGGCGCCGCGGTGCTGGCCGCCGCGATCAATGTGGTGTTCGGCCTGATCCTGGCCTGGTCGCTGGTGCGCTACGAGTTTCCGGGCAAGAAGCTGGTCGACGCGCTGGTCGATCTGCCCTTCGCGCTGCCCACCGCCGTCGCCGGCATCGCGCTGACCGCGCTCTACGCCGGCAACGGCTGGCTCGGCAAGCTGCTGGAGCCCTGGGGCATCAAGGTGGCGTTCACGCCGCTGGGCATCCTGGTGGCGCTGATCTTCATCGGCCTGCCCTTTGTCGTGCGCACGGTGCAGCCGGTGCTGGAGGACATGGAGACCGAGCTGGAGGAGGCCGCGGCCTCGCTGGGCGCGCATCGCTGGCAGACCTTCCGCCTGGTGGTGCTGCCGATCGTGCTGCCGGCCCTGCTGACCGGCTTCGCGCTGGCCTTTGCGCGCGCGGTGGGCGAATACGGCTCGGTGATCTTCATCGCCGGCAACATCCCGATGGTGAGCGAGATCACACCGCTGATGATCATCTCCAAGCTCGAGCAGTACGACTATGTCGGCGCGACCGCGATCGCGACCGTGATGCTGATCTTCTCCTTTGTGCTGCTGCTGGCCATCAACGGCCTGCAGGCCTGGAGCGCACGCCGCAATGGCGAGGGGAGGGGCCGCTGATGTCCGGTGCTGCTACTTCCACTCTGAGCCTGGGCGCCGCCAAGGGCGGCCGCTACCAGAGCAACCCCGCGACGCGCGAGGCGCCCTGGGTCCGCTACACCCTGCTGACCCTGGGCCTGGCCTTCTTTGCGCTGTTCCTGATCCTGCCGCTGGTGACGGTGTTCGCCGAGGCGCTGCGCAAGGGCTGGCAGGTCTATTTCGACGCCCTGGTCGAGCCCGATGCGGTCTCGGCCGTCAAGCTGACCCTGATCGCCGCGTTGATCTCGGTGCCGCTGAACCTGGTGTTCGGCGTCAGCGCCGCCTGGGCCATCGCCAAGCATGACTTCCGCGGCAAGCAGCTCCTGATCACCTTCATCGACCTGCCCTTCTCGGTCTCGCCGGTGGTGGCGGGCCTGATCTATGTGCTGCTGTTCGGCGCCCAGGGCTGGTTCGGCCCCTGGCTGCAGGCGAACGACATCAAGATCATCTTCGCGGTGCCGGGCATCGTGCTGGCCACGGTGTTCGTGACCTTCCCCTTCGTCGCCCGCGAGCTGATCCCGCTGATGCAGGCCCAGGGCCGCGACGAGGAGGAGGCCGCCACGGTGCTGGGCGCCTCCGGCTGGCAGACCTTCTGGCATGTCACCCTGCCCAACGTCAAATGGGGCCTGCTGTACGGCGTGATCCTGTGCAATGCCCGCGCGATGGGCGAGTTCGGCGCGGTCTCGGTGGTGTCGGGCCATATCCGCGGCCAGACCAACACCCTGCCGCTGCATGTCGAGATCCTCTACAACGAGTACCAGTTCGCCGCGGCCTTCGCGGTGGCGTCCCTCTTGGCCCTGCTGGCCCTGGTGACCCTGGTGCTGAAGCAATTCATCGAATGGCGCGCCAGCGTGGCCGTCAAGGAAGCCGCCGCATCATGAGCATCCAGGTCCGCAACATCCACAAGTCCTTCGGCAGCTTCACCGCGCTGGGCGATGTGTCCCTCGACTTCCCGACCGGCGAGCTGGTCGCGCTGCTGGGCCCCTCGGGCTGCGGCAAGACCACCCTGCTGCGCATCATCGCCGGGCTCGAGACCGCCGACCGGGGCCAGGTCTTGCTGGAGGGCGAGGACGCCTCCGACACCCATGTGCGCGAGCGCCAGGTCGGCTTCGTGTTCCAGCATTACGCGCTGTTCCGCCACATGACGGTGTTCGACAACGTCGCCTTCGGCCTACGCGTCAAGCCGCGCAAACAGCGCCCCAGCGAGAGCGAGATCAAAAGGAAGGTGCACGAGCTGCTGAACCTGGTGCAGCTGGACTGGCTGGCGGACCGCTTCCCGCCGCAGCTCAGCGGCGGCCAGCGCCAGCGCATCGCGCTGGCCCGCGCGCTGGCGGTGGAGCCCAGAGTGCTGCTGCTGGACGAGCCCTTCGGTGCGCTCGATGCCAAGGTGCGCAAGGAGCTGCGCCGCTGGCTGCGCCGCCTGCACGACGAGCTGCACATCACCAGCATCTTCGTCACCCATGACCAGGAGGAGGCGCTGGAGGTGGCCGACCGCGTGGTGCTGATGGACCATGGCCGGGTCGAGCAGGTCGGCACGCCGGCCGAGGTCTACGAGCGCCCGGCCACGCCCTTCGTCTACGGCTTCCTCGGCGCGGTGAACCGCTTCGACAAGCACGACGAGATCGGGCTGCTGGGCAGCCAGGCCCCGGCCGGCCAGGTGCAGGCCTATGCCCGCCCGCATGAGCTGCAGATCATCACCGACCCGGCCGCCACCGGCCTGGCCGCCAAGGTCGAGCGGGTGCTGAGCTTTGGCGCGGCCAGCCGGGTCGAGCTGAGCGCCGCCGACGGCCGCCATCTGGAGGCCGAGCTGAGCCGCGAGCAGGCCGCCGCGCTGAACCTGCAGTCCGGCCAGGCGGTACGCTTGAGCGCGTCGCGCCTGAGCCTGTTCGAAACCAGCAAAGCCGCATGAACTTCCAGCAACTGCGCATCATCCGCGAGGCGGTGCAGCGCAACTTCAACCTGACCGAGGTGGCGGCCGCGCTGTTCACCTCGCAGTCCGGCGTCTCCAAGCACATCAAGGACCTGGAGGACGAGCTGGGCGTCGAGCTGTTCGTGCGCCGCGGCAAGCGCCTGCTGGGCCTGACCGATCCGGGCAAGGAGCTGGCGGTGATCGTCGAGCGCATGCTGCTGGACGCGAAGAACATCAAGCGCCTGGCCGAGCAGTTCTCCGGCGCCGAGCAGGGCCGGCTGACGATCGCCACCACGCATACCCAGGCGCGCTACGCGCTGCCGCAGGTGGTGGCGCGCTTCAAGGCGGCCTATCCGCGCGTGCACCTGGTGCTGCATCAGGGCAGCCCGGCCGAGATCGTCGCGCTGCTGCAGTCGGGCGAGGCCGACATCGGCATCGCGACCGAGGCGCTGCAGGAGGTGAGCCAGTTCGTCACCTTCCCCTATTACGACTGGCACCATGCCGTGGTCGTGCCCGAGGGCCATGCGCTGACGCGCGCCGGCGTGCCGAGCCTGGAGAGCCTGGCCGAGCATCCGCTGATCACCTATCACGAGGGCTACACCGGCCGCGCGCGCATCGACGCCAGCTTCGCCGCCGCCGGCCTGACGCCGGACATCGTGATGTCGGCGCTGGATGCCGACGTGATCAAGACCTATGTGCAGGTGGGCCTGGGCGTGGGCATCGTCGCCGCGATGGCCTTCGAGCCGCAGCGCGACTCGGGCCTGCAGCTGCTCGACGCCTCGCACCTGTTCCGCGCCAACACCACCCGTATCGCGCTCAAGCGCGGTCATTACCTGCGCGGCTTCGCCTACCGCTTCCTGCAGGAATGCGTGGCCGATCTGCGCGAGGACGTGGTGCGCGAGGCGATGAACGGCGGCGACCGGCCACAGGACTGAGGGGCTCGGCTCAGGGCGGCGCGTCGAGCGCCGCCAGCGCCGGCCCGCGCAGCAGCTCGGCCGGCAGCTGGTCGTAGTAGGCCGCGATGCGCGCGCCGTAGCGGGCGCGGGTCTGCGGCGTCAGCGCCGGATCGAAACTGGCCTTCAGCGCGGCGATGCCGGCCGGCGTGGCCAGCAGCTGGCGCAGCCGCTGCGCGACGCGCGCGCCCCAGGCGTTGCGCGGGCAGGCGATGCCGGAGATCTGCGGCTCGCTCTGGCCCTGCAGCGGCACGGTCACCAGGTCCTGCAGCGCCGGGAACCAGTCCTTCTGTTGCTGCAGGCTGAAGTCGTAGTCCAGCGTGTAGTCGGCCCGGCCGGCCGCCACCAGCTGCAGCACGCGCATGCCGAAATCGCCCGGCACATGGCTTTCCATCGCGCCCGGCGGCCGCTGCGCCAGCAGCTGGTCCAGCTGCGCGCCATAGCTGCGGCCCTCGATCAGGGCGCCCTTCAGGCGCTGCTGGCGCCACAGCCGCTCCAGCTCCACCTCGCCGGCCGCATTCAGCGGCAGCAGGGCCAGCGCCTGGCGATGGGTCACCAGCTGCAGCGGCGGCACCAGATGGGTGTTGACGAAAAAGGCCTGGCTCTCGCGCTCGGGCGTGCGCAGCGAGACCAGGTGGCAGACGTTCTCGCCGGCGCGCAGCAGGCTCCAGCTGCGCTTGGCATTGGCCAGCAGCACGCGCTGCGGCACGTTCCACTGCGCGCCCAGATAGTCCAGCAACGGCCCGACCATGGTCTTGTGGCTCAGCGCCGCGCCGCTGCCGAGCGAGAAGTCGGGCGTGATCCAGGTGATGCCGGCGGCCGGCGCGGGCGCCACCGGCTCCTGCGCGCGCAGCGGCGCGGCGATCAGCAGCGCCGCGAGTGCGAGCGCGCCCAGCGGCGAGCCTGTCGAGCGAATCACCATTGCGGCCTCCCATACATCCGGCACGACGCCGGACAGCATAGGCCGCCAGGCGCACGCTGATAAGCCTCTTTCTGGGGACGCCCGGCGGCCCCGCCGGTGTGGCGGGCGGGCGCCCTTTGCGCGCACAGCGCATAGCTTTCCAACAACAGTGCGTTGGCGTCGCGAACGCAAGTCATTGATTCATAAGGAGTGAAGGCCTATTTGCGCACCGGATTGGTGCCGTCACACAAGTGAAAACCCCAAGTGCGTGCATGGTCATGAGTCCCTACATTGCGAAGCACTCGATGCAGTCCTTGTGCGAACAGCGGCTGCCAGGCGGGGCTGAGGAGACAAACAAAGCTAAGCATCCAGAACCAATACGAACGAACACAGTGACACTGTCACAATTCGCGGGCACCTTGACGGTGCCCGTTTTTATTGGTGCTGCCGGAACCTGCCTGAATGCTTGAACTCGTGACCGTGGCCCTGGCCTCCCTGCTGGCCGGATTCGTTGATGCCGTTGTTGGTGGAGGGGGGCTGGTGCTGGTGCCGGCGCTGTTCAGCGTGTTCCCGAGTGCCGCCCCGGCGACCCTGTTCGGCACCAACAAGGGCGGTGCGATCTGGGGCACGGCCTGGGCCACGGTGCAGTTCGCGCGCCGTGTCACCCTGCCCTGGCATGCGCTGGCGCCGGCCGCCGGCGCGGCCCTGGCCGGCAGCTTCATCGGCGCCTGGACCGTCACCCTGATCGACCCCTCGGGCCTGCGCAAGGCCCTGCCGGTGATCCTGCTGGCGGTGCTGCTCTACACCCTGGCCAAGAAGGACCTGGGCCGCACCCATGCGCCGCGCCATCGGGGCGCGACGGAGGCCCTGCTGGCCAGCGCGATCGGCCTGGTGATCGGCTTCTACGACGGCTTCTTCGGCCCCGGCACCGGCAGCTTCTTCGTGTTCCTGTTCGTGCGCCTGCTGGGCTTCGACTTCCTGCATGCCTCGGCCAGCGCCAAGCTGCTGAACACCGCCACCAATGCGGCCGCGCTGCTGCTGTTCGCGATGAAGGGCCATGTCTGGTGGCATATCGCCGCGGTGATGGCGGTCACCAATGTGATCGGCAGCCTCTTGGGCACCCGGCTGGCGCTGAAGCATGGCGCCGGCTTCGTGCGCGGCATGTTTGTGTTGGTTGTTAGCGCCTTGATCCTCAAAACAGGCTGGGATGCCTTCGTCCGCTAGCGCTACCATTCGGCCTAAATCCAAAAACCGTTAAAAAAGTCATGCCCGTCGATCCTCAATTGCGCTCGCTCGACATCGAGATCCCCACCCAACCCGAGGTGCTGGTCAAGCTGTCCCTGCTGATGGCCGCCGAGGACGTGGACCTGCCGGCGATCTCGGCCCTGGTCGAATCGGACATGGCGCTGGCCGCGGCGGTGCTGAAGGCGGTCAACTCCTCGCTCTACGGCCTGCAGGGCCGGGTGCAGACGGTGCACCAGGCGCTGACCTATCTGGGCATGCGCGAGGTCGCCGCGATCACCTTCGAGATGGGCCTGCGCGCCGCCTTCCCGCCGGCCGCCGAGCTGGAGCCGGTCTGGGCGCGAGCCTCGCAGCGCGGCCTGCTGATGGGCCGCATGGGCCAGATGCTGGGCGTCGACCCCTGGGCCGCGCATTCGGCCGGCCTGTTCGAGGAATGCGGCAAGGCGGTGCTGTACCGCCATGCCTCGGCCCATTACCCCGCGATGCTGCGCGCCGCAACCAAGGACGCGGAGCTGGTGCAGCTGGAGCACACGGCCTTCGGCGTCAGCCATGACGCGCTGGGCGCGGCCCTGTGCGAGAGCTGGGGCCTGGCGCCGGCCGCGGTAGCCAGCGTGCGCCACCATGTGCATCTGCAGGACACCCTGATCATCCCGGACGTGGTGCAGCGCCGCAGCATCTGCGCGATCTCGGTGATGGCCTGGTCGTTGATGAACCAGCCCGAGGAGCTGGAGGAGATCGCCCGCACGATCGCGCCCCAGGCCCAGCTGGACGAGACCCTGGTGCTGCGCGCCGCGCGCCGCGTCAGCGAGCAGCTGCAGGAAGCCCAGGCCCGCGGCCGATAAGGCCCACCCCCTACGCGCTTCGCGCGCCCCCTCAAGGGGGCGGCGCCGGCTGCCCGGCAGAGCCGGATCAGCGGCGCCCGCTGGGTAATACAGCGTTTCAAGCGGCCATGCTTAAACGATCGCGGCCGGCATGCTTGGCCATATATAGCGCTTCGTCGGCCGCCTGCAGCAGGGCCTGCGAGCTCAGATAGGTCTGGCCCGGGCGGTAGGCCGCCAGGCCGATGCTGACGGTCAGCAGCGGCTCGGCCGTCGCGCTGGCCGGATGCGTGAGGCCCAGCGCGCGCAGTTCCTCGCGCAGCTGCTCCATCAGGCCCTGCGCCATGTCGCGGTCGCAGCCCGGCAGCAGCGCGCCGAACTCCTCGCCGCCCAGGCGCGCGACCAGGTCGGTGTCGCGCTTGAAGCGCTCGCCCAGCAGGCGCGCGAAGGCCTGCAGCGCCGCGTCGCCGGCCGCGCGGCCCAGCGCCTCGTTGTAGGCGCGAAAACCATCCAGATCCATCACCGCCAGCGCCAGCCGGCCATGCTGGCGCTGCGCCCGCTTGAACTCGCGGCGCAGCGCATCGTCGAACTCGCGCCGGTTCGCCAGCCCGGTCAGCGCATCGTGCCGGCTCAGGCTGGCCAGCTCGCGCTGCGCGGCCTCCAGCGCCAGCCGCGCCTGGTCCAGCGCGGCCTCGCGCTGCTCGACCTCGGCATGCAGCCGCTCGGCGCGGCTGTGCTCGCGCTGCAGCTGTGCGCCCAGGCTCTGCTGCACGCGCTCGAAGGCCTGGTTGATCTGCTGCAGCTCGCGCGGGCCCTGCTCGGCATCCTCCAGCCAGCGCTGCGGCGGCTGGGTCGGGTCGAAGGCGTGGGCCTGCTCGGCCAGGCGGCGCAGCGGCCGCAGCAGCGCGCGCTCCAGCATCAGCACGAACACCAGGCCCAGCGCCAGCACCAGCAGCAGGTCCTGCAGCGCCATGCCCAGCACATGCTCGGTCGCCAGGCGCGCCTCATGCTGCGAGCGCAGCAGGCTGGCCAGCGCGACGCCGGCCAGGCCCACCCCCAGCATCACCAGCATCGCGCGCGTCTTCAGCGACGCGCCCGCGGGCGTGGACAGGGCTTTGCGCAGCAGCTTGGGGCTCAGCTTCACGGCGTGCGGGCGAAGTTTGCACAAATTGTGCCCCGGGGCGCCTGGCGCGCAGCGGGCCGCGATCACAGGGTATGCCCGGGGCCGCGAGCCGGGGTCATGCCTTAAATTAGTATTTGCTTATATTTTGATAAGAAGCAATGGAGACAGTCCAACAAGACGCTAGGCCGGCGGCGGCCGGCGAGGCCGACCGGGTCTACGAGATCGCCGCCGAGCTGTTCGGCTTGATGTCCACGCCGCTGCGGCTGAAGATCATCAGCGCCCTGTGCCAGGGCGAGAAGACCGTCGGTCAGCTGGTGATCGAGCTGGCGACCACCCAGCCGAACATGTCGCAGCACCTGGCCCAGCTCTACCGCTCCGGCATCCTGGCCAAGCGCCGCGAGGGCGTGCAGATCTATTACCGGGTGCAGAACGAACGCGCGGTGGCCCTGTGCCGCGCGGTCTGCACCCAGATCGCGATCGAGATGGACGATCCCGGCGCGCTGGCGCCCACCGAGCGCCTGCTGGCGCCGCGCGGCTGAGGGAGCGACCACGATGAGCGATCACGACTCCCTTCATCCGGGCCGCCTGCAGCGCGCGCCCGAGAACTTCATCGACACCCGCGCGCTGGCCGAGCAGCGCTCGCCCGACGCGCGCCGGCGCTTCCTGCGCGGCGCCTTCGCGACGGCGGCCGGCGCGGCGCTGGCCGGTGGCGCGGCGCGCGCCGAGGTCGGCGCGGGCGAGAGCCAGATCCTGAGCCTGCCGCCGCATTCGCTGAGCCTCGGTCAGCCGGTGGCGCTGGAGGGCTACGGCAAGCCGTCCAAGTTCGAGGCCAATCTGCAGCGCCGCCAGAGCCCGGGCCTGACGCAGACGCGCCAGGCCTCGGTGTCCTTCGCGCCGCTGCAAGGCCTGTTCGGCATCGTCACGCCCAGCGGCCTGCATTTCGAGCGCCATCACCAGGGCTGGTGGGACATCGATCCCAGCCAGCATCGGCTGATGGTCAATGGCTCGGACGAAAAGATGCTGAAGCGGCCGATGGTGTTCACGATGGACGAGCTGATGCGCCTGCCCAGCGTCTCGCGCTTTCACTTCATCGAATGCGGCGCCAACACCGGCATGGAATGGGGCAATGTGGCGGTGCCGACCGTGCAGTACACGCATGGCATGCTGAGCTGCAGCGAGTTCACCGGCGTGCGCCTGATCGATGTGCTCGAGATGTGCGGCGTCGACCTGAAGCGCGCCCGCTTCGTGCTGGCCGAGGGCGCCGACGGCTCCTCGATGACCCGCACCCTCCCGATGGAGCTGGTGCAGCGCGGCGAGGTGCTGCTGGCCTATGGCCAGAACGGCGAGATGCTGCGGCCCGAGAACGGCTACCCGCTGCGCCTGGTGGTGCCCGGCGTGCAGGGCGTCAGCTGGGTCAAGTACCTGCGCCGCATCGAAGTGGGCGACCAGCCCTGGGCGGCCAAGGACGAGAACATCCACTACATCGACCTGATGCCCGACGGCCAGCACCGCGAGTACACCTCGACCCAGGAGGTCAAGAGCGTGGTGACGACGCCCAGCGGGGGCCAGGTTTTGCTGGACAAGGGCTTCTACAACATCAGCGGCCTGGCCTGGTCGGGCCGCGGCAAGATCGCCAAGGTCGACGTCTCGGTCGACGGCGGCCGCAACTGGCGGCCCGCGCGGCTGCAAGGGCCGGTGATGGACAAATGCCTGACCCGCTTCAACCTCGACTGGCGCTGGGACGGCAAGCCGGCCCTGGTGCTGAGCCGTGCCACCGACGAGAGCGGCCATGTGCAGCCCAACTACGGCCAGCTGCGCGCGGTGCGCGGCCGGCGCTCGATCTATCACAACAACGCGGTGCAGACCTGGCTGGTGCAGGAGAGCGGCGAGGTGAAAAATGTCCAGCTCTCCTAAGTTCCTGCTTGTCGCCGCGCTGCTGCTGGGCGCCGGCGCGGCCGCGGCCCAGGGGCAGAAGTTCGAGGGCATCGGCCGCACGGCCACGCCCGCCGAGCTGAAGGCCTGGGACATCGATGTGCGCCCCGACTTCAAGGGCCTGCCGCCCGGGCGCGGCACCGTGGCCCAGGGCCAGGATGTCTGGGAGGCCAAATGCGCCGGCTGCCATGGCGTGTTCGGCGAGTCCAACGAGGTGTTCAGCCCGCTGGTCGGCGGCACGACCAAGGAGGACATCCGGACCGGCCGCGTCGCCAGCCTGCGCGACAACAGCTTCCCGGGCCGCAGCACGATGATGAAGGTCTCGGAGATCTCCACCCTCTGGGACTACATCAACCGCGCGATGCCCTGGACCGCGCCGAAGAGCCTGCAGCCCGACGAGGTCTATGCGGTGACGGCCTATCTGCTGTCGCTGGCCGATGTGCTGCCCGGCGACGGCGAGCTGTCCGACAAGAACATCGCCCAGGTGCAGCAGCGCCTGCCGAACCGCCTGGGCAAGACCCGCAGCCATGCGATGTGGCCCGATGGCTCGCGGGTGCAGAAAAAGCCCGACGCGCAGGGGTCCTCCTGCATGACGAACTGCCAGACCGAACCGAAGATCGCCTCCTACCTGCCGGACTTCGCGCGCAATGCCCATGGCAACCTGGCCCAGCAGCAGCGCCTGGTCGGCCCGCAGCGCGGCCAGGACACCAGCGGCAAGGCCGCTCCTGTCGCCGCCGCGGTGGCCAAGCCGGCCGTGGCGGTCTCGACCCTGCTGCAGCAGCATGCCTGCCTGGCCTGCCACCAGGTGGACAGCAAGGTGGTCGGCCCCTCGCTGCGCGAGGTGGCGGCCAAGTACAAGGACCGCGCCGATGCGCGCGACTACCTGACGGGCCGGCTGAAGAACGGCAGCACCGGCGTCTGGGGCCCGATCCCGATGCCGCCCCAGGCCCACCTGCCGGAGGCCGACCTGAAGGCCATCGTGGACTGGCTGGCCGAGGGCGCCGCCAAACCATGATGCGCACAAGCCGCCGGCCGGAGATGATCCCCCGATCGACAATAGCCAGTCAGACGACGACGATGATGATGATGAAGGAGACGCTAGCCATGCAAAACCGCCGAGAGATGATTCAACACAGCGCCGTGGTGGCGGGCCTGCTGGCCGGCGCCGGGCTGCTACCCGCCGCCGCGCAGGCGCAACAGGCCGTCAACCGTGGCGCCTTTGACGCCAAGACCATGGACGAGCTGCTGAAGGCCCTGGGCCTTTCCAGCAAGCCGGTGGAGAGCAAGGAGGTCACGCTGACCGGCCCGGACATCGCCGAGAACGGCGCCGTCGTGCCGCTGGGCGTGGCGAGCAGCGCCGCGGGCGTCAAGCGCCTGCTGCTGCTGGTCGAGAAGAACCCCAACATCCTGGCCGGCGTGTTCGAGGTCAGCGATGCGGTGGAGCCGAACATGAGCACCCGCGTGAAGATGGGCCAGACCTCGAATGTCTATGCGGTGGCGATCACCGGCGACAACAAGGTGCTGTTCGCCCAGAAGGAAGTCAAGGTCACGCTTGGCGGTTGTGGCGGCTGATAAGGAAACTAGGAGATAGCAATGGCAGATCCGATGCGTATTCGCGCCCAGGCGCAAGGTGGCAACGCGGTGGTGCGCGTGCTGATGAGCCACGAGATGGAAACCGGCCAGCGCAAGGACGCGGCCGGCAAGACCATCCCGGCCTGGCATATCACCGAGGTGAACGCGGCCCTGAACGGCAAGCCGGTGCTGAGCGCCCAATGGGGCCCGGCGATCTCGAAGAACCCCTTCCTGCAGTTCACCGTCAAGGGCGCCAAGGCCGGCGACAAGATCAGCGTGACCTGGGTCGACAACAAGGGCGACAAGCGGACCGACGAAGCCACCGTGGCCTGAGGGACGGACCACCCCCTACGCGCTTCGCGCGCCCCCTCAAGGGGGCAAGCCCGTAGGCCCGGCAAAGCCGGATCCTCGGGCTTCTGCTCGGAAAAGCGGAAGAGACCCGCTGCATAAGAAGGAGACAAGCATGCTGATGAACAAGTTTGCGATCGCCTGTGCGCTGGGAAGCCTGTGCACCCTGCAGGTCCAGGCGCAGCAGAGTTCATCGTCGTCGGCCGACGCGATCGCGCAGTACCGCGCGATGCTGGCCGACGGCAATCCGGCCGAGTTGTTCGAGGCCAAGGGCGAGGAGCTGTGGAAGACCAGGCGCGGCCCGAAGAACGCCTCGCTGGAGCGCTGCGATCTCGGCAAGGGGCCGGGCGTGGTCAAGGGCGTGTTCGTCGAGCTGCCGCGCTACTTCGCCGACACCGGCCGGGTGCAGGACCTCGAATCCCGCCTGCTGAGCTGTATGGAGACCCTGCAGGGTCTGGATGCCAAGCAGATCGCCGCCACGGCCTTCGGCCGCGACGAGCAGAAGAACCTGGAAGGCCTGGTGGCCTGGATCTCGGCCGAGTCGCGCGGCCTGAAGTTCAACCTGCCGCAGTCGCACCCGCAGGAGCAGAAGATGTACGCGGTCGGCAAGCGCCTGTTCTTCTTCCGTGGCGGCCCCTACGACTTCGCCTGCGCCTCCTGCCACAGCGAGGAGGGCAAGCGCATCCGCCTGCAGGACCTGCCCAACCTGACCAAGAACCCGGGCGACGGCGTCGGCTTCGCGGCCTGGCCGGCCTACCGCGTCTCCAGCGGCGAGCTCTGGGGCATGCAGCGGCGCCTGAACGACTGCTTCCGCCAGCAGCGTTTCCCCTTCCCGGGCTATGCCTCGGACGTGACGGTGGCGCTGGCCACCTATATGGGTGTCAACAGCAAGGGCTCGGTCTCGATCGCGCCCTCCATCAAGCGTTGAGCGGGAGGCCGTGATGAAGAAGACGATGACGACGAAGCAGTCATTCAATCGCAAGAGCCTGGCCCTGATCGGCGGCTTCGGCACCCTGGCCGCGGTGCTGGTGGGCTGCGCCAGCCTGCCCAGCGACGCCGAGCTCGACGCCGAGGCCCGCGCGATGGTCAGGGCCTCGTTCCGCGAGCAGGGCATCGCCAAGCTGGACCGCATCGAGCAGGACCTGGCGCAGCAGGCCTGCTCCAGCGAGCAGCAGCCCGACGAGGCCACGACCAAGCGCATCGAGTCCGAGCAGCTGGCCACGGTCAAATGGCCGGCCAACGGCCAGTACCTGGGCGACTGGCGCGAGGGCGAGAAGCTGGCGCAGAACGGCCGCGGCATGACCTGGACCGATGCAGCGGGCAGCCCCAGCGGCGGCAACTGCTACAACTGCCACCAGATCAGCAAGGCCGAGATCAGCTTCGGCACCATCGGCCCCAGCCTCTACCAGTACGGCAAGCTGCGCGGTGTCAGCAACCCGGCCGCGCCGGAGAGCGCCGCGATCGTGCAGTACACCTGGGGCAAGATCTGGAACGCCAAGGCCTACAACGCCTGCTCCGGCATGCCGCGCTTCGGCCATGCCGGGGTGCTGAACGAGGCCCAGGTGCGCGACATCATGGCCTTGCTGCTCGATCCCAAGTCCCCCGTCAACGCTCAGTAGACCGAGCCCGAATCACCAGCGGCCCCGCGGGGCCGGCGGAGCCTTGCCCTCATGAATCTCAGCAAACGCGAATTCGTCCAGCTGCTGGGCGCCGCCTCGGTGGCCGGTTTCGGCCTCGGGCGCCAGGCCCATGCGGCCGCGGCCTCGCCCTACGAGCTGCCCGCCCCGTTCAAGGGGCCCGGCGCGGTGTCGCTGCTGCACATGACCGATTGCCATGCGCAGCTGCTGCCCATCCATTTCCGCGAGCCCAGCGTCAACCTGGGCTTCGGTGAACAGAAGGGCCAGTTGCCGCATCTGGTCGGCGAGCATTTGCTGAAGGCGGCCGGCATCCGCCCCGGCACGGCCGAGGCCCATGCCTTCAGCTATCTGGACTTCGAGCGCGCCGCGCGCCGCTACGGCAAGGTCGGCGGCTTTGCGCACCTGGCTACCCTGGTCAAGCGCCTGAAGGCCAGCCGCCCGGGCGCGCTGCTGCTGGACGGCGGCGACACCTGGCAGGGCTCGGCCACCGCGCTGTGGACCAACGCGCAGGACATGGTCGAGGCCTGCAAGCTGCTGGGCGTCGACGTGATGACCGGCCACTGGGAGTTCACCTATGGCCAGCAGCGCGTGCAGGAGATTCTCGCGGGTGACTTCAAGGGCCGGCTCGACTTCGTCGCCCACAACGTCAAGACCCAGGACTTCGGCGACGATGTGTTCGCGCCCTACAGTTTGCGCGAAATCAACGGCGTGCCGGTCGCGATCATCGGCCAGGCCTTTCCCTACACGCCGATCGCCAACCCGCGCTACATGGTGCCGGACTGGAGCTTCGGCATCCGCGAGCAGGAGCTGCAGCAGCAGATCGACGCGGTGCGGGCCAAGGGCGCGCAACTGGTCGTGCTGCTGAGCCACAACGGCATGGACGTGGACCTGAAGCTGGCCTCCAAGGTCAGCGGCCTGGACGCGATCCTCGGCGGCCACACCCATGACGGCGTGCCAGTGCCGGTGGCGGTGAAGAACCGCGGCGGCCAGACCCTGGTGACCAACGCCGGCAGCAACGGCAAGTTCCTCGGCGTGCTGGATGTGCGGGTGTTGAACGGCCGTGCGGCCGAGTTCAAGTACCGCCTGCTGCCGGTGTTTGCCAACCTGCTGCCGGCCGACGCCGAGATGCAGGCGCTGATCACCCAGCTGCGCGCACCTTATGCCGCCAAGCTGGCCGAGCCGCTGGCCGTCACCGAGGGCCTGCTGTACCGCCGCGGCAATTTCAACGGCTCCTGGGACCAGCTGCTGTGCGACGCGCTGATGCAGGTGCAGGGCGCGGAGGTCGCCTTCTCGCCCGGTTTCCGCTGGGGCACGACCCTGCTGCCGGGCCAGACCATCACGCGCGAGTTCCTGATGGACCAGACCGCGATCACCTACCCGCACACCACGCTCACCGACATGAGCGGCGAGATGATCAAAACGGTGCTGGAGGACGTGGCGGACAACCTCTTCAACCCCGACCCCTACTACCAGCAGGGCGGCGACATGGTGCGTGTCGGCGGCCTGAGCTACCGCTGCACGCCCGAGGCGAAGATGGGCGCGCGCATCGACCAGATGCGCCTGCCGAATGGCAAGCCGATCGAGGCCGGCAAGACCTATAAGGTGGCCGGCTGGGCGCCGGTCTCGGAAGAAGCCGCCAAGGCCGGCAGCAAGCCGGTCTGGGAGCTGGTCGAGAGCTGGCTGACGGCCAGCCCGGGCGGCAAGGTTGCGCCGCGCCGGCTCAACAACCCGGCGCTGGTGGGCGCGGCGGGGAATCCGGGCGCCGCGGCCTGAGGCGCGTCAGGCCGCGCTGCGCTGCAGGGTCAGGCGCGGCTCGTCCTGCCAGAGGCTCCAGTCGCGCGACAGCGCCTGCGGCGCCAGGCCGTCCACCCGCACGGCGCCCAGATAGCCGTCGCGGCCACGCGCCTTGACGGCATACATGGCCGCATCGGCCAGGCCCAGGCAGGCGGCCCAGTCCCAGGCGCGCGGCCGCTGTGGATCCAGCGGGAAGGCGACGAAGCCGATCGAGACCGTGACCTCCAGCAGCGGTCGATCCGGACTGATCTCGAAGGGCTGCTCGCGCACCGCGGCGCAGACCCGCTCGGCCAGTTCGGCGGCGCCGTCGCGGCTGGTGTCGCGCACCAGCACCAGCACCTCCTCGCCGCCCCAGCGCACCAGCGAGTCGGTCTCGCGGAACACGCGGCGCAGCCGGGCGGCCAGCTGCACCAGCACCGCGTCGCCGGCGGCATGGCCATGCGCGTCGTTGATGCGCTTGAAATGGTCCAGGTCCAGCAGCATCAGCACCAGGTCGCTGTCGGGGCCGGGCAGGCCCGGTTCCTCGGGGGTCTCGAAGCGGCGCAGGCACAGGCGCAGGTCGTCCTCCAGGCGCAGCTCCAGGTAGCGGCGGTTGCGCAGCCCGGTCAGCGCATCGGTCAGGCTGGCCTCGCGCAGCTCGGCGGTGCGCGCGTCCACCAGGGCCTGCAGCTCGGTCTCGCGCCGGCGCAGCACGCGGGTGCGCCAGCGCACCCAGCCCCAGACCGCCAGCAGGGCCAGGCCGAGCGCCGCCGCCTGCGCCCACAGGGTCTGCCACCAGGCCGGCAGCAGCTCGACCGGTAGCTCCAGCTGCGCGGTGTTGCCGGCCACGGCCTGCGGCGGTGCGGCGCGCAGCTGCAGCACGTAGCGGCCCGGCTTCAGCGGGCCGAAGCTGGGGCTGCGCGCGCTGGCGTCGGTGCTGGTCCAGTCGTTGTCCAGGCCCTGCAGCCGGTACTGGTAGCGCAGCCGCGCCGGGTCGGCATAGTCCAGCGCGGCGAATTCGACCCCCAGCGTGCGCGAACCGGCCGGCAGGCGCAGCGAGGCCTGCGGGCCCGGCGGGTAGGGCTGGCCGTTGACGCGCAACGCGCTGATGCGCAGCGGCGGCGCGGCCTCGCTCAGCGCATAGGCCTCGGGGCGGATGCGCAGCAGGCCGCGGCTGCCGCCGAACAGCAGCGCGCCGTCCGGCAGCGCGGTGCTGGCGAAGAACCAGAAGCTGCCGAAGGCGGCGCCCTCGGCCGCGCCGAAGGCCTCGGCACGGTCGCTGGCCGGGTCGTAGACATGCAGCTGGCTCCAGATGCGGCCGCGCGCGTCCTCGTGCAGATTGCCGCCAAACACGCCCTCCATGCCCAGGCGCTCGCCGATGCGGTCGAAGCGCGCACGGCCCGCGCCGTCCCAGCCGCGCAGGCGATGCAGACCGCTGGCCGGCGTGTCCACCCACAAGCTGCCGTCGCGCCCGTGCAGCAGGCCCATCACGATCGGGCTGCCCAGGGTCTCGTCCGGGGCCTGCGCCACCGCCTCCAGCCCGCCCGGGCGTTCGCGGAACAGGCCGCGCTGGCCGCCCACCCAGAGCTCGCCGCCGGGCGCCTCCAGCAGCGCATAGATGCCGCCGTGCAGCGGCGCACCGCCCGCCAGCGCGACGCGCTGCAGCGCCGCTGCCGTCGCGCCGGGCAGGCGGTACAGGCCTTCCTGCATGCCCAGCCAGACCTCGCCGTCGGCTCGCAGCAGCAGGCGCTGCGCGCGCCCGCCATCGAGCGGCCAGTCGCGCAGCAGCCGGCCGTTCGCGGCGCGGTGTTCCAGCCGGCCGGCCGCCACCATCCACAGGCTGCCGTCCGCCGCCTCGGCCAGCGATTCGACGATGCTGCGGCGCTCGCGCGGCCAGACGCCCAAGGTGCGCAGCGCGCCGTCGGGGCGGCCGTCCAGGCGCACCACGAGCCCGGTCTGGGTCGGCGCCAGCACCTCGCCGCTGCCGCGCAGGGTCAGCAGCGCGCGCACATCGGCCTCGGCCAGCGGGCCAGCCGGGTCGTCGTCGGGGCCGCGCACCGCCAGCGCCGGATGCTGCTGGTGGCGCTGCAGGCCCAGGCCGTAGCCGCTGACCCACATGGCGCCGCTGCGGTCGCGCAGCAGCGCGCTGATGTCGTTGCCGGCCAGGCCGGTCGCGTGGCGCGGGTCGTGGCGCAGCCGCGCCTCGATGCGGCCGCTGGCCGGGTCCAGCCACCACAGGCTGGTCTTGCCGCCCACCCACAGCCGCCCGTCCGCCGCCTCGGCCAGGGCCTGGATGGGGACGCCCAGCCGCTGCACCCAGCGCACGCCGTCCTGCCCGTCGGCCGCCGTCTCCACCACACCGACACGACCGTCCTGCGTGCCCAGCCACAGCCGGCCATCGCGGGTCTCGGTCAGGGCCAGCACCGGCTGCGGCGGCAGCGCGAGGCCGACCCAGCGCCCGTCGCGCCAGCGCGCCAGGCCGCGCCAATGGCCGGCCCAGACGCTGCCGTCGCGGCCCACCTGCAGGGCCAGCACGCGCGGCTCGGGTTCGCCCTGCCAGCGCAGGTCCTGGGGCTCGAAGCGGCGGGTCGACGGGTTGTAGCGCTGCAGGCCCTGGCCCATGGTGCCGAGCCAGACCCGGCCCTGCGCGTCCTCGGCGAGGGCCCGGATCGGCGCATGCGGCTCGGCGCCGCCGCGCGCGCTGCCATGGGACTCGACGCGGTCCTGCGCCGGGTCATAGGCCATCAGGCCGAGGAATTCGGTGCCGATCCACATGCGGCCGTCGCGGCCGGCGGCCAGCGCGCGCACCCAGCCGAGATTGCGCTGCGCGGCGTTGTGGCCGGCCTGCTCGATCGGGCGCAGGCGGTAGCCGTCGTAGCGGGTCAGGCCGCGGCTGGTCGCCACCCAGATGAAGCCGGCGCTGTCCTGCGCCACGGCGGGCACGGTGTTCTGCGGCACCGCGATGCTGCGGAACTGCGCCTCCAGGGTCCCGGCCGCCGGGCCGGGCGGCGCGGCGGCGGCCCCGATCGACAGAAAAAGCAGCGCGAGACCGCCGCGGGAAGGAAGGCGCATGACGAAATTGTAAGTAGCGCGGATCAGCGGTCCGGGGCCTGCGCCGCGGTTGGCGCCAGGGCCAGGCCGCTGCGAAAGCGCCGCTGCGCCCCGCTCACCGGATCGACGAAGGCGATCTCGCGCGCCAGCAGCCGCAGCGGGTTGCCGTAGTCGGGCAGCGTCTCCTCCGGCAGCAGCCGCGGATAGATCCGGTCGCCGACGATCGGGATGCCCAGCGCGCTCAGCTGCGCGCGCAGCTGGTGCTTCTGGCCGGAGGCCGGGCGCAGCTCGTAGCGGGCCAGGCCGTCGGGCAGGCGCTCCAGCAGCGCGATGCGGGTCTCGGCGTTCGGTTCGCCGCCGGGCCGCTCCTCCATCTGCATGAAGGCGTCCGCGCGCTCTTGCAGGCGGCTGCGGTAGAGCAGCGGCAGGGTCAGGTCTTGTCTGAATGGCGCGATGGCCTCGTAGACCTTCTCGACCGAGCGCTCGCGGAACAGGCGCTGGTAGGCGTCGCGGTCCTCGCGCCGCAGCGCGAACAGGCACAGGCCCGCGGTCTCGCGGTCCAGGCGGTGGATCGGGCTCAGCTCGGCCAGGCCGGTGCTCTGCTTCAGCCGCGTCAGCAGGGTCTGCTGCACATAGCGGCCCTTGGGCGTGACCGGCAGGAAATGCGGCTTGTCGGCCACCAGCAGATGTTCGTCCCGGAACAGGATGCGCTCGGCGAACGGGATCTCATGCTCCTGGGCCAGGCGGCGGTAGTAGTAGATGCGCCGGCCGCCGCCGCGGTAGGGTGCATCGGCCGGCAGTGCTTGGCCGTCGGCGTCCAGCACCTCGCCGGCGCGCAGGCGAGCGGCCCAGTCGGCGCGCTCGACCAGCGGCAAACGCTCGGCCAGGAAGTCCAGCAGCAGCGCCCAGGGCCCGGCCGGGCAGGCCAGCGCGCTGGCGCCGACGCCGTCGCGCAGCGGCAGGGCCAGCTTGGCGGGGCGGCTCATTCGACCAGCGGTCCGCCGCGGCCGCGCTCGTCGAGGTAGCGCAGCAGGCGTTGGCGCTCGCCCTCGTCGGCGGCCTCGCCGCGCCAGGCGCGGATCCAGCGCTCGCGCTGCGGGTCGGCGGCCAGCTGGCGCACCGCCTGGTCGATCGCCTCGATCTGGCGCCGGCCCTCGGGCGTGCGGCTGCAGGCGGCGGTGGCGACCTGGGTGCTGCGGCCCTCGGCCAGCGGCAGCTTGACCAGCTCCGGTGGGCCGCTCAGGCTGCGCTGGAACTCGTCGACCACGGCCGGGTACTCCAGCGTGTAGTCCATGCGCTTGGCGCGCAGCATCGCCAGCAGCTGGGTGTTGCGGCTGACCGCGATGGTGCGCGGCTGGTTCGCGGCCGGGGCCTGCTGCAGCAGCGCGTCGATGCGCGGGCCGAAGCTGCGCTCGCGCGGCAGCAGGCCGGCCAGGTCGGGGCGCTGCAGCAGCTCGGCCAGCTGCAGTGCCTGGCCGCCGGACTCGAAGCGCGCCAGGCTGTCGCGGTGCACCACCACATGGATCTGGCGCGCGGCCAGGGCCGGGTGCAGCTGGGTGAAATAGGCCCATTCCAGGCGCTCGGGGCGGCGCACATGCAGCACGCTGCACAGGGTCTGGCCCTGGCGCGACAGGGCCTCGAAGCGCGGCGTGCTGGCCTCGACGAACTCGTGCCGGTACTCGGGCATGCGCTGTATCAGCAGGCGCAGGAAGCCGTCCACCTCGCCCTGGCCCAGATCCTCGGGCCGGGTCGGCACGCGGCCGGTCGCGTAGCTGAAATGCGGCGGCATGTCCTGCACCACCCAGCGCAGCAGGGGCGGCGGCGCCGGCTCCTGCGCCCGCGCCACCGCGGCCAGGGCGGCGAGCCCCAGCAGCATGAGGAGCCGGCCCCTCATTCGATCAGCGGCCCGCCGCGGGCGCGTTCGTCGAAATACTGGTTCAGGCGCTGGCGCTCGGCCGGGCCGGGCGACTGCCAGCGCCGCAGCAGGGTGGCGCGATGCTCGGGCTGGGCCAGGCGGCGGATCGCCTGGTCGATCGCCTCGATCTGGCGCCGGCCCTCCTCGCTGCGGGTGCAGGAGGCATAGGACAGCGCGATGGTCGAGGCCTCGGCGATCGGCAGCCCGACCAGCTCGCCGGGCGCGCCGACGCTGCGCAGGTATTCATCCACCATGCCGGGAAACTCCAGCGCATAGTCCATGCGGCGCGCGCGCAGCATGGTCAGCACGCTGCTGTGCCGCACCACCACCACCGGACTCAGGTTGCCGCTGCCGGGGGCCTGGGCGCGCAGCACCCGGTCGACGCCGACGCCGAAGGAGCGGCCGGCGGTCATCATGCCGCTGAAGTCGGGGCGTTGCAGCAGCGCGGCCAGCGACAGCGGCGCCGGGCCCAGCGCCGCCGCGATGCGGGCGAGCTGGCTGCGGTGCACGATCACCTGCGCCTGCAGCTGGCCGGGCATCGGGTAGGCCGGCGTGAAGTAGCGCTCGGCCAGGCGCTCCGGCGTGTAGAGATGGATCATCGAGCACAGGGTCTTGCCCTCGCGCAGCAAGGCCTGCGCGCGCGGCACTGTGACCTCGACGAACTCGTGCCGGTACTGCGGCAGCAGCGGCAGCAGCTGGCGCATATAGCCGTCGATCAGGCCGCGGCCCAGGTCCTCCAGCCGCGTCGGCGTGTGGCCGCCGGTGTAGGCGAACAGCGGCGGCATGTCACGCACCTGCCAGCGCATCGGCGTGGCAGCCTCCTCGGCCCGCGGCAACGCCGGCCGGGCGGCCGTCAGCCCGGCCAGCAGCGCAGTACGGCGGCGCAGCAGCGGCATCGCGGCAGGGCGGCGCTCAGTCGCCCTCGACCCATTCGACCCGCACGCCCAGCTTGCCGATGTTCTCGGCGAAATGCGGGTGGGCGCGGCGGATCGGCGTGGCGTTGCGGATGATGGAGCGGCCGGGGATGCTGGCCGCCACCATCAGCAGCGCGATCGCGACGCGGATGATGTAGGGGCTCTCGACCTCGGCCGGCGACAGCGTCTTGCCGCCGAAGGTGACCATGCGGTGCGGGTCGGACAGGAAGGCATGGGCGCCGAACTTGCTGAGCTCCGAGGTCCAGCCCATTGCGCCGTCGTAGACCTTGTTCCAGAACATCATGCTGCCCTCGGCCTTGACGCCCAGGGCGACGAAGATCGGCAGCAGGTCCACCGGCAGATAGGGCCAGGGCGCGGCCTCGACCTTCTGCAGGATGTTGCGGGTGAAGGGCTCCTTGACCTTCAGCCGGCCGTCCGGCGAGACGATGCTGGCGCGCGACCAGCCATTCTCGTGATGGATCTGCACGCCGAACTTGGCGAAGGTGCGGTCGATCAGCGGGAACTGCTCGGGATGCGAGTTCTTCACCTGCACGTCGCCGCCGGTGATCGCGCCCAGCGCCAGGAAGGTGACGATCTCGTGGAAGTCCTCGGCGAAGGTGAACTCGCCGCCGCCCAGGCGCTCGACGCCGTGGATGGTCAGGCGCGAGGTGCCCAGGCCTTCCAGCCTGGCGCCCAGCAGCTGCATGAACTGGCAGAACTCCTGCACATGCGGCTCGCTGGCGGCGTTCATCAGGGTCGAGGTGCCGTCGGCCAGCGCGGCGCAGAGCACGAAGTTCTCGGTGGTGGTGACCGAGGCGTAGTCGGTCCAGTGGTCGTTGGCCCTGAGCTTGCCGTCGACATGCAGCGACAGGCCGTCCGGCAGGCGCTCGACCCGGCCGCCGAAGCGCTCGAACACCTCCACATGCGGGTCGATCTCGCGCGCGCCCAGGGTGCAGCCCTTGACGTCGTCCTCGACGCGGGCGGCGCCGAAGCGCGCCATCAGGCCCGGCACCAGCATGATGGAGCTGCGCATCTCCTCGGGCAGGCGGTCCACCGCCGCGTCGAAATGGGTGTCGCGGTGGTGCAGGTCCAGCACGCCGGTCTTGAAGTCCATCGCGACCTGGCTGCCCAGCTTGCGGAACACCTCGAGGATCTTCTTGACGTCGGTGATCTCGGGCACGCCATGCAGCCGGATCGGCTCGGCGCTCAGCAGGGTGGCGCAGAGGATGGGCAGGACGGCGTTCTTGTTGGCCGAGGGGATGATGCGGCCCTTGAGAGGGTTGCCGCCATGGACGATCAGATTGGACATGCTGCGCGGATAGCCGGAAGTGCGGGTGCGGGGCTAATTATCGGGCTTGGGCAAAGCCCTGGTCGGCCTCCCTTAGACTTGCCGGGCATTTCAGGAGTAACGAGGCATGGATCAGCTCAGAGCCCTGCGAGTTTTCGTGCGCGTGATCGACGAGGGCAGCTTCGCCTCGGCGGCGCGCGCGCTGGACCTGGCGCCGGCCGTCGTGACCCGCCTGGTGGCGGAACTGGAGGATCATCTGGGCGCGCGGCTGATCAACCGCACGACGCGCCGCCTGGCCCTGACCGATATCGGCGAGGCCTATCTGGAGCGGGCCCGGCGCATCCTGGCCGAGGTCGACGAGGCCGAGGCCCTGGCCACCAGCGCCACCACCGAGCCGCGCGGCCATCTGCGCGTGCTGGTGCCGCCGGCGATCGCGGTGCACCAGCTGGCCAAGCATCTGCCCAAGTTCCACAAGCAGTATCCGCAGGTCACGGTGGAGCTGAGCTCGCCGGGCGGCATCGACGCGGTCGACGAGTCCTACGACATCACCATCCTGCAGACCCGCCAGCCGCTGGACGGCGAGTTCGTCGCGCGGCGCCTGGCGCGCACCGAGGTGATCCTGTGCGCCGCGCCCGAATACCTGAACCGGCGCGGCCGCCCGGCGCATCCGCTGGAGCTGCGCGACCATGACACCCTGCTGCCGCCGGTCTCCGAGCTGCAGCGCGGCATCCTGTTCCAACGCGGCGCCTGGGGCGACGACGAGCCCGGCGGCGACAGCCTGACCCTGGTGCCGAAGAAGCCGGTGCTGGCCACCAGCCATGCCGACACCAACTATGCGGCGGCGCTGCATGGCCTGGGCATCGCCGGCCTGCCGTCCTTCCTGATCGAGGATGCGCTGCTGGAGCATGCGCTGGAGCGTGTGCTGCCCGAATGGCGGCTGTTCAGCTTCACGATCTGGGCCGCAATGCCGACGCGCAAATATGTGCCGGCGCGCACCCGCGCCTTCCTCGACTTCCTGCTCGATGTGTTCGGCGGCGAGGACCGCGACCCCTGGCTGGCCGCGGCCGGCTGCGAGACCAACCCCGGCGTCTGCGGCAGCGTCGACCTGACGGCCGCGGAGGCGCTCAGCGCAGACTGAAACCGGTCTGCACCAGATGGCCCTGCAGGTCTTCCAGCAAGCGGGTCAGCGGCGAGAGCTCGATGTAACGGGTGGACACCTTGATCGCATAGGCGAACATGCGCGGCAGGTCCTCGGCATAGGCGGGCTTGCCGTCGCGGTGCTTCAGGCGGCAGAACAGGCCCAGGATCTTCAGGTGCCGCTGCAGGCCTGACCATTCCAGCGCGCGCCAGAATTCGCCGAAATCCTCGCCCACCGGCAGGCCGGCCTTGCGCGCCTGCTCCCAGTAGCGGATCGCCCAGTCCAGCTCGCGCTCCTCGTCCCAGGAGATGAAGGCATCGCGCAGCAGGGAGGCCATGTCGTAGGCGATCGGGCCGCGCACCGCGTCCTGGAAGTCCAGGATGCCGGGGACGCCCTCTTCGGGCGGGCAGACCATCAGGTTGCGCACCATGTAGTCGCGGTGCATCGCGACCTGGGGCTGGGCCAGCATCGAGCGGGCCAGCGCGGCGCAGCTGTGCTCCCACCAGCCCTGCTGGGTGGCGGCCCATTGGCGGCCAAACTCGCGGACGACGCACCAGTCGACGAAGATCTGCAGCTCGCGGCGGATGAAGGCCTCGTCATAGACCGGCAGCCGGCTCGCGTCGCCGCGCAGCTGCCACTGCAGCAGCGCGGCGATCGCGGCGCGCATCAGCCGGTCGGCCTCGGCCGGCTCGGCCTGCAGCAGGGTCTGCAGATAGGGGCGCTCGCCCAGGTCGTCCAGCAGCAGCAGGCCCTGGGCCTCGTCGAAGTCGTGCACCGCGGGCACATGCAGGCCGCAGCCGCGCATCAGGCCGGCCACCTCGACAAAGGGGCGCATCGAACCGAACTGCGGCGGCGCATCCATCACGATGCGCGAGCCGCCGTCCACCCGGTCCAGGCGCAGATAGCGGCGCGTGCTGGCATCGGCATGGGCCAGACGCAAAGTCTCGGGTTTCAGACCCTGGGGGCCCGCCAGGCGCTCCAACCAGGCCTGGAATTGGGAGTGGCGGGCCGGATCGGACCAGGTGACGGGAGCGGAAGAAAGGGAATTCATGCGGGGCGGGACGGGGAGCGGGCGGCCCAGGTCGGGGCCCTCATGGATAATGAATTCTACAAACCGTCGGCCGCATGCCGAGGTTCCGATTACCCTCGTCAGAAGAAGACGTTCGCCGACGCCGTGCTGCGCCCATCTCCTCCCCCCTCGAGATTCCCCCTGCACCCCCTGCTGCTGGCGCTCGGCCTGGGCGCGGCGGGCCTGGCCCAGGCGGCCGACCCGCTGCCGCCCGCGGCTACCGGCGCGGCCGAGCCGCTGCGCCTGCGGCCCTCGCGCCTGCTGACGCCGCCGGGCACGCCCGGCCAGGAGAGCAAGCCGGCCCTGGTGCTGAGCGCGAAGAAGCTGGATTCCCAGCTCGACCAGCGCACCCAGGCCGAGGGCGAGGCGGAGCTGCGCTACGGCGACCTGCTGCTGCGCGCCGAGACGCTCAGCTACGACCATGCCAGCGACCTGGCCCAGGCCGGCGGCGGCGTCGAGGTCAGCCGTGGCGGCAATGTGGTGCGCGGCCCGAGCCTGCAGCTCTATCTGGAGCGCTTCGAGGGCGAGTTCGTCACGCCGAGCTATTTCTTCTCGCAGACCGGCGGCGGCGGCCAGGCGCAGAGCCTGCGCTTCCTGGACGCCAAGCGCATCCGCGCCGAGGCCGCCACCTACAGCAGCTGCCCGGCCGTCGAGCCGGGCGAGACCCCGGCCTGGCAGCTGACGGCCCAGACCCTGAAGATGGATTTCGAGGCCAACGAGGGCCTGGCCACCGGCGCGGTGCTGCGTTTCCACGGCGTGCCGATCCTGGCCGCGCCGGCACTGAGCTTCCCGCTCAGCAGCGAGCGCAAGTCCGGCTGGCTGCCGCCCAATGTGGGCCTGGACAACCGCAGCGGCTTCGAGCTGGGCTTGCCCTATTACTGGAACATCGCGCCGCAGCGCGATGCGACCCTGACGCCCTTCCTGATGAGCCGCCGCGGCGTGGGCCTGGACAGCGAGTTCCGCTACCTGGAGTCCGAGCACCAGGGCCAGCTGAACCTGGCCTGGCTGCCCTGGGACCGGGTGGCCGACCGCAAGCGCTGGGCCCTGAACCTGGCCAACAGCGGCGAGCTGGGCCGGGACTGGAAGTACCGGCTGAATGCCGAGCGGGTCTCGGACGATGATTACTGGAAGGACCTGCCCAAGCGCATCAGCAGCCCGACCCAGCGCCTGCTCGGCACCGATCTGCAGCTGAACCGCACGCGCAGCTTTGCCTGGGGCGAGGCCACCGCCTATGCGCGGGTGCAGCAATGGCAGGTGCTGCAGGGCACCGACCCGCTGACCCGCTTCGCCTCGCCCTACCAGCGCTCGCCGCAGATCGGCCTGCGCATGGCCAGCGCGGCCGATGAGGGCGTGCTGGCCGGCTTCATCCCCTGGGGCCGCCGCGCGCGCCTGGAGGGCTCGTTGGAGCTGGAATACAACCGCTTCGACCTGCCGACCGACCTGCTGGCCGCGCAGCGCGCCGACGGCTCTATCCGCGGCGGCTCGCGCGTGCATGCGCTGGGCCATGTGAGCCTGCCGATGGGCGGCTCGGCCTGGTGGCTGATCCCCAAGGTCTCGGTCAATGCCGCCAGTTACTCCTTCGACCGCATCGAGCAGGGCCTGCCGAGCGGGATGGTGAACCGCCATGCCTCGCGCACGATCCCGAGCTTCAGCATCGACCATGGCTGGATCTTCGAGCGCGAGACGCGGCTGTTCGGCCGCAATCTGCTGCAGACCCTGGAGCCGCGCCTGCTCTATGTCAACACCGCCTACCGCGACCAGTCGGCGCTGCCGAACTTCGATGCGGCCGCGAAGGACTTCAACTTCGACTCGATCTACACCGAGAACCAGTTCTCCGGCGTCGACCGCGTCTCCGACGCGCACCAGCTGACGGTCGGCGCGACGACGCGTTGGCTCGAGTCCGAGCGCGGCGAGGAGCTGCTGCGCCTGGGCCTGGTGCAGCGCTTCCTGTTCAGCGACCAGCGCATCACGCCCGACGGCCAGGTGCTGACGCAGAAGGTCTCGGACCTGCTGCTGCTCGGCTCGGCGCACCTGAGCCGGCGCTGGTGGCTGGACGGCAATCTGCAGTTCAACCCCGATGCCGGCCGCAGCGTGCGCTCGACCCTGCGCGCGCGCTATTCGCCGGGCCCGTTCCGCACCCTCAGCGCCGCCTACCGGCTGGCGCGCGGCCAGAGCGAGCAGCTGGAACTCGGCTGGCAATGGCCGCTGTTCGGCGCCGCGGCGGCGCGCGAGCAACTGCGCAGCGTCAACGCGAACTCCTCCGGCAGCGGCTGCAGCGGCGGCGGTGCCTGGTACAGCGCCGGGCGCCTGCAATACAGCCTGCGCGACCGGCGCTTCACCGATTCGGTGGTCGGCATGGAATACGACGCCGGCTGCTGGATCCTGCGCGTCGGTGCCGAGCGTCTGTCCACCGGCCGGGCCGAGACCAACACCCGTCTGCTGCTCCAGTTGGAGCTGGTGGGCCTGTCACGGATCGGTTCGAATGCGCTGGGGGTCCTGAGAGACAATATCCCCGGTTACCGCCAGTTGAGCGAACCCCGCTCGTCCAATCGATCCTATGACTGATCTGTCCATTCGAACCCTGGCCGGCGCATTGAGCCTGGCCCTGGCCTGCGGCGTCGCCGGGGCGCAAACTGGTAGTGCCAGCAACCTGAAGCCCGGCGATCACATCGCCGCGGTGGTGAACCAGGACGTGGTGGCGGCCAGCGAGGTGAGCCAGCGTTTCGAGCGGCTGCGCGCCGAGGCGCGCCAGCGCGGCGACACCGGCGCCGATCCTGACGCGCTGCGCAAGCAGGCGCTGGAGGCGCTGATCGAGGACCGCGTGATCGTCACCTATGCGCGCGAGAACGGTTCGCGGGTCGACGAGCCCGAGCTGGACCGCGTGGTGGGCAATGTGGCCACCCAGAACAAGCTGACCCTGGAGCAGCTGCGCGAGCGCCTGAAGGCGGAGGGCATGGACTACAAGCGCTTCCGCGACAACCTGCGCGATCAGATGATGACCGAGCGGGTGCGCGAGCGCGAGGTGCAGGGCCGCATCCGCATCACCGATGGCGAGATCGACAAGTACCTGGAAGACAAGCGCAAGCAGAACGCCGGCGGCGTGCAGCTGAACCTGGCGCAGATCCTGGTGCCGGTGGCGGAGGGGGCGGCCGAGAGCGTCGTCGCCGAGCGCCGCGCCCGCGCCGAGGCCGCGCTGAAGCGCATCCAGGGCGGCGAGGAGTTCGCCAAGGTGGCCCGCGAGGTCTCCGAGGATGGCAACAAGGCGCGCGGCGGCGAGATCGGCCTGCGCCCGGCCGATCGCCTGCCCGATGTGTTCGTCGATTTCGTGCGTGACCTGAAGAGCGGCGAGACCGCGCCGACCCTGCTGCGCTCCGGCGCCGGCTTCCACGTGCTGAAGCTGGTGCAGCGCCGCGATGGCAGCGAGGCTGCGACCCTGGTGACCCAGACCCATGCGCGCCATGTGCTGCTGCGCCCCTCGCCGCAGCTGCCGGCCGAGGTGGCCGCGAACCGCCTGATGGAATTCAAGCGCGCGATCGAGGCCGGTCGCAGCACTTTCGAACAGGTGGCGCGCGAGAACTCCGAGGACGGCAGCGCCGAGGGCGGTGGCGACCTGGGCTGGGTCTCGCCGGGCGGCTTCGTGCCTGAGTTCGAGGAAGCGATGAACGCGCTGCCGCTGGGCGGCATCTCGAATCCGGTGCCCTCGCGTTTCGGCCTGCACCTGATCAAGGTGGAGGAGCGCCGCGAGGTCGAGGTCGATCCGAAGCAGCTGCGCGAGCAGGCGCGCAATGCGCTGCGCGAGCAGAAGTACGAGGACGCCTACCAGGACTGGGTGCGCGACCTGCGCGCCCGTGCCTTCGTCGAACTGCGCGAGTGGCAGTAGTCAAAAGCGTTCGATGGCCCATATTCCCCGCAAGCGTTTCGGTCAGCATTTCCTGACCGACCGCGTCATCATCGACGGCATCGTCGATGCGATCGCCCCGGACGAGGGCGAGACCCTGGTCGAGATCGGCCCCGGCCTGGGCGCGCTGACCCTGCCGCTGCTGGCGCGCATGCCGGCCAGCAGCCGGCCGCTGACCGTGGTCGAGCTGGACCGCGACCTGGCTGCCAAGCTGCGCAAGCGCGAGCACATCGAGGTGGTCGAGTCGGACGTGCTGAAGGTCGACTTCGGCGCGCTGGCCGAGGCCAAGGGCGCCAAGTTGCGCGTCGTCGGCAACCTGCCCTACAACATCTCGACGCCGATCCTGTTCCACCTGCTGAGCTTCGTCGACCGCGTGGTCGACCAGCATTTCATGCTGCAGAAGGAGGTGGTGGACCGCATGGCCGCCGGACCGGGCGGCAAGGACTATGGCCGCCTGTCGGTGATGCTGCAGTGGCGCTACCAGGTGGAGTCCATCATGGACGTGCCACCGGAGGCCTTTGATCCGCCGCCGCGGGTCGATTCGGCGATCGTGCGCATGCTGCCCTACGAGCAGCCCGTCGTGCTGGACGAGGCGCTGCTGGGCGAGCTGGTCGCCAGCGCCTTCTCGCAGCGCCGCAAGCTGCTGCGCCACAGCCTGGGCCGCTGGCTCGAAGGCCGCGGCTACGGTGGCAGCTTCGACCTGCAGCGCCGCGCCGAGGAGGTGCCGGTGGCGGAGTTCGTCGCGCTGGCGCAGGAAGTCGGCGCCTGAGCGCCGACCTTCTTTCTTACGAACGCTTGCTGCGGCCCAGCAGGGCCCACAGGATCAGCGCGCCGAAGGTGGCGGTCCCGATGCCGCCCAGCGCGAAGCCGCCGAACTTCAGCGTGTAGTCGCCGGTGCCCAGCACCAGGGTGATCGCGGCGACGATCAGGTTGCGCTGGTCGCCGAAGTCGACCTTGTTGTCGACCCAGATCTTGGCGCCCGCCACCGCGATCAGGCCGAACACGACGATCGAGACGCCGCCCATCACCGCCAGCGGGATGGCCTGGATCAGCGCGCCGAACTTGGGGCTGAAGCCCAGCAGCAGCGCGATCAGGGCCGCGACGACGAAGGTGGCGGTCGAGTAGATGCGGGTGGCGGCCATCACGCCGATGTTCTCGGCATAGGTGGTGACGCCGGTGCCGCCGCCGGCGCCCGAGACCATGGTGGCGATGCCGTCGCCGACGAAGGCGCGGCCGATCAGCGGGTCCATATTGCGGCCGGTCATCGCGCCGACCGCCTTCAGATGGCCCAGGTTCTCGGCCATCAGCACCACGGCCACCGGCGCGATCAGCAGCATGGCTTGCGCGTCGAAGCTGGGCGCGCTGAACTTCGGCATGCCGAACCAGGGCGCGTTGACGATGCCGCTGACGTCGATCGGCTTGCCCAGGCCCAGGCCGTTGGTCAGCAGCGCGTAGACCAGGCCGGCCAGGATCAGGCCCACCAGGATCAAGAGGCGCTGCAGCATGCCGCGGGTGAACACCGCGACCAGGCCGACGCAGACGAAGGTCAGGCCCTGCATCCAGGCGTCGAAGGGTGTCGGCGCCATGTTCTTGACGGGGATGCCGGCCAGGTTCAGGCCGATCACCGCGACCACCGCGCCGGTCACGACCGGGGGCATCAGCGCGTCGATCCAGCGCGTGCCGACCGCCATCACCAGGAAGCCCATCAGCAGGTAGAGCAGGCCGCAGGCGATGATGCCGCCCAGGGCACCGGCCAGGTTGCCGTTCGGGCCCGCGCCGGCATAGCCGCTGGCCGCGATCACGACGCCGATGAAGGCGAAGCTGGAGCCCAGGTAGCTGGGCACCTTGCCGCCGGTCAGCACGAAGAAGATCAGTGTGCCGATGCCGCTCATCAGGATTGCGAGATTGGGGTCGAAGCCCATCAGGATCGGTGCCAGCACGGTGGCGCCGAACATCGCGATCACATGCTGCACGCCCATCGCGAAGGTCTGGGGCCAGGGCAGGCGCTCGTCGGGGGCGACGACCGCGCCGGGGGCGGGGCGGACTTCCCGCCAGTGGAAAAGGGAACTCATCGGGGATTCCGGGGTTTTGAAGTGCCGCGAGTGTACGAAGCCGGCCCGGCGCCGGCGTCCGGACTTCTGCTCAGGCGCGCAAAAGAAAAGGCCCCTGCGATCCGCAGGGGCCTTTGCTGGTCGTTCGTGGACTCGAACCGTCAGGCGGCGTTGAGCCACATCGAGGTATCGAAGGCGCTGCACATCATCGGCATGTTCATGCCGAAGTTGGCGTTCGCCGCTGCCTTGCTGTTTTTCGCAGCAGGCTTCTCAGCAACCGGGGCCACCTCAGCAGCCCGCTCCCATGACCCGTTTTCTTGGGAGCGGGCTACTGAAAAGAATAGAAACAGCGGAACTGGACCTTGCGGTCGGCCCAATAGTCGGCCGTGTCGCGGAACACATCGAGCAGCTGCTCGCGGGCCTCGCGGTCAAAGCGGATGTTGTCGGGCAGCTGCTCCAGCACCACGACGAAGCCGGGCTGGCTGCCGGACTTGTGGACCAGATCGGTCATGCAGTCGTGCAAGGCGTCCAGGTTCTTGCCGAAATGGGCGGGGAACAGGAAGGACTGGGCGATCAGCTCCAGCACGTCCTGCTTCGATTGGGCCTCGCTCAGATTGGCATAGAGGAAGTGATGGCCCGCCTCCTGAGCGGCGAGCATCAAGTCCTCCACGCGGTAGGCCCGGATGGCCTGCACGATATTGGGACGGACGGTCTGCAAAAGCATGGTCGCGATCCTCCTATATAGTCACAAGAACTCTGGCCGCCGCTCACTGCTCCGGTTCAAGGCGTGGTGACGCGCTTGAAGCTGTTGTAGTGATCGTCGGTGTAAAAACAAGCGTCGGGTGTGGTGGGAGGCTTGCCGCCGCAGACCAGACGACGCGCGCCGCGATTGCGGGCACCCGGCGTCTTGACGGTATATTCGCGGTAGTAGCCCCTGGCCTTGATGGGCAGCAGCCGCTCGCGATTGCCGAACACGGTGCCGTCCTTGTCGTAGGGGAAGGGCCCCCCGGCAAGAATCAGGCGATGCGTGGTCTGGGCTTCGCGCGGTAGCGCCGCCAAGGCCACCGTGTCCTGCGTCTGATCGGTCGATGGTTTGGCCTGCACCGAGGCGCCACCGACCAGCGTCGCCACCATGGTGACCGCCAGACCAAGCCTGCGCCAGGATGGCCACGCCGGTGACCGATCGAGCAAAAACACGGGTTTACCCTGAACTTTGAAAGCAAGATGGTACCGAATGAGACCGGAAATCTCAAGTCGGGACCGGGCCCTGCTGCCGGTTCAAGGGCTTTGTTAGTGTGCGCACACAGCTGCTGAAAGCCATGTAGACAGTAGCTGTCACGGGTGAGAAATGCCCTGGTGAGCTCTTACAAACTTTTGTAAAAGCCAGTGCGCCGCGGGCGCTTTATGCACGTGTTTGGTGCGTTGTTCGGGCGCCACCGCCCCGGGCGGGGCGGTGGTATACGGCCGGTTTCGGCCCTGGTCGGTCAGCGCGCGGCGTTGGCGTCGGCGACCGTCAGCGCGGTCATGTTGACGATGCGGCGCACGGTGGCCGATGGCGTCAGCACATGCACCGGCTTGGCCGCACCGAGTAGCACCGGGCCGATCGCGATGCCGCCGCCGGCCGCCGTCTTCAGCAGGTTGTAGCTGATGTTGGCGGCGTCGATGTTCGGCAGCACCAGCAGGTTGGCCTCGCCGGTCAGGGCCGAGTTGGGCATCAGCTGGGCGCGGTAGTTGGCGTCCAGCGCGGCGTCGCCGTGCATCTCGCCGTCCACCTCCAGCCAGGGCGCCTGGGCCTGGATCAGGCCCAGGGCATCGCGCATCTTGACGGCCGAGGGGCAGTTGCTGGAGCCGAAGTTGCTGTGCGACAGCAGCGCCGCCTTGGGCTTCAGACCGAAGCGCATCATCTCCTCGGCGGCCATCACGGTGATCTCGGCGATCTGCTCGGCGCTCGGGTCGTAGTTGACATGGGTGTCGACCAGCATCACCTGGCGGCCCGGCAGGATCAGGCCATTCATGCAGGCGTAGTTCTTGACGCCCGGACGCTTGCCGATCACCTGGTCGATGTACTGCAGGTGCATCGCCGTGTTGCTCCAGGTGCCGCACAGCATGCCGTCGACCTCGCCCTTGTGCAGCATCATGCAGCCGATCAGGGTCAGGCGGCGCCGCATCTCGATCTTCGCGAGCTGCTGGGTCACGCCCTTGCGCTCGGTCATGCGGTGGTAGGTCTGCCAGTAGTCGCGGTAGCGCTCGTCATGCTCGACGTTGACCGTGTCGTAGTCGCGCCCCTCCTGCAGGCGCAGGCCGAAGCGCTCGCAGCGCTGCGCGATGATGGCCGGGCGGCCGATCAGGGTGGGACGGGCCAGGCCTTCGTCGACCACCACCTGCACCGCGCGCAGCACCCGCTCCTCCTCGCCCTCGGCATAGGCGACGCGCTTGTTCTTGGCGCGCTTGGCGACATTGAAGATCGGCTTCATCGTCGTGCCGGAGGCGTAGACGAAGCTCTGCAGCTTCTCGCGGTAGGCGTCCCAGTCCTGGATCGGGCGCAGCGCGACGCCGGAATCCTCGGCCGCCTTGGCCACGGCCGGCGCGATCTTCATCATCAGGCGCGGGTCGAAGGGCTTGGGGATCAGGTACTCGGGGCCGAAGCTCAAGGTGGCGCCCGCGTAGGCCGCGGCCACCACCTCGCTCTGCTCGGCCTGGGCCAGCTCGGCGATCGCATGCACCGCCGCGATCTCCATCTCGTCATTGATGGTCGTGGCGCCGCAGTCCAGCGCGCCGCGGAAGATGTAGGGGAAGCACAGGACGTTGTTGACCTGGTTCGGGTAGTCGGTGCGGCCGGTGGCCATGATCGCGTCGTCGCGCACCGCCTTGACCTCCTCCGGCTGGATCTCCGGGTTCGGGTTGGCCAGCGCCAGGATCAGCGGCTTGGCGGCCATGGTCTTGACCATGTCGGCCTTCAGCACGCCGCCGGCCGACAGGCCCAGGAACACGTCCGCGCCGTTGATCACCTCGCGCAGGCTGCGCGCCTCGGTCTTCTGGGCGAACTGGATCTTGTCCGGATCCATCAGCTCGGTGCGGCCCTCATAGACCACGCCGGCCAGGTCGGTCACGAAGATGTTCTCGCGCGGCAGGCCCAGCTTGACCAGCAGGTTCAGGCAGGCCAGCGCGGCCGCGCCGGCGCCGGAGGTCACCAGCTTGACCTTCTTGATGTCCTTGCCCTGCACCTTCAGGCCGTTCAGCAGTGCCGCGCCGACCACGATGGCCGTGCCATGCTGGTCGTCGTGGAAGACCGGGATCTTCATGCGCTTGCGCAGCTCGCGCTCCACGTAGAAGCAGTCCGGCGCCTTGATGTCCTCGAGGTTGATGCCGCCGAAGGTCGGCTCCAGCGCGGCGATCGCGTCGACCAGCTTGTCCAGGTCGTTCTGCTGCAGCTCGAGGTCGAACACATCGATGCCGGCGAACTTCTTGAACAGCACGCCCTTGCCTTCCATCACCGGCTTGCTGGCCAGCGGGCCGATGTCGCCCAGGCCCAGCACCGCGGTGCCGTTGGTGATCACCGCCACCAGGTTGCCGCGCGAGGTGTAGCGGAAGGCATTGGCCGGGTCCGCGACGATCTCCTCGCAGGCCGCCGCCACGCCGGGCGAGTAGGCCAGGGCCAGGTCGCGCTGGTTGATCAGCTGCTTGGTCGGCGCGATCGCCACCTTGCCCGGGGTCGGGAACTCGTGATATTCGAGAGCGGCTTGACGGAGCTGGGCGCGTTTTTCTTCGGACGTGGACATAGGCTTGATCGATGGTCAGGGCCGCCCAGGGGCGGACCGCGATTGTAGGGAGCCGTGGCTGCAGGCCGCACAGTGTGAACCGGGAATCGCCTCGCGGGATACGCGAAACTGCGCATCCGGGGGGCGCCAGCCCACAGGATACTGCGCCCAGCATGGATGCCCCGCTCGACGATTCCCCCGCCCCCCCCCGCCGCCTGCCGCGCCCCCGCCCCGCAGGGCTGGCGGCGCTGGCGCCGCGCGCTGCTGTGGGGCGCGCTGGTGTCGCTGCTGCTGGTGGCTCAGACCCTCCTGGTGCTGCTGACGCTCAGCTACGAGGCCTCCAAGGCCCAGGAGCAGGTGGAGCTGGCCGCCGCCGAGGTGGCGGCGCGCGCCAAGCAGCTGGCCGGCCGCGACCTGCAGGGCCTGCAGGGCCTGCTGTGGCAGAGCGCCCAGGACCCGCGCTGGCGCGACGACGCCATCGAATTGCTGCGCCGCACCAGGCCGCTGCTGCGCCTGGAGCTGCGCGACGAGCACCGTGAGGTGCGCGAGGCCGTCAACTCGCGCTACACCGCGCCGCTGTTCACCCAGATCGGCCGCGAGCAGCTGCAGCTGGAGACCGAGCTGGCCTGCGCCGCCGCGCTGCGCCATGGCTCGCAGCTCTATTCGCGCAGCTACTTCGTGCCGATGCCCGGCGGCGAGGGCCTGGAGGTGATCGACCTGTGCCTGCCGCAGCTGCGCGCCGGCGAGGTCTCCGCCTTCCTGGTTGCCACCGTGGGCCTGCGCCAGTTGCTGGAGGAATCGGTCACGCCCGAGCTGGCGCGCAGCAACGAGATGTCCTTCGTCGAGGGCGACGGCACCCGGCTGGCGCGCACCGGCCTGACGCGCGGCGCCGGCTTCTACATTGCCGAGCGCGTCGTCGACTTGCCGGGCCTGACCCTGCAGCTGCGCGTCGACAGCGCCGCCGGCCAGCCCAAGCTGATCCCGAACCTGGCCACCGCGCTGGTGATGGGCCTGTCGCTGGCGCTGTTCGCGGTGGTGCTGCTGCTGGCGCGCGACGGGCGCCGGCGTGCCTTCGCCGAGCATGCGCTGGCCGAGTCGCTGAGCTTTCGCCAGGCGATGGAGAACTCGCTGATCACCGGCCTGCGCGCGCGCGACATGGACGGGCGCATCACCTATGTGAACCCGGCCTTCTGCAACCTGGTCGGCTTCGACCGCGAGGAGCTGCTGGGCCGCGGCGCGCCGCCGCAGACGCCGCCCTACTGGCCGCCCGAGTTCGTCGACGAGTACTGGCGCCGCCATCGCGGCCGCAGCGCACGCTGGGAGGCCGGCCAGGAGCGCCAGGGCTTCGAGACCGTGTTCATGCGCAAGAGCGGCGAGCGCTTCCCGGTGATGATCTTCGAGGCCCCGCTGAAGAACTCCCTGGGCCAGCAGGCCGGCTGGATGAGCGCGGTGCTGGACGTCAGCGCGCAGCGCAAGATGGAGGAGCTGTCGCGCCAGCAGCAGGAGCGCCTGCAGGCCACCGCGCGCCTGGCCACGGTCGGCGAGATGGCCTCGCTGCTGAGCCATGAGCTGAACCAGCCGCTGGCCGCGATCGCCAGCTACGCCACCGCCTCGCTGAACCTGATGACCCGCGAGGCCGACGACCCGCAGACCCCGACCATGGTGCGCCAGGCCGTCACCCGCATCGCCGAGCAGGCCGAGCGGGCCGGCCGCGTGATCAAGAGCGTGCACGACTTCGTGCGCCGGCGCGAGCAGGCGCGCGAGGTGATCGGCGCCGACCAGCTGCTGGACGCGGTGCTGCCGCTGGTGCGGCTGCAGGCGCGCAAGAGCGGCGCGCGCATCGACCTGGACCTGGAGCAGCCGGCGCCGCGCCTGCGCTGCGACCGCACGATGGTCGAGCAGGTGCTGCTGAACCTGACCCGCAATGGCATCCAGGCGATGGACCCGGCCACCTCGCTGGCCGAGCGCGTGCTGCTGCTGCGGGTGCGCCGCAACGGGCCGCGCTGGGTCGGCTTCTCGATCATCGACCAGGGCCCGGGCATCCCGCCGGGCGTCGCCAAGCAGCTGTTCACGCCCTTCTTCACGACGCGCAGCGAGGGCATGGGCCTGGGCCTGAGCCTGTGTCGCACCGTGATCGAGCAGCATGGCGGCGCGATGGATTTCATCAGCCCGGTGGCCGAGGGCCGCGGCACCGAGTTCCGTTTCACCCTGCCGGCCGATAATCCGCAGCAAGGTGGCGGGCCGCTGGCGGCGGTTCCGCAGGCTCCCCCGCAGGTCCAGGAGACAGATCCCGATGCAACAGACGACGGCCAAGCTGCCGATGGTGTACCTCGTCGATGACGAGGAGGTGGTGCGCGACGCCCTGGCCTGGCTGCTGCGCTCGCGCCGCCTGCTCTCCGAGGGCTTCCCCAGCGCCGAGGCCTTCGAGGCCATGCTGGACCAGCGCCCCGGCCAGGGCGCCGGCTGGCCCGACGCGCCCAGCTGCCTGCTGCTGGACGTGCGCATGCCCGGCATGAGCGGGCTGGCGCTGTTCGAGCGCCTGATCGAGCGCGGCGTCGGCGCGGCGTTGCCGGTGATCTTCCTGACCGGTCATGGCGATGTGCCGACCGCGGTGGCCGCGGTCAAGCGCGGCGCCTACGACTTCGTCGAGAAGCCCTTCTCCGACAACGCGCTGGTGGACCGCGTCGAGCAGGCGCTGGTGCTCAGCGCCCAGGCCATCGCGGCCCGCCAGTCGGAGGGCCAGCTGGCGCAACGCATGGCCGACCTGACCGAGCGCGAGCGCGAGGTGATGGCCCTGGTCGTGCAGGGCCTGCCGAACAAGCTGATCGCCGACCAGCTGCACATCAGCGTGCGTACCGTCGAGGTCCACCGCGCGCGCGTGTTCGAGAAGATGAACGTCAAGTCGGCGGTCGAGCTGTCCAATCTGCTGCGCGATTGAAATCGGCAGATGAAGGGCGCATGAAAGCCCTGCGCGAAAAGGGTCCCGGGCGCGCTTAGGCTTCGAGTCTCGCCAACGCTTGATGGACCCCGCCCGATGCGCCTGCTCCGTTTCATGACGTCCCTCCTGTGCCTGGGCGCCGTCCTGTCGGCGGCCCGGGCCGATGCGCCGCCGCCGGCCTGGTCGCGCGCGCCCGACCTGCCGCTGGCGGTGCAGGAAATCTATCCGGCCGTGCATCGCGGGCGCATCTATGTGGCCGGCGGCGTCAGCAGCGAGTTGCCGGCCGCGCAGGGCCATGTCAGTGCCGCGGTGCAGGTGTTCGACCCGCAGCGCGAGCGCTGGAGCGCGGGGCCGGACCTGCCCGAGCCGCGCCACCATGCCCAGCTGCTCAGCCTGGGCGAGTCGCTCTATCTGTTCGGCGGCTTCGTGCGCTGCGCTGGCGGTGACTGGTGCGCCAGCGACCGCGTGCTGCGCCTGGACGAGGCGGCCGGGCGCTGGTCCGAGGCGGGCCGCCTGCCGCGGCCGCTGACCGAGTCCAGCGCCTTCGCGGTGGGGCCACTGGTGCATCTGGTGGGCGGCCGCAGCCCGCGCGGCGCGGCCAATGCGCAATGGGGCGACCATGAGGACCGCGCCGACCATCTGGTGTTCGATACCCGCAGCGGCCGGACCACCTGGCTGCCGGACCTGCCGGAGCGCAAGAGCAGCACCGCCGCGGCCACCCTGCCGGACGGCCGGATCTACCTGGCCGGCGGCCGCGCGGCGCGCGGCGCCAATGTGGACAGCCTGCATGCCTTCGACCCGCGGGCGGCCGGCTGGCAGGCGCTGCCGGCGATGCCGCGGCCCCAGGCCGCCCATGCCAGCGTGGCGCTGGGCGCGCAGCTCTGCAGCTTCGGCGGTGAATATGCCGACGACAAGGGCGGCGGCGTGCTGGACCTGGTGCAGTGCTACGACAGCGCGGCGCGCGTCTGGCGCGCGCCGACGCGCATGCCCGAGGCCCGCCATGGCCTGGGCGCGGTGGTGCTGGGGCCCTGGGTCTATGTGATCGGCGGGGCCGCGCGGCCGGGCCTGGCGGCCACCAGTGCGCGGGTGGACCGGCTGCGGTATTGAGCGCCCCCAGGGCCGGGCTGCGCCCCGCCCGCCCCCCGAGGGGGTCAAGCAAACTTGGGGCGGCCCTGCGTTCGCTTGTGACGCAGGGCTAGTCGCCCAGCTCGATCGTCGCCGCCAGCGGCACGCCGGCCAGCGCGGCCGGCAGCTCGTAGTCGGCCAGCACCCAGGCGCGCTCGCGCCCCTCGGCCGCCTCGGCCAGCAGCTCGCCGAGCAGGCGCGCCGAGCGGCCGTCCAGCGCCGCAAAGGGCTGGTCCAGCAGGGTGATCGCGGCGCCGCTGGCCGCGGCGGCGACCAGGCCCAGCTTGCGCCGGCTGCCGGCCGACAGCATGAACAGGGCCTTATCCAGATGCTCGTCCAGCGCGAAGGCCGTGCCCAGGGCCGCGGCGATGTCGGCGCGCCAGCCGGCCGCTTGTTGCTCTCTCAACGCGGCCAGCCAGGCGCGCGCCGGGGTCGGGTCTTGCGCGGGATCCAGCGGGTCGGCCAGGAAGCAGCCGAGGCCCCGTGCCGCGGCCGCCGCGGCGATCAGGCGCAGCAGGCTGCTCTTGCCGCGCTGCTCGCCGCCGCGCACCAGGCTCAGGCCGGGGCGCAGCGCGAAGCTCAGCGGGCCGCTGCTGCAGCCGGGGCAGTCCAGCCGTTCCAGGCTCAGCAGGGCCGCCGGCATCGTCATGCCGCCGCGTCGACGAACAGCGCCGCGGCGCGCTCGCGCACCTTGGCCGGCACGCTGCCGGCCAGCGCCAGCGCGGCCGGCTGGCCGCCGTCCGCCCCACCGCCTTGATGCATGCGCGCGAACACCGCGCGCACCTCGGCGGCGCTGACCGCCTGCAGCCGGTCCAGCCAGGCCTGCGGCTCGCGCAGGTGGCCGAAGCTGAACAGGTCCAGCGCCGCGTTCTCCATGCGCCGCGCCGGCTGCTCCAGGGCCCGCAGCGCGCGCATCGTCAGCTGGCGGCGCGCGCGCTCCAGCGCGGTGGCGTCGAGCGCCGGCGCCTCGGCCAGCTGGCGCAGCAGCGCATGTACCGCCTCCAGCAGCTCCACCGCCTGCTCGGGCGCGGTGGCCGCGTCGATCACGAACTGGCCGCTGTGCGGCAGGATGTCGGCCGCGCAGCCGGCGTGATAGGCCAGGCCGCGGCGCTCGCGGATCTCGTCCAGCAGCGGCGAGCTCATGCCCTCGCCCAGCAGCGCGGCGGCCAGCACATGGGGCAGATGCGCATCGTCCGCCGCCAGCGCCGGCGCGGCATAGCCCAGCACCAGCTGGCATTGGCCGCTGCCGGCCATGCGGCGGGTCTTCATGCCGCCCAGCCAGGCGGGCGGCTCGATCAGGTTCGGCGTGCCCGGCGGCATCGCGCCGAAGGCGGCCGCGACGCGTGGCACGAAGCCGGTGTCGAATTCGGCCGCGCCGAGCGGCCCGGCGACGGCCACCACCACATTGCAGGCGGTGTACTGGCGCTGCACATAGTCCAGCAGCTCCTCGCGCGCGAAGCGCTTGATGTTGGCGCGCGTGCCGATGATCGGTCGCCCGGCCGGATGCAGGGTGCCGAAGCAGGCGCGGTCGAACAGCTGGAAGGCCTGCGAGACCGGGTCCTCGTCGTACTCGCTGAACTCCTGCTCGATCACGCCGCGCTCGCGCTCCAGCTCCTCGGCCGGGAAGCTCGGGTTCAGCACCAGATCGGCCAGCATCTCGACAAAGGCCGGCAGGTCCTGCGGCAGCCCCTCGATATGGAAGGCGGTGTGGTCCTTGTCGGTATGCGCATTGACCTCGGCGCCGAGCCGCTCGGCATCCAGATTGATGCGCTGGCAGTCGCGCGTTGCCGTGCCCTTGAAGGCCATGTGCTCGACCACATGGCTGATGCCGTTCAGCCGCGCCGGCGTCTCGTGCAGGCTGCCGGTGCGGATGAATACGCTCAGCGACACCGTGGCGCGCCAGGGCATCGGGATGGCGACGACGCGCAGCCCGTTGGGCAGGGTGGCGAGCAGGGGCGGCGCGGTGGCCGGAGAGCGGGCGATGCGGTTCTTGTCCAAGGCTGAGGCGAAGGTGCTGGAAGGGGGATTGTCGGTGCAGTGGATGAAAGGCTGTGAACCGGGGCCGGGGCGATCCGGCGCCTGCGATGCTAGATTCCCGGCCTAGGCTACAGCACCCTGCCACCCCATCCATTGGAAACCCTGGCGTCGCCGCATGGAAATCCTTGTTCGCCGATTGGGCGCCGAAGACGCGGCGCTTGCGCAAGGCCTTTTTGCGCTGATGTCCGCCGTGTTCGGCGAGCCGCAACGGCCCTTGGATCGCCGCTATCTTGAAGGGCTGCTGGCCTCCCAGGGCTTCTGGGCCATGGCGGCCTTCTCCGGCGGCGAGTTGCTGGGCGGCCTCACGGCGCACAGCCTGCCGATGACCCGGGTCGAGGCGGCGGAAGTCTTCGTCTATGACCTCGCGGTGCAGGAGCGGCACCAAGGGCAGGGCGTCGGTCGAGCCTTGGTGGCGGCACTGCGCGAACATTGCGGGGCGCAGGGCATCCATGTCGTCTTTGTGCCCGCGGACGATGAAGATGTCCATGCGCTGGAGTTCTACAAGGCCATCGGCGGCAGGCCGTCACCCGTGACCTTCTTTACCTTCGGCGAAGGTTGAGCGAGCACTTGGAGCCCAGTGCTGTCAAGATCTGACCCCGCCTGGCCGTCGCTCGATGGCCGCTGCACCTCACTCGCTCTATCAAGCAACCCATGCCCCGTTACGTCGCCTTCCTCCGCGGAGTCGGTCCGGTGAATGCCAAGATGCCGGCGCTGCAGGCCTGCTTCGAGTCGGCCGGTTTCTCGAATGTCCGGACCCTACGCACCAGCGGGAATGTCGTGTTCGATGCCCGCTCGTCACCTATGGCCGCACTCGAGCGGCGCGCCGAGAAGGCGATGCAGGCCGGGCTCGGCCACAGCTTCGACACGTACGTGCGGCCGGCCATATACCTGCAGAAGCTGATCGCGGCGGACCCTTTCGCCGAGTTCTCGATCGCACCGCAGGAAAAGCGGGTGCTGATCTTTCTGCGCCGGCCCGTCGAATCGGCGGCCGAACTGCCGATCGAGCGCGAGTTCGGCCGCATCCTGAAGCTCTCCGGCACCGAGGCCTTCTCGGCCTATGTGCCCGGCCCCAAGGGCTCCGCGTTCATGGCCTTGATCGAGCGGACCTTCGGGGCGGACATCACCACGCGCACCATCGATACGGTGAGCAAATGCGCGTGGGCCTAGTCGAGGGTTTGGAACAGACAGGACAAGGGAGAAGATCAGATGAAACTCTGGCGTGGTCAGCCCGATCATGAACATTGGCGACGCTCGCCCAGCCGCAAGGAAGTCGCGTCCTGTTGGCTCGGGCTGGGCTCGGTCTGCTTGCTGCTGGGCGTGGTCCAGTGGCTGGAACCGAGCCACCCGCCATTCACCGGCAGATGGAGCTGGTTTACCGGCATGGCATATCAGGCCATCGGCTTGCACGGGCCGGCGATCGTGACCTCGGTCCTGGGTCTGCTCGTGTTGACCGTGGGGCTGGCCTCATGGCCCAGGAAATGAGGGCCACCGTCCAAAGCTAAGGCTCTTTGTTCATTGGCTTGTGATACTCCCGGCGTGGTCTTGATGGGCCCTACGCAGAGCCGGGTGGCGCCGGGACGCGGGCATGCGCAATTGCTCCGTGTCCCCCGGGCCGCTTTGAGCGGCCCTCCTCCTTGACCTGCGCAATTGCGCACACCCGCATCCCGGCTTCCCCACCGCAAGTTGTTCGCGGAGAAAGCCAGACGCAACGCCAAGCAGGAGGGTGGGCGGGCCTGATGCGGAGGTTAAGGAGGAGGGCGCGAAGCGGCCGGGGGAACACGTAGCAGCAGGTCTGCCCGCCCTCCTGCGCCCAGACCTTCGCCATCACAGCATCATCAATCAACGCGCAAACAGCCAAAGTTAAGCCTGAGGGCTCACGGCAAACAGCTCCCCTCCGCCGCCAACGGCTCCCCCGGCAGATCCAGCGCGAAGTGCAGCGACAGCAGCTGCCAGCCCTGCGGGCCCAGCTGCCATTGCATGCTGTTGACGCCGGTGTAGGACGGCTCGCCCGGTTCGCCGTCGGTGCGCACGCGGCTGTAGACCCAGGCCAGCGCGCCGTAGCGCCGCTGCTCGCGTGCGAGTTCGCATTCCTGCACGCGGCGCGGGCTGGGCTGGCCCCAGCGCTCCAGCGCCGCGGCGAAGGAATGCTGCTGCTGCGCCGAGGTCAGCACGAGCTGGCGCTCGCGCTGCTGCGCGATGCTGCCCCACAGGCGCGCCTGTGGGTGCAGCAGGGCGGCCATGGTGGCGACGTCGGCGCCGCGGCCCGGCGGATGCGAGAAGGCGCGCCAGAAGCGGCTCACCGCCGCGTCCAGTTCGGCCTGGCTGTGCGCCTGGGCCGCCGGGCCGAGGGCCTGCAGCACGGCCGGCCAGGCGCTGCGGTAGATGCGGGACAGGCCTGCCGAGGCGCCGCTGTCGGCGCGGGTGGAGGCGAAGTACAGCCAGGCGCCGTCGGCGCTGATCCAGGGCGTGAACTCGAAGCCCTCATCGCTGTTGATCGGTGCCGGCAGGCGCAGCGCGGGGCCGAAGCCCGCGCCCACCCGCTCGGCCAGGTAGAGGTCGCCGCGGCCGCTGCGGCCGCTCCACCACAGCAGGTAGCGTCCGTCCGGGCTCAGGGTCGGATCGCTGTCATTGCCGCCCGGCGCGTTGACCGGCGCGGGCAGCGCCTCGGCCGGGCCGGCCTCGCCGGCCGCGCGGTAGATCGACAGCTTGCCCGGGCCGCCTGGGCGCTGCGAGCCGAACCAGAGCTGGCCGCCATGCAGCTCCGGCCCCAGCTCGTAGGCGGGGCTCTGCAGGCCCTCGGCCAGACGCTGCGGTGCGCTCCACCCGCCAGCGTCGGTGCTGCGGTGACTCTCGAACAGGTCCAGCTGGCCGGCGGCCGGAGCACCCGGTTCCGCCGGCCGGTCCGAGATGAAGATCAGGCGCTTGCCGTCGGCCGTCAAGAAGGGATCGGAGTCGCGGTAGCGCGGGTCCGAGAAGGGGGCCGGCCGTGGCGCGGACCAGGTGCCCTGGCTGCTGCCGCTTCGTTGCTGCAGCCAGATGCGGGAATCCTTGAAGCCGGCGGCCGAGCGTGCCCACAGGCGCCAGTCGCCTTGCTCCTGGAAGTTGTAGGTCTGCTGATCGGCCGGTTCGTCCAGCGGCACCCGCTCGATCGTCGGCGTCGCTGCGTGGACGCTGGCGGCGGCAGCGACGCATAGCAGTGCGCCTGCCAGCAGTCGTGACGAATGACGATGGTGGCGAGTTGCGGTTGGGCGCATGGGTGGTGCTAGATCGGATGACGCGACGAGCGGCATGCTAGGCATGGCGCCAAAGGGCGGGGCGACGAAAGGGATGGAAGCCGTCCATGGCGGACGAAATGCCTTGCCGAAGGTGCGAGGCCGGGATCGCTGGAGCTGGCACTCCGAAAAAAAACTTGCCGGGCGCGAATCCAAACGGCGTTTCGGCCCCTCTTGGCTTGCGGGACCGTTCCCAAGCCTTTGTTGTCCAACACCACCATGGCTTCCCGCTACCAAGACCCCTCCGACCTGCAATACGCGCCCGCCTTGCTGCAGCAGGCCCCCGTCGAGGGCCGCGCCTTCCTCGGCCTGAAGGCGGCGGCCGAGAGGGTGGATGGCCGGATCCCGGAGAAGTACCGCGAGCTGATCTCGGTGGCCGTGGCGCTCAGTACCCAATGCGCTTACTGCATCGAGGTCCACACCCGCAACGCATCCCAGGCCGGCGCCTCGCGCGAGGAGATCGCCGAGGTCGTCTTTATCGCGGCGGCCCTGAAGGCGGGTGCCGCGGTCGGGCATGGGCTGCTGGCGCTGCGGCTGTTCGATGCGGTGGGGCAAGCCCAAGCCGCACAGCCCTGAGCGAGGTCAGGCTTGCGGTCAGCCCCGATGACTGCGCTTCTTTTCCATAGCAACCTCCGACGCTTTGAAGCCCAGCGCCTGATAGAACCTTGAAACTCCGGGGCGGTCCGCGCGAAGTACCCAGGTGACGTCGGGGTTCGTGCCCGTTGCGGCCGCCACCAGGGCGCTACCTATGCCTCGCCCACGGTACTCCTCGTCGACGGCCAGCATCGAGAGATAGCCGTTGAAAGTTCCGTCGGTGATGGCCCGCAGGAAACCCACGATCCGCCCCTCGATCTCGGCGACGAGAGCGATCTGCGAGTTGCGGATCGCCTGGCCGAATATCGCGGGATCCTCGACCTTGCGGGTCCAGCCGCAGCGCGAGAGCAGCTTCCGGGCGTCTTCGTACTCGGTGGATTGGATGGGGCGAATCTTCATGCGAGTTGATGTGCGCGGCTCATTCAATCGTCAATGAACTCCCAGGTGTCGGCCTCGTCGAAGCGGCGTACGCGGACCGCGGCGATCAGCATGGGATCGAGTCGGCTTCAGCTAGCGACTCGCCGAACCTCTCGCCTTGAACCGACTTGCCGCGCTCAAGATTTGCTCCGAGGACCAGTTTCGCGTGATCCAGATCGTGAGTGCTGCGCCGGAGAGATGCCACCAGAACATGCCCCGATAGCGCCGATGCTCTAGCAAATGCGTGGAGGCGACCTGCCACGAAATCAGCACACCCGGATCTTGCGGCGCTGTGCTGGCCACATACGGGAGGAATGAGTACGGGTTGAGTTTTGGGATGAAGGGATCCCCCTGTCCACGTACCCCACTCCAAATGGCTGCTTGCTGCTCGGCAGTTGCCATCGTCGCTGGGGGCGACGGCATTGTCTTGACTGCCTCAAGTCCGATCCAGTAGAGGGCCAGAGGTCCGGTCATTGCAAGCAACGCTGTTGTCGCAAGCAGGCCGAGAGCTAGGCGGACAAGCAGTTTCGCCATGTTGGTGGACTTGGGGAGGATCAGTACTGTTTGAGCTTGATTCGCTGATCTCGTTGCATCAATGGCTGAACATTTATCGATCGAGGTTGCAGCCATCATGTCAGTCAGTTGGCATCGCAAGTCGCGATTGGAAGCAAGCCCGTCCCTCCCGTCAATCGCACCTGGTCGGGAACATCGCCAGTGCCCCCTCCTGCCCACCACCCAGGCTGAGACAATCCCCCCATGGGTGAATTCGAGCTGATCCAGCGTTTCTTTCAGGACCGCAGCCGGCCGCCGGCCGACGAGGTGCCGGTGGGCATCGGGGACGACTGCGCGGTCATTAAGCCGACGCCGGGCGCGCAGTGGCTGGTGTCCAGCGACATGCTGGTCGAGGGCCGGCATTTCCTCTCGACCGTCGCGCCCGAGCGCCTGGGCCACAAGGCGCTGGCGGTGAACCTGTCGGACCTGGCGGCCTGCGGCGCGACGCCGCGCGCCTTCACCCTGGCGCTGGCGCTGCCGCGCGCCGATGCGGCCTGGCTGGAAGGCTTTGCGCATGGGCTGTTCGCGCTGGCCGATGCGCATGGCATCGCGCTGGTGGGCGGCGACACGACGGCCGGGCCGCTGAACATCTGCATCACGGTGATGGGCGAGGCGCCGGCCGGCCAGGCCCTGCTGCGCAGCGGCGCGCGCGCCGGCGACGATCTCTATGTCTCCGGCAGCCTGGGCGACGCGCGCCTGGCGCTGGAGGTGTTTCGCGGCACGGTGGCGCTGGAGCGGGGCGCGGACTTCCAGCAGGCGCGCCGCGCGATGGAATGCCCGACGCCGCGCGTCGCGCTGGGCCAGGCGCTGCGCGGCGTCGCAAGCAGCGCGATCGATGTGTCCGACGGCCTGCTGGGCGATCTGGGCCATGTGCTGGAGCGCTCGGGCGGCCTCGGCGCCACCCTGCTGGTCGATGCGCTGCCGCGCAGCGAGCTGCTCGCCAGCCTGCCGCTGCCGCTGCAGCGCCTGTGCACCCTGACCGGCGGCGACGATTACGAACTGGTGTTCACCGCGCCACCCGAGGCGCGCGACGCGGTGCGCGCGGCCGCCGCGGCCAGCGCCACGCCGGTGACCCTGATCGGCCGGATGGAGGCCCTGCCGGGGCGGCGCCTGCTCGATGCGCAAGGCCGGCTGCTGGAATGGCACGAGGCCTCGTTCGACCATTTCAAATCCTGAGCACGATGGACGACCAGAACGACAAGGACAACGACAGCAGCGGCAGCGGCGCGGCCTCTGCGCAAGACCTGGCCCCGCGCCGCGCCACGGCCGGCTTCATGCTGCGTCATCCGGCGCATTGGATCGCTCTGGGCTTCGGCAGCGGGCTGTCGCCGAAGGCGCCGGGCACGGTCGGCACCCTGTGGGCCTGGATGGCCTTCCTGGTGCTGGATCTGTGGCTCGGCGACGTGCAATGGGCCTGGCTGATCGGCGGCGGCACCCTGGTGGGCTGGTGGGCCTGCACCGTCACCGCGCGCAACCTGCGCACGCCGGATCCGGGCTCCATCGTCTGGGACGAGGTGTTGGCCTTCTGGCTGGTGCTGTGGCTGGTGACGCCCGCGGGCCTGCTGGGCCAGGCCGTCGCCTTCGGCCTGTTCCGCTTCTTCGATGCGGCCAAGCCCGGCCCGGTGCGCTGGGCCGATGGCCTGTTCAAGGGCGAGCGCGGCCGGCCGGTCGGCTGGGCCCAGGGCTTCGGCATCCTGTTCGACGATTTCGTCGCCGCCGGATGTACGCTCCTGGTCATCGCGCTGTGGCGAAGTCTGATGGGGTGATGCCATGCTGTTTCCCGAAGAGCACGAGTTGATCGACCGCATCGCGGTCGCGCTGATCCAGCGCCGCGAGCGCATGGGCACGGCCGAGAGCTGCACCGGCGGCCTGATCGCCGCGGCCTGCACCAGCCTCTCGGGTTCCAGCCAATGGTTCGAGCGCGGCGTGGTCAGCTACAGCAACGAGGCCAAGACCGAGCTGCTGGGCGTGCCGGCGGCGCTGATCGGCCTGCATGGCGCGGTCAGCGGCGAGGTGGCGCTGCACATGGCCCGCGGCCTCTTGGCCCACGCGCCGATCGACTGGGCCCTGGCCGTCACCGGCATCGCGGGCCCCACCGGCGGCAGCGCCGAGAAGCCGGTCGGTACGGTCTGGCTGGCCCTGGTGCATGGGCAGCGCGCGCCCAAGGTCTGGCAGGAGCATTTCCCCGGCGACCGCCATGCGGTGCGCATCGGCACCCTGCGTTCGGGCCTGATGGCGCTGTGCGAGGCATTGGAAGACAAGGACTCCTGATGGCTGGCCGAGCGACGGGCCGTCCCAAGCCGGCCAGCATCCCCTTGGGGGATCGACGGGCGTACTCACCAGGCGAGGGGCTGCAGTCATGAGCATCCTGCTGAGCGGCCGCTGGGAGGCGGCGGAGCGCGACCAATGGCTGGCGCTGCTGCGGGCGGCGCTGCCCGAGGAGTCCTGGGTGCTGGAGCCCGGTCCCGAGGTGGAGGCCGCGGTGGTGGCGAACCCGCCGCCGGGCGCGCTGCAGGGCCTGCCGCGGCTGGGCTTCATCCAGTCGCTGTGGGCCGGGGTCGAGAAGCTGCTGGCCGACGACACCCTGCCGGCCGGCGTGCCGATCGCGCGCATGGTCGACCCGGCGATGAACGAGGCGATGCCGCAGACCGCGCTCTGGGCCGTGCTGGGCCTGCACCGCGGCTTCTTCGAGATCCAGGCGCAGCAGCGCCGCGCCGAGTGGCGCCAGCTCGCGCAGCCGCGCGCCGGCGAATGGCGCGTGCTGGTGCTGGGCCTGGGCGAGCTGGGCGGGCGGGTCGCGCAGCTGCTGGCGGCGCAGGGCTATGCGGTCAGCGGCTACAGCCGCCGCCCGGCCGAGCTGCCCGGCGTGCGCTGCCTGCATGGCGAGGCGGCGCTGGCCGCGGCGCTGGGCGAGGCCGACACGGTGATCAACCTGATGCCGCTGACCGAGGCGACGCGCGGTTTCTTCGATGCGGCGCGGCTGGCGCAGTTCAAGCGCGGCGCCGGCTTCATCAACCTGGCGCGCGGCGCCCATGTGGTGGAGGCGGACCTGCTGGCCGCGCTGGACGCCGGCCGCATCGGCCGCGCGGTGCTGGACGTGTTCCAGGTCGAGCCGCTGCCGGCGGCCCATCCCTTCTGGTCGCATGAGCGCGTCACCGTGCTGCCGCACACCGCGGCGCAGACCGATGCACGCAGCGCCGCCGCGCTGGTGGCGGCCAATCTGCGCGCCTGGCGCGCGGGCCGGGAGCCGGCGCATCGGGTGGAGCGCGACAGGGGCTACTGAGCGTCCGGCCTCGTCACGCCAGGGGCAGCGCCAGCTCATTCGCCCGCGCCTCGCGGTCATGCAGTTCGATGACCCGGCCGAGCTCCGGATGTACCCGCTCGGAGCCGACAGAGTTCAGGAAATGGCAGGCCGCAAAGGCGGCGGCGGCCTGCTCATACGCGGCGATCCATTGGCTGCGGACCGGCATCCGGTCCGGATGAACCGGCCAGACGCCGGGCCGGGGGCGCATATGCGCGCCAATGCCGATGCGCCAGGGCTTGGCGGAGAGCCGGGCACGAAAGCATTGCTGGTTCTGGCACATGCGGACGTAAAGCGGGTCGGCGCCGACCGCCGAGAAGAACTCGGCGACCTCCGGGGACGAGGCCTCGAACAAGGCATGCGTGGCCAGCAGGCGCAGGCCGCCGGGCGTCCGATAGACCCGCAGGCCCCAGGCGGGATTCCTGGCCAGGAAGCCATGGATCCGCCGATGTGCCATGTCCTCATGCCCGCCCTGGGCGCGCAGGACCAGTCGATGGAACAAGGCAGCGGAGCCCCTGATCAAAAAGAGTGAGAGCATCCACAGGCCAAAGCCGAGCGCCCAGCTGTGGAAGATGGCGCCGACCAGGACGCTCGTTGCCGTGAACAGCGCGAACACGCCGAGGGTATGCCGGGCGCGTGGTGCGATGGAGAAATCGATGTCGGCAAAGAGAGCCGACGGTGTGTTGAGGCAGCGGGCGCCGTAGGAGTTGCGGGTGATGACCTCCTCGCCATGCCTGGCAAGCACCTCCTCGCGGATCGGCACACCCGTCGCGCCGTTGTAGGCGGTCTTGCTCTCGCGCTGCGCCAGCGTCTTGTCGCCCGCGAGAATCTGCCGCAGCGCCTCCTCGGCGCGACGTTCGGCCATGGCCTGCGCCTCGGCCTCGCTGCTGCTGGACCATCCGAACCGGCGCACCGTGAGCTGCCGGTCCTTGCTGCGGTGCTGCTTGCGGGCCTCGGCCCAGTAGTCGGGAACGATCATGCGCTGGGCTCGGGAAAGGGTGGATGTCAGGCCTTGGCGATTCCCCACCAAGCCGGAGGGGCAGGTCTTGCCGGGCCGGAGTGGCCACGGCGCGAGCGCGGGAGCAAGATATCACCGCCGGTCGGCTGCCGAATGAACTGGCCCAGCAAGTCGGGCCGCGCCCCGGTTGCCGCGCCGCCTCATGTGCGCAATACTGGCTCGCCGCGGGAGTTGCCCGCCACTCCGCCGGCCCCCGGGAACTGGAGGAAGACATGGTCAAGCGCTCTGTGGTTGTTTCGCTGATCGCATGCTTCGCCTGCACGGCCAGCTTCGCCCAGGAGCCTTCGTCATTGAACGGCAACTGGGTCGCGAAGTTTCCTTCGGCCTCGGGGCAGCCTCGCGAGGCCAAGCTGGTGATCTCCAACGGGGCCGGGACCTACCAGCTCTTGGCCAAGAGCCGAGATGACCCCTGCGTCGGCCGCGAAGCGCCGATCGTGATCTCGAACGAGTCCAGCGAAGGCTTTGAGCTCGGCATCCTCGCGTCCAAGGCGCTCACCGGTTGCCGGGACAGCCAATGGCAGGCCAAGCGCGTCGACGACAGGACCTACGAAGGCGTGTTTGGTGACGGGCGCAAGTTCATGCTGATGCGCCAGTGAAGCGCGGCTGCCACCAGAAGAGAGAGAAAAAAGAGAAACTCAGGCCGCCGTGGTGATCACGGCTTCGATTCGAAAGCCCTCGGGGTCGACGACATAGGCGGCGTAGTAATGCGGTCCGTAGTCGGGCCGCAGCCCTGGGGCTCCGTTGTCCTGGCCCCCGTGGCGGAGCGCGGCCTGGTGGAATTTATCGACGGCCTCCCGGCTGGGTGCCGAGAAGGCGAGGTGGAAGCCCGGGCCGGGTGCCACGGCGACGTTCGGATGCTGCTTCAGCGCGAGCTTGTCGCCGCCGCCGGGTTCTCCATAGCCGACGGCCTGCGTGTTTTCATCGCCTTCGAAGTCGGTCCACACGCGCACATAGCCTAGCGGCTCGAGGACCGCGTCATAGAAGTCGGCCGCCCGCCGCAGGTTGTTGACGCCGAAGGAGAGGTGGTGGAGCATGCGCATGGCTTCGATAGGAGCTGTATGAATTTACAGTTTATCGAAGCCGCTGCCGCCGCAGCGCTCAATTCAGGCCCGCCATCACCGTGTCCAGCGACTCGTTGCTGAGGTCCGGCGCGCGCCAGCCGGGCAGCCAGTCCAGCAGCTGCTGGGCCGGCACCGGGCGGCCGATGAAGTAGCCCTGGCCCTCGTCGCAGCCCAGCTCGGCCAGCAGCTTCCAGGCCTTGCCGGTCTCGACGCCCTCGGCCACGACGCTGAGGCCCAGGTTGTGCGCCAGCTCGATGGTCGAGCGCACGATGCGCGCGTCGTCCAGGTCGCGCTCCATCGCCATCACGAAGCTGCGGTCGATCTTCAGCTCGTTGACCGGCAGGCGCTTCAGGTAGGCCAGCGAGGAATAGCCGGTGCCGAAGTCGTCGATCGACAGCTTGAAGCCCATCTCCGACAGGCGCTCCAGCGTGTGCAGCGCGCGCTGCGGGTCGTCCATGATCGCGCTCTCGGTGATCTCCAGGCATTGCATCGACGGGTCGGCGCCATGCCGGCTCAGCAGGGCCTCGATCTTGGCGGGCAGGTCCTGGTCCAGCAGGTCGCGGGTGCTGAGGTTGACGCTGATGCGCAGCGGCAGGCCGAGCCGCTGCGCCTCGCGCGCGACCTTGGCCGATTCCTCGATCACCCAGGCGGTCAGCTGGCGGATGAAGCCAGTCTGCTCGGCGAAGGGGATGAACTGCATCGGCGGCACCAGGCCGCGCGTCGGATGCTCCCAGCGCACCAGGGCCTCGGCGCTGTGTACCAGACCGCTCTTCAGGTCGACCTTGGGCTGCAGGAACAGGCGCAGCTCCTGCAGCTCGATCGCGCGGCGCAGCTCGCTCAGCAGGGACAGCGCTTCCTGGCTGCCGGCGTCCAGCGCGCTCTCGTAGACCATGCTGCCGCTCTGGCGGCGCTTGGCCGCATACATCGCCAGCTCGGCGCGCGCCAGCAGCTGGCTGACCTCGCGGCCCTGCTCCGGCGCCAGCACGATGCCGATGCCGGCGCCCAGGTCGACGGTCTGGTCGTCGATGCACAGCGGGGTCTCGAAATCGTGGTGGATGCGCGCGGCCAAGGCCAGCGCGGCGTTCGCGTCGGCGCCGTCCAGCAGCAGCACGAACTCGTCGCCGCCCAGGCGCGCCAGCAGATGGCCGGCGGCGCCGCCCTGCAGGGCCTGCAGCCGCGCCGCCACGCTGCACAGCAGGCGGTCGCCGAAGGCATGGCCCAGCACGTCGTTGACATGCTTGAAGCGGTCCAGGTCCAGCATCAGCACCGCGCAGGCTTGGCCGGCCGCCAGGCGTTCGCCCAGATGCTGGGCGAACTGCTCGCGGTTCGGCAGCCCGGTCAGCGGATCCCAGAAGGCCAGGCGGTGCACCTGTTCCTCGCGTTCGCGGATGTCGGTGCGCATGGTCTCGACCGCGGTGGCCAGCTCGCGCACCTCGGCCACCTCGTGGCGCACCGGTGGCGGGATCGGCGTGTCGTAGTCGCCCTGGCCCAAGCGACGTGCCGAACGCGCCAGCTGCTGCAGCGGGCGGCTGATGCGGCGCGCCATCAGCACGCTGCCCAGCGCGAAGGCGACGACGCCGACGATCGTGAAGCCCAGCAGGGTCAGCTGCAGCTGGCGGTAGGGCGCAATGGCCTCGTCGAAGGAGCGCAGCAGCACCGCGCCCAGCTGCTCCTGCGGGCCCTTGTGCAGCAGCGGCACGAAGCGGCCGCGCAGCTGCTCGTCGGCGACGCTGACGGCGAACATGCGCGCTTCGCCGCCGGCCGGGATCTGCTGCGCCAGCCGGCCCGCGGTCGCGTCCGGCAGGGTGCCGACCAGCGGGCGCCAGCCCCGCGCGCCATCGCGCACCACCAGCAGGCTGCGCAGCTCGGACAGGCTCTGCAGGTCGCGCAGCGGCGCGGCGTCGAGCGCGAAGCCCATCAGGATCCAGCCCACCGGCGCCGGCGTGCGCACCGGCACGGCCACCACCTGGTAAGCCTCGCCGCCGTCCAGCAGGGCCAGCTGCGGCGCTGCTGACTGCTGAGCCGCGCCATTGCCGCTGCTGCGACTCAGCGTCTGCAGCAGGCCCATGAAGCGCTCGGCGTCCGCGCGCGTCGCGGCGACCAGGTGCAGCTCGTTGTCGGCATAGGCGACCACGCTGGCGCCGATGCGCTCGCCCTGGTTCATCAGCGCATCGCGGATGGTCTCGACCGTGCCGGCCTCGGCCAGCGGCAGGCCGATCGCCTGCTTGAAGCCGTAGTCCTTGGCCAGCAGCTCGGCGGCGTCGCGGCGCTTGTCGGCCTCCTGCGCCAGCAGGCGCTGCAGCACGCGCTCGCCGGTCTTCAGCTCGGCGGCGATCGCGCCGTCGGCATTGCGGCCGATGCTGCTGCGGGTCAGTGCGAAGCCGGCCAGCTGCACCACCAGCAGCAAGGCCAGGAACAGCGCGACGATGCGGCCCTCGAGCCGGCGCAGGTTCAGGAAGGCGGGCATGCGCCGGTCACTCCAGGGTCAGGGTGGTGCTGCCGCCGCCCGCGCCGCCGGCCGGCACGCTCAGGCGCTGGCTCTGCAGCTGCGGCCGGGCCTGGCGCGGGTGCCAGGCGCGCAGCCAATGCTCGCCGGGCGGCAGGTCCAGCCGCACCTGGCCCTGGGCATCGGTCTTGGCGAAGACGGGCGTGTCGACGACGACGATATGCGCGCCCATCTTGTCGTGGATATTGCAGCCCAGGGCCGCGATGCCGGACTTGTCGAACAGCACCGGCTCGGCCGGCGTGCCGGTGTAGAGCTTGAGGTCGAAGGTCTTCACCGGCGAGAAGGAATAGACATGGTGGCGCACCGTGTCGAAGTTCGGGAAGTTCACCGCGGTGCCGGTCTGCACCACCAGCACGAAGGGCTGGAACTGGCGCTCGCGCTGTGCCATCTCGGCCCGGGTGCCGGCCGGCGCGCGGCTGGCCTGGCCGCGCAGCTCCACCGCCACCGCCGCATCGGCCAGCGGCGCGCCGTCCGGGCCGCGCACCTGCACCAGCCAGGGCAGGGCCTGGGCCGCACCGATGCAGCCCAGCAGGCAGGCCGCCAGCAGCGCATGCGAGGAGGCGCATCGGTTCATCGTGGTGTGGCAGCCTTTTCTTTTGTGCAGAAGACAACGCGCCCCGACAGTGATCACCGGCCTGGGGTTCTTCGCTCGTGCCAGCGACTCTATCGTCAGCGCCGGCGCCGGGCTTGAGGACCCGGCCCGCAAGAGGCCCGGTGCCGTGCAGTATCGCGCGTCCGCCGCCGGCTTTTTGCGTTCCGAGCGGCGGATCCTGCAATCCGTCCCAAGGCCGTGGACCCGCGCCGGCGGCGTTCGAACAATGCGCAGCATCCGCTGTTGTTTCTCCTCCCGATGATGCCCACCCCTCCCGACGCGCTGCACTGCCTCGAACCCGCCGCCTACCCCCTGCTCGCCCCGCTGCTGCATGAACATGCGGCGGCGCGCGCCGAGGTGCCGCTGAACGCGGTGCTGCGCGGCGGCGCCCGGGGCGGCGTCTGGGTGGACGACCCGCTGCGCCCGCGCGCGGCCCTGATCAGCGCCACCGGCAGCAGCAGCTATCTGCTGGGCGATGCCCGGCTGCCGGGCCTGGACGCGCGGCTGGCGGTCAGCATCGAGACCCAGCTGCGCGAGGACTGCGAGGCGATCGGTGGCAGCTGCTTTGTCGCGACCCTGTTCGACATGGACTGGGAATGGACCCTGCTGCGCGCGATCGCGCACCGCGGCCCCGAGGCCGATCAATGGCAGTACCACCGCTTCGACGCGACGCGCTTCGAGCTCTGGCGGCCCGGCTACCGCCTGCTGGCGCCGGGGCTGACGCTGGCGCGTATCGACCGCGCGCTGGCCGAGCGGTTGTGGGAGGGCGAGCTGGACGAGTTCTGGCCCTCGGTCGAGGCCTTCCTGGCCCAGGGCTTCGGCTATGTGGTGCAGGCGGCCGACGGCCAGCTGCTGAGCCACTGCTTCTCCTGCTATGTCAGCGGCACCCGCCACGAGATCGCGGTGCGCACCCATGACGAGGGCTTCTACAAGCGCGGCCTGGCCACCCAGGCCTGTGCGGCCTATCTGCAGGAAGCCTGGCGGCGCGGGCTGGAGCCGCAATGGACCGCGATGGTCAGCCACCCGGCCTCGCTGGCGCTGGCGTTGAAGCTGGGCTTCGCGCCGGACTACCGGCTGCGTTCCTGGGAGTTCTGCTATCCCGGCCTGGCCGACTAAGGCCGCAGCGCCAGCTTCGGCGCGCGCGGCGCGGCGGCCACCTCGATCAGCATCAGGGCCAGGCGCTTCAGCGCGTCCCAGGGCTCCTGCGGCCAGCCGGGGTGGCGCAGGCCCTTGACGATGCCGTCGCAGATCTGCGCGGCCTCGACCAGCGGGACCAGCTGCTGGGTCTTCAGGCCCGGCACGATGCGCTCGAACAGCTTTTCCTTCGCGCCCCAGACGCGCGCCTCGCGCAGCGCCATCGGCAGCGGCTTGCCGGCGTCCACCGCCTCGCGCACGCGCTTCAGCGCGCGGGCATCCTCGGCCAGGGTCCAGTGCACCAGCACCGCGGCCTCGCCCTCGGCCTGCAGGCCGTCCAGCATGCGCAGCACGCGGGTCAGCTGGCCGGCCAGCACGGCCTCGCTGAGCTTGAACACGTCGTAGCGCGCGACGTTCAGCACCGCCTGCTCGATCTGCTCGAAGGCCAGCGGCCCCTGCGGGTGCAGCAGCGCGAGCTTCTGCAGCTCCTGGTGCGCGGCCAGCAGATTGCCCTCGACGCGGTCGGCGAAGAAGGCCAGCGCGCGCTGCCCCTCCTCGCCCTCGGCGACCGGCTGGCCCTGGGCCGCCAGGCGCTGCGCGATCCATTGCGGCAGCATGCGGCGCTCGACCGGGTCGACCCGCACCGTGACGCCATGGCCGTCCAGCGCGCTGAACCAGGCGCCGTTCATCTGCGTCTTGTCCAGGCGCGGCAGGCTGACCAGCGTCACCACGTCCTCGGGCAGGCGCTCGCAATAGCGCTGCAGCGCCTCGGAGCCGTCCTTGCCGGGCTTGCCGTTGGGGATGCGGATCTCGATGAACTGGCGCTCGGCGAACAGGCTCAGCGCCTGCGCCGCACCCAGCACCGGGCCCCAGTCGAAATAGGCGCCGCTGACGGTGAAGACCTTGCGCTCGCCATAGCCCTGCGCGCGCGCCGCGCTTCGGATCGCGTCGCAGGCCTCCTGGGCCAGCAGCGGCTCGTCGCCATAGACCGTGTAGAGCGGCTTCAGGCCCTTGGCCAGCTGCGCGGCGAGCGCGTCGGGGCGGATCTGCAAGGCGTCAGCTCGGTAACTTGACGGCGGCCAGGCGGCGCATGATCTGCGCCACCGCGTCGGACTGCATCGCGCGGAACAGCTGCGCCTCCTCCTGCTCCTTGGCCAGCGCGTCGGACTCGGTGTAGTTCATTTCGCGGGTCAGGCGCAGCTCGGTCAGCGGCAGCAGGATCTCGCCGGCCGCGGTGCGCAGCAGGTAGTCCACGCGCAGGCGCAGCTCCCATTCGCGCACCTGGCCGGCGCTGGTCGACACGACCACGGTCTTGTCGCGCTCGTCGCGCTTGGCCTCCAGCACCACCTCGGCCTTGTTGAAGTCCTCGACCAGCTGCACCGGCGTGCGGCCGAGCTGGCGCTTCAGCTCGACGGCCAGCGGCGAGCCGGGCCGAAAACCCTGCAGGCCCAGGCTGCGGAAATGCAGCTCGGGCTCGCGGCGCGGCGCGAAGCCGCAGCCGGCGAGCACGGCGGCCGAGAGGCTGGAGAGCAGCAGGCGGCGGTCCATCATGCTGCTCAGACGACGATGTTGACCAGGCGGCCGGGCACGATCACGACCTTCTTCGGCGCCTTGCCCTCGCTGAACTCGGCGAACTTCTCGTTGGCCAGCGCGGCGGCCTCGATCGCGGCCTTGTCGGCGGCGGCCGGCACCTTGATGGCACCGCGCAGCTTGCCGTTGACCTGCAGCATCAGCTCGATCTCGTCCTGCACCAGCGCGGCCTCGTCGACCGCGGGCCAGGGCGCGTCCAGCAGGTCGCCCAGCTCGGCGGCGAAGCCGAGATCGACCCACAGCGTGTGCGCGATATGCGGGCAGGCCGGGTAGAGCACGCGCAGCAGCACCGAGAAGCCTTCGCGCACGGCGGCGTCCTGGCCGGCGGCCTTGAAGCCCTCCAGCGCGTTCAAGAGCTTCATGCCGCCCGAGACCACGGTGTTGTACTGCATGCGCTCGTAGTCGTACGAGACCTGCTTCAGCACCAGATGCACCTCGCGGCGCAGCGCCTTGCCCTCGCCGGACAGTGCGGCGAAATCAGCGCCGCCGGCCTTGATGCCGGCCGCGTTCTTGGCGCCGAAGCCCCAGACGCGCTTCAGGAAGCGGTGCGCGCCATCGACGCCAGCGTCGTTCCACTCCAGGGTCTGCTCCGGCGGCGACGCGAACATCACGAACAGGCGTGCGGTGTCGGCGCCGTACTGGTCGATCAGCTGCTGCGGGTCGACGCCGTTGTTCTTCGACTTCGACATGGTGGTCATCTCGTAGTCGAGCGGCGTGCCGTCCTTCTTCAGGGTGCCGCCGATGACCTGGCCATGCTCGTTGAGCTGGACGTCGACCTCATGCTCCCAGTAGTAGTTCTTGCCCGCGTCGGCCGGCTTGTGCGAGAAGGCGCCCTTCAGCACCATGCCCTGGGTCAGCAGCTTGGTGAAGGGCTCGTCCACCTTGACCAGGCCCAGGTCGCGCATCACCTTGGTCCAGAAGCGCGCGTACAGCAGGTGCAGGATCGCGTGCTCGATGCCGCCGATGTACTGATCCATCGGCATCCAATATTGCGTGCCCTCGCCGACCATGGCCTGGTCATTCTTGGCGTCGCAATAGCGCATGAAGTACCACGAGCTGTCCACGAAGGTGTCCATCGTGTCGGTCTCGCGCTTGGCCGGCTTGCCGCACTTGGGGCAGCTGCAGTTCAGGAAGGCGGCATGCTTGTTCAGCGGGTTGCCGCTGCCGTCCGGGATGCATTCCTCGGGCAGCACGACCGGCAGGTCCTGGGCCGGCACCGGCACCGCGCCGCAGTTCTCGCAATGGATGATCGGGATCGGCGTGCCCCAGTAGCGCTGGCGGCTGATGCCCCAGTCGCGCAGGCGCCAGGTGGTCTTCTTCGCGCCGAGGTTCTGCTCGCCGACCAGCTCGGCGACCTTGTCGACGGCGGCCTTGTAGGAGAGGCCGTTCAGCACGCCGGACTCGATGCAGACGCCCTTTTGCTTGTCGCCGTACCACTCGGCCCAGGCGGCGGTGCTGTAGCTCTCGCCCTCGACCGCGACCACCTGCTTGATGGCCAGGCCGTATTTCTTGGCGAACTCGAAGTCGCGCTCGTCATGCGCCGGCACGCCCATCACGGCGCCGTCGCCATAGCTCATCAGCACATAGTTGCCGACCCAGACCTCGACCTGCGCGCCGGTCAGCGGATGGGTGACGAACAGGCCGGTGGCCATGCCCTTCTTTTCCTGCGTGGCCAGCTCGGCCTCGGTGGTGCCGCCCTGCTTGCATTCCTCGATGAAGGCGGCCAGTTTGGCATTGCCCGCGCTAGCATGGGCGGCCAGCGGATGCTCCGGCGCCACGGCGCAGAAGGTCACGCCCATGATGGTGTCGGCGCGGGTCGTGAACACAAACAGCTTGCCGTCCTGGATCAAGGTGCCGGCGGCGTCCTTGATCTGGTGCGGGAAGGCGAAGCGCACGCCCTCGCTCTTGCCGATCCAGTTCTCCTGCATCAGGCGCACGCGCTCGGGCCAGCCATGCAGATAGCTCTTGTCGCTGGGGTCGGCGACGGCGGCCAGCAGCTCGTCGGCGTACTTGACGATGTTCAGGTAGTAGCCCGGGATCTCGCGCTTCTCGACCACGGCGCCCGAGCGCCAGCCCTTGCCATCCACCACCTGCTCGTTGGCCAGCACGGTCTGGTCCACCGGGTCCCAGTTGACGACCTGGGTGCGGCGCTCGGCGATGCCGGCCTCCAGCATCTTCAGGAACAGCCACTGGTTCCACTTGTAGTAGTCGGGCTTGCAGGTGGCGATCTCGCGCGACCAGTCGATCGCCAGGCCCATCGCCTGCATCTGGCCCTTCATGTAGGCGATGTTCTCGTAGGTCCACTTCGCGGGCGGCACCTTGTTCTTCATCGCCGCGTTTTCCGCCGGCAGGCCGAAGGCGTCCCAGCCCATCGGCATCAGCACGTTGAGGCCCTTCATGCGCAGCTGACGCGTCAGCATGTCGTTGATCGTGTAGTTGCGCACATGGCCCATGTGCAGCTTGCCGCTGGGGTAGGGCAGCATCGAGCAGGCGTAGAACTTCGGCTTGCTCTGGTCTTCGCTGACCTTGTAGGCGTCACGCGAGTTCCAGTACTCGCGGGCGGCGGCTTCGATCTCGTTCGGGGCGTACTTGTCGTTCATGATGGGGCACGGGGCGCTGAAGGCGCCGATTGTAGGAGGCGTGGCCGCCGGAGCCGGCGGCACGGCTCAGGGCTTGGCCGGAAGGGCCTCGGCGACGAAGGCGATGCGGTTCAGGCCGGCGGCCTGCACCCAGCCGATCAGCTCGGCGACGCTGCCATAGGGCACGGCCTTGTCGGCGCGCAGCTGTACCTCCATGTCGGGCCGGCCCTTGGCCAGCAGGCCGACCCGCTCGCGGAAGGCGGCCGGCTCCAGCTTCTCCTCGCCGAGGTAGAGGCTGCCGTCGGGCTGCAGCGCCACCGCGATGAAGGCCGGCGCCTCGCTGGGCGTGGCGGCCTCGCTCTCGGGCAGGTTCAGGCGCAGGGAGCTGCTCATCAGCGGCGCGGTGATCATGAAGATGACCAGTAGCACCAGCATGACGTCGATCAGCGGCGTCATGTTGATCTCGCCCATCGGCTTGGGCGCGTCGCGGCGTTCCAGGCGTCCAAAGGCCATCGCGCGGGCTCTTCCTTCTCAGTGCGGCGGCTGTTCCAGCAGCTCGCGCAGATCGTGGGCGAAGCCTTCCAGGTCGGCCTCGCAGCCGCCGACGAACTTGCCGAACACGTTGTAGGCCAGCACCGCGGGGATCGCCACGGCCAGGCCGGCGGCGGTCATGATCAGGGCCTCGCCGACCGGGCCGGAGACCTTCTCGATCGAGATATTGCCGGCCGCCGAGATGCTGACCAGCGCGTGGTAGATGCCCCAGACAGTGCCGAACAGGCCGACGAAGGGCGCGGTGGCGCCGATCGAGGCCAGCAGCACCTGGCCGAACTGCAGCCGGGCCAGCACGCCGTGCAGTGCGTCGCGCAGGCGGCGCGTCAGCTGCGACTCTCGCTTGCCGGCGGCCTCCAGCGTGTTGCTGTTGGCGGCGGCACGGCCGGCGTCCAGCAGCGGCAGCAGGATCTCCTCGCGGTCGAAGTTCACCAGCGCCTGGCGGCCGCCGTCCAGGTCGGCCGCGGCCCAGAAGGCCGGCACCGCGCGGCCCAGGTCGCGACGCGCGCGGTTCAGGGTCCAGGCCTTCCAGAAGATCAGCACCCAGGCGCTGACCGACATCAGCAGCAGCAGCAGGGCCACGCCCCGCGAGACCGCATCGCCCTGGTGCCAGAACTGGTTGAAGCCGACCATGGGCTCAGCTCAGGCCGAGGACATCGTCCATGCCGTACAGGCCCGGACCGTTGGCGGCCAGGAAGCGCGCGGCGCGCAGGCTGCCCTCGGCATAGGTGACGCGGCTGCTGGACTTGTGAGTGATCTCGATGCGCTCGCCGATGCCGGCGAACAGCACGGTGTGGTCGCCGACGATGTCGCCGCCGCGCACGGTGGCGAAGCCGATCGTGGAGGGATCGCGCTCGCCGGTGACGCCTTCGCGGCCGTAGACCGCGCAGTCCTTCAGGTCGCGGCCCAGGGCCTGGGCGACCACCTCGCCCATCGCCAGCGCGGTGCCGCTGGGGGCGTCGACCTTGTGGCGGTGGTGGGCCTCGATGACCTCGATGTCGTAGCCGGTGGCGAGCGAGCGCGCGGCCAGGTCCAGCAGCTTCAGCACGACATTGACGCCGACGCTCATGTTCGGCGCCATCATGATGCCGATCTGCTGGCCATGGGCGGCGATCTCGGCCTTCTGCGCCGGCGTGAAGCCGGTGGTGCCGATCACGGCCTTGACGCCCAACTCGCGGCAGACGGCCAGATGGGCCAGGGTGCCCTCGGGGCGGGTGAAGTCGATCAGCACATCGGCGCCGGTCAGGCCCTGGCGCAGGTCGGCGGTGATCGCGACGCCGCTGGTCTGGCCCAGCCAGGCGCTGGCGTCCAGGCCCAGGGCGGGGCTGCCCTCGCGGTCCAGCGCGCCGGAGAGCTTGCAGTCGGGCGCGTTGACGACGGCCTCGATCAGCATCCGGCCCATGCGCCCGGAGGCGCCGGCAATGGCGATGTTCAGCGGGCGGCCGGCGCTCACGAGCGCGGCTCCAGCGGCGGATAGGCGCGCACCGGGCCGACCGGCTCGGCGGCGGCGGCCTCCGGCTTGGCCGGCACCGGCAGGGCCTTGCGCTCAGCCTCGCTCAGTTCCAGCTTGGGCTGGTTGCGCGGCTTGAAGGTGTTGATCGAGGCGATGAATTCGTTTTCGCTGGGCAGGTCGCCCGGCAGATCCAGCGACTTCAGCTGGTCGCCCTCGAACCAGGCGATCACATGGCGGGCCTGCGGCGTCGCGCCCTGGCGGCGGATCGAGAAGGCGTAGTCCCAGCGGTTGTCATGGAAGATGTCGGTCAGCAGCGGCGAACCCAGCAGGTCGCGCACCTGGGCGCGGCTCATGCCGGGCTTGACCCGGGCCACCTGCTCCTTGGTCAGCACATTGCCCTGCACCACCTCGACCCGGTAGGGGGTCACCAGGCCCAGCACCTTGTCGCCGGCCACCGAGGGCAGGCTGTCCAGCGAGGGCAGCGAGGAACAGCCGGCAAGGCCCAGCAGGGCCAGCGTGGAGGTCAGGAGCGGGATGATGGGGCGCATATCTTCGGGGCCGGGGGGCGCAGCACGCCCATTGCTGGCTATGATTGGCCCATTCTAGCGGCAGGCCCATGGGGGTCGGCCCAGCTTGACACCATGGACCGGACCGAAGAAATCAAGAACAGCGGCCTGAAGGCCACGTTGCCCCGCATCAAGATTCTGGAGATCTTCCAGAAGACGGCGCAGCGCCACATGACCGCTGAAGACGTATACAAAGCCCTGCTGAACGAGGGGGCCGACATCGGTCTGGCCACGGTCTACCGCGTGCTGACCCAGTTCGAGCAGGCCGGCCTGCTGTCGCGCAACCATTTCGAGTCCGGCAAGGCGGTGTTCGAGCTCAACGAGGGCCACCACCACGATCACCTGGTCTGCCTGACCTGCGGCCGTGTCGAGGAGTTCTTCGACCCGCAGATCGAGGAGCGCCAGCACTCGATCGCCAAGGAGCGCGGCTTCTCGCTGCAGGAGCATTCGCTGGCGCTCTACGCGACCTGCACCAAGAAGAACTGCGAACACCGCGGCTGATCTGGAAGCCGCCGGCGGCGGCTTCAGTCGTCGCCGAGCTGACCCTGCTCGATCGCCCGCTGGTGGCGCTCGACGAACTCGCGATAGGTGTCGATGCCGCGCAGCTGCAGGATGGTGTTGCGGACTGCGGCCTCCACCAGCACCGCCAGGTTACGGCCGGCGTCCACCGCGATCACCACCTTGCGCACCGGCATGCCCAGCACGTCCTCGTAGAGGGGCTCATAGGGCAGACGCTCGAAATCGCGCTCCATCGTCTCCTTGCGGACCAGGTGCACGATCAGCTTGAGCCGCATCTTGCGGCGCACCGCGGTCTCGCCAAAGATGGCCTTGATGTCCAAGAGGCCGATGCCGCGCACCTCCAGCAGGTTCATCAGCAGCTCGGGGCAGCGGCCCTCGATTGCGGTCTGGGCGATGCGGAAGAAATCCACCGCGTCGTCGGCCACCAGGCCATGGCCGCGCGAGATCAGCTCCAGGCCCAGTTCGCTCTTGCCCAGGCCCGATTCGCCGGTCAGTAGCACGCCCAGGCCCAGGATGTCCATGAACACGCCGTGGCGCGTCGTGCGGTTGGCGCAGACATGGGCCAGGTAGGCGCGCACCAGGTCGATCACATGGCCGGCGGATTCGGCGGTGACGAACAGCGGGATCTCGGCACGGTCGCACATCGCGACCAGGCGGTCCGGCGGCGGCTGGTCGTCGGCCACGATGATGACCGGCGGCTCCAGGGTGACGATGCGCGCGATGCGACGGTCCAGCACCTCGCCGGAGGCCTGGCTCAGGTAGGCCACCTCGCGGCGGCCAACGATCTGCACCCGGTAGGGGTGGATGTAGTTCAGATAGCCGACCAGGTCGGCGGCCGATTGCGCGTCGCGCAGGGCGGCTTCGTCGAAGCGGCGCTCCGGATGGGCATGGCCGGCGATCCATTCCCAGCGCAGCGCCTCGCGATGCTCTTCGAAGAGCCGGTCGGCGCTGATCGAGGTGACTTTCACTCGGGGGTGGCTTTGCTTGGCGGAAAGGGTGTCAGGCGACCGACTTCAGCGGCTCCCAGGCCGAGATCAGGCGGTGCAGGTCGGCGGCCTCGGCCTCGGTCTTCAGGCGCTCGCGCAGTTCACGGTCGGACAGCATCTCAGCGATCTCGGACAGGATCTCCAGATGGCGCTGGGTCGCGGCCTCGGGCACCAGCAGGAAGATCAGCAGGCTGACCGGTTCGTCGTCCGGCGCGTCGAAGCCGATCGGCTGCTGCACGCGCAGCACGGCGGCCAACGGGTTCTTCAGGCCCTTGATGCGGCCATGCGGGATGGCCACGCCATGGCCCAGGCCGGTGGAACCCAGGCGCTCGCGGGCGAACAGGTTGTCCGTCACCGAGGCGCGGGAGATGGTGTGGTTGTTCTCGAACAGCAGGCCGGCCTGCTCGAAGACTCGCTTTTTGCTGGAGGCGTCCACATTCACCAGCACATTGCTGGCGGGCAGGATGGCGGCAAGACGGTTCATCGGGTCGCAGCGCCGATTACGGCTTGGTGAGCCTTGGGCGGGACGCTTGTTCGGTAGCTAGAAATTGGATTATAGAAAGGCCGTCAAGCCGATGGGTCCCGCGGCCGTGGTGGCCCGGCAGGATTGCGCATCTTTGCGGCGGCGCAGCAACAACGTTTGTTCGCATGTCGCCCGTCTGCTGGCCGGGCAGCAAAAAGCGGCCCGAAGGGCCGCTTGAGACGGAATGAAACCAGAAAGAGGCGGTTTACTGGGCGCCCAGTTCCAGGCGCTTGGCCGAGGCGTGGTGGTGGTCCTGCACACGGTCCTTGTGGCGGCAGACCTGGCGGTCCAGCTTGTCCATCAGCTGATCAATCGCGGCGTATAGATCCTCATGAGATTGCTCGACAAAGATGTCACGTCCCTTGACGTGCACGGTCACTTCGGCCCTTTGACGGCGGTCCTTTTCCTTTTGCTTCTCCACAGTGAGCAAGACGTTGATATCGACGACCTGGTCAAAGTGGCGGGTTACTCGGTCTAGCTTCGTGAGTACGTACTCACGCAGTGCCGGGGTCACTTCGAGATGATGGCCGCTGATTGTCAGGTTCATAAAGCCTCCTTTCACAGGGGTGGACGGAACAACGAAAACAGGGGGAATCGGGGGAGGGAGGATGCGGGTAGCAGAGGGTGGGTAGCGGCAGGGAGTGGAGGGGTCTCGGTCGAAACCAGTGTGCGCCCGGCCCTGGCATGTGACAAGCGTTTGACAGCAAAGTCCGAGCCTTTCGGAGTGTTGCCGCGCCGGTGGGCGGCAAGCTGTGCTTCAATGCGCTGTTGGCCTTTGCGCCAAGCCCCGGGCCGATGTGATAATCCGCCCGCCCCATCTCTGGAGTCTTTCTTGGACAGCGATCACCCGCGGTGACCGTCCACTCCAGTGCCTGCAGCCGGCTTTCCCCTGCGAATGCCGCCAGTCCGGAGTGAGACGGTACCCCCTACCTACCCCCAATCCGGACGGATCACGCCCCGTCCCCTCATGACGGCGCAAGGGCGCTGGAGACTTTACGCATGCTGAATGTGTTCACGCTGGACAATGGCCGCCTGAAGGGCGGGCTGTTCCAGGAGGAAATCGAGAGCCCCGAGGCCCTGGCCCAGTCGCGCCCGGTGTGGGTGGACCTGGAAGACCCGAGTGCCGAGGAGAAGGGCTGGATCCGCGATCGCTTCGGCCTGGTGATCCCCGAGAACATCGTCGACGACGATCTGGAGGAGTCGGCCCGTTTCTACGAGGAAGACAACGGCGAGCTGCACATTCGTTCCGACTTCCTGATCGATGACGACAGTTCGCCGCGCAATGTGCGCGTCGCCTTCATCCTCTACAACAATGTGCTGTTCTCGGTGCACAAGGAGGACCTGCCGGTCTTCCGCCTGCTGCGCCTGCGCGCGCGCCGCATCCCGGCCCTGATCGAGGACGCCAAGGATGTGCTGCTGAAGCTCTACGACGCCGACGCCGAGTATTCGGCCGATGTCCTGGAGGGCATCTACGACTCGCTGGAGAAAGTCAGCTCGCGGGTGCTGAAGAGCGAGGTGAACGACACCGAGGCCGCCGAGGTGCTGGCCGCGATCGCGCGCGAGGAGGACTTGAACGGCCGCATCCGCCGCAATGTGATGGACACGCGCCGCGCGGTCAGCTTCATGATGCGCAGCCGGATGCTGAATGCCGAGCAGTTCGAGGAGTCGCGTCAGATCTTGCGCGATATCGACTCGCTGGACTCGCACACCGCCTTCCTGTTCGACAAGATCAACTTCCTGATGGATGCGACCGTCGGTTTCATCAACATCAACCAGAACAAGATCATCAAGATCTTCTCGGTGGCCAGCGTCGCGCTGCTGCCGCCGACCCTGATCGCCAGCGTCTACGGCATGAACTTCAAGTTCATGCCCGAGCTGGACTGGAGCTGGGGCTACCCCTATGCCCTGCTGCTGATGGCGGCCTCGGTGGCCGCGCCGCTGATCTACTTCCGCCGCAAGGGCTGGATGCGCTGATCGATTGCTCAGGCCGGCGGTAGTGCGGCGTCGAGCAGGGCGTCGATGGCCGCCTCCGCCGCGGCCGCGGCATCGGGCCTGCGCTCCTCGGCGCACCAGCGCGCCAGCTGGTTCATCGCGCCGTTGAGTGCGGCGGCCAGGGCGTCCGCCTGCAGTTCTTCGCCGGCATCCCGGGCACCGCGCAGGGCGCGCACCGCCATGCGCAGCGCGCCATAACCATGGGCGGCATCCTGCGCCGCCCATTCCTCGCTGCTCAGCACCGCCGGCGCGTCCAGCAGCAGCACCCGGCAACGCCCCGGCTCCGCGACGGCCCGCAGCCAGGCATGCGAGCCCAGGCGCAGCGCCCGCGCCGGCTCCTCGATGCCGGCCGTGGCCACCTCGATCGCCGCGCCCAGCTCGCCATGCATCTGCGCACAGACGGCCGCGAACAGGTCCTTCTTGTCGCGGAAGTGGTGGTACAGCGCGCCGCGCGTCAGGCCGGTGGCGGACAGCAGGGCCTCGGTCGAGGTCTGCGCATAGCCCTGGGCCTGGAACAGCGCACGCGCCTCGCCGATCAGGCGCGCCTTCGAATCGGCGGCCTGCTGGGCCTTTTTCCCGAGGGGGGCATCGGTCATGGTGCGATGGTGATTGTTGACATACAGGCAGTATGTATTTTAAATTCCATTTCACATACAAGCTGTATGCATCAAGAAAGCAAGAAAGGAATCACGACGATGAAGCTGCTGGATCACTACCCCCTGGTCACCACCGCGCGCCCGCATGAGTGCCGCGACTTTTACACCCGCTTCTTCGGCTTCGAGACGGTGTTCGAGTCGAGCTGGTTCGTGATGCTGCAGCGGCCCGGCGATGAGGGCGAGCGGCCCGTCACCCTGGCCTTCATGACGCCCGACCACCCCTCGATGCCGCCCGGCCCCGAGGCCTTCAATGGCCTGGGCGTCCTCTACACCTTCCAGGTCGAGGATGCGCGGGCCTGCGAGGCCGAGCTGCGCGAAGCTGGCGTGACGATCAGCTATCCGGTGCGGCGCGAGCCCTGGGGCCAGATCCGCTTCCAATGCGTGGACCCGAGCGGGCTGGCGCTGGACATCTGCGAGCAGGTCGAGCCGGATCCCGGCTTCTGGGATCCCTACATGGGCTGAGCCCCCCGCGGCAGGCAAAGAAAAGGGCTTCCGCTGTGTGCGGAAGCCCCGGGCATAAAAGAGGCCGCAAGACGCCCCGAAGCCAACGAGGGAGGGAGGGAGGAGGAGGAGAAGGGCTTCGGGATTTCAGCCTCCTCGCGGAGGCGGTCTTGCGACTAAAATCTTGTTTTGACTTTAGCCGTTTGGCAGTCAATAGAGAACCGTTGTTTTGCAGTCTCCCTCAGACCTGCTGTGGCGACGGTTTCACGATGTGCCTTATGTAACCTGTGTTTTGATTCGATGAATCAAGTTCCGGGCCCCTGTCCCCCATAGTGGGTACAGCAAAACAGGGGGTCTGCAACATGCCTGCAACTGTGGTCCCGAGGCCGGTTTTTCAAGGGGCTTCGGGCATGCCGACAGCAATCCCACGGCGCACGAGGCGAGGCATAGAATTTCCGCTCCCAACAAGGACGGACCATGCTCTATCCCGAACTTTTCAAGCAGCTCGAAGCGGTGCGCTGGAACATGGACACCGACATCCCCTGGGACAAGTTCGACGCCGGCCGGCTGAGCGAGGACCAGGCGCGCACGATCAAGATGAACGCGATCACCGAATGGTCCGCGCTGCCGGCCACCGAGATGTTCCTGCGCGACAACCGGGACGACAGCGACTTCTCCGCCTTCGTGAGCGTCTGGTTCTTCGAGGAGCAGAAGCATTCGCTGGTGCTTATGGAATACCTGCGCCGCTTCCGGCCCGACCTCGTGCCCACCGAGCAGGAGCTGCACGAGGTGCGCTTCGAGTTCGACCCCGCGCCGGCGCTGGAAACGCTGATGCTGCATTTCTGCGGCGAGATCCGCCTGAACCATTGGTACCGCCGCGCCGCCGAATGGCATACCGAGCCGGTCATCAAGGCGATCTACGAGACGCTCTCGCGCGACGAGGCCCGCCATGGCGGTGCTTACCTGCGTTACATGAAGCGCGCGATGCAGAAGTTTGGTGACGAGGCCAAGGCCGCCTTCGCCAAGGTCGGCGTCTTGATGGCCAGCGCGCGCCGCACCGCCCAGGCGCTGCACCCGACCAATCTGCATGTCAACGCCAAGCTGTTCCCGCGCGACACCATCCAGAGCCGCCTGCCGGACCCGGAATGGCTGGAGCGTTGGCTGGACAAGCAGATCCAGTTCGACGCGGTCTGGGAGACCAAGGTGGTCGAGCGCATCCTGCACAACATGAGCCTGCTGATGGAGCGCAGCTTCGCCAGCGTGCAGGAGCTGAACCGCTTCCGCAAGGAGATGGCCGCCCGGGTCGCGGCCGCCGGCGGGGTGGGCGGGCCGCTGCCGGCGGTCTGAAGCGCAGCGCCTGATTCGCTCATAAAAAGAAGGCCCGCGGTTGCGGGCCTTCTTTCATTGTGCGGGGCGCACTTACTGCGCCCGGCTGCGCCGCAGCACGATCAGCCAGAAGCAGCCCGCGGCGACCAGCAGCCCGCCGAGCAGGTGCGGCGAGGCCAGGCCGCGCAGCGCGGCCAGCGAGTCGTGCAGGGCCCAGCGCGCCACGCCGCCGGCGAAGCTGACCAGGTCGCCGGTCTCGTGGCGCAGCGCGTCGAGTTCACCCTGGTGGTTGGTCAGCGCCAGCGCCGCGCCGTGGGCCTGGGCCTCCAGCAGATCCCAGACGATCGGGTTGCCGTAGACCCGCGACAGCACATTGCCGCCGACCACCACCGCGGCGATCACCACCGGCACGCCCCAGCGCTTGAGCCAGGCCGAGGCCGCCATCGGGATCATGAACAGCGGCGCCAGCCACAGGGTCAGCAGCAGCATGCCCAGCAGCAGCCGCGCCAGCCCGGCCAGGCCGACGGCCAGCAAGGTGGTCCACTGCACCTCGGCCAGCGCGGCCAAACCGCCCAGCTTGAGCGTCACCGCCGCGGCGACCAGTACCCCGACGCCGGCACCGACCACCAGGGCCAGCAACGGCACCAGCAGCGCATGGGTCAGCACGGTCGCGCCGATGCTCTCGCTGTGGCTGGCCGGCAGCGAGAGCCAGAACTCGATCGAGCGGTCCTGCTGGTCGCGCCGCGCCAGCCCGGGCAGCTGCAGCATCGCGGCGCCCCAGCTGATGCCGGCGATGACGACCGCGCTCATCGCCATCGCCATCGAGGCCAGCACCATCGGCGTGACCTTGTCCGTCTCGACATCGATCTGGCCGATGGGAAGCACCAGCAGGAAGATCAGCGGCGGCGTCAACATCACCAGCAGCCAGCCCTTGTGATGCTGCATCCATTCGCGCAGCAGCAGGGTCTTGAAACGGGTCCACATGGTCTTGCTCCTCGTCTTCTTCAGCCTTGGCTGGATTGCATCTCGGGCTTGCGCGTCAGCGCCATGAACAGGTCCACCAGGCTGGGCCTGAAGCGCTGACCCAGGGCCTCGATCGGCTGCGGCGGCGCGCCGTCGAACAGCGCCACCGGACGGCCCTGCGCGCGGTAACGCAGCAGCGGGTGGGCCGAGGCCACCGCCTCGGCCGCCGAGGGGTCGTGGCTCAGCGCGACGAAGCGCGAGTCCATCTCCTCCAGGCTGATGTTCAGCACCAGGCGGCCTTCGTCCAGCATCATCACGTCGGAGAGCAGGGTCTCGATCTCCTCCACCTGGTGGGTGGAGATCAGCACGCTGCGCTCGCCGTCGCACCATTCGTCGATCAGCATCTCGTAGAAGCTCTTGCGCGAGATCACGTCCAGGCCCAGGGTCGGCTCGTCCAGGATCATCAGCTTGGTGTCGATCGCGGCGATCAGCGCCAGGTGCAGCTGCGTCACCATGCCCTTGGACAGGGCCTTGACCTTGTCGTTCGGGCCGACGCTGGTGCGCTTGAGCAGCGCCCGCGCCCGCTCCGGCGAGAACCTGGGCTGCAGCCCGCTCATCAAGGTGATCAGCTCCGAGACCCGGGCCCAGCGCGGCAGCACCGCGACGTCCGGGATGTAGCTGAGCGACTGCAGCAGCTGCTCGCGCTGGCGGTGCGGATCCAGCCCCAGCACGCTCAGGCGGCCCTGCGCCGGCAGCAGCCCGACCAGGGCCTTCATCAGCGAGGTCTTGCCGGCTCCGTTGTGGCCCAGCAGGCCGACGACGCGGCCCTTCGGGATCGTGAAGCTGATGTCGTCGACCGCGGTCTTGCGGCCGTAATGCAGGCTCAGGCCCTGGGCTTCGACCAGGGCTTCCGCTTGGCTTGTCGTCATCGTCATTGCACTTCCTCCCAGTTCAGGTCTTGGGCGCTCAGGCCCAGGCGGCGCAGCTTGGCGCGCAGAACCGGCCATTCTTCCTGCAAAAACTGCTCGCGCTCGCTGCGCAGCAGGCGCGAGCGTGCACCCGGTCGCACATACATGCCCAGACCGCGGCGCGCCTCGACCAGGCCGTTGTCGACCAGGGCCTGCAGCGCGCGGCTGACGGTCAGCGGATTGATCAGGTACTGGCTGGCCAGGCTGCGCACCGAAGGCAGGGCCTCTCCCTCGGACGGTTGCCCCTCCAGCAGCTGCCCTGCCAGGCGGTCGGCGAGCTGTTGATAGATGGGACTTGTGTCATTCCAGCGTTCTTGCATGGCGGATGACCCGGTGTGTTGCTGATGTAGCACACCATAACAAGCCCGGGCGGGGGCGGCCTAGCGGCGGACGACAGACTGCAGGGATCGGGGGATGAGCTGCATTGCGCGCGGCGACAATGTCAGCCATGAGTCGCACCTCCGCTTTCGACTGGGATGATCTGCGCATTGCACTCGTCATCATGGAGAACGGTACCTTGTCCGGCGCTGCAGCCACGTTGCATGTAAGCCATCCAACCCTGTCGCGCCGTCTGCAGCTGATAGAGCGGCGCCTCGGAACGCGCTTGTTCGAACGCATCCCGGGTGGCCTTCGGCCGACGGAGGCGGGAGAAGAGGTCAGGGCACTGGCGCTTCGCTTTCGAGACGAGATCGCCGACCTGGAGCGCCGCGTCTGCGGGCGCGACGATGGCCATGACGGACCCGTGCGCATCACGGCACCTGATGCCGTCTCCGAGTACCTGCTGCCCGGCGTGCTAGCCGCCGTATGCCGAGCGCATGTCGGGCTGCAGCTCGAGCTTCACGTATCCAATGATGTGGTTTCGCTGGCGCGGCGCGAGGCCGACATCGCACTTCGGGTGACGCGGATGCCACAGGAGACCTTGCGTGGGCGTGAGGTCGGCACGGTCGCGATGGCGGTCTATGCACCGCGCCGGTTAACCGATGCGACGAAGTCGCTGGCTCCGTCTACCCGCCTGCCATGGGTCGGCTTCGATGCTACGCTGGCCTGCAGTGCTCCGGGTAGCTGGCTGGCGCGCAACGTCGCTGCCGACGACATACGGTTGCGTGCGAACACCTTGTTGGGCGCTGCGCAGGCCGCACGTGCGGGGATCGGCTGTGCCGTCCTGCCTTGCTTCGTCGGTGGTTCGATTCCAGAACTCGTTCGCCTCGGTCCGCCGCTGGACGAACTGGCGCAGCCACTGTGGCTGTTGATGCATGAGGATGTTGCGCGCGTGCCGCGCATGCGCCGCGCAAGCGCGGCGCTGTCCGAGGAGATCGCGAGATCGTATCGACTGATGTCAGGCCTCGACTGAGGTCATTTCGGCGGCCGCGGCGAGTCGAGCCATGTGGGAGCCACGCCCGGCCAGATAGCGCAGGAAAACTTGCCCGTACTCGGGCACTACGGCTGCACGCACGCTCGGGCGGGCCGCCAGACTGAGGCGATAGTTGGCTGTTGCCGGAAGCCCTTGCAGGAGGCGGAAATCCTCCAACTGGTCGAAGGTTTCCAGCAGCCGGAAGATCGGTGCGAACGCGGCATCTACCAGGCCGAATCGTTCGCCGGCGAAGTACGGACCTGCTCCCGCCAGTTGGCTCTCAAGTCGAGCGAAGCGTTCTGCAAGATCAAGCCGTTTGCGCTCGAACAATACCTCGTCGGGTGCCATGTAGAAGCCGAACACGTCTCCGATCACGGTTGAGGCAAACTCCGCCCACGCGCGGTGGCGAGCGCGGTCCAACGGGTGCGCTGGCCACATTGGTGTCCGGTCGACAATCGCCTCCTCGATGTATTCGCAGATGACGGCGGTCTCGAATATGGCAGCGTCGCCCACACGCAGCACCGGCACCTTGCCCAGCGGTGATAACTGGATGAACCAGTCTGGCTTGTCGGCAAGGTCGATGTAGGTTCGCCGGGCTTCCAGGCCCTTCTCGGCGAGCTGGATCGCAGCCCGCTGGGTGTACGGGCAAAGGATATTGCTGATTAGTTCAAAGTTGTGCATGCCAGTCCTTGTGGAAGAGTGCACGACGTTAAGCATGGGCAGCGCACGGCGCCATTGAATGCTTGTGCAGGCTGCTGTGCGGAAACTTGCAGGTGCTGGGGTGGGCTCACCTGGGGCGTCTGGAGAAGGTGCCCGGCCATTCATCCCTGAGCGCGGCGGGAGGCTGCATGCGCAGGGCGAGCCGCGATGCGGTGAGTCACCATCGGCTTTGCAGCCAGGCTGTGTGAACCTCCGCTGGTCGCTGCATGTGCCGCCGTTTCCAGCGCGGGTTTGGAGCTGTCATCGACGCTGGGTACTAACACGGCCGTCGCGGCGCCACAAGCTACCAACCTCCATAGAAGACGCCTGGATTCCGGCTGCCTAGAGTGAATTCGCCGGCCGAGTTCGCGAGCCGACGCTGATGCCGTCGAGCCTGTAGTTGGTAGCCCGCGGCAGCCCGCGCGGCGGATCGGCGGCCGGTCCTTGTCCTTCAAAACCTCTGCGAAAGCTCATCCACATGAAACTCTCGACATCTGCCTTGCTGCTCGTGCTGGCCGGCGCGGCCGCGTTTCCGGGTCTGGCTGCGGAGACGAACGCCGCCAAGCCGAGGCTGCCGGCGCCCAACTCGCTGGTCTACAGCCATGCGGAAATGTTCAATTTCGACGTTGAGAGCTACCTGCTGGCCACGGCCCCGGAGCTGGCCCAGTACGCCGAATCGATTTCGCATTGGGCTGGCTACAGCAGCATCAGCCCGCGGGTCCTGCTGACCCTGATCGAGCAGCAGAGCGGCCTGCTCAGCCGGTCCGCCGCCAGCAAGCGCGGTGGCGGTGCCGCGGTGGCCCGCCCGATGGGCGCCCTGTCCAAGCAGCAGGGCTTCAATGCGCAGGTGCGGGATGTGGCCGATCAGCTGGCGCGGCGCGTGTATGAGCCGGCGCCCGCCGCGGGCGCCGCCGAGTTCGGCGCGGAGGCCGCGAAGCCGACACCGCTGCGCGCGCTGCTGGCGAGTTCGGACGGGGCGGAGGAGGAATTCGCCGCCACCTACCAGCGCCTGTTCGGGCTGAGCTTCGACACCGGCGCCGCCCGCGCCCTGCAGGACCAGACCGCGGCGACCGACGATGCGGCGGAGGCGACGACGAACAGCGCGAACGCCGCCTCGCTCCTGGCCGGCCCGCCCGTCGGCTTCCTCCAGTTCCCCTTCCCGCTCGGCGATTCCTGGCATGTCGGCGGCGCGCATACCAACACCGGCAGCGGCAACTACCCGATGTCCTCGCTGGACATGAGCAAGGGCGGCGGCTGGGGCAGCAACCAGACCGGCGTCCGCGTCTCGGCCTCGGCGGCCGGCACCTTCAAGCGCCATTCCAGCTGTTTCGCGGAGGTCGTGCACAGCGGCGGCTGGTCGACCACTTACTACCACCTCGACCGGCTGCAGTACAACACCGGCGCGGCCGTGGCCAAGAACGCCTTCATCGGCAACCCGGCCAACAACCGGGCGCAGGCGCTGTGCAATGGCGGCTCCTCGACCGGCCCACACCAGCATTGGAGCCTGAAGCTGAACGGCGCCTGGCAGCACCTGAACACCGTCAACCTGGCGGGTTGGCAGATCACCGCTACCGGCAGCAGCTACGACACCAACTGCAACCGCTTCTACCTGACCAAGAATGGCGTCAAGCGCTGCTCGGGCTACTTCAGCCAGTGATGAGTGAGCCTGTGATCTGACTGACTGACTGATGATGACGCCGCCCGGCGCTGCGCCGGCGGCGTTCTTTCTTCATGCGCCCGCTCGTCCCTCGGTCAGGCCGCGCGGGCTTTCTCCCGTACGAGTTCCAGCACGGCCGCCGCGAAGACCTCCGGGCATTCCTGCGGGAAGTTGTGCCCCACGCCCTCGACGCCTTGATGCCGGACCAGGTGCTCGAACTGTTGGGCCAGCACCTTGGGGTCCGAGGCGGCCACGACGCCGTCCGCCAACCCGTCCAGCACGATGGTCGGCGGCCGGATGACGGGACGCGCGAGCAGCTGCGCCTCCAGCGCCAGGAAGCGCGGATCGCCCGCGGCCAGGCCATAGCGATGGCGATAGGAATGCACGACCACCTCGACGAAATCGGGGTTGTCGAAGGCGGCCGCGCTGCGCAGGAACTCCGCGTCGCTGAACGGCCATGAGGGCGACCAGGTCTGCCACAGCAGCCGCGTGAACTCGGCACGGGAGCGCTCCAGGCCACGTCGCCCGCGCTCGCCATGCAGATAGAACTGGTACCAGTAGCGCGCCTCGTGCAGCGGGCTGGCGGGCTCCAGCGCGGAGGGCGGATGCAGCAGGTTGTAGCCATTGCAGGACACGAGGCCGGCGCAGCGCTCGGGCCACAGCGCCGCAACGACGCAGGCCGCCCGGCCGCCCCAGTCGTAGCCCGCCAGCACGGCCGACTCGAGGTCCAGCGCATCCATCAGCGCGCGCAGGTCCCATCCGAGCGCCACCTGCTCCCCCGAGCGCGGTAGCTCGTCCCGCAGAAAGCGGGTCGTGCCATAGCCGCGCAGGAAGGGCACGATCACCCGGCAGCCCTGCCGCGCCAGCAGGCGCTGGACCTCGGCATAGGCGTGGATGTCATAGGGGAAGCCGTGCAGCAGGATGACGGCCGGCCCCTCGCGCGGCCCGTCCTCGGACACGCCCACGCTGAGATCGCCGGCTTCGACTTGGGTTACGGGTTGCACGCCGCCTCCTTGGCTGATTCTTGCCCGGTTGCTCGGAGCGACAGGGGCCGACCTGGGCCGTCCTGCCGGATGTACTTTCTGAAGCCAATCCTTCTATGGGTGTTCTCGCTAACCCAGGTGCCTGCACCGGTTGAAGCGAGGGATTCAGCCCTGCCGAAGACGTCGGCGGTGCGCTGCCGCACCGATCAGCACCAGGCCAGCACTCATCAGACCCAGCGTTGCAGGCTCAGGAACGGCGGTGACGGTACGGGTGAAAGACGGGGCGCAGTCGGAACCGAAATCCATGCTGCAGATGGCGGCGAGTTGAACGCTGGCGTACAGGTCATTGCCGTTGGTATCCCAGCCCTTGACCGCCAGCCGGAAGGTGGCGCGAGTGAGGTAGTACTCGCCGGGCGTCGTTTCCCTGCCTGGCACGAAGCTGAAGCGAAGATAGTCAATGTGCTGGCCTGGCGAGAGATGCATTGACGGAAGATCCAACACGCCCAGTCGATGGGCCTCCCCTTTGCCGCCCCAATGCCACTCCATGGCATAGGCCCCCGAGGTCGGCGCATCGTCGTCGTTGACCAGGCAGGACGGGCTGCTCTCCCAGCCGCAAAATGTTGTGCCGCCGTATTGGGTGCCTTCCCAATCGATACTGGAGAACTGGCGCTTGGTGCTGTCGTCAGGGTGGCTGCCCAGTGGCAAGTCCGCCAGCGTCAAGAAGCTGCGCGGGTCCAGCGAGACTGCTGCCTGGCCTGGGGCCAGGGACAGGCGCAATGGTGCATCGATGGTGTCGCGCGTCGTGACAGTGCCGGTGGGCTGGGCCCATTCCAGCTGAAAGCGAGGCAGTGCAGCATGTGCCTGTGTGCCCAGCCCGGCGAGCAGCAGCAGCGCCGCGATGACGCTCGGGCGTGGCAATGCCCGGCTCTTGATTTGCCTGATCATGTCTTGTGTCCTCCCTGATGCGCCGGGTCGTAGCGTCTGTGAATGGCGCTGACCGGCGCGAGGGAGTGTAGAGGTCAGGTCTTCGCCAGAGTGCCCCTCCGTCGAGGGAGGGGTTAACCCGGCGCGTGCGCGCTGGCCTCAGCGGCCCAGACGACGGCGGCTCACCAGCCCCACCACGCCCAGCCCCGCCAGCAGCAGCGCATAGCTGCCGGGTTCGGGCACCGGGGCCAGGGTGGCGTTCAGGCTGAAGTTGTCGACGGCCAGGCCGTCGTCGGCGCCGCTGGCGTTGAAGTCGTTCCAGCGCAGCCACAGGGTCGCGCCCTGGGCCAGGTTCAGGCCGTTCAGGCTGCTGTTGAGCGAGCGGCTGTTGGCGGCGAGATTGCCGTCCAGCGCGCGGGCGCTGCCGGTGCTGATCGGGGAGACGAAGTCCAGCGCGTCCACATCGGTCCAGGTGCCGGTGCTCAGCGAGCTGGCATTGGTGCTGTACTGGAAGTTCAGGCGGTCGTTGCGGCCGCTGGCGCCCAGGCGCCATTGCTCGCCGACATAGGCGATCGCGACGCTGGCCACGCTGCGGCTGGCCTGGTTGGTGAAGGAGGCGCCGAACACCGACAGCAGATTGCCCGACTGCAGGCCGCCCAGCGCGCGCTCGCTGCTGCCGGCGCTGCCGAAGCTGTAGGTGTTGCCGGCGTTGTCGCTGCCGGTACCGGCGGCGTAGCTGGTGTTGGCGTTGCCCAGGGTCTCCAGGAAGGACCAGCCGGCCGGCAGGCTGCTGCTGGTGCCGCTCTTGGCCAGGCTGTCAAAGTTCTGCTGGTAGGCCAGCGCGCCGTCGGTCAGGGTGATGGCGGCGGCTTGAGCCTGGCCGGCCAGGCCGGCGGCACCCAGGGCGAGGGCGATGATGCGAAGGGTGGTGGAGGACATGCGAAGACTTCCTTGAAGGATGGATGGTGAGATCGACGGCCGCCAGGCAGCGGCATCGACAGGTCGCCCATCCTTGGGTCCGCGCGTGAATCCTGCGTGTCACCGGACCGGTCGGTCCGGCCCGCCCCCCGTGAAACGGGGGGATGCCCGCTCAGCCGCCGCGTGCAGTGGCGGCAGCGGCGGCGCGCTCCTGGTCGGCCTTGCGTTCGGCAGTGACGCGCTGGGCCGCCGGGCGTTCGCCAATGAAGCGCACATAGGGCTTCCAGTCCACCCCGCCGGCCGCCAGCAGGTCCTCGCCCAGCACCGCCTTGCTTGCCATCGCGACCAGCGGCAGGCTGACCCAGGCCGCGCAATCGGCCAGGGTGAACTGCTCGCCGGCCAGATAGGGCGAGAAGCGGGCCAGGCGCTTGAAGCCAGCGACGTTCTTGATCAGCTGCCGGCGTACGCGGTTTTGCGTGCCCTCGCTGACCTGGCCGCCGAAGAAGGCCTGCGCATACAGCTCGCGCGCCACCAGCTCCAGATGCAGCTCGACGAAGGTGCAGAGCTCGCGCACCTTGGCCGCGGCATAGGGATCGGCGGGCAGTAGGCGCGGCTCGGGCTGCAGCGCCTCCAGGTATTCGGCGATCACCTGGCTTTCGCACAGCGCGCCCTGCGGCGTGCGGATGAAGGGGATCTTGGCCAGCGGCGAGCAGCTCAGCACCGCCTCGCTGTCGCTATGGGTCTTGATCAGCTCCTCCTCGAAGGGGATGCCCTTCTCCAGCAGGATCAGCTTGACCTTGTTGTGATAGTTGGACAGCGAGAAGCCACACAGCGTGATCGGGGGTGTCGTCATCGTGGTGTCTCCTTCGTTCTTTTTGGATGTCGTTTCAGCCGCCCGGGTCCAGCCGCCTGGCGCGCGCCAGCCGCCAGGGCGGCTCCTCGGCGTAGACCTGCTCGGCGCTGGTGGCGGTCTCCTGCAGATGGGTGTCGATCGCGATGCGCTTGTCGAACACGAAGCACTCGCCCTGCCAGTCCCGCTCGGCATCGGGCAGGGCCTGGAAGAAGTTCAGGATGCCGCCGTCCAGCTGGTAGACGGTCAGGCCCTGGTCCTGCATCCAGGCCGAGGTCTTCTCGCAGCGGATGCCGCCGGTGCAATACATCGCGATCTTCTTGCCCTCGCGCTGCCAGTCCGCGGCATGGGCCTGGACATAGGCCGGGAAGTCGCGGAAATGCGTGACCCGCGGGTCGATGGCGCCGCGGAAGCGCCCGAGCCGGTACTCGAAGCTGTTGCGGTTGTCGATCACCAGCACGTCCGGATCGTCCAGCAGCTCGCGCCAGCGCGCCGGCGCCACATGGCTGTCGGGCCGGCCGGCCTCGAGCAGGCCGCTGACGCCGGGCACGCCGAAGGCGACGATCTCCGGCTTCACATGCACCTTCAGCAGGGTGAAGGGCGCGGTGGCGCAGGCGCTGCGCTTGAAGGCCATGCCCTCGAAGGCGCCGGCGAACACCGCGTCCTCGCGCAGCGCGGCCTCGAAGGCGGCCAGCTCGCCGAGCGGGCCGCCGACCGCGCCGCTGATGCCCTCGGCCGCGAACAGCACATTGCCGCCGACACCGGGCAGCGCCGCGCCGAGCTCGCGCAGGCGCTGCGCCGCCGCGGCCGGATCGGCCAGCGCGACGAAGCGGTAGAAGGAGCTGTGCGACTGCAGGTCAGACATAAAGCGCGGGATCGGCGGGCGTGGCCGCGGCACTGTTCTTGCCGTTCGGCAGCAGGGCCAGGCCGCCGGCCAGGGTCCAGGTCTGGGCATGGCCCAGGCGCGCCAGCGCCTGCGCGGCCTGGCGGCTGCGGTTGCCGCTGCGGCAGAAGAACAGCAGCGGGCGCTGCTCGGCCAGCCAGGCCGGCACCGCGTTCAGCAGGCGCGAGATCGGCACCGCCTGCCATTGCGCGCCGGCCAGCTCGGGCGTGCGGCTCAGGAACTGCTCATAGGGCTCGCGCACGTCGACCAGCAGCGCATCCGGATGCGCGCTGACGAACTCCTGCAGCCGCGCGCCATCCAGCTGCGCGACCGGCGGCTCGGCCGCCAGCGGCGCGGCGAGGCGCACGATGGCCTGCTCGTCGTCGAAGGCCGGCGCGACGAAGCTCGCTTCGGCATCGGTGCTGGCGCCGAAGGCGATGCTGCCGTCCAGCAGCAGGGCCGCGCCGCGGCGCGTCAGGCGGTGCGCGCCCAGCTCGATCGCGGCGGCGCCGGCCGGCCAGCCATCGGCCTCGACGGCGGCGGCGGGATGCAGGGCCGGGTCCAGCTCGGCCAGCAGCAGGGCGCGGGCCTGCTCATGCTCGGGCGCGCCGCTGCTGCTCAGCAGCGCGGCCAGCGGGTAGCCCTGGCAGGCCAGCACCTGGGCCAGGCGCGAGACCTGGCCGGGCAGCGCATCGATCAGCAGGCAGCGCCGGCTCGCGGCATCGGCGATCAGGTAGCAGCAGGCGCCGTCCAGCACGAAACGGGTGATGCCGTCGCCCGGCGTCGGCGCGTTGTCCTGCGGGCTCAGACAGTTCTGGCGCAGCGATTCGCCGCAGGCGCGGATGCGCGCGCAGGCCTCGGCGATGAAGTTGGCATCGGCCGCCGGGCCGATCGACAGGCGCACCGCGCCGGCCGCCTGCCAGTCCGGCAGGCCCATCGCCTGCAGCACGAAGCTGGGCTGGGCCTTGGCCGCGCTGCAGGCCGAGCCGCCGGAGACGCGCACATCGGCCGCGTCGAACAGGTCCTGCAGCAGGCGCGAGGACAGGCCCGGCACCGCGAAGTTCAGGGTGGTCGGCAGGCTGGTCTCGAGCGGCACATTGAACACCAGGCCCGGGAAGGCTTCGCGCAGCGCCTCGGCCAGCGCGGCACGGAAGCGCTCCAGCATCGCGCCGTCGCGGAAATGCAGGCTGCCCTCCTCCAGCGCCGCCAGCACCGCGCCCAGCGCGGCGATGCCCGACATGTTCTCGGTGCCCGAGCGCAGCGCGCCCTCCTGGCCGCCGCCGGCCATCAGCGGCGTGAAGGGTGTGCCCTCGCGCACATAGAGCATGCCGATGCCCTTGGGCGCGTAGAGCTTGTGGCCCGAGAAGGGCGCGTAGTCGATACGGCGCTCGATCAGGCGCAGGCTCAGCTTGCCCAGCGCCTGCACCCCGTCCACCAGCCAGAACGGCCGCTGCGGGCCGGCCTCGTCCAGCACCGCGGCGATGCCGTCCAGGTCGCTGACCACACCGGTCTCGTTGTTGGCGGCCATGGTGCAGACCAGGCCGGCGCGCGGCGCATGCGCGCGCAGCCAGTCCAGGTCGTGGCGCCCGTCGCGGCCGACGGGAATCGCCAGCACCTGCAGGTCCAGCCCCAGCAGCGCGTTCCAATGCTTCAGCGCCTCCGGCACCGCCTTGTGCTCGGTGGCGCCGTACAGCAGGTAGTCGACGCCCAGGCGGCCGCGCAGCGCATGCAGGGCCGACAGCACGGCGGTCTGGATGCCCTCGGTGGCGCCGCTGAGGAACAGCAGCCGGCCCTCGGGCGCGTCCAGCACGCGGCGCGCGCGCTCGCGCACCGCGTCCATCAGCGCGCGGGCCTTGAGCCCGGTGCTGTGCACGCTGCTGGGGTTGCCGAAGTCCTCGGCCATCGCGGCCAGCGCGGCGGCGCGGGCCTGTTCCAGCACCGGGGTGGTGGCATTGGCGTCGAGATAGATTTCCATGGCACTGCTCTTCTGGAAGCGGCGCCGCGCGGGCGCCGATTGGGCGGGGAAACGCCTATGGTAGCGACCTCTACAATCCCGCCCTCGCCAACTTCTCTCGGGGCCTGCCTTGTCCGACCGCCTTGCCGTGCTGCCGCAATACCTGCTGCCCAAGCAGGCCCTGACCGCATTGGCCGGGTGCTTCGCCTCGGCGCGTCTGGGTGGCGTGACCACCTGGGCGATCCGGCGCTTCATCGAGCGCTACGGCGTGAACATGGCCGAGGCCGCCAATCCCGACCCGGCCGCCTACCCGAGCTTCAACGAGTTCTTCACCCGCGCGCTGAAGCCCGGCGCGCGGCCGCTGGCCCCGGGCGCCGAGCTGATCTGCCCGGTGGACGGCGCGATCAGCCAGTTCGGCGCGGTGGCGGGCGACCAGGTGTTCCAGGCCAAGGGCCATGCCTACTCGACCACCGCCCTGGTCGGCGGCGATGCGCAGCTGGCCGCGCGCTTCCAGGACGGCCATTTCGCGACCCTGTACCTCAGCCCGCGCGACTACCACCGCATCCACATGCCCTGCGACGGGCGCCTCTTGCGCATGATCCATGTGCCGGGCGATCTGTTCTCGGTCAACCCGACCACCGCGCGCGGCGTGCCGGGCCTGTTCGCGCGCAACGAGCGCGTGGTCTGCGTGTTCGAGAACGCGCAGGGCCCCTGGGTGCTGGTGCTGGTCGGCGCCACCATCGTCGGCAGCATGGCGACCACCTGGCATGGCGTCGTGAACCCGCCCCGCCCCGGCCATCTGCGCGACTGGATCTACGTGAGCCCCCAGGACGCCTCGCGGCGTCCGCCCCCCGAGGGAGTATCGTCGGCTTGGGGCGGCCCGGCGCCGACGATCGTCGACCAGGACATCCGCCTCAAGCAGGGCGACGAGATGGGCCGCTTCCTGCTCGGCTCCACCGTCGTGATGCTGTTCCCGAAGCGGGACCTGGCCTTCAGCCAGAGCTGGCAGCCCGGCGGCGCGATCCGCCTGGGCGAGTTCATGGCGGGGCCGGCTGCCACAGCTCCAGATAGGACCTGAGCGTCTCGCCGGCCCGCTCGGCCGGCTGCGGCCGGCTGATGAAATAGCCCTGCAGCTGGCTGCAGCCCAGGGCCTCGACCGCGAGCGCCTGCTCCTCGGTCTCCACCCCCTCGGCCACGATCTCCAGCCGCAGCGACTGGCCCAGCGCGCAGGTCGCCTGCACCACCGCACTGGCGTCCGGATCGGGCAGGGGCTCGATCATGCTGCGGTCCAGCTTCATCGCATGGATGGGCAGCTGGCGCAGCATCGTCAGCGAGGACTGGCCGGTGCCGAAATCGTCCAGCGAGCACAGCACGCCGGCCGCGCGCAAGCGCTCGAGCTGCGGCAGCACGCGCTCGACATGGCCGATCGCCGCGGTCTCGGTGATCTCGATCTGCAGCAGCTCATGCGGCAGCTCGCGGTCGTCCAGCGCGTCGAGCAGGCGGCCGACGAAGCCTGCGTCCTCGAACTGCAGCGGCGAGACATTGATCGCGACCGGCAGCGCCCGGCCGTAGCGGTCCAGCCAGTCGCGCAGCTGCTGGGTCGCGATCGCGACGATGCGGTCGCCCAGCGCCTTGATCAGCCCGGTGCGCTCGGCCGCCGGCACGAACTCGGCCGGGCTGACCGGCCCGATGCCGGGCCGCTGCCAGCGCACCAGGGCCTCGAAGCCGCAGAGCCGGCGCGACACCGCCTCCACCTTGGGCTGGTATTCCAGGAAGAACTCGCCCTGCTCCAGCGCGCGCGACAGCGCCTGCTCGGCCACCAGGCGGGCCTGGGCGGCGCTGTTCATCGCCGCGTCGAAGAAGGCATAGGTGGCGCCGGCGCGGGTCTTGGCGCGGTGCATCGCGGCATCGGCGGCGCGCAGCAGGCTGGGGCCGTCGCTGCCGTCCTGCGGGAACAGCGCGACGCCCACCGACATGTGCACGAACAGCTCGGCGCCGTCGAGCGCGAAGGGCCGCTCCATCAGCGCCAGCAGGCGCTCCGCGAAGATCAGCGCCTCGGCCCGGCCGCTGGCGCCCTCCACCAGCATCACGAACTGGTCCTCGCCCAGCCGCGCCACCGTGGCCTGCGGCGGCAGCTGGCTGCACAGGCGCTGCGCGACCGCCTGCAGCAGCGCGTCGCCCATCTCCGGGCCCAGGGTCTCGTTGACCAGCTGGAAGCGGTCCAGGTCGGCCGACACCAGGGTGAAGGCCGGCGCGCCCAGGCCGGTCAGCTGGCGCAGGCGCTCGACCGCGAAGTTGCGGTTCGGCAGCCCGGTCAGCTCGTCGCGCAGGGCCTGGCGGCGCAGCGCCTCCAGCGCCGCATGGCGTTCGGTCTCGTCCACCATCACCAGCAGCTCGGCCGGCTGGCCATCCCATTCCAGATGGCTGGACAGGCCGCGTACATGCAGCGGCCGGCCGTCGTAATCCAGGCGCGGCTCCTCCCATTCGATGCGCGCCTGCGGGTCGGCCAGCACCTGCGCATGGCGCTGGCGCACCGTCTCGTGCAGCTCCGGCAGCACCAGGGCCTGCAGCAGGTCGCCCTGCGGGCGCTCGCCGCGGCCGAACATGGCCCGCGCGGCCGGGTTGGCATAGAGGATCTGGCCCTCGCGCATCACGACCTGGCCCTGCAGCGAATGCTCGGCCAGCCGGGTGAAGCGCTCGGCCTGGCGCTGCGCCTCGCCATGGGCGCGCGCCACCGAGATCAGGATCAGGCTCAGGCTCAGCGCGGTCTGCACGAACAGGCCCAGCGTGTGCGTGATCGGCGAGGCGCCCTGGGCGTCGAGGAAGGGGCTGCTGGCATGCACCAGGGCCGACAGCAGGAAGCAGCCGGCCACCCAGCGCTCCGCCGCCGAGCCGCCGCGCCACAGCCAGGCCGCGCACAGCAGGTTGCCGGTCACCAGGAAGGCGGTGGCGGCGATCACCGCCAGGCGGTGCTCGGTCTTGGCCAGCGCCATCAGCACCGCCATCATCAGCGCCAGGGACGGCAGCCACATCGCGCGCTGCCAGCGCAGCCCGCGGTAGCGCCGCGCGCCGCCGATCTGCAGGAACAGCGAGCCCATCAGCGCGGCCGAGGCGCCCAGTGCCTGCAGGTCGTGCCACAGGCCGGCAGCGCCCGGCAGCCCGGCCAGCGCGACGCCCAGGGTCAGGCCCAGGGCCAGCAGGATCGCGCTCCAGCCCCACAGCCGCACATGCGTATGACTGCGGTCCTGCCGCCATAGCAGCAGCAGGGCGACGCCCATCAGGGCGTCCAGACAGGAACTGATCAGCAGCAGGGGATTCATGGCAAGGGGAGGCTCGCGAAATCCTAGCCCTCTTGCTGGGACAATAGGCGCAACGCAATCGTCCGCTTGCACCAATAAATCATGACTCAGCGCGTTTTGACCGGCATCACCACCACCGGTACCCTGCATCTCGGCAACTATGTCGGCGCCGTGCGCCGTGCGATCGCGGCCAGCCGCGCGCCCGGCGCGGAGAGCTTCTTCTTCATGGCCGACTACCACGCGCTGATCAAGTGCGACGAGCCGGACCGCATCGAGGCCTCGCGCCTGCAGATCGCCGCCACCTGGCTGGCCGCCGGCCTGGACACCGGCCGCGTGACCTTCTACCGCCAGAGCGACATCCCCGAGATCCCCGAGCTGACCTGGCTGCTGACCTGCGTCACCTCCAAGGGCCAGATGAACCGCGCCCATGCCTACAAGGCCTCGGTCGACGCCAACCTGGCGGCCGGCGAGGATGCCGACGCCGGCGTCACGATGGGCCTGTACAGCTACCCGATCCTGATGGCGGCCGACATCCTGATGTTCAACGCCCACCGCGTGCCGGTCGGCAAGGACCAGGCCCAGCACATCGAGATGGCGCGCGACGTGGCCCAGCGCTTCAACCATATGTTCGGCCGCGGCGAGGATTTCTTCGTGCTGCCCGAGGCCAGCATCGACGAGGAGATGGAGCTGCTGCCGGGCCTGGACGGTCGCAAGATGTCCAAGAGTTACGACAACGTGATCCCGCTGTTCGAGGGCGGGGCCAAGGCGCTGAAGGAGGCGATCGCCCGCATCGTCACCGACTCGCGCCTGCCCGGCGAACCCAAGGACCCGGAGGGTTCGCATCTGGTGCAGATCTACGACGCCTTCGCGACCCCCGCGCAGCGCGAGGCCTTCCGCGCCGCGCTGCGCGCCGGCCTGGCCTGGGGCGAGGCCAAGCAGCAGCTGTACGAGCTGATCGAGGCCGAGATCGGCCCGATGCGCGAGCGCTACGACGCGCTGATGGCCAATCCCGAGCGCATCGAGGCCATCCTGATGGAGGGCGCGGCGAAGGCGCGCGCGCTGGCCGCGCCGCTGCTGCAGCGCCTGCGCGAGGCGGTCGGCCTGCGCCGCTTCCAGCCGCTGGTGGCCAAGACCGAGGTCGCGGCCAAGCCGAAATCCGCGCTGCCGCTGTTCAAGCAGTACCGCGAGGCCGATGGCCTGTTCTATTTCAAGCTCAACGCCGCCGACGGCACCCTGCTGCTGCAGAGCCAGGGCCTGCCGCAGGGCCGCGAGGCCGGCCAATGGGTGGCGCGCCTGAAGAAGGAGGGCGCGGCCGCGCTGGCCGAGGCCCCGGTGGCCCGCGGCGAACAGGCCAGCGAGCAGCAGCTGGCCGAGGCGCTGGCGGCGCTGCAGGCGGCCGAGAACGCTTAAGCCGGCGGCGGCGCGCGCGGCGCATGGACCCGACCCTCGATCCCACCGTCACGGACGGGGTCGGCACTACGCAAGACCCGACCCCCGCGGCCGCGCCGAAGGCCGGCCTGCGCCTGGGCGCCTGGGTGCTGATCGAGCGCATCGGCAGCGGCGGCATGGGCGAGGTCTGGTTGGCGCAGCGCTGCGACGGGCTCTACGAGGCGCGCGCCGCGGTCAAGCTGCTGCGCGCCGACATCACCGGCCCCGGCCTGGGCGCCCGTTTCGCGCGCGAGCGCGCGCTGCTGGGCCGGCTCGACCATGCCGGCATCGCCCGGCTGCTGGACGCCGGGCTGGCGGGCGAGACCGCCTACCTGGTGCTGGAGCATGTGCCGGGGCTGACCCTGTCCCAGCATGTGGCGCGTCGGCGCGCGAGCGTGGCGGAGCGCGTGCGCCTGCTGATCGGCGTGGCGCGCGCGGTCGAATACGCCCATGCCCAGCTGATCGTGCACCGCGACCTGAAGCCCGGCAATGTGATGGTGACGCCGGCCGGCGCGCCCAAGCTGCTGGACTTCGGCATCGCCGCGCTGCTGGACGACGCGACCGGCGCGCCGCGCGACAGCGCCCTGACCCGCCTGGCCGGGCGCCGCCATACGCCGGCCTATGCGGCGCCGGAGCAGCTGCTGGGCGAGGTGGTCGGCACGGCGGCCGACCAGTACGCGCTGGGCGTGATGCTGTTCGAGCTGCTCAGCGGCGAGCTGCCCTATGCCGACCGCGCGGCCAGCCCGCAGGCGATGGAGCATGCGGTGCTGCATACCGAGCCGATGCGGCTCTCGCGCACCCGCGCGGGCGCCGCCCGCGCCGAGGGGCCGGGCCTGCCGCCGGACCACCGGCTGGCGCGCGGCGACCTGGAGGCCGTCGCCGCCAAAGCCCTGCGCAAGCGCCCGGCCGAGCGCTATGCCAGCGTACGTGCCTTCATCGACGACCTGGAGGCCTGGCTGGCGCACCGCCCGGTCAGCGTGCGCGGCGAGGACTGGCGCCATCGCGGCCGCCTCTGGCTGCGCCGCAACGCGGGGCTGGCCGGCGCCGGCGCGCTGGTGCTGGCCTCGCTGGGGGCGGGCCTGGGCCTGAGCCTGTGGCAATGGCAGCGCGCCGATCATGCGGCGCGCGTCAGCCAGCGGGCCCTGACCTATCTGGGCGACCTGCTGGCGAACGCCGACCCCAAGGAGCATGGCGGCCGGCCGCCCACCGTCGAGGACCTGCTGGAGCGCAGCCGCCGCGAGCTGGATCAGCGCTTCGACGACGAGCCCGAGCTGCGCGCCGAGCTGCAGGGCGTGCTGGTCCATGTCTATCACGCGCAGGGGCGTTTCGACCGCGCGATCGAGCTGGGCGAGCGCCAGCTGAGCCAGCTGCGCGCGCTGCATGCCGCCGACGCCATCCAGGTCGTCGAGGCCCAGGACAAGCTGGCCCGGGTCTACAACGCCGCCGGGCTGGTGGACCGCACGCTGGAGCTGGCCACCCCGCTGCTGCAGCCGACCCGCCGGCTGATGGGCGAGGATTCGACCGAATACAGCGCCCTGCTGCAGATGCTGGTGGTCGGCTATACCAAGACCGGCCGTTTCGCCGAGGCCGAGGCCCTGGTGCCGGAGATGCTGGCGGTCAACGAGCGCGCCACCGCGCCGGGCAGCATGCCGCGCATGGCAACCCTGACCAAGCTGGCCGTGTTGCGCTATGCCCAGGGCCGCTTCACCGAGGCCGCGGCCACCTTGGAGCAGGCCCGCCCGGCCTGGGTCGAGGGCATCCGGACCGACCCGGTCGAGGTGCTGGCCCAGCAGCGCGGCCTGCTGACGATGCAGATGCGCCGCCTGCTGCCGCGCGACTTCGAGCGCGAGGTGCGCGAGCTGACGGCCGAGATGGATCGCCTGCTGGGCCCCGACACCGAGACCGCGCTGGGCCTGCGCAACGAGCTGGCCAACTGGTGGCAGGACCGCGGCGAGCATGCCGCGGCGCAGCGCGAGCGCGAAGCCGTCAAGGCCGCCGGCGCGGCGCGCGGCGTGACGATGGGCGCCCTGCTGCTGCCGCGCGAGACCCAGCTGCTGCTGAGCCGCACCCTGGCCGGTAGCGCCGAGCCGGCACAGCTGGCGCGCGAGGCCCGGGCGCTGGCCGCGGCGCTGCCGGCCGAGCCGCGCCTGACCGGGCCGAACCTGGCCGACCCGCTGCTGCACCTGGCCCGCGCCGCGCTGCGCCTGGATCCGCCGTTGGCGGCCGAGCTGGCGCGGCAGATCGAGCGGCTGCCGATCCTGGCCACCAGCGCGCCGCTGCGCGGCCGGCTGCAGCAGCTGCAGGGCGCGCTGGCGCGCCGGGGCGGCGATCTGGCCGCCAGCCGCCGCCTGCTGGAGCAGCGCGTCGCGGCGCTGGACGCGATCAACGAGCCCGACCAGGCGCCGCGCTGGCGCGCCCAGCTGGACCTGGCCACCACGCTCATGCTGCAGCGCGACATGCCGGCGGCCAATGCGGCGCTGGCCCGCGCCGATGCGCTGCGCCCGCGGCATCTGCCGCGCCCGCATCCGCTGGACGCCTGGCGCGAATCCCTGGGCCGCGGCGAGGCGAACGCGCCGCCGGACGCGGCCTTTTGAACACCAGACCGGGCCTGGAGCGGCGGCTCTAGACCGCAGCGGTCTGCGCACAAACCCGCTCCCGGCCCTGCCCACCCCGGGTTAGCCTGGGACCGCGGGCCGGCAAGGCCCGGCACCGAGCACAACATCGAGGAGACAAGAACATGGCCGCAAGCACCCCCTCCGGCACCCTGCCCGCGGACAGCCTGGCGCTACAGCGCTTCTACCATTGGGAACGCGAGGCGCCGACGCGCCTGACCTTCACCCAGCCGATGGGTGGCGGCGTGGTCAAGGAGCTGCGCTGGAGCGAGGTGGCCGACCAGGTGCGCCGCATGGCCGCGCATCTGCAGGCCATGGGCCGCGAGCGCGGCTGGGAGCCCGGCGCCAAGGTGGCGATCCTGTCGAAGAACTGCGCCTGGTGGCTGATGAGCGACCTGGCGATCTGGCTGGCCGGCTATGTCTCGGTGCCGCTGTATCCGACCCTGGCCAGCGAGACCATCACCCAGATCCTGAACCACAGCGAATCGCGCGCGCTGTTCGTCGGCAAGCTGGACGGCTGGGAGGGCATGAAGCCCGGCGTGCCGGCCGGCATGCCCTGCATCAGCTACCCGCTCTCGCCGGAGGACGCCAAGCGGGCCTACGAGGGCTGGGACGCGATCTGCGCGCGCAGCGCGCCGCTGCAGGGCGAGCCGCTGCGCGGCGCCGACGAGCTGTGCACCCTGATCTACACCTCCGGCACCACCGGCAACCCGAAGGGCGTGATGCACAGCTTCGGCGCCTTCGCCTGGGCCATCCAGACCGGGCTGGAGCGCTTCCATCTGACCGGCGAGGACCGCATGCTGTCCTACCTGCCGCTGGCCCATGTGGTGGAGCGCATGTTGGTCGAGCATGGCTGGCTGCGCACCGGCATGCACATCTTCTTCGCCGAGAGCCTGGACACCTTCACCAGCGACCTGCAGCGCGCCCGGCCGACCGTGTTCTTCTCGGTGCCGCGGCTGTGGGTCAAGTTCCAGCAGGGCATCTTCGCGAAGATGCCGCCGGCCAAGCTGAACCGGCTGCTGGGTCTGCCGCTGATCGGCGGCCTGGTGCGGCGCAAGATCCAGAAGGCCCTGGGCCTGGACCAATGCCGCTTCGCCGCCGGCGGCGCCGCGCCGATGCCGCCGGCCCTGCTGGAGTGGTACGCCAAGCTGGGCATCCCGATCAACGAGGGCTACGGCATGACCGAGAACCTGGCGGTCTCGCACATCACCCTGCCGGGCAAGAACCAGCGCGGCACCGTCGGCCCGGCCTATCCGGGCGTCGAGACCCGCATCGACCCGACCAGCGGCGAGCTGCAGATGCGCAGCCCGGCGGTGATGCTGGGTTACTACAAGGAGCCGGGCCTGAGCCGGGAGGCCTTCACCGAGGACGGCTGGCTGCGCACCGGCGACAAGGCGCAGATCGACCCCCAGGGCTGCCTGCGCATCACCGGCCGCGTCAAGGATCTGTTCAAGACCAGCAAGGGCAAGTATGTCGCGCCGGCGCCGATCGAGGACCGGCTGGTGATGCACCCGGCGGTCGAGGCCTGCATGGTCACCGGCGCCAACCTGGGCCAGCCGCTGGGCATCGTGATGCTCTCGCCCGACGCGGCCCAGCGCAGCGGCAGCGAGGCGGACCGCCAGCAGCTGATGGCCCAGCTGAACCAGCATCTGGACGATGTCAACGCGCGCCTGGACCCGCATGAGCAGCTGGACTGCCTGGTCGTGATGAAGTCACCGTGGACGGTTGACAATGGCTTCATCACCCCCACCTTCAAGGTCAAGCGCAACCGCGTCGAGGAGGTCTACGGATCTCACTACGAGGAGTGGGTGGAGCGCCGCAAGAAAATTGTTTTCGGAGATTGATGGGCAAACGTCGTGGACTGCTGAGGGCCTGGGCCCTGGCGCTGAAGGGTGAGGTGCTGGCCGTGTACTTCGCGGCGCGGGACCGCGAGGCGCCCTGGGGCCTGCGCCTGCTGGCGCTGGCGGTCGCGGCCTATGCGCTGAGCCCGATCGACCTGATCCCGGACTTCATCCCGCTGCTGGGCTATCTGGACGACCTGATCATCGTGCCGCTGGGTCTGTGGCTGGTCGTGCGCCTGATGCCGCCGCCGGTGCTGGCGCGCGCCCGGCTGAAGGCCCAGCAGCTGCTGCAGCGCCCGCGCAGCTGGGCCGCGGCGGCGGTGTTCGTGCTGCTGTGGCTGGTCGCGGGCGGCCTGCTGACCTGGGGCCTGATCAGCTGGCTGGGGACCGGCGCTGCTGCTGCTGCTTGAGCCGGCCCAGCTCGGCGGCCAGCATGCGCTGGCGCAGGCCACCGCCGCTGCCCAAGGCCAGCAGCACCACCAGGCCGTGAATCGCTAGCCCCAGGCCCCAGCCCCAGAGCGGGAACAGGTGCCAGGCGCGCCCGCCGGTCACCAGGCCGTTGAGCAGGAACAGGCCGGTGTTGACCAGCACGAACACCAACGCATGGGTCAGCCAGCCGAGCTTCATGTCGACGCGGCGGCGCGCTTGGCGCTGCAGCGTCTTCATGGCGCCCGGGTCGTCGTGGGGCTGCTCATGCGTCATGGTCGTCGTCGTCATCGCGGGCTCCTGAAGAAAACTGAATGATTGAATGGCCGCGATGGTGGCGCCGCCGCGCCGGATGCGCGAGCGCGCCGCGACCACTGGTCGGCCACCGGCGCGAATCGACCGCAGCGCGGCGCCAACGGCTATGCTCGCGCCCCAAGGGAGGATGACAGGCGATGAGTAGGCGTGCGACAAACACCACCACCGTGCGGCTGAACCGACTGGCCGGCATGCTGCTGCTGGCCCTGGCCGGCGCGTCGGCCCAGGCCTTCGAGCCCGCCGAGCTGAAGGCGGCCGAGGCGCTGCGCGAGGCCGGGCTCAGGAGCGGCCTGGCCTATGAGCTGGTCGACAGCCTGGTGACCGAAGTCGGCGCGCGCCCGGCCGGCTCGCTGAACGACCAGCGCGCGGTCGACTGGGCGCTGGCGCGGCTCAAGGGCCTGGGCTTTGCGAACGTGCGCGCCGAGCCGGTGCCGCTGCGCGCCTGGAAGCGCGGCGAGGCTCATGCCCATGTCACCGCGCCCTTTGCTCATCCGCTGGTGATGACCGCCCTGGGCAACAGCGTGTCCACGCCCAAGGAGGGCCTGCATGCCGAGATCGCCTACTACCCCGACCTGGACGCGCTGAAAGCCGACACCAGCGAGCGCGCGAATGGCCGCATCGTCTTCATCGACCAGAAGACCGAGCGCACCCGCGACGCCCGCGGCTATGGCCGCGCGGTGGCGGCGCGCGCCCAGGCGCCGGCCGAGGCCGCCAAGCGCGGCGCGGTGGCGGTGGCGATCCGCTCGATCGGCACCGACCGCGACCGCCTGGCCCATACCGGCGCGACCCGCTATCCCGAGGGCATCACCAGGATCCCGGCGCTGGCCGTCTCGGTGCCCGACGCCGACCTGATCGCGCGCCTGACCCGCTACGAGCAGCCGACCAAGATGCACCTGGTGCTGCGCAGCGAGGCCGGCATCGCCGCCACCTCGCACAACGTGATCGCCGAGATCCCGGGCCGCGAGCTGCCCGACGAGGTGGTGCTGATCGGCGCCCACCTGGACAGCTGGGACCTGGGCCCCGGCGCGCTGGACGACGGCGCCGGCGTCGGCATCGTCACCGCCGCGGCGAAGCTGATGCTGGAGCAAGGGCTGAAGCCGCGCCGCACCGTGCGCATCGTGCTGTTCGCCAACGAGGAGAACGGCTTCGACGGCGCGCTGGCCTATGCCGAGAAGTACAAGAGCCAGGTGCACCAGCTGGTCGGCGAAAGCGACCTGGGGGCAGGTCTTGTCTACCGGCTGCAGAGCCGCGTGCGGCCCGAGGCGCTGCCGGTCGTCGAGCGCATCGCCGCGGCGCTGGCGCCGCTGGGCATCGCGCGCGGCAGCGCCACCGAGGCCTCGCCCGGCCCCGATGCGGCCCTCCTGATGCGGCGCCTGAACTGGCCGGCGCTGGAGCTGAGCCAGGACGGCAGCGACTATTTCGACTGGCACCACACGCCCAACGACACCCTGGACAAGATCGACCCGGCCAAGCTGCGCCAGAACGTCGCGGCCTGGGCCGTGATGGCCTGGCTGGCCGCGCAGAGCCCGCTGGCCTTCGGCCCGATGCCGGCGCCGGAGGCGCCGCCGGCGACGGCCAAGCCCTGATGGCTCGTCTACCCGAGCAGCCGCTGGGTTTCAGCTGCGCCCCGCGCAACAAGAAAAGCGGCGAGCTGCAGATCCTGCGCGACGGCAAGCCCGTCACCCTGCTGGGCGCCGCCCAGGCCGAGCGGCTGCTGGCGGCGCTGGCGCGTTGCGAGGATGGGGACGTGGGGGAGGCGCAGCGGCAGCGGCTGCTGGCGAGGGCGACCGGGAACTACAAGCGAGGGAATGAGAGGCGATGACGACGATGGTTGCTACTGATCCGACGGATGTCGTCACCACCACCATCAGCATCACCGAAGCGGCTCAGCGCGCCCTGGTGCGCGCCGAGCTGCTGTCGATCCGGCCCTGGGACGCGCTGGAGCGGGAGCAGATCGCGCAGACCCTGGCCTGGGTGGATGACAGCGGTGGCGCGCCGCTGTGCCGCATCGCTAAGCAAGCCGGCGACGCCGCCCCGGCATCTGGTGTCCTACTTCGCGCTCGTTGACGACGGGCACATCCTGCTGGTCGACCATCGCAACGCCCGCCTGTGGCTGCCCAGCGGCGGCCATGTCGAGCTGGGCGAGTCGCCGCGCCGCACGGTGGTGCGCGAGCTGCAGGAGGAGCTGGGTCTGATCATCGACGAGGCTCAAGTTGGCCCGCCGCGCTTTCTCACCTGCACCACCACGGTCGGCCTGACCGCCGGGCATCAGGATGTGTCGCTGTGGTACCTGCTGCGAGGCGACCGCCATGCGCCGCTATCGCGCTTCGATGCGGGTGAGTTCGAGTCGGTGCGGTGGTTTGCGTTCGATGAGGTGCCGCTGACGCGGAGTGATCCGCATATGGGGCGGTTTTTGGGGAAGCTAAGGGCGAGCATCGACTGATGGTGGGGCGGTGGCAATGCAGCGGTTGCGGCCGTTCACGGTCGACCTGTGAACTCACGCAGCCGACCCGTTGCCGTCGTCGCTCAGCCTAAAAAGAGAGCTCAGAAAGCTGTCCTCGACGGGCGAGCGCCGCCCGGTAAGGCAAACGGTGCGGGGGCGAGAGCGGGGGAGTGAGCTTTACAGCGGCGATACGCTACGCCGTAGCTGGTCTCGGCCCCTTTTTGAGGCTTGGATGCTTGCTAAGCATGGTTTGCGCGAGCTGAAAGTCATTGGCGCTTGAGAAAATGTATCGCTCACTCCAGATGATCTGGAGCGAGTTGAAGTTCTCGACGTTTTCCGGCGAGTACAGGACGGGATCGCCATTGAGCAACGCGTCGCTCATTCTGATGATGCCGTTGGGATCGTGCACCGTCGCTGTGGAGCCGTTGCGACTCATAAGAGTCAGAGCTCCACGATGAACTGTCTCTGTAAGGGTAGGGCACCACATCGCCAAAGCACGAGTAGGTGACAGGGGGAAGTAGATCTCGATACCTGGGAGCGCCAACCCGAGATTCCCTCTGCCGGGTCGATCGACCATGTTCTGGCGTGTCAGCGGGTTATCGCTAAGCAAGAACGGAGCCTTGCGCGTCGTAGCTGCAAGTACCCAGTCCTTGTTGAGGAACTGCGAAGCGTAAGTCTCTGGGGCCTTGTAGATGACTCTCGCGGCCTGCTCCTTGAGATCGTTTGGCGGAATGTCCCGTATCAACTCTTCTGCCTGGGAACCCGCTGCAACTTGATCACCGTTGCGCTGTAAGTGCTCGCGTAGCAGCCTTGGGAGGGCATCCCATTGTTCGCGGAACGTCTTAGTTCTGGTCAGTTGGACTGCCAAGAATGCCGCCAGGATTTGCCTCTGCTCATTAGTCAGCGTGGCCAGCGAGTCCGCCTCAAGAATGGACCGGATCACCGATTGCGCGTTGCCTTCTAGCTGACTAAGCCATGGCTCGAGTGAAATAGTTTGACCTTGATACTCGAAATCGTAGAAGCGGCTCTCGCTAGCAACGTTCTTCGTATTTGACGGAAACGCCCGCGCAGACGACTTGTCGTAAACCCACACTTGATCCTTCTTGCCGTTGCCAAAGTTCCTGAGTAGGAACTGCGGTACGTAGTGTTGGACTTTCGCTATGGCCACAAGTTCACCGGTAAGGGGTTAAGGCTTGAGTGTTGCCCGCACAGCCAGTGCATTAGCCATATTTGGCTGCGACAGGACAGACATCCGCATGCGCACCCCAAAACAGACCTTCTTCGTCGACTACACGTCAACTCCATCCACCATGCAATTGATCATTTGGACAGGTGTTGAACCGATCTACACCTGATTCGCGGGCCCCTGATCAAGCCAAAGTGCTGAGTGCATCCGCCGCACGCTTACACGACCGAGACAAGTCCTTTGCGTAGCTGATCGTTAGCGCAGCCGGGAAGTTGGGATAGTCGCCGGCGTGATGAACGGCGTTCGTGAATTGAATCGCATGGGCCAAGCTGACGATCGCATTGCGAGCGAGCGTCACGCCGGGCGGGGTTTCCGCGAGCTTCGGTCTTACGGTGCGTGTCAGCAGCGATGCCAAGGAATGCTGCGCCTCGACTTTTGAGCCCGTGTGGATATCCAGCGCTTCTGCTATGTCGACGGCAAGCCTGTGAAGGTCTTTGTGGCTGCACTCCCACCACTGGCTGAACAGTCGCGATACAAGATACTCACCACTTGCGCTACCTCCCGGCCGGAAGTCGGCAGGCGCGACACTGCGTCTCTTCTCCTCTGACTGGGAGATCAGTTGTATCAAGTCGACGGGGCCCTTGCTTCCACCAAGGCGTGCACGCAAACTCGCAGCGGCTGTCGGGGCGCGCCGCAAGACAGAGTCAAGCCTAGCGCATAGAGCAGATTCGAGCGCATGCAACGAAGCGTTGATAGAAGCGACAGGGATATCCGCCGATGCGAATGAAATGTCGATAGCGTCCGTGACGCTCTTGATCGTGACCGTCAACAGCTCGCCGGGCCATTGCGGAAACCAGTCCGGCAAAGTAACCGGTGAAGAGAGCTGGGGTACGTCAAGTGCCCGCTTTGACACCAGGACCAGCGAGAACTTCTCATCTCGCGTAATGGCTGTTCGCTTCTCCTCGCCGAACCACTCGGCGTTGTCCGAAATGGTCTTCGCGAGGTCATCGATGATCCCATTCGGATCATCGAAGGCTCCTTTCGGGACCGCGGCAATGAGGACGGGTAGGTCCGACAGCAGAGCCGAGAGCTGGGACACGAGTTCTGAGCGCGATGCTGCCTCCTCAAGCCAATACGCGGCTACGGCAACGTCGCGCTGCACGTGAAGGTTCCTCAGGTAGTCTGCGATAACTTGAACGTTCATCATGATTCGTTGCCCCTGGCTGCGTCACCTGCGAGTCGCTGAAGCGATCCTGGCCAAGATGGGAATCTTGGCAGCGACCTGATCGTCCTCGACCTCCACAAAGTTGCTTCGAGCCGCACTGGCGATGAAGGACTCGCATGTGAAGCTCGACAATCCAGTTCGCTCCAATGTGGTGGTAAGCGATGCCTCGATGTCGGCTCGATCCGCAGCCAGCTTCCCGCCTGAGCCGGAGGTGCCGAGCAAAGTCAAGAGGTGATAAGCAGTATGGACCCAGGGCGTCTCCTGGGCGCCGTCCTCAGAAAGTGCCTCGGCGGCGGCTGACCTGAAGTACTCGAAGTGCTTGCTGAGCGCAATCGACTTGGGATCGAGTCGCTCACTCATAAACTCGTCGAACACTGCCTTGGTCAGCATGACGTCGCTCGGAACGACGCTCTTGCTGATCAGCCAGTCCACCAGCTCTCGCAAAAGGTTCACCGTCAAAAACGGGTGCCCGCCGGTCTCCTCGAAGGCCACATTCGCGAACGATGCGTCGTACTTCAGTGTGTTCGAAAATACCTTCTCCAGTAGACCCCAGAACTCGCCCTGGGTCGCATCTTTCGAATGAGAGAAGAGCGGATAGGACTCCTGCTGCACGTATGCGCTCAACTGGTTCTGATCCATGAAGATGAAATGCGCGTTCGGCTGCTGACCGAGAAAGATCAACAAGTTCTCAGTGGCGAACTCCACGAACTGGTCGAGAAGTGGCTGCACAACCAAGTGGCGTGCATCCTCGTTCCGCCGCCCAGCGGCACGAAGAAGGCCAAACAGCCGGTCGTACTCATCGAGGATCAGAATAGAACCTTGGCTCGGAGCAACTCCCATTGGAGCGGCCTGGGCGACGAGCTTGCGTACGAAGTCCTTCGGAAGCGGGGTCAGTTCAGAGAGCGCATCGCGCACAGCCTCAAAGAGAACGCGACTCCCCATGTCCAGGCCGGTCATCTCGCACCGCTGAAAGACTGCGCTCTTCTCCTGGATAGCGTTTGCCAGTTCGCTGACACCCGTGGTCTTTCCACTGCGCCTGACGCTGCACCAAAGCAGAACGCCAGTCCGGTTGGAAATGGTCGCTTCGAGGGCACGGATGCTCTGACGCTGGACACGGAAGAAGGTGAGAAGGGTTGGGTTCTCTAGAGGGAAGCGCTCTGCGACGTTGGTACGCAGTGGAGCGCCCCTCGGTATCACGACCTTGGTTTCGTGGAACCGCTGCCGCAATCGTGTAAGCAGAAAACCACTGTCGGCTTCTGCAAACGGCACGACAAGCTCTGAGATGGTTCCGGGCACAAACTTTCCGCCCCAATAGTCCCGCGCGGGCTTGTTCGTTAAGCACGCAATGTAGCCATGCTTGGCCCGTTGCTCGATTTGCGAACGGGCGGCGATGCCATCTCCACCAATGACCGCCACTTCGAGTGGCTTCGTATCGCTGGAATCTGCCGGTGGACGAAGCGTCACGTCTAGGACTCGATCGTCCAAGTTCATCGAGGTGAACAGCACCACTATCGGATCGACACTGCTCATCTGGGATGCTTCATCTAGAGCCCTTGTCAAGCGATGCAACGGTTCGCCGAGAATGGGCGATAGCGAATCGAGCCCGAGGCGCTGATCGACAGCCTTGAGATCCTGCCCCTCCAGGAGTGGCAGGACATGCGCCCAGGACTTGACCGTCCGTCGCAGCATGTCAATCGAGGAACTGGATCCCAAAGTGGCTTCAGTAAAGCCAAGCAAGATTGCCGACAGCAGGCGAGAGGTTGCGCGCCTCAGGACTCTGCAGTCTTGCGGTGCACTAAGTCGGGCGGACTGGTCGGCATACAGTTCAACGGGCAAGACGAGAAAGGATCGGAGCCCGCCGAGCGCCTTCCCTTCAGCCGAGTCCGCGACGGCCCAGGGCTGGGACATGACGAAGTTATAGCCCTTCGTGAAGATCTCTCTGGCGTGTTTCCGCGCGTGGTCGCGCAGAAGATCAAATGCGGCATCCGCGGCCTTGTCGGCTCGGATCAGATCAACAACGTCGGCCAGGATGCCGCGCAGTTCATCCCGGTAATACGTTGACCATTGGAAAATGTGCCAGCGGCTCAGCTCATCGAAGCGCTCACTGACCGTCGCCTCAAACTCCTTGATGCCTCCTTGTGCGCACTTCCTCGTCGCTATCGGGACGGCGTCGCGCGTATCGCTCGTGCCAAGGCGTTGTTCCAGCGCTTGGCCGAGGTCGCGCTTCCGTTTCGGGAGAAAGCGCCCAATGATTTCGCCCAGCGACGGTTGGAGGCGCTGGATGTCTGCCTTGCTTCCATGCTGGATGAGTGCGAGGAGCGTGTCGAACGCTCGACTAACCTCATTGCGTGAGATCAGATCCTCGCACTCCGCCAGAATGGCTTCGATTGGTTTACTCATAGAAGCGCACTAAACACGTAGTGATGATGCTCGCTGAATCTTGACCCAGTACTCCGCCGGGGTCTGCGCGCCGAATTCTGACCCACATTTGCGGCGGACTACAGCGGACATCCACAAGCTATCGGCCGAACGTCCGCTCTCGTATATAGCGACGGACCGCTTCGGGTCGACATGAGTCTGTCGCAGCGCGCTGAAGCTGCTGTTCGAGCCTTTGCATGGCTTGCCCCGCGATCGAGCGACCGGTTCTCGGGGTGAAGCAGCCGGTCGTGGCCAACGGCGCCCAATGACCGGTTTTCGTGGATGCTGCCGCTCAGGCGTAGGCATGCGAATGGCTCAGATCAGCCTCAAGCCGCCGCTCACCCCGCCCCCTACCTCCCCGACACCACCGCAGCTCGCCTCCCCAACCTCTCCGCCTCCTTCTCATCCCCTGCCGCCTCCGCCTGCCTGATCCCGATATGCAGCCACGCCAGCAGCGGCCTTCGCCAGCCTTGCGCCGAGGCGGTGTCGATCGCCAGCAGTGCCACGCCACGGTCCAGCCGGCGATCTCCCTCGCGCCTCAAGGCCGTGCCCGCCGCCACCAGCCGCGCCAGCGGATCGTCGGCCTTGATCGTGGCGGCCAGCCGCTCCGCGGTGACCGCCCCCGTTGCCAATCCCCGCTGTGCCTCCGGCAGCAGCTCCACCCGCGCCGGCACCTTGCCGGCCAGGTACTCGGCATAGGCGTTCTCGGCCGCGCCCGCATCCTGCGCCAGCACCTCGAAAGCGGGGCAACCGTTGTTGTCAAACTCCAGCGCCGCCACGCGCGCCGCGCACAACAGCAGCTCGGCACGCGCCAGCAGCTCGGGCCGGCCGGTGCGCGACAGTTCGGCGCGGGCGCGCGCGGCATCGACCTCGACTACGCGGGTGTTGTTGCCGGCCAGCCAGGCCGTGGTGGCGCGGTCCAGCGCGCTCCTGGATTCCAGCTGCCAGTCCGGCTGCGGCGTGCCGGCGCAGCCGATGATCAGCAGGACCAGGATCGAGGTCGGGGCGAGTGCTTTGCTCCTCATGGCAACTTGATCTCCGTCTCGCGCTTATTGAACGGCCAGCGCCGGTTCACCTCGGTCAGCATCTGCTCGACCTTGCGCAGGCTGGCCTCGACCTCGGCGCGCAGCTGGCCCAGATCGGTGCTCGCCTCGCGCGCATTGCCGGCGATGGCCTGGGCCTCGACCAGCAGCGCGTCGACCTTCTTGAGGCTCTGGCGCGCTTCGCCCAGCAGGCCGTTGAGCTGCTGCACGCTGCCCTGCGTGTCGCGCAGCAGGCCGCGCTCCCCGAAGACCTGCGTGTCGGCCTTCTGCGCCAGGCCGTCCAGCCGCGCCAGCAGCTGGTTGGTGCGCTCCAGCGTCGCGATCAGCCGGCGCCCGCCGTCCTCGCCCAGCACCGCGCCGAGCGCGCCGCCGGGGCCGTTCAGCTTCTCGGTGGTGGCCTGCAGATTGCGCAAGGTGCCGGCCAGCGCGGCGTCGTCGGCGCTCAGCGCGGTCAGGTTGGCCAAGAGGCTGCGCACATCGGCCACCAGGCGCGGGATCTCGGCGGTGGCGTCGCCGATCAGCACCGGGCGTTCGGCGCCGTCGGGCAGCGGCGGGTCGGTCAGGATGCCGCTGTAGGCGCGCAGGCGCGGCGCGCCGACCAGGCTGCTCTCCATCGTGAACACGCTGCTGACGCGCAGCCAGCGCGCGTCCTTCTGCGCCACGGCGACGACGATGCGCGCCTTGCCGTCGTCGCCCAGCTCGATGCGGCTGACGCGCCCGATCGGAAAGCCGGCGAAGCTCAAATCCATGCCGACCGCGGTGCCCTCGGCATGGTCGGCGATCAGCACCAGGCGCTGCGTGCGCTCGAAGGCGCCGCGCGCGTACATCACATAGGCCGCCGCGCCGGCCAGCAGCAGCGCCACCACGAGCAGCAGCAGCCGCGCCTTCAGGTCCAGGTGCGCGACCGGCGCGGCATCCGATGGCGGCGGCGGCTCAGGGGTCAGGTCTTGCGGAATGGGCTGGTCGCTCATGATGAGGGTGACTGGCTTAGATCGATCAATCAATAGTAGTTGCCGACCAGGGACAGCAGCTCGACCGCCAGCACCACCGCCAGCAGCCGCGCCAGCCGGCCGATGTCGCCGCTGCCCAGCGGCGCGTCCTGCAGCTCGCGCGGCGTCGGCAGCATCGGGATGATGGCCACCGCCAGGCTCAGCAGCAGGGTCTTGAGCCCGAAGATCAGCACGATCACCGGCGTGAAGATCTGGCCCACGCTGCGCGTGAAGCCCGGTAGGCCCCAGCTGCCGAAGCCGTAGACCGACAGGTAAGTCAGCAGCAGGGCCAGCAGGCCGGACAGCGCGGTCAGCGTGACGGCCGCGAACATGCCGGCCAGGGCCTGCGGCAGCACCTGGTCGCGCAGCGGGTCCAGCCCGCGCGCGAACTGGGCCTTGAACAGGCCCTGCTGGCGCAGGCCGCGCAGCCGCGCGCCGGCCGGCATGGTCGCGCGCACCGCGGTGAACAGCACGGCCGACAGCGGGATCAGCTCCAGCACCAGGGTGCGGATCAGCACGTCCAGCGCATAGCGCGATAGGCCGTAGCTGGCGGCCGTCGCCAGCACGATGCGGATGATGATCTGCGCGGCGATCGCCGAGATCAGCCCGAAGGGCAGCAGCAGCGGCACGGTGGCGCGGTAGCAGGCCTGCCGCAGCAGCGGCCGCTGCGCGCGCCGGTAGCTGGAGGGCGAGAGCGCCAGCGCCGCCAGCCGCGCGCCCAGCTCGATCAGCTGCCACCAGCCCAGCAGCCAGCCGAGCAGGGCCTGGTGCGGGGCGCGTGGCGGGCGGCGGGGTAAATGGTCGGGCATGGTCGTCCCATTGTGCAACCGCCATCGGCGTATGCTGTCACCACATGAATCCCCGCCTCACCCTGCGCACGCTCGACAACCCGATCGAGGCCAACCTGCTGCTGGGCCTCCTGCAGCAGCAGGGGCTGCGGGTCTGGCTGCTGGGCGAGCAGCTGCTGGGCGCGGTGGGCGAGCTGCCGGCCGCAGGGCTGCTGCGCCTGGTGGTGGACGCCGAGGACGAGGCCGTCGCGCGCCAGGTGCTGGCCGACTGGGACGCGGCGACGCCGCTGCCCGAGCCGGGCCTGCGAGAAGCCGACGACGGCAGCGAGGACGGCGCCGCGACGCTACGGCCGGTCTGAACATCGCCCCGTGACCGGCGGCAGGCCGGCGTGCCTGCGGTTATGCTGGGCCACCATGCTGCACCTGGGCATCCACGATCTCCCGCTGTTCGTCGTCTCCGGCCTGCTGCTGAACATCGCGCCGGGGCCGGATTCCATCCTGATCATGACGCGCAGCGCCACCCAGGGCTGGCGCGCCGGCTCGGCCGCGGCCCTGGGCATCGGCGCCGGCACCTGCGTGCATGTGCTGGCCGCGGCGCTGGGCCTGTCGGCCCTGCTGGCGGCCTCGAGCTGGGCCTTCACGATCGTCAAATGGGTGGGCGCGGCCTACCTGGTGTGGATCGGCCTGCAGATGCTCTGGGCGCGCCGGCGCTCCGAGGTGGCGACCGACGCGGCGCCCGGCGCCGGCCTGCCGGCGCTGCTGCCCTGGCGCAAGATCTTCGCCCAGGGCTTCCTGACCAATGTGCTGAACCCCAAGGTGGCGCTGTTCTTCCTGGCCTTCGTGCCGCAGTTCATCGCGCCGGACGCGCCGCACAAGGCCCTGGCCTTCATCGTGCTGGGCGCGATCTTCAATTTCAACGGCATGCTGTGGTGCCATTTCCTGGCCGTCTCCACCGCGCTGGCCAGCTCGCGCCTGCGCGTCGGCGGCGCGCTGGCCCAATGGCTGAACCGCGCGATCGGCGCGCTGTTCCTGAGCTTCGGCATCAAGCTGGCGCTGTCCTCCGAGCGCTGAAAGGCAAGACATGACCCTGGACGAGGAGATCGCCCGCAAGCTGCGCGAGGCCCAGGCCTCCGGCGAGCTGGCCACGGCCAAGCATTACGGCAAGCCGCTGCCCGAGGAGGACGAGGGCTGGAGCGCGACGCCCGATGCGCTGCGCATGCCCTTCAAGATCCTGAAGGACGCCGGCTACGCGCCGCCCGAGCTGGCGCTGTTCCATGAACGCGCGCGCCTGCGTGCCGCGCTGGAGGCCTGCGCCGACGAGGGCGAGCGCCCCAAGCTGCAGCGCCAACTCTCCGAGCTGGAACAGTCGCTGGCGCTGCGCCTCGAATCCCTGCGCATCAATGCTTCTCTCTAGACCCGGTTGATGAAATTCAAGTCCCTGCTGATCGCTCTGGTGGCGCTGGCCGCCGCCGGCCTGTATGCCACGCCCTATCTGACCGTGCAGCAGATGCGCGCCGCGGCCAAGGAGCGTGATGGCGAGCGCCTGGCTTCTTACGTCGATTTCCCGGCGGTGCGCGCCAGCCTGAAGACCGAGGTGCAGGCCAAGCTGGCCGGCCTGGACCGCAACGAGCGCGGCGACCCGACCCCCGCCGCGGCGATGGGCGCGGCGGTGGCCGGGGCGCTGCTGGGGCCGATGGTCGACGCGCTGATCACGCCCGAGGCGCTGGGCCGCATCCTGCAGGGCCAGCAGCCGGTCTCGGCGATGACCCGGGTCGGCGAGCGCCCGGCCGAGGCGCCCGAGCGGCTCGAGACCGCGATGGGCTACGAGAGCCCCAGCCGCTTCGTCTTCAGCGTGCGCCGCCAGGGCGCCGGCGAGGAGCCGGTGGACCTGGTGCTGCGGCGCGAGGGCCTGCTGCAGTGGAAGCTGGCCGAACTCCGCCTGCCCTAGCCGACCCATCGATTGATCGATCACCCAGAAGAACGGAGCCTCACCCATGAACAAGCCGAACCGCCGCACGATCACCACCACCCTGATGCTCGGCGCCCTGCTGGGCCTGACGGCCACTGCGAGCCAGGCCCAGACGCCGGCCGGTGGCGACAAGGTGGTCTATCACATCGACAACACCGAGGCCCAGGCCACCAAGGGCCTGCGCAATATCCGCAACCACCTGGACGTCGCGCCGGACACCAAGATCGTCGTCGTGACCCATGCCGACGGCGTGGACTTCCTGCTGGAAGGCGCGAAGGACAAGAAGAACCCCGACATCGACTACGGCGCGCTGGTCTCGGCCCTGGTGGCGCGCGGCGTGCGCTTCGAGGTCTGCGAGATCACGCTGCGCAACCGCAAGATCGACAAGGCGCAGTTCCAGATGGAGGCGCAGTTCACCCCCTCCGGTGTGGTGCGCGTCGCGCGGCTGCAGCAGCGTGAGGGCTATGCCTACCTGAAGCCCTGAAGCGCGTAGGACGGTTCGGCTGAGAGTTTTTCGTAGCGAGCCGGCGTCAGGCTAGGCGGACGGAGCGCAGGGACCGGAACGTACTTCCTGTACGTGAGGATCCCGAGCATCCGGCCAACGACGCATGGCGGCGGCGCAGTAGAAAAACTCTCAGCGCCCTTCCAGGCGTGCGAGCAGCTCCGGTGCGCGGAAGGCCTCGACGACAAAGTCGATGAAGGCACGGGTCTTGGGCGGCAGCAGCTTCTTGTTCGGGTAGTACAGCGACAGCGGGCTCAGCTCGACCCACCAGTCCGGCAGCAGGCGTTGCAGCGCGCCGCTGGCCAGCCAGCGCGAGGCATGCGGCGTCGGCAGCAGCGCGATGCCCAGGCCCTGCAGGGTGGCGTGCAGCAGCGCATCGGGGTCGTCGAAGATCATCCGGGTGCGGCAGTCGGCCGGCGCCTCCTCGCCGGCCGCATTGCGCAAAATCCAGCTGCGCTCGCGCCCGGTCGCGGCGGAGCGGCGCGAGATGCCGTCCAGCCCGGCCAGTTCGGCCGGATGGCGCGGCAGCGGCCGGCCCGCCAGATAGGCCGGCGCCGCGGCCACCACCAGCCGGGTGCGCGCCAGCACCCGCGCCACCACGCCCGGCGTCAGCTCGACGCCGCCGGCGATCGCCGCATCGAAGCCCTCGGCCACCAGGTCCACCGGCCGGTTGTCGAAGCGCCAGTCCGGCACGATGGCCGGATAGCGGCGCAGGAACTCGGGCAGCAGCGGCACCAGATAGTCGCGCCCCAGCGCCGGCGCCAGCGCCACCTTCAGCAGGCCGGCCGGCTGGCCCTGGGCGTTGGTGGCGATGCCGGCGAAGGCGTCCTGCAGGCTGGCATGCGGGCCGGAGACCTGGGCCAGGAACTGCTCACCGCCGGCGGTCAGGGTCAGGCGCCGGGTGCTGCGTTGCAGCAGGCGCAGGCCCAGCCGTTCCTCCAGCCGCGCCACGTTCTTGCTGACCGCCGCCGGCGTCAGCCCCAGGCGCCGCGCCGCCGCCGAGAAGCCGCCGGTCTCGGCGCTGACGATGAAGGATTCCAGCAGATTGAGCGCGTCCATGGCCAGGAGTCTCGCTCAATCCGCTACCGATGGTTGAAGCTGATGTTCCCGAATCCCATCTTCTGGAATTGCAATCGGCTTCCCATACTGAGTCCATCGACACCCCGATCAACGATGGAGTTTTCAGATGAGCAACAGCATCAGCAGCATTAGCAACAACACCCAAGCACTTGCCGGCCGGATCGCCTTCGTCTCCGGCGGCTCGCGCGGCATCGGCGCCGCGATCGTGCGCCGCCTGGTGCGCGACGGCGCCGCGGTGGCCTTCAGCTACCAGGCCTCGGAAGCCCCGGCGCTGGCGCTGGCGGCGGAGATCGAGGCCGCCGGCGGCCACGCCCTGGCCCTGCGCGCCGATGCGGCCGACCCGGCGGCGCTGCGCGCGGCGATCGACACGGCCGCGCAGCGCCTCGGCGGCCATGTCGACATCCTGGTCAACAACGCCGGCGTGCTTCGGCTGGGCCCGGTGGACCAGTTCGCGCTGGCGGACTTCGACGAGACCATCGCGGTCAATGTGCGCGCGGTGTTCGCCGCCACCCAGGCGGTGTTGCCGCATATGGGCGCGGGTGGCCGCATCGTCAACATCGGCAGCATCAACGCCGAGCGCATGCCCTTTGGCGGCGGCAGCGTCTATGCGATGAGCAAGTCGGCGCTGAAGGGCCTGGTGCAGGGCCTGGCGCGCGACCTCGGCCCCAGGGGCATCACGATCAACAATGTGCAGCCCGGCCCGGTCGACACCGACATGAACCCCGAGCAGACGGAATTCGGTGCCTCGCTGCACGACCTGATGGCGCTGCGCCGCCATGGCCGCCCGGAGGAGATCGCCGCGATGGTGGCCTACCTGGCCGGCCCGGAGGCGGGTTTCGTTACCGGCGCCAGCCTGAACATCGACGGTGGCTTTGGCGCCTGAACGGACCACCCCCTACCGGCTGCGCCGGCCCCTCAAGGGGGCAGCGCCGACCGCCCGGCAAAGCCGGATCGGCGCCGCTCGCTTGGTAATGCAGGCGGTGCGGTAGATGCGGGGATGTTCAGTCCAATTCGAAGGCCGGCGGCTGCCGGCCGTCGAGGTCCCGGAAGCCGTATTCGCGCGCCAGGTCGGCGACGCGCAGCACCCGGCCGCTCTTCCCGGCCAGCGCCGCCGGGTCGTCGGCCGCCAGCGCGGCGATCGCGCGGCCCAGGTAATGCGGCGATTCGGTGCGCGCCAGCGCCGGGCGTTCCCGCCAATGGGCCTCGTCGGTCTGGTGGCCCTGCAGGACCAGCTCGGTGCGCATCCAGCCCGGCGAGACGGCCAGCGAGGCCACGCCATGTGGGCGCAGCTCCTCGGCGATGCCGAAGGCCAGACGCGTGATCGCGGCCTTGGCCAGGTCGTAGAACAGATGGCCGCGCAGGTAGCGGTCGCGGTCCCAGAAGGTGGTCGCGACGACCAGGCCGCGGCCGCGTTCGATCATCAGCGGCGCGGCCGCCCGCGCGGCCAGCAGGTGCAGGCGAACACCATGTTCGAACATCGCGTCCCAATGCCGCATCGGCCGCTCCCAGAACGGCGCGTCGAACACGCCGTCGAAGCTCTCGTGCCCGCCCCAGGCGTTGTTGACCAGCAGGTCCAGCGCGCCGCCATGCTCGGCGCGGATGCGCGCGAATAGCGCGGCCACCTGGGCCTCGTCGCCATGGTCGCAACGCAGCGCGATCGCGTGCCCGCCGGCGCGCTCGACCTGCTCGGCCGTGTCCTCGATCGAGCCGGGCATGCGATCGCTGCCGGCCAGCGCCAGCAGGCTCTCATAGCCGGCGGCGGGCGCGGCGCGCGTGCTGCGCCCGGTCACGATCACGGTGGCGCCGGCCGCCCCCAGCTCGATCGCGATCGCACGGCCCGCGCCGCGGCTGGCACCGGTGACCAGGGCCAGGCGGCCCTGCAGGGGAGGTTGAGGCGAGGATGGCATCGTTGAGCTCCTGCTGCTTGGCAAGCGCCCAACGATAGACCGGTGGCGGTGGCGCAGCAGGAAATCAGGTTTTTTGGATGGAGACGCCGCCATCGACCAGCAATGCAGTGCCGGTGACGAAGGAGGCGGCCGGCGAGGCCAGGAACAGCGCCGCCTCGGCGATCTCCTCGGGCCGGGCCAGGCGCCGCAGCGCATGCAGGCGCGCGACCTGGGCCAGGGCCTCGGGTGTGCCATTCATCTGATGCGCCATCGGCGTGTCGGTGCCGCCGGGCAGCAGCGCGTTGACGCGCAGGCCCTGCGGGCCGAACTCGGCGGCCAGGGCCTGGGTCAGGCCGATCAGCCCGGACTTGCTGGCCGCATAGGCCGCGGCGCCGGGGAAGCCGGCGGTATGGCCGACAAAGGTGGAGGTGAAGATCAAACTGCTGCCGGCACTGGCCTCCAGCAGGGCCGGGATCTGGTGCTTGGCGCCGAGGAATGCACCGGTCAGGTTGACCTCCAGCGCCTGGCGCCAGTCGGCCGCGCTCTGCTCGACGGTCGGGCCCAGCGGGCCCATCGTGCCGGCGTTGTTGAGCGCGATGTCGAGCCGGCCGAAGCGCTGCAGCGCCTCGCGCACCAGCGCCGCACCATAGGCCTCGTCGCTGACATCGCCGGCCAGCGCTGCCGCCCGCCCGCCCTCGGCCTCGATCTCACGCACCAGGGTCTCGAGTTCGGCCGCGCGCCGCGCGCCGGCCAGCACCGCCGCGCCCTCGCGGGCAAACAGGCGCGCCGCGGTCCGGCCGATGCCCGAGCTCGCGCCGGTGATGATCGCGACCTTGCCGCTCAGTCTTGCTGTCATGGGATGAATGTCCGGTGAGTTGAAGAAAACAGGGCGCAGCCTAGGGCGCCCCGCCGGCGCGGACGCGCCGGAACCGGACATGCAAATCGGCTCGCGGCTCAGCGCCCCAGCGCGCTCGGCCGCAGGCCGGTCCAGCGCTTGAAGAAGCGCCGGAAGTTCGCGCCGTCGAAGAAACCCAGCGCCTCGGCGACCGCCTCGTTGGGCTGGCCGCGCAGGCGCAGCAGGTAGAGCGCGACCAGCGCGCGCAGCTGGTCCAGCTCGGCCTGGTAATGCGTGCCATGCTGGGCCAGGCGGCGCTTCAGCGTCGCCGGGCTCATGCCGAAGCCGGCTGCCAGCTCGTCCAGGGTCGGCGCCTGGTCCAGGCGCGGCAGCAGGCGGTCGTGCAGCGCGGCGAGCAAGCCGCGGCGCCCGGCCTGCGGATCGGCACCGCGGGCCAGTGCCGCGGCGGCGCGTCCGCCGGCGCGCGTCGGCCAGGGCCGGCGGGCCCAGGCCAGGTCCAGGCGCATCGCATCGGCCTGGCAGCCGAAGGCGAGCGATTCGCCCAGATGCACCGCATGCTGGGCCAGGTCGCGCGGCGCGGTGCGGTTGAAGCTGAAGCGCCAGGGCAGGCGCTGCCCGCCCAGCCAGTCCGCCAGGCCGGCGACCGCGCTCATGTGCAGGTCGACCAGGAAGCCGCGCTGGCCCGGCGGCAGGCCGCAGGCCTCGGTCCAGACCAGGATCAGCTCGCGCTCGTCGAGCAGCAGGCGCGGCGTCAGCAGCGGCGTCAGGCGCCCGGCCAGCGCGCACAGCAGGCGCAGCACCTCGACCAGGTCCGGCGCCTCCTGCAGCGCCTGGCTGGCCAGGCCGTAATGGCCGGGCAGCCAATGCCGGCCGATCACGAAGGCGGCATCCGGCCCGCCCCGTTCCTGCAGCGGCGCCAGCAGGGCCAGCAGCCGACGCGGGCTGATCAGCGGCGGCGTCTCGGCCGGCAGCGCCTCGGCCAGGCCGCGGCTGCGCGCGAACTCGGCCAGCAGCACCGCCTGGTCGGCATAGGCCAGGCAGGGCTGGTCCAGCTCGTAATGAGGAGCGGCCGGCCCGGGCGGCAGCGCGGCCCAGGGCAGCTCAGTCATGGCCGTCGTCGCAGCTGCGCAGGTGTGCGGCCAGCCGGCGCAGCAGGGCCTCGGGTTCGGCCGGGTCCGCGGTGCCGGCGCGCGCCAGCAGCACCGGCAGGGCCGGGCCCTGCGGCCAGCCCAGCAGCGCCTGGCGCAGCTGCTCGGCCTGCGCGCAGGCCTCGGCCGCGCCGGCGCCGGGCAGCAGCACGACGAAGCGGTCGCCGGCATAGCGGCACAGCAGCACATCGGGCCGCAGCTGCAGGGCCAGCAGCAGGCCGGCGGACTGCAGCAGCCGGTCGGTCTCGGCCAGGCCCAGGCGGCGCGCCAGCGCGGCGTCGAAATCGCGCCAGCCCAGCATCAGCAGCTGGCCCGGGCGGCCGGCCTGGCGCTCCAGCGCGATCTGCGCGGCCATGTAGGCGGCGTCGCCGAGCTGGGTCAGCGCGTCGATGCGGCGGTGGTCGCGGAACAGGCGCTCGCGCGGGCCGAGCTGGCGCGCCAGCGCCAGCTGCTCCTGGCGCCACAGATGCAGGCCCCAGGTCAGCAGGGCCATGCCCAGCGGCGTCAGCAGCGATTCCAGCCAGTTGTCCCACAGCATCGATTTGGGCAGCAGCCAGAACTCGTCCAGCAGGTCCACATAGGCGCCCAGCAGCATGCCGGCCATGCCCAGGCACAGGCGGTCGGTCACCGGCCCGGCCGGCCGGCTGGCGCGCAGATAGGCCAGCCAGACCGCCACCAGCGCCGCCATGCCGCCCTCGCCCAGCACGTCCATCCAGCGCCAGTCGGCCAGCGGGCGCGGCGCGCCCAGCAGCGCATAGGGCAGCAGCAGCAGCGCCGCGGCCAGCAGCAGGCCATGGCCGAAATGGCGCAGGCCCAGCACCGGCGCCATGGCCGGCAGCGCGGCGCCGCGGTGGCGCGCGAGCAGGGAGGAGAAGGGGATCCGCATGATGGGTCGCGATGCTAGGCCGGCTCGATGACAGTGCTGTCATGCAAGCGCGGCAGCATCGCGGGGGAGTCCGAACAGCTCAGCGCGCGGCCGCGTTTGCGCCGCCCGGCCCCGCGGGGCGGTGCTGTCACGCAAGCGCCATCGCCGCCGACCAGCATGCGCAGCCATTCCGACCACTGCGCATCCCGTAGCACCACCATGAACCGACCGCCCCTGCGCCTCAGCCTGCTGAGCCTGACCCTCGCGCTGGCCTGGACCGCCCAGGCCCAGACCGCCCCAGCCCCCGAAAAACTTGACACCGTCCAGGTCACCGGCCAGGGTGCCAGCCTGCGTGGCGCGCTGGACAAGCAGCGTGCCGCCCTGGGCGTGCTCAGCGTCGTGCATGCCGACGCGATCGGCCAACTGCCCGACAACAATGCGGCCGAGGCGCTGGCGCGCCTGCCGGGCGTCTCGGTCGAGCGCGACCAGGGCGAGGGCCGCTTCATCCGCGTGCGCGGCCTGGGCCCGGACTACAACCAGGTGACGATCAACGGCGCCACCGTGCCGGCCTCCGAGGCCGAGCGCCGCGCGCCGGGCCTGGACGTGGTGCCGGCCGGGCTGATCCGCTCGCTGGAGGTCACGAAGACCCTGACGCCGGAGCAGGACGCCAACTCGATCGGCGGCAGCGTCGCGGTCAACACCCTGTCGGCCTTCGACCTGCCCGGACGGCTGTTCAGCGTCGAGCTGGGCGCGAACCACGACGCCAATGCCGGCAAGACCCGACCCCGCGGCGCGCTGACCTTTGCCGACCGCTTCGCCGGCGGCACGCTGGGCCTGGCCTTCTCGCTGTCGGCCGACCAGCGCCGCTTCGCCAGCGACAACGTCGAGACCGGCGGCGCCTGGGACGGCGCCAAGCTGGAGAAGTTCGAGCTGCGGCGCTACGAGATCAGCCGCGAGCGCCTGGGCGGCGCGCTGAACCTCGACTACAAGCCCGCGGCCGGCCGGCACTACTACCTGCGCGGCTTCGCCAGCCGCTTCAGCGACAAGGAAAGCCGCCAGTCGCAGGCGATCGCCTTTGCCGCTGCGCAGCCGGCCGGTGCGCTCGGCGCCGCCGAGGCCGCGCGCGGCCTGAAGAGCCGCACCGAGACCGCCAAGACCGCCTCGCTGGCGCTGGGCGCGGACTGGCGCCTGGGCAGCGACTGGCGGGTCGCCGCCGAGGCGGGCTTGGGCCGCGCCAGCGAGGCCACGCCGGATGCGCTGGCCTCCTCGGCCTTCAAGGCCAAGTTCGACGGCGTCGGCTTTGTCGACGGCAAGCGGCCGCAGCTGCAGGGCCCGGCCGGCCTGGCCCAGGCCACCGGCTATGCGCTGGACAAGTTCAAGCTGGAGGACACGCTGGCACGCGACCGGGTGCGCCATGCGCGGCTGGACCTGCAGCGCGAGCTGGCGCTGGACGGCGGCGCCGAGCTGGAGATCAAGGGCGGGCTCAAGGCCACGCGCCGCCACAAGAGCAGCGCGCAGGAGACCTGGAGCTACAGCGCCAAGGCGCTGGCCAAGGCCGGCGTCGCGAAGGACCGGCTGGCGCTGGGCCGGTTCCTGCAGGAGGGCGAGGCGCCGGCCTATGCCTGGGGCGGTTTCGGCCCGGCGCTGAGCGCCGCGAAGCTGCGCGCGCTGGCCGCAGGCCTGGACGCGGCGGCCTTCCGCCATGCGGTCGATTCGGCCAGCAACGACTACACGATGGACGAGGATGTCGACGCCGCCTATCTGCAGCTGAAGTACGAGCAGGGCGGCACCCAGCTGCTGGGCGGCCTGCGCCATGAGCGCCTGAGCTTCCGCGCCGCGGGCACCGCGGCCGTCGATGACCAGCTCTCGCCCAGCCGCGCCGAGACCGGTAGCCGCCACTGGCTGCCGGCCCTGCTGCTGCGGCAAGACCTGGCCCCGGGGCTGCAGCTGCGCGCCGCGCTGACCCATTCGGTGCTGCGCCCGAGCTTCGGCCAGCTCTCGCCCGGCCGGGTGGTTGAGGGCGAGAAGGAGGCCGAGCTCGGCAACCCCCTGCTCAAGCCGCTGCGCTCGCGCAATCTGGACCTGGGCCTGGAGCAGGCGCTGGGCCGCGACGGCAGCGTCTCGGTCTACGCCTTCCACAAGAACATCCGTGACTTCGTGTTCCAGACCGACCTGGCCGGCAGCCCCGGCTGGGAGCGGTTCGAGCATGTGGCCAGCCATGCCAACGGCGGCAAGGCCAGCGTGCGCGGCCTGGAGCTGGCCTACAACCAGGCGCTGCGCCAGCTGCCGGCGCCCTGGAACGGCCTGGTGCTGGGCGCCAACGCGACCTTCGTCGATTCGACCGCGCGCATCGGCGGCTATCAGGACGGCCAATGGCGCGGCCGCGAGATCGCGCTGCCCAGCCAGTCCGACCGCACCCTGAACCTGAGCCTGGGCTGGGAGGGCCAGGGCCTCAGCACGCGCCTGGCGCTGAACCACAAGTCGCCCTACCTGCTGGAGGTCGGCGATGTGCTCGACGCGGACAAGGACCTGAAGGTCGACAGCCAGAACCAGCTCGACTTCGCGCTGCGCTACCAGCTGCGCCCGGGCCTGGAGCTGAGCTTCGAGGCGCTGAACCTCGCCAACGCGCGCTACTACGTCTACCAGGCGGAGCGCGCGCGCAATGCGCAGTACGAGCAATATGGCCGCAGCTACAAGCTGGGCCTGAAACTGGCGGTGTACTGAGCGATGGCGCGAACGATGAAGCATTGGACGAGGGCGCTGTGCTGCGCGCTGGGCCTGCTGCTGGCCGGCACGGCGGTGCGGGCGGAGCAGCAGCCGCAGCTGAGCCTGGACAAGGGCCGCGGCCTGCTGCTGCAGGATGCCCAGGGGCGCGAGCTGGACCGGCTGGCGCTGCGCGCCAAGCGCTGGGACCGGCGCGGCGATCTGGCCCTGCTGCAGGATGCCGACAGCGGCGAGCTGCGCCTGCTGCGCGCGGCCGGCGGGCGGCTGCGGCCCGAGGGGCGCTGGGCGGGGCCGGGCTTCGCCGTCGAGCAGCTGTGCCTGTTCCGCGACGGGCAGGACCTGCTGCATGTCTTCCTGCTCGGCGAGGACGGGCGCTCCGAGCAATGGCTGCTGCATGAGGGTCGGGCGCGGCCCGAGCGCCTGCTGGCCACGCCGCCGGAGCCCGGCGCCTGCCGGGTGCGCGACGGCGAGGCGCGGCTCTACATCGCCGAGCCCGGCGTCGGCCTGTGGGCCTACGAGGCCGATGCCGAGCGCGAGGGCCGGCGGCTGATCGCCCATGCGCCGCAGGTCGATGCGGCCGCGCTGGTCCGGCGTCTGGACGACTGGCTGGCCGCGCATCCCGCGCCGGCCGCGGCGCCGGCTCTACCGCTGCTGGCGCCCAGCGCCCAGACCCGGCCGATGCGCAGCCAGGGCGATGCGGCCGACGACCCGGCGATCTGGGTGCATGGGCGCCGGCCGGCGGCCAGCTTGATCCTCGGCACCGACAAGAAGCGCGGCCTGGCGGTCTACGACCTGCAGGGCCGCGAGCGCCAGTTCCTGCCGGTCGGCCGGGTCAACAACGTGGATCTGCGCCAGGGCCTGCGCTACGGCGGCGCGCGCCGCCTGGACCTGGCGGTGGCCAGTCAGCGCGACGAGGCCGGGCTGGTGCTGTTCGGCATCGGCGCCGAGGGGCGTGTGACCGAGCTGGCGCGCCTGCCGACCGGCCTGGACGAGATCTACGGCCTGTGCGTCGGCCGCAACGAGGTGGGCGGGCTGGACATCTTCCCGAACGACAAGGACGGCCGCGTGCTGCAGCTGCGCCTGCGCCGCATGGGCGCGGTCTGGCGCACCGAGCGGCTGCGCGAGATCCGCCTGGCCAGCCAGCCGGAGGGCTGCGTGGTCGACGAGGCGCAGGGCCTGCTCTTCGTCGGCGAGGAAAAGCGCGGCGTCTGGCGCCTGGCGCTGGGCGACCCGCGCGCCGAGCCGGCGCTCGCGGTGCCGCTGGGGCCGACCCTGGCCGCCGATGTCGAGGGCCTGGCGATCTATGCCGGCCGGCAGGGGCGCTATCTGCTGGTGTCCTCGCAGGGCAGCGACAGCTATGCGTTGTTCGACGCCGCCCCGCCGCATGCGCCGCGCGGCGCCTTCCGCATCGGCATCCATGCGCGGCTGGGCATCGACGGCGCCTCGGAGACCGACGGGCTGGAGCTGACAGCCGCCAACCTCGGCGGCGTCTACGCGCGCGGCCTCTTGGTGGTGCAGGACGGCCGCAAGCGCCTGCCGCAGGGGCCGCAGAACTTCAAGCTCCTGCCCTGGCGCGCGGTGGCCGAGGCGCTGGACCTGCCTTAAGCGATGTCGCCGTAGCGCCCCGCGACCACGACCACATAGCCGTCCGGGTCGCGCAGCCAGAACTCGCGGTGCTGGGCCAGCGGGTTGAGCTTCAGCGGCTCCAGCACCGTCGCGCCGGCGCGCTGCGCGCGCTCGAAGGCGGCGGCCACCGCGTCATGCTGGAACCACAGCAGCATGCCGTTGCCGCGCGCGGCCAGGGCCGGGTCGCCCAGGTGCGCATGCTCATGCGCGTCCCAGTGGTGCAGCTGCAGCACCATCGCGCCGGCGGCGTCGAGCAGCTGCTCGTACTCGGCGCCGCCATGGCCGCTCGCCAGACCCAGCGCGGCCTGGTACCAGCGGCTGCTGGCCGGCACGTCGCGCACCGCGATCATCGGCTGTGGGGTCATGTCTTGCCTCCGCCGCTTCGTTTGCGCGGCGCCGCGCATTGGTCGCAGCGGCCGTACAGGGTCAGTTCATGGTGGTCGACGGTGAAGCCGCGCGGCGCCAGCGCGGCCAGGTCGCCGGGGCAGGCGTGCACATCGAACACGCGCTTGCATTCGGTGCACTGGAAGTGATGGTGGTGGCCGGTCTGATGGGCCTCGTAGCGCGGGCTCTCGCCGGGCAGGGTGACCGGCACGATCTCGCCGGCATCGACCAGCAGCTTCAGGTTGCGATACACCGTCGCGATCGCGAGGCCCGGCACCTCGGCCTGGGCGGCGTCCAGCACCTCCTGCGGCGACAGCGGCCGGCCGGCGGCCTCGATGGTGCTGCGGATGGCCGCGCGCTGGCGGGTGGATCGTTCCATGGCTGGCGAAGGGGATTGGGGAGACGCGGGACTTGAGGCGGCCAAGTGTCGCATGCTAGTATTTGCGAATGCGTTCTCATTAGCAATAAATCAACAGGGCGCCGCCGCCCCTCCCACTCATGAAACCAAGATATCTGGCCCTGCCGCCGCAGGGCAAGAGGCCCCTGCTCGTCCTTTGCCTGGCCGCCGGTGCCGCCGCGGCCGATGAACCGACGGCCGGCGCCCGGCTGGACGCCGTGCAGGTCCACGGCAGCCGCAGCCCCGGCCAGCTCGATCCGGACCTGCCCAGCACCCTGGTCGGCAAGAGCGCCGAGGCGCTGCTGGAGCAGCAGAACGTCTTCAACCCGGAGGACGCGCTGCGCAACCTGCCCAACCTGACCCTGCGCAAGCGCTACAGCGGCGACCGCAACGCGCTGCTGGCCGGCCGCAGCTTCTCCAGCCTGCAGGCGCAGCGCGCGCTGGTGCAGATGGACGGCTATCTGCTGTCCAACTTCCTCTACCGCTTCGACGCGCCGCGCTGGAACATGATCGCGCCGGAGGAGATCGAGCGGGTCGACGTGGCCTACGGCCCCTTCTCGGCGCTGTATGCCGGCAACTCGATGGGCGTGACCGTGCTGATGCAGACCAGCCGGCCGCGCAGCGCCTTCGAGGGCGCACTGCGCCTGGCCGGCCAGTCGCAGAGCTTCGACCTCTACGACGATGCCGGCCGCTACGGCAACAGCCAGGCCTCGGCCCTGCTGGGCGGGCGGCTGGAGTCGGGCAGCTGGTGGCGCCTGCTGCTGAACCGCCAGCAGTCGACCAGCCAGCCGCAGCAGTACTACGTGGTGCTGGCCGATGCGCAGGGCCGCTTCCCGACGCCGTCCGGCCCCGGCATGGCGCTGCCGGTGCAGGGCATCCGCTACGACATCGCGCCGAACGGGCGCCGCCGCGCGGTGTTCGGCGCCAATGCCGGCGCGATCGACCGCACCCTGCAGCACACCGCCAAGCTCAGCGCGGGCCACGACTTCTCGCCCAGCCTGGGCGTCGACGGCTTCCTGGCCTGGTGGCGCAATGACAGCCACACCAGCAACCGCAGCTTCCTGCGCGACGCGGCGGGCCGCACGGTCTGGTCCGGCCGGGTGCGCGATGCCGGCGACGCCACGGCCCAGTTCGACATCCCGGCCCAGGCCTTCGCGCCCTACAGCCGCGACGAGGCCCATCTGCAGGGCGGCCTGAGCCTGCGCACCCGCCATGCGCGCGGCTGGAACCTGCTGCTGCAAAGCAGCGTCTACCGCGTGCGCGAGGACATCCAGCGCGACGCCGCCGCGCCCGACCCGCAGGCCGCGGCCGGCGGGCCCGGCCAGGCCGCCACGCGCGACGGCACGGGCTTCGACAACCTGGAGGCGCAGGCCCGCTACACGCCCAGCGCGGGCGACTGGGGCGGCGGCGCCCATGCGCTGACCCTGGGTCTGCAGGACCAGCGCTTTCGACTGCGCCAGCGCGGCCTGGCGCTGGCCGACTGGCGCGGCGGCGCGCCCGGGGCGCTGCTGTCCGAGGTCGGCGGGCGCAGCCGCCTGCTGGCGCTGTATGCGCAGGATGCCTGGCGCTTCGCGCCGGACTGGCGCCTGGTCTCGGGCCTGCGCTGGGAGGCCTGGCGCGCGCGCGACGGGCTGCAGTCCTTCGCCGGCATCGCGCCGGTGCAGTACGCCGAGCGCCGGCTGGAGGCCTGGTCGCCCAAGCTCTCGCTGAGCTGGGATGCGGCGCCGGACCTGAGCCTGCGCGTCTCGGCCGGGCGCGGCGTGCGCTTCCCGACCGTGTCCGAGCTGTTCGCCGGCACGCGCTCGGGCAGCAAGATCGAGCGCAGCGATCCGCAGCTGCGCCCCGAGCGCTCCGATGCGCTGGAGCTGTCGGCCGAGCGGCGCTTCGCGCAGGGCCAGCTGCGCGCCTCGCTGTTCCAGGACGATGTGCGCGACACGATCTGGAACCAGCTCAACCCGACCCTGTTCCCGATCGTCAGCACCACGCAGAACGTCGGCCGGGTGCGCACCCGCGGCCTGGAGCTGGCGGGCGAATGGCATGACTGGCCGCTGCGCGGCCTGAGCCTGGAGGGGCATGTGGCCTTCAACCGCGCGACCATCCTGGAGAACGCCGCGCTGCCGGCCTCGGTGGGCAAGCATTGGCTGCGCGTGCCGCGCGTGCGCTCGGCGCTGACCCTGAGCTACCAGCCGGAGCGGGCCTGGACCTGGTCCGCCACCTATCGCCACAGCGGGCGCCAGTACAACGAACTGGACAACAGCGACCTGCAGCCCGACCGCTACGGCGGCGTCTCCTCCTACGGCCAGCTGGATCTGCGCCTGCTGTGGCGCGGCCTGCCGGGCCTGGAGCTGGCGCTGGGCGTGGACAACGTCGGCAACCAGCTCGCCTTCCAGGCCCATCCCTACCCGGGCCGCAGCCTGTTCGCGGAGGTGCGCCATGTCTTCTGAGGTCGCGCTGCAGATCGAGGGCCTGGTCAAGCGCTATGGAGAGCAGCGCGCGGTCGACGGGCTGGACCTGCGCGTCGAGTCCGGCGAGATCTATGCGCTGCTGGGCCCGAACGGCGCCGGCAAGAGCACGACGATCGCCTGCACCCTGGGCTTCTTGCGGCCGGACGCCGGCAGCGTGCGCCTGGCCGGCGCGGCGCCGCCCGAGGCGGCGATCCGGCATGCGGCCTATATCTCGGAGAACGTCGCGCTGTATGAGCGCCTGAGCGGCATCGAGAACGTCGAGTTCTTCATGCGCCTGCAGGGGCAGCGGCCGCGCCGCGCCGAGATCGAGGGCTGGCTGGCGCGCGCCGGCCTGCCCGAGCAGGCCTGGGCGCGCCAGGCCGGCACCTATTCGAAGGGCATGCGCCAGAAGGTCGGCATCGTGATGGCGCTGGCCAAGGCCGCGCGGGTGCTGGTGCTGGACGAGCCGACCTCGGGCCTGGACCCGCAGGCCAGCATCGCCTTCGGCGCGCTGATCCGCGAGCTGGCGGCCGAGCGCGGCACCGCGGTGCTGATTGCCACCCATGACCTGTTCCGTGCCCAGGAGCTGGCGCAGCGCTGCGGCATGCTGGTCGGCGGGCGCCTGCTCGGCGAATGGCGGCTGGCCAGCCTGGCGGCCGGCGAGCTGGAGCGGCATTACCTGAGCACCCTGGCGGAGGCGGTGGCATGAGCGGCCTCGCGCGAGGATGGTGCGCCTTCGCCGGCGCCTGGTCGGCCGACTGGCGCGAGCGCCGGCGCGACTGGCGCGTGCTGCTGGTGCTGGCCCTGGCCCTGCTGCTGGCCGCGGCCGCAACCCTGATCGGCGCGCGCGAGCTGCGCGCCAGCCAGGCCGCGCGGACCGAGGCCCAGCAGGCCGAACGCCAGCGCTGGCTGGAGCAGGGGCAGAAGTACCCGCATTCGGCCGCCCATTACGGCATCTATGCCTTCAAGCCGCGCGCCACCCTGGCGGCGCTGGACCCCGGGGTCGAGCCCTATGTCGGCTCCAGCGTCTGGCTGGAGGCGCACAAGCAGAACGAGTTCGCCTACCGGCCCGTCAACGACGAGCCCGGTGCGGTGCGCCAGTTCGGCCTGAGCCCGGCCTTCGTGCTGCAGGTGCTGGTGCCGCTGGCGATCGTGTTCCTCGGCTTCGGCAGCTTCGCCGGGGAGCGCGAGCGCGGCCAGCTGCCGGGGCTGCGCCTGGCCGCGGCGCCGCTGGGCCTGGTGGCCGCGGCGCGCGCGGCGGTGCTGTGGCTGCTGGCCCTGCTGCTGGCGCTGCCGGCCTGCCTGGGCGTGGCGCTGCTGCAGGCCGGGGCCGGCGAGCCCTTCAGCGATGCCGGCGCGCGGCTGGCGCTGTTCGCGCTCGGCTACGGCCTGTACTTCGCGGCCTGGTGCCTGCTGGTGGTGGGTATCTCGGCGCTGGCGCCCAGTCTGATGCGCAGCCTGGCGGTGGCGCTGGCGCTGTGGGTGCTGCTGGCCCTGCTGCTGCCGCGCGCGGCGCTGCAGGCCTCGCAGGATGTCGCGCCGCTGCCCAGCGGCCAGGCCTTCCGCGCCGCGCTGGAGGCGGCGCTGGGCGAGCCGCATGACCCGGACGTCGAGGCGCGCCAGCAGCAGACCCTGCTGGCGCAGTACGGCGTGCGCACGCTGCGGGAGCTGCCGGTCAACTGGGCCGGCATCGGGCTGCAGCGCGGCGAGGAGGCGGGCGATCGCGTCTTCGACGCCCATTACGGCCGCCTGTTCGCCGCGCTGCGCGCGCAGGGCGAGGCGGCGGCGCGCTGGGGCTGGGCCTCGCCGACCGTCGCGGTGGCGGTGCTGTCGGCCGCGGCGGCCGGCAGCGACACCGCGCATCACCTGCAGTTCGTGCAGGGCGCGGAGGCGCACCGGCGCCTGATCCAGCGCCTGATGAACGAGGCGATCGCGGCGACGCCACCGAGCCGCGGCGAGCGGGTCGAGCATGGCGCGGAGCTGTGGTCGCGCGTGCCGCCGCTGCGCTTTGTGTTCGAACCGCTGGCCGGCGCCGCGCTGCTGGCGCCGCTGCTGGCGCTGCTGCTGGCCAGCGCGGTTTTCTGTGCGCTGGCGCTGCGGCGCCTGCGCCGCGGAGGGATGACGCGATGAACAAGCGATCCGGTAGCGGCCGCCAGGCCTGGTGGCTGGTGGTCTACGACCTGCGCGCGCTGTGGCGCGAGCGCAGCCTGCTGTGGCTGCTGGGGGCGACCCTGCTGGTATTCGGCTGGGCGCTGCTGCAGGGCGCACGCTTCGAGGCCGAGGGTCGGCAGGCCGCCGCCGCGGCCCAGGCCCAGCAGGAGCGCGCGCGCGGCGCCGCGCAGGCGCTGGCGCGCGACTATTTCGCCGCGCCCGAGGCGCCGCGCTTCGCGCAGATGAAGTGGTGGCGCAGCCCCTTCGACGTGCGCGGCTATGCCTTCTACGAGCATCTGGACTTCGCGCTGCGCCCGGCCCTGCCGGGGGCCGCGCTGGCGGTGGCGCAGGCCGATGTGCTGCCGCGCTATGTGCGGGTGCGGGCCGAGAGCCTGGACAGCGCGCGCGGTGCCTACGACCTCGAGCATCCGGCGCGGCTGGCGGTTGGGCGCTTCGACCTGATGTTCTGCGTGGTCTACCTCTGGCCGCTGGTGCTGCTGGCGCTGGGGGCCTCGGTGCTGACGCAGGACCGCGAGACCGGGCGGCTGGCGCCGCTGCGGCTGCAGGGCGTGGCGCCGGGCCTGCTGCTGCTGGCGCGCAGCCTGGCGCGCGCGCTGGTGGCCGGCCTGGTGCTGGCGCTGGGCATCGCGGCGCTGGCGCTGCTGAGCGGCGCGGTGCCGGCCGATGCGGCGGGCGCCTGGGCGCTGCTGCAATGGAGCGGGCTGCTGCTGGCCTACTCGCTGTTCTGGGCCGGCGTCTCGGCGCTGATCTGCGCCCATTGCCAGCGCCAGCTGACCGCGGCCTTTGCTGGCTTCGGCGCCTGGGTGCTGCTGGCCATCCTGCTGCCGGCGGGGCTGAGCCTGGCCAGCAGCCTGGCCGCGCCGGTGCCGGGGCGCGAGCTCTATGTGCGCGCGCTGCGCGATGCCGGCGATGCGGTGGCGGCGAACCGCCAGCAGGTGCTGGAGCGCTTCTACGACGCGCATCCGCAATGGCGGCCGCAGCAGACCGCGCTGGCGGCCCTGCCGCATGCCGTCACCCGCATCCCGCGCGCGCTCGAGCAGGAGCGGCTGCTGGCGCCGCTGGAGCAGCAGTACGAGGCGGCGCGCGCGCGCCGCCAGGCCCTGTTCGATCGCTTCCTGTGGCTGAGCCCGGTCTCGCTGGCCAGCGAGCAATGGGCCCGGCTGGCGGGGCATGACGCGCAGCGGCAGCGCCGCTTCATGGCCGAGGTGGCGGCGCATCAGGGGCGGCTGCGCGAGTTCTTCGGCGCGCAGCTGCAGCAGGCGGCGCTGCGCGACGAGCGCGGGCGCTGTGCCCGCACCTGCGTGGAGGGTTACGGCTTCACGGCCTTCGAGGCGGTGCCGCGCTTCACGCCCTCGGCCGCGCTGGCGGCGCCGGCCGGCGCGGCCGCGGCGCCGGGCGCGCTGCTGGCCTGGGCGCTGGCGTTGCTGGGGCTGGCGCTGTCGGGGCCGATCTACGCCAGCAGGCTCTCCGGCGCCAGGTAGCGCAGGCGGTAGCTCTCGAAGTCCAGCGTGTCGGCGGCCTCGATGCGCTGCTGCTCGGCCACCGAGGCGGCGGCCATCGCGGCATAGCGCTGGCGCGCCGCGGCGCCGAAGTTCAGCTCCAGCAGCTCGCGGCGGATCGCTTCGGAGCGCGCGCGGATGAAGTCCACATGGCTGGCGCCGAAGTCCTGCGCCATCGCGGCCAGCACGCGCGCCGAGGGCGTGCGCTGCGGCTCCTCCAGCGCCAGCCGCGCGGCGGCCAGGGCCTCGCGGTGCAGGCCGCCGCCCTGGGCCGCGTCGAGCGCGGCGGCCAGCGGTTCGCATTGGTCCAGGATCTCGCGACCCCAGTCGAGCAGGGGGATCTCGGCCTCGCCGCGGCTGAGCCGCAGGCCCGGCTCGCGGCCGCGCGCGGCGGTCAGATGCTGGTTGCGCGCCAGCGCGGCGATCTCGGCCGGGCTGTCCGGCGGGCTGTCGCTTTGCAGGCAATGCAGCAGGAACACGTCGAGGAAGCGCATGGTCTGGGCGCTGATGCCCAGCGGCTCGAAGGGGTCGAGGTCCATGCAGCGCACCTCGACATATTCGACGCCGCGCTCGCGCAGCGCATGCAGCGGGCGCTCGCCGGCGCGGATCACGCGCTTGGGGCGGATCGTGCCGTAGAACTCGTTCTCGATTTGCAGCAGGGTCGGGCTGAGCTGGTTGTAGTCGCCGCCGACGCCGCGGATGCCCAGCTGCTCGTAGGGGCCGTAGGGCCGGGTCAGCGCCTCCTGCAGCGAGGCGGCATAGCTCTCCAGGCTGTTGTAGCTGACCGAGAGCGAGGCCTGGGCATCGCTCTGGTAGCCCAGCCGACCCATGCGCAGCGAGGTGCCATGCGGCATGTGGAAGCTGTGCTGGCCCAGCGGCAGCAGCTCATGCGCGCGTCCTTCGACGAAGCTCGAACACAGGGCCGGCGAGGCGCCGAACAGATAGAGCAGCAGGAAGGAGTGGCGGCGGAAGTTGCGGATCAGGCCGAAATACTGCTCGGTGCTGACGCCCGGCATCGACCAGTTGTAGTGGATGCCCGAGATGGTCTGCATGCGCCGGCCGTAGCGCTGGCCCAGGCCCATGCGGTAGACGCTCTTGGAGCGGCCGACATTGCTGTTGCCGTAGCGGCCCAGCGGGATGGTCTCGTCGGTCGGCAGGCCGCAGGGCATCGAGCCGACCCACAGGCGTTCCTCGCCCTGCTCGTGCAGCGCCTGGTAGACGGCCTGGTGCACCTCGCGCAGCTCGGCCAGGCAGACCTCGGCATCGCCATGCACGCCGGTGATCAGCTCCAGCTGCGATTCGCTGAAATCGGTGGTGATATGGGGATGCGTCAGGGCCGAGCCCAGCGCGGCCGGATGCGGGGTCAGCGCGAGCTTGCCCTCCGGCAGCGCGCGCAGGCTTTCCTTCTCGACGCCGCGACGAATGCCCTGTAGTTGTGTGGCCGCGGGTGCCTGCGGCGCTTTATTGGATGCTTCGCTCATGTGCGGCGGTCCCCAGTATTTTTCGAGGGCGGAAGGTAACAGAAGCGTGTGACCCGCGCTTTAGTCCGGCTCCTGCTCCATCAGCAGATAGGTGTTATACGCGTTCATCCGGTTCGCCAGCTTGAACAGGGGCAGGTTCTCATAGCGCGACCAGTCGGTGGCGGCGTAGGCCTCGTCGAAGGGCGTCATCTCGCGCGCCGCGCGGCCCATGCTGGCGCGCAGGAAGGCCAGGTAGTCGCGCGTGAGCAGCAGGTCCTGGCGCGCCTCGGTCGAGGCCGGGCCATGGCCGGGCACGACGATCGCGGCCGGGCGCGCCAGCAGCCGGTCCAGCGAGGCCACCCAGCGCCGGCTGTCGGCCTGGCCGACGAAGGGCACGCGGCCGCGGAACACCAGGTCGCCGGCGAACAGCAGCTTGTCGGCCGGCAGCCAGATGCCGAGATCCTCCGGCGTGTGCGCCGGCCCGACCGGGATCAGCTGCAGCGCCAGCCCGCCCAGCGTGAGCGTGGTCTCGCCGTCGATCCAGCGATCCGCCGGCACCAGGCGGGTGCCGGGCTCGACCAGGCCCTCCTCGATGCTGGCCCGCAGGCGCAGCGCGGCGGTGTCGCTGTTCAGGTACTCGCGCGCCCGCTCGTGCGCCAGGATCTGTGCGCCGGCCGCCTTGAAGACCTGCAGGCCGTAGATATGGTCGGCGTGGTAATGGGTCAGGATCACATGGGTCAGCGGCTTGTCGGCCGGGCCGAGGGTCTTCAGCCGCGCCAGCAGCTCGCGCGCCAGCGCCGGCGAACCGAGCGCGTCGACCAGCACCCAGCCGGCGGGCGTCTCGATCAGGCCGGCGTTGGAGATGTTGTTGCGGTTCTCCGCGCTGCCAGCGGCCGACAGGCCCTGGAACAGCCAGACATGGGGCGAGAGGCGCTGCGGCTCCGGCAGCATGGGCTCTGCGGCCGCGGCGGGGGCGGCAAGCAGGGACGTCAGCAACAAGGCGGCAAGCCGCGACAGGAGGGAGGGTCTCATGTCGCCAGCTTAACGGACGGCCCTCACAAGTGACCGTTTGTATCTCCCGGTCCGGCCTGTCAAGATTCGCTTCCTGCATGGCTACACTGGCTCTGGACCTGACGACGGTGTAAGACCTTTATGGAAGAGTTTTGGCGTCTGGCACAGCAGGCGGCGCTGCGCATCTGGAGGCAGGTCGACGGGCTGCGCTGCGAACCCAACGCGGCGGCCCTGCAATGGGCGCGCGCGCAAGGCCTGGACGAGGCCGGGCTGGCCCAGCGCTGGCAAGACCTGGCCCCGCGCGTGCTGGCCGCGCCCGATGCCGCCCGGCGCGGCTGGCGCCTGGGGCCGGACGGCCCGAGCTTCGAGGGTCAGGCGATCCGCGCGGACGACGGCGGCGCGCTGCTGTGGTGGCTGACGCCGGCCGGCGCGGCCGAGGCGGCGCTGGACCTGGGGCGCATCGTCGCCGAGCGCGAACGCATGGCCTCGGCCGCCGAGGCGGCCGGCCTGGGCCTGTGGAGCCGCATCGACGGCGTGGCCGACTGGAACCTGCCGATGTACCGCCTGCATGGCCGCGACCCGGTCGCCGGGCCGCCGAGCCTGGCGCAATGGTGGGCCCAGGTGCATCCGCTGGACCGCGAGCGCCTGCGCGAGGAATCCGCGGCGGCCGAGCGCGAATGGCGGCCGGTGCACCATGCCGAGTTCCGCATCCTGGCGCCCGACGGCGATCCGCGCTGGATCTACAGCTGGACGCGCCGCGAGCTGAAGGACGGGCGGCGCGTCGCCTTCGGCCTGCACCTGGACGTGACCGAGCGGCGCGGCGCCGAGTACGCGCTGCAGCGCGAGCGCGAGCGCGCGCTGTTCGCGCTGGACGCCGGCGGCGTCGGCGTCTGGCGCCGCACCGACGGCCGCAGCACCTACTGGAGCGAGGCGATGTACCGCCTGCGCGGGCTGGATCCGTCCGACCCGCGCTCGCCCGAGGAACTGGCGATCAGCTGCCTGCATCCCGAGGATCGCGGCCAGTGGCAGCAGATCGCGCAGCGCTACGGCGAGGGCCAGCGCGTCAGCGAGGCCTATGAATGGGAGTTCCGCGTCGTCTGGCCGGACGGCTCGGTGCATTGGCTGGTCAGCCGCGGCCGCACGGTCAGCGACGAGCAGGGCCGGCCGCTCTACATGACCGGCGTCAATGTCGACGTGACCGAGCGCCACAAGGCCCAGGCGCTGATGCTGGAAGGGCAGCGCCTGGAGCAGCTCAAGCGCACCCAGTCGGAATTCCTGGCGCGGGTCAGCCATGAGCTGCGCACGCCGATGAATGCGGTGCTGGGCTTCGCCCAGCTGATGGCCTACGACAACGCCGAGCCGCTGACCGCGCGCCAGAGCGAGCGCCTGGCCCGCATCGACACGGCCGGGCGCCATCTGCTGGCGCTGATCGACGATGTGCTGGACCTGGCCCGCATCGACGCCGACCGCCAGCCGCTGGCCGACGAGCCGGTGCCGCTGGACGCGCTGGCGCGCGAGGCGCTGGGCTGGGTGGCCGACCAGGCGCTGGCCGCGGGCGTCAGCCTGCGCCTGGCGCGGCCGCGCCTGCCGGGCCGCGTGCGCGCCGACAAGCGCCGGCTCGGCCAGGTGCTGGTCAACCTGCTGACCAATGCGATCAAGTACAACCGCCGCGGTGGCTGGGTCGAGGTGGAGACGCGCGGCCTGAACGACGGCTGGGCCGAGGAGGCCTCGACCGAATGGGCGCTGGTGGTGCGCGACAGCGGCCGCGGCATGACGCCCGAGGCCAAGCAGCGCATCTTCGAGCCCTTCAACCGCCTGGGCGCGGAGCTGGAGGGCATAGCCGGCACCGGCATCGGCCTGACCATCGTGCGCCAGCTGACCGAGCGCATGGGCGGCCATATCGAGGTGGACAGCGAGCCGGGCGTCGGCAGCGAGTTCCGCGTCTGGCTGCGTGCCGACGAGGAGGACACGCGCCCGGCGCCGCTGGACGAGCTGCCGGTGCTGACCCGCCCCCAGCCGGCGCCGGCGGGCCAGCGCCTGAAGCTGCTGTGCATCGAGGACAACGCCGCCAACCTGCTGCTGGTGCGCGAGCTGCTGGCGCTGCGCCCGCAGTTCGAGTTCAGCAGCGCCGACTGCGGCCGCGCCGGCCTGGCGCTGGCGCTGCAGCTGCGGCCCGACGTGATCCTGCTCGACATGCAGCTGCCCGACCTGCATGGCAGCCAGGTGCTGCGCGCGCTGCGGCGCGCGCCGGAGCTGAGCGCCTGCCGGGTGATCGCGCTGTCGGCCAATGCGATGAACAGCGACATCCAGACCGCGCTGGCCCAGGGTTTCGACGACTACTGGACCAAGCCGCTGGAGATGGCGCGCTTCCTGCGCGGGCTGGATGCGCTGCTGGAGGAGCGGGCCTAGAAAAAGGCTCTTTGTTCATTGACCTGTGATATTCCCGGCGTGGTCTTGATGGCCCCTGCAAAGAGCCGGATGGCGCCGGGACGCGGGTGCGCGCAATTGCTCCGTGTCCCCCGGGCCGCCTTGCGCGGCCCTCCTCCTTAACCTGCGCAATTGCGCACACCCGCATCCCGGCTCCTCCACCGCAAGTTGTTCGCGGAGAAAGTCAGATGCAACGCCAAGCAGGAGGGTGGGCGGGCCTGATGCGGAGGTTAAGGAGGAGGCCGCGCAGCGGCCGGGGGATTGAGCCCGGACACCAGAAGTCCGGTGGACTTCTGGTGCCTGGCGAAAGCCAGGGCTGCGAGGCCCTGGCAGGTAGCAGCAGGTCTGCCCGCCCTCCTGCGCCCAGACCTTTGCTATCGCGGCATCGTCAATCAGCGCGCAAAGAGCCTAGAAAAAGTCCAGGGCCAGGCGCTCCGCCTCGGCCTTGGCCTGTTCCAGCGCCGCGGCCGTGGTCTCGGGCGGCGCCAGGCTGGGTGCGGCGCTGATCTCGGCGATCTCGGTGATGCCCAGGAACTTCAGCCAGCGCCGCATCTGGCCTTTCTGGAAATCGTTCTCGGCATCGCCGGGGGCGATCGGATAGGCGCCGGCGCTGGTGTAGACCAGCAGCGCCTTCTTGTCGCGCAGAAAGCCTTCGTAGCCGCGCTGGGGCGTCCAGATCCAGTTCTCGCCGGCCAGGGTGACCACGTCGATGTAATGCTTGAGCCGGTAGGGCAGGCCGAAGTTCCACATCGGCACGCTGAGCACATAGCGGTCGGCCGCATTGAAGCGCTGCGACAGCCGGCGCGCCTCCTCCCAGCGCCGCTGCTGCTCGGGCGTGGCATTGCGCGCGCGCAGCACCGCGAACTTGGCGGCGATCATCTCGGCGTCGAAGGCCGGCAGCGGTTCCTGCCAGACATTGAGATGTTCATGGGCGGACCCAGGGCGATGCCTGTGGTGCTCGGCCAGGAAATGCCGCGCCACCGAGGCGCTGCGTGAATCCGGCGAGGGCGAGGCCTGGATGTGCAGGATCTTGTGGGCTTGTTGCGTCATCATCGTTCTCCTCAGGCTTCGCCCAGGCGCAGGCCCATGCTGCCGGCCACCACCAGCGCGATGCAGACCAGCTTGAAGGCCGAGGCCGCCTCGCCCAGCCAGAGCATGCCGACCAGCACCACGCCGACCGAGCCGATGCCGGTCCAGATCGCGTAGGCGGCTCCCAGCGGCAGATGCTTGAGCGCCTGGGTCAGCCAGAAGATGCTGGCGGCGGCGGCGAGCACGGCCAGCACCGAGGGCAGGGGCCGGCTCCAGCCCTCGCTGAGCTTCAGGGCATAGGCCATCGCGACCTCGATCACGCCGGCCAGCAGCAGATACAACCATCCCATCGGAAATCCTTGTCGTTGACGAGGTTCGAAGGATGGCGACACACTCGCCGGCCAACAAGTACGCACCTTCTGGTAACCATGGAAATAGAAACCGCCGCAGCGGATGGCGCCGCCGACGTGTACAGCGAGAGCTGCCCCTCGCGCCGGGCGCTGGAGCTGGTCGCCAACAAATGGGCGCTGCTGATCGTGCCGGCGCTGCGGCGCGGCCCGATGCGCAACAACGAGCTGCTGCGCAAGGTGGGCGGCATCTCGCAGAAGATGCTGACCCAGACCCTGCGCGAACTGGAGGACAACGGCCTGGTGCTGCGCACCGACCACCAGAGCGTGCCGCCGCATGTCGACTACCGCCTGAGCGAACTCGGCGCCTCGCTGAGCAAGACCCTGCTGGCGGTGGACCGCTGGGCCGAGGCGCATCACGCGGAGCTCACCGCCATACAGCGCTGAGCAGGCTGTTGAAAGCGTCGCGAGGACGGCCAGCTGCTAGGCGCCCGGGCAGCAGGAACCGGAACGTACTTCCTGTACGTGAGGATTCCGAGCACCGCGCAACGACGCAGATGGCCGCCGCAGTAGCTTTTCAACTGCCTGCTTCCATGCCTTGGTGGTGGCTGAGGAACACCTGGCCGCGGAACCAGCCTTGCCAAGCTCCGGCGCGCAGCCGGTCCAGCACCGGTCCCTTGACCTCGCTGAGGTCGAGGCGGATCTGCTGGCGCGCCAGGTTGTCGTGCAGCTCGCGCAGCGCCTCCAGGCCGCTGAAGTCGATCGCGTTGACCGGCGACATCTGCAGCACCACGCGGCGCGTGTCCGGATGCGCGTTCACATGCAGCTGCACCACGTCGCTGAGGCTGCGCGCATTGGTGAACAGCAGGCTCTCGTCGATGCGCAGGCCCAGCACGCCCGGCAGGCATTCGACCGCGTGGCGGTCGATGTTGCGGTAATGCTCGGTGCCGGGCACGCGGCCGATCAGCGCGACATGGGGCCGCGCGGTGCGCTGCAGCAGCAGCGCGATCGAGCCCAGCACGCCCAGGCCCAGCGCGGCGGTGACGCTCCAGCACAGCACCAGCAGGCTGACCGTCAGCATCAGCAGGGCCTCGGGCCGCGCATAGCGCCAGGCGTCGCGGTAGGGGCCGAGCTTCAGGCCCGACAGCACCGCGACCATGATGGTCGCGGCCAGCACGGCCTTGGGCAGCAGGCCCAGCGGCCCGGCCAGCAGCAGCATCGCCGCGCCCATCGCCAGCGCGATGAACACGCCGGTCATGCGGGTGCGGCTGCCGGCGTCCGACATCAGCACGCTGCGCGAGAAGCTGGCCGCCACCGGCATGCCGCCGGACAGCGCCGCGGCGAGGTTGGCGCCGGCCAGGCCGCGCAGCTCGGCGCGCGCGTCGATGCGCACATTGGCGCGCCGCCCCAGCGACTCGGCCACCACCAGGCTGGAGACGAAGCCGACCAGGGCCACCAGCAACGCGCCCGGCAGCATCGCCAGCCACAGGCCCGCATCCAGGCGCGGCAGCGCCAGGCCCAGGTGCAGCGGCGGCAGCGCGCCGACCAGCGGCACGCCGCGCGACACCGCGTCGCTGCCGGCGGCCAGCGCGATCGCGCCGAGCAGGATCAGCAGCGGCGCCAGCCGCGCCGCCATGCCCTTGAGCCAGCGCCGCGCCGCCAGCAGCAGCAGCAGCGCCGCCAGGCCATAGGCGGCCGCGCCGCCCTGCCAGGCGAAGCCGCTGGCCCAGGCGCTTTCCAGCAGGGCCGGCAGCTCGAAGCCCTTGGCCGGGCTGCCCAGCAGCACCGGCAGCTGGCTGGCCGCGATCGACAGGGTGGCGCCGGTCTCGAAGCCATGCAGCACCGGCACGCTCAAGAGCGCCGCCAGCGCGTCCAGGCGCAGCGCCGCGGCCAGCGCCAGGATCAGGCCGACCTCGGCCGCCAGCACCAGGGCCGCCTCGCTGGGGCTGACGCCGGGCGGCGCCTGGCCCAGGGTCTGCGCGATCATCAGCGCCAGCACCGCCACCGGGCCCAGGCCCAGGTGCGGGCTGGAGCCCAGGGCCGCGTAGAACACGAGCGGCAGCAGGCTGGCGTAGAGGCCCACCTGCGGCGGCAGGCCGGCCAGCATCGCGTAGGCGATGCTCTGCGGGATCAGCAGCACGCTGACGACCAGGGCCGCCAGCAGGTCTTCACGGAAATAACGCCGGCCGTAGGCTTTCCAATCCGGCCACTTCAGCAACATCAATCGACCTTGGCTCCCGACGTCTTGACCACCTGGGCCCATTTCTTGGTTTCGCTGGCGATCAGCGCCGCGAAGTCCTTGCTCGGCATGCCGCTGGCCACCGCGCCCTGGCCGGCCAGGCGCTCCTTCAGCGCGGGCGTGGCCAGGGCCTTGGCGGTCTCGCGCTGCAGCAGCGCGACCTGCTCGGCCGGCATGCTGGCGGGCGCCAGCAGGCCGAACCAGGAGCTGGCCTCGTAGCCCTTCAGCGCCGGGCCGCCGGCCTCCTCGATGGTCGGGATGTCGGGCAGGGCCTCGCTGCGCTTCGCGCTGGTGACCGCGATCGCCTTCAGCTTGCCGGCCTTGATATGCGGCATCGACGAGGGCAGGTTGTCGAACATCAGATCGACATTGCCGCCCATCAGGTCCAGCAGGGCCGGGCCCGAGCCGCGGTAGGGGAAATGCAGCATGAAGCTGCCGGTCATGCTCTTGAACAGCTCGCCGGCCAGATGGATCGAGGTGCCGTTGCCGCTGGAGGCCATGTTCAGCTTGCCGGGGTTGGCCTTGGCGACCCGGATCAGGTCCGGCACCGTGTTGATGCCCAGCTGCTGCGCCTTGGCCGGGTTCAGCACCAGCACATTGGGCACCGCCGCGACCAGGGTGATCGGCGCGAAGTCCTTGATCGGGTCGTAGGGCAGCTTGGGATAGAGCGACTGGTTGATGCCATGCGTGCCGACCGTGCCCATCAGGATCGTGTGGCCGTCGCTCGCGCGCGCCACCTCGGCGCTGCCGGTGTTGCCGCCGGCGCCGGGCTTGTTGTCGACGATGACCGGCTGGCCCAGCGCCTTCTGCAGCTCGGGCGCCAGCGCGCGCGCCAGGATGTCGGTGGTGCCGCCGGCCGCGAAGGGCACGACGATGCGCAGCGGCTTGGCTGGCCAGGCGGCGGCCTGCGCCCGCGCCAGGCCGGGCAGGGCCAGCGCGGCGGCGGCGACGGTGAGGGCCAGCAGCCGATGGCGACGGGTCAGGTCTTGCGGCATCGTGAGTCTCCTGGATATCGTTTTGATGCCGCCGAGTATGCCCCCGATCAGGGGCCCGGAATGTGCAGCAGGCTGACCCGCTCGGAGCCGCAGGCGGCATCGAAGTCGGCCTCGATCTGCAGCAGCGCCTCGGCGTCGCGCGCGTCCACGGTGGCGATGCCGACCGCGCGGTTGCGGCCCTGGGCCTTGGCGGTGTAGAGCACCATGTCGGCCCAGTTGACCGCCTGCTCCCAATGCTGGCGCAGCTGGCCCGGCGGCAGCGGGAAATGCGCAAAACCGATCGACACGGTGATGCGCAATGCGCCCACCTCGGTGCCGACGGGCTCGGTGCCGACGCCGAACAGGATGCGCTCGGCCAGCAGGCGCAGCGCGTCCTGCGCCACATTGGGCGCGAACACCAGGAACTCCTCGCCGCCCCAGCGCACCACCAGGTCCTCGTGGCGCACCGCCTCGCTGATGCGGCGCGCGACCTCGCGGATCACGACGTCGCCGGCGGCATGGCCATGCTGGTCGTTGACATGCTTGAAATGGTCGATGTCCACCATCAGCAGGCCGCCGCTGAACAGCTCGCCGGCGCGCTGCTGCATCACCGCCAGGAAATGGCGCCGGTTCGCCAGATCGGTCAGCGGGTCGCGTTCGCTCTGCGCGCGCAGCAGCAGCTGGTTGGCCTTCAGGCGCTTGTTGGCGGCATGCACGCGCTTGAGCATCACCGCCACCAGCAGCAGCGACAGGGCGAGCAGCGCGCCGACCGCGATGCCGACGCGCTGCGCCAGCTGGTGGTTGGCGAGCTGCTGGTCCTTCAGGGTCTTGTCGCGCGTCAGCAGCTCCAGGTCGCGCTGCTTGCGCTCGCTGTCGTACTTGAGATTGAGCTGCTGCAGCTGGGCCTCGCGGTTGCGCGCCTGGATCTCGGCCGACAGCGCGCGCTCGGCATGGAAGACCATGATCGCCTCGCGCGGCTGGCCGCTGGCGGCCCAGGCCTGGCCGATCTCGCGCAGCTCGTCGGCGGTGCGCACCGGATCGGGCTGGGCCGCGGCCAGCTGCTGGGCGCGCGCCAGCTCGCGCCGCGCCGGCTCGAACTGCTTGAGCAGGATCAGCGAGACCGTCATGTTGTGGCGCAGGGTGCGCTCCAGCCGCAGGTCCTTGAAGGCCAGCACCACCGGCAGCGCCTGGCGCCCCAGCTGCAGCGCGACGGCCGGGCGGCCGTTGTGCATGTGCAGGTCGGTCAGGCTGGCCTTGATCTGCGCCACCGTGCGCGGCGCCTCGGCGCGGGTCGCGAAGTCCAGCGCCTCCTCGTAGGCGGCCAACTGGGTGCGCTTGTCGCCGCGCCGCACCGCGATGCGCGCCTCGATCACCTTGGCGCGCGCCATCGCCAGCGGCTCGCCCTGGGCCAGCTCCAGGGTGGCGGCGAGCCAGCGGCGCGCCTCGTCCGGCTGGTCCTGCTCCTGGTGCATCAGGGCCAGCGAGCCCATGCTGATCGCGCTCATATAGCCGTCCTGGCCGGCCTGCGCCAGGCCCAGGGCCTGCTGCAGGGTGGCGAGGGCCTGCACCGGCGTGCCCTGCGACATCTGCTCGCGCTCCAGGATGCGCAGCGCGGCCCAGGCGGCGCGGAAGTCGCAGGCGCCGCGCGCGATCGCGGCCGCCTCGGCGCCGGCCGGGCAATGCTTCAGCAGGCGGGTGAGGCTGTCGCGCGCGCCCTCGGCGGCCTCGCGGTTGCGGCCCAGGCGCTCGGCGATCTGGGCGCGCAGCAGCAGGGCGCGGTCATGGCCGTCGGCATCGCCCTCCAGCGCGGCGGCGATGCGCTCGGCCTCGGCCACGCGGCCGCCCTGCACCAGGATCTGGGCCTCGGCGATCTGCAGCTGCACCCGCTGCGGGCCACCGCCGCCATGCTGGGCCGCGCGCAGCGCCTGCAGGGCCTGCAGCGAGGCGTCGGGGCGGTCATAGGCCTGGGTCGTCAGTCGGTCCAGCTGGGCGTCCAGCGCCGGGTCGAGCACGGCCTGGGCCGTCGTGCCGACGAGGGCCAGCAGCAGCGCGAACAGTGGCCTTTTCATGCGCCGGCCTCCGCGCTCGGGCCCTGCAGCGCCACCAGACCCAGCTGGCCCTCCTGCCAGGCCGCCTCCATGCGGCGCGACAGGCGCTCCAGCTCGGCCTCGTCGCGTGCGTCGATATGCAGCACGCCATAGGCCTTGTTGCGGCCATGGGCCTTGGCCAGGTACATCACGGTGTCGACCAGGTCGATCGCGCGCTCCCAGCTCAGGCCCAGGCCATGCGGCGCGACCGGGAAGCTGGCGAAGCCGATCGAGGCGGTGACCGAGATGCGCTGCGCGCCATGCGCCACCGGCTGGCCGCCCAGCAGGTCCAGCAGGCGCTGGGCCAGCGCGCGCGCGTCGCCGGCGGCGCGCGAGGGCACGACGATCAGGAACTCCTCGCCGCCCCAGCGCACCACCAGGTCGTCCTCGCGCAGCGCCTCGGCCAGGCGCCGCGCCACCTCGATCAGCACGCTGTCGCCGGCGGCATGGCCCCATTGGTCGTTGATGCGCTTGAAATGGTCGATGTCGATCAGGTAGACGGTGCCGGACAGCTTGCCGGCATCGGCCAGGCGCTTGATCGCGGACTGGAAATGGCGTCGGTTCGCCAGCCCGGTCAGCGGGTCGCGCTCGCTCTGGATCTTCAGATGCTCGTTGCTGTGGGCCAGGGCCGCATTGGTGCGGCGGATGCGCTGGTAGGCCAGGCCCAGCAGCGCGGCCGACAGCAGCACGCAGCCGGCCAGCGCGGCCCAGAGCCGGAACTGCAGGGCCTGGGCGCGGATCTGCTCGGCCTTCAGGCTGTTGTCGCGGTTCAGCAGCTCGATCTCCTTGGCGCGGCGCTCGGCGTCGTAGCGCTCCTGCTCCTCCAGCACGGTCTTGCGGGTCTCGTCGCGCAGCACCTGGTCGATCAGGCGGCGGTATTCATGATGGGCCTCGATCGCGCCGGCCCAGTCGCCGGCCTGCTCCAGGTATTCGCCCAGCTCCTTCCAGCCGTCGGCCGCATAGGGCAGCGCGCCCTGCTGCTCGTCCAGGGTGATGGCCTGGCGCACGTCGCGCGTGCCCTCCGCCAGGCGCTTCAGGCCGATCTTGGCCAGGCCCAGGTTGTGCAGCGCGACGATCTCGGCGTTCAGGTTCAGCGCGCGGCGCGCCAGCGGCAGGGCCTGGCTGGACAGCTCCAGCGCGCGCGGGAAGTCGCCGTGGCGCAGGTAATGGTCGCTGTAGTTGGCCAGGGCCAGCGCCTGCAGGCCCTCGGCCTGGGCCTCGCGCGCATGGCGCAGCGCATCCTCCCAGGCCAGCCGGGTGATGGTCGGGTCGGCGTCCTCGGCATGCACGATGCCGCGCACCGTGCTGACCAGGTTCAGCAGCACCGGCTCGGGGTCCTGCTGGGCCGTGCGCACCGCCTCGGCGCTGATCTGCTGGGCGCGCTCGACCTGCTGGGCGCGCAAGTAGATGCGCGCCAGCTCGTTGAGCGCCAGCGCGCGGCGCCAATGGCCGCCCAGCGCCTCGGCCTGGCGCACCGCCTCCAGCGCGGAGGCCAGGGCCTCCTCCAGCAGGCCCTTGTCGGACTGGATGCCGGCCATCACGCTGCGCGCGCGCAGCAGGATCTGCGGCGAGCGCTGCGCGGCGGCGTTGTCGCGCAGCGGCGCCAGCGCCTTCAGCGCCTCGCGCAGGTCGCCGCGCGCCTGGTGGTACAGGGCCTGCATGGTCGCGGCGGCCAGCTCGGCCGAGGGCCGGCCGGCCTCGACCGGCCAATGGCGCAGCTGGGTCTGCAGCTCCTCGATCAGCTGGCGGTCGCGGTTGTAGGCGGCCATGATGCCGCGCAGGGCGAGGATCTCGAGCCGCTCGGCGCTGCCCGGCGCGCTGCGGGCGAACAGGGGCTGCAGCACCGGCTCCTGCTCGCGCGGGCGGGCGCGGCCGCTGCGCTCGATGCGCTCCAGCTCCTGCCACATCGCGCCGTCGTGCAGGGCCTGGGCCGGCGCGGCGGTGGCCGGGGTCTCGGTCGGAGCATTGGCCGGCCGGCAGCCGGCCAGCAGCAGACCGGCCGCCAGCAGCAGGGCCGATGCCCAGGCGGGGGCGAGGGAAGCCATGCTCTTCACGGGAACTATCGGGGCATCCGGCGGGGCAAGGGAATGACGGGGCCGGGTCAGGCCCCAGGGCGGGATGCGATCGGGCGGCGCGCGTCGGCCCGGATGGGCGGGAACGGGTTCTTCATCGTGGCGCGGCGGCTCTCCCTCACGGCTGTCGCGGCGAGTGTAGGAGGGGCCGGCCTCTAGCCGACCTGGGGCCGCCCCTAGGCCGGGGCCGCGGGGCGCGCACATTTGCACGCTTACAACGACTTACAAGGCCCGACTCAGCGCAGCGCCGCCGCGTCGTCCCAGTGGAAATGCACGCGCGGCCGGATCTCGGCGATCTCGGCGCGCAGCAGCGCGGCCAGGCGCAGGGCCTCGCGCTGGGTCAGGCGCGCCACCGTGGTGGACAGGCTGATCGCCGCGAAGGCGCGCCCGCCGGCATCGGCCACCGCATGGCCGATCGCGGCGGTGTTGGTGTTCAGGCAGCCGCCGTTGCGCGCATAGCCGAGCTTGCGGGTCTGGGCCAGCAGGCCGCGCAGGGTCGGCACGTCCAGCCCGCCGTAGCGGCCCAGCGCCTCGCCGTTGGCGCGCAGCGCGGCCTCGATGCGCGCATCGTCCTGCGCCGCCATCAGGGCCAGGCCGGCGGCACCGACGCCCAGCGGGCGGCGCCCGCCAACGGTGACGCTCAGCGGCGGGTCCAGCCGCTGGCTCTGGGTATGGTCGTAGCAGACCGCCTCGACCCCGCTGAGCACGAACAGATAGGCCGCATAGCCGGTGGCCTCGCTGAGGCGGCGCAGATTGGCGGCGAACAGCGGCGTCACGTCGTGGCGCGCCCGCGCGGCCAGGCCATGCTCGAAGGGCAGGCGGCCCAGCACATAGCCGCGGCCGTCGGGCAGCGGCGTCACCAGGCGCGCGGCCGCCATGTCGCGCAGCAGGCGGTGCACGGTCGGATGCGGGATGCCGGACTGGCGCGCCAAGTCGGAGAGCGAGAGGCCGCGCGCGTCGTAGCGCGACAGCTGTTCGAGGATGCGCAGCGCGCGATCGAGCACCAGGGTTGCCATCCGGCCGCTTGTCCATCCAGTGGAAAAAGTCATTGTAGGAAGGCGGTGGATCGGAACAATGCGCCGGGCACGCCGATGTGCGCCCCTCACCCGCAGGAGACCTCATGACCCGTTCCCGTCCCGTCCTCGCCCCGCGCCGCGCGCTGCTGGGCGCCGCCACCGCCGCGCTGCTGGGCCTGGCCGCCGGCCCGCTGGCCGCCCAGGAGGCCTTCCCGAACAAGCCGATCCGCTTCGTCGTGCCCTATGCCGCCGGCGGCACCACCGACTTGGTGGCGCGCACCGTCGGCGCCCGCATGGCACAGACCCTGGGCCAGCAGATCATCATCGAGAACCGCGCCGGCGCGGGCGGCAATATCGGCATGGACGCGGTCGCCAAGGCCGCGCCGGACGGCTACACCGTCGGCATGGGCGCGATCTCGACCAATGCGCTGAACGCCCATCTCTACCGCAAGATGCCCTTCGACCCGCGCAAGGACTTCACGGCGGTGGGCCTGCTGGGCAATTCCACCATCGTGCTCGAGGTCGGCCCCGGCCTGGCGGTGAAGAACGTGGCCGAGCTGCTGGCCCATGTGCGCAAGAACCCCGGCCTGCCCTATGCGACCGCCGGCGCCGGCACCTCGATGCACCTGGCCGGCGTGCTGTTCGCCGATGTCAGCCATACCGAATGGGTGCATGTGCCCTACAAGGGCAGCGCGCCGCTGATCACCGACCTGATCGCCGGCCAGGTGCCGGTGGCCTTTGACAACCTGCCCGCCTCGCTGCCGCATATCCAGTCCGGCAAGCTGCGCGCGCTGGCGGTGGCCGGCGCGCATCGCTCGCCGGCGCTGCCGGACGTGCCGACCCTGGCCGAGGCCGGCCTCGCCGACTCGGTGGTCGAGCCCTGGTTCGGCGTCTACGGCCCGGCCGGCCTGCCCGCGCCGGTGCTGCAGCGCCTGCAGAAGGCCCTGCAGGAGGCGCTGGCCGAGCCGGCGGTGAAGGACAAGCTGCTGGCCGCCGGCTTCACGCCGCGCAGCTCGACGGCCGCCGAGCTGGAGGCGCTGAGCAAGCGCGAGTACGAGCGCCTGGGCAAGGTCGCGCGCAAGGCGCAGATGAGCCTGGACTGATCGGCCGAAAGCAGTTCCATGTCCACCCCGCTCCAGCTTCCCGACGAGACCCACGACCCCCGGCTGCGCAGCTGGGTGGAGAGCGCCAACCGGCCCGGTGTCGACCATCCGATCCAGAACCTGCCCTTCGGCCGCTTCCGCGCGGCCGGCGCTGGCGATGATCAGGCCTGGCGCCTGGGCGTGGCGATCGGCGACCAGATCCTGGACCTGGGCGCGACCGGCCTGGTCGAGCGGGCGGACATGAATGCGCTGATGGCCCTGCCGGCCGACGCGCGCCGGGCGCTGCGCCGGCGCCTGTCGGCCGGCCTGAGCGCGGGCAGCGCCGAGCAGGCCGCCTGGTCGCGCGCGCTGCTGCCGCAGGCGCAGGCCGAGATGGCCCTGCCCTGCCGCATCGGCGACTACACCGACTTCTACACCAGCGTGCACCACGCGACCAATGTCGGCCGGTTGTTCCGGCCCGATGCGCCGCTGCTGCCCAACTACAAATGGCTGCCGATCGGCTATCACGGCCGCGCCTCCTCGATCGGCCTGGGCGGCGGCCCGCTGCGCCGGCCGTCGGGCCAACTGAAGGCGCCGGACGCGGCCGCGCCGGTGCTGGGCCAGAGCCGGCGGCTCGACTACGAGGCGGAGCTGGGCTGGTTCGTCGGCCCCGGCAATGCGCTGGGCGAGCCGATCGGCATCGAGTCGGCCGAGGCGCATCTGTTCGGCGTGGCGCTGTTCAACGACTGGAGCGCGCGCGACCTGCAGGGCTGGGAGTACCAGCCGCTGGGGCCCTTTCTGTCGAAGAACTTTGCCAGCAGCCTGTCGCCCTGGGTCGTGACCCTGGAGGCGCTGACGCCGTTTCGGCGACCCTTCGAGCGGGCCCCGGAAGATCCGCAGCCGCTGCCCTATCTGGACTCGCCGCAGCAGCGCGCGCAGGGGGCGTTCGCGATCACGCTGGAGGTGCTGCTGCAGACCGAGCGCATGCGCGCCGAGGGCCGACCGGCGCAGCGCCTGTCGCTGACCGACAGCCAGCGCGCCGCCTACTGGACGCCGGCCCAGATGGTCGCGCACCACACGGTCAACGGCTGCAATCTGCAGCCGGGCGACCTGCTGGGCTCGGGCACCCTGTCGGGCCCGGGGCCGGACGAGGCCGGCTCGCTGCTGGAGCTGAGCGTCGGCGGCCAGCGGCCGCTGCAGCTGCCGGGCGGCGAGCGGCGCAGCTTCCTCGAGGACGGCGACCGGCTGACCCTGCGCGGCTGGTGCGAGCGCGAGGGCGCGGTGCGCATCGGCCTGGGCGAGGTCAGCGCGACGGTGGTCGGCTAGCGCAGGTGCAGGCTGACCGCCTCCAGCGTGGCCGGATCGGCCAGCAGGCGGCGGTGGCCCAGGCCCTGGCTGATCTGCAGCCGCGCGGCCGGCAGGGCGACCGCCAGCGCCTGCGCGGCCGCCAGCGGCGCGGCGCGGTCGTCGCGGTCGTGCAGCAGCAGGGTCGGCTGCCGCAGGCGCTCGGCCAGCCAGGCCGGCTCGTAGCTCTCCAGCGCGGCGCCGCTCAGGCCCTCCAGCCGCGCGCGCAGCCGCGCCAGCACCGGGGCGCCGAGGCCGAAGCTGGCGCCGTACCAGGCCAGCACCTGGCGCGGCGGCGCCGAGGCGGCCAGCAGCACCAGACGTTCGGCCGCCAGACCGCGCGCCAGCGCCTGGCTGGCGGCCAGCGCGCCCAGCGAATGCGCGACCAGGCCCTGCAGCGGCCCGAAGCGCTCGCCCGCCGCCAACAAGGTGGCGACGAAGGCCGGCAGATGGCTCTGCCAGCCGGCGCTGCGGCCATGGGCCGGCATGTCCAGTAGCAGCGGGTCGAAGCCGGCTGCCCAGAGCGCCTCGGCCAGCGGCAGCATCTGCCGCGCGTCGCCGGCCCAGCCATGCACCAGCAGCACCCGCGGCCGCGGGCCATGGGATTCCAGGGCGTCGCGATGCTGCCAGGCGCAGAGCCGCAGGTCCTCGGCCCGCCAGGCCAGAGGTTTCCAGTCGGCGGGCATCGGGCGGCGGCGCGCCGCCAGCTTGCTGGGCAGCGGCGTGATGAAGAAACGGAAGGCGAGCGCCGCGGCCAGCGCCGGGCTGAGGCGCTGCAGGCCGTCCAGGCCGCGGCGCAGCAGGCGCTGGCCGCCGCCCTGGCCGTAGAACAGCGCGGCGGGGTTGCCGCCGGGGGGCTGGCCGGCGCTCATCGCCACTCCAGCCCGAAGTCGCGGTTGCTCGACGGGATCGAGCGCCAGAGCCGGTGCCAGGCGGTCCAGAGCCGCCAGGCGGCCGCGGCGGCGAGGATCAGGAACAGCAGGTAGGAAAGCATGACAGCCTCCATGGGCTAGGAATGGCGCGCCGGATCATGTTCGCACGACCGTGCGAAGTGTTGGCGCAGAAAGACGGCGGGAACGGTGTCATGGCCGGTCTCAGCCGCGGTAGGTGTTGATCAGGCGCTGGTAGCAGGCCCAGCCGCGCTCCACGACCTGCGGGTCGCGCATGAAGCGGGCCTCGCGCATCAGCGCGGTGAACAGGCCGTCGAGCTCGAACACCAGCTGCTCGGCGTCCAGCTCGGGCTGCAGATGGCCCATCTCGACCGCCTGCAGCACGCTGCGCTTGAGCGCGCCGCGCCAGCGCTTGATGCCGGCCATCAGCGCCTCGCGCAGCGGGTCCTTCTCGTCGCGGTCGTCGAATTCGAAGCTGCCGGCGGCATACAGGCAGGCGCCGCGCGCGCCGGGCAGGGTGGTGCGCTGCAGCCAGGCGCGCATGATCGCGTCCAGCCGCGGCAGGCCGCGCGGCTCGCGCAGCGCGGGCATCAGGATGTCCTGCTGGAAGCGCTTGTCGAACTCGTCCAGTACCGCGCGTTGCAGCGCCTCGCGCGAACCGATGCGCGAGAACACGCCGCTCTTCGACAGGTTCAGGCGCTTGGCCACTTCGCCGATCGAGAGGCTCTCCAGCCCGTCCAGCGCGGCCATCTCCAGCGCGACGTCGACGATGGCGCTCTGGGTCAGCTCGCTGCGTTCGGTCTTGGCTTCCATGATGGCGGCAAATTTAGCACGATCGTGCGGAGAAATTCAAACGCTTTTTGCTTGATCTTCTTGTTTTGTGTACTTACTATTCATTTAAAGAGTTGATTTTCTTTTTATTGGATAGTCAATGAAGATATCGAAGTCGCAGCAGGACAAGAACCAGCGCCTGTTGCTGAATGCCGCGGTGGAGCTGATCAGCAGCCAGGGCTATGAGCGCACGACGATGAAGCAGATCGCGCGCGCCGCCGGCCTGGGCGACGCGACGATCTACAAGTACTTCCCCAGCAAGGAAAAGCTGGTGCTGGCCTATTACGAGCTGGCGATCGCCGAGGCGCTGGCCCAGACCCTGAAGACCAAGGGCCTGGCCGGCTACCAGCTGCAGGAGCGCCTGCAGCGCCTGGTGGACGCGGTGCTGGAGCGCCTGCTGCCGGACCGCGAGTTCGTCGCGATCACCCGCGGCCTGGCGCGCGAGAACCCGCTGCTGCTGCTGGGCGACGCGCTGCCGGGCAAGCCGGCGCTGCGGGCCCAGGTCGAGGCCTGGCTGGCCGAGGCCGAGGCGGCCGGCCAGATCGCGCCCTGTGGCTACAAGGGCCTGCTGGCCGGGCTGATGGCGGACTATATGTTCGGCATCGTCGTCTACTGGCTGCAGGACGAGAGCGCGGAGTTCTCCGACACCACCCAACTGACCGACCTGAGCCTGGGCCTGCTGGCGCTGATGCTGCAGAGCGGCCTGATCAACAAGCTTGGCGAGCTGGGCGGCTTCCTGCTGCGCAACCAGCTGGCGCGCCTGCTGCAGGGCGGCGGCGTGCTGGAGCTGCTGACCCTGGCGCGGCGCGGCCTGGGCGCGGCGCGGGAGGCCCGGACATGAATGCCAGCCTGCAAAAGATCGCGGTGCCGCCGCAGAGCGTGCTGGCGCCCAGCCTCGCGACGGCCGATTTTGCCGACAGCTATCTGCTGCCCGATCCGGACCCGGCACGCGGGCTGCTGCAGACGTACCTGGCCCTGAGCGCGCGCACGCCGGCCTGGATGGCGGCGCTGATGGCGCTGCGCAACCGCGTCGTGCGCCTGATGGGCCTGAAGGACCTGGGCGGCCTAGCGGCGCGCCAGGCGGCCAAGCCGGCCGAGGCCTACCGCATCGGCGACCGGGTCGGCATCTTCACCCTGGAGCAGCAGCGGCCCGACGAGCTGGTGATCGGCGACCGGGACAAGCATCTGCATGTGCGCCTGTCGCTGCTGCGCCTGGCGCAGCCCGGGGGCGGCAGCCGGCTGGCGCTGAGCACCGTGGTGCATGAGCACAACCGCCTGGGCCGGATCTATATGTGGGTGGTCGGGCCGGTGCACAGCCTGATCGTGCCGTTGATGCTGCGCCAGGTAATGCGCCAGATGCAACGCGAAGAGCAAGCACAGCGGCGATGAACGCGGCCAGCAAGCCTCCCCGCACCAGCCGGCTGGCGCGCGGCGCGATCGCCGGCGGCGCGCTGGCGCGGGCCGGCGTCGCGCGGCTGAGCCAGAAGGCGCAGGACCTGGCGCGCGACGAGGCGCAGCGCGCCGCGGCCCGCGCGGCGCATGAGGCCGAGCTGGGGCGCATCCTGTTCGGTGCGCTGAACCAGCTGAAGGGCGTGGCGCTGAAGGCCGCCCAGCTGCTGAGCTGCGAGGCGCAATTGCTGCCCGAGGCCCTGCGCGAGCAGCTGGCCCGGGCCTGCTACCAGGCCACGCCGATGAACCAGGCCCTGGTGGGCAAGCGCATGCGCCAGGCCCTGGGGCCGGATTGGGCGGAGCGCTTCGCCCACTTCGAACCGCAGGCCTTTGCCGCGGCCAGCCTGGGCCAGGTGCACCGCGCGCGCCTGGCCGATGGCTGCGAGCTGGCGCTGAAGCTGCAGTACCCGGGCATCGCCGCCACCGTCGCCAGCGATATGCGGTTGCTGCGCGGCCTGCTGCTCGGGCCCTTGAGCGGCCTGGCGCTGGGCGAGGGCGCGCTGCCCGACGCGGCGCTGCTGGGCCGCGTGCTGGACGAGATCGAGGCCGGCCTGGCGGCCGAGCTGGACTACGCGCAGGAAGCGCGTGCGATGGACGAGTTCCGCGCCGCGCTGGCGCCGCGCCTGCCGCGGCTGGCCGTGCCCGAGGTCTGCCATGAGCTCAGCACGCCGCAGCTGCTGGCGATGCAGGCGCTGCCGGGCCTGCACCTGGCCGAATGGCTGGCCGGTGGGCCCGGCCAGGCCGAACGCGACCGCTATGGCCAGCTGATCTTCGATGCCTTCATGGTGATGGTGTTCGAGCTGGGCCGGCTGCATGCGGATCCACATCCCGGCAACTACCTCTTCATGCCCGACGGCCGGCTGGGCCTGCTGGACTTCGGCTGCACGCGGGCGCTGCCGCGCGCCTTCGTCACGAACCTGGCGCGGGCCTGGTCGGCCGGCCTGGCGCCGGACGGTGACGCCGCGCTGCGCGAGGCCTATCTGGCGCTGGGCCTCATCGATGCCGGCCTGGACCTGGATCACTTCCGGCGCGAGCTGCGCCCGGCGCTGGCGCCGCTGCTGGACTGGCAGCTGGCGCCGTTTCGCGTGCCGATGTTCGACTTCGGCGCGCGCGCGCCGCTGCCGCATCTGGACGCCGCGCAGCAGCGCCAGGCGATGCGGCATCTGCATGGCATGCCGCCCGAGCTGCCGTATCTCGACCGCGCCTTCCTGGGCCTGAACCAGCTGCTGGCGCGGCTGGGCGCCCGGGTGCGCACCCGCAACCCCTGGATCGGAGGAGATGGACCATGACTGTGAGCTCACGCCCCTGGATGGGTCGCTGGCTGCTGGCCGTGGCCGCGCTGCACACGCTGTTCGGCCTGCTGGTGTTCGCCGGGCCGCTGCGGCAGCTGCTGCGGCTCGGGCTGTTCAACGCGGTGGGCGCGGACCCGCTGCTGGGCGCCGTCACCTGGTTCCTGCTGTTCGGTGCGCCGCTGGCGCTGCTGGGGCAAGCCCTGACCCTGCTCGAGCGCCGGGTGGATGCGCCAGCGCTGCGCCCGCTGGGCTGGGGGCTGCTGGCCCTGGGCCTGCTGGGCATCGTGCTGATGCCGGCCTCGGGCTTCTGGCTGCTGCTGCCGGTGGTCTGGGCGCTGCTGCGTCCGCGCCCGGCGCTGGCGTCTCAGCCTTCCTCGCCCTGATCGGGCGCGCGCGGCGGCCGGCCGCGCCGGGCCGACGGGCCCTGGTCGGGCCTGATGCCGCGCCGCGCCAGCGCCTCGCGCAGCAGGTACTCGATCTGGGCATTGGCCGAGCGCAGCTCATGCGCGGCCAGGCGCTCGATCTCGGCCCACAGGGCCGGATCGATGCGCAGGGCGAAGCTCTTCTTGTCGGGACTGGCCATGACTAGCGGCGGACCTGGCGCGGCCGCCGGCTCTTGGTCTCCACCGGGCGCGGCGGCGCCGGAAAGCGCCGGAACGCGGCCAGCGGCAGCAGGCACAGGGCCAGCACGAGCAGCCCATGCAGGCCCCACAGCCAGGCGCCGGGCTGCGGCCAACTGGGCTGGGCGGTGCTCAGGGCCTCGTAGTGCACGCTGGCAAGCAGCAGCAGCATCGGCAGGCCCAGCGCGAACAGGAAGCCGCGCATCCAGGCCAGGCTGGCGGCGCGTCGCGGCTCGGCCAGCCAGTAGTCCTTGTGGGGCATGTTGAAGTGCCGCGGCCAGCGCCGCGCGATCAGCAGGCCGCCATGGGTGCAGAGCCAGGGCACCAGCACGGCGAGGCCCAGCATCAGCGCCAGATAGCTCTCGCGCGCCACGGTCTTGCCCGGATCGCCGACCTGCGCGGGCAGCAGATCGAAGCTGCCGACGAGGAAGCCGAGCAGGCCCAGCCAGGCGAGATGGAACAGCCAGCTCATCGCGCGTCAGTCTCCGCCGGGTTGGGGCGAGCCCGCGTCGAAGCGCGCGGCCAGCTCGGCATGGTAGTAGGCCAGGGCGAGTGCGCCGCCCCACAGCATCAGCGAGAGCTCGGTGAGCACCAGGGCCAGGCTGGAAAGGGCCACCGGCCCCATCAGCAGCAGCAGGGGCAGGACGGCGATCGACAGGATCAGCGACCAGCGTCGGCCCGATGCGCGAAAACGGAACAGCCCGATCGTGGACCAGAGGCCGGTCGCCAGGAAGGCCAGGCCCGCCAGGCCCATGACCACCATCAGCCAGACTGGCTTGGCGGCATCATGCTGTGTGATCAGGTCCCGGAAGGCCGATGGCAGCAGTTGGGGGAAGAGCAGGTCGACGCAGGCGGAGGCGATGGCGAGCAGGATGGCCAGGCTCAACAGCTGGCGGAAGCGGCGCGGTGTCATGGTGTGGTTCCCTGTGGATGGCGCGGCCGGGCTCAGTTGTAGAGCGTGCCCGCGTTGACGATCGGCTGGGTGTCCTTGTCCGAACACAACACCACCAGCAGATTGGACACCATCGCGGCCTTGCGCTCGTCGTCGAGCTCGACGATCGAGCGTTCGGACAGGCCCTTCAGCGCCTCCTCGACCATGCTGACCGCGCCCTGCACGATCTTCTTGCGGGCGCTGATGATGGCCTCGGCCTGCTGGCGGCGCAGCATCACCTGGGCGATCTCGGGCGCATAGGCCAGGTGGGTGATCTTGGCGTCCTGCACCGCCACGCCGGCATCGGCGAAGCGCGCCTGTAGCTCGGTCTTCAGCGCGCTGATCACCTCCTCGGCGCCGGCGCGCAGGGTGGTCTCGCCGGGCGCCAGGTCCTCGCCCTCGTCATAGGCGAACTGGGCGGCCAGATGGCGGATCGCGGCCTCGGCCTGGATGCTGACATAGAGCTCGTAGTCGTCGACCTCGAACACTGCGCGTGCCGTGTCCTCGACCCGCCAGACCACCGCGGCGCTGATCTCGACCGGGTTGCCGCGCTTGTCGTTGACCTTCAGGGTCGGCGCATTGAAGTTGCGCGCGCGCAGCGAGATGCGCCGGCGCGTCGTCAGCGGGTTCGCCCAGCGCAGGCCGGTCTGGCGGTCGGTGCCGCGGTACTGGCCGAACAGGGTCAGGATGCGGCCCTCGCCGGGCTGCTGCATGTACAGGCCGGCCAGCATCGCGCCGCCGGCGCCCAGCAGGAGGCCGCTCAGGATCAGGGCCGTGGCCGGTCGTCCGTGGGTCAGCCAGGCCAGCAGCACGCCGGCCGCCAGCGCGCCCAGGCCCAGCAGGATGGCCAGATAGCCGTTGGCGGTGCTGGCCGGCGTTTCCTGGCGGCCCGCGCCGATGCCGTTGTTGCTCATGTGATGTCACTCCCTTAAAAGTGATATCACTTTAATTGCATGTTCGGCGGAATGCAATGGCCCGGCCTAAGCGCTTCATGAAGACAGGAGGGGTCCCGCCCGCGCCATGAAAAAGGGCGGCCCGAAAGCCGCCCTTCTCATTGAGGCCGAGAACTGTCAGGCAGCGGCCGCGGCGGCCGTCTCCTGATAGCCGCGCGGCACCGCGCCCAGCAGGCGGCGGGTGTATTCCTGCTGCGGGGCGGCCAGCAGGGCTTGCGTCTCGCTCTGCTCGACCACATCGCCGTTCTGCATCACCAGCACCTCGTCGGAGATGAACTTGACGACGGCCAGGTCATGGCTGATGAAGATGTAGGAGAGGCCGAACTCGTCCTGCAGATCCTTCAGCAGGTTCAGCACCTGGGCCTGCACCGACACGTCCAGTGCCGAGACGGCCTCGTCCAGCACCAGCACCTCGGGGTTCAGGGTCAGGCAGCGCGCGATCGCGATGCGCTGGCGCTGGCCGCCGGAGAACTCGTGCGGGTACTTGTTGAGCGCGCTGTCGTCCAGGCCGACCTTTTTCAGCAGCTCGCTGGCCCGGGCCTGGCGTTCGGCCAGGCTCTTGCCGATGCCATGGATCTCCATCGGCTCCAAGAGGGTCTGGCCGATCGTGAAGCGCGGGTTCAGCGAGGCGTACGGGTTCTGGAACACGACCTGGATGCGGCGGCGCATCTTCTGCCAGTCGTTGCCGCTCATCTTCAGCAGGTCCTTGCCCTCGAACAGCACCTGGCCGCCGCTGGGCTCGTGCAGGCGCAGCAGGGTCAGGCCCATCGTGGTCTTGCCGGAGCCGGACTCGCCGACGACGCCGAGGGTGTAGCCCTTGCGCAGCTTGAAGTTCACGCCCTTGACGGCCTTGAACTCCTTCTTGCCGAACAGGCCGCTCTTGAAGAAGAAGCTCTTCTTCAGGCCCTGCACCTCAAGGATCACCGGTGCGTTCGGGTCCTTGGCCTTGCCGGTGCCTTGAGCGGCGCGGCCGGCGATGTGATCGTCGATCACCATCAGGCGCGCCGGGTTCTCGGTCAGCGAGGGGCGGCAGGCCAAGAGGGCCTTGGTGTAGCTGTCCTGCGGGTTCTTGAAGATCTCCGCCACCGGCGCCTTCTCGCGGATCTGGCCATGGCGCATCACGACGACATGGTCCGAGATCTCGCCGACCACGCCCAGGTCGTGCGAGATGAACAGCATGCTCATCTTGTGCGACTCCTTCAGCTTGGCCATCAGCTCCATCACCTGGCGCTGGATCGTCACGTCGAGCGCCGTGGTGGGCTCGTCGGCGATCAGCAGCTTGGGAGAACAGGCCAGCGCCACGGCGATCATCACGCGCTGCTGCTGGCCACCGGACATCTCGTGCGGATAGGCCTTCAGGCGGCGCTTGGGCTCGGGGATGCCGACCTCGTTGAGCAGCTCCTCGGCGCGCACCAGGGCCTGCCTGCGCGACATGCCCATGTGCTTGATCAGCGGCTCCATGATCTGGTCGGCCACGGTGAACACGGGGTTCAGCGAGGTCATCGGATCCTGGAACACGCAGGCGATCTCACGCCCACGCACCGCCTGCAGCTCGGGCAGCGAGGTCTGCAGCAGGTCGCGACCCTGGAACAGGATCTTGCCCTCGCGCTCCGCATTGCTCGGCAGCAGGTTCAGGATGGACATCGCGGTGACGCTCTTGCCCGAACCCGACTCGCCGACCAGCGCCACGGTGCTGTTCTCAGGGATGTCGAAGCTGACGCCCTTGACGGCCAGCTGGCGCTGCATCTGGCCGTCGACCTTGCCCATGCGGAAGGCGACCTTCAGGTCTTGAATACTCAGCAGCATGTTCTTACTCCAGGCCACGCAGTTTCGGGTCCAGCGCATCGCGCAAGGCATCGGTGAACAGCGCGAAGGCGGTCACGAACACCGCCATGAAGGCGGTCACGGCGGCCAGCTGCCACCAGTAGCCCAGGATCAGCTCGCTCTGGCTCTCGGCCAGCATCGTGCCCCAGGAGACCTGGTCCACGCCGACGCCCAGGCCCAGGTAGGACAGGATCACCTCGCTCTTGATGAAGCTCACCACATGCAGCGACAGCTGCACCAGGGCCACATGCGAGACGTTGGGCAGGATGTGCTTGAACATGCGGCTGGCCTTGGAGGCGCCGATGGCCTCGGCCGAGCGCACGTACTCGCGCACCGAATGCTTCATGAACTCGGCCCGGATCAGGCGGTAGATGCCGGGCCAGCCCGCCAGGCCCAGGATCATCACGACCGACAGCACGCCGCGGCCGAAGATCACCGCGAAGGCGAAGATCAGCAGGATCGAGGGGATGGCGGTGAAGACGTTGTAGAGCCACTCGAGGAAGTCGCCGGCCTTGCCGCCGAAGAAGCCCGAGATCGCGCCCAGCACGGTGCCGATGATGGTGGCCACGACGGCCGCCAGCACGCCCACCATGATCGAGACCTCGGCGCCCTTGATGGCCTTGGCCAGCACGTCGCGGCCCAGGCGGTCGCCGCCGAAGGTGAGGGTCTCGGACTTGACCGTCTCCTCGGTCTTGAACTGCTTGGCGCGCTCGTCCCACTCCTGATAGCGCGGGGCCAGCGGGTCGATGTCGCTCAGGTCGACGTTCGGGCCCTTGGGTACGGCGATGGTGCCGATGGCCTCGGCCGGGGCCGGGCCCATGAAGGTCGGCGGCGCGTTGGGTACGCCGACTTCCTTCTGCCAGTTCTTCGCGACCAGGCCGACGCCGGAGGCCAGCACCAGCAGCAGGAACAGCGCGACGATGGTCATGCAGACCATGCCCACCTTGTCGGCGCGCATGCGGCGCCAGGACGCGGCCCAGACGCCTTCGGAACGCTGCGCCTTCGGGGCAGTCGCGGTTTGGGAAAGCACTGCGCTCATTTCAGCACCACGCGAGGATCGACCAGCTTGTACAGCAGGTCAGTCAGGAGATTGACCACCATGGTCAGGAAGGCGATGTAGATCGCGAAGGCCTGGATCACCGGATAGTCGCTGCGGTTCACCGCCAGCAGGATCTCGCGGCCCAGACCCGGAATCGAGAAGAACACTTCCAGCAGGAAGCTGCCGACGAACACGCCCGGCAGCGCCACGGCGACGTTGGTCAGGATCGGGATCATCGCGTTGCGCAGCACATGCTTGAGCAGGATGGTGCGCTCGGTCATGCCCTTGGCGCGCGCGGTGCGCACATAGTCATGGCCGATCTCGTCCAGGAAGAAGGTGCGGTACAGGCGCGTCTGCGGGGCCAGTGCCACCGCCACCGCCACCAGCACCGGCAGCGGCGCATAGGTGGTCAGGTTGGTCCAGACGCTGTCGGTCCAGCCCTGCACCGGGAACCAGCCCAGGCGGAAGGCGAACACGTACTGCGCGACGATCACATAGACCAGCAGCGAGATCGAGACCGCCACCGTGGTGATGATCATCACCGCGCGGTCGGTCAGGCTGCCGCGCACATAGGCCACGGCCAGCGCGAAGGGGATGGCCAGCAGCACTTCCAGCAGCAGGATCGGCAGCATCACCGTCAGGGTGGCCGGCAGACGGCTGGAGAACAGGCTCGCGACCGATTCATTGGTGGCCCAGCTCTTGCCCCAATCGAAGGTGACGATCTGCTTGATGAAGATCCACAGCTGTTCCCAGACGGGCTTGTTCAGGCCCAGCTGCTCACGGATGGCGTTGATCTGTTCGGGGCTGGCATTCAGGCCGCCGAGAATTTCGGCGGGGTCGCCACCGAAGTATTTGAAGAGAAAGAACACCAGCAGCACGACACCCAACAGCGTGGGAATCATTTGCCACAGGCGCCTTATCAGGTATGCCGCCATCGCTGTCGGTCTCCATGCAAGGTCTAAAACGAAACCCCGGGCACTTGTGGCGCACGGGGTCCCAGGCGAAAACAGGCGCGAGTCTAATGGAGGCCAGCCCCGGGACAACCCGCATTTGCCCTGGGTTTGCAGGGAAAACGCGCCCAAACATCCGATGGCATCGGGTCGGCCGGCGGTTTTATGGGCCAAAATGCGCGCCCAGCGCACCCCAAGCCGGCCGGCCTGGGGTTGCCGTGCATGGCTTTTGGCCGCTTGGCGCCGTAGACTGCGCGGCTTCTCCGAGCCCGCGCCCATCACGCGCCGGCTCCCTGGATATGAGGCAACGCCGCCGCCCACAAGGACGACGGTGCCCTGGCTTTCGATAAGGATTTCTGACGTGATGCGACGTGGTTTTGCACGGGCCGCCTGCCTGGCCGCCCTGCTCGGCACCCTTTCCCTGACCGCCGCCGCCCAGGCGAGCGAGTCTCCCAAGGTGCTGAGGTATTCCTTCCGCGTTGCGGAAACCGGCTTTGATCCCGCGCAAATCACCGATCGTTATTCGAAAGCCGTTTCGGCCGGCATCTTCGAGGCGCCGCTGGAGTTCGCCTATCTGGCGCGGCCCTTCCAGATGCGCCCATCCACCGCGGTGGCGATGCCCGAGGTGTCGGAGGACTTCAAGACCCTGACCTTCAAGATCCGCTCCGGCATCTACTTCAACGACGACCCGGCCTTCAAGGGGCAGAAGCGCGAGCTGACCGCGGCCGACTACATCTACTCGATCAAGCGCCACTACGACCCCAAGCTGAACAGCCGCAATCTCTACCTGCTGGAGAACGTCGGCATCCTGGGCCTGTCGGAACTGCGCAAGGAAGTGCTGGCCAGCAAGAAGCCCTTCGACTACGACCGCCCGGTCGAGGGCCTGCAGCTGCTGGACCGCTACACCTTCCGCATTCGCTTGAGTGTTGGCGATCCGCGCTTCATCAACCAGTTCGCCGATTCGGCCTTCCTCGGCGCGCTGGCGCGCGAGGTGGTCGAGTTCTACGGCGAGAAGAAGATCATGGAGCACCCGGTCGGCACCGGGCCCTACCGCCTGGCCGAATGGCGCCGCAGCTCGCGCATCGTGCTGGAGCGCAATCCGAACTACCGCGAGGAGTTCTACAACGAACAGCCGCCCGCCGATGCCGACCCGGTGCTGAAGGCCCAGGCCGCCAAGCTGAAGGGCCGGCGCCTGCCGCTGACCGACCGTGTCGAGATCGCGATCATCGAGGAGAACCAACCGCGCTGGCTGTCCTTCCTGCGCGGCGAGGCCGATGTGCTGGAGGAGGTGCCGTCGGAATATGTCAGCCTTGCGACGCCCAACGGCAAGCTGGCGCCCAATCTGGCCAAGCAGGGCATGCGTTCGGTGCGCTTCCCCTATCCCGAGGTCGCGTTCTCCTACTTCAATATGGAGGACCCGGTGGTCGGCGGCTACACGCCGGACAAGGTCGCGCTGCGTCGCGCGATCTCCCTGGCGGTGGACATCGACAAGGAGATCATGCTGCCGCGCCGCGGCCAGGCGATGGCCGCCCAGGGCCCGTTCAGTCCCGGCACCTACGGCTACCGCCCGGACTACAAGTCCGAGATGAGCGAGTTCAACCTGCCCAAGGCCAAGGCCCTGCTCGACATGTATGGCTATGTCGACAAGGACGGCGACGGCTGGCGCGACCTGCCGGATGGCAAACCGCTGCTGCTGGAGTATTCGACCCAGCCGGACAGCCAGAGCCGCCAGCTGATCGAGCAATGGCAGAAGAATATGGACGCGCTGGGCGTGCGCATCGAGTTCAAGACCGCCAAATGGCCCGAGAACCTGAAGAGCGCCAACGCCGGCAAGCTGATGATGTGGGGCGTCTCCTGGGTCGCCACCGCGCCGGACGGCGACACCTTCCTGGCGCTGGGCGACGGCCGCGCCAAGGGCCAGTCCAACAAGTCGCGCTTCGACCTGCCGGCCTACAACGCGCTGTACGAGAAGCAGAAGATGCTGCCCGATGGCCCCGAGCGCCAGGCGGTGATGGAGCAGGCGGCCAAGCTGATGATCGCCTACATGCCCTACAAGATCTCGGTGCACCGCCTGTTCACCGACCTGGCCCAGCCCTGGGTGATCGGCTTCGACCGCAACGTGTTCCTGCGCGACTTCTGGCAGTACGTGGACATCGACAACGAGGTGCTGGCGAAGCAGCAAGGCAAGACTCCCTGAGCTGGATGGGCCCGATGAAGAAGATCCTGACCCGGGCCCTGCTGGCCTGCGCAGCGCTGGCGGCGGCTCCACTGGCGCAAGGGAGCGGCGATGCACCCAAGGTGTTGCGCTATGCCTTCCTGATCGCCGAGACCGGCTTTGATCCGGCCCAGATCACCGATCTCTATTCACGCGCCGTCACGGCCCATGTCTTCGAGACGCTGTACCACTACGACCCGCTGGCCCAGCCCGCCAAGCTCCGGCCCCTGACCGCCGCGGCGATGCCCGAGGTCAGCGACGATTTCCGGACCTGGACCATCCGGATCCGGCCGGGCATCTTCTTCACCGACGATCCGGCCTTCGGCGGCAAGAAGCGCGAGCTGGTCGCCGAGGACTATGTCTACAGCTTCAAGCGCTTTGCCGATCCGGCGGTCAAAAGCCCGTTCTGGTCCACCTTCGACGATGCCGGCCTGCTGGGCCTGAAGGCGCTGCGCGAGCGGGCGCTGAAGCACAAGACGCCCTTCGACTATGCCGCGCCGGTCGAAGGCCTGCGCGCGCTGGACCGCTACACCCTGCAGCTGCGCACCGAGCAGGCCCGCCCGCGGCTGATCGAGGCGATGATGGCCGGCTCCGACCTCTATGGCGCGGTGGCGCGCGAGGTGGTCGAGGCCTATGGCGACCGCATCATGGCCCATCCGGTCGGCACCGGCCCCTTCCAGCTGAAGAGCTGGCGGCGCAGCTCGCAGATCGTGCTGGAGAAGAACCCCGGCTATCGCGAGCGCTTCTATGAGGCGGAACCGGCCGCGGACGATGCCGAGGGTCGGGCGGTGCTGGCGCAACTCAAGGGCCGCCGCCTGCCGATGATCGACCGGGTCGAGATCGCGATCATCGAGGAGGCCCAGCCGCGCTGGCTGTCCTTCATCAATGGCGAGAAGGATTTCCTGGAGCGCGTGCCGGCCGACTTCATCAGCCAGGCCATGCCCAACGGGAAGGTCGCGCCCAATCTGGCCAAGCGCGGCATCCAGGGCTTTCGCATCGTCGGCCCCGAATCGACGATGACCGTGTTCAATATGGAGGACCCGGTGGTCGGCGGCATGGCGCCGGAGCGGGTCGCGCTGCGCCGCGCGATCAGCCTGGCGATCGACATTCCGCGCGAGATCCAGCTGGCCCGGCATGGCCAGGCGATCCCGGCGCAGTCGCCGGTGGTGCCGCACACCACCGGCTACACGGCCGATTTCAAGAGCAGCCTGAGCGACCATGATCCGGCCCGCGCCAAGGCCCTGCTGGAGCTGTACGGCTACCGCGATCGTGACGGCGATGGCTGGCGCGAGCAGCCCGATGGCCAGCCGCTGCTGCTGGTGCGCCATACCCAGCCCGACAACGCCTCGCGCCGCCTCGACGAGCTGATGCAGAAGAACCTGCAGGCGGTCGGGCTGCGCCTGACATTCAAGACCGCCAAATGGCCGGAGAACCTGAAGAGCGTGCGCGGCGGCAAGTTCCAGATGTGGGGCGTGGCCTCGGCGGCCGACCGTCCCGATGCCCAGCCGGCGCTGCAGCGCCTCTATGGGCCGGCCATCGGCGGGCAGAACCTGTCGCGCTTCGACATGGCCGAGTTCAACGCGCTGTACGAGCGCATGCAGGCCCTGCCGGATGGCCCGGAGCGCCTGGCCCTGATCCATGACGGCAAGCGCCTCGCCGCCACCTACCTGCCCTACAAGCAGCATGTGCACCGCATCCTGACCGACATGGCCCAGCCCTGGCTGAGCGGCTACCGCCGCCCGCTGTTCGCGCTGGACTGGTGGCAGTACGTGGACATCGATAACAGCAAGCGTCCCTCACACCCATGATCAAGAAGACTCTTTGGCGCGCCGGCCTGGTCGGCCTGCTGGCCCTGCAGCTCGGTGCCGGCTCGGTGCAGGCGGCCGAACCCAAGTTGATCCGCTACGCCTTCCCGGTGGCCGAGACGGGTTTCGACCCGACCAAGATCCTTGACATCTACTCGCGCATCGTCACCGCCCATATCTTCGAAGGCCTGTACAGCTACGACCATCTGGCGCAACCGGCGCGGCTGATCCCGCTGACGGCCGAGGGCATGCCGGTCTCCAGCGAAGACTTCCGCACCTGGACCTTCAAAGTCAAGCCCGGTATCTACTTTGCCGATGATCCGGCCTTCAAGGGCAAGAAGCGTGAGCTGGTGGCCGCGGACTACCTCTATGCGCTCCGGCGTGTGGCCGACCCCGAGGTGGTTTCGCTCCATTGGAGCGAAATCGAGGGGCTGGCTATCCAGGGGCTGGCCGAGTACCGCGACCAACTGCGACAGTCCGGTAAGCCCTTCGACTATGACAAGCCGATCGCGGGTCTGCGCGCGCTCGACCGCTACACCCTGCAGCTGCGCCTGGACAAACCGCGCCCGCGACTGCCCCAGATCATGGCCCAGACCGACCTTTATGGGGCTGTCGCGCGCGAGGTGATCGAGGCCTATCCGGGCAAGACCATGGAGCATCCGGTCGGCACCGGCCCCTTCGTGCTGAAGGAATGGCGCCGCAGCTCGAAGATCGTGCTGGAGCGCAACCCCGGCTACCGGGAGCGTTACTACGAGGCGGAGCCGGCCGCCGATGATGTCGAGGGTCAGGCCTTGCTGGCTCGTTTCAAAGGGCGTCGCATCCCGATGATCGACCGGGTGGAGGTGTCCATCATCGAGGAGAGCCAGCCGCGCTGGCTGTCCTTCCTCGGCGGTGAGTTCGACCTGCTGGAGCGCGTGCCCAATGAGTTCATCAGCCAGGCGATGCCGAATGGCAAGCTGGCGCCCAATCTGCTCAAGAAGGGCATGCATGGCTATCGGGTGCTGACCCCGGACGTGGGCTTCTGGGTCTTCAACCTGGAAGATCCGGTGATCGGCGGCTACACGCCCGAGCGCGTCGCGCTGCGCCGTGCCATCTCGCTGGCCTCGGACATGGACCAGGAGATCCGCGTGGCCCGCCGCGGCCAGGCCATCGTCGCGCAATCGATCTATCCGCCGGGCACCAGTGCCTACGATCCCGCGTTCAAGAGCGAGATGAGCGACTACGACCCGGCGCGCGCCAAGGCCCTGCTGGACATGTATGGCTATGTGGACAAGGACGGTGACGGCTGGCGCGACCGCCCCGACGGCAGCCCGCTGGTGCTGGAAAGCCTGACCACACCGGACGGCGCGCAGCGGCAGGTCGACGAGATCTGGCAGAAGTCCCTGAGCAAGGTGGGGCTGCGCGTAAGCTTCAAGGTGGGCAAGTGGCCAGAGAACTACAAGGCGCTGCGCGCCGGCAAGTTCCAGATCTGGAGCCTGGCCACCTCGGCCTCGATGCCCGATCCGCAGGATTTCCTGAGCAGCCTGGCTTCCAGCTATATCGGCAGCCAGAACTTCGCGCGCATCCGCCTGCCGGCGGCCGACCGCCTGTTCGAGCAGGTCGGTCCGATGCCTGACGGTCCCGAGCGTGCCGCCCTGTTCCGCGAAAGCGATCGCATCATGGCCGCTTACATGCCCTACAAGCACAAGGCGCATCGATTCATCACTGACCTGGCCCAGCCGCAGCTGATCGGCTATCGCCGCCATCCGTTCAAGCAGGATTGGTGGAGCTACGTGGACATCGAAGCCGACAAGAAGCCGCACTGACCAACGCAAGAGCCCCCGCCATGACGCTGCTGCCGAAGATGTTCAAGTCCCTGATGATGATCTGCGCCGCGACCGGCGGCATGCTGGCGTTTTCCAGCGCGGGGGCTGCGCCGGCACAGCCGGCCGAGCCGAAGGTGTTCCGCTATGCCTTCCTGATCGCCGAGACGGGCTTCGATCCGGCGCAGATCAGCGACCTGTACTCGCGCATCGTCACCGACCATATCTTCGAGGGGCTCTACAAGTACGACTATCTGGCCCGGCCCTACAAGGTCCGGCCCAATGTCGCGGCGGGCATGCCGGAGATCAGCGAGGACTACAAGGTCTGGACCGTGAAGATCCAGCCGGGCATCTATTTCGCTCCCGACGACGCCTTCGGTGGCAAGAAGCGCGAGCTGGTGGCGGAGGACTTTGTCTATGCGCTGAAGCGCTTCTTCGACCCCGCGTCCAAGAGCCCGGCCTATTCCTACTTCAATGATGCCGGCATCCTGGGCCTGGACGAACTCCGCCAGGAAGCGCTGAAGCACAAGAAGCCCTTCGACTATGACAAGCCGGTCGAGGGCCTGCGTGCGCTGGACCGCTACACGATCCAGTACCGGCTGAAGGCACCGCGCCCGCGATTTATCTTCAGCCTGGCCGGCGGCGACCAGTACGGCGCGGTGGCTCGTGAGGTGATCGAGCATTACGCCGGGCGCACGATGGAGCACCCGGTCGGTACCGGCCCCTTCATGCTCAGCAAATGGCGCCGCAGTTCCCAGATGGTGCTGGAGAAAAATCCGAACTATCGCGAAACCTATTACGACGCCGAGCCGAATGCCGATGATGTCGAGGGTCAGGCCTTGCTGGCCAAGTTCAAGGGCCGGCGCCTGCCGATGCTGGACCGGGTCGAGGTCTCGATCATCGAGGAGAGCCAGCCGCGCTGGCTCTCCTTCCTGAACCGCGAGCTCGACTACATCAGCGTGCCGCTGGAGTTCTCGAACATCGCCGCGCCCAACGGCAAGGTCGCACCGAACCTGGCCAAGCAGGGTGTCCAGATGCAGCGCCTTGTCAATGTCGACCGCACGCTCTATTACTTCAACATGGAAGATCCCGTGGTCGGGGGCTATACGCCGGAACGGGTGGCACTGCGGCGCGCGATCGCGCTGGGCACCGATACGCAGCGCGAGATCAACACGGTGCGGCGCGGCCAGGCCGTGATCGCGCAATCGGTGGTCGCGCCCGGCACCTGGGGCTATGACCCCGACTACAAGAACGAGAACGGCGACTACGATCTGCCGCGCGCTCGTGCCCTGCTCGAGATGTACGGCTATGTCGATCGCGACGGCGACGGCTGGCGCGAGCAGCCGGACGGCAAGCCGCTGCTGATCGAATATGCCAGCCAGCCCGACGCGCTGTCGCGCAGCTTCGACGAGCTGTGGAAGCGCAATATGGACAACCTGGGCCTGAAGCTGAACATCAAGGCCGGCAAATGGCCCGAGCAGCTGAAGGCCGCGCGCGCCGGCCAGCTGATGATCTGGCAGCTCGGCTATACCGCGAGTACCCCCGACACCCAGCCCGGCCTCGAGATCCTCTACGGTCCGACCTCGGGCGGGCAGAACCTGGGGCGCTTCAAGCACAAGCGTTTCGACGAGGTCTACGAGCAGATGCAGCGCCTGCCCGACGGGCCGGAGCGCTTGGCCCTGCTGCGCGAGGCGCAGAAGATCACGACGGCCTTCATGCCGCAGAAGTTCCTGGTGCACCGCGTGCTGACCGAGCTGAGCCAGCCCTGGGTGACCGGCTACCGCCGGCCCCTGTTCGGCAACCAGTTCTGGCAGTACATCGACGTGGACATGGATCGGAAGAAGGCGAGGACCGGCTCGTGAGGGCGCGTCGCTGCTGGGCGGCGGCCTGCTGCGCGCTGCTGATGGCCGTGGCTGCTGCGCCGGTCGCCGAGGCGCAGGTTCAGCCCCCGCCCAAGGTGCTGCGCTACGCCTTCAACGCCGCCGAAACCGGCTTCGATCCGGCGCAGCTGCAGGATCTCTATTCGCGCATCATCGTCAGCCATATCTTCGACGGGCTGTACGAGTACGACTACCTGGCCCGGCCCTACAAGATCCGGCCCAATGTCGCGCAGGACCTGCCGGAGAGCTCGCCCGACTTCAAGGTCTGGACCATCCGGATCAAGCCCGGGATCTACTTCGCCGACGACCCGGCCTTCGGCGGCAAGAAGCGCGAGCTGGTGGCGCAGGATTTCGTCTATGCGCTGAAGCGCTTCTTCGACCCGGCCAACAAGAGCCCGGCCTATACCAACTTCAGGGATGTCGGCATCCTGGGGCTGGAAGAGTTGCGCCAGGCCGCGCTGAACGACAAGAAGCCCTTCGACTACGACAAGCCGATCGAGGGCCTGCGCGCGCCGGACCGCTACACCCTGCAGTTCCGGCTGAAGGCGCCGCGGCCGCGCCTGCTCTTCAACCTGGCTTCCAGCGACCTGCTCAACGGCGTGGCGCGCGAGGTGGTGGAGTATTACGGCGACAAGATCATGGCGCATCCGGTCGGCACCGGGCCCTTCATGCTGAAGAGCTGGCGGCGCAGCTCGCTGGTCGTGCTGGAGAAGAACCCCGGCTACCGCGAGCGCTACTACGATGCCGAGCCGAATGCCGATGACGCCCAGGGCCAGGCCTGGCTGGCGCGCTTCAAGGGCCGGCGCCTGCCACTGGTGGACCGGGTCGAGGTGGCGATCATCGAGGAGGACCAGCCGCGCTGGCTGTCCTTCCTGAACGGCGAGTTCGATCTGTCCTGGGTCGTGCCCGCCCCCTTCGCCACGGTGGCCACGCCCAAGGGCAAGCTGGCGCCCAACCTGGCCAGGCAGGGCATCCAGATGGAGCGCATCCTGGCTGCGGACCGCTATCTTTACTACTGGAACATGGAAGATCCGGTGGTGGGCGGCATCACGCCCGAGCGCGTGGCCCTGCGCCGCGCCATCGCCCTGGGCACCGACATCGGGCGCGAGATCAGCATGGTCTGGCGCGATCAGGCGGTGCGGGCCGAGTCGGTCGTGGCGCCCTATACCTGGGGCTATGAGGATCGCTACAAGAATCCGCAGAGCGACTACGACCCGGCGCGCGCCAAGGCCCTGCTGGACATGTATGGCTATGTGGACAAGGACGGCGACGGCTGGCGTGACCAGCCCGACGGCCAGCCCCTGGTGATCCGCTATGCGAGCCAGCCCGACGCCCGCTCGCGCTCCTTCGACGAGATGTGGCAGCGCGACCTGTCCGCGCTGCAGATCCGCCTGGAGGTCAAGGTGGCCAAGTGGCCCGAGAACCTCAAGTCGGCGCGTGCCGGCCAGCTGATGGTGTGGCAACTGGGCTTCAGCTCCAACACGCCCGATGTGCAGCCCGGGCTGGAGCTGCTGTACGGCCCGTCGAGCGGCAACCAGAACTTCAGCCGCTTCCGCGACGCCCGTTTCGATGCGATCTACGAGCAGATGCAGGCCCTGCCCGACGGCCCCGAGCGCCTGGCCCTGCTGCGCGAGGCGCAGCGGATCACCGCGGCCTATGCGCCGAACCGCTATCTGGTGCATCGCATCATCACCGACCTCAGCCAGCCCTGGCTGATCGGCTACAAGCGCCCACCGTTCGCCCTGCAGTTCTGGCAGTACGTGGACATCGACACCGACAAGCAGAAGCCGCAATGAGCCCGTCGCGCTGCTTGATCGCCGCGTTGGCGGTTCTTGTGGCGGCGACGGCCGCCGTTCCGGTCTGGGCCCAGGGGCTGGCACCCAAGATCCTGCGCTATGCCTTCGAGATCGCCGAGACCGGCTTCGATCCGGCGCAGATCTCGGACACCTATTCGCGCACCATCACGCCGCATATCTTCGAGGCGCTCTACGCCTACGACTACTTGGCGCGGCCGGTGAAGATCCGCCCGCTGACGGCCGCGGCGCTGCCCGAGGTGTCCGCCGACCATCGCGTCTGGACCATCCGCCTGCGGCCGGGCATCTTCTTCGCTGTGGACCCGGCCTTCAAGGGCCGCAAGCGCGAGCTGGTGGCCGAGGACTATGTCTACAGCCTCAAGCGCGTGGCCGACCCCGCCAACAAGAGCGCGGCGGGCTGGGCCCTGCTGGAGGAGCAGGGCATGCTGGGCCTGGCCGAGCTGCGCCGGCAGGCGCTGCGCGACAAGCAGCCCTTCGACTATGCCCAGCCGATCGAGGGCCTGAGGGCGCTGGACCGCTACACCCTGCAGATCCGCGTGCGCGAGCCGCGCCCGCGCCTGCTGTACCTGCTGGCGCAAAGCGATCTGTTCGGCGCGGTGGCGCGCGAGGTGATCGAGGCCTATCCCGGTGCCGCGATGGAGCATCCGGTCGGCACCGGCCCCTTCGTGCTGAAGGACTGGCGGCGCAGCTCGCTGATCGTGCTGGAGCGCAACCCCGACTACCGCGAGCGCTATTTCGACGCCGAACCGGCCGCCGACGATGCCGAGGGCCAGGCCATCCTGGCGCGGTTGAAGGGCCGGCGCCTGCCGATGATCGACCGGGTGCAGATCTCCATCATCGAGGAGAGCCAGCCGCGCTACCTGTCCTTCGTCAACGGCGAGCATGAGCTGCTCAATCGCGTGCCGCCGGAGTTTGTCAATGTCGCGCTGCCGGGCGGCCGTGTCGCACCGAATCTGCTCCGGCAGGGCATCCGCCTGCACCGGGTGCTGGGGGCCGAGAGCGCCTATACCTTCTTCAATCTCGAGGATCCGACGGTCGGCGGCTACGCGCCGGGCCAGGTGGCGCTGCGCCGCGCGATCTCGCTGGCGCTGGACATGGAGCGCGAGATCAACGGCGTGCGGCGCGGCCAGGCGGTGGTGGCGCAGTCGCCGCTGGTGCCGCATACCAGCGGCTACGACCCGAACTACAAGAGCGTCAACGGCGACTTCGACCCGGCGCGCGCCAAGGCCCTGCTGGACCTCTATGGCTATGTCGACCAGGACGGCGACGGCTGGCGCGACATGCCCGACGGCAAGCCCCTGGTGATCGAGGTCGCGACCCAGCCGGATGCGCTTTCGCGCCAGTACGACGAGCTGTGGAAGCGCAACTTCGACGCGGTCAACATCCGGACGCGCTTCTTCTCCGGCAAATGGCCGGAGCAGCTGAAGCAGGCCCGCGCCGGCAAGCTGCAGCTGTGGATGCTGGCGAACAGCGCCACCTCGCCCGACGGCCTGAGCCAGCTGCAGCGCCTCTACGGCCCCGCGACCGGCGCGCAGAACTATGCGCGCTTCCAGCTGCCGGCCTTTGATCGGCTCTACGAGCGCATGCAGCTGCTGCCCGATGGGCCGGAGCGCGAGGCCCTGTTCCTGCAGGCCAAGCGCCTGCAGGCCGTCTACGTGCCCGAGAAGACCCATGTGCACCGCATCATCAACGACCTGTCGCAGCCCTGGCTGATCGGCTACCGGCGCCCGCTGTTCCGCAACGAGTTCTGGCATTTCGTCGACATCGACCCGCAGCAGCAGCGGGGCGCCGCGCGATGAAGCGCCGCACCCTGCTGGCCGGTGCCGCGCTGCTGCCCACCGCCCCGGGTGCGCAGCCTCTTTCATCGTCGGCCCGCCCCAAGACCCTGCGCCTGGCCTACAACAGCGCCGAGGTCGGCTTCGACCCGCCGCAGGTCTCGGACCAGACCTCGGTGGCGGTCAATGCGCATATCTTCGAGGCGCCGCTGACCTACGACTATCTGGCGCGCCCGGCGCGGCTGATCCCGCAGACCTGCGCGGCCCTGCCCGAGGTCGGCGACGAGCATCGGCGCTTCGTCTTCACGCTCCGGCCCGGCATCTTCTTTGCCGACGATCCGGCCTTCGGCGGCAAGCCGCGCGAGCTGGTGGCGGCGGACTATGTCTACACCCTGAAGCGCTTCTTCGACCCGCGCATCAAGACCGAGCATCTGCACCATTTCGAGAACGCGCAGATCCTCGGCATGCAGGCCTTGCGCGAGCGCGCGATTCGCGCCAAGCGCGGGCTGGACTATGACGCGGCGGTCGAGGGCCTGCGCGCGCTGGACCGCTACCGCTTCGAGATCCGCGTCGCGCAGAGCGCGCCGCGCCTGACCCAGCTGTTCGCCGATGCCGGCCTGACCGGTGCGATCGCGCGCGAGGTGGTCGAGGCCTATGGCGGCGACATCATGGCCCATCCGGTCGGCACCGGCCCGTTCCGGCTCGCGCGCTGGCGGCGCGGCTCGCAGATCCTGCTGGAGCGCAACCCGCGCTTTCGCGAGCAGTTCTTCGCCGCCGAACCGCCGGCCGACGACGCCGAGGGCCAGGCCCTCGTGCAGCGCCTGGCCGGGCGCCGCCTGCCGCTGGTGGACCGGGTCGAGGTCAACGTGATCATCGAGGAGCAGCCGCGCTGGCTGGCCTTCGCGACCGGCGAGCTGGACGTGGTGGAGATGCCCACCGGCGTTGCGCCGCTGGTGCTGCCCGGCGGCCGCCTGGCGCCGCACCTGGCCAAGCGCGGCATCCAGGCGCGCAGCAGTCTGGGACCGGACACGCGCCTGACCTTCTTCAACTTCGACGATGCCCAGGTCGGCGGCTACACGCCCGAGAAGGTGGCGCTGCGCCGCGCGATCGCGCTGGGCCTGGACAACGAGGCCGAGCTGCGCCTGGTGTTCAAGGGCCAGGGCTTGCCCGCGCAGTCGCTGCTGCCGGCCGCGGTCTACGGCCATGACCCGGTGCTGAAAAGCGAGATGGGCAGCGCCGACCTGCCGCGCGCCCGCGCGCTGCTGGACCTCTACGGCTATCGCGATGTCGACGGCGATGGCTATCTGGAGAACCCCGACGGCTCACGCCTGACCCTGCGCCTGGCGGGCGTCGAGGACCAGCGCCAGCGCGCGCTCAACGAGCTGTGGAGGAAGCGCATGGACCTGCTGGGCCTGCGCCTGGAATTCGACATCGGCACCTTCGGCGAGCTGATCAAGAAGACCCTGGCCGGCCAACTGATGATGTGGAGCTACAGCTGGAACATCAGCTTCCCGGACGGCGACTTCTTCCTCGGCATGGCCTACGGCCCCAACGCCGGCCAGTCCAACGACGCGCGCTTCAAGCTGCCCGCCTACGACCGCCTCTACGAAACCCAGCGCGCGCTGCCCGACGGCCCGGAGCGCCTCGCGCTGATGCGCCGCGCCAATCGCATGATGCTGGCCTACATGCCCTATCTGGCGCATTGGCATGCGCTGCGCACCGACCTGTGCCAGCCCGGCGTGAGCGGCTATCGGCGGCATCCGTTCACGCGGGATTGGTGGCGCTTCGTCGACCTGGCCTGAGCGCGCAGGGAGTTTCGAATCAGACCGGGGGCTCGCGCCGCCGCCGTGCGTCCATGTCGCGGCAGGCGCGTTCGATCAGGGCCTCCAAGGCCGCGGCATCGACGGCCTCGCCGGGGCGCAGCTTCACATGGCGCATGAACCGGCCGCTGCCCTGCAGCAGTCCCGCCGGATCGGCCAGGCCGGTGCCGAGGAAGAAGCCGACATTGACATGCGCGCGGAAGGCATTGACATAGGCATAAGCCGCATCGCCGACACAGGCGGTCGGGTGGCCGTCGTGCAGCAGCTCGCGCAGCTCGGCGCCGGCGCAGCGGCGGATCACCGCGAACCAATGCCGTGCGATCTCGCCCAGCTCGTCCGCCTGTCCCGCCATCCAGGCCTCGATGGCCGGGTCATGCGCCATGGCGTCGGGAAAGCGCATCAGGCGGACCGCCGCGCGCGGTACCTCGATGCGTTCAGGCCTGCTGGCCATAGGCCCGCCGCGCCGGATAGCTGACCAGCTCGGCCGCTTCCTGTGGCGCGATCACGCCCAGTGCCAGGGCCACCGCCGCGGCGTACTGCCGATAGGCCCAGGGTTGCGCGGTGATGAGCCGCCCGTCCCGCACGAGGTCGGCGCGGACGAACTCCAGGCCCTCCCAGTAGTTGGCCGTCGCCGCGACCGCTTCCGGCGCTGCATGTTCCGGCGTGTAGTTGTGGGTGCCGCGGCGGCCGCGCAGCCGGCCCGAGGCCGCCAGCACCAGATTGCCGGCACAGATGCCGGCCAGCAGGCAGCCGCGCTCGTCCAGCGCGGTGAGCGCGGCCGCGGCCCGGTTGCTCGGCAGCAGGATGCTGCGCGGATCGCCGCCGGGAATCAGCAGGGCGGCCGGCTCCTCCCGTGCCAGTTCCGCACAGCTGCCGGATGCGGCCACCTCCGCGCCGTTCGAGGCGGCATGGGGCGCGCCGTCGGGCGTGTAGTAGCGGATGGCGTGGCGCGACCGCAGGGTCTCGGCCGCCAGCGCGATCTCGAAGAAGATGCAGCCCGGGTAGAGCAGCACGGCAACAAAGGGCGGCGTCGAGGGCATGTTCAACCTGGTTTGCGCGTTCCACCCATTTCACCATGCTGCCGTTCGCGCTAGCGCCGCATGCGCCGCAGGGCCAGAAACGCGATCAGCCCGGTCAGCCCGGCAATCAGGCTCACCATGATCCAGAAGCCATGGCCGTGCTCGGCCAGGGGAATGCCGCCGACGTTCATGCCGAACAGGCCCGAGACCAGGTTGATCGGCAGCGCCAGCACCGTGACCATGGTCAGGGTGAACAGGCTGCGGTTGTTGTCCTCGGCGACGCGGGCGGCGCTCTCGTCCTGCATCAGCTTGATGCGCTCCTGCAGCGCCGCGATGTCGCCCAGCACCAGCGCGAACTCCTCGCTGGCGCGGCGCAGCTGCTCGCGGTCCTCGCTGGCCAGCCAGGCCGGCGGGCGGCTCAGGGTGCGCATCAGCGCGCTGGGCTCGGGCGCCAGCAGGCGCTGCAGCCGCACCATCAGGCGGCGCAGCCGCGCGATCTCGCCGCCATGCCCCTCGTGCTTGCCGGCCAGCAGCGCATCCTCGATGTCGTCGACCCGCATCGTCGCCTGGCGCACGATGCGCTGCAGCTCGTCGGCCTGGTCGCTCAGCAGATGGTCCAGCAGCGCGACGCTGGAGGCCAGCGGCTCGCCGCGCTTGACCGCCATGCGCAGCCGGTCCACCGAGCGCAGCGGCTGGCGCCGCGCGCTCAGTACCAGGCCCGGCCCGACCGCCAGCCACAGGGTCGCGACGTCGCTGGCGTCGAAGCTGAAGTCGAAAGTGATGTCGTTGATCACCGCGAACAAGGTGTCGCCGTCGCGCTCGATGCGGGTGGAGCGCGACGAGCCCTCGTGCAGCGCCTCGTAGAAGCTGTCCGGCAGCTCGGCATGGGTGCGCATCCAGGCCTCGGCGCCGGCATGGCTGAGGTTCAGGTGCAGCCAGACGAAGCTGCCCGGCTCGTCGGGCGCCGCGCCCGCCAGCGGCAGCGCCGCCTCGGCGGAGGCGATCGCCTCCGCCGCCCGGCCGGGGCGGAAGCGGTAGCCGCAGATCAGGCCATGGGCATCGGCGCCATAGCTGGGCAGCGTGGGTGGCAGCAGGGTGGCGGCCGGCGGTTGGGGCGTGTTCAGCATCGGGCCATGCGAACGACGCCGGCGGCGAGAATCGGTCGAGCGATGGTCAATGCCGCGGCGGGCTGCCGAAGCGGCCGGCGGTCAGGTCGGCGAAGGCACTGAACAGCCAGGGGCTGCCCGGCGCAATCGCGTAGAGCTGGCGGTGCCCGGTCGAGCGCCGGCGCAGGGTCAGCAGCCGGTCGGGCAGGCCGATCGCCCGCAGGCCGTCCGGTGGCCCGGCGGTCAGCTCGAAGTCGCTGGGCTCGAAGCCGGCCAGCGCCAGGGTGCCGGAAAGGGTGCGCCAGAGCTGGTCCGGTGCCGTCGGGGGAGCGGGCTGATGCGGTGGCTGCGCGGCCATGATGACTGCCTGTCGTCGGATCGATGGCAGCCAGTATGGTCGGCACGCGTGACGGGCCGATGAAGACGTCGCTCAGGCGGCCGCGGCCAGCACGCGCTCGCGGAACAGCGCCGCGCGCTCGGCGTCGGCCGAGCGGGTGATCTCGGCCGCGCATTCGTCCAGCCAGGCGGCGAAGCTCGATTCCGAGTCGACCGCGCGGGCGCCCTCGCGCAGGCCCTGGTCGCGCCCGGCCAGCATGCGCGCGGCCAGGTCCAGCGCGAAGAACTTGGCCCGCACCAGGCGCTGCGCGCGCTCGCGCCCGGCCTGGCCCTGCTCGCCCGCCCAGGCGATCAGGCCCTGGCCGCGTAGCTGCTCGAAGGCCGATTGCGGCTGCAGGCCCAGTCCACGCGCCAGCGTGGCCAGCTCGCCCAGCGGCTTGCGGCCGTCGACCATGATCAGCAGCATGCGCAAGCCGGCCGGGATGGCCTGACGCGGGCCCGCCAGCAGGCGGTGCGCGAGCTCGGTCTTGTGCGGGATGGCGTGGTCCATGACGTTGACAGCGTGAGCCCGCGATGCTGCGATACCGATATGGCAGGCCGATGACGCCGGCATGACAGCGGCGCGGCCGGTGCGCGACGCGATGGCCAATGCCGAGGCGGTGGACTGGTTCGCGCGCTTCGCCGCGGGGCGCGCCAGCCCCTGAATCGGGGGCATCGCCCGGCTTTCCCAAGCTCGTGGCGGCGGCGTATGCTGGACCGCAGGACCGCCCGGCGAGGCGGGATCAGGCTGTGCAGGGACGGACCATGCGATGTGGAAGGTCTCGGCATCATGCCCTTGCAGTTCCTGGGTCGCCGGCGCAACAGGCTGGACCTGCTGGTCTGGGCTCTGCCGCTGCTGGGCGTGGCCACGATTGCAGGGCTTTGCCTCTTGATCTGGGGCCAGTTGACGACCGAGCGGCAGCAGGTCGAGCGCGAGGCCGAGGCCCGCGTCACCGGCCTGACCCAGGCCTTCGAGGAATATGCGCGGCGCAGCCTGCAGCAGGTCGACCTGATCAGCAATTTCGCGGCGCTGCAGGTCGAGCAGCGCGCCCGCGGCGAGGATTGGGCCGGCGGCGCGCAGACCAGCCTGCTGAAGCTGGGTCTGGCGGAGCTGCCCGGCGTGATCGGCTTCTACCTGGCCGATGCGCGCGGCCGCGTGCTGGATGCGACCCGGCCGATGGCGGTGGAGGAGGTCGGCGGGCGCGACTATTTCCTAGTGCATCGCGACCCCGGCTCGGCGGGCCTGTTCATCGCCCGGCCCGAGCCGGGGCGCGCCGGCCAGCCCTGGCAGCTGCCGCTGACGCGCCGGTTGCAGCATGGCGACGGCGACTTCGCCGGCGTGCTCGTCGTGCTGCTGGATCCGCGCCATTTCACCGACTTCTACCGCGCCAGCCAGTTCGGCCGCCAGGGCGTGGTCGCGCTGGTGGGCCTGGACTGGGTGCTGCGCGCGCGCCGCTCCGGCGAGCGCCTGTGGTTCGGCGACACCGCCGGCAACAACTACCTGATCGAGCAGCTGAAGCGCTGGCCCGAGGGCAGCTATGTCGCCGGCAGCAAGCTCGACGGGGTGCAGCGTCGCCTGGCCTACAAGACCATGCAGGGCTATCCGCTGGTGGCCCTCGGCGGCCTGAGCCTGGAGGAGGTGCTGGCGCCCTACGAGGCGCGGCGCGCGCTGCTGCTGCGCCTGACCGCGCTGGCCTGCCTGGCCCTGCTGCTGGCCTTCGGCGGGCTGAGCCTGGCCGCGGCCAGCCTGCGGCGCAGCCAGGCGGCGCGCGAACGCGCGCGCGCGCAGTTCGAGGCCGCCTGGGACGCCAGCACCGATGCCTTCTGGATGCTGCGCGCCGAGCGCGATGCGCGCGGCAATCTGCTGGACTTCCGCTTCAGCCATTGCAATGCGCGCGGCGCCCAGCTGCTGGGCAAGAGCAAGGAGGAGCTGATCGGCCGGCTGCGCAGCGAGGTGTTCCCGGACGGCGGCGACAGCCGCTTCCTGATGCTGTACTGCGCGGCGCTGCGCAGCCGTCGCACCCTGCAGGACGAGTTCGGCCTGGACATGCCGGCGGCGCGCGGCCTGAGCCTGCAGCACCAGGTGGTGCCGGTCGGCGACGGCGTGGCGCTGACCCTGCGCGACGTCACCGCCGAGCGCCAGCGCGAGGCCGCGATGCTGCGCACCCAGGCCGCGCTGCAGGCCACCGAAAAGCGCCTGCGCGACATCACCGACAACCTGCCGGTGCTGATCTCCTACGTCGACACGCAGGAGCGCCTGAGCTTCCTGAACGCCACCTTCCGCGCCTGGACTCGCATGGAGCCGGAGCAGGCGCTGGGGCGGCCGATCAAGGAAGTGCTGGACGAGCGGCGCTATGCGCAGCGCGCGCCCTGGTTGCGTCGCGCGCTGGCCGGCGAGCGGGTCAGCTTCGAGCTGGAATCCGAGCGAGATGGCCAGCCCCTGTGGCTGCGCAACGACTATGTGCCGGACTTCGGCCCCGATGGCGTGGTGCAGGGCATCTACGGCCTGAGCCAGGACATCACGGTGCTGAAGGAGGTGCAGCGCGAGCTGCTGGCGCTGGCGCGCCACGACAGCCTGACCGGGCTGGCGAACCGGCACCAGTTCGACGAGGTGCTGCCGCTGGCGCTGGCGCGCGCCGCGCGCAGCGGCCGGGCGCTGGCCCTGCTGTTCCTCGATGTCGACAAGTTCAAGTCCATCAACGACAGCCTGGGCCATGCGATGGGCGACGCGGTGCTGAAGGAGTTCGCGCGCCGGCTGCGCGAGAGCGTGCGCAGCGTCGACCTGGTGGCGCGGCTGGCGGGCGACGAGTTCGTCGTGATCCTGGAGGAACTCAGCGGCGAGGAGGAGCCGGCGCTGGTGGCGCACAAGATCGCTGCGGCGATCGCCCGTCCCTTCGAGCTGGAGGGCCAGCGCCTGCAGGTCACGACCAGCATCGGCATCGCGTATCAGAGCGGCGGTGGCGCGGCGACGGTGACGCCGGCGGCCCTGCTGCAGCGCGCCGACGAGGCGCTCTACGAGGCCAAGGGCGCGGGCCGCAACACCTTCAGGCAGACCGCCTTCTAGGCCGGCCTGCCTGCTGCATCAGAAGGCCACGGCCGTGCGGGCCGCACCGCCCGCCGGGGCGGAGCGGCGCAGGCCGATCTGCTCCAGCGTGGCGAAACTCAGCACGCCGGCGATATGCACGACCAGAAAGGCCAGGCCCAGGGCGGTCGCACCGCCGCCCAGCATCAGCCCGGCGCAGCCCAGCGCCCAGCCGACATTGCCGATCACGACGAACTGCACCAGCGCCGCCCACAGGCGGGCCCGGCTGGCCATCACCAGCAGCAGCGCGACATAGGCGACCAGGAACAGGCCGGTGCCGGTCAGCAGCTCGGCCGGCAGGCCCAGCGGTGCCGCCAGCTCCTTGGCGAACAGCAGCTGCAGGGCCGCCATCGCGGCGCCGACGACGGCATCGGCGATCAGCGCGAACTTCAGGAACGGCGAGGGCAGGATCGATCTCATGGTGAGGCTCCGGTGGTTGAGTGGGTGAGGAAGAAACCTGTTTGCGTTGAGCGCTACTGTGCGCAAACCCGCGCTGCGCGTCGATGACCTGTCAGGTCATGACGATCGGCATGCTTGACGCCTGCTACCTAGGTGTACTGCTGTACTGGTACACATGACAGATGCCCTGCATTTCAGCGTCAACACCGGCGCCAGCGAACCGATCTACCGCCAGCTGGTGGCGGGTCAGGAAATCCCCTCGGTGCGCGAGCAGGCCCAGCTGCGGGCGGTGCACCCGATGACGATCTCCAAGGCCTACAGCCTGCTGGAGGTGGGGGGCTGCTGGCGGGCCTGCCGCTGCTGCTATGGCTCTCCGCCCTGGCGCGGCCGGGGCTGGCGCTGGCGGTGAGCGGCGGCATCGTGCTGCTGGGCGGCTGGATGGCGCTGTGTTCCAGCGTGCTGCAGCAGAACCATCCGCAGCTGGCCCGACTGATGCCCGGCCATGTGCAGCGCCTGCGTCAGGTGCTGCTGGCGAGCCTGGCGCTGGCGCCTGGCGATAGTCGCGCCGCAGGCCTTCCCGGCCGGGCGCGCCTGAGGGCGCAGCCCTACTGGATCCACTCCAGGATCTGCGGCGCCTGCAGCGCACCGCTGATGCGCTGCACCTCCTGGCCGGCGCGCAGCTGGGCCAGGGTTGGGATCGCGCGGATCGCGAAGCGCTGGGCCAGGCGGGGGTTGGCGTCGCTGTTGACCTTGACCATCAGCGCGAGGCCCTTCAGCTGCCTGGCGGCCTGGTTCAGCTGCGGCTCCATCATGCGGGCCGGGCCGCTCCAGGGGGCCCAGAAGTCGACCAGCACCGGCAGCTCGCTGCCGGCGACGACCGCGTCGAAGTTCGCCTCGGTCAGCTCCAGCACCTCGCCGCTGAGCAGCGGTCGGGCACAGCGTTCACAGCTGGGGTCGAGCCGCGCAGCGGCCTCGGGCACATGGTTTCGGGCTTGGCAATGGGAACAGGTGAGCAACATCTTGGGACCTTTCGCGGGCTGCCGATCGTTGCCGGCTGGCGCCCGTACGAAATTGTCCCGAGCCCGGTCGTTTCCAGGCGTTTCCGGATCGGCTCTTGCGTAACGGTCTGCGTCGAAATCGGGCCGCAAGGCCCATCAAATCGGCAATTCCGTGTAATACCGCCCACCGTGGAAGAGCAGCGGCTGGGCCTGCGGCTGGGCCTCGCAGCTCTCGACCTCGCCGACGAAGATGACATGGTCGCCCTCTTCGTAGCGGCTGCGGTTGGCGCATTCGAACACCGCGGCCACGCCCTCCAGCACCGGCGCGCCGCCGGCGCCCTCGCGCCAAGCCACGCCGGCGAAACGGTCGATGTCGCGGGTCGCGAAGCGCTGGGCCAGCGCCTTCTGGTCGGCGGCCAGGATATTGATCGCGTAATGCGAGCCGCGGCTGAACACCGCCATCGAGGCGGCGCTGCGCGCCAGGCTCCACAGCACCAGCGGCGGCGACAGCGAGACCGAGTTGAAGGAATTGGCGGTCAGCCCGACCAGGGTGCCGTCCGGGCCGCGCGCGGTGACGATGGTGACGCCGGTGGCGAACATGCCCAGGGCGGCGCGGAACTGCTGCGTGTCGAAATGGGCGCCCGCAACGGGCGTGGGAGGCGTGACCATGGGCGCTATTGTCGGTCAGGTCATTGATCTGGCTCAGAATACGGGCATGCATCACGACGACTTCCGCTGCCACGACGATCTGCGCCTGCCCTATGAACCCGCCTATGGTTTCGGCCGTTGCGCCTGCCGCGCCTGCGAGGGCGTTGCCGCGCCGCGCCGCCGCCTGTTCACCGGTCTGCTGGGCGCCGGAGCGCTGGGCGCGGCGCTGCCGGCCTGGGCCCGCGAGGGCGTCGAGGTCGGGTCGCAGAGCAGCATTTCCAAGCTGGTGCCGGCCGAGCAGGTCGAGCAGGCCGGCGCGCAGCAGTACCAGCAGATGATGGCCCAGGCGCGCCAGCAGAACGGGCTGGCGCCGGACGGCAACCCGCAGCTGCAGCGCCTGCGTGCGATCGCCGAACGCATCATTCCGCATTCCTACGGCTGGAACCCGCGCGCGCGCCAGTGGCGCTGGGAGGTCAACCTGCTGGGCAGCGCCCAGCTGAACGCCTTCTGCATGCCGGGCGGCAAGATCGCCTTCTATTACGGCATCCTCGAGAAGCTGAAGCTGAGCGACGACGAGGTCGCGACCATCATGGGCCATGAGGTGGCCCATGCGCTGCGCGAACATGCGCGCGAGCGCATGGCCAAGACCACCGCGACCCGCGTCGGCGCCAACCTGCTGTCCGGCCTGCTGGGCCTGGGCAATGTCGGCGACGCGGTGCTGAGCATGGGCAGCCAGCTGCTGACCCTGAAGTTCGGCCGCGAGGACGAGAGCGAGGCGGATCTGGTCGGCATGGAGCTGGCCGCGCGCGCCGGCTACAACCCGGCGGCCGGCGTCAGCCTGTGGCAGAAAATGGGCGAGGCCAGCAAGGGCGCGCCGCCGCAATGGCTGTCCACCCACCCGGCCGGCCCGAGCCGGATCCGCGACATCCAGGCCAACCTGCCCAAGGTCGAGGGCCTGTACGCGCGCGCCGAGAAGCCGGCGCGCCGCTACGAGGTCGCGCCGCCGCTGCCGGCGGCCAAGCGCGGCTGACGGCGCCGCCGGCTCACCAGCGCCCGGGCAGCGGCCGCAGCAGCTGGTAGCGCCCGGTGCCGGCGCGTGCCAGGTATTCGCCCAGCTCCAGGTCCTTGATCAGCTTGGAGACCATCTCGCGCGAGCAGCCCAGGCGCTGCGCCATCGCCTGGTGCGTCAGGCGCTCGTCCGGCGCGCTTTCCAGCAGGGCCTTCAGCCGGCCGTAGACATCGTTGAGCGCCAGCTGCTTGGTCGACAAGGTGGCCGCGCGGGCGCGCCGGATTACGCGGGTCAGCAGGTCCAGCGCGAATTCGGGGTGCTGGGCGATATGGGCCAGGATCGATTCGCGCGTCAGCATCACGCAGCGGCTCGGCTCCTCGGTGATCACGCTGGCCGAGCGCGGGCCGCCGTCCAGGCTCATCTCGCCGACGTAGTCGCCGGCGCCGTAGCTGCCATAGGTGACCTCGCGGCCGCGGGCGTCGCAGCCGAAGGCGCGCAGCCGGCCCGACAGCACCAGGTAGATGCAGTCGCCCTGCGTGCCCTCCTCGATCAGCAGGGTGCCCTTGCGATAGCTGCGCGCCAGGCCGCGCGCGGCCAGTTCGGCCAGCGGGGCGGGCAGGCCCGCCAGGGCGGGCTCGAGGATCGGCGCAAGAACGGCGGACGTGTCCATGGGCGCTCTCCAGGCCGACGGCCCGGGGAGGGGGCCGTTCGAAGCGCCACATGTTAGAGGATGTAAGTCGGCGCGTCAGTGTCAGTTGTACAGGGCGGACATCAGCGGCGGCAGCACCGCCAGCTGGCGCAGCAGCTCGCGGATGCTGGGGGCGCCGGACTTGGCGCGGATGCTCTGGATCTGGGTGCGCACCGTCGAGATCGCCACCCCCTGGCTCTGCGCGACGCTGCTGGGCTCATGGCCATCGCTGAGCGCCTTCAGCACCTCGGTCTCGGCCGGGGTCAGGCCGTAGCGCAGCGCGAACCATTGCGCGGCCAGCGCGCCGCAGAGCTGGCGCCGCTCCAGCACCAGCAGCACCGCGGCCTGCTCGACATCGCGATTCAGCGGCACCACCACCACATTGGCCTGCTCGCTGCCCTCGCCCAGGCGCAGCAGGCAGCGCCGGCCCTCGCCCTCGGCCTGGGCCAGGGCCTCGTACAGCGGCTTGATGTCCTTGGCGCTGCGGGCGCGCAGCTGGCCGCCCAGCAGCTGCAGCGGGTACTGCGCGTCCATGGTCTGGCGGGCGGCGCGGTTGCTGTGCAGCACCGCGCCGCGCTGGTTCAGCAGCAGCACGCCGTAGTCCAGTTCCTCCAGCACCAGCCCCAGCCAATGGCTGCTCAGTGAGGCCGCGGCGCGGCGTTCGCGGCGGAATTCGGGGCTCGGCGAGGCGGTGGCGATGTCCATCATGATGGGCTCCCTGTGCGGTGGTGAGGACGGAAGTAACAAACCGTACTGTCACCAAGCATAGGGAGACGCCCCGCGCGGCGGCGGTGAATCTTGCGGGCGGCTTTTGTGAAGAATTCACCTTGCCGCCCGGGCGCGGCTCAGGTATTGCGCAGGTAGGGGTTGCTGCGCCGCTCGCGGCCGAAGCTGCTCTCCGGGCCATGGCCGGGGATGAAGACCGTCTCGTCGCCCATCGGCCAGAGCCGCTCGGTGATCGAGGCGATCAGGGTCGCATGGTCGCCGCCGGGGAAATCGGTGCGGCCGATGCTGCCGGCGAACAGTACGTCGCCGACGAAGCAGCGCTGCGCCGCGGCCGAGTGGAACACCACATGGCCCGGCGTGTGGCCGGGGCAATGGCGCACGGCCAGGGTCTCGTGGCCGATCTGCAGCGTGTCGCCGTCCTGCAGCCAGCGCGTCGGCGTGAAGCCCTCGGCCGGCGGGAAGCGGAACATCGCGCTCTGCTGCGGCAGGCCGTCGATCCAGAACTGGTCGCCCGGGTGCGGGCCGATGATCGGCAGGCCCTGCTCGCGCGCCAGCTGGCCGGCGCCGCCGGCATGGTCGATATGGGCATGGGTCAGCCAGATCGCCTTCAGTGCCAGCCCCTGCTCGGCGACGGCGGCCAGCAGGCGCGGCAGCTCGCCGCCGGGATCGACCACCGCGGCGTCCAGGGTCTGGTCGCACCACAGCAGGGAGCAGTTCTGGGCGAAGGGCGTGACGGGGAGGGTGAGGTAGCGCAGGCTCATGGCCGGCGACTGTACGATGCCGGCCGGATCGCATGACTGGCGACGCGAGGTGGAGCCCCACCGTGGAGTGCGATCCCGGCCGCCGCTCGCCTGGGCATCACGATCACCCCACTCACATCTTTGCCAAGCAGGGAGCGGCACGGCATGCGCACATCGATCTCGATCCAGGGTCTGCAACTATTCGGTCATCACGGCCTGTACGAGGAGGAGCGCCGGCTGGGGCAGCGTTTCCTGTTCGACGTCCGCTGCCATCTCGCCGAGGTCCGGTCGCACCGCGACGACCGGCTCGAGCGCTCGATCGGCTACGACCGGCTGGCCGACGATGTCGCCCGGATCTCCGGCGCCCGCAAGTTCCAGACGGTCGAGGCGCTGGCGGAGGACATCGCGCGCGGCCTGCTCGGCGCCTATCCGCCGATCGCCAGCGTCGAGGTCGGCGTCAGCAAGGCCTGCCCGCCGATGGCCCATGTGCTGCAGGCGGCCCGGGTGGAGATCGCGATGTCGCGCGACGAACTCTGATGGCGAGCCTCCGCTGCCTCAGCCTTGCGTGTGGAACTCCGGCAGCAGTTCGCGGGCGAGCTCCTCCAGCTGCTCGGCCAGCGGGCGGCCGTCGTCCTGCAGGCCCAGCGCGACATGGTGGGTGCCGCCGGCGCGCATCTCGCGCAGGATCGCGGCCAGGCCCAGCCGGCCGGTGGCATAGCCCAGCGGGATCGGGCGGGCCGGGGCCCGCGGGTCGGCGTCCAGCTCCAGCCGCATCGCGGTGCCGAAGGCGCGGAACTCGCCCGGCGCGGCGCGCTCCACCGCGCTGCGCCACAGCCGATGGCGGGCCTGCTGGTCCTGCGGCTCGCGGTGGTAGGTGATCCAGCCGCCGGCGTTGCGCGCGATCCAGTCCACGCTCTGCCCGCCCGAGCCGACGGCCAGCAGCGGCAGCGGCCCCGGCAGGGCCGGCAGCAGCGAGAAGCTGCCGGTGTCGCCGTCCGGCGCCGGCAGGTCCGGCACGACGCGCGCGGGTTGCTCGGCGACCGCCGCGGCCACGGTCGCCCAATGTCGGCGGAACAGCTCGCGCCGCTCCTCGCCGTTCCGGCCGAAGGCCGCGTATTCCTGCGGCCGGTCGCCGGAGCCCAGGCCCAGGATGAAGCGCTCGCGCGACAGCAGCTGGGTCGAGATGGCGCCCTTGGCGATGTGCAGCGGGTGGCGCAGGGGCAGCACGATGGCGCCGCTGATCAGCGCGATGCGCTCGGTCTGGCCGGCCAGCGCGCCCAGCAGCACCCAGGGATCCAGATGCCCGACCGGATCGGCATAGCCGGCGCTGTTCAGCGGCACATCGCGCACCCACAGCGCGGCATAGCCGAGCCGGTCGGCCAGCCGGGCCAGCGCCAACTGCTCATGGAAATCCGCCACCGTCCGGCCGCGGCCGAGCAGCGGCAGGGACAGGCCGATCGAGAGCTGCCCCTCCCTGAAAACCCGCGCGAAGGTGTTGTGGCTGGTCATGATGGTGTGCTGCTCGCCCATAGCTGCCCAGCTGGGGGCGTTGCGCCGCGCTTCAACGGCCCGGCGATACTGCGCGCACCATGCCCGCTACCGCCGCCCTCCATCGCGCCCAGGTGTTCGCCACACCCTGGTCCGGCGTGTTCGGCACCTGGATCGAGAGCGGGCGCAGCTTCGGCCGCCATTGGCATGAGGTGTTCGGCCTGGGCCTGGTGCTGCAGGGCGCGCAGGCCTCGGCCAGCGGGCGCGGGCCGGTCGAGGCCTTCGCGGGCGACCTGATCACCAGCAATCCGGGCGAGCTGCATGACGGCCGGCCGCTGGGCGGCGATGCGCGGCGTTGGGCCATGCTCTATCTGGAGCCGGCGCTCTTGCCCGACCAGGCGCTGACCCAGCCGGTGATCCGCGACGCACGCCTGGCGCAGACCCTGCGCCTGCTGTTCGCGCAGCTGCGGGCCTGGCAGGCGGGCGGTGAAAACGATGCCGCGCGCCTGGCCTGCGACGAGACCTTCGCGGCGGCGCTGGGCCTGCTGGGCGATGCCTATTCGACCGCGCCGCTGGCGCCGCCGACGCAGGGGCCGGTGCCGGCCGCGTTGCGGCTGGTGCATGAGCGCCTGGCCGATGCGGCGGAGCTGGCGGCGCCGGGGCTGGACGAGCTGGCCGCGCTGGCCGGGCTCAGCAAGTACCAGCTGCTGCGCCGCTTCGAGCAGCGCTACGGCCTGCCGCCCCATGCCTGGCTGCTGCAGCGCCGCGCCGAGCGGGCGCGCGGACTGATCGGCGCCGGCAGCGCGCTGGCCGAGGCCGCGGCGGCGGCCGGCTTTGCCGACCAGAGCCACATGACGCGGGTGTTCACGCGCCAGTTCGGCTTCACGCCCGGTGCCTGGCGGCGCGCGGTGGCCGGGCCGCAATAACGTTCAAGACCCGCCGGGGCGGCGTGCCCAGACTGCGGCTTTTCTTTCCTTCCCGGATGGATCGAGCCGTGATGACGAAGCGCATGTCGGAATCGTTGAAGGGCCAGCTGCTGTGCAGCCTGGCGATGGTGCTGGTCGGCAGCACGGTGGTGGTCAGCAAGATCATCGGCCAGGGCGTCGAGCCCTTCCTGGCCACGGCGCTGCGCCATGCGGCCGCGCTGCCCCTGCTGGGTCTGCTGTGGTGGTGGCAGCGCACGCCGCTGCCGCGCCTGGACCGGCATGACCTGCTGCTGCTGGTATTGCAGGCGGCGGCGGGCAGCGTCGGCTACACGGTGCTGCTGATCCTGAGCGTGGGCTGGGCCAGCGCGGCCGATGCCGGCGTCGTGGCCGGCACCCTGCCGGCGATGGCGGCGCTGTTCGCGCTGCTGTTCCTGGGCGAACGCCCGGGCGCGCGGCTGCTGGGCTCGCTGGCGCTGGCGACCCTGGGCGTGATGGCGCTGGCCTTTGCGCCGGACAGCGCCGCGGCCAAACCCACCCGGCTGCTGGGCATCGCCGCGGTGCTGGCGGCGATCGCCTGCGAGGCGCTGTTCATCCTCGGCAACAAGCGCCTGCGCCGGCCGCTGCCGCCGCTGCCGATGTCGACCCTGATGTGCGCCGGCGGGCTGCTGCTGTCGGCGCTGCCGGCCTGGTGGCGCAGCGAGGGCGCGCTGCCGCGGCTGGAGCCGGCGGCGCTGCTGGGCATCCTGTACTACGCCTGGGTGCCGACGGTCGGCGGCTTCCTGCTCTGGTATGCCGGCAGCGCCCGCACCAGTGGCAGCCGCGCCGCGCTGGCCACGGTCTGGCTGCCGGTGGCGGCGCTGGGGCTGTCGATGCTGGTGCTGGGCGAGCCGGTCGGGCCGGCGCAGGGCATCGGCCTGTTGTGCGTGCTGGGGGGCTTGGTGCTGGCGGCGCTGCCGGGGCGGCAGGAGCCGGCGGCGGCCCCGCGGCGCGAGGTGCTGCCAAGCTCCTGACAGGATTGGGCCGGAGGCGCGCGATACTGTTTTTCCAGACAGTTGATGCAGGCGTTGTCGATCCGCGGACCCGGTGTTCGTCGTGCTTGGGTAACGCCAGGGAGCTTCACCAATGACGACCGCTATCACCCCCGACAACAATCTCGCCGAGGCCGTGCCGGCCAAGGCCACCCGCCGCGAATGGATCGGCCTGGCCGTGATCGCCTTGCCCTGCCTGGTCTATGCGATGGACCTGACGGTGCTGAACCTGGCGGTGCCGGCGCTCAGCACCGCACTGAAGCCCAGCGCCTCCGAGCTGCTGTGGATCATCGACATCTACGGCTTTCTCGTCGCCGGCTTCCTGATCACGATGGGCACCCTGGGCGACCGCATCGGCCGGCGCCGCCTGCTGCTGATCGGCGCGGCCTTCTTTGCCGTCGCGTCGGTCTTCGCGGCCTTTGCCCAGAGCGCGGCGCAGCTGATCGCGCTGCGCGCGCTGCTCGGCATCGCCGGCGCGACCCTGGCGCCGTCCACCCTGTCGCTGATCCGGAACATGTTCCATGACGAGCGCGAGCGCCAGTTCGCGATCGGCATCTGGATCACCGCCTTCTCGGTCGGCAGCGCGGTCGGCCCGCTGGTCGGCGGCCTGCTGCTGCAGTATTTCTGGTGGGGCTCGGTGTTCCTGCCGGCGGTGCCGGTGATGGCGCTGCTGCTGCTGGTCGGCCGGCGCCTGCTGCCCGAGTACCGCGACGAGAACGCCGGCCGCATCGACCCGGCCAGCGTGGCGCTGTCGCTGGCGGCGGTGCTGACCCTGATCTATGCGCTGAAGGCGATGGCCGAATATGGCCCCAGCCCGCTGCGCTTCGGCCTGCTGCTGCTGGGGCTGGCGATCGGCGCGCTGTTCCTGCGCCGCCAGGGCCGGCTCGACTACCCGCTGCTGGACCTGAAGCTGTTCCGCCTGCCGACCTTCCGCGCGGCGATCGCGGCCTATGGCCTGTCCTGCCTGGCGATGTTCGGCGTCTACATCTTCATCGCCCAGTTCCTGCAGCTGGTGCTGGCCCTGACGCCGCTGCAGGCGGGCTGGGCCACCGTGCCCTGGGCGCTGGGCTTCGTGGTCGGCTCGATGGTGGTCGCCCCCAAGCTGGCGCAGCGCTACAACCCCGGCGCGGTGCTGGTCTGGGGCCTGGCCGCCGCGGCCGTCGGCATGGCGCTGATGCTGCTGGTGGGCGACAACGGCACCTCGGCGCTGGCCCTGCTGATCGCCGGCATGGTGATCATCAGCCTGGGCATGGCGCCGGTATTCGCGATCGGCACCGAACTGATCATCACCTCGGCGCCGCCGGAACGCGCCGGCGCGGCCTCGGCGATCGCCGAGACCAGCTCCGAGTTCTGCGGCGCGCTGGGCATCGCGCTGTTCGGCAGCCTGGGCACGCTGATCTACCGCCACCAGCTGAGCGCGGCCTGGGGTGCCGAGCTGCCGGCCGAGGCCCTGGCGACCCTGGGCGGCGCGCTGTCCAGCGCCCGCGCGCTGCCGCCGGACCAGGGCCAGATCCTGCTGGCCCAGGCCCGCATCGCCTTTACCGACGCGCTGCAGTTCACCGCGCTGTGCGGCGCGGCCCTGGTGATGATGGCCAGCGTGCTGGCGGCGAAGCTGCTGCGCAGCGGCGGCGGCAAGGGCGAGCCGTCGCAGTCCGGCGACGAGGCGGCGCGATCGGCCTGAGTCCGGAGGAGCCCGCCGGCAGGTTCCGGCGGGCTTGTATTAAATTCCATATTTCAACTATGATGGAAATATGGAAGAAAACGATGTCGTCAAATCCCTGGCCGCGCTGGCCCAGCCCGCGCGGCTGCGGATATTCCGCACCCTGGTGGTGGCCGGCCCGCTGGGCCTGACACCCGGCGCGCTGGCCGAGGCGCTGGAGCTGGCCGGCTCGACCCTGTCCTTCCACCTGAAGGAACTGCTGAACGCCGGCCTGGTGAGCCAGCAGCGCGAGGGGCGCCAGCTGATCTACCGCGCCGAGTTCGCGCGCATGAACGCGCTGCTGGGCTTCCTGACCCAGAACTGCTGCCAGGGCGCGGATTGCGCCGTGCCGGCCCGTTCCTCCTCCTGCTGCTGAGCCGACCCGGAGCCCCGCGATGTTCCACGTCCTGATCCTGTGCACCCACAACTCGGCCCGCAGCGTGCTGGCCGAGGGCATGCTGAACCATTGGGCCGCGCGGCTCGGCCGGCCGGTGCGCGCGCACAGCGCCGGCAGTGCGCCGAGCGGCCGCATCAACCCCTTCGCGCTGGAGGCGCTGCGCAACGTCGGCGTCGATACCGCGGACTTTCGCAGCAAGAGCTGGGACGAGTTCACGGCGCCCGAGGCACCGCCGCTGTCCCTGGTCATCACCGTCTGCGACAGCGCGGCGGCCGAGCAATGCCCGGTGTTCTTTGGTGGCCAGGGCCAGCCGCTGAAGCTGCACTGGGGCTATCCCGACCCCTCCGACGCCGAGGGCGGCGACGCGGGCAAGCGCCGTGCCTTCGAGCTGACGCGCCAGGCCATCGGCTATCGCATGCTGCAGCTGCTTGCCCTGCCGCTGGAACAGATGGACAAGGCGGCGCTGCAGGCCGCGCTGCTTGAGATCGGCCGCCGTTGATATGAGCTCCACCCTCCCCATGAATCCGTCGCCGCAGTCCGATGCGCCCGCGCCGATGAGCGTCTTCGAGCGCTACCTGAGCCTCTGGGTGTTCCTGTGCATCGTCGCGGGCATCCTGCTCGGGCAGTGGATGCCGGAGCTCTTCCATGCCATCGGTCGCATGGAGTACGCCCGGGTCAATCTCCCGGTGGGCCTGCTGATCTGGGTGATGATCATCCCGATGCTGCTGAAGGTGGACTTCGGCGCGCTGCACCAGGTCGGGCGGCATTGGCGCGGCATCGGTATCACGCTGTTCATCAACTGGGCCGTCAAGCCCTTCTCGATGGCCCTGCTGGGCTGGCTGTTCCTGCGCCAGCTGTTCGCGCCCTGGCTGCCGGCCGGACAGATCGACGGCTATGTCGCCGGCCTGATCCTGCTGGCCGCCGCGCCCTGCACGGCGATGGTCTTCGTCTGGAGCCGGCTGACCAGGGGCGACGCGCTGTTCACGCTGTCCCAGGTGGCGCTGAACGACGCCATCATGGTGTTCGCCTTCGCGCCCATCGTGGCGCTGCTGCTGGGCATGTCATCGATCATCGTGCCCTGGAGCACCCTGATCACCTCGGTGCTGCTCTACATCGTGATCCCGGTGATCCTGGCCCAGCTGTGGCGCAGGGCGCTGCTCAAGCGCGGGCAGGCTGCCTTCGATACGGCGCTGGCCAGGATCGGGCCCTGGTCCATCGCCGCGCTGCTGGCCACGCTGGTGCTGCTGTTTGCCTTCCAGGGCGAGGCGATCCTGCAGCAGCCGCTGGTGATCGCGCTGCTCGCCGTGCCGATCCTGATCCAGGTCTTCTTCAATGCGGGCCTGGCCTATTGGCTGAACCGTCGCGCCGGCGAGTCGCACAGCGTGGCCTGCCCCTCGGCCCTGATCGGCGCGTCGAACTTCTTCGAGCTGGCCGTCGCCGCCGCGATCAGCCTGTTCGGTTTCCATTCCGGCGCCGCCCTGGCCACCGTGGTGGGTGTGCTGATCGAGGTGCCGGTGATGCTGTTGGTGGTGCGCTGGGTCAATGCCAGCAAGGGCTGGTACGAGGCGGGCGCCGCGCGTCGCGCCTGACGCCGAGGCCGGCCGCGTGCCGGCTTTGTTTGGTCTAGATAGATGCTATTAACAACTAATAAGTTGAGACCTAAGATGCGTCGAATTGGTTGCTATCCACAACTTCATGAGCCAAGCGAACAAGCCCTCCCTGCCGGCCGGCGAACTGCTGCGCGAGGTGGCGCGGCTGTACAGCCGCGCGCAACGCGTCGTGGCCGACTGCTGCGAGAACACCACGCCGACCCAGTGCCACATCCTCACCGAGCTGGCCCGCGCCGAGGCGCCGCTGCCGCTGTCGGAGCTGGGCGCGCGGCTGCTGCTGGAGAAGAGCTGGGTCAGCCGGGCCGTGGAGGGGCTGGCGGGCAAGGGCCTGGTCCTGAAGACCGACAACCCTGCCGACGCGCGCAGCTGGCTGGTGGGGCTGAGCCCGGCTGGCGCGGCACGGGTTAGCCGGCTCAACAACCTGCTGGACGGCCATGCGGCGCAGCTGCTGGCCACCCTCCATCCCGCGCAGCGCGAGCAGATCGAAGCCTCGCTGCTGCTGCTGCTCAAGACCCTGCGCGCCGACCCCAGTGCCACCTGCTGCCTGCCGGCCGGCGAACGATCCAAGGACGCAAACACATCATGACGACGATCCCCGCGCTGTCCCTGCGCCAAGCCGGCCCGGCCGACTGGAGCGCCATCGAGACCCTGCTGCTGGCCCATGGGCTGCCGACCCAGGGCGCCCGCGAGCACCTCGCCCATTTCCTGCTGGCCCATCAGGGCGGCGAGCTGGTCGCCTGCGCCGGCATCGAGCGCTATGGCGACCTGGGCCTGCTGCGCTCGGTCGCGGTGGCACCGGGCCTGCTGCGCCAGGGCATCGGCGGCAGCCTGCTCGCCACTCTGCTGACGCAGGCGCGCCGGCGCGGCCTGCACCGGCTCTACCTGCTGACCACGACGGCTGCCGCCTATTTCGAGCGCCTGGGCTTTCAGCGCCTGCCGCGCGCCGACCTGCCCGCCGCGCTGCAGGCCTCGGCCGAGCTGCGCGGCGCCTGCCCGGCCTCGGCCACCGCGATGGCGCTGAGCCTGATCGAGGCCGGTTCGATGGACGATAAACTGCCGGTGGCGGTGCTGGGTGCCGGCCCGGTCGGCCTGGCCGCCGCGGCCCATCTGCTGGAGCGCGGCCTGCGGCCCCTGATCCTGGAGGCCGGCAGCTCGGTCGGTGCGCATCTGCTGGACTACGGCCATGTGCGCCTGTTCTCGCCCTGGCGCTTCAATCTGGACGCCGCGATGGCGCGCCAGCTGCGCGCCGCGGGCGGCTGGCAGGCGCCGCCCGAGGAGGCGCTGCCGCTGGCGCGCGAGGTGGTGGAGCAGGTGCTGCGGCCCTATGCCGCGCTGCCGGCGGTGGCCGCGGCGCTGCGGCTCTCGACCCGGGTCACCGCGATCAGCCGCGAGGGCTTCGACAAGGTCAAGACCGCCGGCCGCGAGCAGGCGCCCTTCCTGATCCGCGCCCGGCAGGCGGACGGCGGCGAGATCGAGCTGCGCGCCCGCGCGGTGATCGACGCCACCGGCACCTGGGGCCAGCCGAATCCGGCCGGCGCCAACGGGCTGCCGGCACCCGGCGAGTCCGCACTGGCCGCGCGGCGCATCGCCTACGGCATTCCCGATGTGCTGGGCGCGGCGCGCGAGCGCTATGCGGGGCGCCGCACCCTGGTGGTGGGGGCGGGCCATTCGGCCGCCAATGTGCTGCTGGACCTGGCCACCCTGGCCGAGCAGGTGCCGGGCACCCGGCTGGCCTGGGCCACACGCAGCCCCGCGCCCGAGCGCGCTTTCGGCGGCGGCGCGCGCGACGCGCTGCCGGCGCGGGGCCGCCTGGGCTCGGCGCTGCGCGCCCTGCGCCGCGACGGCCGACTGGAGTTCTTCGGCGGCCTGCGCATCACCGCGCTGCGCGAGGCGGCGGACGGAAGCATGACGGTGCAGGGGCAAGATCTGACCCTGGACGGATTCGACCAGTTGATCGTCGCCACCGGCCAGCGACCCGACCTGGGCCTGACGCGCGAGCTGCGCCTGAAGCTCGATCCCTGGCTGGAGTCGACCGAGGCGCTGGGGCCGCTGATCGATCCCAATCTGCACAGCTGCGGCACGGTGCGCCCGCATGGCCACCGCGAGCTGGCGCATCCGGAGCCGGGCTTCTACACCCTGGGGGTCAAGAGCTATGGCCGCGCGCCGACCTTTCTGATGGCGACCGGCTTCGAGCAGGCACGCTCGGTGGCCGCGGCGCTGGCCGGCGATCTGGCGGCGGCCGACCGGGTCGAACTGGAGCTGCCGCAGACCGGGGTCTGCGGCATCGGCATCCCGGTGCAGCCGGCGGCGGGCGCCGCGGCGACGCGCAGCGCCTGCTGCGGCTGAGCCGGGCTTACTTCAGCGCGAAGCGCACATTGACCGGCTTCTTGCCGGCCAGCTGCACCAGCGCGACCACCTTGGTGCCGGCGCCGACCTTGAAGGCGCCCTTGGCTTCCAGCCGCTCGGTACCGGCCGGGCTCAGGCTGGCCTCGCTCTTCTCGGTGCCGTTGAGCAGGGTCAGCTTGGCGCTGGCACCAGCCAGCGCGGCGGGCTTGCCATGGTCGCGCACATAGAGCGCGAGCTGGTCGGCCTTAGCGACCAGCTCGAAGTCCAGATCGCTGGCCTCGGCGACCACGCCGCCATGCAGGGGCTTATGCTCATGATGGTGTTCGCCGGCGGCGAAGGCGGTGCCCGCGGCGAAGGCCAGCAGGGCGCTGGACAGCAGTTGCTTGATCATCGTTCTCTCTCCTTGGTTTGTTGGCAAAAGTAGGCAGGGATCAGAAGGCCTCGGCCTGGCCGTTGTTGGCCAACTGCTCGGCGGCGCGGCGGCCGAACAGCTTGAACATCACCGGGGTCAGGAAGGTATCGAGCAGGGTGGCGCTGACCAGGCCCGAGAAGATCACCACCGCCACCGGATGCAGGATCTCGGTGCCGGGGCGCTCGGCCTCGAACAGCAGCGGCGCCAGCGCGAAGGCGGTCACCAGCGCGGTCATCAGCACCGGCGAGAGCCGCTCCAGCGAGCCGCGCAGGATCAGCGGCACGCCGAAGCTCTCGCCCTCGAAGCGCATCAGGTTGATGTAGTGGCTGACCTTCAGGATGCCGTTGCGCACCGAGATGCCGGCCAGGGTGATGAAGCCCACCAGCGCGGCCACCGACAGCGGCTGGCCCGACAGCGCCAGGCCCAGCACCGCGCCGACCAGGGCCAGCGGGATGTTGGCCATGATCAGGAGGGCCAGCGCGCTGCTGCGGTAGCGGCTGTACAGCACGACGAACATCAGGCCCAGCGAGACGATCGACAGCAGGCCGACCAGGCGCGAGGCCTCCTCCTGCGCCTGGAACTGGCCGCCCAGGGTGATGAAGTAGCCCTCGGGCAGGGTGGTCTGGTCGACCACCGCGCGGATGTCGGCCACCACGTCGGACAGCGGCCGGCCCTGCGCATTGGCCGACAACACGATGCGGCGGCGGCCGTCGTCGCGGCTGATCTGGTTCGGGCCGTCGCTCTCCTCGATGCTGGCCAGCTTGGAAAGCGGCACGCGGCCCAGCGGCGTGTCGATCAGCACATTGGCCAGCCCCTGCGCCGAGCGGGCCTGCTCGGGCAGGCGCATCACCAGCGCGAAGCGCCGGCCGTTGCCCTCGTTGATCTGCGCCAGCTTCTCGCCCTCGACCAGGCTCTGCAGTTCGGCCAGCAGCTGCGGCGCCGGCAGGCCGTAGCGCGCCAGCGCCTCGGCGTCGACCCGCACCTTGACCTGCGGCGCCAGCACCTGCTTCTCGATCTCCAGGTCGGCAAGACCCGGCACCGCGGCCAGGCGCGCGCGCAGCGCATCGGCCTGGCCGCGCAACTGGTCGAGGTCCTCGCCGAAGATGCGGATCGCGATCTGCGAGCGCACGCCGGACAGCATGTGGTCGATGCGATGCGAGATCGGCTGGCCGATCGCGATCGCGGCCGGCAGATTGACCAGGCGCGTGCGGATGTCGGCCTGGATCTCGTCCATCGAGCGCGTCAGCTCGCCCGCCGGCTTCAGGCCCACGTCCAGCTCGCTGACATGCACGCCCTCGGCATGCTCGTCCAGCTCGGCGCGGCCGCTGCGCCGGCCCACATGGGTGACCTCGGGCACCTGGGCCACCAGGATCTCGGCCTGGCGCGCCAGCGCCGAGCTCTCGGCCAGGGTGACGCCGGGGTTCAGGCGCATGCCGATCAGCAGCGTCCCTTCGTTGAAGGGCGGCAGGAAGGTGGTCGGGAAGAAGGGCACGGCCGTGGCCGCCACCAGCACCGCCACGCCGCCGGCCGCCAGCGCCGCCTTCGGGCGCTCCAGCACCTTCTGTAAGGCTTTGCGGTAATGCGTCTTCAGCCAGGCCAGCAGCTTCGTGTCGCCATGGTCGAGCGACTTCATGCGCGGCAGCAGGTACAGGCTCAGCACCGGCGTCACCGTCACCGAGACCAGCAGGCTGGCCAGGGTCGAGACGATGAAGGCGATGCCCAGCGGCACGAACAGCCGCCCCTCCATGCCCGGCAGCGCGAACAGCGGCACGAACACCAGCACGATGATCACGGTGGCGTAGAGGATGGCCGAGCGCACCTCCATCGTCGCCTGCGCCACCACCTCCAGCGGATGTAGGCGGTGCTCCGGATGCTTGGCGCGGTCCTCCTTCAGGCGCCGCATCACGTTCTCGATGCCGACCACTGCGTCGTCGACCAGGCCGCCGATCGCGATCGCCAGGCCGCCCAGGGTCATGGTGTTGATCGACATGCCGAACCAGCGGAACACCAGCGCGGTGACGAAGATCGACACTGGAATGGCGACCAGCGCGATCAGGGTGCTGCGCAGATTGCCAAGGAACAGCAGCAGGATCAGCGCGACGAAGCCGGCCGCGGCGATCAGCTTGCCCTGCAGGGTGCCGATCGAGGACTCGATGAAGCTGGCCTGGCGGAAGGTCACGCGCGGCGCCTCCATGCCGGCCGGCAGCGAGCGCTGCAGGCCCGCCAGCGCGGCCTCGATGTTCTTGGTCAGCGCGATGGTGTCGGCGGTCGGCTGCTTCTGGATGCCCAGAATCACCGCCGGCTTGCCCTCGAAGCCGGCATCGCCGCGCTTCGGTGCAGGCGCGAAGCGCACCTCGGCCAGCTGGCGCAGCAGCAGCGGCTGGCCGTTGCGCGCGCCCAGCGCCAGGTTCTGCAGGTCCTGCAGCGCCGAGCTCTGGCCCAGGTGGCGGATCAGGTATTCACGCCCGTTCAGCTCCAGGAAGCCGCCGGAGCTGTTCGAGGCATAGCCCTTCAGCGCCGCCTCCATCTGCTCCATCGTGATGCCCAGCTCGGCCATGCGCGCGGTATCGGGCAAGACCTGGAACTGACGCACCTCGCCGCCGATCGGGATCACCTGCGCGACGCCGGGCACGGCCATCAGCCGCGGGCGCAGCACCCAGTCCGCGTATTCGCGCACCGCCATCGCCGAGGTCTTCTGCGTGTCGACCGGGATCGCGATCTGCATGATCTCGCCCATGATGGAGCTGATCGGCCCCATGCGCGGGATCACGCCGGCCGGCAGGCCCTCCTCCATCGCCGCGAGCCGCTCCGACACCATCTGGCGGGCGCGGAAGATCTCGGTGCTCCAGTCGAAGGTGACGTAGACGAAGCTCAGGCCCGCGCTGGAGGTGGAGCGCACCGTCTCCACGCCCGGCAGGCCGTTCATCGTCGTTTCCAGCGGGAAGGTGATCAGCTGCTCCACCTCCTCGGCGGCCATGCCGCCGGCCTCGGTCATCAGGGTGACCGTGGGCTTGTTGAGGTCGGGGAACACATCGACCGGCGTGCGCGTCAAGGTGAACAGGCCATAGGCCATCAGCACCGCACCGCCGATCAGCACCAGCAGCCGATTCGCCAGGCTGCTGTCGAGTAGCCACTTGAACATGATTGGCTACCTTTCCATCAACGGATCTGGTTGACCAGGACCGCGCCCTGGACCACCACGCGCTCGCCGGCCTGCAGACCCTGCGTCACCGCGACCCGCGCGCCGTCCAGCGGCTGCACCGTCACGACCCGCGGCTCGAAGCGCTCGGCCGCGGTCTTGACCCAGACGATGGGCTGGTTGGCCGGGTTCTTCTGCAGCGCCGCGCTGGCCAGCGCCACGCCCTGCACCTGGCTCCTGGTCTGCACCACGACCTGCAGTGGCTGCCCCACGGCGAGGCCGGCAAGACCCGGCCCCTCGCCCTTGAACAGCAGCGGCAGGGCCTGGTCGCGCAGCGAGCGCGCCGCGCCGACCAGGCGCAGCGGCACCGCGGCCGAGCCGACCGCCACATGGGCCTGGGCCACATCGGCCGCCAGCGCCGCGTCGAAGGCCAGGGCCTCGACCTGCAGGCGCGCCGGATCGACGATCTCGAACACCAGCTCGCGCGCATCGACCACCTGGCCGGCGACCGCATGGGCCGCCGCGATCACGCCGCTGGCCGGGGCCAGCAGGGCCTCGCGGCCCGACAGGCCGCCGCCGACCGCGGCGACGCGCTCGGTGAGGCTGGACAGCTCGCTCTCCAGCGCCTCGATCTCCTTGCGCGGCACGCTGTCGGCCAGCTCCTTCAGGCGCGCCAGGCGCTTCTCGGCCAGCGCGCGCGCGGCGCGCAGCTCGGCCAGTTGCGCAGCCTGGGCGGAACGCTCCAGGCTGCCGGCGGCCGGCACCACATAGGCCAGCAGCTCGCCCTTGCGCACCGCCTGGCCCAGGCTCGGCAGGCCGCGCGGGCCCGCCTCCAATCGGCCGGCCTGCATCGGCTGCACCTTGCCGCCGGCGTTCGGGTCCATCAGCACTTTGCCGTTCAGGGTCAGCGCGCGCGGCAGGGCCTGCGGCTCGGCCGGCAGGGTGCGCAGGCTCATCTGGCGCTGCGCCGGCTTCGGCACGAAGACGCTGCCATCGCTCTGGCGCTGCGGCCCGTTGGAGCTGGCGGCCGGCGGCGCGTCGCCATGGTCATGGCCGGGGCCGGCCCAGGCGGGCGCGAGGGCCAGGGGCAAGGCGAACAAGGCCAGCATCAGGATCCGGGGCTTGTAGTTCGTCTTCTTCATGCCGCAGCCCTCCGGTTCAGACCGAAGCGCACGGCGGCGCCCAGGCCCAGCAGGGCCAGCGCGGCGCCGCCGATCAGTTTCCAGCGCGAGCCGCCCGAGGCCTCGGCCTCGGCATGCTCGTCGCCATGCAGGTCCAGCTCGCCGGCCAGCAGGTCGGTCTCGCTGCCGGCGACCACGGTGGCGGTCACCGGGATCACGCCGGGCTTGGGTTCGCTGTCCAGCTGCACCGCGAACTCGCCCTCGGCCTTGGGCGCGGCCTTCAGCTTCGTGCCGCCAAGTTCCAGCTCCAGGGTGGCGCCGGTCACCGGCGCATTGCTGGCGGCATGGTCGAGATACAGGGTCAGCTGCTTGCCGTCCAGCACGCCGACCAGTTCGAACAGGTCGGAGGCGGCGGCGAAGCGCGGCAGGGCGGGGGCGGCGGCCGTGGCCGGCGCATCGTGGCTATGGCCCTCGCCGGCGCGGGCCGGCAGGGCGCTCGCGGCCAGCAAGGCGGCCAGCAGCAGGAGGGTGGATTTCATGGGTGACATCGGTGTTCGGTGGAGGGCTTACTGGGGCAGCAGGCCGAGGGCCTGGCGCAGCGAGGAGACGGCCTGGTGGCGGGCGAGCTGGGCCAGCGCCTGCTGGCGCTGCGCCTCGAAGGCCTCCAGCTCGACGCGCAGCCGCGTCGGCAGGTCGCTCTCGCCCAGGCGGAAGGACTTCTCGATGAAGCCGCGCGTTTCCTCGGCCAGCGCGGCGCGGTGCCGGGCCGCGCCCAGGGCCAGCTCGGCCGCGTTCAGGCGGGCGCGGGCGCCGGCCAGTTCAGCGGCCAGGCGCTGGCGCTCCAGCATCAGCTGGGCCTCGGCCTCGATCGCGGCGGCGCTCGCGCCGGCGACCTTGGCGCGCTGGCCGGCGTCGTTGCCGAAGGGGAACTTCAGGCCCAGGCTCAGGCTGCGGCCGTAGTCCTCGCCGAAGGCGCCGCGTTCGCGGTTGGTGCTCAGGGTCAGCTCGGGATTGGCGCGGCCCTGGGTCGAGGCCAGGGCCTTGCCGCGCTCGGCCAGCAGGCGGCGGTCCTCCAGCTCGCGCAGCGCGGGATGGGCGGCATCGGGCTCGGTGTCGCCGGCGCGCTCGTCGGGGGCCGGCTCGGGCAGCATGTCCGGCTGGGCCGTCACGCCCAGCGCGCGCAGCGCCAGCGCGGCCTGGGCCGCATCGGCGCGGGCCAGCGCGGTCTCGGCGCGTGCGGCCGCCAGCAGGCCCTCGGCCTGGTGGCCGTCGCTGCGCGCCAGCTCGCCGGCCGCGACGCGGCGCTGCACATCGCGCGCCAGCGCCGCGGCGCCCTGTTCGCGCGCCTGGGCCAGGGCCTCGTTCTGGCGCGCGCGCTGCAGGCCCCACCAGGCCTCGCGCAGGCTGCCGGCCAGACGCCAGGCGGCGGCGGCGGCGCGGCTGTCGACCGCGGCGAGCTCGGCCGTGGCCAGCTCCTGGCTGCGCTGGCGCTCGCCGGGCAGCCACAGCGGCACCGCGATGCCGAGCTCCTGCTCGCGCTGGCCCTTTTCATAGCGGCCCAGCTTGCGGTCGGTGCGCAGGGTCAGTTCGAGCGAGGGCGGCTCGACGGTCCAGCGCTCGGCGGCGCGGCGCTGCTGCTGCGCGGCTTCGCGCTGGCTGGCGCCGGCCAGGGCCTCGGGCTGGCGGGCCCAGGCGGCCGCGAAGGCCTGGGCCAGGGTGGCGGGGTGCGGGGACTCGGTCTGGGGGCTGGCGCCGGCCGCGCTCGCGGCGAGCAGCGCGAGCCAGGCCAGGCGGCACAGGCCCGTCCGGGATCTCGTGGACATGGTGAACAACACAGCTTTCTCGGCGCGCCGGGCCGGGGTGGCCCGACGGCGGGATCGGAGGACGCGGGCCGGGCGGCCCGCGGCGTATCAATCAATCGCTTGCGAGAACGGCGCTGTGTGGCGGCCGGATCAACTGCTCGGGCAGGCCGGCGGTGACCGTGCGCCGGTAGGGGGTGACCGTGAACTCGGCCGGCGGGGGCGGCAGGGCCTCCAGCCGCGGCATCAGCAGCGCGGGGGCGGCGACATGGCAGCTGGGGCAGTCGACATCGATGCCGCCGTTGCCGTCGCTGCCGCCATGGTCATGGTCGGCCTCATGCTTGTGCTCATGGTGGCCGAAATGCGGCGGCGCGCTGCTGCCGTCCGCGTTGACGACCATCTCCTCATGCTGGCAAACGCTGGCCGCGGCCGCCCAGGTCCATTGGACCGGCAGCAGGGCAAGCATCAGGATCAGCACGAGGCGACGCAGCATGATGGGGCCGGAGTGTAACCAGGGTGAATGACGGTTCGCGCTCGGCCGGATTACCGCGCCGTCGGTTTTGTCGTGGCCAGGCCGCGCCAGCGCAGCAGGCGCAGGCCGTTCAGCACCACCAGCGCGCTGGCGCCGGCGTCGGCGAACACCGCCAGCCACAGCGAACCCAGGCCGAACAGGGTCATCAGCAGCACCACGGCCTTCAGGCCCAGCGCCAGCACGATGTTCTGCCACAGCACCGCGGCGCTGCGGCGCGACAGCGCGATGAACTCCGGCAGGCGCCGCAGATCGTCCTGCATCAGCGCGACATCGGCCGCCTCGATGGCAATGGCCGTGCCGCCGGCGCCCATCGCGATGCCGATGTCGGCACGCGCCAGGGCCGGCGCGTCGTTGATGCCGTCGCCGACCATCGCCACCGGGCCCGGCAGCGCGGCGATCGCGGCCAGCTTGTCGTCCGGCAGCAGGCCGCCATGCACCTCGTCCAGCCCGACCGCGCGGCCCACCGCGGCGGCCGCGCCGGGGTTGTCGCCCGACAGCATCACGCAGCGCAGGCCCAGCTCATGCAGCTGGCGGATCACCGCGGCGCTGTCGGCGCGCGGCGGGTCGGCCACCGCCAGCAGCGCCACCGGCTGGCCCTCGCGCGCCAGCACATTGACGGTCTTGCCCTCGGCCTCCAGGCGCTCGCGCTCGGCCCCGCCGTCCGGCAGGCCGCGCTCGCGCATCAGCCGCGCGCTGCCCAGCAGCCAGGTCTGGTCATCGATGCTGCCGGCAAGGCCGCGGCCGGCCAGCGACTCAAAACTGTCGACCGTCAGCAGCGGCAGGTCCTTCGCGTCATGCGCCGCGACGATCGCCGCCGAGGCCGGATGGGTGGAGAGCGCGGCCAGCGAGGCCGCGATATGCAAGACCTGACCCCGCTCCAGCGCAGTGTCCAGCGCCAGCGCGTCGGTCAGCACCGGCCGGCCCTCGGTCAGGGTGCCGGTCTTGTCCAGCGCGATGGTCTTCAGGTGCCGACCCTGCTCCAGGTAGAGCCCGCCCTTGATCAGGAGGCCGCGGCGCGCGGCGGCGGTCAGGCCGCTGACGATGGTCACCGGGGTCGAGATCACCAGCGCGCAGGGGCAGGCGATCACCAGCAGCACCAGGGCGCGGTAGAACCAGTCGCTCCAGTCCTGGCCGGCCATCAGGAGCGGCGGCAGCACCGCCAGCGCCACCGCGCCGAGCACGACGATCGGCGTGTAGATGCGCGCGAAGCGGTCCACGAAGCGCTGGGTCGGCGCGCGCTGGCCCTGGGCCTGCTGCACGGCCTCGGCCATGCGGTCCAGCAGGGTCTGGCCCTTCGGTGCGGTGACCTCCATCTCCAGGAGGCCGGCCTGGTTGACGCTGCCGGCCAGCAGCAGGTCGCCCGCGCCCTTGGCCACCGGCAGGCTCTCGCCGCTGATCGCGGCCTCGTCGACGCTGGATTCGCCGCTCAGCACGCGGCCGTCCAGCGCGACCCGCTCACCGGGCCGCACGCGCAGCCGCGCGCCCAGCGGGATCAGGGCGGCCTCGCGCGGCTGCCATTGGCCGTCGCCCTGCAGCATCAGCGCGCTCTCCGGCGCCAGCGCGGCCAGGGCCTGGATCGCCTTGCGCGCCCGCTCCAGGCTCAGCGCCTCCAGCATCTCGGCCAGGCCGAACAGCCAGACCACCATCGCGGCCTCCGGCCATTGGCCGAGGATGATCGCGCCGATCACCGCCAGGCTCATCAGCAGGTGGATGTTCAGCTGCAGATGACGCAGCGCGATCACGCCCTTGCGCAGGGTCGGCAGGCCGCCCAGGCCCAGGGTGGCCAGCACCAGCAGGACCACCGCGGGATGGGTATCGCCCCAGCCGGCGAAGGCCAGCGCCTCGGCCGCGACCGCGGCCACGCCGGCCAGGCCCATCAGCCAGCGCTGGCGGCGCGAGACGGCCGGGCCGGGCGTCGGGGCCGGCTTGGCCTCGTCCAGCGCCCGGGCCTGCATGCCGGTGGCGGCGACCGCGCGCAGCAGCGGCGCCTCGTCGTCCAGGTGGTGGTCGACGCTCAGCACCCGCCCCAGCAGGTCGAAATGCAGGGCCGCGACGCCGGGCAGCGGCGTCAGCGCCTGGCGCAGCAGCGCCTCCTCGGTCGGGCAGTCCATGCCGGCGATATAGAGCCGGCTGCGGCGCGCGCCGGCCGCGGCCTCGGGCGGGGCGGAGGCCCCAGCGGCGGCAGGGGCATCATGCCCATGGTCATGGTGGGAATGGCCGCCGCAGCAGGTGGAATCGGCGGGGGCCGGGGCCGGATGGTCGTGGTGTCGATGAGCCATGGCGTGATTGCACAGTCTGTAGCGGCTCCAGAGTCAAGCTATGCTTGGGGCACCATGATGCGAATCGGCGCCTTGTCCCAGGCCACCGGGGTGGACATCGAAACCATCCGCTTTTACGAGAAGAGCGGCCTGCTGCCCGCCCCCGCGCGCAGCGACAACGGCTATCGCGCCTACACCCAGCAGCATCTGGAGCGCCTGGCCTTCATACGCCATTGCCGCGCGCTGGACATGTCGCTGGCCGATGTGGCGCTGCTGCTGGAAAGCCTGCAGACCACCGACGCGGCCCGGCTGGCCGAGGTCGACGCGCTGGTCGCCGCGCAGCTGGCCAAGGTGCGCGCCCGCCTGGCCAGCATGCAGGCGCTGGAGAAGCAGCTGGTGGCGTTGCGCGAACGCTGCGACGCCGACCATGCCCACCATGGCTGCGGCATCCTGCAGGAGCTGGTCGCCGCCGCGCATGGCGAGGCCTGCGCCTGCCATGGGGTGTCGAATGGCGCTCCGGCGCCCTAGCCATGAGGGCTGGACACCCGGTGCAGGCACTGGCGCGGCAATCGGATTGGACCATCGCGGCCCCTCCCGCGATGGCGGATGTGCCGGCTTGCTGGGACCGTATCTGTGGTGCGTGCGGGCAGCCGAACCGCACGGGTGAGGAACGCTCGACGCCGGCGGGCCGGCGGCATCCCGAGTCGCTCTGCTGCCCGGGTTCCTGAACCGATGTCTCCTTCCCTTCACATCCGTCTGCTGGGTGTCCCGCGGCTACGCCGTCACGGCCGCGACGTGACCGAGCAGGTCAAGTACCGCAAGGGCTTCGCCGTACTGGCCTACCTGTCGATGCTCCCGGGCCAGTGGATCGCCCGCGGGCAGCTGGCCGGCCTGCTCTGGCCGGCGCTGGCGCCGCCCGCGGCCTTGACCAACCTGAGGCAGGTGCTGAACAACCTGTCGCGCGTGCTCAACGAGGGCCACGACGGTGCGGTGCTGCGCAGCGACCGCGAACGTGTCGCGCTGTTTGCGGATGGGCGCTCCGTTGCGGTCGATCTGGACTGGCTCGATCCGCGGCGGATCATGGAACTGGGCCTCGGGCCGTTCGAGGCCGACGACTGGCTGCTCACCGACTTCGAGCCCCGCCAGAGCGAACTGGGCGGCTTGCTGCTCGAAGGCCTGACCCTGGATGTCGGCACCGAGTTCAAGGCCTGGCTGGCGCGAACTCGCCAGGCGCTGGAGACCGTGAGGCTGCAACTGCTGCAACGCTTGTGCCACGCGCAGGAACGGGCTGGACGCCATGCGGCCGCAACGATCAGCGCGCGCGCCGTGGCGGCGGCCGATCCCCTGAACGAGGCCGCCGCGGGCCGGTTGATGCGTCTGCTGATGTGCTGCGGCGACCGCCGCGGTGCGCAGGAGGCCTTCGACAGGCTGGAGCATGCGCTGATGGCCCAGCTCGGCGCCAGGCCGTCGCGTGCGACGCGGCAGCTGCTTGATGCCCCGTTGGCCGGTGTCGACAGCGTTATCGCAGCGCCATCGCCATCGATACCAGTCATCGGCCCGCAGGCCGAAATGCGCTGGGTCACGGTGGTGGATCTGCGCTTCGCCGAACTGCAGGGCGACCTGCTGCCGGCCATTGGCCTGGCGCAGGAGCTGATGCGCGGCTGGGGGGCCCTGGTGTTCCCGGTGATCGGCCGCAGCCTGTGCGCCTGCTTCGGCGCGGAGGCTGCCCATGAGCGCAGTGCCGTGCGCGCCATGCTGGCCGCACAGGCGGTGCTGGCCGCCTTGGGCGGCCGGGTCCCGGTGAGCATCGGCGCCAGCGCGGGTCGCGTGGTTTGCAGTCGCCGGCAAGACGTACCCTGGGACATCGTGGGCGACGCCCCCGAGGCGGCACGCCTCATCAGCCCGCTGGCCGCGCCGGGCAACTTGCTGGCGAGCGAGGCCGTCGCGCAGGAGGTGCGCGATCACTTCAAGGTGGAGGCGCTGGACGGCCGCTGGCGGGAGGGCGAGCAGGTCCTCTACCGCGTCGACGTGGCCGCGCGGCCCGACGCTGGCCACGGCCGCTCGCAGATGGATACCGGCCCGATGGTCGGGCGCTCGCGCGAGCTTGCGGTGCTGCATCAGCGCTGGCTGCAGGCGCAGTGCGGCCAGCCGCAGTGGGTTGCGCTGCGCGGTGAGCCCGGCATCGGCAAGACCCGGCTGGCCCGGGGCTTTGCGGTGCAGGCACGGTCCAGTGCCGAGGGCGACGCCGCACCCGCCCTGGTCATCGTCTGGCCCTGCGCCTTGCAGCACCAGCATGTGTCGCTGGCACCGCTGCGCTCTGCGCTGGCCAGGTATTGCCGCATCGGTGGCCATGAATCGGCCAGCGAGCGCGAGGCCCTGCTGCGCCGCGGCATGGCGCGCTGGCTGCCGGCCGGCGAACTGCGCCGCCTGGCGCCGCAGTTCGCCACGCTGGCCCGGCTGCTGGAGCCGGTGCGGCACGGGCATGACAATGTGCCGGTGGCCGGCCAGCACAAGCAGGAGCTGTTCGAGGCGGTGTTCGATCTGCTCGATGCGCTGGCCCTGCGGCAGCCGGTGCTGCTGGTGGTCGACGATCTCCACTGGTCCGACGAGGGCACGCGCGAGCTGCTGTCACGCTACGCCGGGCTCTTCGCCGCGCAGCACATCATGGTGCTGATGACCACGCGACCGGAGGTCGGCCTGCCCCATGCCGGTACCGAGCCGGTGTGGCTCGACGTGCCACCGCTTGATCACGAGGCCGCGGAACAGCTCGCCGCGGCCCAGGACGCGTACCACCTGCTGACGCCCGCGCAGCTGCGCGAGATCACCGCCGGTTGCAGCGGCATCCCGCTGTTCATCGAGCATCAGACGCGGCGTGTGCTCGAAGGCAGCAGCCAGCATGTGATGCCGATCGGCGAGCTGCTGCAGGCGCAGCTCGACCGGCTGGGCGCGTTCAAGCCGGTGGCTCAGGTGGCCGCCGTGCTCGGCCAACGCGTGGACACCCGGTTGCTCGCCCGGCTGCTGCCTCAGGCGGATGTGAACGCCGTGCTGCAGGTGGCTGAGAGCCTGCACCTGATGGTGGGCGCCGGCGACGCGGCCTGCATGTTCCGCCATGCGCTGATCCGCGACGCCGCCTATGCGAGCCTGCCGCAGACCGCGCAACGCGACTGGCACGGCCGGATCGCCTCCTTGCTGCAGGCCGAACCGGGCGTTCTGCCCGGCGAGCTCGCGCAGCACTTCGATGCCGCCGCGCAATGGCCCGAGGCGGTGGTGTGGTGGCAGCGCGCGGGCCGCGCCGCACTGGCGCAGGAGTTCGCGGCCGACGCGATGCGGCATTTTCAGCGTGCCCTCGAACTCGCCACCACGCATGGCGTGCTGGACGCCGGGGCCTTGTGGTCGCTGCGACTGGCGTTCGGCCGCGCGGCGCTGGTGTGCCAGGGCTATGGGTCGCCGCACGCCTACCGCGAGTTCGAGGCGGTGTTCAACGAGGTGGATGCCATCGGCGCGCCCACCGAGGCCGACCGGCAGTTGCGCTTTGTCGCCTTGTCGGGTGTGTACTGGGGCGCGGCCTCGCAAGGCCGCAATGACGGCATCAAGGTGGCTCGCCAGCTCGAAGGACTGGCCGCCGGACCTTCGCAGCGCCTGATGGCCTGCTTTGCGCTGGGCAACTCGCTGTTCTGGGCCGGACGCTTCGAGGAAGCCCTGCGCTATCAGTCGGAAGGGGCCGCTTTGTCGCTGCAGTTGCCGGCCGCCGAGCGCCTGCGCTACAGCGGCGACGACCTGGCGGTGCTGATTCGCGGCTTCCAGGCATGGAACCTCTGGTTCCTCGGCGACGATGAAGGCGCCTGCCGGGTGGCCGATGAAGGCATCGCGCTGGCGCGCGAGGGGCAGAAAGCTCATGCGCTGTGCTTCGTGCTGAGCTTCGCGGCGGCCATGCGCATGAGCATGCGCGACGTGTCGGGCGTGCGACGCCATGCGCTCGAAGGTCTGCAGCTCGGCACGCGCTTCGGCTTCCCGCTCTGGCAGGGGACCAATGGACTCTTTGACCTGTGGGCGCAGGCCGAGCTGGGGCTGGTGTCGGACCCGGGCCCGGTGTTGCGGGCGGCCGAGCAGATGCGGCAGGCCTACCAGGCCGGCACGGCCACCGCGCGCTGGATCGTTGCCTCGGCGCTGGTGCGGCTGGGTCTGCACGTCGATGCCTTGGCCTTCATCGAGCAGGCGCTCGCGGATGCGGAGGCCTTCGAGGACCATTACTGCCGCGCGGACCTGCTGCTGCTGTCCGGCCGCTGCCTGGCCGCGCAGGGCCAGGCGGTGCTGGCGCGACAGCGGCGCGATGCGGCCGAGCAGCTGGCGCAGGCCCAGGGCGCACGCGGCCTTCTGGCGCAGCTGGCAGCACTGGACTGAGGCCCCGCGCATGCCTGGGCCTGCGGGGCTCACTTCAAGGGCAGGATGATCAGCATGCCGCTGCCGCCGTTCGTCGCCAGAGCCTCGCCCGCCTTTCGATAGCCATGGCCGCCAGCGCCGGGCGTGCCGGCGATGCCGGCGCCCTGCGTGCCGCTGGCCGCGAGGCCCGGCGTCCACGACAGGCCGAGGGCCGGTGCCGCGAACGACGCGCTCCCGCCGATGCCGGGCTGGCCGAGCGTTGTCGAGCCGTCGTCACTGCTGAAGATGGTGTGCGTGCCGGCGGTGCCGCCCGTGGCCGAGAGAACGGTGATCCCTTGATAGATCACCTTGGAGTCGCCGCCGCGGCCCGATGAGGGCGGGGGCGAGGTGGTCGAAATCAGGATGCCGGTGTTCGCCGCGACGCCGCCCGTTCCGGCCGTGACATCGAGCGTGTCGCCCGGCGTCACCGCGAGATAAGCGCGCTGGTACGCCCCGGAACCGCCGCCGGCCGCGTCGTCGGCGCCCCATACCGGGCTGCTGACTTGCGCGCATGCGATGGTGCGGCAGTTGAATGCGTTGCCGCCGGCGCCGCCACCGCCCCAGGCTTCGATCAGCAGGGCATGCACTCCCGCGGGGACGACGTAGGTGCCGGCGCCCGTGAAGACGGCCGCGCCGGGGCCTGCGGGGCCCGTGGGTCCGGTGGGTCCCGTGGGTCCCGTGGGGCCCGTCGCGCCATGGCAGGCATAGCCGACGGAGCTCACCTCGGGCGCGTCCAGGGTGCCGTTGCGGTTGTTGTCCAGGCCGCTGCTGATCTTGCTGCCGCCCTGCGGGCAGGTCGCGCCGGCCCCGACAGGCTCCACCATGCTCAGGCTGTTCAGGCCGTTGTCGCCGGGAGTTCCGTTGCAGACGTAGCTTGTCGACTGCACCTCGCCGGCTGACAGCGTGCCGTCGCGATCCGTATCGAGGCCCGCGCTGATGCGCTGGCCACCGGCGGCGCAATGCGCGCCTGCGGGCTCGTTGCTCATGAGCACCCGGGTGGTCAGCCCGCTGCTGCCGCTGGTGCCATGGCACAGGTACTGCACCGAGCTGATTTCGCCGACCGAAAGCGTGCCGTCCCGATTGCCATCCAGGCCGGACGAAATCCGGTTGCCGCCGGCGGGGCAGTTCGCACCCGCGGGCTCGGCTTCAACGCGGAACAGGCTGTTGCTGCCGTCCTGGCCGTTCGCGCCGTCCCGACCATCGTTGCCGCGCGCGCCGTGGCACAGGTAGCGCGTGGAGGTGACTTCCTCCGCGTCCAGCAGGCGGTTGCGGTTGGCGTCCGCGCCGGCGGTGATACGCACGGCACCGGCTGAGCAGCCGGCCGCCCCGACCACGTTCTCCATCGCCATGAGGCTGCCGAGGCCCTCCTGGCCGCTGGCGCCTGAGCTCCCGGTTGCGCCCGTGCACAGGTAGGCCGTGGACTGCACCTCGTTGCCGTCGAGGACGCCGTTCGCGTTGAGATCCAGGCCGGCGTCCAGGCGCACACCGCCCGTCGGGCAATGGGCACCCGGCAGTTCGGGCGTCTGCGCAATTCGGGTGGACAGGCTCTTGCCGCCCTCGCTGCCGTTGCACAGGGTGTGGAGCTTGCTCACTTCCTGCGCATCGAGCACGCCGTTGCGATTGGCGTCCAAGCCCGCCATCACCTTGCTGCCGCCCGCCGGGCATTGCGCCCCCGGCGGCTCGACGGCGAGGTCGATGAGGCTGCTCGCGCTGCCGGTGGGCGTGGCCGTGTCGCAGACATAGCGGGTGACGGTCACTTCATCGGCATCGAGTTGGCCATTGCCGTTGCGGTCCTCGCCGGAAGCCAGCCTGGTGCCGCCTGCCGCGCAATGCGCGCCGGGCGGCTCGGCACCCATGCTGAGCAGCGGCTTGGCCTTGCTGTCGGTCGGCGTATCGACCGGCCTGCTGTCGCCACCGCCACCGCCGCAGCCCGCCAGCGTCAACACCATGCAGGTCATGGCGAGAAGCGCCTTGCCGACTCTCCGAGCCCCAGCGGGCGATTGTTTTCCTGACAGTTGTTGCTGTGAACCCACCATGACTCCTCGTCGCGCCCGCATTTTTCCGGCTGCGGTCCCTCTGCCCGGATGGACAGCGGGCGCGAAGTCTAGGCGTCTGCCGTAAGAGCAACGTAAGAGCCTCCCGGTGCGGTCGGTGGCGGGAGCTGGGCATGCCGGCGGGCGAGGCTGCGATGTTTGTGCGACGCCGAGCGCCTGGCCGGATGGTCGAAGCCGGCTCGTCGCGTTCGGTGCCGAGGAGCCTGCCGTTCAAGAGCGGGGCGGCGGATCCGGCATCGCCGGCCGCCGCAGCTCCACCAGCCCCGCGCCGTGCAGGGTCTGCAGGCTCAGCGGGCCGGCGGGCAGGGCGGCATCGGGCCGCGGCAGCACGCCCAGCCAGCCGTCGCGGCCGTTCTGCTTGACCCAGTACAGGGCCTGGTCGGCCAGCTCCAGCACCTCGTTCCAGGCCAGATGCTCGCGGTCGGCGCGGCGCATCGGGAGCAGCGCATAGCCGACCGAGCAGGTGACGGTCAGCGCGCGGTCCTGGCCGAGCAGGAAGGGCTGGCGGTGGAAGGCCTCGCAGAAGCGCTGGGCCTGCAGCGAGGCATGCTCCATCGAGGCGCGGCGCGCGACCACCAGGAACTCCTCGCCGCCCCAGCGCACCACATGGCTGGACCTGCGGCTGCAGGCGCGGATGCGCTGCGCCACCTGCGCCAGCACCTGGTCGCCGGCCTCATGGCCATGGTTGTCGTTGATCGACTTGAAATGGTCGATGTCGACCAGGTAGAAGATCAGGCAGTCCTCGCGCGAGGCCTCGTTGCGCAGCGCCAGCGCGGCGTCGGATTCGATGTGCTGCAGCAGGTAGCGGCGGTTGCGCAGGCCGGTCAGCGGGTCGGTCAGGCTGGTCTCGCGCAGCGCCTCGTTGGCCTGGCTGAGCGCCTGGTTGCTGCGCTCCAGCTCGGCGGTGCGCTGCGCGACGCGCAGCTCCAGCGTCTCGTTGGCCTCCAGCAGCGCGCGATGGATCTGGCGCGTGCGCCGATGCGCCTCCAGCTGGCTGGCCTGGGCGCCCAGATGGGCGGCGAACAGCACCTCGTCACGCGACCAGGGCTGGCCGTCGCGCTGCCGCGTCGCGACCAGCATGCCGACCAGGCGCTCCTGCTGGTACAGCGGCACCTCCAGCGCGGCGCGGATCTGCAGCCGCTCGGCCAGCGCACCCAGACGCGCGAAGTCGGGATGGGTGCGGATGTCGTGCAGCACGCGCAGCTCGGAGCGCTCGGCGAACTGCGGGCGCAGGGTGTCCACATAGCGGCGCATGTCGTCCTCGAGCGGCTGCAGCGCGGCCGCGGGGCTGGCGGCCTGGGCGCCGAGCGCGACGCCGCCGTCCGCATCGTCGTCGTTCCATTCCCAGACCGAGACCCGGTCGGCCCGCAGCACGCCCAGCCCGGCCTGGCAGAGCAGCTGCAGGCCGGCGGCCTTGTTGTCGCCGCCCAGCTGCGGCAGCGCCTGGCTGACGGCCAGCAGCTGCTCCAGCGGCGGGCGCTCGCTGAGGTCGTACTGCCGCAGCGCCTCCAGATTGCCGGCCACATGCAGCTGGTGCACCAGCTCGGTCTGCAGGCGCTTGGCGGCGCGGGTGTGGTGCAGCGCGCCGGCCAGGTCGCCGGCCCGCTCGGTCAGCCGGGCCAGCGCCTCGTGGCAGTCGGCCAGCTGGCGGCGCGCGCCGGCCGCCTCGGCCTGGCGCAGCGCCTGGTGGTAGGCCGCGGCGGCCTGGTCGGTCTTGCCCTGGCGCGCCAGGATCTCGGCCCAGGTGCGGTAGATGCCGCTGAGCAGCCAGCCGTTGCCGGCCGTCTCGGCCAGGTGGCGGGCCTCGGCCAGCGGCGCCAGCGCCGCGTCCGGGTGGCCCAACTGCAGGCCCAGGTCGGCCAGCTGCCACAGGCTCTCGCCGACGTAATGGCGGATGCGGCCGCGCCGCGCCGCGGCCAGCGCGCGCTCGAACTGCTCGCGCGCCGCCTCCGGCGCACCGATCACGCGCAGGTTGAAGCCCTGGTTGATCGCGACCTTGCTGATCAGGTAGTCGTCGCCCAGGGTCTCGGCCAGCACGCTGGCGTCGCCATGCAGGCGCGCCGCGGTCTTGCCGTCGCCCAGCGCGTCGTAAACCTGGCCCAGGCCGATGCGTGCCTCCACCTCGGCGTCGACGCAGGCGCCGAGCCGGGCGATGTCGATCGCCGAGGCCCAATGCTGCGCCGCCTCGCGGTACTCGCCCTGGCCGTAGCGGATGCGGCCGACCGCGCACAGCATGCGCGCGCTCTCGGCGTTCCAGCCCCGCTCGCGCGCCTGGCCATGGCAATCCAGCAGCCGCGGCAGCAGCGGCCCGGCGGCGCCCATCACCTCGACGCAGCGAAAGCGCGCGTGTTCCAGCTCGATGCGCCGGCGTGTCAGCGCCGGCGGGGTCGGGTCTTGCTCCAGCAGCCGGCCCAGCAGGGCGCCGATCAGGCGCGGGTGGCGGAACTCGCTGCGGCGCAGCCAGCGCGACGCGGCCGGCAGCGCGTCGGCGTCCGGGCAGCTCGGGTGAGGGTCGCGCAGGGGATGGGGCCGCGGCATGCGGCGCATTCTCGGGCCGTTTGTCGACCCCACCAATGAAGGAAAGCGCCTAGGCGGACCGTGCGGGCTGCGCCCCGGTGATGCGATAGACGCAGCGCGTCGCACCGGCCAGCAGATGCTGCTCGCGCCGGACCTGGGCCTCGGCGCCGGCCACCTCCTGGAACAGCTGCAGCTCGGAGCGGCAGAAGCCCTGGCAGCTGCGCGCGGCGATGCAGATCGGGCAATGGTCCTCGATCAGCAGCCAGTCGTCCGCGTCGCGCTCGACGCGCGCCATGTAGCCCTCTTCGCTGCGGACGGCGGCGAGCTGTTCGAGCCGCTGCTGCAGGCTCGACCCATCGCAGCGCTGCAGATAGGTGGCCCGGGCACCGGCCTCGCGCTGCGCGATCAGTCGGTTGAGCCCTTCCTCGCCGAACACCTGGCGCACCGAGTCGATCATCTGCACGGTCAGCTGCGCATGCATGTCCGGGAAGCGGCCGTTGCCGGCCGCGGTCAGCACCCAGTTCTGGCGCGGGCGGCCGACGCCGGACACCGCCTCCTGCCGGCCCTCCAGCAGGCCCGACGCCACCAGCTTCTGCACCTGCTGGCGCGCCGCCTCCGGCGTCATGCCCAGCGCCGCGGCCAGCGCGGCGGTCGAGGCCGCGCCCCGGCTCTTGACGAAGAACAGGATGCGATCGGCCGTCGGCAGGTCTGTTTGATTTTCAAAGTGCTTGCTTGTGTAAATCATGGTGGCACTTTAATATCCAAGTAATTGCTTTGATTTTAGGCCGATCCGGCCTTCCCGTCTGCTGCCGTTGTCCATGAGTTCCGAATCTCCTCCATCCCCCGCTGCCGCCCCGTGGAGCGCGCTGTTCACCGGCACCAACGGCTGGCTGGCCCTGGCCCTGACGGGTGGCGTGGCGCTGCATGCGATCAATGTGCATATCGTCACCACCGTCCTGCCCTCGGTGGTCCAGGACATCGGCGGCCTGGACTGGTACGCCTGGAACACCACGCTCTTCGTGGTGGCCTCGATCGTCGGCGCCGTGCTGTCGGTCCGGCTGCTCGCGGCGGCGGGGCCCCGTAGCGCCTGTCTGGCCGCCCTGGCGGTCTTTGCGCTCGGCTCGGCTCTGTGTGCGGGCGCGCCGTCGATGCCCTGGATGCTGATCGGACGCAGCGTGCAGGGGCTGGGCGGCGGCACCCTGGCCGCCCTGAGCTATGCGCTGATACGGATCGTCTTCCCGCCCGTGCTGTGGCCGCGCGCCGTGGCCCTGGTGTCCGGCATGTGGGGCGTGGCGACCCTGTGCGGGCCCGCGGTGGGCGGCCTGTATGCGCAGGCCGGGCATTGGCGCTGGGCCTTCTGGACGCTGTTGCCGGTCTCGCTGCTGCAGACGCTGCTGGTCGCGCTGAAGCTGCGCGGGGGCGCGGCCGGCCAGCCGCGGGCGGGGCTGCCGCTGCCGCAGGTCGCCTTGCTGGCGGCCTCGGTTCTCGCGGTGGCGGCGGGTGGCTTGGCGCCGGGGTTGGCGTTGCAGGGCCTGGGCGTCGCTGCGGGGCTGGCGCTGGGCGCGGCGGCCATCGCCTGGGACCGCCGGGCGAGCGTGCGCCTGCTGCCCACCGGCGCCACGCGGCTGCGATCGCCGCTGGGCGCGGTCTACGCCAGCGTCGCCCTGCTGCTGGTCGGCACCACCACCGAGATCTTCGTGCCCTATTTCCTGCAGACCCTGCATGGCCACACGCCGCTGGCGGCGGGCTACCTGACCGCCGCGATGGCGGCCGGCTGGAGCGCGGGCTCGCTGCTGTCCTCCGGTTGCGGGGGTGACCGGGCTGCGCGCCTGCTGCGGGCCGGGCCGGTGTTGTGCACGGCCGGCCTGCTGGCCCTGGCGCTGCTGGTGCCGGCCGGCGCGGGCCTGCCGGCGCGCGCCTTCAGCGCGCTCTGCGGCGTCGCGCTGGCCTGCGTCGGGGCCGGCGTGGGCCTCGGCTGGCCGCACTTGGTCACGCGCGTCATGACCCTGGCGCCGAGCGGCGAAACAGGCACCGCGTCGGCCGCCATCACCACGGTGCAGCTCTATGGCATGGCCATCGGCGCGGCTGTCGCGGGGTTGCTGGCGAATGCGGCGGGGCTCACCCGCCCGGGCGGCTTGGCCGGTGCGCAGTCCGCCGCCGTCTGGCTGTTCGCCAGCTTCGCGCTGGCGCCCGCCGGAGCCGCGCTGCTGGCGCAGCGGATCACCCGCCGAGCCGGACGGGAGGCTCGATGAAGCTGCAGCTCTCGCTGGCGCTGTTCCTGTCGGTCCACGCCCTCGGCCTGGCGGTCTGGCTGAGCATCAGCGCGATCAACAACATCCGCGCCTTCGCCGGCTCGGCGGCCGCGGTCGGCGCGACGATGTCGATGGCGCCGCTGCGCCAGCCGCCCGCGATCGACACGCCGCTGCTCTCGCGGGCGATCGCCTCGCCGGCCCTGCATCGCCTGGCGCTGCTGGGGGTGCTGGCGCTGCAGCTCGCGGCCGCGGGCGCGGGCTGGGCGGGCTGCTGGCAGCTGCTGGTCGTCGGCGACCTGGGCGCGGCGCGGCCCTGGCTGAACCTGGCCCTGAGCGGCTTCACCGCCTTCCTGTTCGCGATGCACCTGGGCGGCCTGTGGTTCGGCTACTGGATCCGCCAGGAGGGCCTGCAGCTGACCCATGTCGCGCTGCTGATCTGGGCCGTCGTCGCCTTCTTCCTCTTCAATACGCCGTGGGCTTGAGCGGGCCGGGTCCGGCCCGGCGGCGCCTCAGAGCTTGAAGTCGTAGTCGATCGTCAGCGGCGCATGGTCGCTGAACTTGGTACCGGTGAAGATGGCCTCGCGCTGCGCCAGCGCGGCCAGCTTGGGCGTGGCGAAGTGGTAGTCCAGGCGCCAGCCCACGTTCTTCGCATAGGCCTGGCCGCGGTTGCTCCACCAGGTGTATTGCTCGGGCTTGTCGTTCAGGGTGCGGAACACGTCGACCAGGCCGCCCTGCTCGGGATCGATCAGCTGGGTGACCCAGGCGCGCTCCTCGGGCAGGAAGCCGCTGTTCTTCAGATTGCCCTTCCAGTTCTTCAGGTCGATCTCCTTGTGGGCGATGTTGACGTCGCCGACCAGGATGAACTCGCGCTCGGACTTCAGCTGCATCAGGTGCGGATACATCGCGGCCAGGAAGCGGAACTTCGCCTGCTGGCGCTCCTCACCGCTGGAGCCGCTGGGGAAATAGCAGCTGATCAGGCTGAGCTTGCGGCCGGGCTTGTCGAAGCGCTTCTCGATCCAGCGGCCCTCGAGGTCGAACTCCTCGACGCCGATGCCATAGATCACGTCGCTCGGCTCCTCCGCGGTGTAGAGGCCGACGCCGGAGTAGCCCTTCTTCTGCGCGTAGTGGAAATGGCCCTTCAGTTTGTCGTGGGTGCAGAACACACCCTCGACCACATCGTTCTGGGCCTTGACCTCCTGCACGCCGACCGCATCGGCTTGCTGCTGCGGCATCCAGTCGAAAAAGCCCTTGGTGGCGGCGGAGCGGATGCCGTTCAGATTGGCGGTGATGAAGCGCATGGCGGAGAGGGAAAAAGCTCGGTGGAGGCGCCGCAGTATCGCAGCCGGGTCGCTTAGGGTTTTTCGCGACACAAAAACCCCGCGTTTGTGACAGTGAGGTGACTTCTCGGCATGCGAATTGCTAGATTCGGGCGCTTGTCGGAGATCGCCCAGGCGGTGCCCGACAGACACAAAAAAGCAAAACACCCCTTTCCCTTCTAGACCTCCTCTCAAAGCTTCCCCGGAGTACGACTGCATGAGCAACAAGCCACAAGCCACGCGCCCCCTGCAGCTGGCCCTGTCGGTGAGCCTGGCGCTGGCCGCCTGGCCCGCCCTGGCCCAGACCACCAGCGACAAGACCCAGCTGGAAACCGTCACGATCACGGCCGAGCGCCGCGTCGAGAACATCAAGGACGTGCCGACCGCCGTCTCCAGCATCAGCGGCGAAAAGCTCGAGGTGCTGAACTCCTCGGGCCAGGACGTGCGCTTCCTGTCGGGCCGCGTGCCCAGCCTGAACATCGAATCCTCGTTCGGCCGTGCCTTCCCGCGCTTTTACATCCGCGGCCTGGGCAACACCGACTTCCGCCTGAATGCCTCGCAGCCGGTCTCGCTGATCTATGACGATGTGGTGCAGGAGAACCCGATCCTGAAGGGCTTCCCGGCCTTCGACATGAAGAGCATCGAGGTGATCGCCGGCCCGCAGGGCACGCTGTTCGGCCGCAACACGCCGGCCGGCGTGGTGAAGTTCGAGTCGGTCAAGCCCTCGAAGAAGCAGGAGGGCTACTTCAACGTGTCCTACGGCACCTACGGCACGGCCAATGCCGAGGGCGCCTTCAACCTGCCCCTGGGCGGTGCCTGGTCGGCCCGCCTGTCGGCCCAGGTCCAGCGCCGCGACAACTGGGTCAAGAACCAGCTGCCCACCGCCGTGACCAAGGAAACCGAGGGCTACAACGACCGCGCGGTGCGCCTGCAGGCCCTGTACGAGCCGGGCCAGGACTTCAGCGCCCTGTTCAATGTGCACAACCGCGAGCTCAAGGGTTCGCCGCGCATGTTCCGCGGCAACGTCATCAAGCCGGGCAGCAACAATGAGCTGGTGGACGGCTTCGATCCCGAGAAGGCCTATTTCGATGGCCAGAACACCCAGCGCCTGCACGCCACCGGCGGCAGCGCTCGCCTGAAATGGGGCTTCGACGGCTTCAACCTGCATTCGATCACCGCGATCGAGGCGGTCCAGCCCTTCAGCCGCGCCGACATCGACGGCGGCTACATCTATCACAACCCCTTCTCCGCCGATCCGCGCCCCACGCCCTATGCCGGCGGCGAAGGCCATGCCACCTGGCAGATGGAGACCTCGGACGCCCTCAAGAACCATCGCCAGCTGAGCCAGGAGCTGCGCGTCGAGTCCACGACCGCCGGCCCGCTGCGCTGGCAGGGCGGTCTCTACCTGTTCGATGAGCGCTACGACATGGTGCAGGGCGACTATGCGACCCCGACCCCCTCGTTCGTCGTGACCCGCCAGACCAACAAGGCCTGGGCCCTGTTCGGCTCGGTCAACTATCAGCTGAGCCCGGCGCTGAACGTGCGCGGCGGCCTGCGCTACACCCAGGACAAGAAGGACCTGGCCCTGCAGTCCGGCACGGTCAACACCAGCAACGGCACCAGCGCCAGCACCGACAACAAGAAGGTCAGCTGGGATCTGTCCGGCACCTACGCGCTGAGCAAGGAGATCAATCTCTACGCCCGCGTTGCCACCGGCTTCCGCGCCGCGTCGATCTACCCGGCTAGCGGTTTCGGCCCGCTCAGCCAGGCCCGCCCGGAAACCGTCACCTCCTATGAGGCCGGTGTGAAGTCGGAGTTCTGGGACCGCCGTGCGCGCCTGTCGGCCAATGTGTTCACCTACACGGTGAAGGACCAGCAGATCACCGCGGTCGGCGGCACCAGCAACTTCAACACCCTGCTCAATGCCAGCAAGGGGCAAGGTCGCGGCTTCGAACTGAACCTGGATCTGATCCCGATCGACAACCTGCTGCTGACCCTCGGCACCAGCTACAACGACACCGAGATCAAGGACCGGACCCTGGCCCTGCCACGCTCGGGCAGCAACCCCGTCGTGCTGGATCCCCTGGTGGCCGGCGGCAACTACAGCATCTCCGGCAATGTGCTGCCGAATGCGCCGAAGTGGATCGCCAACGTCACGGCCCGCTACGCGATCCCGATGCCCTCCGGCGACGAGTTCTTCATCTACACGGACTGGGCCTACCGCTCCAAGGTCAACTACTTCCTGTACGACTCGAAGGAGTACACCGGCCGGGCGCTGCTGGAAGGCGGCCTGCGCCTGGGCTACATCTGGGGCAATGGCAAGTACGAGGCGGCCGTCTTCGGCCGCAACATCACCAACCAGATCCGCGTCACCGGGGCCATCGACTTCGACAACATGACCGGCTTCATCAACGACCCGCGCACCTACGGCGTCCAGTTCAAGGCGCTGTTCTAAAAAACAGCCACCACGAACGGCCCCGCGCCGAGGCCCGGCCCCTTGTTTAGGGGCCGGGCCTTTTTCCTTGGGGTGGCGCCCTATCTACAATGCGTGCCGATTCCAACCCGCACCTATCGCCATCCCATGAGCAGCCGTACCCCCGATCCCCTGGCCCAGGAATTCGTCGCCTTCGCGGTGGAGGCGGGCGTGCTGCGTTTCGGCGAGTTCAAGACCAAGGCCGGGCGCCTGTCCCCCTATTTCTTCAATGCCGGGCTGTTCGACGACGGCGCCAAGCTGGGCCGCCTGGCCGGCTTCTACGCGCAGCGCCTGATCGCCTCCGGCCTGCCCTTCGACATGATCTTCGGCCCGGCCTACAAGGGCATCACGCTGGCAGCGGCGGTCTCGATGGAGCTGGCGCGCCTGGGCCACAACAAGCCCTTCGCCTACAACCGCAAGGAAGCCAAGGACCATGGCGAGGGCGGCACCCTGGTCGGCGCGCCGGTCAAGGGCCGGGTGCTGATCATCGACGACGTGATCTCGGCCGGTACCTCGGTGCGCGAGTCGATCGCGATGATCCAGGCCGCCGGCGCCACGCCCTGCGGCGTGGCGATCGCGCTGGACCGCCAGGAAAAGGCGGCCGAGAATGGCGTCGACATGGCCTGGTCGGCGGTCCAGTATGTGACGCAGCAGCTGCAACTGCCCGTCACTGCGATTGCCGGCCTGGCGGACCTGTTGCAGTATCTCCAAACCACCAGCCATCCCGCCGCTGCCGGCCACCAGGCCGCGGTGCAGGCCTACCGAGACCGCTACGGAGTCTGATGCACAAGACCGCTGCCGCCGCCGCTGCTGTTTCCCTCTCCCTGATCGGTCCGCTGCTGGCCGCCGGTGCCTGGGCCCAGCCCAAGGGCGGTGGCATCGGCGCGATCTACAGCTGCGTGACGGCCGACGGCCGCCGGCTGACCTCGGACCGGCTGATCTCCGAGTGCAACAGCCGCGAGCAGCGCATCCTGAATGCCGATGGCTCGCTGCGCGCGATCGTGCCGCCGGCGATGTCGCCGGAGGAACGCGCGGCCTACGAGGCCAGGGAGCGCAAGGCGGCGCTGGAGCGCGCGGCGCTGCAGGATGCGGTGCGGCGCGATCGCAACCTGATGCAGCGCTACCGCAACGAGGCGGCGCACCAGGCGGCGCGCGAGGCGGCGCTGGACGATGTCAACAAGGCCATGCAGGTGTCCGAGAAGCGCGTGCAGGAACTGGCTACCGAGCGCAAGCCGCTGCTCGACGAGGCCGAGTTCTACAAGGGCAAGGCGATGCCGGCCAAGCTGCGCCAGCAGCTTGACGCCAACGAGGTGGCGGCCGAGGCGCAGCGCGTGCTGATCGACAACCAGAAGGCCGAGCTGGTGCGGGTCAGCAAGCTCTATGACATCGAGCTGGCGCGCTTGAAGCGGCTCTGGGCGGGGGCGCCGCCCGGCAGTCTGGACTGACGACGCGTCAAGAAGAAAACCGGGTCGAGGCCCGGTTTTTTCTGGTCAAGTCGACGAGGCTTAGCCGAGTTTTTTCTTCAGCAGCTCGTTCACTGCGGCCGGATTGGCCTTGCCCTTGGTGGCCTTCATGGCCTGACCCACGAGGGCGTTGAAGGCCTTTTCCTTGCCGGCGCGGAACTCCTCGACCGATTTCGCATTGGCGGCCAGCACCTCGTCGAGGATGCGCTCCAGCTCGCCGGTGTCGCTCATCTGCTTCAGGCCCTTGGCCTCGATGATGGCGTCCACCTCGCCGCCGACGGTCCAGAGTTCCTCGAACACCTGCTTGGCGGCGTTGTTCGAGATCGTGCCGTCCTGGATGCGCTGGATCAGCGCCGCCAGGGTGGCGGGCGTCACCGGCGCGGCCTCGATGCCGCGCTCCTCGGCATTCAGCCGGCGCGAGATCTCGCCCATGATCCAGTTGGCCACCAGCTTGGGCGCCTTGCAGGCCTCGCGGGCGGCCTCGTAATAGCGCGCAGTGCCCAGGCTCTGGGTCATCATCGTCGCGTCATAGGCCGGCAGGCCGTCGACGCTCTCGAAGCGCGCCGCCATCACCGCCGGCAGCTCCGGCATCTCGCCCTTGACCCGCTCCACCCATTCCGGCGCGATCACCAGCGGCGGCAGGTCGGGGTCGGGGAAGTAGCGGTAGTCGGCCGAGTCCTCCTTGCTGCGCATCGCGCGGGTCTCGCCGGTGTCGGGGTTGAACAGCACGGTGGCCTGCTGGATGCTCAGTCCATCCTCGATCTGGTCGATCTGCCAGTTCACCTCGTAGTCCACCGCCTGCAGCAGGTAGCGGAAGCTGTTCAGGTTCTTGATCTCGCGGCGCGTGCCATAGGGTGCGCCGGGCTTGCGCACCGAGACGTTGACGTCGCAGCGGAACGAGCCTTCCTGCATATTGCCGTCGCAGATGCCCAGCCACATCACGAGGGCGTGCAGGGTCTTGGCGTACTCGGCCGCCTCGGCGCCGGAGCGCATGTCGGGCTCGGAGACGATTTCCAGCAGCGGCGTGCCGGCGCGGTTCAGGTCGATGCCGCTCTGACCGTGGTAGTCCTCGTGCAGGCTTTTTCCCGCGTCCTCTTCCAGGTGCGCGCGGGTCAGGTTGACCGAGTGCTTGACGTCGCCGACGAAGAACTCGATCTTGCCGCCCTGCACCACCGGGATCTCGAACTGGCTGATCTGGTAGCCCTTGGGCAGGTCGGGGTAGAAGTAGTTCTTGCGCGCGAAGATTGACAGCGGTGCCACCTTGGCGCCGACCGCCAGGCCGAAGCGGATCGCGCGCTCGACCGCGGCGCGGTTCAGCACCGGCAGGGTGCCGGGCAGGGCCAGGTCGACCGGGCTGGCCTGGGTGTTGGGCTCGGCGCCGAAGGCGGTGGAGCTGCCGCTGAAGATCTTCGATTGGGTGGACAGCTGGACATGGTTCTCCAGCCCGATCACCACCTCATAGCCCCGGATCAACGGTGAAGTCAGTTTGCTCGTCGTCATAACTCAATATCCGGCCGGAGCCTGTTGGTGCCAGTCGGTCGCCTGCTGCAGCGCATGGGCGGCATGCAAGAGCTGACCCTCCTTGAAATAGTTGCCCAGCAGCTGCAGGCCCACCGGCATGCCGCCCTCGCCGAAGCCCACCGGCACGCTCATGCCGGGCAGGCCGGCCAGCGAGCCGGGCAGGGTGAAGATGTCGGCCAGGTAGGCCTTGACCGGGTCGGCATCCTTCTGGCCGGCCTGCCAGGCCACCGTCGGCGCCACCGGGCCGGCGATCAGGTCGCATTGGGTGAAGGCCTGCTGAAAGTCGTCGGCGATCATGCGGCGCAGCTTCTGCGCCTGCAGGTAGTAGGCGTCGTAGTAGCCATGGCTCAGCACATAGGTGCCGATCATGATGCGGCGCTTGACCTCGGCGCCGAAGCCCTCGGCACGGGTCTTCTTGTACATGTCCAGCAGGTCGCCGTACTCGGCGGCGCGGTGGCCGAACTTGACGCCGTCGAAGCGGGAGAGGTTCGAGCTGGCCTCGGCCGGCGCGATGATGTAGTAGACGGGAATCGCCAGCTCGGTGCGCGGCAGGCTGACGTCTACCAGGGTGGCGCCCAGCTTCTGCAGCTGGGCCAGGCCCTCGCGCACCGCCTTGTCCACATCGGCCGACAGGCCGGCCGGGAAGAATTCCTTGGGCAGGCCGATGCGCAGACCGCGCAAGGGCTGGGCCGCCGTGGCGCCCTCGCGCGCGGCCAGCATCTGGGCATGGAAGTCCTGCGGCGGCTGCTGGATGCTGGTGGCGTCGCGCTCGTCGAAGCCGCTCATCGCGGACAGCAGCAGCGCGCAGTCCTCGGCCGAGCGGGCCATCGGGCCGGCCTGGTCCAGGCTGGAGGCGAAGGCGATCATGCCGTAGCGGCTGCAGACGCCATAGGTCGGCTTGATGCCGGTGATGCCGGTGAAGCTGGCCGGCTGGCGGATCGAGCCGCCGGTGTCGGTGCCGGTGACGGCCGGCACCAGGCGGGCCGCCACCGCGGCGGCCGAGCCGCCCGAGGAGCCGCCCGGCACGCGGCTGGCGTCCCAGGGGTTGGCGACCGGCTTGTAGGCCGAGTTCTCGTTGGCCGAGCCCATCGCGAACTCATCGCAGTTCAGCTTGCCCAGGGAGACGGTGCCGGCCGCGGCCAGGCGCGCCACCACGGTGGCGTCGAAGGGGCTGCGGTAGCCGGCCAGCATCTTCGAGCCGGCGGTGGTGGGCATGTCCCGGGTGACGAAGATGTCCTTGTGCGCCATCGGCACGCCCAGCAGGGCGCCCGCCTCGCCGGCGGCGCGGCGGGCATCGGCCGCGTCGGCCGCGGCCAGCGCGGCCTCGGCATCGACATGCAGGAAGGCGCCCAGCGCCGCGTCGTGAGTGGTAACTCTTGCAAGCAGCTGCGTCGTCGCCTCGCGGCTGGAAACGGCCTTTTCGGCCAGCGCGCGGCCCAGTTCGGCCACGCCCATCTGATGCAGGGATTGGGTTCTTGTCGTCGTCATTATTCGATCACCTTCGGCACCAGGAACAGGCCGTCCTCGACGGCCGGAGCGCTGCGCTGGTTCAGCTCGCGCTGGTCGGTCTCGGTGACCGCGTCCTCGCGCAGGCGCAGCTGGACGTCCTGCACCGCGGAGAGCGGGGTGTACAGCGGCTCGACGCCGCTGGTGTCCACCGCGCTCATCTGCTCGACGATGGAGAAGAAGCCGTTGAGCTGACCGAGCAATGCGGCCTGCTCGGAATCGGCCAGTTCCAGCCGCGCCAGATTGGCGATGCGGCTGACATCTTGAGGGGTCAGGGCCATGGGTCGGGCGTATCGAAAAGTGGCAAAAACAAAGGCCCGATGCGGGCTTGCGCTACCAAGAAAGCAGGGGTGATCGGGTATTATCGCCGCCTAACTCCATGACAACGGGGCTGCGTGGCTTTCCCTGGTCCGCGCGGCCTCGTCGCACATGGTGCGAACAAGTCCGATGGCAGCCCTCAGGTGATTCTGGGGCTGCCTCTTTTTGAACCGCCCAGCCCCCCAAGCCAGCCCTCAGCGCGATCTCATCCACCGGCTCAGATGCTCTGAAGGCGCTTCTCCCACACACCATGTTCGCTTCCCTGCGTCGCTATTTCTCGACCGACCTCGCCATCGACCTCGGCACCGCCAACACCCTGATCTACGTTCGCGGCAAGGGCATCGTGCTCGACGAGCCCTCGGTCGTCGCCATCCGCCACGAGGGCGGTCCCAACGGCAAGAAGACCATCCAGGCCGTCGGCGCCGAGGCCAAGGCCATGCTCGGCAAGGTGCCCGGCAATATCGAGGCGATCCGCCCGATGAAGGACGGCGTGATCGCCGACTTCACCGTCACCGAGCAGATGCTCAAGCAGTTCATCAAGATGGTGCACGACTCGAAGATGCTCAAGCCGAGCCCGAGGATCATCATCTGCGTGCCCTGTGGCTCGACCCAGGTCGAGCGCCGCGCTATCCGTGAGTCCGCGCTGGGCGCCGGCGCCTCCGAGGTCTACCTGATCGAGGAACCGATGGCCGCCGCGATCGGTGCCGGCCTGCCGGTCTCGGAAGCCTCCGGTTCGATGGTGGTCGACATCGGCGGCGGCACCACCGAGGTCGGCGTGATCTCGCTGGGCGGCATGGTCTACAAGGGCTCGGTCCGCGTCGGCGGCGACAAGTTCGACGAGGCCATCATCAACTACATCCGCCGCAACTACGGCATGCTGATCGGCGAGCCCACCGCCGAGGCCATCAAGAAGAACATCGGCTCCGCCTTCCCCGGCTCCGAGGTCAAGGAGATGGAGGTCAAGGGCCGCAACCTCAGCGAGGGCGTGCCGCGCAGCTTCACGATCTCCAGCAACGAGATCCTGGAAGCCCTGACCGACCCGCTGAACCAGATCGTCTCGGCGGTGAAGAACGCGCTGGAGCAGACCCCGCCCGAGCTGGGCGCCGACATCGCCGAGCGCGGCATGATGCTGACCGGCGGCGGCGCGCTGCTGCGCGACCTGGACCGCCTGCTGGCCGAGGAAACCGGCCTGCCGGTGCTGGTGGCCGAGGACCCGCTGACCTGCGTGGTGCGCGGTTGCGGCATGGCGCTGGAGCGCATGGAGCGCCTCGGCTCCATCTTCACCTCGGAGTAAACGCCAGCGACGGGGCCTGCGGGCCCCTTCTTCGTTCCAACGCGGTCTGAACCTTCTCACGCCATGCCACTGGGCACCCTGGATCGCACCCCGCCGCCTTTCTTCCGCCAGGGCACCTCGGCCCTGACCAAGCTGCTGTTCTGCGCCGCGCTGGCCGTCTTCCTGATGGTGGCCGACGCGCGCTTCAAGCTGACCACGCCGGCCCGCGCGGCGCTGGCCCTGGTGCTGCATCCGCTGCAGCGGGCGCTGCTGGCGCCGGTCGATGCCTGGGAGCGCGGTGGCGATTACCTGCGCGGCACCGAGCGTGCGATGGCCGCCGAGGACCAGGCGCGCCGCCAACTGGTGCAGCAGGCCGAGCGCCTGTCGCGCGCCGAGCAGCTGCAGCTGGAGAACCAGCGCCTGCGCGCGCTGCTGGAGCTGCGCCCGGCGCTGCAGGTGCCCTCGATCGCGGCCGAGGTGCTGTACGAGGCCGCCGACCCTTATTCGCGCCGCGTCGTGATCGACCGCGGCAGCCACCAGGGCGTCCGCGCCGGTGCCCCGGTGATCAATGACGCCGGCGTGCTGGGCCAGGTGACGCGGGTCTATATGTTCTCCTCGGAGGTGACCCTGCTGTCCGACAAGGACGCGGCGATTCCGGTGCTGAACACCCGCAGCCAGCAGCGCGGCGCGGCCTTCGGCGGCGCCGAGGGCGGCACGATGGAGCTGCGCTTCATGGCCGCCAACGCGGACGTCAAGCAGGGCGACCTGCTGACCACCTCGGGCCTGGACGGGGTCTACCCGCCCGGTCTGCCGGTGGCCAAGATCAGCGTGGTGGAGCGGCGCGGCGACAGCAGCTTCGCGCGCGTGACCCTGCAGCCGGTGGCGCAGCTGGACAACGTGCGCCATGTGCTGGTGCTGGGGCCGCTGCTGGAGCTGGAGAAGGCGCGCGGCGAGGCGCAGGCGGCCTCGGCCGCGGCGGCCGCATCGGCGCCGGCACGCGCTGCCAAGACGGGAGCCCACAAACCATGATCATGCCGCGTGGCGCCCAGCTGCTGCTGCCCGCCAATCCGCTGTTCATCGGCCTGAGCCTGCTGCTGGCCCTGGTCATCGACATGGTGCCCGTGGGCCGCCAGCCCTGGATGCCGGATGTGCTGGCCCTGGTGCTGGTGTTCTGGAACGTGCACCAGCCGCGCCGCGTCGGCGTCGGCTGGGCCTTCGTGTTCGGCCTGGCGGTGGACGTGCAGCATGGTGCGCTGCTGGGCCAGCATGCGCTGGCCTACAGCGTGCTGAGCTTCGGCGCGATCGCGCTGCACCGGCGCCTGCTGTGGTTCGGCCTGGCCGGCCAGGCCGCGCATATCCTGCCGCTGTTCCTGCTGGCCCATGCGATCTCGATCGTGGTGCGCCTGATGGTGGGCGGCATGTGGCCCGGCTGGTCGCTGCTGCTGGCGCCGCTGTTCGAGGCGTTGCTGTGGCCGCTGGCCAGCTGGCTGCTGCTGGCGCCGCAGCGCCGTCCGCCCGATCCCGATGCCCATCGACCGTTGTGACCGTTCTCAAGAACATTGAACAGGAGCTGTCGCGTTTCCGCCTGCGCGTGCTGGCGGCGGCGGCCTTCGTGCTGTTCTGCTTCGGCCTGCTGGTGGCGCGCCTGGTCTATCTGCAGGTGCTGCAGCACGACAGCCTGGCCGAGCGCGCCGAGAGCAACCGTGTCACGGTCGTGCCGATCGTGCCGAACCGCGGCCTGATCAAGGACCGCAACGGCATCGTGCTGGCCAGCAACTACTCGGCCTATACGCTGGAGATCACGCCCAGCCGCGCCGGCGACCTGGAGGCCACGATCGACGAGCTGGCCAAGGTGGTCGAGATCCAGCAGCGCGACCGGCGCCGCTTCAAGCGGCTGATGGAGGAGAGCAAGAACTTCGAGTCGCTGCCGATCCGCACCAAGCTCAGCGACGAGGAGGTGGCGCGCTTCACCGCCCAGCGCTTCCGCTTCCCCGGCGTCGAGATCAAGGCGCGGCTGTTCCGCAGCTATCCGCTGGGCGAGGTGGGCAGCCACCTGATCGGCTATATCGGCCGCATCAACCAGGCCGAGAAGAAGGCCATGGACGACTGGGACGAGGACGAGCTGGCCAACTACCGCGGCACCGAGTACATCGGCAAGCTGGGCCTGGAGCAGGCCTACGAGAAGGAGCTGCACGGGCTGACCGGCTTCGAGCAGGTCGAGACCAGCGCCGGCGGCCGCGCGGTGCGGCGCCTGGCCTACAAGCCGCCGACGCCGGGCAACACGCTGATGCTGTCGATCGACATCCGGCTGCAGGCCCTGGTCGAGGAGCTCTACAAGGACCGGCGCGGCGCGCTGGTGGCGATCGACCCGCGCAACGGCGAGGTGCTGGCCTTCGTCTCCAAGCCGACCTTCGACCCGAACCTGTTCGTCGACGGCATCGACGCCGACAGCTGGCGCGAGCTGAACGAGAACCTCGACAAGCCGCTGCTGAACCGCGCGCTGCGCGGCACCTACCCGCCGGGCTCGACCTACAAGCCGCTGATGGCGATGGCCGCGCTGACCAGCGGCAAGCGCGCGCCCGGCACGGTGGTGATGGACAATCTGACCTACAGCTTCGGCGGCCGCACCTTCGGCAGCCCGGAGTCGGACCGGCCCGGCCCGAAGGACATGCGCCTGGCCATCGTCAGTTCCAGCAATGTGTACTTCTACAGCCTGGCCAACGAGATGGGCGTGGACCTGATCCATGACGAGCTGGAGCCCTTCGGACTGGGGCGCCGCACCGAGATCGACCTGCAGGGCGAGGTCACCGGCGTGCTGCCGTCGCAGGACTGGAAGCGCCGCTACTTCTCCAAGAGCCCGGCGAATCAGAAATGGTTCGCCGGCGAGACCATCTCGCTGGGCATCGGCCAGGGCTACAACAGCTTCACGATGCTGCAGCTGGCCACCGCCTACTCGACCATCGCCAGCGGCGGCCAGCGCTTCAGGCCGCGCTTGGTGCGCGAGGTGGAGGACGTGGTCAAGCATGAGCAGCGCCGCGTCGCCAGCGACGCCCTGCCGCCGCTGCCGCTCAAGCCCGAGGACGTCAACGTGATCCGCAACGCGATGCATGGCGTGACCCTGGAAGGCACCTCGCAGCGGGTGTTCGCCGGCGCGCCCTACCAGAGCGGTGGCAAGACCGGCACCGCGCAGGCGGTGGGCCTGCGCGCCGGCGAGAAGTACCGCGACGTCAAGGCCGACGAGCGCAAGCGCGACCATTCGCTCTATGTCGCCTTCGCGCCGGTCGAGAACCCGACGATCGCGCTGGCGCTGATCGTCGAGAACGCCGGCTGGGGCTCGACCGCCGCGGCGCCGATCGCGCGGCGCGTGTTCGACTTCATGCTGGCGGGCCTGTACCCCAGCGAGGAGGACATCGCCTTGACCCAGGCCAGCAAGACCATGGCGCCGGTCGGCCAGCAGCGCCCGATCGCCGCGGTGCCGCTGCCGGGCCAGGCGGCCTCGGCCGCGGCGAGCGGCGCCGCGGCGCCGGCCGCGGGAGCCTCGCGATGAGCGCGGTGCTGAGCAAGCCACCGCTGTGGCGGCGCCTGAAGCCGCTGCTGGACGGCTTCGACATCCCGCTGCTGCTGGCGATGCTGTGGCTGGCCGGGCTGGGCCTGATGAGCATGTACTCGGCCGGCTTCGACCATGGCACGCGCTTCGTCGACCATGCCCGCAATATGGCGCTGGCCGCCACCATCATGTTCATCGTCTCCCAGGTGCCGCCGCAGCGCCTGATGGCGCTGGCGGTGCCGCTGTACACGGTGGGGGTGGCGCTGCTGATCGCGACCGCGCTGTTCGGCATCACCAAGAAGGGCGCGACGCGCTGGCTCAATGTCGGCATGGTGATCCAGCCCTCGGAGCTGCTGAAGATCGCGACGCCGCTGATGCTGGCCTGGTGGTTCCAGAAGCGCGAGGGCCAGCTGCGCCCGCTGGACTTCGGCATCGCGCTGGCGATCCTGGCGGTGCCGGTGGGGCTGGTGGCCAAACAGCCCGACCTGGGCACTTCGATCCTGGTGTTCGCGGCCGGCTTCTACGTGATCTTCTTCGCCGGCTTCACCTGGCGCATCATCCTGCCGGCGATGCTGATCGGCGCGGTGGCGATCACCGCGCTGGTGATGAGCGAGGAAAAGATCTGCCAGCCCGATGTCGAATGGCCGGTGCTGCGCGAGTACCAGAAGCACCGCGTTTGCACCCTGCTGGACCCGAACAAGGATCCGCTGGGCAAGGGCTTCCACATCATCCAGGGCGAGATCGCGATCGGCTCCGGCGGCCTGACCGGCAAGGGCTTCATGAAGGGCACGCAGACCCATCTGGAGTTCATCCCCGAGCGCACCACCGACTTCATCTTCGCGGCCTACGGCGAGGAGTTCGGCCTGGTGGGCGCGCTGGCGCTGCTGGCGGGTTTCGCGGCCCTGATTCTGCGCGGGCTGATGATCGCCTCCGAGGCGCCCAGCCTGTTCGCGCGGTTGATGGCCGGCGCGATCACGCTCTCGTTCTTCACCTACGTGTTCGTCAACATGGGCATGGTCAGCGGCATCCTGCCGGTGGTGGGCGTGCCCTTGCCCTTCGTCAGCTACGGTGGCACCGCGATGGTGACCCTGGGCCTGAGCCTGGGCATCCTGCTGGCGATCGCGAAGAGCCGCCGCTTCATGCAAGGCTGAGGCCGCGCCTCAGTCCTCGGCCGCCGGTTGTTCGTCCTGCTCCGGCTTGGGTCGGGCGGTGAAACGCACCGTGAACCGCGCGCCGGGGCCCTGGCCCTCCTCATGCGGCTGGCCCGGGCGCAGGCTGCGGGTCTCGTCCAGGCCGACCTCGGCCGCATGCGCGGTGGCGATCTCGCGCACGATGGCAAGGCCCAGGCCCGAGCCGTCGACATTGGTGCCCAGGGCGCGGTAGAAGGGCTGGAACACCTGCTCGCGCTCGTTCTCCGCGATGCCCGGGCCGGAGTCCTCCACCTGCAGCACGGTCACCTGGCCGAACGGGTCCTCGACCACGCGCACCGTCACCGTGCCCGCGGCCGGCGTGTAGAGCAGGGCGTTGTCGACCAGGTTGCGGATCAGCTCGCGGATCAGCAGCGGATGGCCGTGGATGCGCAAGGTGCTCTGGCTCGCGTCGGGGCCCTCGAAGCCGAGGTCGATGCGCTTGTCCATCGCGCGCGGCACGAAGTCGCGCACCGTCTCCATCGCCAGCTCGGACAGGTTGACCTCGCTGCGCCGCGCAGCATGCTCCTTGTCCTCGGCGCGCGCCATCGCCAGCAGCTGGTTCACCATATGGGCGGCGCGCTGGCTGGACAGCGCGATCTGCTGCAGCGAGCGCTTCAGCTCGGCCGGCGAACTCTTGCCCTCGTCGATCTCGCGCTGCGCGAACTCGGCCTGGGTGCGCAGCCCGGCCAGCGGCGTCTTCAGCTGATGCGCGGCGTCGGCCAGGAAATGCTTCTGCGCGCCGATCGACTGGTCGAGCCGGCCCAGCAGGTCGTTGATCGCGCGCACCAGCGGCGCCACCTCGTCGGGGATGCGGCGCTCGTCGATCGGGCTGAGGTCCGAGCTCTCGCGCGAGCGGATGCGGCGCTGCAGGTCGTTCAGCGGCGCGATGCCGCGCGCCAGCGCCATCCACACCAGCAGCACCGCCAGCGGCAGGATCACGAACTGCGGCAGGATCACGCCCTTGATGATCTCGTTGGTCAGGCGCGCGCGCTTGCCCAGGGTCTCGGCCACCTGCACCAGCATGGTCTGGGTGGCGCCGGCCATGCCCTCGGGCGCGACCCACAGGTAGGCGACGCGCACGCTGTCGCTGCCGACCTCGTCGTCGCGGAAATGCAGCTCCCAGGGCACGATCGGCGTTTCCACCTCGGGCACCGGCAGGCTGCGGTCGCCGCTGAGGAACTCGCCGCGCAGGCCCAGCACCTGGTAGTAGACGGTGTCGGTCTCGTCGGCGCGCAGCAGGGCCGCGGCCTCGGGGGAGAGCGCGTAGCGCGAGCGCCGCCCCTCCGGCGCTTCAGCCGCGGCGACCTGCAGGCCGAGGTTGCGCGCCATCTCGCCGAGCTCGCGGTCATAGGGGCGGCCGGCGATGCCCTGGGCCACCAGCCAGGTCAGCGCGACGCTGATCGGCCAGATCACCAGCAGCGGGGCGAGCATCCAGTCGAGGATCTCGCCGAACAGGGAGCGTTGCTCGCGGTCGGCGGCCATTCAGCGCATCCGGCTCAGGCGGGCCGCAGCGCCGGGCCGCCCCAAGCAAGGCCCGACCCTCCCGGAGGGGCGATGGCTGTACCCAGCCAGCGGGGTGCCCCGTTCATCCTGGGATCTTCTCCAGGCAATAGCCCAGGCCGCGCACCGTGGCGATGCGGATCGGCCCCTGCTCGATCTTCTTGCGCAGGCGGTGGATGTAGACCTCGATCGCGTTGTTGCTGACCTCTTCGCCCCATTCGCACAGGCGCTCCACCAGCTGGTCCTTGCTGACCAGGCGGCCGGCGCGCTGCAGCAGCACCTCCAGCAGCGAGAGCTCGCGCGCCGACAGCTCGACCATCTGGTCGTTGATGTAGGCGACGCGCCCGGTGGCGTCGAAGGACAGCGGGCCATGCTTGATGATCGAGGAGGCGGTGCCCAGGCCGCGGCGGGTCAGCGCGCGCACGCGGGCCTCCAGCTCCTGCAGCGAGAAGGGCTTGGCCATGTAGTCGTCGGCGCCCAGGTCCAGGCCCTTGACGCGCTGCTCGACGCTGTCGGCCGCGGTCAGGATCAGCACCGGCATCGAGGCGCCGCGCGCGCGCAGCTTGCGCAGCACCTCCAGGCCATGCAGCTTGGGCAGGCCCAGGTCCAGGATCACCAGATCGAACTCATGCGAGGCCAGCGCCGCATCGGCTTCGGTGCCCGAGCCGACCTGGTCCACCGCATAGCCGGAGGCGCGCAACGCGCGCAACAGGCCATCAGCCAGCACTTGGTCGTCTTCCGCAATCAGGATGCGCATCGCTTGTCCCCAGTCTTTATGAGCATTCTAGGGAGGCTGGCACTACTGACATTGAATGGCAGCAGCCCCTGTCTAAACTACTGTACGAATATACAGATTGCGCCATAATGCGCCCAGCCGAAACAGGAGATCGAACATGGATGCCCCCGTCAAAAACGCCAATACCGAAAAAGCCAAGGCCCTGCAGGCCGCTCTTGCCCAGATCGAAAAGCAGTTCGGCAAGGGCTCCATCATGCGCCTGGGCGAGGGCGAGGTGATCGAGGACATCCAGGTCGTCTCCACCGGCTCGCTGGGCCTGGACATCGCGCTGGGCGTCGGTGGCCTGCCGCGCGGCCGCGTGGTCGAGATCTACGGTCCGGAATCCTCCGGCAAGACCACCCTGACCCTGCAGGTGATCGCCCAGATGCAGAAGCTGCAGGGTGTCTGCGCCTTCATCGATGCCGAGCATGCGCTGGACGTGCAGTACGCGCAGAAGCTGGGCGTCAACCTGCAGGACCTGCTGATCAGCCAGCCCGACACCGGCGAGCAGGCGCTGGAGATCGTCGATGCGCTGGTGCGCTCCGGTTCGGTGGACCTGATCATCATCGACTCGGTGGCCGCGCTGACGCCCAAGGCCGAACTCGAAGGCGAGATGGGCGACTCCCTGCCCGGCCTGCAGGCCCGCCTGATGAGCCAGGCCCTGCGCAAGCTGACCGCCACGATCAAGAAGACCAACTGCACGGTCGTCTTCATCAACCAGATCCGCATGAAGATCGGCGTGATGTTCGGCTCGCCCGAAACCACCACCGGCGGCAATGCGCTGAAGTTCTACGCCTCGGTGCGCCTGGACATCCGCCGCATCGGCTCGATCAAGAAGGGCGAGGAGGTGATCGGCTCCGAGACCAAGGTCAAGGTCGTCAAGAACAAGGTCTCGCCCCCGTTCAAGACCGCCGAGTTCGACATCCTCTACGGCGAGGGCATCAGCCGCGAGGGCGAGATCATCGACATGGGCGTGGTCGCCAAGGTGGTCGACAAGGCCGGCGCCTGGTATGCCTATGGTGGCGAGAAGATCGGCCAGGGCAAGGACAACGCCCGCGAGTTCCTGCGCGAGAACCCCGACATCGCGGTCGAGATCGAGAACAAGATCCGCGAATCGCTGGGCGTGCCGCTGCTGGGCGTGAGCGCCGCGGAGTAAGGCGCTTGGTCCCGCCGTGGCCGGCCGGTGAGGGCCATGGCAGCGCGTCGGCCGAAATGGCCGATCTGGCCGAATCGGCCCTGGTGCGGCGCTTCTGGGCGCTGTACCAGGCGCGCCGCTGGGCCGAGGCCCAGGCCCTGCTCGCGCCCGAGGCCTGCTGCACCTGGTGGGCCACGCGCGAGCGCTTCATCGGCGCGGCCGCGGTCGTGCATGTGAACGCGGTCTACCCCGAGGGCTGGACGATCCGCCTGCTGGAACTGCGGGCGCTGAGCGCCGGACGGGTGCACAGCCTGGTGCGGGTCGATCATGGCGAGGCGTCCTTCTACGCCAACAGCTTCTTCACGCTGGAGGGCGGGCGCATCGCCGGCCTCGACGAATACTGGTCCGATGTGCAGGCGCCACCGAGCTGGCGCCAGGGCCTGCCGGGGCGGGGCGACCTGCCCGCCGACATGCGGCCGGGCCTGGACCTGAGCCTGGCACCGGATGCCGCGGCGCCATGAGCCTCCACAAGCCCCTGTCCCTGAAGATGCGCGCGATCGCGCTGCTGGCGCAGCGCGAGCACAGCCTGTCCGAGCTGCGCAGCAAGCTGCTGCGCCTGGCCCGGGCGGCCCAGGCCGTCAGGCAGGCCGAGGCGCCCGCCGACGAGCCGCTCGATGAGTTGGCCGAACCGGCCGATGTGGCGGACGAGGTCGAGCAGCTGCTGGTCTGGCTGCAGGCCCGGGGTTATCTGGACGAGACGCGCTTCGTTGAGTCGCGCGTACATGCGCGCGCCGGGCGCTATGGCAATCTGCGTATCAAGCAGGAGCTGGCCCAGCATGGCCTGAGCCTGGGCGAGGAGGCCCAGGCCCGGTTGAAGGACAGCGAGTTGGAGCGTGCGCAGGCGGTCTGGCAGCGCAAATTCGGCGCCACGCCCCCGGAAGACGCGGCGGCGCGGGCCAAGCAGACCCGTTTCCTGGCCGGCCGCGGCTTCTCCGCCGAGGTGATCCGCCGGGTGCTGCGCGGTCTGCCGGACTGAAACCGGCCGTTCCTCGGTGCGAACAATCAGGCCGGAAGTCGCGGGCTGACAGCCCCGCGACAGGCTTGCGGCAGCGCAGCATGCTACATTGGCGGTCTTTGGCAGTCTTGCCCGCCCTCCGTTTTCGGGGTTTGGCGGGCCTGCTTGCGCCTCAGTCTGTACCCTTCATGTCCCTGCTCACCCCCGCTTCCGAGCGCCAGCTGCTGCACCGTCGAGCCATCGATGTGCAGGTGTTCGCGCGCGGCGACGGGCTGTTCGACGTCGAGGCCACGCTGCAGGACCTGAAGACCCGCGACATCCCGCTGGCCTCCGGACTGCGCCGTGCCGGCGAACCGCTGCACGACATGTTGCTGTGCCTGGTGGTCGACCGCCAGCTGAATGTGCTGGCCGCCGGTTCCGAGACGCGCGGCATGCCCTATCCCGGCAGCTGCTCCGAACATGGCGACGCCTATGCGCGCCTGACCGGGCTGAACCTGCTGAAGGGCTTCCGCGCCGGCGTCAAGGAACGCCTGGCCGGCATCAAGGGTTGCACGCACCTGACCGAGCTGAGCCAGGTGCTGCCGACCGCGGTGATCCAGGCCTTCGCCGGCATCGTGATCGACACCCGCGAGGGCGACGCCGGCAGCGGCCAGCCGCCGTTCCAGATCGACAAATGTCATGCGCTGCGCAGCGACGGTGCCGTCGTGCAGGCGCATTACCCCCGTTGGTTCCGTCCGGCCATGGCCGGCGCGGTGACCGCGACCTCCACCACCTCTTCCTGACTTTTCCCTCTAAGCGAGACCCCTATGAAGATTCACGAGTACCAGGGCAAGGAAATCCTGCGCCAGTTCGGCGTGCCGGTGCCGCGCGGCATTCCCGCGTTCACGGTGCAAGAAGCGGTCGAAGCCGCACAGAAGCTGGGCGGCCCGGTCTGGGTGGTCAAGGCGCAGATCCACGCCGGTGGCCGTGGCAAGGGCGGCGGCGTCAAGCTGGCCAAGTCGATGGATGACGTGAAGGCGCTGTCCGAGCAGATCCTGGGCATGCAGCTGGTCACGCACCAGACCGGCCCGGAAGGCCAGAAGGTCCGTCGCCTCTACATCGAGGACGGCGCCGACATCAAGAATGAGCTGTATGTCTCGCTGGTCACCGACCGCGGCACGCAGAAGGTCGCCTTCATCGCGTCCAGCGAAGGCGGTATGGACATCGAAGAGGTCGCGCATTCGACCCCCGAGAAGATCATCACCGAGATGATCGACCCGCTGGTGGGCCTGACCACCGAGCAGAGCAAGAAGATCGCCGCGGCCATCGGCCTGAGCGGCGCCTCGATCGACCAGGCGGTCGACATCTTCGCCAAGCTCTACAAGTGCTACATGGACACCGACGCGTCGCTGGTTGAGATCAACCCGCTGAACTGCGACTCCAAGGGCAACCTGATCGCGCTGGACGCCAAGTTCAACTTCGACGCCAACGCCCTGTTCCGTCACCCCGAGATCGTCGCCTACCGCGATCTGGACGAAGAGGATCCGGCCGAAGTCGAGGCCTCCAAGTTCGACCTGGCCTACATCTCGCTGGACGGCAACATCGGCTGCCTGGTGAACGGCGCCGGCCTGGCGATGGCCACGATGGACACCATCAAGCTGTTCGGCGGCGAGCCGGCCAACTTCCTGGACGTCGGCGGTGGCGCCACGGCCGAGAAGGTGACCGAGGCCTTCAAGATCATGCTGAAGAACAAGTCGGTCAAGGGCATCCTGGTCAACATCTTCGGCGGCATCATGAAGTGCGACACCATCGCCGAAGGCGTGATCACCGCCTGCAAGGCCGTGAACCTGTCCGTGCCGCTGGTCGTGCGCATGAAGGGCACCAACGAAGAGCTGGGCAAGAAGATGCTGGCCGAGTCGGGCCTGCCGATCATCGCCGCCGACTCCATGGCCGAAGCCGCGACCAAGATCGTCGCCGCCGTCAAGTAAGCCCTGCAAGGAAAGAAATCATGTCGATCTACATCAACAAAGACACCAAGGTCATCACCCAGGGCATCACGGGCAAGACCGGTCAGTTCCACACCCTGGGCTGCCAGGCCTACGCGAACGGCAAGAACGCCTTCGTCGCCGGCGTGAACCCCAAGAAGGCGGGCGAGAAGTTCTCCGAGATCCCCATCTACGCGACCGTCAAGGAAGCCGCCTCGCAGACCGGCGCCACCGTGTCGGTGATCTACGTGCCGCCCGCCGGCGCCGCCGCCGCGATCTGGGAAGCCGTCGAGGCCGACCTGGACCTGGCGATCTGCATCACCGAAGGCATCCCCGTGCGCGACATGCTGGAAGTGCGCAACAAGATGAAGGCCAAGGAAGCCGCCGGTGGCAAGCGCACCCTGCTGCTGGGCCCCAACTGCCCCGGCCTGATCACGCCCGACGAGATCAAGATCGGCATCATGCCCGGCCACATCCATCGCAAGGGCCGCGTCGGCGTCGTGTCGCGCTCCGGCACCCTGACCTATGAAGCCGTGGCGCAGCTGTCCGAGCTGGGCATCGGCCAGTCGTCGGCCGTGGGCATCGGCGGCGACCCGATCAACGGTCTGAAGCACATCGACGTGATGAAGGCCTTCAACGACGATCCGGACACCGACGCCGTGATCATGATCGGCGAGATCGGCGGCCCGGACGAGGCGGAAGCCGCCCGCTGGTGCAAGGCCAACATGAAGAAGCCGATCGTCGGCTTCATCGCCGGTGTCACCGCCCCTCCCGGCAAGCGCATGGGCCACGCCGGCGCGCTGATCTCGGGCGGCGCCGACACGGCCGATGCCAAGCTGGCCATCATGGAAGAGTGCGGCTTCACCGTGACCCGCAACCCGTCCGAGATGGGCCGTCTGCTGAAGGGCCTGCTGTAAGCAGCGGCCCGCGGCGGTGCCGGCCCGCCGATGCGTAAATCCACGCATCGGGACCGGCCCTGCCGCAGCGCACAATTTCGCCGCAGCCTGTGCGGCCTGACGAGAGGGGCTTCTGCCCCTCTTTGTTTTTGCGTCGTCAGAGGCTGGGGGGCCCGGCTATAGTCCAACCGTCGCGGGCCACGGTATTCAAATAACTCAAAGCTCCTCACATGGACATGCTTTCCAGTCCCGAGTTCTGGCTTGCCGTCGGCCAGATCATCATGATCGACATCCTGCTGGGCGGCGACAACGCGGTCGTGATCGCGCTGGCCTGCCGCAAGCTGCCCGATGCCCAGCGCACCAAGGGCATCCTCTGGGGTACCGCCGGCGCCATCATCCTGCGCGTCGTGCTGATCTTCTTCGCACTCACCCTGCTGAAGCTGCCCTTCCTGAAGCTGGTCGGCGGCATCCTGCTGCTGTGGATCGGCATGAAGCTGCTGATGCCCGAGCATGACGACGAGCATGCCAACATCCAGGCCAGCGACAAGCTCTGGGCCGCGGTGAAGACCGTGATCGTCGCGGACTTCGTGATGAGCCTGGACAACGTGATCGCGATCGCCGGCGCCGCTGAGGGCGCGGGTGGCGACCATCAGATGCCGCTGGTGATCTTCGGCCTGCTGGTCTCGATCCCCATCATCGTCTGGGGCAGCCAGCTGGTGATCAAGCTGATGGACCGTTTCCCGATGGTCATCACTCTGGGCGCGATGCTGCTGGGCTGGATCGCCGGCACGATGATGGTGGGCGACCCGGCGCTGTCGTCCTGGGTGCCGACCGTGCCGGGTGACAAGCCCGGTTCGACCGAGGTGCTGCCGTCGCTGTACTACGGCGCCGGTGTCGTCGGTGCGCTGCTGGTGCTGGCCGCCGGCAAGCTGCTGGCCGCACGCAACAAGGGCGGCAGCGCGGCCGCCTGATCCTGCGATGGCCGCGTCCGGCTTCTGGAAACGCGCGCTGGGCCGCCTCGGCGGTGCCGGCGCGGCGGCGGATTCCGAGTCGGGCGAGGCCAGCACCCAGCCCCAGCATTTCCTGCATGAGGGCGGTGGCGGCACCACGCTCGCCGCCTACGAGCTGGGCGAGGAACTGGGGCGCGGCGCGATGGCCGTGGTGCACCTGGCCATCGAGAAATCCAGCGGCCGCAAGGTCGCGATCAAGCGCCTGGCGCTGCAGCGCGAGTTCGCGGCTGAGGATCTGATCGACGTGCGCCAGCGCTTCATGCGCGAGGCGCGTGCCGCCGGGCATCTGCAGCACCCGGAGATACTGCAGGTGCTGGATGCCGGCCAGGCCGGGCAGGATGCCTGGATCGCGATGGAGTACGCACCGGGCCAGGACCTGAGCCATTACACCCGGCCCGGCACCCTGCTGCCGGTGCGCGAGGTGCTGGCCCTGGTGCTGCGGCTGGCGCGGGCGCTGGCCTATGCGCACCAGCAGGGCGTGGTGCATCGCGACATCAAGCCCAGCAATGTGATGCTGGACCGCGCCAGCGGCGCGCTGAAGATCATGGACTTCGGCATCGCGCGCATCGCCGACGGCAGCCGCACCCGCACGGGCCTGGTGCTGGGCACCCCGTCCTTCATGTCGCCCGAGCAGCTGGCCGGGCTGAAGGTCGACGGCCGCAGCGATCTCTATTCGCTGGGCGCGATGCTGTACCAGCTGCTGACGGGGCAGCTGCCGCACCAGTCCGATTCGATGGCGACCCTGATGTACCAGATCGCCAACCAGGCGCCGCCCGATGTGCGCCACCACCGTCCCGACCTGCCGGAGTCGCTGGCCCTGGTGCTGGCCCTGGCGCTGGAGAAGCGGCCGGAGCTGCGCTATGCCGACGGCGAGGCGCTGGCCCAGGACCTGGAGGCGGTGCTGGCCCAGCTCGGGCCGGCGGGGCAAGACCCGGCCCCGCCCGGTCAGGATTTCACGGCCGCCGACCCGTTCGCGCGCACCGAGCGCCTGGAGCGCGGTGAGCCGGGGCACAATCCCTGAGATATTTCCTTCCCTTTACTTCAACCCGCCCGCCCATGACCGTGGAGATCTTCAGCGCAACCGATGTTGGCCGCGCGCGCGACAACAACGAAGACTCGGTGGCGGTGGACGAGGCGGTGGGCCTGGCGGTGCTGGCCGACGGCATGGGCGGTTACAACGCCGGCGAGGTGGCCAGCCAGATGCTGACCAGCTTCATCAAGGCCGAGCTGGGCCGCTGGCTGAAGGAGGCCGGCGGCAAGGCGGCGCCGGCCGATGTGCGGCGCGCGATGGACATCTGCGTCGACAACGCCAACCGCGCGATCTTCAATGCCGCGAACACCAACCCGCGCTATGCCGGCATGGGCACGACCCTGGTGCTGGCGGTGTTCCTGGAGGGCGGGCTGCTGCTGGGCCATGTCGGCGACTCGCGCGCCTACCGTTTGCGCAACGGCCAGTTCACCCAGCTGACCCGCGACCATTCGCTGCTGCAGGAGCAGCTCGACGCCGGCCTGCTGACGCCCGAGGAGGCCGCCTTCTCGAACAACCGCAACCTGGTGACCCGCGCGGTCGGCGTCGAGGACACGGTGATGCTGGAGCTGCATCAGCACGAGGTGCAGCCGGGTGATCTGTTCCTGCTCTGCTCCGACGGGCTGTCCGATATGCTGGACGACGACGCCCTGGCGCAGTTGCTGATAAACCACCCTTCGCTGTCCGAAGCGGCCCAAGCCTTGATAAGCGGCGCCAATGACATGGGTGGCAAGGATAATATTGCGATTGTGCTGGCTCGCGCGGAGGGTCGCGCCAAGCCTGTCAGCCGGACCTGGTGGCCCTTCGGTAGACGATCGTAGGTAACGGCAACGCCGTCCTCTATCTTCTTCATCTACTTCCTTCGCGTCGCCGGGCCCGGCACGCCAACGAGACAATAGGACTGAGGTCAAGCATGGGCAAACTGGTGGTTTCGCTCGACGGAGTGGTGATCAAGGAGGTGCAGATCACCAAGGACAAGACCACGCTCGGGCGGCGGCCTTACAACGACATCGTGATCGACAACCTGGCGGTCAGCGGCGAGCACGCCGTGCTGCAGATGGTCGGCGCCGATGTGTTCATCGAGGACCTGAACTCCACCAACGGTACCTACATCAACGGCAAGGCCATCAAGAAGCAGCTGCTGGCCAACAACGATGTCGTCGAGGTGGGCAAGTACAAGATCAAGTTCCTGCTGGAAGACAGCATGGACTACGAGAAGACCATGATCCTGAAGCCGGGCGGCACGCCCAGCGGCTTCGGCCTGCCCTCGTCCTTCGGCGCCCTCGGTTCGCCGGCCAGCGCGGCGACCCCGGCCACGATCAAGGTGCTGACCGGTGCCGCCGCCGGCCGCGAGGTCAGCCTGACCAAGGTGGTCACGACGGTCGGCAAGCCCGGCGTGCAGGTGGCCTCGATCACCAAGCGGCCCAGCGGCTATGTGTTCGCCCATGTCGAGGGCGGCGCCCGGCCCAGCGTCAACGGCGTGCCGCTGACCGGCGAATCGATCGCGCTCAAGAGCGGCGATGTGATCGAGCTGGCCGGCACCCAGATGCAGTTCGTGCAGCAGCAGTAGTAGCCGGACGGGCCGGCGGGCGAGGGCGCTGCCGTGCAGCAAGTCACGCGCCGCGCGGCTTCTCCCTCGAACGGCTGAGAAACGCGAAAAAGGCGGCTTGCGCGCGCCGCTGGCATGCGTAAATTGGAGCCCCCCGTTCACCGAGCCCCGGGCTCGCCTGCTTCAACGCCGCGCATGAAAATAAGAGTCCTGGGCTGTTCCGGCGCGATCGCCGCCGGATACAAGACCACCGCTTTCCTGCTGGACGACGATGTGCTCATCGACGCCGGCACCGGCGTGGGCGACCTGGGCCTGGAGGCGCTGGCGCGTGTCGACCATATCCTGCTCAGCCATTCCCATCTGGACCATGTGCTGGGCATCCCGCTGCTGGCCGACTCGGTGCTGCGCCTGCGTGCCCAGGCCCAGCGCCCGCCGATCCAGGTCTTCGGCCTGGCGCCGACCCTGGAAGCGCTGCGCCAGCATGTGTTCAACGGCGTGATCTGGCCCGACTTCACCCGCCTGCCCAGCGCCGAACATCCGGTGCTGGCGCTGCGCCCCTTCGAGATCGGCCAGCGCCTGCAGCTGCCGGGCGGACGCGCGGTCGAGGTGCTGAGCGCCGAGCACACGGTGCCGGCCTGTGGCTTCGCGGTCGACGGCGGTGCGGCGGGCCACTGGGTCTACACCGGCGACACCGGCCCCAATCCGGCCCTGTGGCAGCGCCTGGCCCAGATCAAGGTGGCCCATCTGGTGATCGAAACCGCCTTCAGCGACGAGGAGCGCCAGCTGGCGCGCATCAGCCGCCACCTCTGCCCGGCCGCGCTCGGCAAGGAGCTGGCCCAGCTGGGCGGCAGCATCGACGTGCACATCACCCATATCAAGCCCGGCGAGGTCGATGCGGTGATGCAGGAAGTCGGCGCCCTGGCCACCCCGCACCGCATCGCCGCCCTGCAGGCGGGCCAGATCCTGTCGCTCTGAGCTTCTGCGCGGCTGACAAAAAAGGTCAGCCCCATGCCAGGCGACAAATCGCGCCGCTGGAGCCGACAAAAAACGTCACCTTCGATGGCCGCCTGCCGGGAAATCCGTGAACTGGGTCACATTTGGTGGGGTTGAAGAGGCTGGCACGGCCCCTGCATTCAGGGGGGATGTCTCTGTCCCACTCAACCCCTTTCTTCTTCTTTCGCAGGAGTTTTTCATCATGAGCATGAAGCGCAAAGTCCAACAAGGTTTCACCCTGATCGAACTGATGATCGTCGTGGCGATCATCGGCATCTTGGCTGCCGTGGCGATTCCGCAGTATCGCGACTACACCTCCAAGACAAAGGCGGCTTCGGCGCTGTCCAGCATTGATGCCTACAAGAAGGGCGTCGCTATCTGCGTCCAGGAGAAGGGCTATGCCGCTGGTGCTACGCCAGCCGACTGCGACCTCGGCATTAACGGCGTTCCTGCGAGCATGGCGACAGCCCTGGTTTCTTCCGTCGGCGTGGCTGATGGCAAGATCACCGCGAACATTGACGCGAACATCATGGGCAACACCAGCGCCGGTACCATCACGCTGACTCCGACGCTGACTGATTCCGCGATCACCTGGAAAATCGAATCGACGAACATGGCGAAGGCCGTTGAGGACGCGCTGAAGAAGAACAACTCGGGCACTTGAACGAGCGCCTGATCTGTAGAGCTCGTCTAGGTTAGGCGGGCGACTAAGGGGCCTTTGAGGCCCCTTTTCTTTATTCATCTTTTGTTTCTTTCTGCCTCCGCTGTGCGATATCTCCCGCCCGCCCTGCTGCTCTGCGCCGTTTGCTTGCTGGTTGGCTATGCGCCAGTGCTGCCCTGGGTGGACGGGCTGGCACATGATGCGGTGCGCCTCATGCAGCTGGCGTGCATGCCGCTGATGATTGGCGTCGCTTGGACCCAACGGGGTGTGGGGCGAGCGGGTGCCCTGATTGTGGTTCTAGTCCTCTTGGGGGGGGCATCGGCGCTCGGCAGCGAGCGACCGCCGGTGGCGGTTCGTGAGTGGTGCTTAACCCTGTCGTTGGCCATTGGGGCCTACAGCCTGGGCCACCTCCGGAGCTGGGGTACACCAAGTCGCGCCCAGGTGCTTGTGGGGCTGCTGCTAAGCGGCGTGGCTCTTTATGCGGGTCTGGAGCTGCTGTTGCTGGTGCTGGGTATCGTACTTGAGCACACGCTCGACTACTGGCGGGTGTTTGCCGGTTACGTGAATCCCCGCTTCCTCAACCATGTGCAGACACTCCTGATCCCGCTGCTGATCGGATTGCTGGGTTTGCCAGAGGTTCGCGGCTGGTGGCGGCGCTTGGCTTGGTTTTCCTTGGTCGCCAACGCATTTTTCCTGCTGCTGCTGCTGGGGCGCGCCACGGTATTGGCCTTGATCGTCAGCGCCTCGATAACCTTGCTGTTTTTCGGCCCATCGGGGCTCGCCTACGCCAGGCGTTTGGTGATCGCTTTCATCGCCGGAGCTGTGCTGTACCTGCTGCTGATCAAGCTGCTGCCCTGGGGTCTGGGTATGGATGAACTGCCGGTGTTCCGGGAGTTGGGCGAACGAGGCAGCGTCGAAGCTCGGCTCTACCTCTGGCGCATTGCCCTGGACATGGTGGCGGCGCATCCCTGGCTGGGGGTTGGGCCGATGCATTACGCGCACCAGTTCAACGGTGAGGCGGCGCATCCCCACAACATCTATCTGCAGATTGCCGCGGAATATGGCTTGCCGTTCCTGCTCGTACTTTCGGTGGTTTGTGTGCGTTGGCTTTGGCAAGTCACCCGGCAGCTTCGGCTCAACGAGCGCCGGAAACCCGATCCGCTGGCGCTGGCCTGCTATGTCGGGGTGGTCGGTGCCCTGGTGGACGGCGGTTTCTCGGGCAATTTCGTCATGCCCTTGCCGCAGCTGTGGATCGTGCTGACGGTCGCGCTGCTGCAGCAGCGCCTGCATGGCATGCAGGTCGAGGCCCCTGTTGAAGAAGAAAGAGTGAGTTCGGGCAAGCGCAGCAAGGTGATGTCGATCGGGTTGCTGCTGCTCCTGGCAATTCAGATCTATGTGATCACGGTTTCCTGGCGGGAGTTCTGGCAGCCGCCCGCGCGCATCACAGGCGCCATTGAGCCTGAAGAAGCCACGCACTACAGCCCCCGGTTCTGGCGCGACGGTTGGTTCTGAGTATCGGGCGGTGATGCCGCCCGGCCGCCATGCCATCATGCGGCCCCATGCACTGTTCTTCCTCTGCTCAACCGGGCCCGGCATGGCTGGGGGTGTTTCTCGCGACGGCATTGCCGCCGCTCCTGGCCTACAACCTCACCCCGTCCGCCACGCTGTTCAACCAGCTGCTCGCGATGGCCGCTTGGGGTACCTTGCTGCTGTTCCTGGCTCGACGCGTGCCGCTAGGTGTCGGCCGGGCGATGTCGATCGCCTTGTTGCTGCTTTTGCTTGCGGTCCTGGCCTCGCCTTCGTTCAATGCCTTGCCCTTACCCCTTGCCTTGCAAGGGATGGCATTGCTGAGCGCAAGCTGGGCGATGGTCCGATTTGGTCGCGGCGCGGGCGATGGCCACTCGCCGCTCTGGACGGGTTTCTGCTTCGGCCTCTTGCTGGCCGGCCTCGCCGGCCTGCTGATCGGATGCATCCAGGTCTTCGCCCCTCAATTTTCCGACGGCACCCTGATCGCCCGCTCCGGCATCCCCGGCCGCGCGGTCGGCAATCTGCGCCAGCCGAACCATCTGGCCAGCCTGCTGATGTGGTCCTGCGTCGCCGCGGTGTGGTTGTCGGCGGCGGGCAAGCTGCGTCGGCCCTGGATGCTGCCGGCGCTGTTGTTCGCGCTGGTGTTCGGTGTCGTGCTGAGCGCCTCGCGCACCGGCATGATCGGCGTGTTGCTGCTGGCGCTGTGGGGGCTGCTGGATCGCAAGCTGGCGCGGGCGCAGCGCTTCGCGTTGCTGGCCACGCCGCTGATGCTGGCCGCGAGCTGGGCGCTGCTGGCGGGTTGGGCGCACCTGGGCGAGCACACCTTCGGCGCGGAATCGCGGCTGGCCGAGGGGGCGGGCTCGCCATCGCGGCTGGCCATCCTGGCCAATGCCTGGACCCTGCTGAAGATGCATCCCTGGACCGGCGTCGGCTGGGGCGAGTTCAACCTGGCCTGGACGATGACGCCATTTCCGGACCGGCCGACGGCCTTCTTCGATCACACGCACAACATCGTGATGCAGCTGCTGGTCGAGCTGGGCTGGCCGCTCGGGCTGACGGTGCTAGGGCTGCTGCTGTGGTCGGTCTGGTCGGCCTTCCGGGCCAGTCAGCGCGCCAGCGGCGAGACCGCGCTGATGAAGCGCTGTGCCTTCATGATCGTGCTGATGATCGGCCTGCACAGCCTGCTGGAGTACCCGCTCTGGTATGCCTATTTCCTGCTGCCGACGGCCTTCGCGCTGGGCATCTGCCTGGGCGGTGACGCGAGCGCCGCGGCCGCCGCGCCGCGCCGCGGCTTCTTCACGCTGCCGGCCTGGCTGCTGCGTGGCGTTGGCGCGTTGCTGGTGGCGGGCAGCCTGTTCGCGGTCTGGGACTATCTGCATGTGGTCGACATCTATGTGCCGCCGGCCGATGCCGGGCCGCTGGAGCAGCGCATCGCGCGCGGCCAGCGCAGCGTGTTCTTCTCGACCCAGGCCGACTATGCGGCGGCCACCAGCCTGCCGCCCGGGCCGGCGGCGCTGGCCGCGGCCAAGCGCACGGCGCACAACCTGATCGATGTGCGCCTGATGATGGCCTGGGCCAAGTCGCTGGCCGCCACCGGCGATGTGGACCGCGCGCGCTATGTGGTGGCGCGGCTGCGCGAGTTTCGCAGCAAGCAGGCCGAGGACTGGCTGGCCGAATGCGAGGAGACGCGCGCGGCCGGCATGGCCGAGCCCTTCCAGTGCCAGCCGCCGTCGCGCGACTATTCCTATCGCGAGATGCGCTGACCGAGTGAGTCGGTCAGACGGCGGCGACCCAGTCGCCGCTCTTGCCGCCCTGCTTCTCCAGCACGCGGATGCGCTCCATCACCATGCCGCGGTCGGCGGCCTTGCACATGTCGTAGATGGTCAGCAGGCCGATCTGCACCGCGGTCAGCGCCTCCATCTCGACGCCGGTGCGGCCCAGGGTCTCGACCTGGGCGATGCAGTCGACGGCGGCGGCTGCGGCGTCGATCTCGAACTCGACGCTGACGCGCGTGATCGGCAGCGGGTGGCACAGCGGGATCAGCTCGGCGGTGCGCTTGGCCGCCTGGATCGCGGCGATGCGGGCCACGCCCAGCACATCACCCTTCTTGGCCGTGCCGGCGGTGATCAGCGCCAGGGTGGCGGCCTGCATGCGGATGCGGCCGGCCGCGCGCGCGACACGATGCGTCACATCTTTGCCCGCCACATCCACCATATGGGCCTGGCCCTGGGCGTCAAAATGAGTCAGCGGAGAGGTCATGGTCTTGGCAGCGGCAATAATCGGGCAACGAAAGCCCTGTCATCATAAGAGCCCTGACTTTGCGCCGCGTGATTCTGGAGATCGCCCTTGACTAGCCTGATGAACCGGCCGCGCCGCCTGGCGGTGGCCCTCGCGGCCGCCCTGTCGCTCGTGACCCCGCTGCATGCGCAGGTCAATCTGCCCGCGCTGGGCGATGCGGTCTCGCAGGATCTGGACGTCAATGACGAGCGCCGCTTCGGCGATCAGATCATGCGCCAGATCCGCATCGATCCGGACTATCTGGACGACCCGCTGCTGCTGGAATATGTGCAGGCGCTGTGGGCGCCGCTGGTGGCCTCGGGCAAGGCGCTGGGCCAGATCGGCGACGACACCGACGGGCGCTTCGCCTGGGAGACCTTCCTGGTGCGCGACCGCAGCGTCAACGCCTTCGCGCTGCCGGGCGGCTTCGTCGGCGTGCACCTGGGCCTGATCGCGATGACCGGCGCGCCGGACGAACTGGCCTCGGTGCTGGCGCATGAACTCTCGCATGTGACCCAGCGCCATATCGCGCGCCGCCTGGCCGGCGATTCGCGCAACAGCCTGCTGGCCACGGCCGGCCTGATCGCCGGCCTGCTGGCGGCCTCGCGCGCCGGCAACGGCAATGCGGTGCAGGCCGTCATCGTCGGCAGCCAGGCGGCCGCCGCCGCGGCCTCGCTGAGCTTCTCGCGCGACATGGAGCGCGAGGCCGACCGCGTCGGCTTCAATGTGATGACCCATGCCGGCTATGCGCCCTCGGGCATGGTCAGCATGTTCGAGCGCATGGAGCAGGCCTACCACCTGATGGACTCCGGCGCCTACCCGTATCTGCGCTCGCACCCGCTGACCAGCGAGCGCATCGGCGAGGCGCGCTCGCGCCTGGGCACCGCGGCCCTGGTGCGGCCCAGCGGCCTGGCCGAGCATGCGCTGATGGCGGCGCGCGCCCGCGTGTTGATGGACCAGCGCGCCGAGATCCTGGCCCAGCAGCAGGCGCAGGACGCCGGCACGCGCGGCAATGCCTACGAGCAGATCGGCGCGCGCTACGCCAGCGCGCTGGCCTCGATCAAGCTGCGCAACTGGCCGCGCGCCGAGACCGCGCTGCGCAGCGCCGAACAGCTGCTGGAACTGATCGGCAACGACGCGCGCGCGCGCCGTGCCCTGGTGCTGCTGCGAGCCGAGCTGGCGCTGGCGCAGGAGCAATCCGGCGCCGGCTTCGCGGCGCTGGCGCCGCTGGAGCAGGACCGCTCACGTCCGCTGCAGCTGTTGCGCGCCCAGCTGGCCCTGTACGACGCGCAGCCCGAGGTGGCGCGCCAGATGGCCGAGACCTTGCAGACCCGTGTCAGCCTGGTGCCCAGCGATGCGACGGCCTGGGGCCTGTTGGCGCAGCTGTGGCAAAAGCTGGGCCAGCCGCTGCGTGCGGTGCGGGCGCTGGGCGAGACGCGTGCCGCGGTCGGCGACCTGAACGGCGCGATCGACCGGCTGCGCTCCGGCCTGAACCAGTCGCGCGGTCGCGATGCCGACCAGATCGAGGCGGCGGTGATCGACGCGCGCCTGCGCAGCCTGGTCTACGAGCGCCGCCAGCTGCTGGCCGAGCTCTATCCGCGCGGCGCGCCGCCGGGGGCCGAACTGCCGCAGCTGCAGGGCCAGCCGCTGACGCCGCGCCTGTCGGTCAGTCCGCGTTCGGGAACAGACGCTCGATGACCACGTCGATCAGCATGCCGCACAGGCTGTAGATCAGCGAGCCGATCAGCGCCGCGCCAAAGCCGGTGACGGTCAGCCCGTCCAGGATCGAGGCCGCGGCCCAGAACATCAGCGCATTGATCACGAACAGGAACAGGCCCAGGCTCAGCACCGTGACCGGCAGGGTCAGCAGCACCAGCACCGGTCGCAGCAGGGTGTTCAGCAGGCCGAGGATCAGCGCCGCGATCAGCGCCGCGCCATAGCTCTTCACCACCACGCCCGGATAGAGCGCCGCCACCAGCAGCAGGGCGCCCGCCAACAAGAGCCAACGCGTCAGGATTTTCATCATGCGGGCAAGCATACAGGGCGCCGCCGTACCGACGAGGGGCCTTGGATCTCGGGTCTTTCCCTGGGGCGCCGTGGCTTGACCGGGCGCAAGGCCCGGCCGGGTTCAGGGGCCGTGGGCCAGCCAGTCCTGCCAGGCCGGCTGCTCGGTCTGGGCCACGTTGAGGCGGAACCAGGGCGTGTCGCCGCGCTCGGGCCGGAACACCCGGCCCGGCGCCAGCAGCAGGCCGGCCGCGCGCGCCCGCTCCGCCAGGGTCTCGGCCGAGGCATGGGCCGGGTGGCGCGCCCACAGGTACTTGCCGCAGCGCGGCTCGCTGTGCAGCACGAAGCCATGCGCCTCTAGCTGGCGGATCGCGGCCGCGGTGCAGTCCTGCAGGCGCTCGGTGATCAGGTCCAGATGCCGGCGGCAGGCCTTGTCGGTCAGCACCTGGTAGGCCAGGCGTTCGTTGAGCTGGGCGCTGGTGACGCTGGACAGCAGCTTGACATTGGCCAGCTCGGTGGCCAGCGCCGCATCGCAGGCCAGATAGCCCAGGCGCACCGGGCCCAGCATGGTCTTGGACAGCGCGCCGATGTAGATCACCCGCTCCAGATGGTCCAGCGTCGCCAGCCGGGTCTGCAGCGGGCTGGCCAGGTCGGCATAGAAGTCCATCTCCACCAGCCGGAACCCATGCTGGGCGGCCAACTGCAGCAGGCGGTGGGCGCTGGCCGGCAGCAGGCTGGAGCCGGTCGGGTTGTGCATCAGGCTCTGCACGAAGAAGAGCTTGGGGCGATGCTCGGCGGCCAGCCGGTCCAGCGCCTGCAGATCCGGCCCGTCGGCCAGGCGCGGCACGCCCAGCATCGTGATGCCCTGCAGCTGCAGATTGCCGAACAGGCTGCAGTAGCCCGGGTCCTCGACCAGCACCTGATCGCCGGGGCGCAGCAGCCGGCGTATCACCAGCTCCAGCGCATGGGTGGCGCCATGGGTCAGCACGATCTGCGGCGGCGGCACGCGCAGGCCCATCGCCGAGAGCCGCAGCTGCACCATCTCGCGCAGCGGCAGGTAGCCGAAGGGGTCGCCATAGTCGCCCAGCGCGGCGCGCGCATGGCTGGCCACCTGGCGCAGCGCCCGCCGCATCAGCGACTGGTCGTCCCAGTCGCGCGGCAGGCTGCCGCCGCCGAGGTTCAGCAGGCCGGCCTCGCTGCCGAGCTGCTGGCGGCTCAGCCACAGATGGTCGAAATGGGAGGTGGTGCGGCCCGGCGCACCGGTGCCGCGCGGCTCCAGCCGCGTCAGCAGCCGGCTGACATAGAAGCCCGAACCGGCCTGGGGCTGCAGATAGCCGAGCGCCGCCAGGCGCTCATAGGCCTCGGTGACGGTGAACTTGCTGACCGCCAGCTGCTGGGCCAGCGCCCGCACCGAGGGCAGCTTGGCGCCCGGGCGCAGCAGGCGCTGCTCGATCAGCGCGGCCAGGCCCTGGCGGATCTGCTCGACCAGGCTCAGCGCGCTGTGCGGGTCAAGCTGCAGCGTCAGCATCGTCGCGCCGCGGCAGCAGCTCTTGGCGGAACAGCGGCTGGGCGTCGCCGTCCAGCAGGGTCACGACCATCCGGCCCTGCGTGTCGATCTCGACCTCGCCGAAGAATTGATAGCCGGCCGCCGGGCTGGCGCCGCGCAGCGGGCTGGCGCGCGAGAACAGGGTCTGCAGCCCGAAGGTGCCGTCGGCGCTCAGCGGCCCGTAGCTGCCCGCATGCAGCGGGCCGGAGACGAACTCCCAGAAGGGCAGGAAGTCCTTGAACGCGGCCTGCTCGGGATCGTAGAAATGCGCGGCGGTGTAATGCACGTCGCCGCACAGCCAGACGATGTTGTGGATGCGCTCGCGTTTGATGAAGGACAGCAGCGCGGCCAGCTCGCGCTCGCGCCCCAGCGGCGCGCCGTCGTCACCGTTGGCCACGCCCTGCCAGCGGATGCGGCCCTGGGCATCCAGGCCGTCGGGCACGTTCAGGCCCAGCGGCATGCCCGCCACCACCACCTTCCACAGCGCGTCGGAGCCGGCCAGCGCCCGCTGCAGCCAGGCCAGCTGGGCCGGCCCCAGGAAATCGGCACCCTCGGTCTGCAGATTGTGGTCGTTGGGCCCGCGATGGCTGTGCATGTCCAGCATGAACAGCTCCAGCTGCGGGCCGTAGCGCAGGCTGCGGTACAGCGGTGCATCCGGCGCGGCGCGCTCCGGCGTCAGCGGCATGTGTTCGCCGAAGGCGCGGCGCGCGGTGGCGGCCAGCGTGCCCAGCCCGACCGTGTAGCGCGGGTCGGCCGCCAGGGCCAGGCCCGGCGACCAGTTGTTGACCACCTCGTGGTCGTCCCAGGTGACCAGCTGCGGCACCTCGGCGCAGAACGCCGCGTAGCCGGCATCCAGCCAGTTGTAGCGGTAATTGCCGCGGAAATCCTCCAGGCTCTGCGCCACGCGCGACTTGGCGCGGGTCACCAGGTTGCGCCAGGGCCGGCCGGCCTCGTCGACCAGCTCGGGCGCCAGCGGATGGTCGGCATAGATGCTGTCGCCGCAATGCACGAAGAAGTCGAGCCCGCGCCGGCGCAGGGTCTGGAACACCGGCAGGCCGCCGCGCTCCGGATTGATGCCCCAGCCCTGGCCACAGACATCGGCCGACCAGGCGAAGCGCAGCGCCGCGCTGTCGGCCGGGGCGGTCCGGAAGCGGCCCTCGTGCCGCCAGTCGCCGGCGCCGCCGTCGCTGCGCCGGGCCTGCAGCCGCAGGTGGATGAGCCGGCCCGGGGGCAGGTCTTGCAGCAGCAGCCGGCTGATGCAGTCGCCCGCGGCCAGGCTGTCCGGCATCGCCAGTTCCTGCGCCGCATCGAAGTCGGCGCCGCCGCTCCATTGCAGCGTCAGCCGCGCCGGCCAGGGGCTGCGCACCCAGATCAGGGCCTGGTGCTGGCCGACCTCGCCGATCTGCAGGCCGCAGACCCGGCTGTCGTCGACCCAGGTCGGCTCGGCCGTGCCGGCCGGCTGCGGCGCCCGGGCCGGCGTGCTGCGTTCCTCCAGCCAGCGCAGGCGCTGCTGCAGCTTGCCGCAGACCGTCTCCAGCCCGTGCAGCAGCTGGATCGGCAGCTGCAGCGGGCGCTGCGGCAGCTGGGCCTGCAGCCGCGAGGGCAGGCGTTCGGCGAGATGGCGGGGCAGGTCGAAGGGATTCATCGCGGGGTCTCGGGCAGGATCCAGGCGTCGCGGAGATGCAGGGGCAGGGCGTCGCCGACGCGCGCCCCATGGCCGGCGGGCAGGCGCAGCTGCAGGCTGGCGCCATCGGCCAGCTCGACCTCGGCCAGCGAGTCGTGGCCCTGGTAGAACAGGTATTGCAGGCGCGCCGGCAAGACCTGACCCTCGGCGCAGGGGCCGAGCCCGATCGCGGTCTGGGCGACGCTGATCATCACCTCGGCGCCGGCCGGCGGGCGGGCGCAGCGCGCCAGCAGCGCATGCCCGCCCACCTCGACGCGCAGCAGCCGCTCGCCGACGCGCTCGCGCACCCGTGCCGGCAGCAGATTGCCGCCGCCGACGAAGCGGGCCACCATCGCCGTGGCCGGTTCGCGCACCAGCTGCTCGGGCCGGGCCAGCTGCTGCAGCCGGCCCTGGGCCAGCACCGCGACGCGGTCGGCCAGGGCCAGCGCCTCCTCCTGGTTGTGGGTCACATAGACCATCGTGATGCCGCGCTCGCGCAGCCGCGCGATCTGGCGCAGCATGTCCCAGCGCAGCTCCAGGTCCAGGCTGGCCAGCGGCTCGTCGAACAGGATCACGCGCGGCGCGCCCACCATCGCGCGGGCCAGCGCGACGCGCTGCTTCTGCCCGCCCGACAGCTCGCCCGGATGGCGCTGCCCCAGCGACTGCAGCCCGACCTCGGCCAGCGCCCGCTCGACCCGCTCGCGCAGCTCGGTGGCGGCCGGCCGGCCCTGCTCGCGCAGCGGGAAGGCGACGTTGTCGAACACGCTCAGATGCGGCCACAGCGCATGGTTCTGGAACACCACCGAGATGCCGCGCCGCTCCGGCGGCCGGGTGAAGCCGGCGGTGCTCTGCGGCTCGCCGGCGATCTCGATGCGGCCGGCATCGATGTCCTCCAGCCCCGCGATCGCGCGCAGCAGGCTGGTCTTGCCCGAGCCCGAGGGGCCCAGCAGCGCGATGAACTCGCCATGCGCGACCGCCAGGCTGACGCCCTGCAGCGCCGCATGGGCCTGCGGCCCCTGGCCGTAACGCTTGTGGACATCGGTGATCGTCAGGCTCGCCATGGCAGCACTCCAGCGGGAAGGCGGCGGCCGCAGAGGCTGGCGAGCAGCATCAGGGCCAGGGTCAGGGCGATGCCGATCACGCCCAGGGCGGCAGCGGCGGCCGATTCGCCGCCCTGCTCCAGCCCGAACACCAGCACGCCCAGGGTTTCGGAACCGCTGGCCCACAGCAGGGCCGAAACGGTCAGCTCGTTCATCGCCAGCAGCAGGGTCAGCAGCGCGCCGGCGCTGACGGCGGGCGCCAGCAGCGGCAGCAGCACGCGCCAGAGACGGCGCAGGAAGCCGGCGCCGAACACCTCGGCCGCCTCCAGCAGTTCGCGCGGGATCTGCTGCAGGCCGCTGAGCACCGGGCGCAGCTGCAGGGTGAAGAAACGCGCCAGATAGGCCAGGAAGATGATCCAGACCGTGTTGTAGAGCGAGACGCCCAGCAGCGGCAGCGGCTTCAGGTAGAGCAGGATCATCGCCATCGCCAGCACCACGCCGGGAATCACGTAGGCGAACTCCAGCAGCCGCGTCAGCCCGGCGAGCAGGCGGTGGCGGCGGTACTCCAACTGGTAGGCCAGCAGCACCGAGGCCAGGGCCAGCACCAGCGCCGCGCCCAGCGACAGGCCCAGGCTGTTGCGCAGCGCGCGCAGGGTGGCCTCGTTGTCCCACAGCACGTAGCGGTAATGCTGCAGGCTCAGGCCGTCCCAGCTCAGCGGCACGCCCGGCGCCGGGCTCAGCGACTTGGCCAGCAGGGCCAGCAGCGGTGCTCCCAGCAGCAGCAGCGCCAGGCCCAGCAGCGGCAGCATGAGCCAAGGCTCGGCGCGGCCCAAGTTGTAGGGCGGGTGCGGCATGCGCCGGGACAGCACGCGGTAATGGCCGCGGCGCGCGTAGCGCTGCTGCAGCAACATGCCCGCCGCCGCCAGCGCCGCCACCAGCGCGGCCAGCGCCGTGGCGCGCGGGATCGCGGCGCTGCCGAAGCCCGCCAGCTCCTGATAGATCAGGGTCGGCAGCACCAGGTAGTCGCCCGGGATGCCCAGGAAGGCCGGGATGCCGAAATTGCCGATGCAGGAGACGAAGGCCAGCGCCGCGCCGGCCGCCAGCGCCGGGGTGATCAGCGGCCACAGCACCCGCGTGACCACGCGCCACGGCCCGGCGCCGCAGGTGCGCGCCGCCTCGATCACGTCGGGCGGCACGTTCAGCAGGCCGGCGCGCACCGTCAGGAAGACCAGCGGCGCATAGTGCACGCCCAGCAGGGCCATGATGCCCCAGCGGGTCTGCAGCGGATTGGCGGCGCCGGCCAGCTCGCTCCAGCCCAGCGCCAGCAACGCCTCGCGCAGCGGCAGCCACAGCTGCAGCCAGGCCAGCGCCACCACCTGGGGCGGCAGCATGGCCTGCAGCACGAAGGCGAACACCAGGCCCTGGCGCCAGCGCAGCCGCACCAGGCTCACCAGGGTGGCCAGCAGCAGGCCCAGCAGGGTGGCGATCAGGGTGCCGCCCAGGCCGACCTCCAGCGAATGCCGGGTGGCGCGCAGCACCGGCGCGCGCGCGTCCGGCGCCAGCAGCGCCAGCGCCGCCGGCCCGGCCTCGAGCAGAGCCAGCAGCAGCTGGCCCAGCGGCGCCAGCACGACCAGCGCGATGAAGGCCAGCAGCGCCAGCCGCGCCGGGCCCTCGGCGTCGCGCCGGCGCGCCCAGGCGAAGGTCGCGCCGGCCGTGCGGCCGGCGGCCAGCAGGCTCGTGCTCATCGTGCCGCCCTCAGCCGCCGAACAGCGCGGCGAAGCGCTTGCGGTCCGCCTCGGCATTGCCCAGCAGCCGCTCGGGGCTGACCGGCAGGAACTTCAGGCTGGCCGCGGCCGGGTAGGCGGGCGGCGGCTTGACGCCCGGCTGCAGCGGGAAGTAGCCCAGCGCACTGGCCTGCTGCTGGCCCGCGGGCGAGATCAGGAAGTTCACGAAGGCCTCGGCCGCCGGGACGTTCTTCGCGCTGTTCAGGATGGCGACCGGTTCGGTCACATAGGCCAGACCCTCGGCGGGCGCGACGAACTCGACCGGCGAGCCCTTGGCCTTGGCGTTCAGGGCCATGAAGTCGACCAGCACGCCGGCCATCTTCTCGCCCTGGGCCACCTGCTGCAGCACCGCGCCGTTGCCGCGCACCGCGCTGGCGCCGTTGGCCTTCAGCGCCTCGATGTATTTCCAGCCCAGGCCGGCCTGCTCGGCCCAGGCGCCGACCGCGATCGCGGCCGCGCCGGAATACAACGGGCTGGGCATCACGACCTGGTTCTTCAGCGCCGGGTTCAGCAGGTCCTGCCAGCCGCGCAGCTTGACCGGGGACTTGGCATGCTGCACCAGGCCGATCGTGATCAGCTTGGTGCCGACATAGGTGCGCTCGGCGTCGAAGAACTCGGCCGGCAGGCCGACGGTCTGCAGATTCCTCATGCGCGCCAGCCGGCCCTCGGACTTCAGGCTTTCCATGGTCACCGCGTCGGCGATCAGCAGCACGTCGGGGCGCGGCGCGCCGGCGGCGATCTCGGTGCGCAGGCGGTTCACCACCTCGGTGGTGCCGGAGCGGAATACCTGGACCTTGACGGCCGGATGGCGCTTGTTGAAGGCGGCGATCGTCTCCTTCATGTCGCGTTCGGGCTGCGAGGTGTAGAGCACCAGCTCGCCGCTCTGCGCCTGCGCGCCGATCGCGGCGGCCAGCAGGCCCAGCAGCAGGATGGCGCGGCGCGGCGCGGCCGGGAGGAAAGGGAGGAGGCGTGCGGTCATAGGGTTTTCCCGTGGCAGTGTGTGATGTTTGGATGTCAGACCGATGACAGCGGCGCGGGGGCAAGCAGCAGGTCCACCGCCGCGGCGAAGTCGGCAACCAGGTGCAGCCGCGGCGGCGCCGGCTCGGCCTGCAGGGCCAGCAGCTCCTCGCGCCGGCCGTACCCGCGCGTCAGGCAGATCACCGGGCAGCCGGCGGCCCGGGCGGCGCGCACGTCGTTGCCGGAGTCGCCGACCAGGGTCAGGTCTTGCGGCGCCAGGCCGAGGCGTGCGGCGGCCTGGCGGAGCATGGCCGGGTCGGGCTTGCGCGCGCCGGCGGTGTCGGCGCCGATCACCGCGACGAAGCGCTCGGCAATGCCCTGGGCGCGCAGCAGGGCCTCGGCCTGGGCCTGCAGCTTGTTGGTGGTGCAGACCAGCGGCAGGCCGGCCGCGGCCAGGCGCGCCAGCCCGGCGCGCACCTCCGGGTAGAGGGCGCTGCCGGCCGCGCGCTGCCGGTAATGCAGCTGGAAGCGCGCCACCAGCGCCGGCGCCTCGGCGGCCGGCCGGCCGGCCGCGGCCAGCCATTGCGCGATCAGGTGGGCGCTGCCCTGGCCGGTATGGGCCTGGACCCGGTCGCGCTCCCAGGCCGGCAGGGCCAGGTCTTGCGCCAGATCGGCCAGCGCGGCGCTGATCTCGCCCATCGTGTCGGCCAGCGTGCCGTCCAGGTCGAGCGCGGCGGCTTGGATCTTCATCGCGCCGGCTCGCTCAGCCAGGCGCGGGCCCGCTGCAGCGCCGCCAGGTCGCAACGCGAGGTGCTCAGCGGGGTCAGCGCGATCAGGCCGGCGGCCACGGCGGCGAAGTCGCTGCCCGGCTCGACCAGGCCGGGGCCGAAATCGCCCAGCCACAGGCCGGCCGCGCCGCGCGGCGCCAGCGCCGGCAGCGCGCCGGCGGGGGGGCGGCGCCGGCCCTGGTGGGCCAGGGCCAGGCCGCGCTGCGGGCCGGCCGGCAGGTTGATGTTCCACAGCGGCGCCTGCGCGAACAGGCCGCGGTCGAGCAGCGCCAGCACCGCGGCCGCGCCGGCCTCCAGCGCCGTCTCGCCGGCGGGGGCCGACAGCGCCAACGCCGGGCAGCCGAACAGCGCGGCCACGCTCGCGGCGCCGACGGTGCCGGAGTAGAGCAGGTCGTCGCCGAGGTTCTCGCCCTTGTTGATGCCCGACAGCACCAGCTCGGGCGGCCCGCCCAGCGCCGCCTCCAGGCCGGCGATGCCGCCGCTGAGGGCCAGGTAGACGGCGTCGGCCGGCGTGCCGGCGACCGCCCAGCTGGGCCGGTCCGCATCGACCGCGCGCACGCCGACCGGCCTCTCCAGGCTGATCGACTGCGCGGCGCCGCTGCAGTTGCGGTCCGGCGCGACGCAGGCCAGCCGGCCCAGCGGCGCGGCCGCCCGCGCCAGCGCGGCCAGGCCCGGCGCATGCAGGCCGTCATCGTTGACGATCAGGATCCGTCGTTGCATCGCGCGGCTCAGAAGCTGTGGCGCATGCCGACCATGACGGCCGAGGGATCGAAGCCCGGCGCGACATTGGCGGTCTTCAGCGCGCCGTTGGTCGCGGCATCCAGCAGCAGGTACTGGGCATTGGCCTCGTTGCTGCGCTTGGACAGGCCGGCATAGACCATGCTGCGCTTGCTCAGGCTGTACTGATAGCCGAGCGCGACGATGCTGGTGTCGGCCTTGGCCAGCACCTTGTCCTGCAGCTGGCCCCAGCCCAGCAGCACGCGGTGCGCGCCCTGGGTGTACATCAGGCTCAGCGCGGCGGAGCGCTGGTCCAGGCGCTCCAGCGCGCCCTTGCCGGTGCCGGCGTCGCGTTTGGCGCTGCCGCCCTGGGCGAACAGCTGCCAGTCGCCCAGCTTGTAGCTGGCGCCGAAGGCCTGCAGGGTTTCGGGTCGGGCCAAGGCGGACGGGGTGTTGGTGGCGCCGTTGTTGCGCAGCACCGCCCATTGCAGGTCCAGGCCGGAACCGCTCCAGGCCAGGCTGAGGCTGCCGATCGAGCCGGCGCTGCCGCGCACGCCCTCGCCCGAGCTTTCGCCCGGTGCCCACAGCGCCTGCAGCGCGAAGCCGTGCAGCTTGGGACTGATGTACCAGAGGCCGTTGTCGACCCGCACATACTGGCTGTTGTGGCGCGCGAACACATTGGAGCTGGGGTTGCCCAGCATCAGGCCGTCGAAGGCGTCGGTGGCGGCGGCGGCGCGCCACAGCGGGGTGGTCTGGCGGCCCAGCTCGACGCTGCCGAAGTCGCCCGATAGCGCGACGATGGAGCGCCGGCCCCAGGCGCGACCGCCCTGGGCGAATACGCCGGAGTCGGCCAGGAAGCCACCCTCCAGATTGGCCGAGGCCTTGAGCCCGCCACCCAGGTCCTCGGTGGCGCGCAGGCCGATGCGGCTGCCGGCGGCGCCGCCGCTGACCACGCTGGAGATGCGGCCGGCGCTGCTGTCATCGATGCGCAGACCCAGGTCGAGCAGGCCGTAGAGCTGCACCTGAGGGGCCTGGGCCTGGCTGGCCGGGGCGGCAAGGGCGGCGGCCAGGGCGAGGGCGAGCGGGCCTGGGCGGGAGGCGAGAGGGAAGGACATGGGGAAGGACTTTCGCGACGGTGGCGGAATGCCGGGCGGGGACCCGGCGCGGAACAGCCGCGATTAAAGAGAGGCCCGGCGCTCTTGAACCGGTGCAGTCGGTCCGCCAGCGCGCGGACAGTCCGCTCGGGCGCCCGGTGCAGTCGTCATCTGCTTGTCAAAAGCGGATCCGGGCGGCTGTTGCGTTGTTGCATCGCATCAAACCCCGCTTTGTTGGTCGCCAATAAGAATTGTTCGCATTAATGTTACGATTACCACCGCTGTGAACCCTGGTGCGTCTTTGCGCGCAAGTCCCGTGACTCAAGCCTCACTCACCGCCGATTCGAGCGGTTCCCTTCCCTCCGCCAGCCCCGTCGCGCCGAAGAGCCGCGCGGTGCTCAGCGCCCCCCCGCGGCCCGGCCAGACCGATGAGCTGGGGCCGGTGGCGCGTCGCGCGCTGACCGGTGGCGTGCTGGCGGCCCATGTGCTGGGTGGCTGGGCGCTGCTGCAGGTCGATGCGGTGCGCCAGGCCGTCGTCGAGGCCGCACCGATCATGGTCAGCCTGATCCAGGCGCCGGAGCCGCCGAAACCGACCCCGCCTCCGCCGCCCGCGCCGCAGCCGGTCAAGCCGCGTCCGGCGCCCGCGCCGGTGATCGCCGCCGCGCCGTCGCCCTCGCCGGCGCCACCGGTCTTCGTGACGCCCGCGCCCGATCCGGTGCCCGCGCCGGTGGCCGCCGTGCCCGCGCCGCCGGCCCCGCCCGCACCCGTGGCGCCGCCCGCACCGCCGGCACCCAAGCTGATCCCGCCCAGCGCCGTGCGCTACGTGGTCGAGCCCAAGATGACCGTGCCGCTGCTGTCGCGCCGCCTGGGCGAGCAGGGGCTGGTGCATTTGCGCATCGTGGTCGATGCCCGCGGCCTGCTGAAGGAGGCCACGATCCGGAAGTCCTCCGGCTTCGCCCGCATCGACCAGCAGGCGCTGCAGGACATCCGCAGCGCGCGCTTCGCTCCCTATACCGAAAACGGCCAGCCCATCGAATGGGAAACCACGGCCCTGCTGTCCTACGAGCTGGATCGCTGATCCTCCTCCGACGACTCCCGCGACTCCTCTTCTTTCTCTCTACATCATGGACGCTACCGCTGCAGCCGCCACCGCCAACTTCGGCTTTGGCCATTTCATCGCCCAGGCCGACGCCGTCGGCAAGTTCCTGTTCGGCGTGCTCGTCGTCATGTCGGTGGCCTCCTGGGCCCTGATCGTGGCCAAGGGCCTGACCCAGTACCTGCGCGGCAAGCGCAGCACCGCCTTCCTGGACTTCTTCTGGAACGCCCGCTCGCTGGATGCGGTGCAGGCCGAGCTGAGCACCCATGGCGCGCGCGACCCCTTCTCGCATCTGAGCGCCCATGCGCTGCACGCCCAGGCCCACCATGCGCGCCACGGCGCCGCGCGCCTGGCCGAGGCCGGCACCGCCAACGATTTCATCACCCGCACCATCAAGAAGGTGCTGGACGAAGAGACCACGCGTTTGGAATCCGGCCTGACCACCCTGGCCACGATCGGCGCCACCGCCCCCTTCGTCGGCCTGTTCGGCACGGTTTGGGGCGTCTACCACGCGCTGCTGGCGATCGGCATGAGTGGCTCCGGCACCCTGGACAAGGTGGCCGGCCCGGTCGGCGAGGCGCTGATCATGACCGGCGTCGGCCTGGCCGTCGCGATCCCCGCGGTGATGGCCTACAACGCCTTCACCCGCAGCAACCGCGTGCTGGCCGCGCGCCTGGATGCCTTCGCCTACGAACTGCACAGCTTCCTGACCCTGGGCGAGGCGCCCGGCGCCGCGGTGCAGCAGGGCCAGGGCAATGTGCGCACGCTGAAGCCGGCGAACGCCTGAGCCGCATCAGCAAGGAGCCCGAGCCATGGCATTCGCTTCCTTCGACAGCAAACGCGGCGGCGCGCCGGTGGCGGAGATCAATATGGTCCCGCTGATCGACGTGATGCTGGTGCTGCTGGTGATCTTCATCGTCACCGCCCCGCTGCTGACCCATGCGGTCAAGCTGGACCTGCCCAAGGTCAGTTCGCAGGCCAATGAGCTGAAGCCCGAGAAGGTCGAGTTCGCGATCGACGCGGCCGGCGACCGCTTCTGGAACGGCGAGGTCGTGACCCGCGCCGAGGCCCAGGCCCGCTTCGCGGCCGAGGGCCAGAAGCCGAACCAGCCCGAGGTGCATCTGCGCGCCGACCAGAACGTCGCCTACCGACTCGTCGCCGAAACCCTGGCCGACGCGTCCAAGGCCGGCCTGACCAAGGTCGGCTTCGTCAGCGAGCCCGAGCGGCCCTAGTTCTCCCGCTGTCCTACATCTAGGCGGCCAAGCCACCAGCCCCGCGCTGCAGCCAGGTCGTCCGGGCAGCGCCATGCCCGTCCGTTTCCTAGCCAGTTCAACACAAGCAAACAGGAGTCCTCCCCATGACCCGTCGTAAAACGCACAAGCCCGCCGTCCAGGCGCGGGCCGCCGCCACCCTGCTGCCCCTGGGCGCGCTCGCCGCCGGCTTCGGCCTGGCCTCGGCCGCGCTGGCCCAGACCGCCCCGGCCGCCGAGCCGGCCAAGACCGAGACCGCGCTGCCCGTGGTGCGCGCCAAGGCCAGCACCGAGCGCGCCGGCAAGGACGACTACCAGGCCACCGAGACCCGCATCGGCAAGGGCAAGCAGGAACTGCGCGACATTCCGCAGTCGGTGACCGTGGTGACCGAACGCCTGATTGATGACCGCAACCTCGACACCCTGAAGGATGCGCTGAAGAACACCGCCGGCATCTCCTTCCAGGCGGCCGAAGGCGGCGAGGAAGACATCCGCCTGCGCGGCTTCTCGCTGCAATCCACCGGCGACATCTTCATCGACGGCATGCGCGATCCGGCCTTCTATGAGCGCGACACCTTCAACTACGACCGCCTCGAAGTGCTGCGCGGCTCGGCCTCGATGCTGTTTGGCCGCGGCTCTACCGGCGGCGCGGTGAACCAGGTCAATAAGCTGCCGCTGCTGATCAACCAAGGCGAGGTGGCCGTCACCGGTGGCCAGGGCGGCTATTTCCGCGTGGTCGGCGATGCCAACATGAAGACCGGCGAGGATGCCGCCTTCCGCGTCTCGACGATGGTGACCGAGGCCGACAACCGCGGCAACAAGATCAGCAAGCAGGGCGTTGCGCCCAGCTTCCGCTGGGGCATCGGCACGGCCGACGAATTCCTGGTCAGCTTCTACTACCTGGACAACAACAACGGTGTGCACTACGGCATGCCTTGGCTGACCCCAGGCCCGACCAAGGGTGGCGACCGCCTGATCCACATCGACCCGAAGAACTACTACGGCGCCGCCAGCGACTACAGCAAGTCCAGCGTCGCCTACGGCACCATCGGTCATGTGCACCGCTTCCTGGATGGCGGCGAGCTGCGCACCCAGTTCCGCGCCGCGACCTACGATCGCGACCTGCGCGCCAGCGCGATCCGCTTTGCCGGTGCCGCGTCGCAACCGGACCGCAAGGCCGTCACTTCCGACACGATCAGCAATGCCACCGTGCTGACACGCGGCAGTCAGGCCAAGATCCAGGACATGGATACCCAGTACCTGCAGAGCGACTACAGCGGCAAGTTCGGCTGGTTCGGTCTGAAGCATGACGTGACCGCGGGCCTGGAGCTGGCGCATGAGGATTTCAAGAACTACGGCGTGCCCGCGCTGGCCAAGCCGACGACCACGATCGGCAACCCCAACGACGGTGGTTCGGCCAACGAGGCTGCGCGGCCCGTCACCTTGAATCGTACGTTCGACGCCAAGGGGCAGGCGGCCTATGTCCAGAACCTGCTGCAGCTGACCCCGCAGTGGAAGCTGCTGGGTGGCCTGCGCTGGGATCGCTTTGAGGGGACGTACCACAACATCGCGGTCAACCCGGGTAACAACATTTGCGGCGTGCCGGTTGCGGCCAAGGTCAGTCGCAGCGACTCGCTGTGGAGCAAGCGCGCGGGCGTGCTGTTCCAGCCTACGGCGGCACAGTCCTATCACTTCTCCTACGGCACCTCGTTCAATACTTCGGGCGATACCTATCAGTACGACGCCGGTACGGCCAATGTCGATCCCGAGTCCAGCCGCAACATCGAACTGGGTGGCAAGCTGGATTGGGCCGAAGGTCGCTATACGACCCGTTTCGCGTTGTTCCGCGCCACCAAGTACAACGAGCGCAACCGCGACTCCGAGACGGTCAATGCCTGCAACTACGTGCTGTCGGGCGAGCGTCATGCCTCCGGTCTGGAGTTCGACATTGCCGGCCGCATCACGCCCGAATGGGAGATCTTCGCTTCGTATGCCTACATCCCGAATGCCAAGGTGGACAAGGCCAGCGCTGCCGCCGCTGCCGGCGAGGCCGTCGGTTCGCGTCCCGGCCTGACCCCGCGCCACAGTGGCACGATCTGGACCACCTACAAGGTGACGCCGGCCCTGCGTCTGGGTCTGGGCCTGAACGCGCGCAGCGGTGACACGCCGCAGCTGGCGCCGGCCACGTGGGCGCCGAAGTTCATCACCGCCGACCTGATGGCCGAGTACACGGTGGACAAGCTGAGCTTCAAGGCCAACCTGACCAACATCAGCAACAAGCTGTATGCCGACATGCTCTATCGCGGCCACTACATCCCCGGCAAGGGGCGTGATCTGCAGATGACGGTCGCCTACAAGTTCTGATCCAGCGCACGAGCCGGCTCCGGCCGGCTCGCTAAACTTCTCTCCAAAGAGGCCTTTGTTGGCCCGGGGCGGTGCTCCGGGCCTTTTTTGCATGAGGATGCGCCGTCCATGCTGCTGAAGATCGAACAAGTCCTGACCCCCGAGGCGCTGGCCCGGGCGCAAGCGCTGTTGCGCGAGGCCGCGTGGGAGGATGGGCGCCAGACCGCCGGGTCGCAAGCCGCCCGGGTCAAGAACAACGAGCAGCTGAACCCGGCTGGTGCCGAGGCCCAGGCGCTGCAGCAGCTGGTGCTGCAGGCGCTGGAGCGGCATCCGATCTTCTTCTCCGCCGCGCTGCCCAAGCGCGTGCTGCCGCCGATGTTCAATCGCTACGGCGGCGGCGCCAATGCCTATGGCCCGCATGTCGACCAGGCGGTGCGCTACCTGCCGGGCGGTCAGCAGCGCGTGCGCACCGACATCTCCTGCACCCTGTTCCTGGCCGATCCCGCGGACTATTACGGCGGCGAGCTGGTGGTGCAGGACACCTTCGGTGAGCAGCGCGTCAAGCTGGCCGCCGGCGACATGATCCTCTACCCCGGCACCAGCGTGCACCAGGTCGCGCCGGTCACCCGCGGCGCCCGCCTCGCCAGCTTCTTCTGGATCGAGAGCATGGTGCGCAGCGACGAGCAGCGTCGCCTGCTGTTCGAGATGGACATGAGCCTGATGCGGCTGCGCGCCGAGCATGGCGAGTCCGAGGCGACGGTGCAGCTGACCGGCACTTATCACAACCTGCTGCGCATGTGGGCGGACACATGAGTACGACGCCCGGACTCATGCCGCTGCAGCAGATCCCGGCCGACGTCGTCAACCTGGCCGATTTCGAGCCGCATGCGCGCGCGCGCATGAGCGAGCAGGCCTTCGCCTATCTGAGCGGTGGCGCGGCCGATGAGCGAGTGCTGCAGGCCAACCGTGCGGCCTGGGATGCGCTGCGGCTGTGGCCGCGCGTGCTGCGCGACCTCTCGGGCGGGCATACCCGCATCAGCCTGCTGGGGCGCGAATGGCCGCAGCCGGTGCTGCTGGCGCCGATCGCCTATCAGCGCCTGGCCCATCCCGACGGCGAGCTGGCCAGCGCCTATGCCGCCGCGGCGCAGGGCGCCGGCCTGATTCTCAGCGCCCAGGCCAGCGTGCCGATGGAGCCGGTGGCGCGCGCGGTGCTGGACGAGCCGGGCCGCGGTCCGCTGTGGTTCCAGCTCTACTGGCGCGACGACCGCGTCTTCATGGCCGAGCTGCTGCGGCGCGTCGAGGCGGCCGGCTTCGAGGCCCTGGTGCTGACCGTCGATGCGCCGGTGCATGGCGCGCGCGATCGCGAGCGGCGCGCCGGCTTCAAGCTGCCGGACGATGTGCGCGCGGTCAATCTGGGCGGCTTGAAGAAACCGCTGAATCTGGCGCCCGGCCAGAGCGCGATGTTCGACGGCCTGATGCCGCGCGCGGCCACCTGGTCCACCCTGGACTGGCTGCGCGAGCACAGCCGCCTGCCGCTGCTGCTCAAGGGCGTGGCCCATCCGGACGATGCGCTCGAGGCGCAGCGCCGCGGTGTCGCGGGCCTGATCGTGTCGAACCATGGCGGCCGCACGCTCGATGCGCTGCCCGCCACCGCCGAGCTGCTGCCGGTGCTGCGCGCCGCGGTCGGCGCGGGTTTCCCATTGCTGGTCGACGGTGGCATCCGGCGCGGCACCGATGTGCTGAAGGCCCTGTGCCTGGGTGCCGATGCGGTGCTGCTGGGGCGGCCCTATGTGCACGCGCTGGCGGCGGCCGGTGCGCTCGGCGTGGCCCACGCGCTGCGTCTGCTGCGCGACGAACTCGAGATCGCGATGGCCCTCAGCGGCTGCAGGGAAACGCGCGAGGCGGGCCCGCAGATGCTGTGGCCATCGCGGATTTGATGCACGGCCGCGACAAAGAGCGCATCAATAGGGGCGATTTGGGGTCTTCCTCCCCTATGAAAGCCTTCTCAATGCGATAGGTGCGCAGTACCATTGCCTGCGCTAGGTGCCAGAGAGATTGAAGGCTGTGCAGCGATGTTGTACGCGACCTTCGCCCGGACCCGGCACATCAACAACCTTTGATGGAGAGAATCGAAATGGCAACTGCGAAGAAGGCCGCGCCCGCCAAGAAGGCGGCAGCTCCGGCCAAGAAGGCCGCTCCGGCCAAGAAGGCGGCAGCTCCGGCCAAGAAGGCCGCGCCGGCGAAGAAGGCAGCCCCCGCTAAGAAGGCTGCACCCGCCAAGAAGGCCGCCGCACCCGCCAAGAAGCGCACTCCCAACGCCGCCTTCATGAAGGCCATGACGCCCAGCGCCGCGCTGGCCGCCATCGTCGGCGCAGCCCCGCTGCCGCGCACCGACGTGACCAAGAAGGTGTGGGAGTACATCAAGAAGAACAAGCTGCAGGACGAGGTGCAGAAGCGCGTCATCATCGCCGACGCCAAGCTGAAGGAGATCTTCGGCAAGGCCAAGGCCGACATGTTCGAGATGACCAAGCTGATCAACAGCCACCTGAAGTGATGCATCGTGAAGCGGTGCGCTCCCAGCGCACCGCTTCAGTGCCAAGCCCGGCATCGCCGGGCTTTTTCTTTGCTAGCGCGGCGCGAAGTCCTGCAGTGCCTGCGCCAGCCGCAGCACGTCGATCGGCTTCAGCCAGTAGTCGCAAAAGCCCGCCGCGCGCGCGGCCTGCACCTGCTCGGGCAGTGCGTCGGCCGACAGCGCGACGCAGGGCGGGAGGGCATCTTGGCTTGTTTGCTCAGCGAGGCGCGCCAGCAGTTCCAGCCCGTTCATGTCGGGCAGGTTCATGTCGATCAGCAGCAGGTCGGGGCGGCGTTCGGCAACGGCCAGCAAGGCCTGGCCCCCGTCCTCGACGCAGTCCAGGGTCCAGCCCGGCGGCAGGCGGCGGAACACCTCTTCCATCAGCACGATGTTGAGGCGGTCGTCCTCCACGTAGAGGACATGGCGCGGGGTTTCGGTAGGTAGGGGCACGGTCACGACTTCTGCAAACCTCTCAGGCCTGCGGGCCCAGCAGGCGGCGGCGCAGGAAGTCGAGCCGGTCCTGGCCCCAGAAGATCTCGCCGTCCACCACATAGCTCGGCGCGCCGAACACGCCGGCCTCGATCGCCTGGCGGGTGTACTCGGCATAGCTGGGCCGCTGCGCCTCGATCTCGTGAAGCCGCGCGCTGGCCAGGCCCTGCTCGGTCAGCAGGGCGGCCAGCACTTCGGGGTCGGCGATATTGCGCTCCTCGGCCCAGACCGCGGCCATGATGGCGCCGGCGATCTTCAGCGCGGCGGCGCTGCCATCCTGCCGGTCCACCGCGATGATCAGGCGCGCCGCGGCATCGGCCGAGACGGGGAAGAAACGCGGCTGCGGGTTCAGCGGCAGGCCCAGCCATCTGCTGTAGCGCTGCAGCTCCAGCAGGCGGTAGGCCTGGCGCTGCGGCGCGCGCTTGGCCAGCGGCAGGCCGCCGGAGACCGGGAACACCTCGCCCAGATCGACCGGCCGCACCCGCACCGCGGCGCCGCTCTCGGCCAGCAGGGCGCACAGGCGCGCGTGGCCGAGATAGGTCCAGGGCGATTGCGGGGCGAGGTAGTAGTCGACAACGGTGCTCATGAGGTCTCCGAGGGGCGGCGTCAGTCTATCCGCGTGCGGTGTTGTGCGAATCGTGACCCATCCGTGACATATGCCCGCGCCCAACTCCCGTGCCTGGGGGGGGGCTGGCGCCCAGGATCTCGGTAGTGTCTTTCTACACTGGTGACCAGGCTCAACAAAAACCGAACGCAGGTCCTAGGAACAGGTCCATCCACATGTCCATGCTCGCCGCCATCGCCTTGGCCGCCTCCGGCGCCACCTTGCCCCAGTGCTCCTGGGATCGTCCAGGGGTCAATCCCTTCATGGGCGATGTGGTCGCGGCCGTGGACCGCTACAAGGACATCCCGGCCGCCACCCGCACCAAGCTCAAGGCGCGCATGCAACAGCGCAGCTACGACGAGATGGTGACGATCACGCGCGACGCGATCCAGGGCAAGGGCCGCTACGACACCTCGATCCGCGACATGCATTTTGGCCAGGGCAGCGTCTGCGGCAGCGTGACGCGCGCCGGCTGGACCGACAAGATGCAGGAGCGCGGCCTGGTCTATTGCGAGGACGGCCATTGCATCCTGGTGCCGACCGTCTGTCGCAATGTCAGCCGCATCACGCGCACCCAGGCGCCGCAGGCCAGCGCGCCGGCCGCCGCGGGCAATGTGGCCTCGGCCGCCCGCGAGGGCGAGGACCCGCAGGCCCTGCTGGAGATGGAGCCGACCGGCGCCGGTGTGGCCGGCGGCGGTGCGCCCTCGAGCGAGCCGACCTTCTCGCAGATCGCCGGCGTCACGCCGCCGAGCGGCAGCGTCCTGACGCCGACCACCAGCGTGCCGGGCGGTACGCCCGGGATCGGCGGCGGTGGCCTGGTGCCGCCGATGGGCGGCCTGGACGGCATCCCGCCGCTGCCGCCCGGCACGGTCGTGCCGCCGCCGGTGCCCGAGCCGGGCACCTGGGCCATGATGGTGCTGGGCCTGGGCGCGCTGGGCTGGGTGGCTCGCCGCCGCCAGGCCAAGAGCGCCGCTCCTACTGCTATTTAGTCAGCAGCGGCTTCAGATAGCGCCCGGTGTGGCTGCCCTCGAAGGCGGCCAGATCCTCCGGCGTGCCGGCCAGCAAGAGCTGACCCCCACCGGCGCCGCCCTCCGGGCCCATGTCGATCAGCCAGTCGGCGGTCTTGATCACGTCGAGGTTGTGCTCGATCACGACGATGGTGTTGCCCGCGTCGCGCAGCTGATGCAGCACCTTCAAGAGCAGCGCGATGTCGGCGAAATGCAGACCGGTGGTCGGCTCGTCCAGGATGTAGAGCGTGCGGCCGGTGTCGCGCTTGGAGAGCTCCAGCGCCAGCTTGACGCGCTGCGCCTCGCCGCCGGATAAGGTCGTCGCGCTCTGGCCCAGCTTCACATAGCCCAGGCCCACATCCAAGAGGGTTTGCAGCTTGCGCGAGATGTTGGGCACGGCGCTGAAGAAGGCGGCCGCGTCCTCGATCGTCAGGCCCAGCACCTGGGTGATGTTCTTGCCCTTGTAGAGCACCTCCAGGGTCTCGCGGTTGTAGCGCTTGCCATGGCAGACGTCGCAGGGCACATAGACGTCCGGCAGGAAATGCATCTCCACCTTCAGCACGCCGTCGCCCTGGCAGGCCTCGCAGCGGCCGCCGGCCACGTTGAAGCTGAAGCGGCCCGGGCCGTAGCCGCGCTCGCGCGCGGTCGGCATCTCGGCGAACAGCTCGCGGATCGGCGTGAACAGGCCGGTGTAGGTGGCCGGGTTGCTGCGCGGCGTGCGGCCGATCGGGCTCTGGTCCACGTTGATCACCTTGTCGAAGGCGTCCAGGCCCTCGATCTCGTCATGCGCGGCCGGGTCCAGATGGCTCTGGTAGAGCTTCTTCGAGACCGCGGCATAGAGCGTGTCGTTGACCAGGGTGCTCTTGCCTGAGCCGGAGACGCCGGTCACGCAGGTCAGCAGGCCCACCGGGATCTCGACCGTCACGCCCTTCAGGTTGTTGCCGCGCGCGTTGATGATCTTCAGGGTCTGCGGGTTCTCCATCGCGGCCAGGCTGTGGCGCTGGGCCGGCACCACGATCTTCTCGCGGCCCGACAGGTAGCGGCCGGTCAGCGAATCCGGGTTCGCCGCCACCTGCTCGGGCGTGCCCTGGGCGATGATCTGGCCGCCGTGCACGCCGGCGCCGGGGCCGAGGTCCAGCACATGGTCGGCGGCGCGGATCGCGTCCTCGTCATGCTCGACCACCAGCACCGAGTTGCCCAGGTCGCGCAGCCGGCGCAGGGTGGCGATCAGGCGGTCGTTGTCGCGCTGGTGCAGGCCGATGCTGGGCTCGTCCAGCACATACATCACGCCGGTCAGGCCGGAGCCGATCTGCGAGGCCAGGCGGATGCGCTGCGCCTCGCCGCCCGACAAGGTGTCGGCGCTGCGGTCCAGGCTCAGGTAGTTCAGGCCCACATCGTTCAGGAAGCGCAGGCGCGCGCCGATCTCGCGCACCACCTTGTCGCCGATCTCGGCCTTGGCGCCCTTGAGCTTCAGGCCTTCGAAATAGTCCAGCGCCTCGCGCAGGGTGGCATGCTCGACCTCGTAGATCGGCCGGCCCTTGAAGCCGTCCGGCGCATCGGCCGGCTGCAGCACCACATGGCGCGCCTCTCGGCGCAGGCGCGAGCCCTCGCAATGCGGGCAGGGCTTGGCGGCCTGGTAGCGCGCCAGATCCTCGCGCACCGCGGCGGAGTCGGTCTCCTTGAAGCGGCGCTGCAGATTGTTCAGGATGCCCTCGAAGGGGTGCGAGCGCTTGACCGTGCGCTTCTTGCCGCTGGCGGTCTCGCCTTGATAGCTGAACACCAGCTCCTGCTCGCCGGAGCCATAGAGCAACACCTGGCGCGCCTCGGCGGGCAGGGTCTCGAAGGGCGACTCGATGTCGAAGCCGTAATGCTTGGCCACCGCCTCCAGCATGCTGAAGGTATAGGGGTTGCGGCGGTCCCAGCCCTTCACCGCGCCGCTGGCCAGGCTCAGGGTCGGGAAGGCGACCACGCGGTCCGGATCGAACACCGTCACCTGGCCCAGGCCCTCGCAGCTGGGGCAGGCGCCCACCGGCGAGTTGAACGAGAACAGGCGCGGCTCCAGCTCCGGCAGCGAGTAGCTGCAGATCGGGCAGGCGAACTTGCTGGAGAAGATGGTCTCGGCGCCGGTGTCCAGGTTCAGCACCAGGGCGCGGCCCTCGGCCTGGCGCAGCGCGGCCTCGAAGCTCTCGGCCAGGCGTTGGCGCAGCGCATCGGCGCCGTCGTGGCGCAGCTTGATGCGGTCCACCACCACGTCGATGTCATGCTTCTCGGCCTTCTTCAGCACCGGGATGTCCGGCGCCTCGACCGTCACGCCGTCGACGCGGAAGCGCACATAGCCCTGCGCCTGCAGGTCCTGGAACAGCTCGACGAACTCGCCCTTGCGGTCGCGCACCACCGGCGCCAGCACCAGCAGGCGCGACTCGTCGGTCATCGCCAGCACCGCGTCCACCATCTGGCTGACGCTCTGCGCCTCCAGCGGCAGGTGGTGGTCGGGGCAGAAGGGCGTGCCGGCGCGGGCGTAGAGCAGGCGCAGGTAGTCGTGGATCTCGGTCACCGTGCCGACGGTCGAGCGCGGGTTGTGGCTGGTGGCCTTCTGCTCGATCGAGATCGCCGGCGACAGGCCCTCGATCACGTCCACGTCCGGCTTGTCCATCAGCTGCAGGAACTGGCGCGCGTAGGCCGACAGGCTCTCCACATAGCGCCGCTGGCCCTCCGCATACAGCGTGTCGAAGGCCAGGCTGGACTTGCCCGATCCGGACAGCCCGGTGATCACCACCAGCTGGTTGCGCGGCAGGTCCACATCGATGTTCTTCAGATTGTGGGTGCGCGCGCCCCGGACGCGGATCATCGGCGCGTCGGGCATGGGCTGGGCGGATTTGGGCTCGGACATGAGGACGGCGGGCGGGGGCAGAAAACCCGTCATCATAGGCCGCCGGGCCGGCGCACGCAGCGCCCTGCTGACAAGGCATGTCAGCACCGCGCGAGCTTCCCCTTTGAGGGGGCTTGCGGGGGCGCGCGCTTCGGGGATACTGCGGGGCATCATGAAGACCCGCCTCCTGCTCCTGCTGCTCGGCCTGGCCCTGATGGGCACCCTGCTGCTGGGCGCGACCAGCTTCGAGGTCGAGCCGACCCAGGCGCGGCAGGACGGCGAAACGCCGACGCGCGGTCTGGCGGCCCTGGCCCGGCTGGTGCTGGGTAACGCGTCCTAGGGACTTTCGAAGGACCGGCCCGCGGGGTCACAATGGGTCGCGTTTGAACCGGCCCGGCCCCTTCCTCCCCAAAGCGGCAGCCCGTTCGACAGGGAGCGACGCAATGGACAGCTTGCGCAACAAGCGGCTGGAGCAGGCGCTGCATGCGGCGGAAGCCAACTTCCGTTATCTGGCCGACAACCTGCCCGGCCTGATGTTCCAGTATGTGTTGTGGCCCGACGGCCAGGACGCCATCTACGAGATGAGCCCGCGCTGCCTGGAGCTGCTGGAGCTGGAGCCGGCCGAGGTGGAGCGCGATGTCGCGCGGCTGTGGGGCCTGGTGGCGCCCACCGACCGGGCGGCGCTGCGCGCCTCGCTGTTGCGCTCGGCGCGCGAGCTGACGCCCTGGCATGTGGAGTTCCGCCTCGTCACGCCCTCTGGCCGGCGCCTGTGGCTGCAGGGCGCGGGGCGGCCGCAGCCGCGCCAGGACGGCACGGTGCTGTGGCATGCGCTGCTGCTGGACATCAGTGCCGCGCGCCAGGCCGAGCAGGCGCTGCAGGACAGCGAGAGCCGCTTTCGTGCGCTGCTGGAGGGGGTCGAGAAGGTTTCGGTACAGGGTTATGACGCGCAGCGCCGCGTGATCTTCTGGAACGCGGCCAGCGAGCAGCTCTACGGTTTCAGCAAGGCCGAGGCGCTGGGCCGGCAGCTGGAGGAGCTGATCATCCCGCCGCCGATGCGCCCCTTTGTGATCGAGGCGACGCGCGAATGGCTGGCCTCGGGCAAGGTCTCGACGCCGGCCGAGGAGCTGGTGCTGCAGCACAAGAACGGCAGCCCGGTGCATGTGTTCTCCAGCCACACGATGCAGCGCAACAGCCATGGCGAGGCCGAGCTGTACTGCGTCGATATCGACCTCGGCGAGCGGGTGCAGGCCGAAGCGCGGCGCCAGGAGCTGGAGACCCAGCTGCGCGAGGCGCAGAAGCTCGAGGCCATGGGCCGTCTGGCCGGCGGCATCGCGCATGACTTCAACAACATCCTCGGCGCGGTGCTCGGCAATGTGGCGCTGGCGCTGGAGCAGCTGCCGGCCAGCCACCCGGCGTCCACCCATCTGGGCCTGATCCGCATCGGCGGCGAGCGCGCGCGCAGCCTGGTGCAGCAGATCCTGGCCTTCAGCCGCCGCCAGCCGCAGGAGCTGCGCGCGGTGCGCCTGCAGCCGCTGGTGCAGGAGAGCCTGGCCCTGCTGCGCGCGGCGACGCCGGCGGGCGTGCAGCTGGAGCTGAACCTGTGCGAGGAGCCGCTGTTCGTGCGCGCCGACGCGACCCAGATCCAGCAGGTGCTGATGAATCTGTGCACCAACGCCTGGCATGCGCTGGACGGCCGGCCCGGAACCGTCGAGGTCGGCCTGGCGGCCGAGCGCCTGGCCGGCGCCGCGCCGCGCGTGCATCTGTGGGTGCGCGACGACGGCAAGGGCATGGACCAGATCACCCGCAGCCATCTGTTCGAGCCCTTCTTCACCACCAAGCCGCAGGGCCAGGGCACCGGTCTCGGTCTGGCGGTGGCGCATGGCATCGTGCTGGCCCACCAGGGCGAGATCCAGGTCGACAGCACGCCGGGCCAGGGCAGCTGCTTCCATCTCTACCTGCCGCTGCTGGACTGGGACGGCCCGGCCACCGAGCCCGCGCCGCTGCTCGACCTGGAAGGGCGGGGCGAGGGCCAGCATATCGTCTATGTGGACGACGACGAGGTGATGCGCCTGACCGTGCAGGGGCTGCTGCTGCGCCAGGGCTACCGGGTCAGCCTGGCCGGCGACGCCGCGCAAGCCCTGACCCTGGTCGCGGCGGGCGACGTGGACCTGCTGGTCAGCGACTACAACATGCCCGGCACCACCGGCCTGGCCCTGGCGCGCGAGCTGCGTTCGCGCGCGCCGGCGCTGCCGGTGCTGATCAGCTCCGGCCATATCACCGAGGAGCTGCGCGCCCAGGCGCGCCTGCTGGGCCTGCCGGGCCTGCTGCAGAAGGAGAAGACGCTGGAGGATCTGGCGGGCCTGGTGCAGCGGGTGCTGGGCTGACAGGCTGTTGCAAACCTACTGCGGCGGCCATCTGCGTCGTTGCGCGGTGCTCGGAATCCTCACGTACAGGAAGTACGTTCCGGTTCCTGCGCTCCGGGCGCCCTAGCCGCTGGCCGTCCTCGCGACGGTTTTCAACAGCCTGTTCGCTCTGCCTTGTCGCCATACGGTCATCGCGCCGGATGACGGTTCGGTCGACCGTCCCTGCAGTTCGTCGCGCCCGCCTGGATCGCGCGGGCATGACTTCCGATACTGACTCCATCGACGCAGCAAAGGGCCGCGTCAAACCGCAAAAACAGGAGTCAACATCATGCAAACCACCATCACCACCGTCCGCAGCGCCTTCATCGCGATCACCGCCCTGGCCGCCGCCGGTCTGGCCCAGGCCGCGCCGCAGAAGGTCGTCGAGCAACTGCCGCGCGTCGTGGTCACCGGCAAGTCGGTGCAGACCGTCATCGTGCAGCTGCCGCGCGTCGTGATCGAAGGCCGCAGCTTGGCGAGCGGCACGCAGCTGGCCGCGGCCAAGCCCACCGCCCGCCGCGGCTGAACGGGAGCCTGGCGATGCCGTTCTTCATGTCCTTACCCGATCCGGCCGGCTCCTGAATGGAGCCGAGCCACGGCCGCATGCGTCTCGTCGACGCGTGCCGCGGTGACTCGGTTTCCTCTGCGGCGGGCCGCTTCATCGCGCCCGGCGGCAGTTCATGCGAGTCCGGCCGCAGCTCGTCGCGCAGCGCTGGCGGCTTGACGACCGGGGCCCGACACTGCCAGCACTGACAAAAGCCGATTCCCGCCTGGATGGAGTAGCGATCATGACGATGAGTGACAGCAGCAAGACCTTTTTGACCGCCGTGTTGGCCGTCGCCAGCGCCGTCGTGATGGCGCTGCTGCTGGCCGAGCGCGGCCAGCCGGAACAACGGCATACGGTGGTGCAGCTGGAACGCGTCGTGGTCGAGGGCCGCAGCACCGCCGCGAGTGCGGCCGCCGCCGCTCCCGCCGCGATGCGGGTGGCGGAGCTGCAGCGCGACGAGGCGCAGGTCCGCCGCCAGTAGCGAGAGGTGGCAAGCCGGCGCCAGGTCAGTCGCCTCTTCAAAGTGAAACCCGGCTCGAGCAGCCGGGTTTTTTCTTGCCTGTCGCAGCGCCGATCCGGTGCCGCGCCGTTTCAGGTCCATCGCGTCCAGGGACCGCTGACGCCGGCATCGGCGCAGTTCGTCGCAAGCGCATGGCGAAGGCCCGCGCCGCGGCCGACACTGACTTCATCGACAACGCAGATCCCTCTTCCTCCCCGAAGCCTGCGATCCACCTTCCCCAGGAGTCCACCATGAACCAGCCCCTGCAAGCCCCGACCCGTTCGATCCCGGCCGCCCTCGGCGCCTTCACGGCGACCCTGGCCCTGGTGATGCTGGTGAACGCCGGCGCCACGCCGCGCCAGCCGCTGATGGTGCTGGAGCGCGTCGTGATCACCGGCAAGAGCGCGCTGGGCGCCGAGCGCGTGGCGCAACAACTGCCGCGCGTGCTGATCGAGGGGCGCCGCAGCGTCGTGATGGCGGCCGCGCCGCGCCTGGATTCGCTGCAAGCCGACAGCAGCACCGTCGCCGCAGTCTGCGCCCAGCCGCAGACGGTGCTGTGCTGACCTACTTCAGAACCAGCCGCAGGCTCAGATAGGCATAGCGCCCGCGCGGGTCGGTGTAGCTCGGGTCGTAGCCCGACAGGAAGTGATAGGCCTGGTTCGAATAGGGCGGTGCCTTGTCGGCCAGGTTTTGCACGCCGGCGCGCAGGGTCAGCCCCTCGCCGAGCTCCCACCAGCCGCTCAGGTCCCAGATCGAATAGGCCTTGACGCGGTTGACCTGCACCACCGTGCCGCTGTTGGTGTCGATGGCCCGGTTCTGGTCCTCGTAGCCGCTGCTGTAGCTGTTCGACAGGGTCAGGCCATAGCGGTTCTGCTGCGGTGACCAGTCGACGCTGAGGCGATGGCGCCAGCGCTGCACCGCACCCTCGGTGACGAAGCGACCCAGATTGCTGACGAAGGGATCGCCGGGTGCGGTCTGCAGGCGCGACTTGGTGGTCAGCGTGCCGCGCAAGCGCAGCGCGAATTCGCCCACCGGGCTGCGCAGCTCGCGCAGATCGGCGCTCAGATCGAAGCCCTGGGCCTGCTGGGCGCCGCGGTTGTCCTTGCGCAGCTCGATGTAGTCGATCTCGTCATCCTCGTCGCGGTGCACCAGGTGGCCATACTTGGCCAGATTGCCCAGGATCACGTCGTCGCCGATATCGCCGATCAGATTGCTGCGGCGGATGTCCCAGAAGTCGAGGCCCAGCGCGGCATGCTTGTTGGGCTCGAACACCACGCCCAGGGTGCCCTGGCGGCTGCGCTCGGGCTTCAGGTTCGGGTTGCTGTAGCGGCGGGTGGTCCACTCGAAGGCGCAGTAGGCCAGATCGTTGTCGTTGTTGGCCATGCAGACCGGATCGGCCAGGGTGGAGGTGCTGCTTTCGCGCGGGGGGCGGTGCAGATCGTCCAGCGAGGGCGCGCGGAAGCCGCGGCCCAGCGAGGCGCGCAGCAACCACTGCGCGCTCGGCGTGTAGCGCAGGCCGATCTTGGGGCTGATCGCGCTGCCGACGCCCTGCGTATGCTCCTGCCGCACCGAGAGCTGGGCCTCGACCTGCTGGCTCAGCGGCGCGTTCAGCTCGGCGAACCAGGCCCGGACCCGTCGGCCGTTGGCGAACTCCAGGCCCTCGGCGGGGATCGGCTGGGGCAGCGGCGTCAGGAAGCTGACCCCGTCGTTGTTGATGTTGTCGCTCAGCAGCAGCTGGGAGAGGCGGTAGCTGATGCGCTCGCGGCGCAGCTCGCCGCCCAGGGCCAGCATCAGGTCGCCGCCGGCGAGCTGGCCGATGGCGCGGCTGAACTTGAAGTCGATGCCCTGCATCGTGCCGACGCCGCGGCGCGTCACGTCGTCCACCTGGATGCTGTCCAGATAGGCCAGCCCCGCGGCGGATGAGGGGCCGAAGGGATTGATCAGGCCCTGCTTGATGCCGTCGATCAGCTTGTCGTAGAGCAGATAGCCATGGGTGTTGCGATCGCTCATGGTGCTGCGGCTGCGGTTCAGCGCCAGGTCGTAATCCCAGCCGGCCCAGCTGCCGGTGGCGCCCAGCACCAGGCGCTGGCCGGTGCTGGTCAGGTCGCTGGTGCGGTTGCCGGCCTCCAGCAGGCGCATGCGCAGGTCGACCATCTCGTCGCCCGATTCCTCCAGCCGGGTGCCGCGCAGGCCCGGCACCACGGTGTAGGGAACGCTGGCCGTCACGCGGGCCGACGAGGCCACATACCAGCTGCGCGCACGCGCATGGGCGTACTCGGCATAAAGCTGGTGCTCGGGCGTGAGCTGGAACACGCCGCGCGCCAGCAGGCTGGACTTGTCGCTCTTGGGATAGAGCTCGGTGTCGCGCATGTAGTCGTAGGTGCAGCCCTGGTCGCCACCGATGCCCGACGGCAGGTAGAGCGAGGCCGGCGGGTTGCAGTCCGGCGCGGCGAAGTTGAACCGGGTGTTCTCCAGGGGCCGGCCGCCGATGCGCAGGCCCGCATCCGCCAGAAAGTCGCGCTGGCTGCGCGAGACCAGCACATTGGCCGGCGAGGTGAAGCTGGACAGCAGATGCGGCAGCCGCTCCGGCACCTTCAGGTCGGCGATGAACTTGCGCTGCGAGCTGCGCAGCGCATCGGTCTTCTGCAGGTCCAGCACGGTGAACACATTGAAACGATCGCGCGCCAGGTCGCCGAAGCCCGCGGTCAGGCCGGCCGTGCGCTTGCCGGCCCCCCCCTCCCTGGAGCCACCGCCATAGGCGTTCAGCTCCACGCCGCGGTAGTCCTTGCGCGTGATGAAGTTGATCACGCCGCCGATCGCGTCGCTGCCGTACAGCGAGGAGGCGCCGTCCAGCAGCACCTCGACGCGCTGGATCGCGGCGGCCGGGATGATGTTCAGGTCCACGCCGGCGTCGTCGCCCGGCGCGGCGAAGTTGGCCATGCGCCGGCCGTTCAGCAGCACCAGGGTCGACGAGGTGCCCAGCCCGCGCAGGCTGGCGGAGTTGAGGCCGCGCTGGTCGCGCCCGTCGGAGATGCTGGCGCCATCGGTCAGCCCGCCGGCATTGGCCGCCAGCTTGGCGACCAGCTCGGCCGCGGTGGTGATGCCGGCCTTGTCGATCTCGGCCCGGGTGATCACCTGCAGCGGCAGCGCGCCCTCGCTCTCCGGCCGCTTGATCGCCGAGCCGGTCACCTCCACCCGCTCCAGATTCGGCGCCGCCTGGGCCGCGCCGGCCAGGCCCAGCAGCAGGACGAGAGGGGCAAGGGAATGCGGCGGGCGGCGGGATGGATGCATGGACGGGCTTGCGCAGGGAGGAAAGGGGAGGGGCAACCGCCTGCAACGGGGCACCGCCCGGCGGGGTTGACACCTGACCCCCGCAGCCGCCTCGGTGTTTTCCCGCGGTCCCGCAGCTCTCCGCTTGTCAGGCCTCCAGCACCCGCAGGATCTCGCGGCCGTAGGCTTCCAGCTTCTTCGCGCCGACGCCGCTGATGCCGGACAGCTCGTCCAGGCTTTGCGGGTTGGCGCGCGCCATCTCGGCCAGGGTGACGTTCTGGAAGATCACATAGGCCGGCAGCCCATGCTCCTTGGCCACCTCGGAGCGCCAGGCCTTCAGCGCCTCGAAGCGCTGCTGGGCCTGGCCGTCCAGGTCCAGCGCCTCGGCGGCGGCGCGGCCGCTCTTGCCGGAGGCGCCACGCGTGGAACCCCTGGCGCCGCGCTTGGGCGCGCTGGCCGGCACGCGCAGCAGCAATTGCACCTCGCCCTTCAGCACCGCGCGCGCGGTCTCGGCCAGCGCCAGCGTGTGGTATTCGCCCTCGGTGAACACATGGCCCAGCGCGATCAGCTGGCGCAGCACCGCGCGCCACTGCTGCTCGCTCAGGTCGGCGCCAACGGCCCAGGTCGAGAGGCTCTGGTGGCCGTACTGGCCGACCTTGTCGGTCAGCTTGCCGCGCAGCACGTCGATCAGATGGCCGGCGCCGAAGCGCTGGCCGCCATTCTGGTGGAAGCGGTAGATGCAGCTGAGCATCTTGCGCGCCGCCTCGGTGCCGTCCCAGGTGGCGGGCGGGCTGATGCAGTTGTCGCAGTTGCCGCAGGGCTGGCTGGCCTCGCCGAAATAGCCCAAGAGGCGCTGGCGCCGGCAGTCGGTGGCCTCTGCCAGCGCCAAGAGCGCGTCCAGCTTGCCGCGCTGCACCTGCTTGAATTCCTCGTTCGACGGGCTGTCGTCGATCATGCGGCGCTGGTTGACGACGTCGGCCAGGCCATAGGTCATCCAGGCGTTGGCCGCCGCGCCGTCGCGGCCGCCGCGGCCGGTCTCCTGGTAGTAGCTCTCGATGTTCTTCGGCAGGTCCAGGTGGGCGACGAAGCGCACGTCCGGCTTGTCGATGCCCATGCCGAAGGCCACGGTGGCCACCATCACGATGCCGTCCTCGCGCAGGAAACGGTCCTGGTGGCGCTGGCGCACGCCGGTGTCCAGGCCGGCGTGGTAGGGCAGGGCCTTCAGGCCCTCGGCCTCCAGCCAAGCGGCGGTCTCCTCGACCTTCTTGCGGCTCTGGCAGTAGACGACGCCGGCGTCGTCCTCATGCTCGTCGCGGATGAAGCGCAAGAGCTGCTCGCGCGGCTTGCTGTCCTTCTCGACGATGGTGTAGCGGATATTGGGCCGATCAAAGCTGCTGATGAAGACGCGCGCCTCCTGCAGCCGCAGGCGCTCGATGATGTCGGCGCGGGTGATGTCGTCGGCGGTGGCGGTCAGCGCGACGCGCGGCACGTCCGGGAAGCGCTCGTGCAGCAGCGAGAGTTCCAGGTACTCGTTGCGGAAATCGTGGCCCCATTGGCTGACGCAATGCGCCTCGTCGATCGCGAACAGCGAGAGCAGGCCGCGCTCGTGCAGCGAGTCCAGCTGGGCCAGGAAGCGCGGGTTGGTGATGCGCTCGGGCGCGGCATACAGCATCACCAGCCGGCCGCTCATCATCTCGCGCTCGATGCGGCTGGCCTCCTCGCTGCTGAGGGTGGAATTCAGGAAGGCGGCATGCACGCCGGCTTCTTCGAGCGCGCCGACCTGGTCGTGCATCAGGGCGATCAGCGGACTGACCACCAGGGTCACGCCCCGGCCGCCGCGGTGCCGCGCGATCGCCGGCACCTGGTAGCACAGGCTCTTGCCGCCGCCGGTGGGCATCAGCACCAGCGCATCGCCGCCGCCGCTCACATGCTGGACGATGTCGGCCTGCGCGCCGCGAAACGCGCTGTAGCCGAAGACTTCTTGCAGGATGTGCTGGGGGGCGTGATGATCAATCTTCATGGAGCCCGCTATTGTCGAGGAGAACCGCTTGAGCCAAGAAACCCCGGCCGAGGCGCTGCGCCGCCGGCTGATCCGCAACTTCCACGAGGAGCCGCGCGAGCGCTTCCTGCGCCCGCCGCGCTACGACACCCAGATCGCCGGCCTGACCGACGGCACCGCCGCGCGCAAGCTCGGCGCCGGCATCGACACGGTGGCGCCGGGCCAGCAGAGCTGCCCCTACCACTTCCACCATGCGCAGGAGGAGATGTTCATCGTGCTCGCGGGCACGGGCACCCTGCGCGTCGCCGGCGAGCTGCTGCCGATCCGTGCCGGCGATGTGTTCAGCATCCCGCCCGGCCCGGAGTATCCGCACCATATCCTCAACACCTCGGACGCGCCGCTGACCTATCTGTCGATCAGCACCCAGGAGCGCCCCGAGATCTGCGAGTACCCCGACTCCGGCAAGATCGGCGCGTCCAGCCTGCCGGGTCGGCGGCTGATGCAGCGCCTGGAGAACTCGCTCGACTATTGGGATGGCGAACCCTAGTTCGCCGCCGGCGCATCGCCGCGCGCATTGATCGTCGCCATGCCGGACGAGGAGCGCGAGACCTGCGGGCGGCCCCAGTAGTCGACGGTGCCGACGCCGGAGACGTTGACGCGCAGGTTCTGCGTCACCCACAGCGCGGCGTTGCCGACGCCGCTGATCGTCACCGCGGCGGTGTCGGTGCGCAGCTGCTCGGCCATCAGCTTGCCCTTGCCGGAGACGCTCAGCGCCAGCGCGCGCACCTGGCCGCGCAGCTGGCCGTCGCCGGCGCCGGAGATGCCGAAGCGCAGGGTCTCGGCCTGCAGGTCGTCGAAGCGCACCAGGCCGGCGCCGGAGATGCCGATGGTCAGGCGCTCGGCGCGGAAGGGGCCCGGCGCATGCAGGTCGCTGGCGCCGGACAGCTCCAGCTGCTCCAGCTGCTTGACCGTCACCTCGATCTGCAGCCGCGCGCTGCGCCAGAACTTCCAGCCGCCGGTGGGTTGGATCTCCAGCCGGCCGCGGCGCAGCTCCAGCTCCACGCTCTTCTGCACCTCCTCGCCGCCGGCGATGAAGACCTCGTCGCGCTCGCCCTGCAGCAGGCGCACGTCGGCCGCGCCGCTGATCTCCAGGCGGGTGAAGGGCCCCGGGGCGTAGCTGCGGCCCGCCTGCTGTTGCGCTTCGGCCAGCGCGGGCAGGGCCAGGGTCAGCGCCAGCAAGGCGCCGCCGAACAGGGGACGGGGGGAGAGGCAGCGCTTCATATCGATTGCTCCCGCAGTTTCTTCGAGACCTCGCGGCTGGCGGTGAAGCGCGTGCCGTCCTGCATCTGCACCACCAGCTGCGAACTCTCGTCGGGCGTCATCGCCTCGACGAAGTCCAGGTTGACGATGCAGCTGCGCTGCAGCTTCAGGAAGCGCGCCGGGTCCAGGCGCTGCTCGAAGCTGGTGATCGGCAGGCGCACCAGGAACTGGCGGCCCTTGCTGGCGATCGCGGTGTACTTGGTGTCGGAGCGCAGGTATTCGATCGCCTCGATATTGAGCGGGAAGATCTTGCCCTGATCGCGTACCAGGATGCGGGTCAGCGGGGTCTCGGGCTCCTGCAGGCTGGCCTCCAGCGAGGGCGGCAGCGGCGTGCCCAGATTGGCCAGCGCATGCTCGACCGCCTCGACGAAGCGGTCCTGCGAGAAGGGCTTGAGCAGATAGTCCACCGCATGCAGCTCGAAGGCGGTCAGCGCATGCTCGTCGTAGGCGGTGGTGAAGATCACCGCGGGCCGGCGCTCCAGGCCGCCGGCGCCGGCCTCGCCGAGCGCGCGCAGCACCTGCAGGCCGGTCAGCCCGGGCATCTGGATGTCCATCAGCACCAGCTCGGGCTGCAGCGCGCGGATCTGCGCCAGCGCGCTCTCGCCATCGGCGCAGCAGGCTACCAGCTCCAGCTGCGGCAGCTCGCGCACCCAGTCGGCCAGCGCCTCGCAGGCCAGCGGCTCGTCCTCGGCGATCAGGGTACGTATCTTGGGCATGGTGCTGTTGTTCAGGTCTGAGGTATCCAGAGGTCGACGCGGAAGCCCGCGCCGGGGGCGGTATGGATCCGCAAGCGGGCCCGGCCCTCGTAGTCCAGCGCGAAGCGGCGCTGCAGGGCCGACAGGCCGATGCCGGGCTTGCCCTTGTGGCGAGCGGGTGGGGCGCTCAGGGTGGCGGGGTCGCAGCCCGGGCCGTCGTCCTGCACGGTCAGCGCCAGGCCCTCGTTGAGCGCATCGCGGCGCGCGGTGATGCTGATGCTGCCGCCCTGGGTGCGCGGCGCGATCGCATGCAGGATGCTGTTCTCGACCAGCGGCTGCAGGGTCAGCGGCGGGATCTCGTCGTCCAGGGTGGCGGGCTCGATCTGCCAGTCCACCGCCAGCCGCGCGCCCAGGCGCAGGGTCTCCAGCGCCAGGTAGTCGCGCACGAAGTCCACCTCCTCGGCCAGGCTGACGCGGGCATCGGCGCCGCGCTTGGTGTCCAGCACATAGCGCAGCATGCCGGCGAAGCGCAGCAGGGCCGATTCCGCCGCCTTCGGGTCCTTGCGGGTCAGCGCGATCAGGGTGTTCAGGGTGTTGAACAGGAAATGCGGATTCAGCTTGCCGCTGATCGCTGACAGCTCGGCCCGCGCCAGCGCCGACTCGGCCTGGGCCGTGGCCACCGCGGCGGCGCGGGCGCGCCGCGCGTTCAGCACCGCAGTGAAGCCGCTGGCCAGCGCGCTGTAGACGAACACGCCCCAGATGCCGCGCCACAGCACCGCCTGCAGGAAGATCGCCCGCGCATGCTCGGGGCCGAACAGCCACCAGGCCAGGCCGAACTCCAGCAGCTGCCAGGCGGCGGCGAACAGCAGCGCACCCAGGCCATGCCGCAGCAGCTGCAGCGCCGGGCCGCGCTCGCGACGCTCCAGCCGCCCCACCCAGAGCCAGACCAGCGGGCCCAAGAGCATCGGCGGCGTCAGGCTCAGGGTGGCCTGGTAGGCCGCCTCCCAGAGCTGCCAGACGCCGCGCTGCAGCTCGGCGCCGGCCATCGCATAAAGCATCCAGCACAGCAGGCACAGGCCGGCGTAGGCCAGCCAGAGGCGGCGGTTCGATTCGGGACGGGAGGGGGCCGGGGTGGACATGATGGGCGCCATCTTAGGTGCGGCATCCCGGCGGGCGCCGGCGGGGCGATCAAGTGCGGGATCCGGGCCGCCAGATGCGGCTGGGCGGTCGCTGGACGGGCGGCGGCATAATCGCGCTTTAGATATTTAATGAAACGCCAGCGGAGCGCGCATCATGGCCTCGGTCAATAAAGTCATTCTCATCGGCAATCTGGGTCGCGACCCGGAGCTGCGCTACAACCCCAGCGGCGTGGCCTTCTGCACCATCAGCCTGGCCACCACCCGCAACTGGAAGAACCGCGAAAGCGGCGAGCGCCAGGAAGAGACCGAATGGCACCGCGTGGTCTTCAACGACAAGCTGGCCGAGATCGTCGGCCAGTACTGCAAGAAGGGCCGCCCGCTCTACGTCGAGGGCCGCCTGCGCACCCGCAAATGGCAGGACAAGGAAGGCCGCGACACCTACACCACCGAAATCATCGCCGACCAGATGCAGCTGCTGGGCAGCCGCGACGGCGGTGACGAGATGGGCGGCGGCGGTGGCGGTTACGGCCAGCGCAGCAGCGGTGGCGGCGGTGGTGGCCGTGGCGGCGACATGGGCGGTGGCGATTTCGACGCCGCACCGGCCCCGCGCGCTGCGGCTCCCCGCGCGCCGGCCCCGCGCCCCGCACCGGCCCCGAAGCCGGCGACCGGCTTCGACGATATGGACGACGATATTCCGTTCTGACCCGCATCCGGTCCGGATCCGTCAGCAAAGCCCCCTGGCCCAGGCCTCGGGGCTTTTTTATTTGTCCGTCCCCAGGGGCTCGCCGGGAGTCCACGGAGAACTGTCATCTGCGCGCCCTAAAGTGGCCCTTTGCGCCACACCCCAAAGTGGGGGCTTCAGCGGAGGGCAACCCCCGATTGAAGCCGTCCCACCCGGATGGAACAGTGGCGGGTCCACTGCCGTCTCACCCATGTCCCTGCTGCCGTCGTCCCTCTCCACCGCCCGCTCTTGCACCCCGTCCCGCAGCCCCGCGCGCGGCTTCACCCTGCTGGAGCTGCTGGTCGTGATGGTCATCATCGGCCTGCTGGCCGGCTATGTGGGGCCGAAGTTCTTCGGCCAGATCGGCAAGTCGGAGGTCAAGGCGACCCGGGCGCAGATCGATGCGCTGGCCAAGGCGCTGGACCAGTACCGCCTCGACGTGGGCCGCTACCCGACGACCGAGCAGGGTCTGGCCGTGCTGGTCGCCAAGCCGGCCGACGAGCCGCGCTGGGCCGGCCCCTATCTGGCCAAGGCGGTGCCCAAGGATCCCTGGCACAACGACTACCAGTACCGCTCGCCCGGCGAGCATGGCGAGTACGACCTGCTGTCGCTGGGCCGCGACGGCCGCCCCGGCGGCGAGGGCGAGGACGCCGACCTGACCAGCTGGTGAGCCGGTCGGCCGCCGTCTTGTTGCTCTTCCCTCGCCCATGCCGCAGTACCTGATCCGCGTGTTCGACCCCGTGCTCGGGGCGGCCGCCTCGCGCCGCGTCGAGGCGCCGGACCGCCAGGGCGTCGCGCTGGCCGCCGGCGTCGCGCCCCAGCATCTGCTGGAGGTGCAGGAGCTGGGCGGCCCGGCCGGTCAAGCCGCCGCCGGCCGCGCACCGCGCCGCGGCGGCCGCTTCCCGCTGCAGCTGTTCAGCCAGGAGCTGGCGGTGCTGCTGGATGCCGGCATCGCGCTGCTGGAGGCGCTCAGCACCCTGCGCGAGAAGGAAACCCAGGCCTCGGTGCGCGAGGCGCTGGATGGCGTGGTGGAGGCGGTGCAGCAGGGCCAGCCACTGTCCAGCGCGATGCGCCGGCAGCCGCAGGCCTTCGACGAGCTGGTCTGCGCCATCGTCGCGGCCAACGAACGCACCGGCCAGCTGAGCGTTGCGCTGGCCCAGCATGCGCGCTATCTGGCCTGGGTCGAGAGCCTGCGCTCGCGCCTGGTGGCGGCCTGCGTCTACCCGGCGATGCTGCTGCTGGTGGGCTCGGCGGTGATCCTGTTCCTGCTGCTGTTCGTGCTGCCGCGCTTCGCCGGCATCCTGGACGGGCTGGGCGACCAACTGCCCTGGGCCTCGCGCGCGCTGATCGGCTTTGGCCGTACCGCCGGCGCCCATCCCTGGCTGGTGCTGGGCGGCATCGCCGCGCTGGCGGGGGCAGGTCTTGCGCTGTGGCGCCACCAGGGCCTGCGCCAGCGCCTGCAGGCCTCGCTCTGGACCCTGCCGGGTCTGGGCCCGCGGCTGCGCGTGCTGGCGCTGGCGCGGCTGTACCGCAGCCTGGCGATGCTGCTGGGCTCCGGCGTGCCGGCGCTGACCGCGCTGCGCATCGTGCAGGATGTGGTGGCCGCGCCCTGGCGCCCGGCGGTGGCCGCGGCCGCGGCCCAGGTGGCCGAGGGCGCGCGCTTTTCCGACGCGCTGGAGGCGCAGGATCTGGCCACGCCGGTGGCGCGACGCATGGTGCGGGTCGGCGAGCGCAGCGGCGAGCTCAGCGGCATGCTGGAGCGTGCCGCCGCCTTCCACGATGAGGAGGCGGTGCGCCTGACCGAACTGCTGACGCGCGCGATCAACCCGGCGCTGATGCTGATCATGGGCGTGCTGATCGGCGGGATCATCGTGCTGATGTACCTGCCGATCTTCCAGCTGGTGGAGCAAGTTCAATGAGCATCGAGGTCTGCCGCCGATCCAGGCAGCCCGAGCGCCGGGCCGCCCCAAGCCGGGCTGCATCCCCTCGGGGGATCGTGCCGCGTACCCGCGGCGCGAGGGGCTCCATGTCGGGCGGGACCATCGTGCTGATGTACCTGCCGATCTTCCAGCTGGTGGAGCAGGTCCAGTGAGCGCCACGGTCTATTCATTGACGGATGTGCTGCCGGCCGAGCAGGGCCCCTGGCAGCTGGACTTCGAGCGCTGGCCGCAGGCCCAGGCGCAGCGCTGGCGCGCGGTGCTGGCGGTCGGGCAGGGCGGCCGCGCGATGCTGCTGGCCGAGCGCGATGCCGATGCGCTGCTGCTGCAGAGCGTCGAGACCCGGCTGCAGCTGCCGGTGCGCTGGCTGCGCTGCGAGGCCGCGGCGGTCGAGCATTGGCTGGGCGCGGGCGAGGCGGATTTCCGCGCGCTGTCGGACGTGGACGAGGGCCTGGCCGAGGCCGGCGCCGGCGCGCAGCAGGCCGAGGAGCTGTCGGCGCTGCGCCTCTCGGAACAGGCCAGCCCGGTGGTGCGCCTGCTCAACGCGACGCTCTACGATGCGCTGCAGGACGGCGCCAGCGACGTGCATATTGAATGCACCGCGCGCGGCGCGACGATCCGCTTCCGCATCGACGGCGTGATGGCGCCGGTGCGCCAGGTCGAGGGCGCCCAGGTCGCCGAGCAGCTGGTCTCGCGCCTGAAGGTGATGGCCGAGCTGGACATCGGCGAGCGCCGCCTGCCGCAGGACGGCCGCTTCAAGCTGCGCGTGCAGGGCCGCGAGATCGACTTCCGCCTCTCGATCATGCCCAGCGTGTTCGGCGAGGACGCGGTGGTGCGGGTGCTGGACCGCGCGCGCATCGAACAGTCGCAGGGCTCGCTGACCCTGGATGCGCTGGGCTTCGGCGCCGAGGAGCGCGCCGCGATCCGCGCTCAGGCGCGCCAGCCGCACGGCATGCTGCTGGTCACCGGCCCGACCGGCTCGGGCAAGACCACCACGCTCTACGCGACGCTGGCCGAGATCCACACCGGCCAGGACAAGATCATCACGATCGAGGACCCGGTCGAGTACCAGCTGCCCGGCGTGGTGCAGATTCCGGTCAACGAGAAGAAGGGCCTGACCTTCTCGCGCGGCCTGCGCTCGATCCTGCGCCACGACCCGGACCGGGTGATGGTCGGCGAGATCCGCGACAGCGAGACCGCGCAGATCGCGGTGCAGGCGGCGCTGACCGGGCACCTGGTGTTCTCGACCGTGCATGCGAACAACGCGTTTGACGTGATCGGGCGCTTCATGCACATGGGCCTGGATCTCTACAACGTGGTGTCGGCGCTGAACGCGGTGCTGGCGCAGCGCCTGGTGCGCCTGGTGTGCACGCATTGCGCGCGGCCGCATCAGCCGGACGCCGCGACCCTGCTGCGCCATGGGCTGAAGCCCGACAGCGAGCATCGCTTCCTGCGCGGCGAGGGCTGCGGCCATTGCCGTGGCAGCGGCTACCGCGGCCGCCGCGCCGTGGCCGAACTGCTGAAGCTGGACGACGGCCTGCGCGACCTGATCGCGGCGCGCGCGCCGATGTCGCAGATCAAGGAGGCCGCGCGCGGCCGCGGCATGAAGCCGCTGCGGGTGATGACGCTGGAAGCGGTCTGCCGCGGCGAAACGACCTTCGAGGAGCTGGAACGTGTCACCCTCGACGAGTAATCAAACCGTCGCCCCCGGGGGGCAGGTCTTGCGCTGGCGCCAGGCCCTGCGGGCGCGGCTGGCCAAGCCGCGTCTGGCCTGGCTGGACGGGCGCGGGCTGGCGGCGATCGAGGCGGCGCCGGGCCAGGCGCTGGACCTGGTCGCCTCGGAGCGGTTGCTGCAGCATCTGGTCTGCGAGCCGGGCCTGCCGCTGGCCGACGAGGCGGCGCTGCAGGGCTATGCGCGCCAGCTGCTGAGTCATTACTTCGGCGCCGCGGCGCTGCGCTGGCCGCTGGCCGGCTGGCGCGCTGGCGGCGCGGCCGGGGCCAGCGCGCTGCATGGGCTGGACCTGGCGGCGCTGCGCGCCACCCTGGAGGAGCGCCAGGTCGCGCTGCGCGGCCTGCGGCCGGCCTGGGCCGCGCTGCTGCAGCGCCTGGCCGTCGACCAACCCGACTGGATCAAGGCACCGCAGGCGGCGCTGGCCTGGGTCGAGGGCGATCTGCTGACCTGGCTGCAGCTGCAGGCGGGCACGCCGCGCCAGCTGCGCCACCAGCGCCTGGCCGCGCCGACGGTCGAGGCGCTGCTGGCCACCCTGACCGAACTTCAGGCGCAGCCGGGCCTGCCGGTGCTGCTGCAGGGCTATGGGCTGGATGCGCCGCAGATGCCGGCCCTGCCGGGCGTGTGCCAACTGGGCGATCTGAACGGCGCGGCGGCTAAGCCGGCCTGGTTCGAGCGCCCGGCCGCGCCCACGGCGCTGGCACCGCGGCCTGACTTTGCGGCGCCGGCCGAACCGCCGCACCGCCTGGCCTGGCCGCTGGCCCTGTGCGGCCTGCTGGTGCTGGGCACCGCCGGCTGGAGCGCTTGGGAGACGCATCAACAAAAGAGCGTTGCGCAGGCGCGGGTCGAATCCTTGCAGGCGCAGCTGCAGCGCCGCCCCGCCGCGCCGCTGCCCTCAAGCGGCAGCAACAAGGGCGCGGACCGCGCCCAGGCCGCGCTGGCGGCGGAGAAGCTGCGCGCCGGTGCCGAGGTGCAGGGCCTGCTGCGCCATGCCTGGGGGCCGTTGCTGGCCAATGTGGAGCAGGCCGGGCTGGGCGACGACGGCGCCGTCATCAGCTGGCTGGGCATGGACTACAGCGCGGCGCGGCGCGAGCTGCGCCTGCAGGGCCTGGCGGCCGACCAGGCGCAGGCGCTGCAGCTGGTGGAGCGCCTGGCGCTCGCGCCGGGCTGGGGCGAGGTGGTGCTGTCGCGCTTCCAGTTGGCCGGCGAGGGCCTGAGCGGTCAGCGTTTCGACCTGGCCGCCAAGCTGGCGCCCGAGGCGCTGCGCGCCGACCTGGCGCGGGTCTCGCGCGCGAAGGTGCAGCCATGACGGCGACCCTCCAACAACATCCCCTCATCGAGCGGCTGCGTGCGCTGCCGCGGCACGCCGCCTGGCGCCGCCTCGGCTGGCCGGGCCTGGTGGGCCTGGCCGCGCTGCTGCTGGCCGGCCTGCTGGAGCTGGGCCTGGCGCGGCCCTGGGCCCAGCAGCAGGACGAGCTGGTGGCTCAGGCCGAACGCCTGCAGCGCCAGCTGCGCCTGCAGCGCGCCAGCGGGGCGCTGCAGCCCGCCGCGACGCCGGAGCAATGGCGCGCCGCGCTGCCCGGCGCCGAGGCGCGCCAGCAGCGCCTGGCCGATCTGCTGGAGGCGGCGCTGCGTGCCGGCCTCGCGACGCCGCGCACCGAGCACCGCCTGGCGGTCGATGCCAATGCGGGGCTGGAGCGCCTGCGCGTCAGCATGCCGGTGCAGGGCGGCTATGCGCAGCTGCGCGGCTTCGTCGAGACAGCGCTGCGGCAAGACCCGGCCCTGAGCCTGGACGGCCTGAAGCTGCGCCGCGCCGCGCCGAGCGGCGCCGAGCTGGAGGCCGAGCTGCAATGGTCGCTGCATGGGCGCAGTACTGTCGCGGCCGCGGCGCCGGCGGGAGAACGCCGATGAGCGCGCAGCCAGCAGCGGCAGGCCGGCTCGGTAAACGTCAGTACGCGCTCGCCGCGGGCCTGGCCGTGGCGGTGGCGGCCACGCTGTGGGCGGCCCAGCTGGAGGATCCGGCCGAGGCGGCAGGCGTCGCGCAGGCCGCGGTGCCGTCGAGCAAGCCGCGCGCCGCGCCGAGCCCCGTGGCCAGCGCGCCGGCCGCGCCGCCGGCCTGGGAGGCGGCCGCGCGCGAGCCCTGGCCCGAGGCCAGCGGCGCGCAGCTGGCGGCCTGGATGCCGCCGCCACCGCCGCCCGCGCCGGCGGCCCCGCCGCAGCAGGCGCAGCCGCCGGCCGCGCCGGTGGCGCCGCCCTTTCCCTATCAGCTGATCGGCCGTCTGGAGGAGGGCGGGCAACACCTGGCCCTGCTGACCGGCCCGAACCGCAGTCTGTCGGCCAAGGCCGGCGACGTGATCGACGGCCAATGGCGCGTCGATCGGGTCGAGCCGAGCGGCCTGGCCCTGACCTGGCTGCCGGCCCAGCAGGCACAGAACATCTCATTCAGACCGTCCTCATGATCACGAACCCGAAGACGCCCTCGCTCCCGCAGCGCTGCATCGCGACCCTGCTGATGGTCGCGCTGCTGGCCGGCTGCGCGAATCCGGCGCTGCGCCAGGCCGAGGAGCTGACGCGCAGCCAGCAGCTGGGCGAGGCCAACAACGTGCTGGAAACGGCGCTGCGCCAGAACCCGAGCGACCACAAGCTGCGCGCGGCCCAGCTGCGCACCCATGCGAGCCTGGTCAACCGCCTGCTGATCCAGATCGAGACCCAGCGCGCCGCCGGCCGTTGGGACGAGGCGCGCGCCGGCGTCGCGCAGCTGCGCGAGCTCGAGCCCAGCCATGCGCGGCTGCCGGCCTTCGAGATCGAGATCGAGCGCGGCCAGCGCCATGAGGGCCTGCTGACCCAGGCGCGCCAGGCGCTGCGCGAAGGCAAGACGGCGCGCGCGGAATCGATCGCGCGCGACATCACCGCCGAGTCGGCCGGCCATGGCGGTGCGCGTGCGCTGCTGGCCCAGATCGCGCAGGCGCGGCCGCTGGAGTTCGGCGCCAGCGGCGAGCTGGGCCCGGCCTTCCAGAAGCCGGTGACCCTGGAGTTCCGCGACGCGCCGCTGCGCCAGGTGTTCGAGGCGCTGGCGCGCAGCAGCAGCGTCAACTTCGTGTTCGACAAGGATGTGCGTTCCGACGCCAAGGTCACGGTGTTCCTGCGCCAGGTCTCGCTGGACGAGGCGATGCGCGTGATCCTGAGCACCCAGCAGCTGGACCGCAAGCTGCTCAACGACAGCTCGGTGCTGATCTTCCCGAACACCCAGGCCAAGCAGCGCGAGCACCAGGAGCTGATCACCCGCACCCTCTACCTGACCAATGCCGACGTGAAGTCGGCCCAGGCGATGGTGCGCACGATCGCCAAGGTGCGCGACATCCATATCGACGAGCGCCTGAACCTGATGGTGGTGCGCGACACGCCGGAGGTGATGCGCCTGGTCGAGAAGCTGATCGCCTCGATCGACCTGCCGGAGCCGGAGGTGATGCTGGAGGTCGAGGTGCTGGACGTGGCCTCCGACCAGGTCGAGGCGATCGGCATGAAGTGGCCGGAGCAGGTCAGCTATGGCGTGCCGGGCGTTGACGGCGCGATCGACATCCGCAACCGCGGCAACTTCCGCACCACGGTGGCCAACCCGGCGGTGAGCGCCACCCTGCGCGGCACCTCGGGCAACACCAGCCTGCTGGCGAATCCGAAGATCCGCGTGCGCAACCGCGACAAGGCCAAGGTGCATATCGGCCAGAAGCTGCCGGTGTTCACCACCACGACCAACTTCACCGGCGCCACCTCGGTGGCGGCCTCGGTGTCCTATCTGGACGTGGGCCTGAAGCTGGATGTCGAGCCGACCATCCAGCTCGACAACGATGTGGTGATCAAGGTGGGCCTGGAGGTCAGCAACATGATCCGCGAGGTCAAGGGGCCGGGCGGCACCACGGCCTATGAGATCGGCACCCGCCAGACCTCCACCTCGCTGCGCCTGAACGATGGCGAGACCCAGGTGCTGGCCGGCCTGATCAACGACGAGGACCGCAAGAGCGCGAACGGCGTGCCGGGCCTGTCCGGGCTGCCGGTGCTGGGCAAGCTGTTCGGCGTGCAGAGCGACACGCGCAACAAGACCGAGGTGGTGCTGCTGATCACGCCGCGCATCGTGCGCAACACGGCGGTGCCCGATGTCGGCCTGACCCGCCTGCCGGGCGGCACCGATGCCTCGCCGGGCGCCTTCAGCAGCCGGCTGCGCGACCAGGCGCGGGCCGGTGTGGGCCTGGCGGGTGCCGGTGCCGCATCGGCCAGGTCCGCCGCCACCGCGCAGGCCCCGGCGGCCGGCGCGGCGGCCGATGCCGAGGTGGTACTGAGGCTGGACGTGACGCCGCAGGTCGGCGCCGGCGGCACGGTCAGCGTGACCCTGCGCCACGACAGCGGCGTCTCGGTGCGCGGCGAGCTGGAGTTCGACGCCACCCGGCTGCAGCCGGCCCAGGCCGCGGCCGGCAATGCCGCGCCGGGGCGCATGCCCTTCGAGCTGACGCCGCGCGGCGAGCGCGTGGTGGTGCTGCGCGCGCTGCCGGCCGCGGCCGGCCAGGTGCTGTCGGTCAATGTCGGGGGCCTGAGCGCCGCCGGCCTGAACGGCGAGACGCCGCCGGTGCGGGTGGAGGGTTCGGGGATGGTGACGGTGGAGGTGAAGTGACCCACCCCCTACGGCCTTCGGCCGCCCCCTCAAGGGGGCGACACCAGCGGACCGGCAAAGCCGGATCCGCGGTGTCCGCTCGGTCATACGAGCGGCGCGGGGCCTGGGGCTTCACCCTGATCGAGATGCTGGTCGTGCTGGCGATGCTGGGCGTGCTGGCGGCGGCGGCGCGGCCGGTGCTGCTGATGTCGGTGCAGCGCAGCCAGGAGTTCCAGCTGCGCGAGGCGCTGCGCCAGATCCGCGGCGCGCTCGATGCCTACAAGCGCGCGGCCGAGGCCGGGCAGATCCAGCTGACGATCGAGGACAGCGGCTACCCGCGCGAGCTGGCCGATCTGGTGCGCGGCGTGGCCGATGCGAAATCGCCGAACGGCCGCAAGCTGTATTTCCTGCGCCGCCTGCCGCGTGACCCCTTTGCCGACCCGGCCCTGGAGCCGGCCGAGACCTGGGGCCTGCGCGCGGCCGACAGCCCGCCCGACGAGCCGCGCCCCGGCCGCGATGTGTTCGACGTCCGCTCGCTGTCGGAGCGGCGCGCGCTGGATGGCTCGCGCTACCGGGACTGGTGATGGCGAAGCCGCAAGTCATGCGCCCGCGAGGCTTCACCCTGATTGAGCTGATCGTCGTGATGGCGATCGTCGCGCTGCTGGCCGGCATCGCCGCGCCGCGCTATTTCAACAGCCTGGAGAAGTCCAAGGAGGCGGCGCTGCGCAGCTCGCTGTCCACCCTGCGCGATGCGATCGACCAGTTCGCCGCGGACCGCGGGCGCTATCCCGAGAATCTGGAGGAGTTGGCCAGCGCGCGCTATCTGCGCGAGGTGCCGGAGGACCCGGTGGCCGGGCGCCGCGATGCCTGGGTCGAGCTGCCGCCGCCGCCCGACGCCCAGCTCAAGGGCCAGCTCTACGACATCCGCAGCGGCGCGGCGGGGCGCGCCAGCGATGGGCGGTTGTATGCGGATTGGTGAGATGTGATGCCCCCCGCCCAGGAGTACCTGAGCGGCCCCCCGAGGGGGCGCAAGCCGCGGCGCGGGAGCCCGCACCTCGGCTTGCCGTGTCGTCCTTGGGGCGGCCCGGCGGACGACCGTCGTGCGAGCTCAGCGGGCTCGCGAGGCTTTACCTATCTGGGCATGTTGTTCTTCGTCGCGCTGACCGCCGCGGCGCTGGCGGCGCTGGGCCAGCGCTGGAGCATTGCGACCCAGCGCGAGCAGGAGCGCGAGCTGGAGTTCCGCGGCCAGCAGATCGCGCTGGCGATCGCCAGCTATCTGAAGGCCAGCGAGCGGCTGGGCATGGACCGCAAGGGTGCGGGCGCGCTGCCACGCAGCCTGGACGACCTGTTGCTCGACACGCGCGGCCCCAAGCCGCAGCACCATCTGCGCCGCGCCTATGTCGACCCCTTCACCGGCAAGGCGGACTGGGTGCTGGTGCCGGCGCCGCAGGATCCCGAGCGCTTTCATGGCGTGCACAGCCGCTCGGAGCGGGAGCTGCTGCGCAAGGTGTTCCCGGATGACGCCCCCATCGAGCGCGCCGAGGACTGGGTGTTCCTGGCCCAGGCCCAGGAGCAACAACGGATCGATGCGGGCGCGCAGGCAGGAGGAGGGAGCGGCGAGGCCGTGCCGGTGCAGCCGACGCCGACCCCGCCGCCCGGTACTCCGAAGACCGAATAGGCGTAGGAACGGCGCGGCGGACGCTATGCTTCCCGCCATGAATCCTGCAACGGAACCTTCATGGCGCATCGCTTCGACAAAAAAATGCTGGCGGGTCTGGCGCTCGGCCTGCTGTGCTGCGGCATGACGGCCGCTCAATCGATTCCGGCGGACCGCGCCGAGAACGCCATGCCCTCGAACCCCAGAGCGGGTCAGGTGTTGCCCGGGCCCGGCGGGACCGTCACGCTGGCGGCCGTCGAGGCCGCGGTGCGTGCCGACGCGGCCCGCGCCTGGCGGCTTGCCGCGCCGGAGGCGCTGCAGGTCGGTGTCGAGGAACTGAGCTGGGCCGATGGTTCGCTCGGCTGCGCGCGACCCGGCGTCGCGTACACCCAGGCGCTGGTGCCGGGCTGGCGTCTGATCGTTCGCCACCAGCACCGCGAGGCGGTCTATCACGCCAGCCAGCGCGGTCAATGGCTGCTGTGCCCGGGGGCGCCGGGGCCTCTGCCACCCGGGGGCGCAGCGGCCAGCTGAAGCCGCAAAAACAAAGGGCCGCATCATGCGGCCCTTGATTCATCGAGGCGCCGCGAGGCGCGTTCGTCAGGATTTGCGGCGACGCGTGGTGATGCCGACGCCCAGCAGGGCCAGGGCGGCCAGCGCAAAGCTGGAGGGCTCGGGGACATAAGTCACGGTCAGGCTGCCGCGGTCCCAGCGACCATCGGCTGCGCTGATGACATCGTCAAGGTACTCGAAGAACTCGAGCCTCACCTTGCCGCTCGAGCCAACATAGAAGTCGGTGCCCAATGCGATCAGGTCGGCCGATCCGCTGAAGCTGCCGGAGCCCGAGGCATCCTCGCCGATACCCGCGAAGAGCGAGAACCCGTTGGCGCTGCCGTCGCTGAGGTCGACGCCGATCTCCGACAGCCAGCTCGACGAGAAGGTCGACAGATTGACGTTCCACGAGATGGCGGTGATGCGGGCGCCCTCGAAGAGATTGATGAAGTGGGTCTCGTTCGAGGCATCGCCGAACCCGGCGTTGCTCGAGATGCCCGCCACGTCGAAGGTGACGACGCCCGCGTGGGCCGCGGTCCCGGCCATCATGCTTGCGGCGATCAGCGCCGTGCCGATGGCGCTGCGCTTGAACAGATTCATCATTTGCATTTGTTCTCCAGACTCGTTGACTCCCGGCCGGCCAGTTCCGGGCGGAAGCACAAAGTGGCGCCAATCTGCCATCCGATGTCGCGAGCGACAAGATGAGATGCCCTGCTCGGCCGCTGGCCTCCCCCGCGACTCGGTGGCCGGGCTTACCCGCGTGTTCCCGAGTGCGCAGTCCGCCCGTCGGGAAAGCACCGATCCAAACGCCGCGCCAAGTGGTGAGCATCCTCACTTTCGCAAATCGGAGAGTTGCATGCCCAATTGGAATTTGAGCCGCAAGCCCATCGTGCTGGCGATTGCCGCGCTGTCGACCGCCACGCTGGCGATGGCCCAGTCGGTGCCGGCGTCGGAGGCCGAGGGCTCGCGCCTGTGGTTCATCGAGTTTGCCGGCAAGCCGGTGGCCGATGGCGCCAGCGTGGCCGCGGTGCAGGCCGAGCAGGCCGCGTTCCGCTCGGCCGCCGCCGCCGCCAAGGTGAGCTACCAGGAGCGCCGCGCCTTCAATTCGCTGTTCAACGGCCTGGCCGTCTCCGTCAGCGCCGCCGAGCGCGCCAAGCTGGCCAGCCTCACCGGCGTGAAGGCGCTCCATCCGATCGAGACCATCCAGGCCCCGACGCCCGAGCAGGCCGCCGGCTCCATGATCGAACTCAGCCGGGCGCTTGCGCTGACCGGCGCCAATATCGCGCAGAACTTGCTGGGCCTGACGGGCGCGGGCGTGAAGGTGGGCATCATCGACAGCGGCGTCGACATCGACCATCCGGCCTTCGGCGGCAGCGGCGTGAACGGCACGACCCCCTTCCCGAACGCCCGGATCGTGGCGGGCTGGGACCTGGTCGGCGATACCTACAACGCGGACTCGACCAGCCCCACCTACAACCCGATCCCCTCGCCCGACAGCGTGCCCGACGACTGCGGCGGCCATGGCACGCATGTGGCCGGCATCGTGGGTGCCAACGGCGGCGGCCTCAAGGGCGTGGCGCCCGGCGTCACCTTCGGCGCCTATCGCGTGTTCGGCTGCAACGGCAGCACCGAGGCCGACATCATGCTCGAGGCGATGGAGCGCGCCCTGGCCGACGGCATGCAGGTGATCAACCAGAGCATCGGCTCCGGCCGCCAATGGCCGCAGTACCCGACCGCCCAGGCCGCGACACGCCTCGCGAAGAAGGGTGTCGTGATGGTGGCTTCGATCGGCAACAACGGCCCCGGCGGCAGCTCGCCGGATGCGCTGTATGCCGCCGGCGCGCCCGGCGTGGGCGAGGGCGTGATCGGCGTCGCTTCGTTCGATAACGCGCAGGTATCGTTCGCCGTCAATGGCACGCCCTATGGCTACAACCCGTCCACCGGCGCGCCGCTGCCGCCGACCTCGGGCAGCCTGACTATGTCCAAGACGGGCGTAGCCGGCCAGCCCACGCTGCCGGCGACGGCCCCGGATGCCTGCTCGCCGCTGCCGGCCGGCAGCCTCACCGGCACGGCCGCGCTGATCCGGCGCGGGGCCTGCTCCTTCTACATCAAGGCGGCCAATGCACAGGCGGCGGGCGCGGCGGCGGTTGTCCTCTACAACAATGCCGCGGGCGCCATCAGCGCCACGGTGGTGCCGACGGGCAGCGACCCGGCGATCACGATCCCGGTCGTCGGCATCACGGCGGCGCAGGGTGCCGTGCTGGACGCCGCCATCGTCGCCGGCGCGACCTCGCTGAACTGGACCGCCAATGGCGTCGGCTTCCCCTTCGGCACCGGCGGCCTGATCTCGGGCTTCAGCTCCTTCGGCCTGGCCGCGGACCTGAGCTTCAAGCCCGACCTGGGCGCGCCCGGCGGCGGCATCTTCTCGGCCTATCCGCTGGAACTGGGCGGCGGCTCGACGCTGAGCGGCACCTCGATGGCGGCACCGCATGTGGCCGGCGCGGCCGCGCTGATCCTGCAGGCCCTGCCCAACGCGGGCCTGGGCCGCGAGGGCCCGATCGTCGGCCGCAACGCGCCGCCGATGATCAATATGCTGACGCGCCTGCAGAACACCGCCAAGCCCAAGGCCTGGTCGGGCAATGCGAACCTCGGCCTGCTGGACCATGCCTTCCGGCAGGGCGCCGGCATGGTCGACATCGTGGCCGCGGTGAAGGCGCAGCAGTTCGTGCTGCCGAGCAAGATCTCCACCGGCGAGAGCGACGCCGGGCCGACGGTGCAGAAGCTGACCCTGCGCAACGATGCCCTGGTGCCCGTGACCTACACGCTCGGCCATGTCGCTGGTGTCGCGGCGGGTGCGAACACGCAATCGGGCACGAGCTACAACATCAGCGGGGTCTTCGACGCGCCGGCCACGGTGGCCTTCAGCAGCCCCAATGTGGTGGTGCCGGCCAAGGGCGTGGCCACGGTGACCGTGACCATCACCGCCAATGCGAGCCTGCCCAACCGCGCGCTCTATGGCGGCTACATCACCTTCACGCCGCAGGCCGACGGCGCGCCGATCCAGGTGGCCTACGCCGGCTTCAAGGGCGACTACCAGTCGACCCAGGTGCTGACGCCGACGGCCAACGGCTTCCCGTGGCTGGCCAAGCTCAACGGCACCAGCTACAGCAAGCAGGCGGCCGGCGCGAGCTACACGATGGTCGGCAATGACATTCCCTTCGTGCTGCTGCATCTGGACCATCAGCTGCGCACGCTGAAGCAGGAAGTGCTCGACGCCACCACCCTCGCGTCCCGCGGCGTCATCAGCGAGCAGCACTACCTCGGTCGCAGCGCGACGCCGACCGGCTTCATCGCCAACGGCTGGAACGGCACGACGAACCAGGGCACCCTGCCCAACGGCAGCTACATCATCAAGGTGTCGGTGCTGAAGGCGCTGGGCGATGCCGCCAATCCGGCGCATTGGGAGACCTGGAGCTCTTCGCCGCTGACGATCGCACGCCCCTGAGCGGTCGCGCGCCGTCATGAAGAACAGGCCCCGCGGGGCCTGTTTTTTATGGCTGTTTGAAGGCCTGGGCGTGTCTCGCCCGGCCTAACGCAAAACCTGACCCCCGAGACCCGGTTTGTCACGGTAGAAACCCCGGTAATCCCTAGATCACGGGGCGGGCAAGCGCGAATGTAAAGGAAGCTTCACACAGCCAGAATCGCGCGCTGACACTTTGGCCGCCTAAAGCCAGTTGCTGCGGTGTCACGAGCAGTGATTTGCGCGGGGCCGCTGGTATCGCCTATGGCCTCGCGTACGCCATATCCGGGTGCAAAGACACCAAGACCATTGGTAATGAGAAGAGGTTCAGTATGCGAGTGATAGTCAAGAGTGCCATTGCGCTGGCAGCCGCGACCCTGGTCGGCTCCGCGCTGGCAAGTCCGGCCACCGCCTTCAACATCGAGTTCGAGGGCACGGCGGGCACCAATTTCAACGGCGGCAGCAGCTTCAACGAAGCCGGCATGAAGCTGAGCGTGGTGGATCCGAACGGTTCGGGCTTCGTCGGCGCCGGCATCGGGGGCGGCACCTGCTCGATCTCGATCTGCCCGCCGCGTGGATCGACCTACTATGCCGCCCTGACCGACGGCAGCCTGACCCTGCAGAACCAGCAGGGCCTGGGCTTCACCCTGCATGGTTTCGACCTGGGCTTCATCGCGACGGTGTTCGATCCGCTGCTGGTCGGCCAGGTCGGCCAGATCGTCGTGACCGGCCAGGCGGCCTATGGCGCCAAGGAAGTGCGGTTCGACCTGCAGGGCCTGCTCGACGACGGCACCAGCCAGTTCGCCCATTTCGACTTCGATCTCAACTTCCGTTCGACCTGGTTCAGCCGCATCAATATCGCGGCCTGCATCTACGACTTCGACGGCTCCTGCAAGCCGGGTGAGAGCTTCAACCTGGCCCAGTTCGGCCTGGACAGCGTGGCCGGCCAGGTCATTCCCGAGCCCGCCACCTATGCCCTGATGGGGCTGGCCCTGGGCGCCGCCGGTTTTGCCGGCCGCCGCCGTCGCAGCGCCTGAGTCGCGCCCGCCAGTCGCATCCATCCCGAACGGAGTCGAAATTCCATGAAACGTACGTCCATCAACTGGGCAGCCTTGCTGCTGCTGTCCGGCGCCGCCTCGCTGGCCGCCGCCGATGACATCCGCCGCCCCTATATCGTGCAGCTGGCCGACACGCCGGCCGCTTCCTACACCGGCGGCGTTGCCGGCTACGCCGCCACCCGCCCGGCCGTGGGCTCGCGCCTGGATGTCAGCGCCGCCTCGGTGCAGGCCTACATCAGCTACCTGGAAGGCAAGCGCAACCAGGTGCTGTCGACCGTGTCCGGCGCCAACATCGTGCACCGCTACTCGGTGGCCTTCAACGGCTTCTCGGCCCTGCTGACCGACGCCGAGGCGCGCCGGCTCAAGTCCGATCCCGGCGTCGTCGCGATCGAGGCCGATGTGCCGCGCCGGCTCGACACCAACTACACGCCCAGCTTCCTGGGCCTGGACAAGCTGCCGAACGGCCTGTGGGCCCAGCTGGGCGGCCCGACCGGCGCCGGCGAGGACATCATCATCGGCGTGATCGACGGCGGCGTCTGGCCCGAGAACCCCTCGTTCGCCGACCGTGTCGATGCGAATGGCAAGCCGACCTTCGATGCCGCGGCCACGCTGGCCTACGGCCCGCCGCCGGCCCATTGGAAGGGCGAGTGCGAGGCCGGCGAGGCCTTCAGCGCGGACCTCTGCAACAACAAGCTGATCGGCGCGCGCGCCTTCTCGCAGACCTTCCTGGCCAATGTGGCCTCCGGCCGCCTGGTCAAGCATCCGGCCGAATTCCTCTCGCCGCGCGACAACGGCGGCCATGGCACCCACACCGCCAGCACCGCCGGTGGCAATGCCAAGGTGGATGCCAAGCTGGACAACACCAATGTGCTGGTGGGCGGCGTCTCGGGCATTGCGCCGCGCGCGCGCCTGTCGACCTACAAGGTCTGCTGGACCTCGGTCAATCCGCAGACCACGCGTCCCGACGCACGCTGGCCCGACTACGACAATGGCTGCTACGGCGGCGATTCGATCCGCGCCATCGAGGCCGCGATCGAGGACGGCGTGCATGTGCTGAACTATTCGATCAGCGGCTCGACGACCAATATCGCCGACTCGGTGGACGTGGCCTTCAAGGCCGCGGTCGACGCCGGCATCTTCGTCGCCGCCTCGGCCGGCAACAGCGGCCCGACCACCTCGTCCACCGCCCACCTGGGTCCCTGGATGACCACGGTCGGCAACTCCACGCACGACCGCCTGTTCACCGGCACCGTGACCCTGGGCAATGGCGCCACGCATGTCGGTGCCTCCAGCAATCCCGACACCCCGTCGGCACCGCTGATCCTGGCCGAGAACGCCGGCCTGGACGGCCTGTCGGCCAGCGACCAGCTGCGCCTGAAGGAATGCTTCGGCCTGTCCGATGCGAACGCCGTCGTCGGCGGCGCGGCCTGGAGCAAGAAGAGCCTGCTGGATCCGAACAAGGTCCGCGGCAAGCTGCTGGTCTGCAACCGCGGCAACAACGTGCTGGTCAACAAGAGCGCCAACGCCAAGGCGGCCGGCGCGGCCGGCGTCGTGATCGCCAACGTGGCGGGCTTCGCCAACACCATCGTCAACCAGGGCCACACGGTGTCGACCGTGCATGTGGCCCAGGCCGATGGCGACGCGATCAAGGCCTATATGGCGGCCAATGCGGCCAACGCGACCGGCTCGCTGGGCAATCTGCAGGCGATCAAGGACCAGAGCGTGGCGGCGCCGGCGATGAACGACGGCTCCTCGCGCGGCTTCAATGCGGGCAACCCCAGCATCATGAAGCCCGACCTGACCGCGCCCGGCACCTCGATCCTGGCCGGCTACACGCCGGACTACACGATTGCCGAGCATGACCAGATGATCGCCACCGGACAGGCCGGCCGGCCGAACTACTCGATGCTGTCGGGCACCTCGATGTCCAGCCCGCATGTGGCCGGCCTGGCCGCGCTGCTGCGCCACAAGTATCCGAGCTGGAGCCCGGCCGCGATCCGTTCCGCGCTGATGACCACCGGCATGGACGTGTTCAACACGCTGACCGGCCTGCAGCAGGGCCGCCTGCCCTGGGGCCAGGGCGCCGGCTTCGTGCAGCCCAACAATGCGGCCGATCCGGGCCTGATCTATGACATCGCGCCGATCGACTACAACCGCTTCCTGTGCGGTGTGGGCCAGGCCGGTGTCGTGGCCTCGGTGGGCCTGCAGCCGGGCGTGAACTGCGGCACCACCGGCAGCATCGTCGCGACCGATCTGAACCTGCCGTCGCTGACCTCGGGCAGCGTGCTGGGCATCCAGGTCTTCAACCGCAAGGTGACCAATGTCGGCGCCGCCGCGGCGACCTACACGGCCAGTGCCAGCGTGCCCGGCTTCACTACCGTGGTGACGCCGTCCAGCCTGACCCTGAACCCCGGTGAGACCAAGAGCTTCCAGGTTCGCCTGACCCGCACGACCGCGGCCCAGGGTGCCTGGAACTATGGCTCCCTGGTCTGGACCGACGGCTCGCATGTGGTGCGCAGCCCGCTGACGGCCCGCGCCAGCTTGGTGGCCGCGCCGGCGCTGCAGTCCAGCGATCTGGCGGCGGGCAACAAGATCTTCCCGATCGGTACCGGCTTCGATGGCGCGATGGGCGTGGTCAAGGGTGGCCTGAAGGATGCCACCCGCACGCCGCTGACCGTGACCGGCGTGAACCGGGCCAGCCAGCTGCCGACGCTCGGCGCGGCCTGCCTGGCCGGCGGCGCGGGCATGAGCCCGTTCAATGTGGTGATCCCGGCCGGTGCCCTGGCGGCGCGTTTCATGACCTTCAGCGCGGAGACCTCGGGCGGCCAGGCCGGCCTGGATGACGACCTGGACATGGTGATGATCAACAGCACCGGGGGCGTCGTCGGCTACAGCGGCAACAACGGCAGCAGCGAGGAGATCACCCTGGTGGCCCCGGCCGCCGGCACCTACCGCGTCTGCACGATCGGCTATTCGCATGCCGCCGGTGCCAACAGCACCAACTACACGCTCAGCTCATGGGTCGTGACCCCGGCCGACAACGGCGGCAACTTCGCCGTGTCCCTGCCCAGCCGCGCCTATGTGGGCCGTACCGCCACGGCCGGCCTGAGCTGGTCGGGCCTGGCCCCGGGTGGCCGCTACCTGGCCGCCGCGAGCTATCAGGTCGGCGGTGCCTCGGCGGGCGCGACCACGCTGCTGGTCGTCAACACCGATGCGCCGGTCGCGACCAACGCGGCGATCACGGCCGGCCGCGAGGCGGGCCAGGCCGCGCAGTAAGCGGCGAGCAGGTCGGTGGCGCAGCCCTTGCGGCTGTGCTGGCCGTCCCGATGATCGGAGCCAAGGCGGGCAGTGATGCCCGCCTTTTTTCATGATCTGGCCGACTCAGCGAACCGACAGCCCGCCGCCGATGCCCTGCTGCTGCAGCTGGCAGCGCCCGGCCCTGCAGACGGCCCCAGGGTCCGTCACCAGGCGGCAATCCGACATTCGGCCCAGTCGCTCGCTCTCGGCCCGTTCGGCCTGGGCGTGGCGCTGCACCAGATCCTTCAGCCGGGCCTCGTCGACATTCTTGGTCGACCAGGCCATATAGCTCCCCGGCCCGCCGCAGGCCTTGAAGCCGACGGCGATGGTGCGGCATTGCGCATCGCTGTCGCAGGGGGCGTCGCCGATCAGGGTCTTGATGCGCGGCATCAGCTGCCTGGCGCTGTCGTCCTCGTCGCCGCTGGCGGCGCGTGCGGGCGGTGGCGGCGTGGCGCAGGCGCTGAGCTGGCTCGCGCAGAGCAGCAGCAGGACGAAGATCCGGCGCGACAGGCGAGGGCGGCGGGAAGAGGTGGGCGTGTTCATGCCCCGATGCTGGCCCAGCCCGCGCCGGCTGGCAAGCCGGCGTCCCTGCTGGTTTATCGGCAAGAATCCGGGGCTCGGAATGGCGGAGCGGCAGCGGTTGGCGATGGTGATGGCAGGGGGATGGCGGTATTGCGGCATGGCGGGTCTGCTGGCCTGCGGCATGGCCTGGGCGCAGCAGGCGCCCCTGCCTGCCTGCCAGCCGAGCGCGGAGCAGGTGCTGCAGCACCTGAACGCGCTGCGCGCCAGCCCCCGTTCCTGCGGCGGTGCTCCGCCGCTGCCGGCCGCCGGCCCGCTGCGCTGGCATGAGCGCCTGGCCGATTCCTCGCAGCGCTATGCCGAGGAGCTGGCGCGGCGCGACCTGATCAGCCACCAGGGCCTGCAGGCCGCGACCCTGCGCGAGCGCCTGCGCCAGTCCGGCTACCGCCTGCGCAATGCCGGCGAGAACCTGGCCGCCGGCCCCGGCAACCTGGACGAGGCGCTGGCCCAATGGCTGCTCAGCCCGGCCCATTGCGACAACCTGATGGCGCCCGAGTTCGAGCATGCCGGCCTGGCCTGCGTCGCGGCGCCGGGGCGCTACGGGCATTTCTGGGTGCTGCACCTGGGGCGCAGCCTGCCGGACTAGATCCAGCCGAGGTCGATCGCGCGCAGCACCGCCTGGGTGCGGTCGCGCACGCCCATCTTCGAGAAGATCGCCGAGCAGTGGTTCTTGATCACGCCTTCGCTATTGCCCAGCAGGGCCGCGATCTCGGTGTTGCTGCGGCCGCTGGCGACCAGGCGCAGCACCTGCAGCTCCTTGGGGCTCAGCGGATCGGGCTCGGGCGTGGCCTGGAAGCCGCGCTCGACCTTGGAGACCTCGCGCTCCATGCGTTCGGTCAGGCCCGGGCGCAGCGCGGTGCCGCCGCCGGCGACGTCGCGCAGCGCCTGCATCAGGGTGTCGGGGCTGATCGCCTTCAGCAGGAAGCCCTTGGCGCCGGCGCGCACCGCCTCGTCGAAGGCCTGGGTGTCGTCGAAGGTGGTCAGCAGCACCACCGGCACCGGCAGCGCGCGTGCCGCCAGCGCGCGGATCAGGCCCAGGCCGTCCAGGCGCGGCATGCGCATGTCCGACAGCACCACATCGGGCAGGGACTCGGGCGCCTGCTCGGTGATCAGCGCCAGCGCGTCGGCGCCGTCGGCGGCCTCGCCGACCAGCCGGATGTCGGGGTTCAGGCCCAGCAGGCCCTTCAGGCCCTCGCGCACCAGCTGCTGGTCCTCGACCAGCAGCACCTTGATCGGGGCGGCGGCATTGGTCGTATGGCTACTACTGCTACTACTCATCATGCGGTCCTCGGGCAACGCAGTTCGATCTTGAATCCGGGGCTCTGGCGCGCCAGCGTCATGCTCCCTCCCAGTTCGGCCATGCGCTCGGCCATGCCCTTCAGGCCGTTGCCGGCCGTCAGGCGCGGCGCGCCGCCGCCATCATCATCCACCGTCACCAGCACCTGCTGGTGATCGGCCTCGCCGTCGCCGGGGGCATCGCCCAGCACGGCCAGGCTGACCCGCACCCGCGCGGCGCTGGCATGGCGCACGCTGTTGGTCACCGCCTCCTGCACGCAGCGCAGCAGCGCATGGGCCAGGCGCGGGCTCAGGTCGCGCGCGGCCGGCGCGATGTCCAGTTCGATGCGGGTGCTGGCGATGCCCTCGGCCAGCACCTGCAGCGCCTCGCTCAGGTCGATGCGCTGCGAGGCCCGCTCGGCCGACACCGCGGCGCGCACATCGGCCAGCAGCCGCTCGGCGCTGCCGCGCGCCTTCTCGACCGCCTGGCTGGCGCCGGCCGTGTCGGCGCGGCGCAGCAGCGCGTCGCCCAGCTGCAGCTGCAGGTTCAGCGCGGTCAGGTGGTGGCCCACCACGTCGTGCAGCTCGCGCGCCATCAGCGCGCGCTCGGCATAGCGCAGCTGCTCGGCCTGCAGGCGCTCGGCGCTCAGCTTCTCGGCCAGCATCGCCTGCAGCCAGCGGCGCTTCTCGGCCTCGGCGGCGGCCATGCGACCCAGGCCGAAGGCCATGCCATGCAGGGCCACCATCGCCATCAGCTGGCCGAGGACGTCCAGCCACAGCGGCTGGCCGGAGCGCAGCTGCTCCAGGCGCTGGCCCTCGCTGGGCAGCAGCAGATAGAGGCCGACGCTCAGGCCCACCTGGGCCAGCGCGAAGCCGAAGGCCGGGCGCAGGCGCAGGATGATGGCGCCCAGCGCGGTGACCAGGAAGGGCAGGCCCGGCGTGACCGCCAGCGCCAGCAGGTCCAGCGCGACGATGCGCGCCAGCGCATGGGCCGGGGCGCGGTCCGTGCCGCCCTGGCTGGCCAGGCGCCAGTAGCCGACGGCGAACAGCAGCACCAGCGCGAAGCTCAGCAGGGTCAGGCCATGGGCGCCGCTCGCGCCGCCGAGCAGCCGGTGCAGGGTGGCCAGCAGGCCGTCATAGGGCTCGGTGCGATGCCCCAGCAGCGCGCCGACCAGGGCCCACAGCTCCAGCACGCAGACCGCCAGCGCGGCCACGCGCAGCACGAAGCCGGGCTGGGCGATGCGGGCGAGCAGGCGGTCGTGATTCACGGGGCGGGTTTTAACTCAGGGTCGGACGCAAACCCGCGAGCCTGCCACAGCCGCCGGGGTGTGTCTAAGGTAATGCCTGGGCGATCACGCCGCCGCCGAGGCAGACCTCGCCGTCGTACAGCACCGCGCTCTGGCCCGGCGTCACCGCCCATTGGGCCTGCGGGAAGTCGAGCCGGATGCTGGCCTCGCCGGGCGTCAGCGCGCAGGGCGCGTCGGCCTGGCGGTAGCGGGTCTTGGCGCCGAAGCCACCGAAGGCAGGCATCGCGCCACCGGTCCAGCTGAGGTCCTCGGCGACCAGGGAGCGGCTTTGCAGCAGCGCATGGTCATGGCCCTGCACGACGATCAGGGTGTTGCTCTCCAGGTCCTTGCGGGCGACGAACCAGGGCTCATGCGCACCGCCGCCGCGCGGCGCGCCCTTCTCCTTGACGCCGCCGATGCCCAGGCCCTGGCGCTGGCCCAGGGTGTAGAAGGACAGGCCGACATGCTCGCCCAGCTTGCGGCCGCGCTCGTCCTTGATCGGGCCGGGCTGGTGCGCCAGGTAGCGGTTCAGGAACTCGCGGAAGGGCCGCTCGCCGATGAAGCAGATGCCGGTCGAGTCCTTCTTCTTCGCATTCGGCAGGCCGATCTCCTCGGCGATGCGCCGCACCTCGGTCTTGGGCAGGTCGCCGACCGGGAACAGGGTCTTGGCCAGCTGGGCCTGGTTCAGGCGGTGCAGGAAATAGCTCTGGTCCTTCAGCGGATCCAGGCCCTTCAGCAGCTCGAAGCGGCCCGCGCGTTCGCGCACCCGCGCGTAATGGCCGGTCGCGATCTTCTCGGCGCCCAGGCGCATCGCATGGTCGAGGAAGGCCTTGAACTTGATCTCGGCATTGCACAGCACGTCCGGGTTCGGCGTGCGGCCGGCCTGGTACTCCTGCAGAAAGGCGGCGAACACGCGGTCCTTGTAGTCGGCCGCGAAGTTGACATGCTCGATCTCGATGCCGATCACGTCGGCCACCGCGGCCGCGTCGACGAAGTCGATGTTGGACGAGCAGTATTCGCTGTCGTCGTCGTCTTCCCAGTTCTTCATGAAGATGCCGACCACCTCATGGCCGGCCTGCTTCAGCAGGTGGGCGGTGACGGCCGAATCGACGCCGCCGGACAGGCCGACGACGACGCGCTGCTTGGGATCCCTACTCAGATTCATCGGCCGATTGTCCCGCAAGGGCGCAAATGGCGGTCCCGGCGGGGTCTTCATCTGCTACTCATCTGAAGTCCGTATGCTGCCGACCCATTTGCCTTTACATTGCGCCCCCGGCTCCGTGCCGATGAGAACTGGGGGGATCCAACATGAGCATCAACAACGCCTTGCGCGAAGTCCTGGCCGAAACCCTGGCCATCGACACCGAACGCTTCGTCGCCGGCACGCCGCTGCTGGGCGCGGTGCCGGAACTTGACTCGATGGGGGTGACCGCCCTGATCATCGCGATGGAGCAGCGCTTCTCGATCCAGATCGCCGACGAGGATGTCGGCGCCCAGATCCTCGCCAGCATGGGCAGCCTGGAGAACTATGTCTGCGCGCGCCTGAGCGGCTGGGGCAACGCATGAGCGTCCTGATCGACGGCTCGATCCGGCTGCTGACCGGTGGCCTGCGGCGCCTGCCGGCCACCGCGCGCCAGGCCTTCGCCTTCGCGGTTGCGCCCTGGGTGCTGCGGCTGGCGGGGCGCACGCACCGCCGCTTGCTGGACAACCTGAGGCTGGCGCAGCCGGCGCTGGATGCGGCGCAGCGCGAGCAGATCGCCCGCGGCGTCAGCCAGCATATCTGCCTGGGCGTGCTGGACGCGTTCTGGATGGACCAGCTGCAGCTCGATATCGACTATGCCGACCCGCAGGCGCGCCAGATCCTGGCGGCCGGCGAGGGCGCCAGCATCGTCACCCTGCACATGGGCTGCTACGAGGCGGTGGCGCTGGCGGTGCAGCGCCTGACCGGCAAGTCGACCACGATGGCCAAGCTGCCCGCCTATCTGAAGGATGGCGACCGGATGTACCGCCGGGTCGGCATCGACTGCCTGCGCCAGAAGCAGGACGGCGCCTTCTTCGCGCTGCTGCAGGCGGCGCGCGAGGGCCGCTATGTCTCGCTGCATGGCGACCACCATGGCACCGACATGCCGGTGCGCTTCTTCGGCCGCGACACCCGCGCGCCGGGCGGTGCGCTGCTGCTGTCGGCGCTGGCGCGCAAGCCGCTGCTGCTGGCCTACGCGGTGCTGAGCGGCCCCGGCCGCTACCGCGTCGTGTTCGAGACCCTGCATGCGACGCCGCTGCGCCGCCATACCGCCGAGCTGCAGCAGGCCGCGCAGCGGGTCTACACGCGCTTCGAGCAGATCATCGAGCAGCATCCCGCGCATTGGGACTGGTCCTACAAGCGCTGGCGCGAGGGCGACCGCGCCGCGGCGCCGGCCACCGCCGCCGCCGCGCCCTCAGGGCCGGCGCTCGGGGACAAACAGGCTGTCGTCGGCCTGCACCAGGTCCAGCGGCAGGCGCCGGCCGGCCAGATGGTCCTCTAGGCAGCGCCAGACCAGCGGGCTGCGCAGCCGGCCCGCGTCGCGCGCCGCGGCGATCTCCGCCGGGCTCAGCCACAGGCAGCGCAGGATGCCCTGGTCCAGCGTCAGCCCCGGCAGCGGGCCCTCGCCCTCGATGCCGCCGCAATAGGCGATGCGCAGATAGGTGACGTCCTCGCCGCGCGCGGCGCGCTGGAAGCGCGACATATAGAAGCCCAGTAGCGCCTCGGGCCGGAAGCGGTGCGCGGTCTCCTCCAGCGCCTCGCGCACCGCGCCCTGCAGCGGCGTCTCGCCCTGTTCCAGATGCCCGGCCGGGTTGTTCAGGCGCAGGCCCTCGGCCGTCTCCTCCTCGACCAGCAGATAGCGCCCCGCGCGTTCGATCACGGCGGCGACGGTGACGGAGGGCTTGAAGGGACGCGAGGCTTGAGGATCGGACATGGGCGGCGATGCTGGGGGCTGGTCGCGTCCCGGTCAACACCTAGACCGCAGCGGTTTTAGGAAAAACCCTGTCGTGCGCGCAACACGGCGTCCCGCCAAGCCCATGTAAGCTCGGTGCAAGCGATTGACGAGGCCGGGTGCCCGGTGGGCGCCGGCCTGGCAACAGGAGGGATTCCGATGCTGATAGGTGTCCCGCGCGAACGCGCGGCCGGTGAGACGCGGGTGGCCGCCACCCCGGAGACGGTCAAGAAGCTGAAAGCCCAGGGTCATGTCTTGCGCGTCGAGAGCGGCGCGGGCCTGGCCGCCAGCGCCACCGACGCGGCCTACGAGGCCGCCGGCGCGGAGATCACCGACCAGGCCGGCGCTTTGAGCGCCGAGCTGCTGCTGAAGGTGCGCGCGCCGGAGGCCGAGGAACTGGCCCTGCTGCGCCCCGGCACGGCCCTGGTGGGCATGCTCAACCCCTTCGACCGCGCGGGCCTGGAGCGCCTGGCCGCGGCCGGCCTGACCGGCTTCGCGCTGGAGGCGGCGCCGCGCACGACGCGCGCGCAGAGCATGGACGTGCTGTCCAGCCAGGCCAATATCGCCGGCTACAAGGCGGTGATGATCGCGGCCGACAAATACCAGCGCTTCTTCCCGATGCTGATGACGGCGGCCGGCACCGTGAAGGCCGCGCGGGTCGTGATCCTGGGCGTCGGCGTTGCGGGGCTGCAGGCGATCGCCACCGCCAAGCGCCTGGGCGCGGTGATCGAGGCCTCGGACGTGCGGCCCTCGGTGAAGGAGCAGGTCGAGTCGCTGGGCGCCAAGTTCATCGAGGTGCCCTACGAGACCAGCGAGGAGCGCGAGGCGGCCGAGGGCGTTGGCGGCTATGCGCGGCCGATGCCGCAGAGCTGGCTGGACCGCCAGCAGCTGGAGGTGGCCAAGCGCGTGGCCCAGGCCGATGTCGTGATCACCACCGCGCTGATCCCGGGCCGGGCCGCGCCGGTGCTGGTCAGCGAGGCCATGGTGCGCAGCATGAAGCCGGGCTCGGTGATCGTCGACATCGCGGCGCCGGCGGGCGGCAACTGCCCGCTGACCGAGCCGGGCCGCACCGTGAGCAAGCATGGCGTGACGATCGTCGGCGAGACCAATCTGCCGGCCCTGGTGGCGGCCGATGCCTCGGCCCTGTATGCGCGCAATGTGCTGGACTTCCTCAAGCTCGTGATCACGAAGGAGGGGGGGCTGCAGGTGCCGATGGACGACGACATCGTGGCGGCCGTGCTGGTCTGCCGCGACGGCCAGGTCACGAGGAGCTGACGAGCATGGAACTGATCTCCCCCACCATCACCAACCTGATCATCTTCGTGCTGGCCATCTATGTCGGCTACCACGTGGTCTGGACCGTCACGCCGGCGCTGCACACGCCGCTGATGGCGGTCACCAACGCGATCTCGGCGATCGTCATCGTCGGCGCGATGCTGGCGGCGGCGCTGACCGAATCGGACGCCGGCAAGATCCTCGGCACCCTGGCGGTGGCGCTGGCCGCGGTCAATGTGTTCGGCGGCTTTCTGGTGACGCGCCGCATGCTGGAGATGTTCAAAAAGAAGGACAAGGCCGTGGCGAAGAAGGAGGGCAAGCAATGAGCCTCAACCTCGTCACCCTGCTGTACCTGATCGCCAGCGTCTGCTTCATCCAGGCGCTGAAGGGCCTGTCGCATCCGACCACCTCGATCCGCGGCAATATCTTCGGCATGGTCGGCATGACGATCGCGGTGCTGACCACCGCGGCGCTGATCGTCAAGCTGGCCGGCGGGTCGGGGCCGGGCCTGGCCTATGTGCTGGCCGGCCTGGTGGTCGGTGGCGGCATCGGCGCCTACATGGCCAACAAGGTCGAGATGACCAAGATGCCCGAGCTGGTGGCCTTCATGCACAGCATGATCGGCCTGGCCGCGGTCTTCATCGCGGCGGCCGCGGTGCTGGAGCCCTGGGCCTTCGGCATCACCGACAAGGGCGGGCCCATCCCCGGCGGCAACCGCATCGAGCTGGCCCTGGGCGCCTTCATCGGCGCGGTCACCTTCAGCGGCTCGGTGATCGCCTTCGGCAAGCTCAGCGGCAAGTACAAGTTCCGCCTGTTCCAGGGCGCGCCGGTGGTCTTCCCCGGCCAGCACAAGCTGAACCTGGCGCTGGGCCTGGCGGCGCTGTTCTTCTGCTTCGGTTTCTGGCATTCGCAAAGCTGGATCGACTTCGCGCTGATCCTGGCGCTGGGCTTCGCCCTGGGTGTGCTGCTGATCATCCCGATCGGCGGCGCGGACATGCCGGTGGTGGTGTCGATGCTGAACAGCTATTCGGGCTGGGCCGCGGCCGGCATCGGCTTCTCGCTGAACAACAGCATGCTGATCATCGCCGGCTCGCTGGTGGGCAGCTCGGGCGCGATCCTGAGCTACATCATGTGCAAGGCGATGAACCGCTCCTTCTTCAACGTGATCCTGGGCGGGTTTGGAGGAGACGCCGCGGCCGCGGCGTCCGGGGCGGCGACACAACGGAGCGTCAAGAGCGGCAGCGCCGACGATGCCGCCTTCATCATGGGCAATGCCGAGAGCGTGATCATCGTGCCGGGCTACGGCCTGGCGGTGGCGCGCGCCCAGCATGCGGTGAAGGAGCTGGCCGAGCGCCTGCACGAGAAGGGCGTGACGGTGAAGTACGCGATCCATCCGGTGGCCGGCCGCATGCCGGGCCATATGAACGTGCTGCTGGCCGAGGCCGAGGTGCCCTACGACCAGGTGTTCGAGATGGAGGACATCAACGCCGAGTTCGGCCAGGCCGATGTGGCCATCATCCTGGGCGCCAACGACGTGGTGAACCCGGCCGCGCATACCAAGGGCAGCGCGATCTACGGCATGCCCATCCTCGAGGCCTACAAGGCCAAGACCATCATCGTCAACAAGCGCTCGATGGCGGCCGGTTATGCGGGCCTGGACAACGAACTGTTCTACATGGACAAGACCCTGATGGTGTTCGGCGACGCGAAGAAGGTGGTCGAGGACATGCTGAAGGCGGTCGAATAGGCGGCCCGTCGCGGCAAAAACAACAAGCGGACCCGGCGGCGCCGGTGCTCCATCGTGGTGCCCTGCGCACCCGAGAGCCCACTCTACGCACCGCTATCGAATCCCCTGATGCTGGTGTTTTCCAGCATCGGGGAGAATCCGGGCCGCAATTGGAGACGATTTGATGGAGAAGATCTGGCTGAAGAACTACCCGGCGGGCGTGCCGGCGGACATCAATGCGGAGCTGTATCCGTCCTTGGTGGCCCTGATGGAAGGGGCGTTCAAGAAATATCCGCAGCAGGCCGCCTACAAGATGCTGGGCCGCTCCATCAGCTTCGCGCAGATCGACGAGGCCTCGCGCGCCCTGGCCGCCTATTTCCAGGGCCTGGGCCTGGAGCGCGGTGACCGCGTCGCGCTGATGATGCCCAATGTGATGCAGTACCCGGTGGCGGTGGCCGCCGTGCTGCGCGCCGGCCTGGTGGTGGTCAACGTCAACCCGCTCTACACCCCGCGCGAGCTGGAGCACCAGCTGAAGGATTCCGGCGCCAAGGCGATCGTGATCCTGGAGAACTTCGCCGCCACGCTGCAGCAGGTCATCAACAACGTGCCGACCAAGCATGTGGTGCTGGCCTCGATGGGCGAGATGCTGGGCTTCCCCAAGGGCATGATCGTCAACTACGTGGTGCGCAAGGTGAAGAAGCTGGTGCCGGCCTTCGAGCTGCCCGGCGCGGTGCGCTTCAACGACGCGGTGGCCAAGGGCCGCGGCCAGCCCTATACGGCGCCCAAGGTCGGCCCGGGCGATATCGCGGTGCTGCAGTACACCGGCGGCACCACCGGCGTCTCCAAGGGCGCGGTGCTGCTGCATCGCAACCTGGTGGCCAACACCCTGCAGGCCGAGGCCTGGTACCAGCCGGCATTGAAGAAGGTGCCCAAGGACGAGCAGCTGATGAGCGTCTGCGCGCTGCCGCTGTATCACATCTTCGGCTTCACGACCAACATGATGCTGTCCATGCATGTGGGCGGCTGCAACATCCTGATCCCGAATCCGCGCGACCTGCCGGCGGTGTTTAAGGAGTTGTCCGGCCATCGCTTTCACAGCCTGCCGGCGGTCAACACCCTGTTCCTGGCGATGGCCAACCATGCCCAGTTCAACACGGTGGACTGGAGCGGCCTGGTGATCTCGGTCGGCGGCGGCATGGCGGTGCAGCAGGCCACGGCCAAGCTGTGGCTGGAGAAGACCGGCTGCCCGATCGTCGAGGGCTACGGCCTCTCGGAGACCTCGCCGGTGGCCAGCTGCAACCCGACCGACAGCACCACCTACACCGGCTCGATCGGCCTGCCCCTGCCCAGCACCGAGCTGTGCCTGCTGGACGACGAGGGCCAGGAGGTGACCGGCGGCGGCACCGGCGAGATCGCGATTCGCGGCCCGCAGGTGATGGCCGGCTACTGGCAGCGCCCCGACGAGACCGCCAAGGTGATGACGGCCGACGGCTATTTCCGCACCGGCGACATCGGCACGGTGGACGAGCGCGGCTACTTCCGCATCGTCGACCGCAAGAAGGACATGATCCTGGTCAGCGGCTTCAACGTCTATCCGAACGAGGTCGAGGACGTGATCACGCAGATGGACGGCGTGCTGGAGGCCGCGGCCGTCGGCGTGCCGGACGCGAAGGCCGGCGAGGCGGTCAAGGTGGTGATCGTCAAGAAGAACCCGGCCCTGACCGAGGACGATGTGCGCGCCTTCTGCGAGGCCAACCTGACCGGCTACAAGCGCCCGCGCGTGATCGAGTTCCGCGCCGAGCTGCCCAAGACCCCGGTCGGCAAGATCCTGCGGCGTGAACTGCGCGACAAAAAATGACAAAGTCGGCGTGATCCGGCCGCGCTGCCGCGTAGGGCCTGCCACCCAATAGGACAGCCCTGCGTAGCCTCACCCGGCGGGCGCAATCTAGGCGCAAAGCGGAACCGGGGTTGGGCCCCGGTGAGCATTTGCAACGACGAGTGCGCCCGCTGGGTGGGGCTACCCGAAGGGCCGGGGCTGCAAGACACGCATCGCGTCGTTGCGGTCCTGGGTCGGGGATGGCCCCGACCTGCGGCCCGCGTCTAGCGCTGCATGCCTTGCAGTCCCGGCGCAGGGTTGCCCTATTGGATGACAGGCCCTAGATTCGCGGCACAAGAGATGCGGAGGAGAGGCGGGCATGCTGGATCACAGTTATAGCAAGACCGAGGCGGGCCGAGGCGAGATCAAGGCGCGCGCGCTGCCGCTCTCGCGCAGTGCGCGCAACCTGCTGCTGGTGCTGGACGCCAGCAAGCCGGCGCGCCAATGGCTGAGCCTGGTGCAGGGCGTCGGCGAGCCCGACCTGGCCTTCCTGCTCGAGCATGGCCTGATTGCCATGGCGGGCGCGGCGGCCCCGGTCGCCGCGCCGCTGCCGGCGCTGGCCGATGATTTCGGCAACCCGCCGCGACTCGGCTACGAGCAGCTCTATGCCTATCTGAGCGGCCAGGGCCCGAAGCAGCTGGGCCTGGTGAAGGGCTACAAATTCGCGCTGGAGGTCGAGCAATGCCCCGACCTGGCGGCGCTGCAGAAGCTGGCCCTGACCCTGGTCGAGCGGGTGCAGCAGAGCAAGGGCGCCGAGGCCGCGGCCGCGCTGCGCCAGGCGCTGGGCCTGCAGCCGCGCGGCTGACGGGCCGCGATGCTCGTCACAGATAGCTGGTGACCGCCGGCGGCTGGTGCCAGCAGTTGTTGCGGCCATCGGCATAGGCGACCGGGATCGCCGCCAGCACCTCGGGCGCCACATCGTCCAGGCAGGCGAGATTGACGCTGACATAGTCGCCGCCCAGGATGTCCAGATGGCCGCGCAGGAAGGGCCGCACGCCGCAATGGCGGCAAAACAGGTGGTGGCCGCTGCGGGAGCCGAACTGGTAGTCGCTCAGCTCGGCCTCGCCGGCCAGCACGCGCAGTTGCGCGGGCCGCACCAGCTGGTTCCAGCCGCGGGTCTTGCCGCAGATCGAGCAGTTGCAGCGGCCGCTGGGCTGGCTCAGGTCGAGGTCGGCCTCGAAGCGGACTTGGCCGCAGTGGCAGCTGCCGGGGTAGGTCTGGATGGGCATCGGAAGGCTCCGTTGGCGTGGGATCCGCATTGTTGGCGGGCCCTGCTGCCAGTCTGTGTCAGCATTACGCCCCGAGAAGCATTCGAGACCGAGAAGAGAGAAAGCAAGAGCCATGGCCCCGCCGCGTTTTTTTGTCGACCAGCCGCTCGTCGCGGCCGGCGAGATCGAGTTGCCGCCCGTCGCGGCCCGCCATGTGCAGGTGCTGCGCCTGCAGCCCGGCAGCCCAGTGCTGCTGTTCGACGGCGCGGGCGATGACTGGGCGGCCGAGGTCACCGCGATGGGGCGCAGCGCCGTGCGGGTAAACCTGCTGGAGCGCCGGCCGGTGGCGCGCGAGCTGGCCCAGGCCGTCACCCTGGCGCTCGTGATGCCGGCCAACGACCGCATGGACGGCCTGGTCGAGAAGGCCACCGAGCTGGGCGTGGCCCGCATCCAGCCGCTGATGAGCGAGCGCTCGGTGCTGCGCCTGGCCGGCGAGCGGGCCGAGAAGAAGGTGGCGCATTGGCGCGGCGTCGCGATCGCGGCCTGCGAGCAATGCGGCCGCGGCCGCGTGCCCGAGATCGCGCCGGTGCGCCCGCTGGCCGCCTGGCTGCAAGACCTGGCCCCGGTTGGCATGCAGCAGCGCCGCTGGCTGCTGAGCCCGACCGCGGCGCAGCCGCTGGCCGCGCAGGCGGCCGCCGGCGAGACCCTGGTGCTCAGCGGTCCCGAGGGCGGCCTGAGCCCGGCCGAGGAGGATGCCGCACGCGCGCGCGGCTTCGTCGCGCTGCAACTGGGACCGCGCATCCTGCGTGCCGATACGGCGCCGCTGGCGGTGCTGGGCTGGCTGGCGCTGTCGGAGGCCTGAACCATGTCGGGCGGCGACTGGAAGGAGATGTATGGCGCGGCGGTCGACGGTGATGTCGAGCTGCTGCGCTATTACCTCGGCAAGGGCGTCGACCCGAACTTCCAGCATCCCGAGTTCCAGTGCAGCGCGCTGGTCGGCGCCCTGCTGGCCGGACGGCTGGAGACCAGCCAGGCCCTGCTCGAGGGCGGGGCCGATCCGCGCCTGCTGTCGGAGTTCGACGCCCTGACCCCCGTCCAGGCGGCGCAGCGCAGCGGCCGGTCGGAGCTGCGCGAGCTGCTGGCGCGGCATGGCGTCGCTAGCGACGAGGGGATCGCTGTGACAGGACCGGAGGCGAAAGACTTCGGCTTGCGAGCACTGTGGCGTTGGTGGCGTGAGATGTAAACGCTACAGTCCCGGCTCCACAACATCCAACAGGGAGCCCAACCCATGCAACGCCTTCTGTCGATCCTCGCTCTAGCGGCCCTCACGGGCTGCGCGACGCTCCAGCCCTCGGTACCAGACGACTACAAGGGGCCTACCGCTACGGTTGCCGACAGCGGTTTTGCCGAAGACGGGAGCAAGGCTCAGTTTTTTGCGGTGCAGGAGATCGATGGCCGCGCGATCAACAGCGCCATCATCGAATCGCGCAAGGCGAGCCATGGACGAGGCTTTGCACTGAGCGCCCAGTTCGTCACGCGCAAGGTTCCGACCGTGCCATTGAAGCTCAAACTGATCGGCACTCACCAGACGGCGGCCCCGATTCACGAGCTGGCCAGCCGTGCCGCCGGCACCTTCTTCGAGGTGGAAGGGGTCGTCGAATTCACGCCGGTGGCCGATGCCCGCTATGTGGTCAAGGGCGAGCTGAAGAAGGACGGCTCCTCGGTCTGGATCGAGGATGCCGCTACCCAGCAGGTCGTGACGGAGAAGGTGCGAGCCAAGAAGTCCTGAGGTCCCAGCTTGGGACCCGGTAACTAGCGAGCCGTTCAGGCCTCTTCCGCCGCCGGCTTGTCCTTGCGCGCCGAGCCGGCCACCAGGTCGAAGCGGAACATGCGGCATTCGATCGGGCCGTTCCACATCGGCACGCGGCGCGACTCCTTCAGTCGCATCTTGCTGGGCAGCTTCATGTCGGGGCACAGCAGCCAGGCGGTCCAGCCGGCCGCATGCTGCGTGTAGGCGCGCTTCCAATGCGCGGACAGGCGCGGGAAGAAGTCGTCGCCGCCATCGCGCGCCTCTGAGCCGCCGGCATCGCGCACGGCGGCGGCCTTGCCGCGCACCTCGATGCGCTCGCCGTAGGGCGGGTTCATCATGATGGTGCCGGGCATGTCCTCGGGCAGCCTGGGCGCCGGGCGCTCCAGCGCGTCGCCGCCGTTGAACTGGATGTATTGCGCGACGCCGGCGCGCTCGGCGTTGCGGCGCGCGAAGTCGACCATGCGGAAGGCCACGTCGCTGCAGTAGATCGGCACCGCCGGAGCATGCTCGCGTGCCTTGGCCTCCTGCTTCAGCTCCAGCCAACGCTGGCGCAGCGGCGCGAATGGCAACTGGCGCTCGAAGGCGAAACGGCGGTGCAGGCCGGCGGCCATGCCGCAGGCGATCTGCGCGGCCTCGACCGCGATCGTGCCGGAGCCGCAGCAGGGATCGTGCAGCGCGCCACCGCTCTCGGGCGTGCCCTTCCAGCCGGCCGCGGCCAGCATCGCGGCGGCCAGGGTCTCCTTCAGCGGCGCATCGCCCTTGTCCTCGCGCCAGCCGCGCTTGAACAGCGGCTCGCCCGAGGTGTCGACATAGAGCGCGGCGCGCTCCGCGCCCAGGTGCAGCACCACCGGCAGGTCTGGCGCGCGGGTATCGACGCTGGGGCGCTCGCCCTGCGACTCGCGTAGCTGGTCGCAGATCGCGTCCTTGATGCGCAGGGTGGCGAAGTTGAGGCTCTTCAGCGGCGAGCGCTGGGCGGTGGTGTCGATCTTGATCGTGTGCTGGGGCGTGATCCAGCGCTCCCAGTCGACCCGGCGCGCCAGCGCGTAGAGATCGTCCTCATGGCGGTAGCCGCCCTCGATCAGCTCGACCAGCACGCGCTGCGCCAGCCGGCTTTCGAGGTTGATACGCATCACGCCCTCGGCATCGCTGTGCACCGAGACCCCGCCGCGCAGCGCCTCGACGCCGGCCTTCGGCACGATGGCCTTGATCTCGTCCGCCAGCCAGGACTCGACGCCGGCGGGGCAGGAGACGAAAAGATAGAGAGTTTCGGGGCGGGCCATGATGGGGACGGAAGCGACGGAAGAAAGCGCTATTGTCCCCTGCCCGCGGTTAGAGCGATTTGCGCAGGTTCGCCGGCGCGATCTTCAGCGCCTCGCGGTACTTGGCGACGGTGCGGCGCGCGACCTGGATGCCCTGCTCCTCCAGCATGTTCGACAGCGCGCTGTCCGAGAGCGGCTTGGCCGGGTCCTCGGCGGCGACGAACTGCTTGATCAGCGCGCGTACCGCGGTGCTGGAGGCGTTGCCGCCGGCCTCGGTCGAGAGGCCGGAGCCGAAGAAGTACTTCAGCTCGAAGGTGCCGAAGCGGGTCGCCATGTACTTGGCGTTGGTGACGCGCGAGATGGTCGATTCGTGCAGGCCCAGCTCGTCGGCTATTTCTCGGAGCACCAGCGGCTTCATCGCCAGCTCGCCATGGGTGAAGAAGCCCTTCTGGCGCTCGACGATGGCCCGCGAGACGCGCAGGATGGTGTCGAAGCGCTGCTGGATGTTCTTGATGAACCAGCGCGCCTCCTGCAGCTGGGCGCCCAGCGCGGTGTTGCTGACGCCGCCGCGCGTGGCGCGCAGGGCTTGGGCATAGAGCTCGTTGATGCGCAGCTTGGGCGCCACATCGGGATTGAGCAGCACGCGGAACTCGCGCCCGACCTTCTGCACGATCACGTCGGGCACGACGGCCTGCGCCTGGTTGCGCGAGAAGGGCCGGCCGGGCTTGGGCTCCAGCGCGGTGATCAGGGCCTGGGCCTCGCGCAGCAGGGCTTCGTCGGCGCCGGTCAGCGACATCAGGCGCTTCGCATCGCGCTTGGCCAGCAGCTCCAGGTATTGCTTGCAGATCAGGATCGCCACCGCCTGGGCCTGGCAGCGCGGCTGGGCGCGCAGCTGCAGCAGCAGGCATTCGGGCAGGTCGCGCGCGCCGACGCCGGCGGGCTCCAGGCTCTGCAGCCATTTCAGCGCGCAGCGCAGCCGGTCCAGCAGTTCCTCGCGGGTCTCGGCATCGGCCTCCCCGCCGAGCAGCGCCTCGGCCAGCTCCTCGAGGCTGTCCTCCAGATAGCCGTCCTCGTTGAGCGACTCGATCAGCACATGCAGCGCGGCGCGGTCCTCGGGGCCCAGCAGCATGCCGGCCAGCTGCTGGTTCAGATGCTCCTGCAGGCTGATCGACGGCGCCTCCTGCTCGGGGCGCTCGCCATCCTCGTCGCCATTGCCGCTCGCGCCGCTGCCGGGCAGCTCGCGAATGCCGTCGAAGTCATCGCGCTCGGTGCCATTCTCCCAGTCCTCGCGCTCGGTGGTGCCGAAGTCCTCGGCGCGCATCTCCTCGCTCGGGGCCTCGGCATCCGCGGCCTGGCCGCTCGGCTCGTCGTTGCTGGCGCTGCTGCGCGGCTCGGGCATTTCGGGCGCGGGCTGGTCGGCGAACTCCTCATCGGTCTCCAGCAGCGGGTTCTGCGCCAGCATCTGCTCGACCTCCTGGTTCAGCTCCAGGGTCGAGAGCTGCAGCAGCCGGATCGACTGCTGCAGCTGGGGCGTCAGGGCCAGATGCTGGCTGAGGCGGACCTGCAGGGAGGGCTTCATGCGGGCCGCTGCCTCTACATCCGGAAATGTTCGCCCAGATAGACCTTGCGCACGTCCGCGTTCTCGACGATCTCGTGCGGCGTGCCCTCGGCCAGCACCGTGCCCTCGCTGATGATGTAGGCACGGTCGCAGATGCCCAGGGTCTCGCGCACGTTGTGGTCGGTGATCAGCACGCCGATGCCGCGCTGCTTCAGGAAGCGAATGATGCGCTGGATCTCCAGCACCGCGATCGGGTCGACGCCGGCGAAGGGTTCGTCCAGCAGGATGAAGCGCGGTTGGGTGGCCAGCGCGCGCGCGATCTCGACGCGCCGGCGCTCGCCGCCGGACAGGGCCGGGGCCGGGCTGTCGCGCAGCTTCTCGATCGAGAGCTCGTGCAGCAGGTTGTCCAGCGCCTTGTCGATGCGCGCCTTGGGCCAGGCGCGGCCCTCGGCGTCCTGCTGCAGCTCCAGCACCGCGCGGATGTTCTCCTCGACGGTGAGCTTGCGGAAGATCGAGGCCTCCTGCGGCAGGTAGGACAGGCCCAGGCGCGAGCGCAGATGAATCGGCAGGCGCTGCACCGGTCGGCCGTCGATGCGGATCTCGCCGGCATCGGCGCGCACCAGGCCGACGATCATGTAGAAGCTGGTGGTCTTGCCGGCGCCGTTGGGGCCCAGCAGGCCGACCACCTCGCCGCTGTGCACGTCCAGGTGCACGTTCTTGACCACCTTGCGCACGCCATAGGTCTTCTGCAGGCCCTCGGCCTCCAGACGGCTGACCGGGGCGGCCGGCGCGCTGACGGCCGCGCTCATGAGGGCTGGCGCGGGGTCAGGGTGAGGCTGGGCTGCAGCGGCGCGGCCGAGGGCGGTGCTGCGGCCGGCGCGGCGCCGTCCGGGGCGGAGGCGGCGCGCGGCATCATCACCAGGCGGCCGCGGCCGGTCGGATGTGGCGAGGCCTGACCACCCTCGACGCTGAAGACCTCGGAGCGGTTGTCGAAATTGATCACCGCGCCGATCACCTCATCGGCGACGACGCTGCCGCGCAGGCGGCGCACCACCGCGTTGCCGACGAAGCGCATGGTGTCGGAACGGGTGTCGTATTCGACCTGGTCGGCGCGGCCCTCGATCGATTCGCCGGGCACGTCGCGCGCCTGGCGGAAGCTGACCGGCTTGCCGGAGGCGCCGCTGGCATAGGCCTGCTGGTAGCCGTCCGCGGTCTCGCGCAGATCCAGATGCTCGGCCTGCAGCACCATGCTGCCCTTGCTCATCACGACATTGCCGCTGAAGCCGGTGCGCTGCTTGACCAGATCCACATCGCCACGGTCGTAGGTGATGTGAATCGGCTTGTTGCGGTCGGCCCGCTCGGCCAGCGCCGCACCGGTGCACAGGAGCAGTGTCAGCGGCAGCAGGCCGAGGCGGCGGAGGAGGGGCGTGGTGGGCTTGCGGGTCATAAGGGCACAAATCTTGCAGACCATTCTAGCCCTGGCGGGGGACGGGATGTCCCCCGAATGCTTAAGCCTTGCCGCCGCGCAGCTGCTGGAGCAGGAAGTCGGTGGTCTGCAGTGCGCGCTGGCCCGACTCCAGCTCGCTCATGCGCTGGCCGCCGGTGGCCATCGCGGGCGAGGTCAGGAAACGGCCGCCGACGCCGATTGCCGGCACGCCGTCGATGCGGTAGGCCTCGCTGAGCTTCTCGGCCTGCAGGCATTTGGTCTGCACGCCGAAGGAGTTGTAGGCCTGCTCGAACTTGGCCGGCTCGATGCCCAGCGGCGCCAGGAACTCGGTCATCGCCTTCAGCGAGTCCAGCCCCTTGTTCTCGCGGTGCATCGCGCTGAAGACGCGGGCGCGCACTTCCTTTTCCTTGCCCAGCGCTTCCAGCGCGTAGAACAGGCGCTGGTGCAGCTTGACGTTGGCGCGGAAGGCCACATGCACCGGGCGGAAGCTGACGTCGGCCGGCAGCTTGGCGGCCCAGTCGGAAATCAGCGGCTCGAAGGCGTAGCAATGCGGGCAGCCGTACCAGAAGAACTCCACCACCTCGATCTTGCCGGGCGTGGCCGGCAGGGCCTGGGACAGGCGCTGGTAATGGCGGCCTTCCTGCGGGCCACCCTGGGCCAGGCTCAGGCCCGGCAGGCTCAGGCCGCCGACAACACCGGCGGCCAGGGTGGAAAAGTCACGACGCTTCATCCTGAAATCCTTGCGAAGGGGTGATGGAAAACCGACCGCATCCTAAGCGCTAGCGCTCAACGTTGCACGCGGACGAGATTGGCCTCCATGCCGGCGGCCTCGACCTTGCGCTGCAGCGCCTCGGCCTCGTCGCGGCCGTCCAGCGGGCCCATGCGGACGCGGAAGACGGTGCGGCCGGACTGCTCGCGCTCGAAGATCTTGGCGCCGAAGCCCTGCATCGCCAGCTTGGCGCGCTGCGCCTCGGCGTCCTCGGTGCGGGTGTAGGCGCCGACCTGCACGAAGTAGACGTAGGGGTCGGCACCTGCCGGCGCGGTGGTGCCGGCGGGCTTGGACGCGGCGGCCGTCGCCACCGGGGCCGAGGCCGCGGGCTTGGCGGCGGTCGGCGCGGCGGGCGTGACGGCGGGGGCGGCCGGCTGCTGCGGCTCGGGCGCCGGCGCGGTGCCGCCGACCACGCCGCTGGCGGCCTTGGCGCTGGGGCGACTGCCGCCCAGGGCCGCATTGGGATCCCAGTTGCGGTTGCGCGCCGCTTCCTCGGCGTCCTGCTCGGCGGTGCGCTGCGGCACCTTGTTGACGAAGGGGATGGGCACCTTGGTGATGTACAGCGCCACGCCGAGGGCGACGCCCAGGCCCAGCAGCAGGCCGATGATCAAACCGAGGACAAAGCCGCCGCGTTGGCTGGCCTGGGCCTTAGACATGCACGCTCCTCAAGCAATCAATGAGTCTTGTCTTCAACGGCGATGTCGCGCGACATCGCTTCCGGCGCGCTGACGCCCAGCAGGGCCAACGCATTGCGCAGCACCTGGCGGGTGGCCGCCAGCAGCGCGATGCGGGCGCGGGTCAGCTCGGGCGTCTGGTCCAGCACGCGTTCCGCCGCATAGTAGCTGTGGAAGGCGCCGGCCAGGTCGCGCAGGTAGAAGGCCACGTCATGCGGCGCCAGGCCCTCGGCCGCGCCGGTCAGCACGCGCGGGTAGTCGGCCAGCTTGAGCATCAGCGCGGCCTCGGTGGGCGCGTTCAGCAGGCCCAGGTCGGCGTCGGCCAGGGTGGCCTCGTCGGCGCCCCAGTTGCGGATGATCGAGCAGATGCGCGCATGCGCGTACTGCACATAGAACACCGGGTTCTCGTCGTTCTGCTTCAGGGCCAGGTCGATGTCGAAGGTGAACTCGGTGTCGGCCTTGCGGCTGATCAGGAAGAAACGCACCGCATCGCGGCTGGTCCAGTCGATCAGGTCGCGCAGGGTGACGTAAGAGCCGGCGCGCTTGGAGATCTTGACCTCCTCGCCGCCCTTCATCACCGTGACCATCTTGTGCAGCACGTAGTCGGGGAAGCCTTGCGGGATGCCGACGTTCTGGGCCTGCAGGCCGCCGCGCACGCGCGCGATCGTGCCGTGGTGGTCGGTGCCCTGGATGTTGATGCACTTGGTGTAGCCGCGCTCGAACTTGTTGACGTGATAGGCCACGTCCGGCACGAAGTAGGTGTAGCCGCCGTCGGACTTGCGCATCACGCGGTCCTTGTCGTCGCCGTAGTCGGTCGAACGGAACCAGAGCGCGCCGCCGTCCTCGTAGGTCTTGCCGCTGGCGACGATGCGTTCGACCGCCTTTTCCAGCTGGCCGCCGGCGTAGACGCTGCTCTCGAGGAAGTAGTTGTCGAACTTCAGGCCGAAGGCCTGCAGGTCCAGATCCTGCTCGTGGCGCAGGTAGGCGACGGCGAACTGGCGGATGCCGTCCAGGTCCTCGGCGTCGCCGCTGGCGCTGAACTCGCGGTCATCGGCCTTGACGGTTTCGCGGCGCAGGAAGGCGTCGGCGATGTCCTGGATGTAGTCGCCGTTGTAGAACTTCTTGCTCTCGGGATTTTCCGGATCGGTGGGCCAGCAGGCGTCACCGGGCTTGAAGCCCTTGATGCGCAGCTGGGTGCTGTGCGCCAGGGTGGCGATCTGCACGCCGGCGTCGTTGTAATAGAACTCGCGCGTGACCTGCGAGCCCTGGCTGCGGAACAGGCTGCAGATCGCGTCGCCCAGCGCGGCCTGGCGGGCATGGCCGACATGCAGCGGGCCGGTCGGGTTGGCCGAGACGAACTCGACCATCACATGGCGATCGTTGGCCGGCTGGTTGCCGAAGGCGGCCTCGGCGCGCAGCACCTCGGCCACGACGGCCTGCTTGGCGGCGGGCTTCAGGCGTAGATTGATGAAGCCGGGGCCGGCGATCTCCAGGGCCTCGACCCAGGTCTGGAAGGCGGGACGGCGCTGCAGCGCCTCGATCAGGGCTTGCGCCAGCTCGCGCGGGTTCTTCTTCAGCGGGCGCGCCAGCTGCATCGCGGCGGTGATGGCGTAATCGCCATGGCTGGCCTGCTTGGGCGACTCGAAGGCGGGCGCCAGCTCGGCGCCGGGGCTCAGTTCTTGGATGGCCTCGCCCAGGGCGGCGAGCAAATCCTGCTTGGCTTGAATCATGGCTGCAATTCTACGGGGGCCTTATATGATGGCCCGATGTCCATGGACTCCAGCACGCCGACCACGATCCCTCCCGGGGTGGCCGATCTGCCCGCCTATGTCGGCAAGTACCGGGTGCTGCGCCGGCTGGGCGAGGGTGCGACCAGCGATGTGTTCCTGGGCCAGGATGATTTCCAGGGCATCGAGGTCGCGATCAAGCGCGTGCGCGCCTGGGCGCTGAGCAGCCGCAGCGGGCCCGAGGGCCAGATCGGCAATCGCTTCTTCGCGGCCGAGGCGGCGCTGGCGGGGCGGCTGTCTCATCCGAATGTGGTGCAGATCCTGGATGCGGTGCCCGACCCGGACGCGCCCTATCTGGTGATGGAATATGTGCCGGGCGTGACCCTGAAGAGCTTCTGCCGCAGCGACCGGCTGCTGCCGCTGGACCAGATCGTCGAGCTGGGCTTCAAGTGCGCAATGGCCCTGTCCTATGTGTTCCGCCAGGGCTTGATCCACCGCGACGTCAAGCCGGCCAATCTGCTGGCGGTGCTGGACGGGCAGGGGCAGGTGACCGATGTGAAGGTCAGCGATTTCGGCAGCGCGCTGAACCTGCGCTCCGATGCGACCCAGGTGCACCGGGTCGGCTCGCTGGCCTATATGCCGCCGGAGCAGATCGAGGGCGGCGACGTCGATGCGCGCGCCGACATCTACTCGCTCGGCGCGGTGCTCTACAACCTGGTGGCCGGGCGGCCGCCGTTCGACGCGCCGACCCAGATGGCGCTGATGCACCAGATCTACCACCAGGCGCCGGCCTCGCTGGTGGGGCAGCGCGGCGGCGTGACGCCGGAGCTGGACGCGGTGATCCTGCGGGCGCTGGCCAAGCATCCGGGCGAGCGCTATGCGGACTGGGAGGAATTCGGCCGCGCGCTCTCCGAGCTGGTGTCGCGCCAGCTGGTGCCGCTGGCGCGGCTCTACGAGGTCAAGGACTCGGAGCGTTTCAATCTTTTACGCGAGCTGGAGTTCTTCGCGGACTTCGGCGACGTGGAGCTGTGGGAGGTGGTGCACCGCGCGCGCTGGCGCCGCTACCCGCTGGAGCATGCGCTCTACAAGAAGGGCCAGGAGGGCAACAGCTTCCACATCATCGCGCAGGGCGAGGTCGAGGTGTTCCGCGACGGTACCCTGGTGGCGACCCTGGGCAAGGGCACCTCGGTCGGCGAGATGGCCTATCTGGCGCCGAACCCGGACCTGCGCCGTCACAGCACCGACATCAAGGTCAGCGAGGTCTGCACGACGATCTCCTTCACGCCCGAGTCGCTCGGGGCGCTGAGCCCCGAGTGCCAGCACCGCTTCGATCGCGCCTTCATCCAGGTGCTGGTGCGGCGCCTGCATGCGGCGCATGAGGCGTTGGCGCATCCGCGCCGCATTCTGTAGCGCCGCCGCTGTAAACCGAGCTTGAGCGGGCTGCGTTGCTGTGTTGGAATCAACGCGGCACCCCGCCACTCACATGCCCTCGATGACAGGGAAGGAGACCTCAGCATGAAGCGACAACATCTCATCGGCCTGCTGGCCCTCGCATTCGCCGCCTTCGGCGCTCAGGCCGAGGACAAGGCCCCGACCAAGCAGCAAGGCAAGATGACGACCTGCAACAAGGATGCGGGCGAGAAGAAGGGCGACGAGCGCAAGGCCTTCATGAAGGAATGCCTCTCGGCCAAGCCCGCTGCCGCCACCGCCGCGACCGGCACGCCGCAGCAGGAGAAGATGAAGACCTGCAACGCCGATGCCAAGGGTAAGACCGGCGACGAGCGCAAGGCCTTCATGAAGGAATGCCTGAGCAAGAAAGCCTGATTCCATCAGGCCCGATAAAGCGACAGCCCCTCACGAGGGGCTGTCGTCATTTCAGCGCGTCAGCACGCCGCGCGCCAGCATCACCGCGGCGATCGGGATCAGCAGCAGCAGATGGGCCTGCAGCATGATGCGGGCGCGCGTGCTCTTCACCTCGGCCTCGGTCGGCAGGGCGCCGCTGGCGTCCAGCGCCTTGACCCAGCGACGAAAGCGCAGGGTGGGCTGGATCGACAGCAGGCCGATCACGACGAACAGGCCCAGCTTGGCATGCAGCAGCGGCTGGCTCCAGTACCAGCTGCCGCCCTTGATGCCCCAGTAGGCGCGCGCCAGGCCGCTCAGCAGCACGGCCACCGCGGTGGCGCCGTAGATCGCGTCCAGCCGCGCCAGGCGCCGCACCACGGCGGCGTTCAGCCATTCGACGCGGCACAGCGCCGCCTGGCTGCTGAGGAACACCACCAGGCTGAGGATGGCGAGGATGTGGAGACCGGCGAGCAGGGCTTCGAGCGTCATGATGATGAGGAGGCGGATGGGTGGCGGGAAGGCTGGGCCCAGTAGCTGGGGTTGCTGTAGTGCTGCTTCAGGAAATCGATCCACAGCCGCACGCGCAGCGGCAGATGCTTGCGCTGCGTCACGACCGCGTAGATGCCGTTGGGGGGGGCGGCGAACTCGTCCAGCACCGATTGCAGCCGGCCGGCCGCGATATCGCCCTCGACCTCCCACAGGCTGCGCCAGGCCAGGCCCAGGCCGGCCAGGCACCAGTCGTGCAGCACCTGGCCGTCGCTGCAATCCAGCCGCCCACCGGGGCGCCAGTGCAGCACCTCGCCATCGACCAGGAAGGCCCAGCCGCGCGTCTGGCTGGCCTCGGAGGACAGGCCCAGGGTCTGGTGCCGCGCCAGCTCGGACGGGTGCTTGGGCGTGCCGGCCCGCTTCAGGTAGGCGGGCGCGCCGACGCACAGGCGCCGGTTGTCGGCCAGGCGCATGCTGACCAGGCTGGAGTCGACCAGGTCGCCGACCCGCACCGCGCAGTCGAAGCCCTCGTTGACGATGTCCACCACCCGGTCGCTAAGGTTCAGCGAGACGCTCAGGTCCTGATGCCTGGCCAGGAATTCGGGCAGCAGCGGCGCCACATGGCGGCGCCCGAAGCCGGCCGGCGCGGTGATGCGCAGATGGCCGCTGGCTTTCAGCCCGCCGGCGCTGACGCTGGCCTCGGCATCGGCGAACTCGACCAGCAGGCGCTGGCAATCCTCCAGGAAGGCGCTGCCCTCATGGGTCAGGGTGATGCGCCGCGTCGTGCGCACCAGCAGCTTGACACCCAGGCGCTCCTCCAGCGCGTCGATGCGCCGGCCCATCACCGCCGGGGCCACGCCCTCGGTCTGGGCCGCGGCGGTCAGGCTGCCCTTGGTAGCCACCAGCGCAAAGGATTCGATCTGTTTCAGGCGATCCATGGCGCCGGATTGTGCGCTCTCATCGGGTGATTTTTACGAAAATCTCATGGATTACATGCTTTTGACTCGATGAATCGATAGGCGTCGCTGGCATAAATTGCGAGCAGAGCTGCTGTCTTCCCATTTCACTATCTATTCATCCACCAGGAGTCCGCCATGTCCGCACGCACCGCCTGCCATCGCCTGCAGGTCGACACGCCCCTGTACCGCTTCATCGAGGAGCGGGTCCTGCCCGGCACCGGCATCGCCAGCGCGGCCTTCTGGGCCGGCTTCGACGCGATCGCCCATGAGCTGGCGCCGAAGAACGCCGCGCTGCTGGCCGAGCGCGACCGGCTGCAGACCGAGCTGGATGCCTGGCACCGCGCCCACCCCGGGCCGATCACGGACATGCCGGCCTACCGCGCCTTCCTGGAACAGATCGGCTATCTGGTGCCGGTGCCCGGCGCCGTGCGGGCCACGACCGCGAATGTGGACGCCGAGCTGGCGCTGCAGGCCGGCCCGCAGCTGGTGGTGCCGATCCTGAACGCGCGCTACGCGCTGAACGCGGCGAACGCGCGCTGGGGCTCGCTGTATGACGCGCTCTACGGCACCGACGCGATTCCCGAGACCGATGGCGCCGAGCGCGGCGGTGCCGGCTACAACCCGGTGCGCGGCGCTCAGGTGATCGCCTTTGCGCGCCGGGTGCTGGACCAGGCAGCACCCCTGGCCGGCGGCGCCTCGCACAAGGATGCGAGCGCCTATCGGGTCGAGGGCGGGCGTCTGGTCGTGGGCCTGGCCGGCGGCGCCAGCACCGGGCTGGCCGATCCGGCCCAGTTGGTCGGCTACCAGGGCGGGGCGGCGGCGCCGAGCTCGGTGCTGCTGGTGCACAACGGCCTGCATCTGGACATCCAGATCGACCGCGGCACGGCCATCGGCAAGAGCGACCCGGCCGGCATCGCCGATGTGGTGCTGGAGGCGGCGCTCTCCACCATCCTGGATCTGGAGGACTCCATCGCCGCGGTCGACGCCGAGGACAAGCTGCTGGCCTACAGCAACTGGCTCGGCATCCAGCAGGGCACCCTGACCGAGGAGGTCGCCAAGGGCGGCAAGACCTTCACGCGGCGCCTGAATGCCGACCGCGTCTACACGCGGCCCGCCGGTGGCGGCACGCTGAGCCTGCACGGCCGCTCGCTGATGTTCGTGCGCAATGTCGGCCACCTGATGACGAATCCGGCCATCCTGCTGGAGGGCGGCCGCGAGATTCCCGAAGGCATTATGGATGCCGTTATCACGACGACGATCGCGCTGCATGACCTCAAGAGGCGCGGCAATTCGCGCACCGGCTCGATCTACATCGTCAAGCCGAAGATGCATGGCCCGGCCGAGGTGGGCTTCGCGGCCGAGCTGTTCGGCCGCGTGGAGCAGCTGCTGGGCCTGCCGGACAGCACGGTCAAGCTGGGCATCATGGACGAGGAGCGCCGTACCAGCGTCAACCTGAAGGCATGCATCGCCGCCGCGGCCAGCCGTGTGGCCTTCATCAACACCGGCTTCCTGGACCGCACCGGTGACGAGATGCACGCCGCGATGCTGGCCGGGGCCATGCTGCGCAAGGGCGACATGAAGTCCAGCGCCTGGATCCAGGCCTATGAGCGCAGCAATGTACTGGTCGGCCTGTCCTGCGGCCTGCGCGGCCGCGCCCAGATCGGCAAGGGCATGTGGGCGATGCCGGACCTGATGGCCGCGATGCTGGAGCAGAAGATAGGCCACCCCAAGGCCGGGGCCAACACCGCCTGGGTGCCGTCGCCGACCGCGGCGACCTTGCATGCGCTGCACTACCACCAGGTCCATGTGGCCGCGGTGCAGCAGGAGCTGGAAAAGATCGACGCGGACGCCGAGCGCGCCGCCATCCTGGAGAAGCTGCTGACCGTCCCGGTGGTGGCCGCCCCGGCCTGGAGCGCGCAGGAGCGCCAGCAGGAGCTGGACAACAACGTGCAGGGCATCCTCGGCTATGTCGTGCGCTGGATCGACCAGGGCGTCGGCTGCTCCAAGGTGCCGGACATCAACGGCATCGGCCTGATGGAGGATCGCGCCACCCTGCGCATCTCCAGCCAGCACATCGCCAACTGGCTGCAACATGGCGTCGTGACCGAGGCTCAGGTGCGCGAGACCTTCGCCCGCATGGCCGCGGTGGTCGACGGCCAGAACGCCGGCGACCCGCTCTACAAGAGCCTGGCCCAAAACCCGCAGGGCGCAGCCTTCCAGGCGGCGCTGGAGCTGGTGTTCAAGGGCAAGGAGCAGCCGAGCGGGTACACGGAGCCGCTGCTGCATGGGTGGAGGTTGAGGGTAAAGCAAGGGGGGAATTGACCCGAGCCAGGCCTTTGCCTGCTCATTCACGCAACCCAGCTTGCTATACCAAGGCGCCCTCGGCGCCTTTTTTCCGCGTTTAGCAGGGGATTTAGGCCGGCGTCGGTGGTTCTCTGCTGGCTCTTTGATGAAAACAGGCGCCGGATAGCTTGAATTTGTTCGAATGTCGCCCTTTACTGTGGTGGTAAGGCAACTAGGGGGTGCCAAAACTCATAGATAGACTGGTATTAACCCTTGCCGTGATAGCGTTTTTTTCATCAATTAGCAGTTGGGTGTAATCAATTAGGGGGAACCCGCGGCATTGAAAGAGTTTGAACCTGAAAACTTGCGCCTCTTTTCGAGGCCCTGGTGACATGACCGGCGGCCATTTGTTGGTGGCGCCGGTATCCAAAAGAGCCGGTGTGGCGCCTTTTTTGGAGCGATTGGATGTTCAAACTCAACACAATCAGCGCTGCGGCGCTGGTCTGCCTTGGCTTGGCCGTGACGGCATCTGCCACGGCGCAAGAAACCCTGGAACGCGTCACCGTGACCGGTTCCAACATCAAGCGGATTTCCGCCGAAGGGCCGCTGCCCGTCGAGGTGATTACCCGTGCCGACATCGAGCGCAAGGGCGTGGCTACGACGAATGAGCTGCTGCGCTCGCTGTCGTACATGTCGAGCTTCAACGATGAGCTGCAGTCGAACAGCCCCAACGCCACCGGCTCTGCTACCGCGGGCTTCCGTGGCCTGTCTGGCGATCAGACCGTGGTGCTGCTGAATGGCCGCCGCCTGGCCAACTACGGCTTCGACGGGGCCTTCGTCAACCTGAATACCATCCCGCTGGGTGCTATTCAGCGCGTCGAAGTGCTGAAAGATGGCGCCGCGGCGATTTACGGTGCCGATGCGATCGGCGGCGTGATCAACTTCATCACCCGGCGTGACTATCGCGGCGCTGAAATGTCGGCGTCCTATGGCGTCACCTCGAAGGGTGATTCCGATGAAACATCGGTGACCGGCACGGTTGGCCATGGCCAGTTGGACAGCGATGGCTACAACGTGCTGGTCAACCTGAACTACTTCAAGCGCGAGCCGCTGATGAATCTGGACCGTGAGCGCACGCGCACGGGTGACTACAGCCGCTTTGGCGGCAGCAACCAGCTGTCGACCTATGCGCCGACCGGCAACTTCGTGAACCCGACTACCGGCCTGCAATCGCCGTTCACGCCCTGTCCCGATCCCAGCCTGATCGTCACGCCGTCGCCGCTCTCCGGCTCCGGTTCCAGCTGCGTCTTCGACTTCACTCCCTACCGCACGACCTTGTACGGTGCGGAGCGCTGGGGCGGCCTGATCTCCGGCCGAGCTAATCTGGGCAGCAACGCTCAGGCCTTCGCCGAAGTGATGTTCTCGCGTAGTGAGAGCTTCGCCAGTGCTGCTGGAGCTCCCGGCATCTTTACGCTGCCGGTGGGGCATCCCGCCAACAGCTTCAATACCGCCATCTCGGTGCGCGGACGTCCGCTGCAGGCCGGCCCGCGAACCACCGACAACACTTCCGACGCTTCGCGCGTGCTGGTCGGCATCGAGGGCACCTTTGGCAAGTACGACTACAACGTGGCGGTTGGTCAGGCGAAGAACAAGACGACCAACGTCGATGGTGGCTACTTCCTGCTGGACAAGATGTTCGCGGCGATCGCCAACCGTACCTTCGATCCGTTCTCGCTGAAGAACCCACAATCGGTGGTTGATGCGATCAAGTCGAGCGACACCCGTGTCGGCGAGACCACCAATACCTTCATCGACGCCAAGGTGTCGACGGAGGTGGGGCAACTGTCCGGCGGCGCCATCGGCCTGGCGGCCGGCGTGACCTTTGGCAAAGAGGAAATTTCCGACGTGCCGGGTGCGAATGCCCGTATTGGCAACATCTTCGGCGGCATCCAGCAATCGCAGGTCGTTGCCGACCGGACCTTGTCGGCCGCCTATGCCGAAATGAGCCTCCCATTCACCAAGAGTATCGAGGCCCAGCTGGCGCTGCGCCACGACCGTTATGAGGGCGGCATCAGCTCGACGACGCCCAAGGTCGCGGTGCGCTTCCAGCCGGTGAAGGAGGTGCTGCTGCGCGCCTCCTATTCCGAGGGCTTTAAGATGCCCTCGCTGCGTGACCAGTTTGGCGGCCAGAACCAGAGCGCCGACTCTGTGCAGGATACCCCGGGTTGCACGGCGCGCAAGCAGACGACCTGCCCGCGCCTGCAGTACGACCGCTTCTCCAGCGGCAATCCGGCACTCAAGCCCGAGAAGGCCAAGGGCATGAACTTCGGCGTGCAGCTGGAGCCGACCGCCAACACGCGCCTGGGCCTGGACTATTTCATGATCGACAAGACCGATGAGATCGGCCTGGTCCTCACGCAGTACGTCATCGACAGCGTGCCTTATGTGACGGGCGCCACTACGACCCTGGGCGGCAACTCGCTGTACTCGGTGACGCGCAATGCCGGCGGCACCATTACGGCGGTGAACACCTCGAACGGCAACCTGGGCCAGCGCAAGATCCGCGGCTTCGATGTTTCAGCTGAGCAGCGCATCCTGACATCGATTGGCCGCTTCACCCTGGAGGCCTCGGGCACGTACTACAGCAAGTACACCTATGCCGACATGCCCGGCACGCCGATGTACAACCGTCTGGCCCTGCTGAACCTGCCGCGCTGGCGCACTCAGGCCCGCCTTGGCTTCCAGACGGGCAACTGGGACAGCAGCCTGGTGTTCAATAGCCGCGCCGACATGTATGACAAGCCGCAATCGCAGGCGGCCACGCCCGTGACCGCTGCCACCGCCGTTGTTGGCAACTTCGACACCTTCGATTTCTCGCTGGTCTACACGGGATTCAAGGGGTTGCGTCTGTCGGGGTCGGTGCGGAACCTGCTCAACAAGGAGCCGCCGTTCTCCAACAACGACCCTCGCACCCTGGGCTTCTCGCAGATGGACGATATTCGCGGCCGCTACTTCACGGTCAGCGCCAACTACTCGTTCTGATCGAACAGCAAGACTGCAAAAGGCCCTTCGGGGCCTTTTTTTTGGCCCGCTCTTCCCGCCGATCTATGTGGGCGTGCAACGCCCATCAATCTCCTATTGCAGTGGATCTCGTTCGCGGCGTCTTGGGTCTCTCTGATGTTGGTCGCATGGAGTGATCGCGGTTTGACGAGTCGATAGCTGAATGTCTCGCGTCGATGCAAGCATCAAGAGCGACCAAATGCCGGAGGTCACCCTCAGTTTTCGTGCGATCTGCGGCGTGTTTTCCTGCGCTGTGTGCTTCGGCTGACGCCGTATGGTTTCTCCGCATTCTTGGGTCCAAGCAAGTCATCGAAATTGGCGCCCTCGTTCGAAACACTCGAGCGAGAAGGGAGTCTGCCGGTGTACGTACCACGTGACTGGTTGGCTATGACGAAATCAAAACGAATGCACTGGAAAATCATGTTCAAAATGACTCGGGTGAGTGCCGCAGTGTTAGCGGTGCTTGGGGGGATATCGGCGAGTTCGGTTCTTGCGCAGCAGCAACAGCTTGAACGCGTAGAGGTCACGGGGTCGTCCGTGCGCCGTATCGATGCCGAATCGGCCTTGCCGGTGATGGTGTTGAAGCGCGAGGACATCGAGCGCTCCGGCGCCACATCGACGGTCGACCTGCTGCGCCGCGTGACCTCGGTGCAAGGGGCAACCGGCGAGGCCAGTTCCGTGGGCGGAGCCACCTTCGGCTTCTCTGGCGTCTCGGTTCACAACATCGGTGAGACCCGCACCTTGGTGCTGTTGAACGGGCATCGACTGTCCTTGTTTGGCGGTCAAACCCTGACCGGCTTTGCTGCGGGCTTCGATCTGAATGCAATTCCCGTCTCGGCCATCGAGCGTGTCGAGGTGCTGACCGATGGAGCTTCCGCGCTGTACGGTGCAGACGCGATTGCCGGCGTGGTGAACTTCATCACCAAGCGCGATCTGTCCAAGGGGGATTTGAGCGTCGGAATTTCCAAGCCCGATGGGGGCGCCGAGGAAAAGCGCTTCAGCATCAGCAAGGGCTTCGGCAATGTGGCGGCCGACGGCTACAACCTGATGCTGGCCTATGCACATGACGAGCGCACCCAGTTGCTGTCGTCGGCACGCAGTTATGGCAAGACCGGCCTGATTCAGTTTGAGCATGCCGGCAAGCGCTACCAGTTCAAGCAGTTCTCGCAGAGCCCCATCCCGGCGAACGCCACCAATGATGCGGGCCTGCTGTTCAGCCCCTATCTGAAGGCAAATGGCTCCTGCCCGGAGAAGACCTTCCGCATCACTGATGCGGGAGGCGACTATTGCGGCTACGACTTTGTCGGCGATCTGGAAATTTATCCGGAGCGCAAGCGCGACAGCGCCTTTGCCTCCTTTACCAAACGGCTGGGCGAGCATGAGCTCTTCGCCGACCTGCTGTGGTCCAAGACCGAGCAGACATCGCGCATCGCCCCCGTGCCGGGCAACATCACCATCGCGGCCGGCTCCGCCTTGCATGACAAGTACCTGAAGCCCTGGGGGGTCACGGGCGACAGTACGGCTGCTTATCGCCTGTTCGATATGGGCAAGCGCACGAACAACGACACGGCCAAGTTCTTCGACCTGTCGCTGGGTGTGCGTGGCGCGTTTGCGGGCTGGGACTACAACGCCGGCTTTACCCATTCCAAGAGCGATGTGGCCGGTGTGACTTCTGGCTATCCGGGTGCGATGGCGGTCGGGCGCCTGCGCGCCAGCGGTCTGCTCGATCCCTTTGTCGGCCCGGGCAAGCAGTCGGCCGAGGCGATGAAGGCGATTGCGGGCACCAACTATGTTGGCTACTGGGACGGTGGCGTGTCCAAGCTGACCACGGCCGAGCTGCGCGGCTCGCGCGAATTGCTGCAGCTGCCGGCCGGCCCGATGCTGCTGGGTGTCGGCGTGAATCTCAGCAAGGAGGACTTCGCGTCCAAGCCCAGCCTGTTTGCCCAAGGTCTGCTGTCCGACCCGGTGGCCGGCACTATCGCCACCAAGCCGGAGGACCGCGACCAGCGTTTCGGTGATGCCTCGGCAAAGGGGCCCTATTCGGCCGGACGCAAATTGCGGGGCGGCTTCGCCGAACTGGTGATTCCGGTGGTCAAGGGTTTCGAGTTGGGCACAGCTATCCGCTATGACCGTTTCTCCGACTTTGGTGGCACCACCACCTTCAAGGAGAGCTTCCGCTGGACCCCGACCTCCAATCTGCTGATCCGTGGCTCGCTGGGTTCGGGCTACCACGCTCCCACCGTCTCGCAGATCAACTCGCCGCTGCAGGCCTATGGTGTGACCAGCGACAAATATGACTGCTCGGATCCGAATGCACCGCAACTGGCGGCCATGGCCAAATCACTGGGCGTGCTATGCCATCCCGGCAGCAAGCAGTATGACCAGTTGGCCGGCGGCAACCCGGAACTGAAGCCCGAGAAGTCGCGTCAGGCAACGCTGGGCGTGCGCTTCGAGCCGACCAAGAGCGTGACGCTGGGCGCCGATCTGTGGTGGGTGGGGATCACCGATGCCTTCGGTCAACTGCCCGAGCAGCTGGTGTTTGGCAATCCGCAAGCCTATGCCAGTTCCTGGGGCAAGCAGACCGATGTCGGGACGGGCAAGACCTACCTGGCTTTCAAAGCCGACAACCGCAATCTGGGCAAGGCCTATCACTCGGGCATCGACCTGGATTTCGCGACGCGCATGAAGCTGGCCTTCGGGGACTGGAATTCCCAGTTCACCGCGACCTACATGATCCGCGAAGACCAGCAGCAGCTGAAGGATGGCCCTTACAACTCGGCCATCGGCGACTACAGCAAGGCTCTGGGGGTCGTCACCTTCCGCGTTACTGGGCGTTGGACCAATACCTTGAAGGCCGGCCCCTGGACCCACACCCTGGGCATCAACTTCAAGTCCGGCTTCAAGGACCAGGAAAAGACCGTGGAGGTTCTTGATGCCAGCGGCAAGGTGACGGGCAAGGAGACAATTCGCCTGGACGTGGGTTACTACGCGACGGCGGATTGGCAGACCGGCTACGAGCTGAACAAGAGCTTCGTCTTCACGGGTGGGGTACTGAATCTGTTCGACAAGAACCCCCCGCTGTCGATCTCGACCAGTGGTGCGAATCGGGGTCAGCCGTTTGGCTACGACCCTCGCTACTACGACCCACGTGGACGTACCGTCTATCTGAACGGCACCTACAAGTTCTGACTTAAATCCGGCTGAAGCCGGTCGAGCCACCTGGGTCGGGCCATGCCTCGATTCAGGTGGCTTTTTACTCTGCCAATCGAAGCTTCAAGCTATTTGGGCGATTTGCAATGCACATGTGTGGCAAAAGGGCGTTGTCCGACTGCAACGTCCGACACCCGCACAGTTGGTCGGAGGGCTAGGGCTTTCACCAGGATTTTGTGCGAAAGGCGGTCGAATGTGCTGCCGTCCCTGTGATCCGTTGGCTCAATTGGGGCCAACCCGGAGGGTCGATTTTTTCCGCTTCGTGAACAGTTGGTAACTGGATCGCAGAAGGCTTACTGGCCCATGCCCCACCAACTTGCCTGTTTCTCACGAAGAAACGGCTTCATTGTCTCTTCCGCACTTGGAGTGCTCTATGTTCAAACGAAAAGCCACCAGCATCGCAGTGCTGATCGTCATGGGAGGTGCTCTAGCGACCCCCGTGGTCGCACAGGAGAAGCTTGAGCGCATTGAGATTACTGGCAGTCGGATCAAGAAAGTCGATCTGACGGCAACCAGCCCCATCCTTACGATCACCGAGGCAGAGTTGAAGGCAAACCAGGACGTTACCCTGGATACCTTCCTGAACTCGCTGCCGCAGATCAACCCTGCGGGCACCACCACCTCCAACAATCCGGGCAATGGCGGTCAGGCCAATATCGACCTGCGTGGTCTGGGCTCCAACCGCAACCTGATCCTGATCGATGGACGTCGACCGATGGTGTCGGCGTCGGATCAGACGGTGGACTTGAACACCATTCCGATGGCGCTCGTCGAGAGCATCGAAGTGATCACCGGCGGTGCCGGCGCGGTGTATGGTGCCGACGCGATCGGTGGCGTGGTCAATATCAAGCTGAAGCGTCGCTTCCAGGGTCTGGATCTTCGCGCCGGCATTTCGAACACGACCAAGCAAAAGGATGCCGAGGAGAAGAACGCCAGCATCACCCTGGGTGGCAACTTTGCGGACAACCGCGGCAATGCCGTCCTCTCGTTCGAGTTTGCCAAGCGTGAAGGCCTGATCAAGGGGCAGCGCCCGTTTGCCGCCGTGGCGACATCGACGACCTCCTTCTGGCCTGAGGGGCGCTATATCGCAGGCTCCACCAATCAACCTAGCCAGGCCGCGGTGGATGCGCTGTACAACGGCTACGCTGGAACGCCTGCCGGCCTGATTACGAGGGGATCGGCCCATTCGTTCAATACGGACGGCACCTTGTTCTATCCTGGGGTGTTCAACAACAAGAACCTGGACGTCATCAACTGGCGCTACCCGGTGGACATGGGGGTGAACACCAAGCTGTTCCCGGACGTCTATTCGTACAACTTCGATGCCGTCAACATCCTGACGCTCCCCTTGGAGCGGCGCTCGATGATGGGCCGCATGGACTTCAAGGTGACGGACAAGACCGAGGTCTTTGCCCGTTTCGGCTACACCCGCTATGAGTCCGCCACGGCCCTGGCCCCGACCCCGGTGCCGACCATCGAGGTCAAGGCGCCCAACGTGGCCAAGTCGAACGAGGGTTCCAGCGCGCTTGTGACACCTGGTCGATCGGCTCTGAGAAACCTGGTCATTCCGGTCACCAATCCCTTCATCCCCAAGGACTTGGCGGTACTGCTTGCGTCGCGGACCGGCGATGACCCGAACCTGGTGGGCTCGGGCGCCAGCGAGGCCTTCCTCTTTACCTGGCGTACCGTCCCGGTGGGTCTGCGCCAGAACAAGTTCACCAATGAGGTGAGCCAGGGCCTTATCGGGGCCAAGGGCGAGCTGTGGTCGGATGCGTGGACCTGGGAGGCCTACCTGTCCGAGGGCCGCACCAAGATCACGAACGACGTGACGGGCAATGTCGACACCAACAAGCTGCTGAATGCCCTGGCCGCTGCGGACGGCGGCAAGAGCCTGTGCGATGGCGGGATCAACCCCTTTGGCCGCCAGAGTATGTCGGCATCCTGCCAGGCCTATCTGGCAGCGCCCGGAGGCCAGCAGACCACCTTCGATCAGAGCATCGGCCAAGCCTTCATCTCCGGTGAACTGGCTCAGTTGTCTGCCGGCCCGCTGGCCCTGGTTGGCGGTCTGGAGTTCCGCAACTTCAAGTACAACTTTGATCCCGGTGCGGGCAGCGGCCCAATCTCGGGTTTCAACGTCCAGTCTCCGGCCGGCGGGAAGAACAGCTTCAAGGACGTGTTCGGTGAACTACAGATCCCGTTGCTGAGCCGCGCTCCGATGGCGAAGTCCCTGGACCTGAGCCTGGCAGCACGCCACTCCACGGCCAAGGCCACGGACACCTTGAATAACCTGGACACCCCCAGCCAGAGCAGCAATGCCTTCTCGCTGAACCTGACATGGGTGCCCAGCGACGACCTGCGCGCCCGCATGTCGCTGCAGAAGGCGGTGCGTGCGCCCAATTTCGGCGAGCTGTTCGATGGCAGTGGCTCTGCGCCGCAGATCTTCGACCCCTGCTCTGCCAGTTCGGTGGCGCGTACGACCGGCGCGGATGCGGCCAAGCTGGCCGCCCTGTGTCAGGCGACCGGCGTCTCGGCCTCCAATCTGGCGACCTACGCCCAACTGCCTGGATCGCAGCTCGGTATCAATCAGGCGGGCAACATCAACCTGAAGCCCGAGAAGGGCAACAGCGTGACCGTGGGCCTGGTCTGGGTGCCGACGGACGGCATGTTCAAGGGCTTCTCCGGGTCTATCGACTACTACAGCTTCGACGTCAAGGATGCGATCCTTACTCCCGACTCGAACCAACTGATCGCAAGTTGCTACAACTACGATGGCAGCAATGCGCAGTACAGCAAGGACCATCCGGCCTGCAAGGGCATCGGGCGCTCCGGTGCTGACATCGGTGTGCTGGAAAACGGTTACGCCGCCGATGGGCTCTTTGCCAACAGCAATGAAGGCCGGATCAAGACCAGCGGTATCGATCTGGCGCTTGGATGGAGTGATCGTGTCGGCCCTGGCCGCCTGGATCTGGGTGCCAACCTGAACTTCCTGCTCAAGCATGAACGGAAAGCTGCCAGCTATCTGCAAAGCAAGAGCTATGAAGGTACGGTGGCCTACTTCGGTTCCGGCTTGGGCCAGTCGTTCCCCAAGACTCGTGGCATCTTCAACATCCGCTACAAGCTGGGCGATGTCTCGGTGGACTCGCGCATCCGCTACATCGGTTCGATGAAGAACCGCATGGCGCTGAACTTCCCCGGCGAAGTCTTTACCGGTGTGCCTGACGTGACCTATGTCGATCTGGGTGCGACCTGGGAGTTCCGCAAGGGGATGTCGGTGCGCATGGGCCTGAACAATGCGTTCGACAAGAAGCCGCCGGTCTACGCGCCGAACGTGCAGTCGGGCACCGATCCGTCCACCTATGACGTGATCGGCCGTCGCTTGTTTGCGCAGATGCAGTTCACCTTCAATTAAATCCTTCGTCATTGGAAGGCCCTGCGATGGCATGTCGCGGGGCCTTTTTCATTGGGCGCTGGAGATAATCGATCGATGAAGAAGAGGGGGATCAATGCTGATTCAGCGGGCCTTGCAGACACAGTCTTTTGTCGCCTCGCTCCGTGACAGCGGCCGAGGCCAGGCCGTGGGCGTGCTGGAACCCGAGGTCGCGCAGCGCTTGGCGCTAGCGGCCGCGCAGGCTGCATTCAGCTTGTCGGTGAACAGCGGGCCCAAGTCCATGGACCTTTCCTTGGCCGAGCTCGCAACGCTGACGCAGCCGCAGCACGACCAGATGACGGCGCTGATCCATGCCGGTGCGCGTTCTGGGTTCCAGTATTGCTTCGACAGCTATCGTCTCTCCGATGCCATCGAGCAGGGCGAGTTGCAGCAAGGGCCGCTGTACGACTTCTACCGATCGCTCAACTCGGCACCGGTGCTCGATCTGTTTCGCCAGATCGCCGGTGATGCCGCCATCGACTTCTGCGATGCCCAGGTGACGCGGTACAGGCCGGGGCATTTTCTGACGCAGCATGATGATGCGGTCGACGGCAAAGGGCGGGTCATGGCCTTCGTGCTGAACTTGACGCCGCAATGGCGTGCCGACTGGGGGGGGCTGCTGCTGTTCCATGGCTCGGATGGCCATGTCGAGGGGGGCTATACCCCGGGATTCAATTGCTTGAATCTGTTCAAGGTGCCCAAATTGCACGCGGTCAGCCAGGTTGCGGCGTTTGCCGGGGCCGCCAGGCTCTCGATCACGGGCTGGGTGCGCCGCCGCGCCTGACGGCTGACGATGGGCACCGACGGCCGCGATGTTTGTCGTGGGACGGCAACATTCGTGCGCTGTGCAAGGTGTGTTAACCCCGAAATTTGCTTGAACTGGTTGATATTCGCCCTTTTGTGCGAATCGAAGGTGAGTGGCAAAAGTCATTAACTTGAAGCATTGCAAACTTTCCTCCACGAGGCCCCGGTTCGTCACCGGGGCCTTTCGTTTTCAGGGCCAGTTCCCCTCGGTCCTCAATTCAAGGAGTTTTCATGTTCAAGCTGAATGCGGTCAGTTTCGCAGTGGCGACCATTGCGGCTGCCGCGGCGTTGCCGGCCCTGGCCCAGGATCAACAACTGGAGCGCGTCGTCGTGACGGGTTCCGCGATCAAACGCATCGCCGCCGAAGGCGCCTTGCCGGTGCAGACCATCTCCAAGCAGGAGATCGAGCGCAGTGGTGTGACTTCGGTCGTCGAGCTGATGCAAAACCTGTCCTCCATCCAGGGTGGTGTGGTGGAAGGCGACACGGTCGGCGGCGGCGGTGGCGGCCAGGCCACGGTGTCGATCCACAATCTCGGCGGCGATCGCACCCTGGTGCTGTTGAACGGGCGACGCATGATCGGCGAGGCCGGCGGTTCCGTCGACCTGAACATGATTCCCCTGGCCATCGTCGAACGCGTCGAAGTGCTGACCGATGGCGCCTCGGCGCTGTACGGCTCCGATGCCGTGGCCGGCGTGGTGAACTTCATCACCCGCACCAACTCGAGCAAGCGCAACATCACCTTGTCGGCCTCGGTGCCTTCCGAGTCGGGTGGCAAGGAGCGCAATGCCTCGATCTCCGGCGGCTTCGGCGATCTGGACACCGATGGCTTCAATGTCATCGCGGGCCTGTCGATCGACAAGCGCGACGCGCTGAACGCCAGCCAGCGCGAGTTCTCCAAGACCGGTGTGATCCACTTCGGCTTCGAGGGCAAGCGCTACGAGTTCTTCAACGGCTCGGGCTCCAGCATTCCGGGCAATGTCAATGTGCCCATCCCGAAGGCCGACGGTACCTATGACACGGTGGCCCGCAATGCCTACCTGGCCCAGAACGGCAAGTGCGCGCCGATGCATGTCAAGGATGGCGACTCCTGCTCCTTCGACTACGCCGGTACCGTGCAGGCCTTCCCGGACCGCGAGCGCTCCAACTTCTTCGGCTCGTTCAGCAAGAAGCTGGGCGAGAACCATCTGTTCCGCGCCGACGTGCTGCTGGGTAAGACCAAGACCAGCGGCAAAATCGCCGCGGTGCCCGGCCAGGTGCTGGTGGACGTGAACGGCCCCTTCGCCAAGGAACTGGCCTCGGTCGGCTACACCCCGGCCTACCTGAGCTCGATCGGTCTGGACCCGAACCGCCCGGCCGCGGTGTCTTATCGCGTCTACGACCTGGGCAATCGCACCAGCACCTTCGAGCGCGACACCAAGGGTCTGTGGCTGTCGCTGGAGGGGCAACTGGCCGGCTGGGACTACAACGCCAGCCTGGGTTACCAGCGCGCCCTGATGGAGGAGAGCAATGCCGGCTATCCGCTGGCCAATGCCTTCGGCGCCCTGCTGCGCAGCGGCATCTGGAACCCCTTCGCGTTGCCGGGCCAGCAGTCGCAGGCCGCGATGGACGCCGCCAAGGCGATCATGATCAGTGGCGTCTACGACAGCGAGAAGAGCACGCTGATGAACGCCGACGTGCGTGCCTCGCGCGAACTGTTCGCGCTGGGTGGCGGCAAGGCCGCCCTGGCTGTCGGTGCCAGCTTCTCGCAGGACAAGGTCTCGACCGACCCGGGAGCGGTGGCGCGCGGCGTCGGCGGCCCGAATGGCAACGACCAGCGTTTCGGTGACGGCACCGTGGCGATTCCCTACTCGGCCAAACGTGACACCATGGGCCTGTTCGGCGAGCTGGTGGCGCCGATCAGCAAGACCTTCGAGCTGACCGCCGGCCTGCGCTACGACGACTACCGCCATATCGCCAGCGCGACCAACGGTAAGGTCTCGTTCCGCTTCCAGCCCAGCCCCGTCGTGCTGCTGCGCGGCTCGATTGGTACCGGCTTCCGCGTGCCGACCCTGCGTCAGCTCTATCGTCCGCTGCAGGAGTTCGGCGTGACCGCCGAGCCCTACGCCTGCTCGGACGAGATGTCCGCGATGGCCAAGAGTCTGGGCGCCGCCTGCCAGGGCAGCAAGAAGCAGTACAACGTCTATACCGGTGGCAACAAGGCGATTCAGCCCGAGGAGTCCAAGCAGGCCACCCTGGGCGTGCGTATCGAGCCGTCCAGCAGCTTCTCCGTTGGCGCCGATTGGTGGTGGGTCGGCATCGACAAGACCTTCGGCTCGGTGGATGAGAACGAGGCCTTCGGCAACGTCAACAAGTACTCGAACCTGTGGATGGTCTACACCGATCCGGTGACCAAGGAGAAGTTCCTGGCCTACAACGCCAGCCAGACCAACCTGGGCAAGTCCTACACCAGCGGCATCGACTTCGACGCCACCGCGCGCTTTGATACCCCGCTGGGCAAGCTGACCTCGAACCTGCGCGCCACCTACATGCTGCGCAGCAAGAAGCAACTGCTGGCGGGCGGCGAGTACTTCTCGACCGTGGCTGACAACCATCCCTCGATCGGTGACGTGACCTTCCGTTGGAAGGGGCAGCTGACCAACACGCTGCAAAGCGGTCGTTGGATCCATGCGGCCAATATCAACTTCCAGTCGGGCTACAAGGACTTCCCGACCGACGTGTACGGCATCGATGCAAACGGCAACTACAACGGCGATGACCGTACCGTGCGCCTGAAGGTCAAGCCCTATGCGACCTTGGACTGGCAGACCACCTATGCCTGGAACAAGCAGCTGACGCTGACAGGTGGCGTGAAGAATGTGTTCGACAAGGAGCCGCCGCTGTCGCTGCGCGCCAAGGGCGGTCACATGCTGGGCTTCGACTATCGCTACTACAGCCCGCTGGGTCGTACTCTGCAGGTCAAGGCCAGCTACGACTTCTGATCCATCGATCCATCATTGATGGTCTGAAAGGCCCGGGGCTCCCCGGGCCTTTTTCTTTGCTGCAAGCGTATCGGTGGCGGTGCTGCGGTGTTGTACCGCCACGAACGAGAAGGGCTGCCATCGGCAGCCCTGCTTGTCGAGTAACAGCCGGCAGGACAGGCCTGCCGGTTGACCAGGAGTCGCTCGTTCAGTAACGCAGCCCTGCCGAGACGTAGAACTGTCGGCCCAGCGGGCTGGCATAGCGGCCGTCGTAACCCACCTGGTTGCCACCACCGGCGATACGGATCGACAGCGGCGGATCCTTGTCGAGCAGATTCTTGATGCCGGCGGTGAAGTTCAGCATCTTGTTCAGCTGGAAGCGGGTCTGCCAGTCGACGGTTGAGTAAGCCTTGACCTTGCGCTTCAGGCCCGCATAGTCGCCCAGGCTGCCATCGGGGTTGACGAACTTCAGCGAGCCATCGTCCTCGGTGATCACCTGGTCGGTGTAGCCCGAGCGCCAGTTGTAGGTCAGCGTGTGGCTCCAGGCGTCGCTCGGCTTCAGGTTGGCCGAGATGCGCTGGACCACGCGCGAGGTGGCGTTGTTGTAGGCATCGAAGCGGCCGACGCTGCTTTCAACCGTGCCCGCGATCTCGACCTCGGAGCGGATCATGTAGGTGCCGCTCCAGTCCAGCCGCAGCTTGCCCAGCATGGTGCCGAAGTTCGCCGTTGCATCCCAGTCGACGCCGCTGTAGCGGGATGAGCCCAGGTTGAAATTGGGCAGCAGCGTGGCCAACTTGTTCTGGCCCTGGCCGGCGTCGAACACCGTGAAGAACAGATCGTTGTACTTGGCCGGGTCCCGGAACGGGAAGGTTTCCGGCATCGCGACGATCTGGTTCTTCATGCGCACGGACCAGTAGTCCAGGCCCACCGAGATGTCGCGCGTCGGCTCGACGCGCAGGCCCAGGGTGGCGTTCTTCGATTCCTCGGGCTTCAGACCGTTCGCGCCGCTGAGCGGGTTGCCGCCGGCCAGCAGGTCGTACTGGGTCGTGCCCTTGCAATCCGCCGCGCGCGGATCGGGGGCCTTGACCGGGCAGGGGTACTTGCCGCTGGTCACGCCGAAGTCGGAGATCGGCTTCGTGATCTCATCCAGGTTGGGCGCCTTGAAGCCGGTGCCGTAGGAGCCACGCACCATCACCGAGTCGATCGGACGGAAGCGCAGGGCCAGCTTGTAGGTGGCCTTGTTGTTGGCGTTACCCTGGCTGCCGGGTTTGTCCAGCGTGCCGTCGTCCTTGAAGATGTACTCGTTGCGGACTTTCGAGTAGTCGTCGTAGCGGACCGCGCCCGTGACCTCCAGGGTCTTGTGCAGCGGCACCAGCAGCTCGGCGAACACGCCCCAGTTGTTGCGGCTGGCGCCGACCGGCAGCGCGCCGGGCGCGGAGCCGAAGGGGGTGTCGGTGCCGTTGTGCAGCTTGTTCGGGCCTTGCGAGATCTCGCTGGGCAGCAGTTCGTACTTCTGCTTGGTGTAGTCGAAGCCGGCACCCAGCATGGCAGGGCCGGCCGGGCCCTTGAACAGCTCGCCCGAGGCGCGCAGGCTCGCCACATCCAGCGAAGTCTTGGTGCGGTCCTGCAGCGACTTCAGCACGCAGGGCGCGAACAGCGCCTGGTTGCCGCCGGGCTCGGCGAAGGGGTTGACCTTGCCGGAGGCGATCAGCGTGTTGTAGCAGTTGCGGCTCATGAAGCCGCCGTCGTACATCGCGTCGCGCTTGGACTCCGAATGCACATAGGAGGCGGTGTAGTCATAGCCCATGAACAGACCTTCGACACCGACCGCCAGATGGTTGGACTTGGTCTTGTAGAGCATCTGCCGACCGCCGGCATCGACGAAGCGATTGTTGGTCGAGGCCTTGGACACATTGGCCGGATCCACGCCGAGCGCGGCCAGATGGGGGCTCACATACTGCGCATACAGCGGATCGGTCAGCGCCAACGAAATCACCTGGGCGGGCGGCGCGAAGCGGCCAGCCAGCTCGAAGTCGGCATAGACATATTCGGCGAACAGCGTGGTGTCGGCGTTCAGCTTGGCATTGCCGGCAAGCATCAGGCTGTCGCGCTTGCTGGTTGGGATCAACTGCACCGTGGCGCCGTAGTCGTACCAGCAGGCCTTGTCCAGGCCGGTGGTGCTCAGCGCGGTGTTCGGACTGCACTTGCCGTCCTTCATGTAGTTGGGCGAGAAGATGAGCGCGGAGATCTCCTCGCCGTCCTTCATCATCGGGTTGGTCAGGTTCAGGTTCACCGAGGCCGGCGCCGTGTTCACCGCCAGTTGATACAGCGAGTAGCGCTTGCCGCCCTCGTTGAACTGCATCACGCCCGACTTGGCGTAGTCACGGTCCTTGGCATCCAGGCCCGCCTGCTTGTCGCGGGAGAAGGCGGCGAAGACATTGAAGCCGTCTTGCTCCAGATTGCCGAAGCCCTTGGACAGCGAGACATTGCTCGAGTCGCCGCCGCCCTTGGCTTCGGGCATGTTCTTGTTCAGGTCGATGGCCAGTTCGGTCTGGTTCTTGCGGGTGATGAAGTTCACCACGCCGGCCACGGCGTCGGAGCCATACAGGGCCGAGGCACCGTCGGTCAGCACCTCGACGCGCTCGATCACGGCGAGCGGAATGCTGGACAGGTTGACGGCTGAGCCGGCGTCATAGGAGGCCACGCGGCGGCCATTCAGCAGCACCAGGGTGTAGCGATGGCCGATGGAGTGCAGCGATGCGGTCTGGACACCGCCTGCATTGCCATTCACCGATTCTGCGGAGGCGTAGAAGCCCTGCATCGACGGCAGGTTCTGGATCAGGTCCTCGGCGCTTTTTGCGCCGGAGCGCTCGATGTCGGCGCGCGACAGGGTCAGCACCGGCAAGGCGCCTTCGGCGGCGATGCGCTTGATCGAGGAGCCGGTTACTTCAACGCGTTCCAGGGACTGCTGTGCGAGAGCGTTGCCGGCCAGCAGCAGCGAACCGCCGCTGGCAGCCAGCATGGCGGCGATGCAGATTTTGGTTTTCCTGAACATCATGTGAGTGCTCTCCTTATGTGGGGAAGATGGAGCTGAGACCTTGTTGGGTCCCGATGGGCCTGGTGAGCCCGACAGCGAGGGAGTGAGAAAAGTCAGGGGTGCCATTGTGCGAATTGCGTTCGAAGTCCAGCGCGGGGCTTCCCCCAAGAGCCATTGGTGACCCCGCGAGGGCTGCGATGCGGCTGTTTCAGCAGAGGTACAAAAAAAGCAATGGGAACAAGGGCTTATATAAGGTGTCGGTGGTAACCCTGAAATGCTTGAAACGTCCCGAATGTCGGTCCCCATCGCGGCAAACCCTAGTCCTGGCGCCGATGACAATGTCGCTTGCTGACAACGAACAACGACCGGTAAGACCCATCGCAGCATTCGGGAAGAGCCCCGCAGCCGGCCGAGCAAGCCTTTCTAGAATGCAGGCTCATAACAAGGAGGAAACAACATGTCGCTGCCGCCCCTCACCCCGCCCGCCGCCTGCGAGGTGCTCGTCATCGGCGCCGGCCCTGCGGGCAGCGCCGCGGCGCGGCAGCTGGCGCGGGCGGGTGTCGATGTGCTGCTGGTCGACCAGCAGCCGCCGGGGCGCGACAAGGTCTGCGGCGATGGCCTGATCCCGGATGCGCATCAGGCGCTGGCGCGGCTGGGCCTGCTGGAGGCGGTGATGGCCAAGGCGGAGCGCGTGGCCCATGTCGGCTGCATCGGGCCGCGCGGCGGGCGGGTCGACGTGCCGGGTTCGCTGGCGGTGCTGCCGCGGCGCGAGCTGGACCGGCTGCTGCTGGACGCGGCGCTGGATGCCGGCGCGCATTTCCTGCAGGCCCGCTTCGAGGCGCCGCTGGAGGCTGATGATGATCAGCAGCCGGCCCGCGTCGGTGGCGCCGTGCTGAAGCTGGAGGACGGTTCCCTGCATGAGCTGCGCGCGGGTCTGGTGCTGCTGGCCACCGGCGCGGTGCCGAAGGCGCTGATCGCGGCCGGCATGTGCGAGCGCCACACGCCCAGCGGCGTCGCGCTGCGCGGCTATGTGCGGGCGCCCGCCCTGGTCGGGAAGATCAAGGCGATGGAGGTGGTCTGGTCGCGCGCGGTGCGGCCGGGCTATGGCTGGATCTTTCCAGCGCCGGACGGTTGCTTCAACATCGGCGTCGGCGTCACCGACAGCCACCGTGCGGTCGGTGGCAAGGGCGCGAAGAAGGAGCTGAACCTGCGCGCGATCTTCGACGCCTTCGTCGCCCACTACGAGCCGGCTGCGCGCCTGATGCGCGAGGGCGAGCTGCTGGGCGAGCTGAAGGGCGCGCCGCTGCGCTGCACCCTGGCCGGCGCGCGCTGGAGCCGGCCCGGCCTGATGGTGATCGGCGAGGCCGCCGGCTCCACCTATTCCTTCACCGGCGAGGGCATCGGCAAGGCGATGGAGACCGGCATGCAGGCCGCCGAGGCCTGGCTGGCCCATCGCGACGACGAGGCCGCGGCGCGCGCCCGCTATGAGACCGGGCTGCGCGCGCTGCAGCCGCGCTACGACCTCTATGAGCGCGCCAACCGCGTCAACGCCTATCCCTGGCTGGCCGATCTGCTGATCTGGCGGGCGGGCAAGAGCGAGCGCCTGCTGCGCCGCATGAGCGGCGTGCTCAACGAGACCAGCAATCCCGGCAATCTGGTCAGCTGGCGTGGCCTGACGCGCATCATCTGGGAATGACGGACAAGGTAGTAACAGCAGTATGTGTCAACTTCTCGGGATGAACTGCCACGGCCAGCACGACATCATGTTCAGCTTCCGCGGCCTGGCCTCGCGGGCCGACGAGCACAAGGACGGCTTCGGCATCGCCTTCTTCGAGGGCCGCGGGCTGCGCCATTTCGTCGACCACCACAGCGCGCGCCGCTCGCCGCTGGCCGAGCTGGTCAAGAGCTACCCGATCCGGAGCGACAACGTCATCGCCCATATCCGCAAGGCCACACAAGGTCAGGTCGCGCTGGAGAACACCCACCCCTTCCAGCGCGAGCTGTGGGGGCGCTACTGGGCCTTCGCGCACAACGGCAACCTGAAGGACTTCCAGCCGCGCCTGCATGCCGCGTTCCGGCCCGTCGGCCAGACCGACAGCGAGCGCGCTTTCTGCTGGCTGATGCAGGAGCTGGCCAAGGCCCATGCCGACGTGCCCTCGGTCGAGGAGCTGACCCGCACGCTGGCCGAGCTGATGCCGCAGATCGCGGCCCATGGCACCTTCAACATGCTGCTGACCAATGGCGAGGCCATGTGGGCGCATTGCTCGACGCATCTGCACTACACCCTGCGCGGCTTCCCCTTCGGCTCGGCGGTGCTGCAGGACGAGGACCTGACGGTGGATTTCGGCAGCCAGACCATGGCCAGCGACCGCGTCGCGCTGGTCGCGACCCAGCCGCTGACCCGCGACGAGACCTGGACGCCTTTTGGCAGCGGCGAGCTGCTGGTGTTCCGCCAGGGGGCGCTGCTGCGCACCTGAGCCCGCTTCAGCGCAGCGAGGGATCGGCGCGCAAGGTGGCCGCCGCCATCTCGATGAAGCGCCGCACCCGGCTCGGCGCATGGCGGCCCTGCGGATAGACGATGTGCACCGGCAGCACCTCCGGCTCGAAGCCGCCCAGCAGCACCCGCAGCCGGCCCTCGCGCAGCGGCTCGGCCACCTGGTAGGACAGGGCGCGCGCCACGCCCAGGCCCTGGCTCGCCGCGGCGATGGCCGAGTCGTTCGTCGTGCACCACAGCCGCGGGCGCAGCCGCACGCTGAGCGCGCGGCCCTCGTCCTGGAAGCGCCATTCCGAGGTCGGCGTCAGCCCGGCGGTGGCGATGCAGTCATGGTCCTGCAGCTCGCGCGGATGCTGCGGCTCGCCGCGCTCGGCCAGATAGGCCGGCGCCGCGCAGGCCACCAGGCGCACCTGGCCGACCACCTGGGCATGCAGGCCCGAGTCCGGCAGGCGCCCGATGCGAAAGGCCAGGTCCACCCCCTCGTCGACCAGGTTCACGACCCGGTCGACCATCAGCGCCTGCACCTCGGTCTTCGGATAGGCGCGCAGGAAGGCGCCGATCAGCGGCATCGCATACATCGCGCCGAACAGCACCGGCGCGGTCAGCACCAGCCGCCCCTGGGGTTCGGCCTGCTGGCCGGCCGCCGTCTCCTGGGCCTCCTGCACCTCCGCCAGGATCCGCTTGCAATCCTCGTAGTAGCGCAGCCCCGCCTCGGTCGCCCGCACCATGCGGGTATTGCGCTGCAGCAGGCTGGCGCCGAGCTGCGCCTCCAGCGCGGCGATCGAGCGGGTCACCGCCGCCGGTGACAGCCGCAGCTCGCGGGCGGCGGCGGCGAAGCCGCCCTGGTCCATCACGGTGACCAGCACGCGCATCTGGTGCAGCAGATCCATGCGGGACGGGGCTCCTGATTGTTGCGTTGAGCGAAATGCCAGATTGAATTTTCCGGCAATTCAAAACTCCGGCGCAATCCCAAAACTAGGAGTCGGGCGCCCGGGACATTCGGGCCACCAAGTCCACCCACCTGCTTGCCGAAAGGTCGTTCCCCATGAAACTGCGTCAACTTGCCGCTGCCGTCGCCACCGCCCTGATCAGCCTGAGCCTCGCGCCGCAGGCGCTGGCCGCTCCCGTGGCCGAGGCGCCGACGGCCCGCGTGGCCGCCGAGCCGCAGATCCGCTACCGCAGCCTGAGCATCGATGGCGTCGAGCTGTTCTACCGCGAGGCCGGGCCGGCGCAGGGGCCGGTGCTGCTGCTGCTGCACGGCTTCCCGACCTCCTCGCACATGTTCCGTGAGCTGATCCCGCGGCTGGCCACCAAGTACCGGGTGATCGCGCCCGACTACCCCGGCTTCGGCCATAGCGCGATGCCGCCGCGCGAGCGCTTTGCCTACACCTTCGACAACTACGCCGGCCTGATCGGCAAACTCACCGAGGCGCTGGGCGCAAGCAAGTATTCGCTGTATGTGATGGACTATGGCGCGCCGGTCGGCTACCGGCTGGCGACCCGGCATCCGGAGCGGGTCAGCGCGCTGATCGTGCAGAACGGCAATGCCTATGAGGAGGGCATCGAGGGCTTCTGGGATCCGATCAAGGCCTACTGGAAGACCGGCGCGGCGCCGGAGCGCGAGGCGCTGCGCTGGCTGACCTCGATCAAGGCGACCCGCTGGCAGTACAGCAACGGCGTGGCCGATGCCTCGCTGCTCAGTCCCGACGCCTGGACCGTCGACCAGGCCCTGCTCGACCGCCCCGGCAACCAGGAGGTGCAGCTCGACCTGTTCTACGACTACCGCCGCAACCTCCCGCTCTACCCGGTCTGGCAAGCCTATTTCCGCAAGCATCAGCCGCCGACCCTGGTGGTCTGGGGCAAGAACGATGCGATCTTTGTCGCTGCCGGTGCCGCGCCCTACAAGCGCGACCTGCCCGAGGCCGAGATCCATCTGCTCGACACCGGCCATTTCGCGCTCGAGACCCATGGCCCGCAGATCGCCGGCCTGATCGACGAGTTCCTGGCGCGCAAACTGCCGGCCCAGGGCGCCCGCTGACGCGGCGACCGGTCCGCCCGCCGGGGCGGGCCGGTGCGCGGGCGGCGGACGCCATTCGCCACATGGATTCCGCCGTTCGCCGCGCGCCGCGGGAGGCGGGGCCCACCCCCTGCCTACACTGTGTTCATGACATCGGACAGCCGTCTTCTTTGCATGAACAGTTTCCAGCGCTGGTACTTCAACTGGGCCGAGCCCCGCTACCAGCGGATGCCGGCGGACATGCAATGCCAGGCGCGTGCGATGGACCGCTTCCTCTACAGCCGGCGCGGCCTCTGGGCCTGGAGCGGCACCGCGCTGGCGGTGGGCGGCTGCACCCTGGCGCTGAACGCGGCCGGCATGCCCTGGTGGCTGGCCCTGCTGGTCGCGCTGATGCTGGTGTTCGGCCTGGCGATGGGCCTGGTGATCGCCTGGCTGATGCCCGACATCCTCGGCCGCGGCGGCCTGCCGCGGGTCTCGGCCCAGGTGCTGCTGGGCGCGGTGGCCGGCTCCAGCCTGAGCTTCCTGGGCCTGCGCCTGGCGGGCCCCGGCGGCTCGGCGGGGCTGGACGATCTGCCGGCCGCGCTGCATGAGCTGCTGCGCGTCGGCCTGCCGGCGGCGCTGCTGGCCGCGCTGGCCCTGCTGCTGCTGATGTGGACCGTCGCCGGCGCACGCCGCGCGCAGATGCAGCGCGAGCTGGCGCGGCTGCGCGAGGCCAGCGAGCGCGAGAGCGCGGCCCGCGAGACCAGCGAGGCGCGGCTGCGCCTGCTGCAGGCGCAGATCCAGCCGCATTTCATCTTCAACACCCTGTCCGCGGTCCAGCATTGGGTGGACAGCGGCGACGCCCGCGCCAGCGGCCTGCTGCGCGCGCTGACCGCCTTCCTGCGCGGCACCGCCGAGCTGATGCTGCGCCCGCGGGTCAGCCTGGCCGAGGAGCTGGCGCTGGCCGAGCAATACCTGCATGTGATGCAGGCGCGCTGGGGCGGCCGCCTGCGCTACCAGCTGGAGATCGACGCCGCGCTGGCGGCGCGCGCCGAGTTGCCGCCCGGCATCCTCTTGAGCCTGCTGGAGAACGCGCTGGAGCATGGCCTGGCGCCGGCCCTGGCCGGCGGCCAGCTGAGCCTGGGCCTGAGCGCGCGCGCCGGCGGCGGTTGGTGCCTGGAGGTGGCCGACGACGGCGTGGGCCTGGCGGCCGGCTGGTCCGAGGGCCTGGGCCTGGCCAACAGCCGCGCCCGCCTGGGCCATGCCTTCGGCGCCGCGGCCCGCCTGGAGCTGTGTCCGCGCCCCGAGGGCGGCACCCTGGCCCGCCTGGTGGTGGAGGGCGCCCGATGACGCGCGCCGCGGCTCGGCCGGGCATCGACTGGAGCCAGCTCTGGTATCCCGGCCCGACCCGGGTGTTCAGCGCCGAGGAGCTGGCGCGCGCCGGCGGCGACCGCCCCGGGCTGACCTTCCTGCTGCTGCTGGCGGTCAATATCGTGATGTTCTGCTTCGCGATGCTGGTGGCCACGCCGGCCCATCTGGTGCCGCGTCTGGTGTTGCTGCTGCTCGGCTTCGCCCTGCTGGGCGTTGCCGGCTGCGTGGCGCTGTGGCGCCGGCCGGCCCGGCCCCGGCTCAATCTGCTGATGTTCGGCGCGATGGGCTTCTTCCTGCTGCCGCTGTTTGGCATGAGCGGCGGTCCCGTGGCGGATCGCAACACCCTGCTGCTGTGCACCGGCCTGGCGACGGTGGCGCTGACCCTGGGCTTCTGGTTCACGGCGCTATTCCGCGCCCACCAGATCGCCGCGCGCCTGCGCGAGCTGGCGGAGCGCGAGCGCACCCAGGCCGCGCTGGCCCAGCTGCTGCATGCGCAGATCCAGCCGCATTTCCTGTTCAATTCGCTGGCCTCGCTGCAGCATTGGGTGGAAAGCGGCGACCAGCGCGCCGCGCCGCTGCTGCGTTCGCTGACCTCCTATCTGCGCGCCACCCTGCCGCTGTTCAACCGCGAGCGACTGAGCCTGGGCGAAGAGCTGGAGGCGGTGCGCCATTACCTGGACGTGATGCGCGGCCGGCTCGGCACGCGGCTGACGGTGGCGATCGACGTGCCGCCGGCGCTGGGCGGCCAGCTGCTGCCGCCGGCCCTGCTGCTGACCCTGGTCGAGAACGCGATCGAGCATGGCGTCGCGCCCAAGCTCGGCGCCGCGCACCTGAGCCTGCGCGCCGGCTGGGAGGCCGGCGGCACCGGCACGAGCATGGTCTGGCTGGAGGTGGCCGACGACGGCCCGGGCCTGCCCGAGCCGGGCGGCCTGCCGGTCGCGGGCCGCGGCGTCGGCCTGGCCAATGCGCGCGCCCGGCTGCGCCAGGGCTTCGGCCCGCGCGCCAGCCTGCTGCTGCAAAACCGGGACGAGGGCGGCTGCGTGGCGCGGGTGCGCCTGCCGGCCCTGACGAGCCATCACGAAAGTAGCCACGAGGAGCCAAGCGCATGACGAGCACGACCCCACGCTGTACCGCCCTGATCGCCGACGACGAGGAGGGCCCGCGCGAGCAGCTGCGCGCCGCGCTGACGCGGCTGTGGCCCGAGCTGGAGATCGTCGCGGCGAGCGAGCATGGGGTCGATGCCTGGGACGACTTCCTGGCGCTGGAGCCGCAGATCTGCTTCCTGGACATCCGCATGCCGGGTCTGACCGGGCTGGAGGTGGCGCGCCGCATGGCCGCCACCGACCATCCGCCCCAGGTGGTGTTCGTCACCGCCTTCGGCGACCATGCGCTGTCGGCCTTCGACGCCGGCGCGGTCGACTATGTGATGAAGCCGGTCGACGACGAGCGCCTGGCCCAGGCGATCGAGCGGGTCCGGGCGCGGCTGCAGACCCCGCAGCCGGGCCCGGACCTGCAGGCCCTGCTCAAGCAGCTGCTGCCGGCCGCCGCGGCCCCGGTGCGGCCGCGCCTGATCCAGGCCAGCCTGGGGCGCGAGGTCAAGATGATCGCGCCCGAGGAGGTGATCTTCTTCGAGAGCGACAACCGCTACACCCGCGTCGTCTACCAGGGCGGCGAGGCGCTGATCCGCACCCCGCTGAAGGAGCTGCTGACCACGCTGGACGCCGAGGTGTTCTGGCAGGTGCACCGCTCGGTGCTGGTGAACAGCCGGCATGTCGCCAGCGCGCTGCGCGTCGACGAGAACTCGATGGTGCTGACCCTGAAGGGCCGCGAGGACAAGTTGCCGGTGTCGCGCCAGTTCCAGGGCCTGTTCAAGGGGCAGTGATGACCCGGGCGTCGGCCCGGGCGCCTTTGGGCACAATGGGCCGCACCTGGCGCAACAAGAATCATCATCACCATGGCCGTTCTGCCGACCCCGCGTTTCGACGAGTTCTACCGCTATGAGGAACTGACCGAGCTGCTGTTCAGCTATGCCGAGGCCCTGCCCAACCTGGTCTCGGTGCGCTCGATCGGCAAGAGCTTCGAGGGCCGCGACCTCTGGGTGCTGGTGCTGACCAATACCGCCACCGGCGCCGACATCGACAAGCCCGCCTTCTGGCTGGACGGCAATATCCACGCGGCCGAGCTGACCGCCTCGACCACCTGCCTGTACTACCTGCACCATCTGGTGACCCTGTACGGCGCCGATCCCCAGGTCACCCAGCTGCTGGATACGCGCTGCGTCTACATGGTGCCGCGCCTGAACCCGGACGGTGCCGAGCTGGCGCTGGCCGACCGGCCGCGCCACATCCGCTCCTCGACCCGTCGCTATCCCCATGACGAGGAGCCGGTCGACGGCCTGACGATGGAGGATGTGGACGGCGACGGCCGCATCCTGACGATGCGCATCCCCGATCCGCATGGCGGCTACAAGAAGCATGCGGACGAACCGCGCCTGATGGTGGCGCGCGAGCCGGGCGAGTTCGGCGGCGAGTATTTCCGCCTGGTGCCCGAGGGCTTCGTCAAGAACCATGACGGCCTGACGGTCACCATCAACAAGGACCGCGAGGGGCTGGATCTGAACCGCAACTTCCCCAGCGAGTGGCGCCAGGAATACAAGCAGCTGGGCGCCGGCCCCTACCCGACCAGCGAGCCCGAGGTGCGGGCGATGGTGGAATTCATCACCGGCCATCCGAACATCGGCGCGGCGATCAGCTATCACACCCACAGCGGCGTGATCCTGCGCCCGATGGGCAGCTGCAGCGACGACGACATGATTCCCGAGGACCTGTGGAGCTACAAGAAGTTCTCCCAGCTCGGCGAGCAGCTCAGCGGCTATCCCGCGGTCTCGATCTGGCACGAGTTCAAGTACCACCCGAAGGAAGTGATCACTGGCACCCAGGACTGGGTCTACGAGCATCTGGGCGCGCTGTTCTGGGTGGTCGAACTGTGGTCGCCCAACAAGGAGGCCGGCGTCGAGGGTTACAAGTGGATCGACTGGTTCCGCGAGCATCCGGTGGAGGACGACCTGAAGCTCCTGAAGTGGAGCGATGAGCAATGCGAGGGCCAGGCCCATGTGGACTGGCGGCCCTTCCACCACCCGCAGCTGGGCCCGGTCGAGATCGGCGGCTGGGACAAGATGAACTACTGGCGTAACCCGCCGCCGGCCCTGCGCGAGCGCGAGGCGGCGCGCTTCCCGCGCTGGATGAACCAGATCGCGCTCTCGCTGCCCAAGCTGGAGCTGCTGCGCACCGAGGTCCGCGCGCTCGGCCCCGACACCTGGCGCGTGCGGCTGGCGGTCGCCAACAGCGGCTATCTGCCCGCTTACGTCACCAAACGGGCCCTGGAACGCAAGGTGGTGCGCGGCGTGATGTTCGAGATCCACCTGCCGGCCGGCAACCCCGAGGTCAGCCTGATCGGCGGCAAGGAGCGCATCGAGGGGCCGCAGTTGGAGGGCCATGCGCCCCGGCAGAGTCAGCAGGCCTTCCTGCCCAGCCGCGAGGCCACCGGCGACCGCGCGGTGGCCGAATGGGTGGTGCGCGCCCCGCAGGGCACGCGCCTGGCGCTCACCGCGAGTGCCGAGCGGGCCGGTACCGTGCGCACCGAGGTCTCGCTCGACTGAACTGGAGTTTCCGCCCCGCGCCGCCCAAACTAGCGGAGCGGGGCGGCCGATGGAGAGCCCTGCGACATCACATCAAGGAGGCTCCCATGTCGATACCCAGCCGGTTGACCCGCTATCTCCGCCAGCAGGACGCGCGTTACGACAGCGACCTGCACCGCCCCAGCCGCAGCAGCGCCGAGACCGCGCGGGTGGCCCATGTCGCGCCGCAGCAGCTTGCCAAGTCGGTGATCCTGGAAGATGACACCGGCCATATGCTGATGGCGGTGCTGCCGGCCGATGCCGAGGTCGAGCTGCCGGTGCTGGCCGAGATGCTGGGCCGGCGCAGCCTGAAGCTATGCGACGAGGCCCAGGTGGCGCGCCTGTTCGGCGACTGCTGCCCCGGCGCGGTGCCGGCGCTGGGCATGGCATGGGGGGTGGAGACCGCGGTCGACACCGCGCTGGTCGACGGCAATGCCGTGATCTACATGGAGGCGGGCGACCATGAGCAGTTGCTGCGCATGTCGCGCGAGCAGTTCAGCGCCCTGATGCGGCCCGCCCGCCACGGCAGCTTCAGCCGCCGCCCACAGCCGCATTGAGCGGTGGCAGGGCGCCCGTCTTGGCTGTGACCGCGCCGGCCGCCGGGCCGCCGCGGCACTGGTCCTGCTGCAGGGTCGCCAGCAGCGACGGCCCCAGGCTCTTCAGCAGCTGCACCGAGAGCGCGCTGGTGAAGTGGTAGCGCGCAGCGTCCGGCTCGTGTACATAGGTGGTGACGGTGCCGAAATAGCGGTCGCCCAGGGTGAAGACCAGGGTGCCGGAGCGCTCGACGATGCGCTCCGAGATCAGCCGCCCGTCGCGCCCCAGCACCGTGTAGCGGTGATCGCCGGTGCCGGTCTTGCCGCCGACCGCCAGGGCCTGGCCCTGGGCGTCGAGGAATACGCCCTTCAGCCGCCGCGCCGTGCCTTCCTCGACCACATCGACCAGGGCCAGCCGCACCGCCTCGGCCACCTCGGGCGCCAGCACCTGCTGGGCCGCGCCGGGCGGGCGCGCCAGCCGGGTGTCGAAGGGCGTGGCGCGGGCGAAATGCAGCGCGTCGATCGGCTGCTGCGGCCGGCGTGCGCCACGGTTCACGATGATGCCCATCAACTCGGCCAGCGCCGCCGGTCGGTCGCCCGAGGCGCCGATCGCGCTGGCGTAGGAGGGCGTCAGCCGGTCGAAGGGATAGCCCAGGCGGCGCCAGGACTGCAAGAGGCCGGCGAAGGCCTCGCGCTCCAGCATCTGGCGCAGGCGCTGGTCCTGGGCGGCGCGCTGGCGCGGCTTGAACAGCCAGGCGTAGGCCAGCTGGCGCTCCTCGGCGCTGTCGGCCAGCAGCTCGGCCAGCTCGGCCCCGGGCCGCTGCTGCAGGCGCGCCACCAGCCACAGCTCCAGCGGATGCTGGCCGCTCAGATAGGCGCGGTCGGCCAGGCTCATGCGACGGTAGCGCTCATGCGCACCAATCGCCAGCCGGCTGCCGCGCGGCGCGCGCTCGTCCAGCCATTCGACCAGGCGCAGCGCATCGGCCTCCGGCTCGAACAGATAGAGCAGGGCGGCCTGGCTGGCCGCATTGGCGCGCGCGCCCTCCAGCAGCTTCGCGCGCGCCTGGGCCGGCGTCAGACCCTGGTAGCGGCGGTAGAAGCCGGCCATGAAATGGCTGCCCTCGGCATCGGCGAAGCGGGCCAGCAACGCGCGCCGGCGCGGCGATTCGGGATCGGACAGCGGGATACCCGAGGCGTCGGCGTTGTGGATGCGGTGCTGGACGATGTCACGCATCAGCCGGATGAAGACCAGATTGACCGAATGCCGGAAGGCCTCGCGCACCGTCAGCACCTGGTGGTCATGCTCATGCTCGAAGTTCTCGAAGCGGTGTAGGCCGCCGCCGGTGAAGAAGGCCTCGCCCGGGCTGGCCGAATAGCGGCGCGCCAGCGCGGCGTCCAGCATGGCGGCCAGGCCGCGGTCCTCGCTCTGCTGCAGGTACTGGCGCGCCCAGCCGGAGAGGGCATCCGGCGCCGGCGGCAGCGCGCGCAGCTCGACCGCGGGCAGCGCGGCCCAGCGGCCATGCAGCTCGGCCACCAGCTCCAGGTAGGAGATCAGGGTGCGCAGCTTGGCGGTCGAGCCCAGGTCCAGCTTCGCGCCCTGGTTGACGTCGAAGGGCTGGTCGACGTTGTCGGCCTGCACCCGCAGCCAGTTGGCCTCGGGGCCGCGCTCGTAGAGCGTCAGGCTGAACACCAGCGGCTGCAGGTCGGCGCCGGCATCCAGCAGGTGCGAGCCGTAGAGCCCGGCCGCGCGCGCCGCCGCGGGCGTGCGCAGCCCGGTCAGCGCGCGGGTGGCCAGGGCCTGGGCGCGGCCGTCCAGGCTGGTCTGCACCTCCAGGTCCAGGCGGTCCAGCTCGTAGCTGCCCGGCACCTCCAGCAGCGCGGCCAGGCGCGCGCGCAGATTGCCAGTGGCCTTGCGCTGCGCGAAGTCGGGGCGCTCGGCCTGCGGCGGGGCGGCGCTCAGCACCAGCGGCAAGTGCAGGGCGGCGTCGCGCAGCTCGCTTGGGATCGCGCCGGCCTCGGCCAGCAGGCGCAGATAGCTGTCGGTCAGGCGGCGCAGCGATTCGCCCTCGCGCTGCAGGAACTGCACCGGGCGGCGCTGCGCGATCAGCAGCGACAGCGCCTGCTTGTAGGCCAGCGCGCGCTCGGCCAGCGTGCCGTCCTGCAGCGCGCGGCGGAACTCGCCGAACTCGCGCCCATACCAGGCCCACAGCCCGTCGCCCAGGCCATGCACCTCGCCCACGCCGGGGCGCGCGGCCAGCGGCACGGTGTTCAGGTAGTCGAGCAGGATCTCGCGCCGGCGCGTCAGGGTCTCCCGGCCGTCGAGGTAGGCGCGCTGCGAGGCCGAGGCCATCTGGCGCAGCTTCTCGCCGACCGAGCCGGTGCGGCCCTGCGGCGAATGGCGGTACTTCTCGATCTGGGTCGCCAGGGTCGAGCCGCCGGCCGAGGGCGCGCTGGCATCGAGCCGGCGCTGCAGCTGCAGCAGCGCCGCCTTGGTCAGGCGCTCCGGGTCCAGCGCCGGGTTGCGGCGCGGCTCGTCCTCGTCCAGCAGATGCCGGTCCTCGATGAACAGCAGGCTCTGCACCAGCAGCGGCGGCGCCTCCTCGAAGCGCGCGAACTGGCGCTGCGGCAGGCGCAGCGCGAACAGCGCCTCGCCGCGGCAGTCGCGCAGCGCCAGGCCGGCCTGGTTCTTCTCGCGGTAGGGCAGGAACAGGCCCTGGTCGGCCAGGGCCAGCAGGCGCTGTGACTGGCGCGCCTGGGCCGCGACGACGAAGCCCTGCTCCTGCAGGCGCTCGATATAGCGCGGCAGTTCGCTGTAGCCCAGGCGTTCGTCGTAGGGGCCGCCGGCAGGGAAGCTGATGCGCTCGCTGGCGCCGGGCTGCACCTCGTAGTTGGCCGCGCGCGCGGATTCGGACCACAAGGTGGACTGCAGCCGCGCGCTGCGCAACTCGGTCCAGCCCGCCAGCGCCGCTGCCGTCGCCGCGAGCCCCCCGCCCAGCCAGATCAGCCTGCTGATCCTTGCCATGACCGCCCCCACTTGCCATGCTCCGCGACGCCGAAAAAACCGTCGCAGGGCTTGTACCGAGTCTGTTCCGAACGGGCGGTGCGGGCAAGGCTCGCCCCCGTGCATGAAGGAGGCAAAGAGGGTTTTATTTCGCGCCTTGTGACGGCGCGATGACGCTCAACTCGGCTTCTTGTCCTGTTCGGCCGCGGCCAGCATGGCCTCGCGCCACAGCCGTGCCGGCACGAAGCTGCGTAGCTGCTCCATCGCCTTGTCGACCAGCTGCGGGTGCAGCTCATGGCCGACGCCCGGCAGCACGTCGGCGGTGACGTCGCCGCCCAGCTGCACCAGGGTCTGGGCGGACTCCACCGCGTACTGGTAGGGCATCACCGCATCGGCCTTGCCGTGCAGCAGGTGCACGCTGACATCCTGCGGCGCCTGCTGGGGCAGGCTGGCATGGCGCGCGCCGAAGGCCATCACCCGGCCGGCCAGCTGCGGCTCGGCCTGTACCGCCTCCAGCGCCATGATGCCGCCCTGCGAGAAGCCGCCCAGCGCGACGCGCTCCCAGCCCAGGCCGTACTGCGCGCCGAAGCCGCGCACCCAGGCGATGAAGCGCGGCAGCGCCGCCGCGACGCGTTCGACGCGATTGAGGTCATCGACACCGCGCACCGAGAACCATTGGTAACCACTGCCGCCGCCGGGAATCCCGTCGAAGGCATCGGGCGCATCGACACTCAGCACCGCGGCCTGCGGGTATTGCGCCCGCAGCGCCTCGGCCAGCGGCTGCATTTGCGCGCCGTTGCCGCCCACGCCGTGGAACAGCAGGAACAGCAGCTGCGGTGCCGCACCATCGTTGGGCAGCAGGGTCAGGGCGGGGTGGGGGAGATGGTCTGCACTACTCATGCCGCTATTGTGAACGCCCGTTATGCTCGACGGGCGGGTGAGGAAAAGGGAGCTGGCGAGATGGAGTTGAAGGTCAACGGGCAGCTGCGCGCGCTGCCGGCGCATGCCTCGGATCCGGCGATGCCGCTGCTGTGGGCGCTGCGCGACGGGCTGGACCTGACCGGCACCAAGTTCGGCTGCGGCGTCGCGGCCTGCGGTGCCTGCACCGTGCATCTGGACGGTCAGGCGGCGCGTAGCTGCGTCACCCCGCTGGCCAGCGTCGCCGGCAAGGCCGTCACCACGATCGAGGCGCTGGGCCCGGACCATGCGCTGCAGCGTGCCTGGATCGAGCACCAGGTGCCGCAATGCGGCTACTGCCAGAGCGGCATGCTGATGGCCGCCGCGGCCCTGCTGGCGAAGAACCGCAAGCCCAGCGACGCCGACATCGACGCCGCGATCACCAACCTCTGCCGCTGCGGCACCTATCCGCGCGTGCGCGCCGCGATCCACAGCGCCGCGGCGCGGCTGGGCGGGGCGCGCAAGTGAAACGGCGGACCCTGCTGCTGTCCGGTCTGGCGGGCGGCGGCGCGCTGCTGGTCGGCGCGGCGGCCTTGCCGCCGCGCGGCCGCCTGGGGCGTGCCAACACCCTGCCTGCGGCGCCGGGCGAGCTGGGCCTGAACGCCTGGATCAAGATCGACGCGGCCAGCGGCGATGCGCTGCTGGCGATGCCGCGCAGCGAGATGGGCCAGGGCGTGCACACCGCGCTGGCCCAGCTGGTGGCCGAGGAGCTGCATCTGCCGCTGGCGCGCGTGCGGCTGATCCCGGCCGGCCACGAGAGCCTGTACGGCAATGTCGCGATGTTCGTCGGCCAGCTGCCGCTGGCGCCGCAGCATCTGGAGCCGGGGCGCGAGAGCCGGCTGGCGCGCATCGCGCAATGGAGCGTGGCCAAGCTGGCGCGCGAGCTGGGCGTCAATGCCACCGGCGGCAGCTCCAGCATTGCCGATGCCTGGGAGCCGCTGCGCTGGGCTGCGGCCACCGCGCGTCAGCAGCTGCTGGGCGCGGCGGCGCTGCGCTGGCAGCAGTCGATCGAGGAACTGAAGCTGGAGGACGGCTGGATCAGCCACGCGATCGGCCAGCGCGCCCATTACGGCGAGCTGGCCCAGGCCGCGGCCGCGACGCCGCCCGGCGCGGTGGCGCTGACGCCGCCGGCGGCCTGGCGCCTGATCGGCCGCCCGGCGCCGCGCAGCGATCTGCCGGCCAAGGTGGATGGCTCGGCGCGCTTCGGCATCGACCAGCGGCCGCCGGGCCTGCTCTATGCCGCGGTGCGCCATGCGCCGATGCTGGGCGGCGCGCCGGGCGCGGTGGACGAGCGCGCGGCCATGGGCCTGCCCGATGTGCTGCGCCTGGTGCGGCTGCCGCCTTATGCGGGCAGCCAGCCGGCGCTGGCGGTGGTGGCGCGCAACAGCTGGCGCGCGCTGCAGGCGGTGCGCGCGCTGGATGTGCAATGGCAGGGCCGGCCCGCCGGGGCGCTGGACGGCGAGGGCATCGCCGCGGCGCTGCGCGAGGGCGCGCGGCGCGCCGCGGCCGAGGGCCTGGCCTTTCGCAGCGCCGGCGATGCCGCGGCCGCGCTGGCCGAGCCGGGCGGGCGCCGGGTGGAGGCGCTCTACGAGGCGCCCTATCTGGCCCATGCGACCCTGGAGCCGATGAACTGCACCGCCCAGGTGCGGGGCGGCCGGGTGACGATCTGGGCGCCGACCCAGGTGTCAGGTCTTGCGCGCGCGCTGGCGGCCCGGGTCGCCGGCGTCGAGGAGGAGGCGGTGACGGTGCATGTCACCTATCTTGGCGGTGGCTTCGGCCGGCGCCTGGAGGTGGACGTGGTCGGCCAGGCGGTGCGCGTCGCGCTGGAGACCGGCGGCGCGCCGGTGCAGCTGCTGTGGTCGCGCGAGGAGGACATGGCACATGACTTCTACCGCCCGGCCGGCGCCGCCTTCTGCGAGGCGCGGCTGGACGAGCAGGGGCGGCCCGCGGCGCTGCGCATCGGCAGCGCCGGCGACGCGATCTCGCCGCGCTGGATGGAGCGGGTGCTGCCGCACTTGAGCACGCGCATCGAGCTGCCGGACAAGACCGCCGCCGAGGGCCTGCTGGACCATCCCTATGCGATCGCGCACCAGCGCATCGCGCATCTGGCCACGCACAGCGGCGTGCCGATCGGCTTCTGGCGCTCGGTGGGGCATTCGCACAATGCCTTCTTCATCGAGAGCTTCGTCGACGAGCTGGCCCATGCGGCCCGCGCCGATCCGCTGGCCTACCGCCTGGCGCTGCTGGACCCGGTGCTGCCGCGCCATGCGGCGGTGTTGAGGCTGGCGGCCGAGCGGGCGGGCTGGGGCCAGGTCTTGCCGGCCGGCGTCGCGCGCGGCCTGGCGCTGCACGAGAGCTTCGGCAGCATCGTGGCCCAGGTGCTGGAGCTGCGGCGCGACGCCCAGGGCCAGCCGAGGGTGCAGCGCGTGGTCTGCGCGCTCGACTGCGGCCAGGTGGTGAACCCGGCCATCGTCGAGCGCCAGATGGAGGGCGCGATCGTGTTCGGACTGACGGCGGCGCTGTGGGGCCGCATCGACATCGGCGCGGACGGCGCGGTGCGCCAGCAGAATTTCCACGACCAGCCGCTGCTGACCCTGGCGCAGACGCCGCGCATCGAGACTTATCTCGTCGCCAGCAGCAACCCACCCGGCGGCGTCGGTGAGCCCGGTGTGCCGCCGGTGGCGCCGGCCCTGGCCAATGCCTGGTTCGCGCTCAGCGGCGAGCGGCGGCGGCGCCTGCCGCTGTGGGGCGCGAGCGCCTGAGCCACAGGCCGAACAGGGTGCCGATCGCGTACATGCTGATCGAGTAGGCCGCGGCCGGCAGCGCCATCGTGAAGTCCTGCAGCACGCTCAGCGCGATATAGAGCGCCAGGGTGCTGTTGTGGATGCCGATCTCGAAGCTGATCGCGGTGGACATCGGCTTGTCCAGACCGATCCAGCGGCTGAAGCGATAGCCCGACAGCAGGCTCAGCAGATTGAAGATCAGCACCACCGCACCGATCGCCGCGGCCGAGTCGGCCAGCGCGCGCCATTCCTTGGCGATCGCGCCGATCGCCAAAAGGGCCAGCACCAGGGCGCTGAAGATCTTGAAGGGCTTTTCCAGCCGCGCCGCCAGCGCCGGCCGCGTCTTCGCCACCGCCATGCCGACGGCCACCGGCAGCAGCACGACCGCCATCACCTCGGCCACCTTGGCCGTCTGCAGCGGCACCGCGCCGGCGCCGATGAAATGCTGCAGGGCCAGGTTCGCGATCAGCGGCATGCTGACGACCGACAGCAGGGTGTTGATCGCGGTCAGCGAGATGTTCAGCGCCACATGGCCGCCGAACAGATGCGAGAACAGATTGGCCGAGACGCCGCCCGGCGAGGCGGCCAGCAGCATCAGGCCCACCGCCAGCACCGGCGGCAGCTCGAAGGCCACCGCCAGGCCCCAGGCCGCGGCCGGCAGCGCCAGCATCTGCAGCAGCAAGGCGAGGATCACCGCCTTCGGATGCTCGGCCAGGCGCCGGAAATCGGCCCAGGACAGGGACAAGCCGACCCCCAGCATCACCAGGGCCAGCGCGACCAGCAGCAGCTGGGGCAGGGTTTGATTCAAGGCCATCGTGCGTCTCCTCGCGCCTCTTTCTTCATTTTCTAATGGTCATAGCCGGGGTTGCGGCGCTCCAGGTCGCGCAGCAGCGCGGGCCAGGCCAGCGCGCCCAGGCCGCCGCCGGCGCCCGCGCTCTGCACCCGCATCGCCTCGCCGGTGCCGCGGATGATGGCCTCGGGGATGCGGGTCAGGGCGCCGCCGCCGGCCTGCGCGCCGATCTGGATCTGGCAGGCGCTCTCGAAGATGTACATCGCCAGGAAGGCCTCGGGGATGCTGCGGCCGAGGGTCAGCAGGCCATGGTTGCGCAGGCATAGATAGTTCTTGTCGCCCAGATCGGCCTGCAGGCGCGGGCCCTCGTCGGGCCGGAAGGCCACGCCCTCGTAGTCGTGATAGGCCAGCGAGGCCAGCACGAAGCTGCTCTGCTGCGAGATCGGCAGCAGGCCCTCGGCCTGGGCCGAGACCGCGACGCCGGCGCGCGTGTGGGTGTGCAGCACGCAGCCGGCCTCGGGCCGCGCTGCGTGCACGGCCGCATGGATCACGAAGCCGGCCGGGTTGACCGGGAAGGGCGTGTCCTGGCGCTTGTTGCCCTGTGCGTCGATCTTCACCAGGCTGGACGCGGTGATTTCGTCGAACATCAGGCCATAGGGATTGATCAGGAACTCATGCTCCGCGCCCTCGCCGGGCAGCTTGGCGCTGATATGGGTGAAGATCAGGTCGCTCCAGCCATAGCGCGCCACCAGGCGGTAGCAGGCCGCGAGCTCCACGCGCAGCCGCCACTCGGTCTCACTGACCCGGCCGCGCAGCGAGGGGATGCCGGGATCGGAAGTTGTCGTCGTCGCCATCGGGCTTGCCTCCTTGGCCATGTCGCCAGGGCCGATCTTGGCAAAGCCCGCCGGGCCTGCACTGGCAAGAAGGCGACAAATCAGGGTATGTCTGGAGGCGGGCCGGGTGCCGGCGCCAGCCGCGCGATCTGCCGGTCCTGCCAGCGCGCCAGCAGCAGGATGCCGGCCAGGGCGCCCAGGAGCGCGAGGAACATGTCGGACTGGGTGTCCCAGGGATCGCCCTGGGTGCCGAGGAATTCGTCGGCGCCCTGGCCCAGCGCCAGCGCGGCCCACCATTCGATCAGCTCGTAGACCGCGCTGACCGCCAGCGCGACGCAGACGGACAGGAAGCTCGCCATGCGCCGGCCGCGCACCTGGCCGCGGCGCAGCAGGATCTCGCGCGCCAGCAGGGCCGGGATCAGGCCCTGGGCGAAATGACCGATCTTGTCGTAGGGGTTGCGCGAGAGCGCGAACAGATCCTGCAGCCAGAAGCCCAGCGGCACACGGGCGTAGGTGTAGGCGCCGCCCAGGATCAGCACCAGGCCATGCAGGAAGATCAGGCCATAGAGCAGGGCGCTGAGCGGAAAGCGGCGCCGCGTCGCGGCCAGCAGCGGCAGGGCGATCAGCACCGGCGCGACCTCCATCCACCAGGTGGCGCGGTCATGGGGCCGCCAGCCGGAGGCCAGCAGGGCCAGCAGCAGCGCGAGGCCCAGCGCGGCCAGTGCTGCCGGGCCCAGGCTGCCGGCGTGATTTCTATTGCTGTCGGGCGTCATGGCGCTGCGAGTATCGCAGCGCTCATACCCCAGTCGTGGCTCAGCATCAACGATGCTGATGGCGCTCCACATGGCGGGCGAAGTTGTCCAGGATGGACTGCCAGCCCTGGCGCTGCACCTCGACCGGGTTCGAGGTCTCGGCATCGAACGTTTCGCGCACCGTGACGGCGCCGTCGGCGCCGGGCAGGAACTCGACCCGCAGGCTGCGGTCGCCGAAGCTGGCCTCGATCAGCCGCTGCTCGACGATCGCGGTGTAGGTGCCGGCGAAATCGAAGCCCATGCTGCCGTCCTTGGCCTCCATGCGCGAGGAGAACGCGCCGCCGACGCGCAGGTCGACCGCGGCTTTGGTGGTGTGCCAGTCGGGCGAGGCGGTGTTCCAGGCCACGATGTCGGCCGGCGTGGTCCAGGCGCTCCAGACGGCGTCGATCGGGGCCTTGACGGTGGTTTCGATGGTGATCTTCATGGTGCGTGCTTCCTTCTTCCCTGGCTGGGGTTCAAGACGGTTGATGATGATGAATGAAGGCAGGGGCGGAAGATGAAAGAAAGAGAAAAGAGATTTCCGTCCCCTTGCTGCTATGACGAGCGGGGGCGGGGGAATTCGACATGGGAGGCGAAATTTCTTTTGTAGCCTTGCCGCTCAGCCCCATCGCGAGACTTCCGTCTGCGCCTTCTTGCCCTGCTTGGGTGGCCGCCGTCCAGGAATACAGGTCTTGAAGGTGAGGGGCCTTGTGGGGGCAGTCCTTGCTACTTGCCGTCCTTGCCGAGGCAGGACGTTGTCAATGGTCCCCGCGCCGCGAAATGGCGTGGGCGGTCTTGAAGCGGGCTTGTGAATGAGGCCGTCGTTCCTCGGGTCGAAACCTGCTGCTTGAGCGGCATGACTTGAGCGAGACTGTGTGGCATCCATTGGCGACATCCCAGCCGAGCCCCATGCCCTTCGAAAACCCGAAATCCAACGGCGTCTATCTCAAGCTCTTCGTCGTGATCCTGCTGGGCGTGACCGGCGGCAATCTGCTGTCGAACTGGATCACGGTGCGCGTCGCCGAGTACCGGCTCGAGCAGACTCTCGCCGCGACCCAGGCCAAGCTGAAGCATGAAAGCCGGCAGGCCCAGCAGGCGGCTGCGGAGGCGCAGGCTCGTGGCCAGAGGGGCGCCGAGGCGCGGCAGGCAGCCGCGCAGCAGGCCCGCCGCAATGACCAGATCGGTCTCAAGCTGGCTCAGGCTTGCGCGGAATGGACGAAGGCAAGCCAGGAGCTGCAGTCCTACACCACCCGGACCGAGCAGGACAAGGCCTGCTCGCGCTTGAACGACTACGTTCAGGGTGGCATCCTGCCCCGCCCCTAGGTCGCAGCAGCGCTGCCAGTCCTGGCGGCGCCCGCTCTCAAGTCCTGCGCTTGTCGTTGTCCTTATGCCCGATCAGCCTGACCAGGGTCGCGCGCAGGCGCTGCGCGTCGATCGGCTTGGTCAGGAACTCGTTCATGCCGGCGGACAGGGCCTCATCGCGTTCGGACAGCAGGGCGGCGGCGGTCAGCGCGACGATCGGCAGCTCGGCCGCGCCGAAGCGGCGGCGCACCTGGCGGGTCGCCTCGTGGCCGCTCATCACCGGCATCTGCACGTCCATCAGCACCGCGTCGAAGGGCTTGCCCATGCTGGCCTGGGCGTGGATCGCCTCGACCGCCTGGCTGCCGTCGCTGGCCTGCGAGACCTCCAGCCCCCATTGCTCCAGCAGCGCCACCGCGATCATCATGTTGACCGGGTTGTCCTCCACCATCAGCACGCGCAGGCCCTGCAGGTCCTGGTTGTCGCGCGCCTCGCGCAGGGTGGTGCTGATCGGCGTCGGCGCGCCGGGCAGCGGCAGCTCGGCCCAGAAGGTCGAGCCCTGGCCCGGCACGCTGTCCACGCCGACCCGGCCGCCCATCAGGGTGGCCAGCTCGCGGCAGATCGACAGGCCCAGGCCGGTGCCGCCGTAGCGCCGGGTGGTCGACTCGTCGGCCTGGGTGAAGGGCTGGAACAGGCGCTCGTGCAGCGCCGGCGCGATGCCGGGGCCGGTGTCGCTGACCTCGATGCGCAGGCGCTCGTCGTCCAGGCGCAGCACGCGCACCGCGACCGAGCCGGCCTCGGTGAACTTCAGCGCATTGGTCAGGTAGTTGCTGAGGATCTGGCGGGTGCGGATCGGGTCGCCGACCACCCAGGCCGGCACGTCCTCGGCCACCTCGATCTGGAAGGCCAGGCCGCGTGCCTGCGCCAGGGTCAGGTAGGCCAGGCGCATCGTGCCCAGCATCTCGCGCAGCGCGAAGGGCAGGGACTCCAGGGTCAGGCGGCCGGCCTCGATCTTGGAGAGGTCCAGGATGTCGGAGATCAGGCCCGACAGGCTCTCGGCGCTGTCCAGCATCTGGTCCAGGTATTCGCGCCGCGTCGGCTCGTCCAGGTCGGGCTGCTGCACCATGCGCGCCAGGCCCAAGAGGCCGTTCAGCGGCGTGCGGATCTCGTGGCTGGTGTTGGCCAGGAAGGCGCTCTTGGCGCGGTTCGCGGCCTGGGCCTCGTCCTTGGCCTGGGCCAGCGCGGCCTCGACGCGGCGCTTCTCGGTCACGTCCTCCATGATCCAGATCGTGCCGCCGCGGCTGGAATGCTGCGGGTCCACCGCCTTGGCCAGCAGGCGGCACAGGAAGGTGCTGCCGTCGCGGCGGCGCATCGGGCGCTCGATCTCGACCTGCTCGCCGGCGGCCAGGCGCGGGCCCAGCTCCTCGCCGACCGCGGCATAGGCCTCGGGGCCGGGCCAGACCACGCTGCCATGCTGGCCGATCAGGCCGCCCGGCGGCCAGCCGAACATCTCCTCGATCAGCGGGTTGGCCTGCACGAAATGCTGGTCGCGGGTCAGGGTGATGCCGATCGAGGCGTTCTGCAGGATCGCCGCATGCACGAGGCGGGTGCGCTCGCTCTCGGTGACGTCGCGCGCGTTGACGACCAGATAGGCCTGGCCATCCATATTGAAGGGCGCGGCCGACAGCACCATCGAGATCACCTCGCCATTCTTGGTGACGAAGTTGGCCGGCAGCTCGCTGACCCGGCCATGCTCGCGCACGCCGCGCACCACGCGCTCCCGCTCGCCCTGGTTCTGCCAGATGCCCAGATCGTCCGAGGTGCGGCCCAGCACCTCCTCGGCGCTATAGCCCGACAGGGTCTCGAAGGTCTTGTTGACCATCGCGTAACGGCCCGAGCTCATCTCGGTCAGGGTGATCACGTCGGGGCTGGTCGCCACCAGATGCGACAGCAGGCCCTCGCTGCGGCGCAGCGCATCCTGGGCGCGCGAGGCCTCGGTCTGGTCGATGAAGAAGGAGAGCGTGGCCGCGCCACTGGCGGCCTCGACCCGCACGCTGGTGGCCTGCACCAGGCGACGTCGGCGCGACAGGGTGCGCAGCTTGAACTCGGCCATCGGCAGCATGCCGCCGATCGGCATCGCCTCGATCTTGGCGCTGCGCTGGCGCGCGCGCTCGTCGTCGCCCGGCTCGTAATGCGAGAACAGGTCCTGGCCGATCATGCTGCTGCGCTGGGTGTAGCCGAACATCGCCATCGCGGCGGGGTTGGCGTCCAGCACCCGGCCCCAGCGGTGCAGCACCAGCGGGCTGGGCGAGCGGCGGAACAGCTCGCGGTAGCGCGTCTCGGTGGCGGCCACCGCCTGCTCGGCCTGCACCTCATGCGTGACGTCGCGGCCCACGCCCCAGTAGCCGCGGAAGCTGCCCTGCGCATCGAAGCGTGGCTCGCCGCTGATCGAGACGAAGCGGGTCTCGCCGTCGGCGCCGCGGCGGCGCGCCACCAGGCCGTGAAAGGCGCGGTGCGATTCGAGGTCGGCGCGGTGCGCGTCCATGTCCTCGTCGGTCAGGCCCATCATGCCCTCGATCTCCCAGGGCGTCTTGCCGAGCCGGCTGCTCAATTCGACGCCGGAGCTGCCGCTGCGGTCCTCGGCCAGATGGGTGAAGCGGAACTCGCGGTCCATCTCCCAGTACCAGTCGGCCGCCATCGACAGCAGGTGGCGGAAGCGCGCATTGCGCTCGCCCGCCTCCTGCAGCGAGCGGCGCAGCATGCGCATGCAGCCCAGGCCGATGATCAGCGCCGCGCTGAGCAGCACCAGATGGGTCCATAGCCGCGCGCCCAGGCTGCTGACCGATTGCGACCCCGGGCCCCAGCCGCCCAGTTCGGCCCAGGTCAGGCCGCCGATGCCCAGCAGCGCCAGGCCGAAGATGAGCAGGCCGCCGCGCAGCCCCTGCAGGGTGGTGGCCAGCACCACCATCAGGCCCATGATGCCCAGCGAGATGCTGGCCAGGCCGAGCTGGCGCGACAGCGCCAGCACCACCGGCAGCGCCAGCACCAGGCTCATCACCAGCAGCGAGAAGGCCGCCGCATGGCGGCGCGGCGGGCGCCAGACGCTGACCGCGCCCAGCAGCGCGATGCCCCAGGCCAGCAGCGGCGGCAGCAGGCCGTCGAAGGGTTCGCGCGGGCTGCGGCCGAACCATTGCAGCGCGCCGACCAGGGCGCATAGCAGCGCGCAGGCGCCCAGGAACAGGCGCTGCGAATGGCGCTGCACGCGCAGCTCCAGCTTGGCCTGCGGGCCGCCCTGGTCGGAATCCACGCCGACCAGGCTGCTCAAATCGTCCGGGATGTCCTTGCTCACTGTGCTGCTGCCGGCGCGCGCCCTTGCCTCAAAGGGTCGGAGTCTCCGCCAGAACGGGGCGCCCTGAACATCCGGTCAGCCCCGCAAAGCCGGGATAGTTCGCAGCCGGGGCGGCCGAGTGAGCAATAGTTCTCAGGCCTTGGCGCGATTCAGCTGCTCGCGGGTGGCCTGGGCCGCGCGGCGGGCGGCCGCGGCGAAGTCGTCCAGCTGGGCGCCGGCATAGAGCACCGCGCGCGAGCTGTTGACGATGATGGGGCCGCCGGCGCGCCGGCCGGCCTTGACCGTGGCGTCCGCATCGCCGCCCTGGGCGCCGACGCCCGGGATCAGCAGCGGCAGGGTCGGGGCCAGCTCGCGCACGCGGGCGATCTCCTGAGGGTAGGTAGCGCCGACCACCAGGCCCAGCTGGCCGTTCTTGTTCCACGCGCTGTGTGCCAGATGGGCCAGGTGCTCGAACAGGCGCGGCTGGCCCGGCACATCGGCCAGGCGCTGCATCTGCCAGTCGTTGCCGCCGGCATTGGAGGTGCGGCACAGCAGGATCACGCCCTTGTCGCCGTAGCGCAGATACGGCTCGATCGAATCGAAGCCCATGAAGGGCGAGACGGTCACCGCGTCGGCCTGGTAGCGCTCGAAGGCCTCCTTCGCGTACTGCTCGGCGGTGGAGCCGATGTCGCCGCGCTTGGCGTCCAGGATCACCGGCACGCCGGGCGCGACGCGCTTGATATGCGCCATCAGGCGCTCCAGCTGGTCCTCGGCGCGGTGCGCGGCGAAATAGGCGATCTGCGGCTTGAAGGCGCTGACCAGGTCCTTGGTGGCGTCGACTATTGCCGAGCAGAAGTCGTAGATGCGCTCAGCATCGCCCTTCCAGGCGCCGGGGAACTTGGCCGGTTCCGGATCCAGCCCCACGCACAGCATCGAGTCGTTCGTCTGTTCGGCCTGCTGGAGTTGCTGGATGAAGGAAGTCATGGGCGAAGGCCGTGCGGCGGCGGGGCGGGTGGAGGTGTCGTATTGTCCCGCTTTTGAACCCGGCTCGCGGGAGGGGATGCGGATGCAAGTGTTGACGACCGAGCGGCTGCGGCTGCGCTGGTTCCGGCCGGAGGATGCGGCCTTCATGCTGGGGCTGCTCAACGAGCCGTCCTGGAAGGCCAATGTCTCCGACCCCGGCGTGCGCGACGAGGCGCAGGCCCTGGCCTGGATGGAGCAGCGCCTGTTCCCGGCCTACTGGCGCCACGGCCATGGCTTCTGGGCGGTGGAGCGGCGCGAGGACGGCGAGCTGCTGGGCCTGTGCGGTCTGTTCAAGCGCGATTTCCTGGAGCATCCGGACCTGGGCTACGGCTTTCCGGCGCGCTTCAGGGGCCAGGGCTATGCGCGCGAGGCCGCCAGGGCCTGCCTGATCTACGCCCGCGAGGCGCTGGGCCTGGAGCGCCTGCTGGCGACGACGGCGCCGCACAACGAGACCTCGATGCGGGTGCTGCGCGACTGCGGCTTCACCGACTTGGGGCTGCGCCAGTTCCCGGCCTACGAGGGCGGCTCGCGGCTGTTCGAATGGGCGGCGGCGCCAGCGGCCGCACCAGGCGACGATGACGCGGCCCAGCTGGACCGCCTGAGCGCACGCCTGCTGGCCGCCTTCGGCAACCGTGACGGCGGCCTGCCCGCGCTGGCGGCCTTGCCTTACTGGATGCTGCCCGGCGCCGTCATCAGCGCCGCGGCCGGCGACGGCGCGCCGCCGGTCGTCAGCGATGTGCGCGGCTTCCTGGAGCCGCGCGCCGAGCTGCTGTTCGGCGGCCGGCTGCAGGACTTCGCCGAATGGGAGACCGAGAGCCAGACCCGCATCGAGGGCGCCATCGCGCAGCGCTGGCTGCGCTACCGCAAGAGCGGCCGGCTGGACGGCCGGCCCGTCGAGGGCGAAGGCATCAAGACCCTGCAGTTCGTCCGGACCGCGCGCGGCTGGCGCATCGCGGCGCTGGCCTGGCAGGACCTGGCCTGAGTTTCTGGGTGACTTGACCCGGAGCCGAGAGCCTTTCGTCGCGAGCCGTCGTCAGGCTAGGCGGCCGGAGCACAGGGACCGGAACGTACTGGAAGTACGTGAGGATCCCGAGCATCCGGCCAACGACGCATGGCGGCGGCGCAGTAGAAAGGCGCTCAGATCTTGCGTGCCAATTCCTCGGCCTTGCCCGTGTAGTTGCCGGGCGTCAAAGCCAGCAGGCGCTGCTTCTCGGCCTCGGGCAGTTCCAGGGTGTTGATGAAGGCCTGGATCGCCGCGCGGTCGATGGTCTTGCCGCGGGTCAGTTCCTTCAGGCGCTCGTAGGGGTTGGGCAGGGCGTAGCGGCGCATCACGGTCTGGATCGGCTCGGCCAGCACCTCCCAGGCGCTGTCCAGGTCGGCGGCCAGCGCGGCCTCGTTGACCTCCAGCTTGTCCAGGCCCTTCAGCAGCGAGTCGTAGCCCAGCACCGCATAGCCCAGCGCCACGCCCATATTGCGCAGCACGGTCGAGTCGGTCAGGTCGCGCTGCCAGCGGCTGATCGGCAGCTTCTGGCTCAGATGGGTCAGCAGCGCGTTGGCCAGGCCGAAGTTGCCCTCGGCGTTCTCGAAGTCGATCGGGTTGACCTTGTGCGGCATCGTCGAGCTGCCGATCTCGCCGGCCTTGGTGCGCTGCTTGAAGTAGCCCACCGAGATATAGCCCCAGACATCGCGCGACCAGTCGATCAGGATGGTGTTGGTGCGGGTCACCGCGTCGAACAGCTCGGCCATATAGTCGTGCGGCTCGATCTGGATCGTGTAGGGGTTGAAGGCCAGGCCCAGCTGGTCCTCGATCACGCGCTGGCTGAAGCCCTCCCAGTCATGCTCGGGCCAGGCGGACAGGTGGGCGTTATAGTTGCCCACGGCGCCGTTCATCTTGGCCAGCAGTTTCACATCGGCGATGCGCTCGCGGGCGGTGCGCAGACGCGCGACGACGTTGGCGATCTCCTTGCCGACGGTGGTCGGGCTGGCGGTCTGGCCATGGGTGCGGCTGAGCATCGGCGTGGCGGCCAGCGCATGCGCCATCTCGCCCAGCTTGGCGATGATGCGGTCGACGGTGGGCAGCAGCACCTCGGCGCGAGCGGCCTTCAGCATCAGGCCATGGCTGGTGTTGTTGATGTCCTCGCTGGTGCAGGCGAAATGCACGAACTCGCCGGCGGCCTTCAGCTCGGCGTTGGTTTCGAAGCGCGACTTCAGCCAGTACTCGACCGCCTTGACGTCGTGATTGGTGGTCTTCTCGATGTCCTTGATCGCCTGGGCGTCGGCCTCGGAGAAGCGCGCGACGATGCCGCGCAGCAGGCCGCGCGCGGCCTCCGACAGCGGCTTGAACTCGACGAAGCCGGCGTCCGACAGCGCGATGAACCATTCGACCTCGACCTGCACGCGGCGGTGCATCAGTCCGAACTCGGAGAGCAGCGGACGCAAGGCGGCCACGCGCGAGGCGTAGCGGCCGTCCAGGGGCGACAGGGCACTGATGCTGGAGAAGGCGGTGAGGTTCATGGTGCTGGGGTGCGGATCGGGCGCCGCACTGGCTTGGGGCAAACCCTGGGATTTTATCCGGCCCGGCTCTTGCTTAAATCGGAGCTGCCTTCGGGCGTCCTGCGCACCCCCGACGGGGGCGCCGGCGCCGCCCCGGCTAGAGTCCCGCCCCGTCCCAGCCAAGGAGCCCTCCCATGCCTGTCGCCGCCGCCCCGTCGTCCCCCTCTTCGGCCCTGCGCCGCCTCACGCTCGGCCTCGTCGCCGCCGGCCTCGCCGCGCTGGCCCTGCCGGCCGCCGCGCAGGCCAAGCTGAAGGTGGCCGGTATCTACACGGTGCCGGTCGAGCAGCAATGGGTCAGCCGCATCAACAAGGCGCTGAAGGCGGCCGAGGCGCGCGGCGAGATCGAATATGCCTTCTCCGAGAACGTCAGCAATGCCGACTACGAGCGCGTGATGCGCCAGTACGCCGAGCGCGGCTACGGCCTGTTGGTCGGCGAGGCCTTCGCGGTCGAGGCCGCGGCGCGCAAGGTGGCCAGGGACTATCCGAAGACCGCCTTCCTGATGGGCAGCAGCGGCAAGCCGGCCGCGCCCAACTTCGCGGTGTTCGACAACTACATCCAGGAGCCGGCGTTTCTCACCGGCATGATCGCCGGCGGCGTCAGCAAGAGCGGCAAGATCGGCCTGGTCGGCGGCTTCCCGATCCCCGAGGTGAACCGCCTGATGAACGCCTTCATGGCCGGCGCCAAGGAGATCAACCCCAAGGCCGAGTTCACCGTCAGCTTCATCAACAGCTGGTTCGATCCGCCCAAGGCCAAGGAGGCCGCCTTCGCGATGATCGACAAGGGCGCCGACGTGATGTACGCGGAGCGCTTCGGCGTCAGCGACGCGGCCAAGGAGCGCAAGGTGCTGGCGATCGGCAATGTGATCGACACCCAGGCCCAGTACCCCGACACCGTGGTCGCCTCGGCGCTATGGCATATGGAGCCCAGCATCGACGCCGCGATCAAGGCGGTGAAGGGCAATGCCTTCAAGGCCGAGGACTACGGCCCCTTCTCGATGATGAAGCACAAGGGCAGCTCCCTCAGCGCCCTGGGCACCTTCGAAAAGAAGGTGCCGGCCGACATCGTCGCCAAGGTCAGGGCCAAGGAAAAAGCCATCCTGGACGGCAGCTTCACGGTCAAGGTCGACGACGGCCAGCCCAAGTCCACGAGCAAGTGACGATGGCGGCGGCGCTGCGGCTGCGCGGCATCAGCAAGCGCTTCGGCGCCCTGCAGGCGAATGACGCGATCTCGCTGAGCCTGGCGCGCGGCCAGGTGCTGGCCCTGCTGGGCGAGAACGGCGCGGGCAAGAGCACCCTGGTCTCGATCCTGTTCGGCCATTACGTTGCCGACGTGGGCGAGATCGAGGTGTTCGGCCGGCCGCTGCCGCCGGGCCAGCCCAAGGCGGCGCTCGCCGCCGGCATCGGCATGGTGCACCAGCATTTCACGCTGGCCGAGCGCCTCTCGGTGCTGGACAACGTGATGCTGGGCCTGGAGCCGCTGTGGCGGCCCTTCTCGCGCCGGCGCGCGCTGCGCCAGCGCCTGCTGGAGACGGCGCAGCGCTTCGGCCTGCAGGTCGATCCGGAGGCGCTGATCGCGGACCTGTCGGTCGGCGAGCGCCAGCGCGTCGAGATCCTGAAGGCCCTGGTGCGCGGCGCCCGCATCCTGATCCTGGACGAACCCACCGCGGTGCTGACGCCGCAGGAGAGCGAGGCGCTGTTCGGCTCGCTGAAGGCGCTGGTCGCCGAGGGCCTGTCCATCATCTTCATCAGCCACAAGCTGGACGAGGTGCTGGCGGTTTCTGACCGCATTGCGGTGCTGCGCGCCGGCAAGCTGGTGGCCGAGTTGCCGAACGAAGCCGGCTTGTCGAAGGCCGATCTGGCCGAAGCGATGGTCGGCCGCGCGGTGCAGCCGCCGCGGCGCAGCAGCGCCGCCGCGGCGCCCGGCGAGCCGGTCTGCACGCTGCGCGGTGCGCGCCTGGTCGGCAAGCCGGGCCTGCGCGGCGTGGACCTGGAGCTGCGCGCCGGCGAGGTGCTGGCGGTGGCCGGCGTGGCCGGCAATGGCCAGCAGGCGCTGGCCGAGCTGCTGCAGGGCCTGCATGGGCTCGACGGTGGCGAGCTGCGGGTGCTGGGGCAAGACCTGGCCCCGCGGCCGCGGGCCTGGCTGGCCGCCGGCGTCGCGCGCATCCCGGAGGACCGCCATGCGGTCGGCGTGGTCGGCGACCTGGCGCTGTGGGAGAACGCGCTGCTGGAGCAATACCGCAGCCGCGGCTTCGCGCGGTTTTGTAGCCAGCTGATCCGGCGCGGCCGGGCGCGCGCGCATGCGCAGGACATCGTGCGCCGCTTCGATGTGCGCGGCCTGGAGGACCGGGGCCTGGACACCGTCACCCGCAGCCTGTCGGGCGGCAATATGCAGAAGCTGATCCTCGGCCGCGCGCTGAGCGGCGACCCCGCCGCCGGCCGGCCGCCGAAGCTGATCGTCGCCAACCAGCCCACCTGGGGCCTGGATATCGGCGCGGTCGCCTATGTGCACCAGCAGCTGCTGGACGCCTGCGCGGCCGGCGCCGCGGTGCTGCTGATCTCCGAGGATCTGGACGAGATCTTCACGATCGCTGATCGCATCGCGGTGATGCATGACGGTCATCTGAGCGCGGCGCGGCCGCGCGCCGACTGGACCCTGGCCGGCATCGGTCTGGCGATGGCGGGCAACGAGGAGCGGCAGACCCATGCGGCTTGAGAAACGCGCCAGCCCCTCGCCGGCCTGGCGGCTCGCGGCGCCGCTGCTGGCGCTGCTGGCGACCCTGCTGATCGGCTCGTTGCTGGTGGCCTGGGCCGGCGCGCCGATCGGCAAGGCCTATGCGCTGCTGCTGGAGGGCGGCTTCGGCTCGCGCTTCGCCTGGAGCGAGACCCTGACCCGCGCGACGCCGCTGATCCTGACCGGCCTGGCCGCGGCGGTGGCCTTTCGCGCGCGGCTCTTCAATATTGGCGCCGAGGGCCAGCTCTATATCGGCGCGCTGGCCGCGGTGGCGGTGGGCGGCCTGCACGGTGGCACGGGTTACGAGCTGTCGCCCTGGCTGCTGTTCCCGCTGATGATGGCCGCCGCCGCGCTGGCCGGCGCCCTGCTGCTGCTCGGGCCGGCGCTGCTGAAGAGCCGGCTGGGCGTCGATGAGGTGGTGACGACCCTGCTCCTGAACTTCTTCGTGCTGCTGTTCGTGTCCTGGATGCTGGACGGGCCGATGAAGGACCCGCTGGCGATGGGCTGGCCGCAGAGCGTGGGTCTGCAGGAGGCGCTGCAGCTGGACAAGCTGATAGCGCGCAGCCGCGTGCACAGCGGGCTGCTCTGGGCCATCGTGGCGGCGCTGCTGCTATGGGGCCTGCTCAAGCATGGCACGACCGGTTTCGAGATCCGCGCGGTCGGCGCCGGCCCGACGGCCGCGGCCTTTGCCGGCATGCCGATCGCCTGGGTCACGGTCAAGGTGGCCCTGCTGTCGGGCGCGCTGGCCGGGCTGGCCGGCGCGATCGAGGTGGCGGGCCGCACCGGCTATGTCACCCTGGACATGAGCCCCGGCTATGGCTACAGCGGCATCGTGATCGCGATGCTGGCCGGCCTGCATCCGCTCGGCGTCGTGGCCGCGGCGGTGTTCGTCGCCGGCCTCCTGGTCGGGGCCGACAGCATGAGCCGCGCGGTGGGCGTGCCGACCTATATCGCCGATGTAATCGTCGCGACCGCGCTGATCGCGATGCTGGTCAGCAGCCTGCTGATCAACTACCGGATCCGCTGGAGGGAGCGTCGCGATGGGCGCTGAGATCCTGGACCTGCTGTCGGGCAGCGCCTTCTGGATCGCGGTGCTGCGCATCGCGACGCCGTTGATCCTCGGCACCCTGGGCGTGCTGCTGTGCGAGCGCGCCGGCGTGCTGAACCTGGGCATCGAGGGCATCATGGTGGCCGGTGCCTTCGCCGGCTGGCTGACGGTCTACCAGGGCGGCGGGCTGTGGACGGGCGTCGCGGTGGCGGCGCTGGTGGGCGCGCTCTTGGGCCTGCTGCATGGCTGGCTGACCGTCTCGCTGAGCCTGTCCCAGCATGTGTCCGGGCTGGGCATCACCCTGCTGGCGACGAGTCTCGCCAGCTATGCCTACCGGGTCAGCTTCCCCAAGGTGGAGAGCCCGCCGACGATCCAGCCCTTCGCGACGATGGAACACTGGCTGCCGATCCCGGTGCTGAATGCGCAGACGCCGCTGACCCTCTTGGCCCTGCTGCTGGTGCCGCTGCTGGCCTGGGGGCTGAACCGCACGCCGCTGGGTCTGGCGGTGCGCATGGTCGGCGAGAACCCGGCCGCGGCCGAGGGGCAGGGCCTGTCGGTCGCGCGCCTGCGCATCGGCGCCATCATGGCCGGCTCGGCCCTAATGGGCGTGGCCGGCGCCTTCCTGACCCTGGCGGCCTTCAACGCCTTCTACTTCAACATGGTCAACGGCCGCGGCTGGGTCTGCGTCGCGCTGGTCGTGTTCGCGTCCTGGCGGCCCGGCAAGGCGCTCCTGGGCGCGCTGCTGTTCGCCTTCTTCGACGCGCTGCAGCTGCGCCTGCAGCAGAGCAGCGGGGGCGCGGGCGGCCTGCTGCCCTACCAGGTCTATCTGATGCTGCCCTATCTGCTGTCGATCGTCGCCCTGGTGCTGGTGGCCCGCAAGGCGGCCTATCCGCAGGCGCTGATGAAGCCCTATCGCAAGGGGGAGCGCTGAGGCTGGTACAGGGCCCGCGGCGACCGGCGGCCGATGCGTTGTCGCGAGGACTTGAGCAGCAGCTTCGCACTGGGGCGGCAGGGGGCTGCTTCGGGCAGCTCGCGGCCATGACCGGCCACTGGCGACCGGCTGCTTCGTGTCGTTCCAATTGGAACAGACCAAACAGGCCGGCGTCGCGCGCTGTATCTGCTGCTTTGGCGCCTCCAGGCTGTTGCGGACGTTCGACCTGCGTCGGCGAAGGGCGGCTCAGTGTTCGTTGGCAAACGGGGGCATTGAGAAATGCCTTCGATGGTTTTCTCGTGTAGCCAGCGGCTACGATTTGCGGATGTCGACTCAGGCCGAGCACCACTACATTCCCAAATTCCTGCTGCGCGGCTGGGAGGGTGGGGCCGACGAAAAGCTTTCGGCAATGCGCTGGCTTCGAGGCCAAATTTCTGAGCACCGATACAAGGCCAAATCGGTGGCAAAGGAACGCCACCTTTACGCCATCCGCAGGGACCTGCCTGAGCCGAACCAGCGCCTTGAGCAGGAGTTCATGACGAAGCATGTGGACGAACCCGCATCCTTGGTCCACAAAGCAATCGTTGCCAATGGGATGGCCAATCTCACTGAGAGAGAGCAGTACATCTGGACCAGGTTTTTGGTGTCGCTCGTCATGCGAGGCCCTGGCGCTATCGCATACGTGCGAGCCAAAGGCATCAACGCACTTGGCGAGCAGTTCGACGTGTCGCCTGACGACTATCTCGACCAGCGGGGGGCGGAGCCAGAGCCGACGCTGCGCAAATACATAGAAAAACACGCCCCCGAGGTGCTGACGGACTTCGGCAATGTGGCCCTGCCGAACATCATTCAGACCAGCTTCTTGAACAAGAAAATCTTCGAGGCGCAGTGGATTACAAGGCGGCTGACGAAGGGGCCGCAGCGATTCGTCATCGGCGACCGACCACTCACCTTGTTCGGCGCCATCGCAGACCGCTTCCTGCTGTTCGTGCCGGTTGCACCGGACCTCGGATTCTTCGCGTTTAACTCGCATGAGACGGGCGCGCGGCTTCGGGAAAAAGGCGAACCAACGCTCATCAGGGAGATGAACCGAGGGATGGTTGAGCAGGCCAGCGTCTATGTCTATGGCACCAACAATGAGCACAGGAGATTGCTCGAATTGCGGCTCGAAAAGACGGCAGCAGGGCCTGGGCTAGGACTGGGGCCACGACCGCCAGCGCAAGCGTGAACAAGCCAGCTCCGGCCTGCCTGCTCGAAGGGCCTCAGGCTTCGTTCTGAAGGAGGACGCTCCCCCCAAGCGAAGATCTTGCCCGTGGCCTTTAGCGCCTTGACCCTGCCGGTCTTCAGGTTCACGCGATAGTCTCTGCGGTTCTTCAGCGTCAAGCCGCTCGGCAGGGGGAACTCCGGCACCACCCGATTGCGCTCGTGACGTCAAGTACAGGTTCCGAAGAGCAGCCTGTCGATGGTGGCCGTTCAGGGTCGTCTCTTGTCGGCCACGAACGGGCTGTCGCGAGAGACGGCTATTGGGTAGCTACGCTGCCTCGACAGATCTCGCAACGCTCCACAACCTCAGGGCTGTCGGTTCGTCTCTGTGCTTTGACCCTGACCGGTCGCCGAAACAGTCTTCTGATTGGAGGCAATGAACTTCTCGGCCGCGGCCATCAGAATGCCCACCTCGTCAACGTCTCGGGCACCGCGAGGTTCGTTGTTCAGCATGCCCAACAGCTCGCGCTCAAACGCCGCGCCAAGGTCCTCAATCAGCAGTGGGAGCACGTCGGCGCCATGCTGATCCAGGAACTTGGTGTAGTGCGGCAACGCACCTTTAACCTCGGCAATCGACTTTTCGATCTTTGTGAAGTCTTTGTCTATGCCAGTTTCGAGTTGCTTCAATCGGAGCAAGAGAACGTGCAGGACACCTTGGTACGCCTCAAACAACTTCCACGCTTGCTCGCTTACATAAAGGCGAGCTTTCCAGGGTGATTCTTCTGCCCTGGCCTGAAGCTTCTCCGTGGTCACACCCGCCAGCCTCGAAAGATCAGTAAAGAACGCCCGGGTGTTCGGGTCGGTAGCCGCATGCGTTAGTGCTGCGTCGTACTTGATTGTCTCCATGAATCTCGCGGCCATTCGAAGAGGCGCTAGGCCATGGAACGAAGCCCATAGCGCATCGATGGCATCTAGGCGCCTTGCGTCCAACGCGGCCTGACGAGATGCTCTAGCGGACAGAACGCCGCTCTGTAGCAACTGGAGCTGCTGGTCCCTGTTACGCAGTTCGGCCTGCAGTCGGGTGTCCTGAGCCTTGAGTTCGGCCTGCAATAGCGTCTCGCGTTGCTTCGCTTCCGCTCGGATGGTCTCCAGCTTCTCGTTGAACTCGTGCTGCACGCCGGCTTTCAGTCGCTCGTAGATGATGGTTCGTGCAAGCCATGCCAGAACCGCAACCAGGACGGTCGAGACTGCAGCGCTGGACAACGTGTACTCGAGAAAGCTCCGCATGTGGTCGAGGGAAGAGTTTCAGAAAGGTAAGAACGATTTTGGCCCATGGCTTTGCTCGCACGTCGAACGACTGCATGCAGAGGCCCAATCCCGCAAAGGCTACGACCGCACTGGGTCGTGAACCGCCACCCTTCGCCGCCGCCCTCAGTTTTTGACCGCCCCGTGCCGCCAGCCATCGGCATGTTGTGAGCATGGCCTGACACGAACAGCCGCCGTTGTCCGACGCCCACCCCACGGTGTTCCCGGCACGATGCAATAGCAAAGGCCAGCCGGAGTCCGCCATGTCCTTCATCTACCCGACCTCGTCCCCCGAGACCCTGCATGAGCATCGCCCGCCGATCAAGGCGCCCGGTGATGATGAGGAGCCCCGGCCCATGCCCGTCGACCCCGATGAGGGGCCGATCGACCCGGCGCCGGAGGATGATCAGACACCGGGGCGCGGCATCGATCGCGGGCGCTGAGTGTCGGCGCGATGGCGACGAATCGACCGCGAGCCCTCGTCGACCCGCGCGCCGCCCAGTTGCTGCGCCATCCGGGCCGCTTCCTGCTCGATGTACTGAAGGCCTTCCGCGCCAACCAGGGCCTGCTGCTGGCCGGCGCGGTGGCCTATTACGCGCTGCTCTCCGTCGTGCCCCTGCTGATACTGACGGTGATCGCGCTCTCGCACCTGGTCGATCAGGGCGAGCTGCTGCGCACCGTGGGCCGCTATCTGGAGCTGCTGGTGCCCGGGCAGTCGGCGGCCATCGTCGGCGAGCTGGCCCGCTTCCTGGCGCATCGCGATGTGCTGGGTTGGGTGCTGCTGGCCAGCATGCTGTTCTTCAGCTCGCTGGCCTTCACGGTGCTGGAGAACGCGCTGTCGGTGATCTTCCACCACCGCGTGGCGATACGGCGGCGCCACTTCCTGGTCTCGGCCGTGATTCCCTATGTCTACATCCTCAGCCTGGGCATCGGGCTGCTGCTGGTCACCCTGGTGGCGGGCAGCCTGCAGGCGCTGGGCCAGCAGCGGGTCGAATTCCTGTGGCACAGCTGGTCGCTGGGCGGCATCTCGGGCGCGCTGCTCTACCTGCTGGGCTTTGCCGGGGAGGTGTTCGTGCTGACCTCGGTCTATCTGGTGATGCCGGTGGGCCGGCCCTCGCTGCAACACGCCCTGTTCGGCGCCCTGGCCGCGGCCCTGCTGTGGGAGCTGTCGCGCCAACTGCTGGTCTGGTACTTCGGCACGCTCTCGCAGATCGGCGCCGTCTACGGCTCCATGACCACGGCCATCGCCGTGCTGCTGAGCCTGGAGCTGGGGGCCAGCCTGCTGCTGTTCGGCGCCCAGGTGATCGCCGAGTACGAACGGCTCGGGCATGCCGCTGCGCAGACGCCGTCACCGCCCTTCACGACGGCAGCGCCTTGAGCCCGGCTCGCTCAAAGCCAGTAGGCCCAGAGCCGCGCAAACCACTCCTTCAGGCGCAAGGCCGGCGAGCGCCGCTGCCATTGCGTCAGCGTGATCGCCTCGGACGCGGCCTCGTCCCGGGTGAACATGGCCTGCAGCTGCAGGCCGAACTCGGTGCCCAGCATGACGGCGTTCAGCTCGTGGTTGTGCAGGAAGCTGCGCCAGTCGAGATTGGTGGAGCCGACGGTGGCCCAGACGCCGTCGATCAGTGCGGTCTTGGAATGCAGGATGGCGCCGCGCCGCTCGAAGATCTTCACGCCGGCGCGCAGCAGGCGCTCGTAGTAGCCGCGCCCGGCGTGGAAGACCAGCCATGAATCGCTCTGTCCCGGCAGGATCAGCCGCACGTCGACGCCGCGCGCGGCCGCGGCCTCCAGCGCGGCCAGCAGCTGCGGGTCCGGCACGAAGTAGGCGTTGGTCAGGTGCACCGTGGTCTCGGCGCTGCCGATGGCGGAGAGCAGGGTGGCGTAGATCAGGCTGAAGGCCTCCTCGGGCGAGCTGCCGATGATGCGCACCACCTGGCGGCCGGCGCTCTGTGGCGTGGGCAGGTAGTCGCGGTCCCGCAGCGGCTCGCCCTGCTGCGCCGCCCAATTGGCCAGGAAGAGCTTCTGCAGCTCGGTCACCGCCGGGCCGCGCAGCTGCAGATCGGTGTCGCGCCAGGTGGGCGCGCTGTCCGCCCGGGCCTGCGGCCGCGGCTTCTTGCCGAAGGAGCCGCCGGAATAGACGCTGCTGATATTGATGCCGCCCAGGAAGGCGACGCGGCCGTCGACGACCAGCAGCTTGCGGTGGTCTCGCTGGTTGAGCTCCCAGCCCCGCCGCGCCGCCAACGGATTGAGCGGGTTGAACTCCAGCACCCGCACGCCGGCATCGCTGAGCTGCTGGAAGAAGGCGGCGGGCGTGCCGATGGTGCCGGCACTGTCGCGCAGCAGGTTGACCTGCACACCCTCGCGCTGCTTGGCGATCAGGGCCGCGGCAAAGTGCCGGCCGACCTCGTCGTCGTCGAGGATGTAGGTCTCCATATTGATGTGCTCGCGCGCGGCCGCGATGGCGGCCAGCATGGCGCGGTAGGTGGCCGGGCCGTCCTGCAGCAGTTGCACCGCGTTGCCGGTGGTCAGCGGGCTGCCGACGATGGCCTCCTCCAGCGCCAGATGGCGGGCGAAGATGTCGGTGTCCTGGCCGCGGGCGCGCAGGCCGTCGAGGATGGCCCGGCTCTGCGGCGCCGTGAGCGGGCCGCGCGCACCCTGCAGCTGCACGGGCGCGCCGCTGTGGCGGGCCAGGTCGGGCACGATGGTCGGCAGGCTGGCGCAGCAGGTCAGGCCCAGCAGCACCGGCAGGCACAACAGCAGCAGCGCGCGGCAGGCCGAACCGCAGCGCCGCGGGGGCTGCGGGCGCGCCGCTGGCGAAGGATGGGGATGCTGCAGCATTTCATGCGGCCCGGTACGGGGCGCCCGCTGGCCTTGACTGGCTCTCTTGTCGTCGGGGCGGCGCGCGGCGTCTGTGCGACGCCGCACGCTGCTGTGCAGCGCCGCCGGCCGGGTGCGTTGCCGGACAGACCCGCGGCCCGCGGGCCCTTAGTTTGCTTCATCGGCGCTGCTTGCAAGACGCGGCCCGATTCACCCTCCCACACTTTGCCTGGAGACAGCGATGAACTACTTGGAACGCGACACGTTCGGCATGTACAAGGGCCTGAGCAACGGCGGATCCGGACCCAGCCGGCGCCAGGGGCCGGGGCCCGAACTGATGGGGGCCGACACCCTGGTCGGCAACGCAGTCTGCAATCGGAATTCAGAAAATCTGGGCGATATCAAGGAGATCATGCTCGACATGCGCAGCGGCCGGATCGGCTATGCGGTGCTGTCCTTCGGCGGGTTCCTCGGCCTGGGCGAGAAGCTCTTCGCCGTGCCCTGGAATGCGCTGAAGCTCGATACCGACAACAAGCGCTTCGTGCTGGACGTCGAGAAGGATCGCCTTGATGAGGCGCCGGGTTTCGACAAGAATCACTGGCCCGATATGGCCGACCCGAGCTGGGCCAAGGGCATTCATGACTACTATGGAACGAAGCTGTACGTGGACGATGCCCACAGCTGAAGAAGATCTCCGCTCGACCGGCGCCCGGGCGCGGCACCGCCGGTGAGACGCGACCTGCAACGCTATGCCCAGCTGGCCGCGGTGGTCAGCGTCGTGGTCGGCTGCTACCTGATCCTCACGCCCTTCATCCCGGCCATCCTGTTCGCGGCCGTGGCCTGCTCGTCGAGCTGGCCGCTCCACCAACGCGTGCGCCGCGCCCTGGGCGGCCGCGCGGGCTGGGCGGCGGCGCTGATGGTGCTGCTGCTGGTGGTGCTGGTGATCGGCCCGACCGCGGTGCTGGCGTTGAGCCTGGTGGACGATGTGGCGGCCGGCGTCGATGCGGTCAAGGGCCTGCTGGACCATGGCCCGCTGCTGCCACCGGCCTGGCTGCGCGACATCCCGCTGATCGGCGGGCCGCTGGACAGCTACTGGCAGCGCCTGGCGGCCAGTCGCGAGGAGCTGACGGCCCTGCTGAAAAGCTTGATCGAGCCGATCAAGAACTTTCTCGTCGGCACCGGCAAGGCGCTGGGCGCCAGCCTGCTGCAGCTGGTGTTTGCCGCCTTTGTTGGCTACTTCTTCTATCGCGATGGCGAGGCCACCGTGCAGGCCATCCGCAAGATCCTGGCGCGGCTGTCCGGCCCGCTGGGCGACGAGTTGCTGGCGACCATCGACAGCACGGTCACCGGCGTCGTGCATGGCATCTTCGGCACCGCCCTGGCCCAGGCCCTGGTGGCCCTGCTGGGCTTTCTCGTGGCCGGCGTGCCGGGCGCGCTGGCGCTGGGCACGGCGACCTTCTTCCTGTCGATGGTGCCGATCGGCCCGCCCCTGGTCTGGGGTGGCGCGACGGTCTGGCTGTTCTATCAGGGCTCGGTCGGCTGGGCCATCTTCATGCTGCTGTGGGGGCTGTTGGCGATCAGCAGCATCGACAACTTCGTCAAACCCTATCTGATCAGCCGCAGCAGCAGCCTGCCGCTGCTCCTGATCGTGCTGGGCGTGTTCGGCGGCATCTTGGCCTTCGGTTTCATCGGCGTCTTTATCGGCCCGCCGGTGCTGGCGGTCGGGCTGACGCTGGTGCAGCTGTGGATCAGCAAGGGCGAGGGCAACAACAAGGCCGCGGGCGGCTGAGCTCAGGCGCCGACGCCCAGCCACATCTCGCCCTCGGTGACCCGGGCCCACAGCGCGAAGGGATGGCGGTGCGTCTCGACCACGGTCTGGGGGGGCAGCATCGCTCGATCGACCTCGTCGAAGCTGCGGGCGCCGGCCTGCTCGGAAACCTGCGCGAAGCTGGGCAGGGAGTCCGGCATGGCAGGTTCCCGTCGCGAGGGTTGTGACCGCGATGGTAGGCTGGCGCGTTCCGATCCGCCAGCGTCCCTTCTTCTTCGATCACTGCCATGCTGATACGCAATCTCCGCCTCCCCGACGGCCGTAGCGGCCAGGACCTGCTGGTGCAGGACGCGCGCATTGCCGCCATCGGACCAAGCCTTCCCGCGCCTGCTGGCGTCGAGATCATCGACGGCCAGGGCTGGCTGCTGAGCCCGCCCTTCGTCGACGCGCATTTCCACATGGACGCGACGCTCAGCTACGGCCTGCCGCGTGTCAATGCCAGCGGCACCCTGCTGGAAGGCATCGCGCTGTGGGGCGAGCTGAAGCCACTGCTGACCCAGGAGGCCTTGGTCGAGCGCGCGCTGGCCTATTGCGACTGGGCGGTGGCCAAGGGCCTGCTGGCGATCCGCAGCCATGTCGATGTCTGCGACCCGCGCCTGCTGGCGGTCGAGGCCCTGCTGCATGTGCGCGAGCGGGTGAAGCCCTATCTGGACCTGCAGCTGGTGGCCTTCCCGCAGGACGGCGTGCTGCGCGCGCCGGGCGCGTTGGCGAACCTGACGCGTGCGCTGGACCTGGGCGTCGACGTGGTCGGCGGCATCCCGCATTTCGAACGCACGATGGCGGACGGCGCCGCCAGCGTGAAGCTGCTGTGCGAGCTGGCCGCCGAGCGCGGCCTGATGGTGGACATGCATTGCGACGAGAGCGACGACCCGCTGTCGCGCCATATCGAGACCCTGGCGTTCGAGACCCAGCGCCTGGGGCTGCAGGGCCGCGTCACCGGCTCGCACCTGAGCTCCATGCATTCGATGGACAACTACTATGTGTCCAAGCTGATCCCGCTGATGGCAGAGGCGCGGCTGCATGCGGTGGCGAACCCGCTGATCAACATCACCCTGCAGGGCCGTCACGACAGCTATCCCAAGCGCCGCGGCATGACCCGCGTGCCCGAGCTGCTGGCGGCCGGCGTCAATGTCGGCTTCGGCCATGACTGCGTGATGGACCCCTGGTACAGCTTGGGCAGCGGCGACATGCTGGAGGTCGCGGCGATGGGCCTGCATGTGGCGCAGATGACCTCGCAGGCCGGCATGAAGGCCTGCTTCGACGCGGTGACCGCCAACAGCGCCCGCATCCTGGGTCTGGCCGACTACGGGCTCGAGGTCGGCAAGCGGGCCGACTTCGTGCTGCTGCAGGCGCGCGATCCGGTCGAGGCGATCCGGCTGCGCGCCCAGCGCCTGCTGGTGGTGCGCGGGGGCCAGGTCTTGAGCCGCTGCGCGCCGGCCCGCGCACAGCTGAACCTGCCGGGCCGCCCGACCGAGGTGGACTGGACCCTCAGTCGCTGACGGGGTCGGCGCCGGCGGAGAAGAAGCGCATGCGCTCCTCGTCCGCCGGATGGCTGGAGATCGCGGTCGGCCAGCTGGTTTTCTCCCCGTCGCGGTGGCGATGCTTCTCGATGCGCTCGAAGAACACCAGCATCGCGCGCGGCGGGCGGCCGTCGGCGCGCAGCAGGCGCAGCGCGGCCGCATCGGCCTCGCGCTCGAAGTCGCGCGAATAGGCCTGCTGGCCCAGCAGGGTCGGGATGCCGGCCAGCACCGTCGAGAAGTCGCCCACCACCAGGCCGGCCAGCGCGCCGACCAGGCTGGTCTGCACCGCCATGCGCAGGCCATGGCGGCCCTGCACATGGCCCAGCTCATGGGCCAGCACGCCCACCAGCGCGTCCGGCTGGTCGGCCAGCAGCTCGGCCAGCGCATCGGTCAGCACGATATGGCCGCCCGGCAGCGCCAGCGCGTTCGGGCCCAGCTCGCGGCCGGCGGCGCGGAAATGCAGGTGGTAGTCCGGCAAGACCTGGCCCTGGACGCGGCCGGCCCGCACCAGGCGAGCGAAGTCGGCCTCGATCTCGCTGCGCCGCGCCGCGGGCAGGGCGCTGGGCTTGAGCAGCAGGCGGTCGATGCTTTCCAGCGCCTGGGTGCCGATCTGGCCCTCGGCCTCGGCCGGGATCAGGGCCAGCGCGCCCTCGGCCGCCAGCGGGATGCCGATCTTCCAGCCCATCCACAGCAGCCCGACCAGCAGCAGCAGGGCCGACAGCACATGGCGCCAGCTCTGCGCCCAGGACACCGCGACCGGCTCATGCAGCCCGGCCTGCGCCGCCCAGGCGTCCCAGGCCGGGGCGTCGGGGCAGTTCAGCACCCCGCCATCGGGCAGCTGCACCAGGCGCTGGCCATGGCGCTGGCGCTCCGGCCAGGCCACCTGCTTCAGCGGGTAGCGGTGCTGCTGCCCGTCGGCCTCGACCACCAGCTGGTCGCCGTCGCGCCGGATCTGCGCCGCATGGGCGCGCGCATGGCGCCCGTCGAAATACTGCAGCGCCAGGCGCTCGGGCGCGGGATCGGAACTCATGCCGGGGATCACAGGCCCATGTCGATGCCGAAGAAATCGCCGGCCGCGTCGCCGGCGGCATCGGGCTGGGCCAGGGCCTGCTCGGCCACCCAGGCGTCCAGGTCGCCGCGCACCAGCAGCTGCACCGCCTCCAGCCGCAGGCGCGTGCTGTTGATTGCGGCGAAGGGGCGGTACAGGCCCAGCGTGATCAGGGTCAGCAGCCAGTTCTTCAGGCTCAGCCAGGCGAAGGAGCGCAGGCTCAGGCCGCTCTCGAAGCGCATGTCCTCGCTGCGGGTGCGGTTCCAGACCAGGTTCTGCAGCCGCACCGTCAGATAGGGCCAGACCAGGGCCAGCAGGCCGAGGTAGAGCAGCACGACCAGCGGCACCAGGAGCCAGGCCCCGGCCAGCTTGGTCAGGATGAACAGCAGGCCGCCCGCCAGCAGCAGGTAGGCCAGGGTCCAGCCCAGGTACTTCAGCATCAGGATGTAGAAGGCGCCGACACCCAGATCGGTGCGGCTGTGCTGGTTGGCCAGCGCGTAATGGCCATGCTGGTAGATCTTGCTCAGCGCCAGGGTCCAGGGCCCCAGCAGCATCAGGGCCAGCGAGGCCGAGAGCACGGCCAGATGCGGGCCGGTCAGCTCGGTTGCGGTCCGGTCCTGCAGCACCTCGGGCCACCAGGCGCCGACCGCGACGATCACCAGCGCCGGCAGATAGGTCGGCAGGAAGGCGCGATAGGCGCCGGCCAGGCCGCCGCGGAAGCCGAAGCGCAGGCCGCGCCAGCTGGTGTTGGCCAGCCGGAACTGCAGGCTGGCGCGCCACAGCGCCGGCCAGATCGCGCACAGGATCAGGAAGGCGACCAGGCCCGCCAGTGGCGAGAACTGGCCCGACAGGGCATAGGCCGCCATCAGCAGGGCCAGCAGCACGAAGCCGCGGAACATGCGCCAGGGGTTGCCGTGGAAGGCCAGCGCCTGACCGTCGATCAGGGTGTTGCTGTAGAAATAGCGCAGGCGCCGCGCCTTCGCGAAGGGAATGTACAGGCCCAGCGTGACCAGGCTCAGCAGCAGGTTGACGATCCAGATGCGGAAGTACTCGCTGCCGGAGCCGGTGAATTCGATGCGGAAGAATCGGGCCGGCGCATGGCTGCTGTGGCCGAAGGTGGACTGCTCTTGCAAGGTGAACCTCCCTCAGGGATTGGTCGTGATGACGGGCAGCGCCTCTGGCGGGCGCCTTTCCTCCGTGGGCCGCAAGTCTCGGGCCCGCGGCCGGCGCTGACAACGGCCCCAAAGAGGGATGCGTTGTCTGCCCCAGCCGCCGGCGTTTGTCCAGCCCGTCGCGCAACAGGTGCTTCGCTAGAATCGTTCGCAACAGGACTCGCGTCCCGCATCATTTCGACATGAAACTCATCGGTTCACTCGCCAGCCCCTATGTCCGCAAGGTCCGCGTCGTGATGGCGGAAAAGAAGCTCGACTACCAGTTCGTGCTCGAGGACGTCTGGGGCAACGACAACATCCTGAAGATGAACCCGCTGGGCAAGGTGCCCTGCCTGGTGATGGAAGGCCAGGACTCGATCACCGGGGCGGTGTTCGATTCGCGCGTCATCTGCGAATACGTGGACACCCTGTCGCCGGTCGGCAAGCTGATCCCCGAGCGCGGCCGCGAGCGCACCGAGGTGCGCACCTGGGAGGCGCTGTCCGACGGCCTGATGGATGCCGCGATCGCCGCGCGCCTGGAGCAGACCTGGGCCGGCCGCAGCGCCGAGCAGCGCTCGCCCGCCTGGACCGAGCGCCAGATGGGCAAGGTGCATGGCGCGCTGAAGGCGATGAGCCAGGGGCTGGGCGAGAAGGCCTGGTGCTCGGGCAACCATTTCACCCTGGCCGACATCGCGGTCGGCTGCGCGCTGGGCTATCTGGACTACCGCTTTACCGCCATCGACTGGCGCGGCGACTATCCCAACCTGGCCCGCCTGCTGGAAAAGCTGGCGACGCGTCAGAGCTTCATCGACACCGCGCCGCCCGCGGCCTGAGGCATAGCCGCGGCTGCGGCCGCCGCCGACAGGCGGTGCAGGGCCGCGTAGACCGCGGCCAGGCGCCGGCCGATCTCGAGCGGATCGAGCTGCCAGCGCTGTGCGATCTCCCCGTCCAGCAGACCCTGGGCCACCAGGGTCAGCAGATGCTGCTCGCTGCGCGCCAGGCCCGCGGCGGCCGGGGCCAGGTCTTGCCCCGCGGCGACGTTGTGCGCCAGCTGCGGCTCGCTGCGCGGCAGCCCCAGGGCCAGCAGCGCCTGGCGCGCCAGCGCCGGCGACATGCGCGCCGCGCCGGCGGCGCAGTCGTGCAGCGCCGCGGCCAGCCCGCGCGCCTGGCCGGGGTCCTGCCAATAGCCCTGGGCGCCGGCGGCCAGCGCGTCGAACAGCAGCGGGTCGTCGCCCACCGCGGTCAGCAGCAGCACCGGCGGGCGGCGCCTGAGCGGCAGGCGCCGCAGCAGGGTCAGGGCATGGCCGTCGGTCAGGCGCAGGTCGGTGGCGATCAGGTCCGGGCCCAGCTCGGCGATGCGCGGCAGCGCCTCGTACAGCAGGTCGCTGGCGCCGACGCAGGTCCAGCGCTCGGCGCGGCCGCGCTCCGCCTCATCGAAAAGAGCGCGTTGCGCGGCGAGCAGCGCGGAGCGGGTACGGCGGAGCAGGAAAACGGCAGGCATGCGGGGGCGACAGGGAAGCCGGCCGATTGTCCCGGCTTCAGGGGACGCGACAACCCCGCGACCGGGTGTGAACGGGCCCGCAAGCCGGGGTGCGGGCGCTGTGCGCCCGTTTGGGGCTCAGCGCTTGTGGACCAGCACGAGCAGCAGCGCGCACAGCGCACCGGCCAGCGTGCCGCTCAGATGGGCGGCCGGCGCGATCGCGATGTCCCAGCCGGGCCAGGCCTGCAGCGCCGGGCCGAGTGGGTCCTCGCTTGCGAGCTTCAGCGCCAGGCCGGCCGCGATCAGCGCGCCGATCAGGCGTTCGTGCCCTGCGCGCGTCAGCAGCAGCTCGAGCGCCAGCACCGCGACGCCGGCATGCAGCACGCCGGAGAGGCCGCCGTAATGCGCCAGCCCGGGCGCCAGCCACAGCAGGCCCAGCTGGGTGGCGGGCCAGGCCAGGGCCCAGGCCAGCGCGGCGCGCGCCGGCAGCCGGGCCCGCGCGCCGATCCAGGCCAGCACCGCGCAGCCGACCAGGTTGACCGCCAGATGGCGCGGGCTCCAATGCACGGCCGCGGCGCTGAGGCTGCGCCAGGGTTCGGCGCCGGCCAGGCCGGGCTGCCAGTCCAGCGCGGCGCGCGGCAGCGGCCAGGCCAGCAGCGCGCAGGCGGCCAGGGTCAGCGCCAGCGCGCTCCAGGCGCTCAGCCGAAGACGGCGCGCCACAGCGCCAGCACGGCGTCGCGATGCCGCTCCAGATCCAGCTCGGGAAGGCGGGCCTCGGCCAGCGCGGTGGGCTGTTCGTCCAGGCGCGCGCGGTGCTGGGCGCGGCGCAGCTCGCGGTAGGCATCGGCCGCGGCATGGCCGACCTGGGCCGGCAGCAGGCCGGCGCTCTCGGCGCGCTGCAGCAGCGCGATCGTGCCGGCGTTGTCCTGCAGCTCGGGATGCGCGGCCGCATGGGCCAGCACCAGGTACTGCAGCGCGAACTCGGCGTCCATCATGCCGCCGGGGCTGTGCTTGACGTCGAACTCGCCCGCCTTGACCGGCCGTGCGCCGCGCACCTTCTCGCGCATCGCCTGCACCTCGGCGCGCAGCGCCGCGGCATCGCGCGGCGCGGTCAGCACCGCGCGGCGCACGCCCTCGAAGCGCGCGGCCAGGTCCGGCGCGCCGGCGCAAAAGCGCGCGCGCGTGATGGCCTGGTGCTCCCAGGTCCAGGCGGTGTTGCTGCCGCGCCCGCTCTGGTAGTTCTCGAAGGATTGCAGCGAGGTGACCAGCAGGCCCGAGTTGCCGTTCGGACGCAGCGCGGTGTCGATGTCGAACAGCTCGCCGGCCGCGGTGCGCAGGGTCAGCCAGGTGATCAGCTTGCGCACGAAGGCGGCGTAGATCTCGTGCGCGTTCTCGTCCTCGTCGTCGAACAGGAACACCACGTCCAGGTCGCCGCCATAGCCCAGCTCCTTGCCGCCCAGCTTGCCGTAGGCGATCACCGCGAAGCGCGGCTCCGGCCGGTGCGCTTGCTTGAGCCGCGCCCAGGACCAGGCGATCGCGCATTGCAGGGTCGAGTCGGCCAGCGCCGACAGCTCGTCGGCCACCTGCTCGACCGTGATGCGGCCCTCGATGTCGCGCACCAGGGTGCGGAACACCTCGGCATGGTGGGCGCGGCGCAGGGTGTCGAGCAGGGCCTCCTCGTCGGCCTCGCCGCTGCGCTCCCAGGCCTCGTGGCGGGCCTGCAGGTCGGCGATGAACTCGGCGCCGTCAAAGCGTTCGTTCTGCAGGCGCTGGTCGGCCAGTTCGTCGATCACGCCCGGATGCAGCATCAGGTAGCGCATCGGCCAGCGCGCCAGGCCCAGCAGGCGCAGCAGGCGCGCCTGCACCGCGGGCCGCTCGACCAGCAGGGCCAGATAGCTCTCGCGGCGCAGCAGCGGCTCGATCCAGTCGACGAAGCGCAGCGCGCCGGCCAGCGCGCATTGCTCGGCGCGCACCGCCTGCGCGGCGCGGCCGACCAGCTTGGCCAGGCGCAGGCGCGATTCCTCGCGCAGGCCCTGCACGCGCGGCTGCTGGGCCCAGCGCCGCACCGCCTCGCCCAGCTCGGGCGGCAGCTTCTCGAGGAATTCTTCTGAATCAATCGGCAGCGCCGGGCCGCCGCAGCTGCCGCCCTTGCAACTGCCGTTCTTCGGCGCCTGGCCGTCGTGCAGCAGCGCGTCGAACTCGGTGGCCACCGTCTCGCGCACCTCGCACAGCCGGTCCATCAGCTCGCACACGCCGGGCGTGCAGCCGGTGCGCTCGGAACCCGGGGTCAGGCCGAGGCTGCGCGCGATCCAGGCCAGGTCCTTGTCCTCGCAGGGCAGGCAATGGGTCTGCTGGTCGTCCAGGTACTGGATGCGATGCTCGACCTGGCGCAGAAAGCGGTAGGCCTCGATCAACTGCTCGGCCATCGCCGGCTTCATCAGCCCGCGCGCGGCGACGCGCTGCAGCGCCTTGACGGTCGAGCGGGTGCGGATCTCGGGGAACTGGCCGCCGCGCACCACCTGCAGCAGCTGCACGGTGAATTCGATCTCGCGGATGCCGCCGCGCGAGAGCTTGACGTCGTTGGCACGCTCGGGCCGGCCGGCGGCGCGCTTGCTGGCCTCGTCGCGGATCTTGCGGTGCAGCTGGCGCAGGCCCTCGAACACGCCGTAGTCGAGGTAGCGGCGGTAGACGAAGGGCGTCACCAGCGAGCGCAGCGCCAGCGCGCGCTGCTTGGCCTCGATCGCCAGCGGCGCGACGACGCGGCTCTTCAGCCAGGCGAAGCGCTCCCACTCGCGGCCCTGCACCAGGAAATATTCCTCCAGCATCGCCAGGCTGACGACCGGCGGGCCGGAGTTGCCGTTCGGGCGCAGCGCCAGGTCGACGCGGAACACCTGGCCGTCCTCGGTGACGTCGCCGATCAGCGCATACAGGCGCCTCGCGACCAACGAGAAGTATTCATGCGCCGAGATCGACTTGGGGCCCTCGGTCTGGCCCTCGTCGTCGTAGACGTAGATCAGGTCGATGTCGGACGAGACATTCAGCTCGCGCGCGCCCAGCTTGCCCATGCCGACGACCCAGAAGTCGATCACCTGGCCCTCGGCGTTCAGCGGCCGGCCGTTGATCTCGTCCTGCGCGGCGCGCGCCTCGGTCAGCGCCAGGTCCAGGGTGGCCTCGGCCAGATGGGTCATCGCCAGCGTGATGTCCTCCATCGAGCGGCCCTGCTCGATGTCCAGCACCGCCAGCCGCTCCAGCACCAGCTGGCGCGTCACCCGCAGCGCCGCCGGCAGCGCGCGGCCGCCGGCCAGCAGCGCGGCGACCAGGGCCTGGATCGAGGCCAGGTCCGGCAGGCCCGGGGCCAGCAGCGCCAGCTCCTCGGCATAGCGGCGGCGGATGCGCTGCACGAAGCGGCTGTGCTCGGCGCGCGGCGGCAGCACGGGCGGCTCGGCGGGGATTGTGTCGGTCTGCAAAGAATGCTCGGGCGAACTCATTTCAATCGGCACCCTGTGCCAGAATCTCGGCCAACCTGGGAGCGTCGGGCCGCGTTGCTGGCATGGGCACGCGGTCTTTGATCACGCGGCAGCGGTCGCGATGCCTCGTTGTCCTCGTCGTCGTTTCCAGCTCCACGGCGCTCCCAATCCATGTCGTTCACTGCAACTGTCACGGCCGCCCTCAAGTCCACCCCGGGGCGACTCGCCGGGCGTTCCGCCCGCTGGCTGCTGGGCTGCGGGCGCTGGATCCTGGGCCTGCTGCTGCTGGTCTGGACCCTGCTGCTGGCGGCCTGGCTGCTGTTGCACTGGGCGATTCTGCCGCACATCAATGAGTGGCGCCCGGATCTGGAGCGCTTGGCCTCGCAAACCCTGGGGGTTCGCACCGAGATCGGCGAGATCGAGGTGCGCTCCGGCGGCTGGATCCCGGCGCTGGAGCTGCGCGATGTGCGCTTCCTCGATCCGGCCGGCCGCGAGGCGCTGCGCCTGCCGCGGGTCGCGGCGGCGCTGTCGGCGCGCTCGCTGTGGGCGCTGGAGCTGCGTTTCGCGCAGCTGCTGATCGACCGGCCCGAGCTCGAGGTGCGCCGCGACGCGCAGGGCCGCGTCTTCGTCGCCGGGCTCAGCATGGAGGGGCAGGGCCCCTCCGGCGAGGCCGGCGATGCGCTGGCCGACTGGTTCTTCGCCCAGCATGAGTTCGTGATCCAGCAGGGCCGGGTGCGCTGGATCGATGAGAAGCGCGGCGCCGCGCCGCTGGAGCTGTCCGGCCTGGACCTGGTGCTGCGCAACGGCCTGCGCCGCCATGAGCTGCGCCTGGACGCGACGCCCCCCGCCGAATGGGGCCAGCGCTTCTCCTTGCGCGGCCGCTTCACCCAGTCGCTGCTGAAGCGGCCCGGCGAGCTGCGCCACTGGAGCGGCCAGCTCTATGCCGAGCTGCCGCGCGCCGACGTGCGCCAGCTGCGCCGCCATGTGGATCTGCCCTTCGAGCTGGACGAGGGCGACGGCGCTTTACGCGCCTGGGCCGACTTCAAGCAGGGCGAGGCGCAAGCCCTGACCCTGGACATGGGCCTGCGCGCGGTCAAGCTGCGCCTGGGCGCCGACATGGAGCCGCTGGCGTTGGCGCGCATCGAGGGCCGGCTGGCGCTGGCGCGCAACGCCCAGGGCTTCAACCTGAACGCGCACCAGCTCGGCTTCGAGCTGGCGGCCGCGGCCCAGGGTGGCGAGGGCCTGGTCTGGCCGCGCTCCGACTGGGCCCTGAACCTGAAGCGCGCGCCGGTCAAGGCCGGCCAGGCGCCGGGGCCGCTGCTGGGCGGCGAGCTGAGCGCGCAGCGCCTGGACCTGGCGCTGATGAGCCAGATCGCGACCCGCCTGCCCTTCGGTGCCAGCCAGCGCCGCTGGCTGGCCGAGCTGGCGCCGCAGGGCCTGGTCAGCGAGCTGAGCGCGCGCTGGGACGGCCCGCTGGAGGCGCCGACCAGCTACCGCGTCAAGGCCGGCCTGAGCGGCCTGGTGCTGGAGGCCAAGGCGCAGGGCGCCGACATCGGCCGCCCCGGCCTGGCCAATGCCAGCCTGCAGCTGGACGCCAGCGAGCGCGGCGGCCAGGCGCGGCTGGCGATCCAGGACGGCAGCCTGGAGTTTCCCGGCGTGTTCGAGGAGCCGGTGCTGCCGCTGCAGCGCTTCCACGCGATGCTGGACTGGCGCATCGAGCCGCGCCCCGGCGGCAGGCCGCCGGCGATCGAGCTGCGCGTGTCCGACGTCAAGCTGGCCAATGCCGATCTGCGCGGCGAGCTGGAGGCGCTGTGGAAGACCGGCGCCGGCGGCGCCAGCGGCCTGGAGCATGGCCGCGGCGGGCGCTTCCCCGGCCATTTGGACCTGAACGGCCGGCTCGATCAGGCGCAGGCCGCGCGCGTCGCGCGCTACCTGCCGCTGGGCATCGGCAACGTGGCGCGCGAGTATGTGCGCGACGCGATCCGCGGCGGCGAGGCGCGCCAGGTGCAGTTCAAGGCGCGCGGCGATCTCTGGGACTTCCCCTTCGACGCGGTGCAGCAGGGCCAGTTCCGCATCAGCACCCAGGCTCAGGACCTGCAGCTGGCCTATGTGCCCGGCGTCGGCGGCGCCGAGCCGGCCTGGCCGGCGATGGACAAGCTGTCCGCGGAGCTGGTGTTCGAGCGCGGCAGCATGCAGATCAAGAACGGCCGCGCCCGCGTGCTGGGCTACGAGCTGCATGGCGTGAACGGCGGCATCAAGGACCTGATGCACCAGCAGGTGCTGGAGCTGGAGGGCCAGGGCCGCGGGCCGATGAGCGAGCTGCTGCGCTTCACCAAGCTGTCGCCGGTCGGCGAATGGATCGGCGGCGCGCTGAAGGACACGACGGCCAGCGGTGCCGCCCAGCTGCGCCTGGGGCTGCAGATCCCGCTCAACGATGTCGACAAGGCCCAGGTCAAGGGCCAGGTGCTGCTGGCCGGCAATGATGTGCGCATGCGCCCCGATGTGCCGCTGCTGGGCAATGCGCGCGCGCGCATCGAGTTCGACCGCCGCGGCGTGAACATCCAGGGCGGCGCGGCGCGGGTGCTGGGCGGCGACGCGAGCTTCGAGGGCGGCACCCAGCGCGACGGCAGCCTGCGTTTCAACGGTCAGGGCGTGGTCACGGCCGAGGCGCTGCGCCGCGCCGGCGAGCTGGGGCCGCTGGCGCGGCTGGCGCAGTCGCTGAACGGCCAGACCGCCTACCGGCTGCAGCTGGGCTTCAAGGAGGGCGGCGGCTCCGAGCTGAGCCTGAGCAGCAGCCTGCAGGGTCTGGGCGCCGAGTTGCCGGCGCCGCTGGCCAAGGCGCCCGAGAGCCAGCTGCCGCTGCGCTACCAGACCACCCAGCTGGGCAATGGCCGCGACGAGCTGCGCCTGGAGCTGGGCGCGGTGCTGGCGGCCCAGTACCAGCGCGACATCAGCGGCGAGACGCCGCGCGTGCTGGCCGGCAGCCTGGCGCTGCAGGACAAGCTGCCGTCCGTGCCGGCCCAGGGCGTGGCGCTGCAGGCCAATCTGGGCCAGCTGAATCTGGACGCCTGGCAGGCCGTCGCGCAGCGCCTGCAGGGCGGTGGCACAGCTACCGCCGGCGGCGGCGCTGCGGACGCGCTGGAGGGCGGCGGCTATGCGCCGACCCAGATCGCGCTGCGCGCCCAGGGCCTGGTCTTCGCCGGGCGCCCGCTCAGCAAGGTGGTGGCCGGCATCACGCGCGTGCCGGAGCAGGGCCTCTGGCGCGCGAACCTGGATGCCGAGCAGCTGAACGGCTATCTGGAGCTGCGCCCGGCGCGCGGGGCGCAGCCGGCGCGGGTGCATGCGCGGCTGGCGCGGCTGTCGCTACCCAAGAGCGAGGCCGACAGCGTCAGCCAGCTGCTGGAGCAGCCGCAGGCGGGTGGCGCCGGCCAGCTGCCGGCGCTGGACATCGTGGTCGAGGACTTCGAGCTGCGCGGCAAGCGCCTGGGTCGGCTCGAGGTCGATGCGCAGGCCCAGGGGCCGCAGCGCGAATGGAAGCTCGGCAAGCTGCAGCTGCGCCACCCGGATGCGGTGCTGAACGCCACCGGCCAATGGCTGGCCGAGCCGGGCCGGGCGCAGCGCCGCACGGTGCTGGACTGGAAGCTGGAGGTGGCCGATGCCGGCAATCTGCTGGAGCGCCTGGGCCAGGGCCGGCTGCTGCGCGGCGGCAAGGGCCAGGCCTCGGGCCAGCTGGGCTGGCTGGGCTCGCCGCTGGCGCCCGACTACCCCAGCATGAGCGGCCAGCTGCATCTGGCGCTGGACGCCGGCCAGTTCCTGCAGGCCGAGCCGGGCGTGGGCCGGCTGCTGGGCATCCTGAGCCTGCAGTCGCTGCCGCGCCGCCTGGTGCTGGACTTCCGCGACGTGTTCAGCGAGGGCTTCGCCTTCGACGGCTTCAGCGGCGACGTCAAGATCGCGCAGGGCGTGGCCAGCAGCAACAACCTGCGCATGAGCGGCGTGCAGGCGGTGGTCGTGATGGAGGGCCAGGCCGATCTGGCCAAGGAGACCCAGGACCTGCGCGTGCTGGTGGTGCCCGAGATCAATGCCGGCGGCGCCTCGCTGGCCTATGCGGCGATCAACCCGGCGGTGGGCCTGGGCACCTTCCTGGCCCAGCTGTTGCTGCGCCGGCCGATGATGGCGGCCAGCACGCGCGAGTTCCGCGTCACCGGCAGCTGGGACGATCCCAAGGTCGAGCGGGTCGAGCGCAAGCCCGATGCCGAGCTGCCGGCCGCCGCGTCCACACCCTAGGAGTTCCCCGATGAAGATCGCCGCGATCCAGATGGTGTCCAGCCCCGACATGGGCCGCAACCTGGCGCGGGCGCGCCACTGGCTGGAGCAGGCCGCGGCCGAGGGCGCGCAGCTGGCCGCGCTGCCCGAGTACTTCTGCCTGATGGGCCAGCGCGATACCGACAAGCTGGCGCTGGCCGAGCGCCTGGGCGAGGGGCCGATCCAGCGCATGCTGGCCGAGGCGGCGCGCGATCTCAAGCTGTGGATCATCGGCGGCACCCTGCCGCTGGCGACGCCGGACCCGCTGCGGGTGCGCAACAGCTGCCTGGTGCATGGACCGGACGGCAGGCTGGCCGCGCGCTACGACAAGCTGCATCTCTTTTGCTACGACAACGGCCGCGAGCGCTACGACGAGGCGCGCGTGCTGGAGGCCGGCGAGACGCCGGTGGTGGCCGAGGCCGGCGGGCTGCGCATCGGCCTGTCGGTCTGCTACGACCTGCGCTTTCCGGAGCTGTACCGCGCGATGGGCGCGCCGGCGCCGCTGGACCTGATCAGCGTGCCGGCGGCCTTCACCCACACCACCGGCCAGGCCCATTGGGAGCTGCTGCTGCGCGCACGAGCGGTCGAAAACATCGCCTATCTCATCGCACCGGCCCAGGGTGGGCTCCATGAGAATGGACGCCGCACCTGGGGCCACACGATGATCGTCGACCCCTGGGGCGAGGTGCTCGCCTGCCTGCCGGAGGGCGAGGGCCTGGTGACGGCCGAGGTGGATGCCGCCCGGCTGGCCCAGGTGCGCCAGCAGCTGCCGGCCCTGCAACACCGACGTCTATGAAAGCTCCCGCGCGCGCGCTGCTCTCCGCCCTGCTGCTCTGCTCGGCCGGCCTGCTGGCCGGCTGCGGCACGCCCTCGCAATCGCTGTACATGAGCGTCAAGCCGGGCGATGCGCTGCAGCTGCGCGGCTTCATGCCGGCGCCGTTGCGCGGCCAGGTCGGGCTGGCGCCGGCGGCCGGCGGGGCCGAGACCGGCCGGCTGTGGGGTTCCAAGATCAGCGACCTGGCGCTGGAGCATGCGCTGGAGGATTCGCTGCGCGCGGTGGGCCTGTGGGCGATGACGCCGCAGGAGGCGCGCTACGAGCTGAAGGCGCAGCTGGTCAGTCTGGTGCAGCCGCTGCTGTCGTTGAACACGACGGTGGCCGCCACCGTGCATTACACCCTGGTTGAGAAGACCAGCGGCGCGCTGCTCTACCAGCGCAGCGTGCGCGCCGCCTACAAGGCCGAATTCAGCGAGGCCATCGTCTCCCAGCCCGAGCGCCTGAAGCTGGCCAACGAGGGCGCGATCCGCGCGACGACCGAGATCATGCTGCGGGATCTGCCGAATCTGCGCTTCTGATTCAAGGCCGAGCTTGCTGGCGCTCGTGGGCGGCCAGCATCTCGGCCGCCAGCGCACGCTCCTGTGCATTCAGCCCGCCTTCCGGCGATTGCAGCTGCGCGAGTCGCCTTGTGGTCTGGTCCTGGGCATCCGAAAAGAAGGTCCAGTCGCCCAGCAGGGCCGGATTGATCCATTTGGCAAGTTCCTTCATGGCCGCAGCATTGAGGGCCGAAACCTCGGGTCCTCGGAGCCAGCGCTCTTCGATCTGTAGCGCCGCAAGTTCGCTGGGACGCTGAAGTGGCGCGGGCACCTCATAGGGCAGTTTGCGCTTGGCCAGGATCTTCATGGCCGGCGCATCGCCCTGCATGGCGTCAGTGCGCAGCGCATGCAATACCAGCTCCGGCCTCCCGGCCTCAAGGAGTTGCTCGCGTGAGGCGCTTTCCACAAACTGGGCAGCGGCACCGAATTCGCCGCTCTGCATGGCCTTCAGCAGCAAGGGCGTTCGCAGGGCCTCGATCTGTGGCGTGACGGTCTGGCAACGTCGCTGCACCGCCTCCAGCTCTTGCGCGTAGTCCATTGTGATCTGTGCCTTCCTGGGCTCGAGCCCCGGTGTCTGTGTGGCGTACCTGCGCGCGCTCTCGATGTAGCCGGCAACGTTTTTGCATTGGTCCAGCTGCTTCACGGCCTGGTAAGCAAGGGCCCCGGTACCCGAGTCTAGGGCCGCCTGGATGTGCGGCGCGAAACCCTCCGAGCCGACCCGGACTGTGGGCGACATGACCGAGGCGTCGGCGCGCCACTCGCTGCTCGGCGTTGCGCTCCTGTCGTGACGCGGGCGTTGAGGTGCGGAATGAGTGCTCCCCTCCGAGTGCTTGGCAGTGGATATCGGCGGTGCGACTTGGCTTTGCGAGCGGGCTTGCTCATTCAGGGCCGGAGGGCTGCTCGGCTCCGGCCAGAAGCTGAATGCAGCGAGCGCGATAGCGCTCAGGGCTACCGCAAGGAACATGAGCGTCGTTGCTTTTTTGGGCATCTGCTTGGTTGGTGGAGCGATTCTTGGAGGCTGCTGTGCCGGCGGGGGCGCGCGCGCAGACATGCTTCCATGCCTGCGTTGCGATCCGAATCCCTCTGAACGGGGTTGTCCGCCGTGCAGCAGAGGGGGCTGGCAGACTGGCGCTGTGGATCACCTTCGGGTGAATTTGCTTATGACCATTCGGTTCTTCCGAAGGTTTAGGGGTTTCCACTAGGATTGCGGGCTGATTCCAAGGCGGGCCACCAGCCCGCCGCCCTTTCCCGGTGATAGAACTCCAAGAAGTCCACAAGTCCTACCCAATGGCCGCCGGCGCGGGCCAGGTGCCGGCGCTGCGCGGCCTGAGCCTGAGCGTCGAAGCCGGCGAGGTGTTCGGCATCATCGGCGCCTCGGGCGCCGGCAAGAGCACCCTGCTGCGCGTGATCAACCTGCTGGAGCGGCCCGACAGCGGCCGCGTCGCGGTGGCCGGCCAGGACCTGCTGGCGCTGGACGAGGCGGGCCTGCGCGCCGCGCGTCAGCGCATCGGCATGATCTTCCAGCACTTCAACCTGCTGTCGAGCAAGACCGTGGCCGAGAACGTGGCCTGGCCGCTGAAGATCGCCGGCCGCGCGCCGGCCGAGATCGCGCCGCGCGTGGCGGCGCTGCTGGCCCGCGTCGGCCTGGCCGACCAGGCGCACAAATACCCGGCCCAGCTCTCCGGCGGGCAGAAGCAGCGCGTCGGCATCGCCCGCGCGCTGGCCACCGAGCCGCGCGTGCTGCTGTGCGACGAGGCCACCAGCGCGCTGGACCCCGAGACCACCCGCTCGATCCTGGACCTGCTGGCCGAGATCAACCGCGAGCTGGGCCTGACCATCGTGCTGATCACGCATGAGATGGACGTGGTGCGGCGCGTCTGCGACCGCGTCGCGGTGCTGGACGGCGGCCTGATCGCCGAGCAGGGCCCGGTGGCCGAGGTCTTCCTGCACCCGCGCCATCCGGTGACGCGGCGCTTCGTGCTGGAGGCCGAGCATGTGGACGAGGGCCAGCAGCTGGACGATTTCTCCCATGTGCCGGGCCGCATCGTGCAGCTGACCTTCCGCGGCGAGCGCACCTACGAGCCGCTGCTGGGCGAGGTGGCGCGCCGCACCGGGCTGGACTTCGGCATCCTGTCGGGCCGCATCGACCGCATCAAGCAGGAGCCCTATGGCCAGCTGACCATCTCGGTCTCCGGCGGCGACCTGGCCGCGGCCCAGGCCCTGTTGGAAGCGCGCGGCGTGCGCGTGGAGGTGCAGCGCTGATGGATGCCTTGTTGAATGCTATCGACTGGGCCGAGATCGGCCTGGCCTCCTGGGACACCCTGCTGATGCTGGCGGGCTCGCTGCTGTTCACCGTGCTGCTGGGGCTGCCGCTGGGCGTCGCGCTGTTCCTGTTCGACCGCGGCCAGCTGCTGGCGGCGCCGCGCTTTTACGCGCTCTTGTCGCTGGTGGTGAACGTGCTGCGCTCGCTGCCCTTCGTGATCCTGTTGATCGTGCTGATCCCCTTCACCTTGCTGGTGGCCGGCACGTCGCTGGGCGTGGCCGGCGCGATCCCGCCGCTGGTGGTGGGGGCGACCCCCTTCTTCGCCCGCCTGGTCGAGGGCGCGCTGCGCGGCGTGGACCGCGGCATCGTCGAGGCCGGCCTGGCGATGGGCGCCAGCACGCGCCAGATCGTCTGGCAGGCCCTGCTGCCCGAGGCGCGGCCGGCCATCCTGTCGGCGATCACCGTCACCGCGATCACCCTGGTCGGCTACACCGCGATGTCCGGCGTGATCGGCGGCGGCGGCCTGGGCGACCTGGCGATCCGCTTCGGCTACCAGCGCTTCCAGACCGAGGTGATGGTCGTGACCGTCGCACTGCTGCTGCTGCTGGTGCAGCTGCTGCAGATGCTGGGCGACTGGCTGGTGCGCCGCTACACGCGCCGCTGACGAGACTTCGCTACCCCCCGTTTCTTTTTCGTTGTACCTAGTGAGGAGTTGACCCGATGAAGACAAAGATTGCAGTTGCCCTGGCCGCCCTGGCCCTCAGCGGCCTGGCCGCCGCCCAGAAGATCACGGTGGCCGCCACCGCGGTGCCGCATGCCGAGATCCTGGAATTCGTGAAGCCCCAGCTCGCCAAGCAGGGCGTGGAGCTGGACGTGAAGGTGTTCACCGACTACGTGCAGCCCAATGTGCAGGTGGCCGAGAAGCGCCTGGACGCTAACTTCTTCCAGCACAAGCCCTATCTGGGCGAGTTCAACAAGGGCAAGGGTACCAATCTGGTGGCCGTGACCGCGGTGCATGTGGAGCCCTTCGGCGCCTATTCCAGCAAGCACAAGGCCCTGACCGAGCTGCCTAGCGGCGGCACCGTCGCGATCCCGAACGACCCCAGCAATGCCGGCCGCGCGCTGCTGCTGCTGGACCGCGCCGGCGTGATCAAGCTGAAGAGCACCGACAACATCCTGGCCACGCCCAAGGACATCGCCGACAACCCGAAGAAGCTGAAGTTCCGCGAGATCGAGGCCGCCACCCTGCCGCGCATCCTGCCGCAGGTGGACCTGGCCCTGATCAACACCAACTACGCGCTGGAAGCCAAGCTGAACCCGGTGAAGAACGCGCTGGCGATCGAGGATGCCCGCTCGCCCTATGCCAACTGGCTGGTGGCCCGCCCGGACAACAAGGATGCCGACGCGCTGAAGAAGCTGGCCGCCGCGCTGAACAGCGCCGAGGTGAAGAAGTTCATCGAAGGCAAGTACAACGGCGCGGTCGTGCCGGCGTTCTAAGCCGCGCGTTCCCGCGTCGCACCCAGGTGCGCCAACCGCCCGGCCTCGGCCGGGTTTTTTATTGGCGGGCCGGGACCGCGCATTTGTGCCGAGCGTCCCGGGCGCGAAGCCGTCAAGATCGGGAGCTCCGCATAAACCCTGATCTTGCCGCTGCCGCGATGCTGAACGAGTTCTTCCTTTTCCGCGATGGCGCGCCGACCCTGCTGCTGGTCGGCAGCCACCAGCCCTGGCTGGTGGCCCTGTCGGTGGGGGTGGCCGCGCTGACCTCGGCGCTGGCGCTGCAGATGGCCGGCATGGCCAAGCGCGCCGAAGGCCGCGCCCAGCGCCACGCGATCCTGGCCAGCGGTGCCGCGGCGATGGGCGGCGGCGTCTGGTCCATGCATTTCATCGGCATGCTGGCCTTCCAGCTCTGCGCCGGCGTGCGCTTCGACACCGGGCTGACCCTGCTGTCGGCGCTGCCGGCGCTGCTGGCCTCCTGGGTCGCGCTGGCGCTGCTGTCGCAGGGCCGGCTGGGGCGCTGGCAATGGGTGATGGGCGGGGTGCTGGTCGGTGCCGGCATCGGCTCGATGCATTACATCGGCATGGCGGCGATGGAGCTCAATGCCGAGCTGCGCTACGACCCGCTGTGGTTCGCGGCCAGCATCGTCGTCGCGGTGCTGCTGGCGATGCTGGCGCTGTGGATCCGCTTCGGGCTGGAAGGGCGGCTGGGCCGGCTGTGGACCGTGCTGCTGGGCGGCCTGGTGATGGGCGGCGCGATCTCGGGCATGCACTACACCGCGATGGGCGCGGCGCGCTTCATCGGCAGCTCCGACGAAGTCTGCGACACCGTGCTGGGCAGCAACGGCGCGCTGGCGCTGGGCGTGACCCTGGTGACCCTGGCGATCAGCCTGCTGACCGCCGGCACCCATGGCCTGCTGAGCTACCGGCGCCTGAACCGGCGCCTGCGCGACAGCGAGCAGCAATACCGCAGCCTGATCGACAACAGCCCCGGCGTGAACTTCCGCTGCCGCATCGATGCCGACTGGAGCATGCTGCTGATCAGCGATTCGGTGCAGACCCTGACCGGCTGGCCGGCGCAGGACTTCCTGGCCGGGCGCGCCAGCTTCGCGCCGCTGATCCATCTCGAGGACCGCGAGCGTGTCAATGCCGAGGTGACGCGCGCGCTGGCGGCCGACGAACCCTACAAGCTGGAGTACCGGCTGCACACCCGCGAGGGCGTGGAGCGCTGGGTCTCCGAGACCGGCCGCGGCGTGCGCGACGAGAGCGGCGCGCTGGGCCTGATCGACGGCGTGATCCTCGACATCAGCGAGGCCAAGCGCCTGCAGCTGGACCTGCAGGAGGCCAAGGGCCGCGCCGAGGCCGCGGCCGCGGCCAAGAGCGCCTTCCTGGCCAATATGAGCCACGAGATCCGCACGCCGATGAACGCGGTGCTGGGCTTCACCGAGCTGCTGCTGGATACCACCCTGAGCGAGAGCCAGCGCAAGCACCTGAACACGGTGCGTGGCTCGGCGCGCTCGCTGCTGGGCCTGCTGAACGACATCCTGGACACCGCCAAGCTCGACAAGGGCGCGGTCGAGCTGGAGCGGCGCGACTTCTCGCTGCGCGCGGTCTGCGAGCAGACCCTGGCCTCGCTGCGCCTGGCCGCCGAACGCAAGGGCCTGGAGCTGCGCCTGGACTATCCGGCCGAGGCGCCGCAGTTCTTCCAGGGCGATGCGCTGCGCGTGCAGCAGGTGCTGGTGAACCTGGTCGGCAATGCGATCAAGTTCACCGAGCGGGGCTCCGTCACGCTGCGCCTGCGCATCGACGCGGCCGATGGGGCGGTGCATCTGGCCGTGATCGACACCGGCATCGGCATCGCGCCGGACCGGCTGGAGCGCATCTTCGACGCCTTCGCGCAGGCCGACGCCTCGACCACGCGGCGCTTCGGCGGCACCGGCCTGGGCACGACGATCTCGCGCCAGCTGGTCGAGCGCATGGGCGGGCGCATCCGGGTCGAGAGCCAGATCGGCGCGGGCAGCTGCTTCCATGTGCATCTGCCGCTGCCGCCCGGCGCGCCGGTGGCCGCCGTGGTCGAGACGCCCGATGCGGCGACCACGCTGCCGCCGCTGCGCCTGCTGGTGGCCGACGATGTGGCGCAGAACGGCGAGCTGATGCAGCTGCTGCTGGGCCGCGACGGCCATCGTGTGCGCCTGGTCGGCGACGGGCTGCAGGCGCTGCAGGCCTTCGGCGAGGAGGAGTTCGACGCGGTGCTGATGGATGTGCACATGCCCGAGCTGGACGGCCTGGGCGCGACCCGGCGCATCCGCAAGTTCGAGCTGAGCGAGGCACGGCCGCGCACGCCGATCATCGCGCTGACCGCCAGCGTGCTGGAGGAGGACCGCCAGGCCGCGCTGGCCGCCGGCATGGACGGCTTCGCGGCCAAGCCGGTGGAGCCGGCGCGGCTGCGCGCCGAGCTGGCGCGGGTGCTGGGCCTGAGCCCGGGGGCGGCGTCCGGCGCAGCGCTGGCGATGCCCTCGGCGCAGCAAGAGCTGGTCGACATCGACTGCGAGCAGGGCCTGCAGCTGTGGGGCAGTGCCGGCGCCTGGCAGCGCGCGCTGCGCCGCTTCGCGGTCGAGCAGCGCGACGGCGCCGCGCGCCTGCTGGCCCTGCTGCATGCGCGCGAATGGCTGGAGGCGCGCGCGCTGGTGCACCGCTGGCGCGGCGTGGCCGGCAGCCTGGCGCTGCCGCGCCTGCTGGCGGCGACCCTGCCGCTGGAGGAGGCGCTGCGCCAGGGGCGGCAGGAGCCGGAACTGTCCGCGCTGGGCGAGGCCCTGGCCGGCGCGCTGCGCGAGGTGCTGGCCGCGATCGCCGAGCAGGCGGCCGCGGGGCCGGCCTCGGCGCCCGCGCCGCTGGAGGCCATGCCACCCGTGGCCCCGGCCTCGCTGGACCGGCTGGAGCGCGCGCTGCAGCATGGCGAGCTGGACGATGCCGCCTTCGCCGAGCTGCAGCAGCATCTGGGCCAGGCGCGCTGCGCCGCGCTGGCCGAGGCGCTGGACCAGTTCGACTTCGAGGCGGCGCTGCGCGCGCTGCAGGCCCTGAAGCAGGCTGCCGGATCATCATCATCATGACGACGAGCGATACCCGCCCCAAGCTGCTGCTGGTCGACGACGAGCCGGCCAATCTGCAGGTGCTGCGCCATGTGCTGCAGGACGACTACCGCCTGCTGTTCGCGCGCGACGGCCACAAGGCGCTGGAGCTGGCGCGCGCCGAGGCGCCGCAGCTGGTGCTGCTGGACGTGATGATGCCGGCGCTGTCGGGCCTGGACGTGTGCCGCACCCTGAAGGCCCAGGCCGCGACCCGCGCGATCCCGGTGATCTTCGTCACCGCGCTGGCCGATGCGCAGGACGAGGCCCAGGGCTTCGAGGCCGGCGCGGTGGACTACATCAGCAAGCCGATCAGCCCGGCCATCGTGCGGGCGCGGGTGCGCACCCATCTGTCCCTGGTGCGCGTCGAGGAGCTGCGCGCGACGCGGCTGCAGATCGTGCAGCGCCTGGGCCGCGCCGCCGAGTACAAGGACAACGAGACCGGCTGGCATGTGCTGCGCATGAGCCACTATTCGCAGATCCTGGCGCGCGCCGCCGGCTACGACGAGCGCCGCGCCGACGATCTGCTGCATGCCGCGCCGATGCACGATGTCGGCAAGCTGGGCATCCCCGACGCGATCCTGCAGAAGAACGGCCCGCTGAGCGAAGCCGAATGGGCCGTGATGCGCCGCCATCCCGAGATCGGCGCCGAGATCCTGGGCGAGCATGAGGGCGGCCTGCTGGCGATGGCGCGCCGCATTGCGCTGGCGCACCACGAGAAATGGGACGGCAGCGGCTACCCCGAAGGCCTGGCCGGCGAGGCCATCCCCGAGGAGGCCCGCATCGTCGCGATCGCCGACGTATTCGACGCGCTGACCAGCGTGCGCCCCTACAAGCCGGCCTGGCCGGTCGAGCGCGCCGTCGAGTTCCTGCGCGAACAGGCCGGCCGGCATTTCGAGCCGCGGCTGGTGGCGCTGTTCATCGCGGAGCTGCCGAAGGTGATGGAGGTGAGGGAGCGCTTTCTGGAAGAGGGGTGAGCAGCGGCCGCGTCGGCGGTCTCTCGCCTGGTTTGTGTCCAAAGCAACGAGATCCCCCACCGGTGTGATGGACGGGCAGCGCGCCCTTGCCTCCAATCCACCCTCGAACGGCGGCCGTCGCTCGTTTCGGGGCGTCCATGCTGTTTTCGCCCAGCAGTTCCCCTGGGATGCGGCGCATCGTGCCTGACGAGCAGCGCCGGCCGCATCGGACTCTGCAGCGGGAGGCGGCCATTGAATTCCAGCTATGGGCCTATCGCATGTATCGACTTCGCACCCCACGCATCCTTTTCACGAGCCTTCTCCTGGCAGGGGGCGTCACGGCCTGTGGTGGTGGTGGCAGCGGTGATGGCCCGGAGACGGCCGGCCCCTGCGTTCATAGCTATGGCGAACCGTCGCTGATCATTGAGTCGGCACAGGACGCCACGACGACGACGGCGCTGCCCATGCTGACTCTCAGCAGCATCCAGCTCGATGGCGCGCCCTTCGACACCAGCGTCCTGGCCAAGGAGGCGAAGAACGTGAAGATCGTCGCCGGTGGGCTGGAATGCACCGTCCCCTGCGGCTTCAGCACGAAGCAGGGGGGCTTCACCTTCACGGCATCGGCCGCGGGCTATGCCGCAAAGCAGGTCGGCGCCACCGCGGCTTACGCCTCCTCGACCGGCGGCTGCCCGTCGTCGCAGACCGGGGGCAAGCGCATCGCGGTCATGCTGTCGCGGCCATAGCCGCGGCTCATCGGTACGGGCCGCGGCGCTGCGATGAGCGGGCTGGTGATCGGCATCATCTGTCGGAGCTGGTGGCCTGCTGGCTGGCCTGGCGCATCCTGCGCTCGCCGGGCCCGCTGTGGCTGCGCCTGCTGAACGCCGCGGTGGCCTTCATCCCCTTCATCGGGCCCTTGTTCGCCTTTTGGGCGAGCGACTTCCCTGCGCCGCATCACCCCGCGTATCGAGACAACAGCAGGTACTCGCCGGACGTGTATTTACGCTGGATCGATGTGCTCCGGATGAGGAATGAAAGCGCGCGGCAACAGCGCTGGAAGGAGCTCATGAAGAAGAACCATGAGGAGGAGCCGTAAGGTGATCCGCGATCGGCGGCACGATCCTCAGTGACAACAAGGGCGACCTGTTGGTGCCGGGGCGGTGCGAGGTCGCACGGACCGTCCGCGTAGTTTTAGCGGTAACGACATGACCGCAAGCTCGGCGTCGCAACATCAAGGGTATCGAGACAATGGGGAGGGATGGGATGAGGACGCAAGATCCAGATAGAAGATTCACGCGGAACTTCGGCGCCTTGCTTGTTGCAGCCGGATTTTGCTCACCGGCATTCGCGGATCCATCGTCCGATCCCGGGCGGCGACAGCCCCCGGTGCTCGATACATCAGCCCCATTGGGCTCGCGAGTCAATCCCGTCCGGGCTTATGCGCCCTTGGGCCAGAGGGAGTTCCTGATGCGGCTGCGTTGTCCGGAGGGCGATGCGCCGGGCTTTTCGCGATCGGGAAGTTTTGGCACCGGTCCATATGGCACGGTCATCGATGCGTACCGCGTCGTCTGCGCCTCCGGACGACAGAGCGACATCTTCATGGACATGTATCACCCGCACAAGGAGATGGGCGATGTGCCGGGATTCAAGACGCTGCCCGAGCTGCCTGCGCGGATTGCAAAGGGTTGTCCGCCCGAGGTGCCGGACGCGGCACCGGGGACCTACGTCTTTCAGGCGCTTGAGCTTGAGCGCCCGTCGGGCATCGACTTGCGCAAGGCAGAACTCTCGCATCCGGACGTCGGGGGCTGGGTGTACGCCCGGTTCACGATCGGCGCCGATGGGCGGGTAGATCCATCAAGCCTGGACTTTCCGCTCCCGAGCCTTGATCCGCGGCTCAAGGAGTTGGTGTCCAAGTACCTCATCAGCCTGCAACTGGATCCGCCTCTGCACAAACCGGGCTGCCCGGTGCCACAGCGCTTTGAAGGTGGCGTCGAGGTCCGCAAGTCATCTTGAAGTCGGTCCGGCCCGTCGCGTTCCTGCGCGAACAGGCCGGCCGGCATTTCGAGCCGCGGCTGGTGGAATTGTTCATCGCGGAGCTGCCGGCGGTGATTTGGGGCTCATCAGCCTTTGGGGTTGCTGGCTTGCGAGCCGGGTGGAGTTCCCCGGCGAGCATGTCTCCCGGTTGTCGCGGGAGCTCCGGGTGGGGTGGTTGGTCCCGCAGACCTTCTGGCCGTCGCTGCATCCGCAGCCTTGTCGACGGACCTCGCCTCCGCACTCGGCTCCTGCGGCTTGAGTGGGAGCTTCTGTGTGCAGGAGGCGGTCAGTTCACCGACCGCCGAGGCGTCTCCCCATCCCAGGATTGCATCGAGATTCGAAAGCAGCGCCGTGCGCTCGGGTTGCGCGTGCTGAAGCGCCATCTGGCATGCCAGCAGCGCGTACTGGCGCTTCTCCCAAATCGTGTGTCGCTTGAAGAAGTCGAACTGGGTGAACGCGAGCGTTGAGATCAGGGGCACCAATGCGGTCAAGACCAAGTTGCTGGTCTTGAGCCGAGCGGATGGTGTCTTGCCCTCCTCAAGTGCTGCGACTCGCGCGGCGCCGACGGCGGCGGCGCAGGAAACGGCGAAGAGCAGCAGCTTGAATCCGATGTCGTAGGTCTGGTTGACGAGCGCATTCCTCGCCGAGCGATTGCGCTCCGGCTCGATCGAAGCATGCAAGGCCTTGCGATCGGCGTCGGTGAAGGAGGTGCTGCCGTCGGTTGCAAGGCACGCGCCGCAGAAGGACGCCGGGGCCGGCGGTGCGCCGGCCTGACTCAGCTTCTGGATGTCTGCCTGGGTTGCCGCCAGACTCAAACTGGCGTCTCGGCTGGCCATTGCGACATAGAGCGCCAGCGCGGCCGTAACGATGCCCAGCAGAAGGCTCGCATACCTGATGACGGCATCGAGGGAGCGTCCCCGCTGCTTCGTTGCTTCCTCCATCATGGCTAGTCCTCAGCCGGGACGAGGTTGGTGCCGGGATCGATGGGCACCGAGGCGGGCTTGAACTTGACGCCGGAGACGGTGCGCAGATTGCCTTCCGGGTTCGGGATGCGACCCTTGAGCCAGCAACGCCCCTGCGGCCCTTGTAAGCCCGGGCGGGCATAGGTCCAGGCTGCGCAGGAGCGATCGCCGCCGCATGCCGCCTCGCAGCTTTTCCATGAGCTTGAAACGAAATTCTTGTAGTCCGATCCGGGGCGATCCGTGCGGTCTTCCGGCTTCATGTCGGCCCTTGAGATGTATTTGCGAGGTCCCGAGTTGCAGCAACTGTTCTTCACCAGCGCGGGCAGCCGGCTCTTGAGCCAGCAGCGCCCGGTGGGGCCCTGGACGCCTGGCTTGACCCACGTCCAGGCCTGACATCTGGAATCGCCGCCGCACGAATTTCTGCAGACCGGCGGCGAGTCAGCATTGAAGTTGGCGTAATCGAACCCGGGTAAGTCGATCCCGTCGACCGCATGGGCCGTCGGCGGGAGCAGCAGCGCGCCCATCGCGCAAAGACAGGTCGCGAGAACATGCGTTCCGACCCAGGCTGTGGCGGTTCCCATGGTGTTTGACCCGGCTGCGATGCGTTGGCATCGATCGCTCAACCGTAGTCGATGCGGACCGGCCTCCCATCCACCAAGGTATGGATTGCCGCAGGTAGTGAACGAGCGCAGGACGTAGCGCAGAAGGGCGGTTCGACCTTGCTGAATGAACCGGCCACCGCAACGGCGCTGGGTCCCCCACATCACCCCCAGTTATCCCGCCCCGCCCCTTCGGCATGCCCCCGCCGGCGGGCGCGCCGCGCGAGCCGGAATAATGGGCGCCTTCTCGGCCGCCCCTTACTCCTGACCTCGCGATGGTGCTCAACTACATCTGGATCGGTTTCTTCCTGATCGGCTTCGGCGTCGCGCTGGCGCGGCTGCTGGGCGGCGACCTGGCGATCTTCGGCCAGGTGTTGACCGGCATCTTCGATACCGCCAAAACCGGCTTCGACATCTCGCTGGGCCTGGTCGGCGTGATGAGCCTCTGGCTGGGCATCATGAAGATCGGCGAGAACGCCGGCGTGATCCAGCTCTTCGCGCGGGTGATGGCGCCGTTCTTCGCGCGCATCTTCCCCGAGGTGCCCAAGGGCCACCCGGCCGGCGGCTCGATGGTGATGAACTTCTCCGCCAATATGCTGGGTCTGGACAACGCGGCCACGCCGCTGGGCCTGAAGGCGATGAAGGAGCTGCAGGAGCTGAATCCGCAGAAGGACACCGCCAGCAACGCGATGATCATGTTCCTGGTGTTGAACACCGCGGGCATCACCCTGATCCCGACCTCGGTGATCGCGATCCGCCAGGCGCTGGCGGTGGACCAGGGGCTGGTCGGCTTCAACGCGGCGGACATCTTTTTGCCCACCCTGATCGGCACCTTCATCTCCTTCATGGCCGGCCTGGTGGCGGTTGCGATCTACCAGCGTATCAATCTGTTCAGCCTGCCGGTGCTGGCCTTCTTCGGCGGCTTCATCGCGATCATGGCGGCCCTGTTCGGCTGGCTGCACCAGTACCCGCCGGAGATCATGGCCAAGTACATCGGCCTGCTCGGCAGCCTGGTGATCCTGTCGATCATCGTGCTGTTCATCGCGGTCGGGGCCTGGCGGCGCATCAATGTCTATGAGATCTTCGTCGAGGGCGCGAAGGAGGGTTTCGGCGTTGCGATCGGCATCATTCCCTACCTGGTCGCGATCCTGGTCGCGATCTCGGTGTTCCGAACCACGGGCTGCATGGACTATGTGGTGGGCGGCATCGCCTGGGTGGTGGGCGCGCTGGGCCTGCCGACCGATTTCGTGCCGGCCCTGCCGGTGGGCCTGATGAAGACCCTGTCGGGCAGCGGCGCGCGCGGCCTGATGGTGGACGTGATGAAGACCTATGGCGTCGACAGCTTCGAGGGCAAGCTGGCCGCGATCATCCAGGGCTCGACCGAGACCACCTTCTATGTGCTGGCGGTCTACTTCGGCAGCGTCAAGATCGCCAAGACCCGCTATGCGCTGACCTGCGGCCTGTTTGCCGACATCGTCGGCCTGGTCGGCGCGATCCTGGTCGGCTACTGGTTCTTCAAGTGAGCGACTCGGCCGCGGCCGTGGCGGCCGCGCCGTCCAGCCATTGCCGCGGCGACTGCCCCAGGCGCTGGCTGAACAGGCGCGACAGCGCCGAAGCGTTGGCATAGCCCAGTTCGTCGGCGATCTGCTTGACCGGCCGGCCCTGGCGCAGCCGGGCCTGGGCCAGGGTCAGGCGCCAGTCGGCCAGGTAGTTGGCCGGCGTCTGGTCCAGCACCGCCTTGAAATGCGCGGCGAAGGCGCTGCGCGACATGCCGGCCCGCTCGGCCATCGCCTCCAGGCTCCAGGCCGCGCCCGGGTCTTCGTGCAGCGCGACCAGCGCGCGCGCCAGCCGCGGGTCCGACAGGCCGGTGACCAGGCCCGGCTGCACGCCGGCCTCGGCCGGATGGTCGATCAGCCAGCGCAATAGCTGGATCAGCACCACCTCGAACAGCCGGTCCGCCAGCAGGCGCTGGCCGCAGCGCAGCCGTTCGGTCTCGCTGAACAAGAGCTGCAGCGATAGCTCCAGCCCCTCGACCCGCGCCAGCGGCAGCACCAAGAGCGGCGGTAGTGCCCGCACCAGCGGGTTCAGCGCGCCGCCGTCGAACTCCAGCTCGGCGCAGACGAAGTCCGAGCCCTCCTCGGGCGGGTTGCGGAACTCATGCGCCAGCGGCCGCGGGTAGAACAGCAGGGTCGGCTCGTCAATGCGCAGGCGCCGCGGCAGGCCGGCCTGCCCGGCGCCATGGCGCAGTTCCAGCTCGCCGCGCCGCATCACATGCAGAAAGCCGCGCCCGGGCTCGGCCGGGAAGCGGCTGATGCCGCACAGCGGGCCGTTGTGGAACAGGCGCGTCCGCACCTTGAAGCGGTCCAGCAGGCTGGACAGGCGGTCGATGGTCGGCGGCGGGCTCATGTCTGCTGGACGATTGGGTATGCGCTCTGGACGATAGGTGGCCAATGGTACGGCCGGGCGGCGCACACTGAAGTCCAGCAGCTGCCCGCCCCTTCTTCTCCACCGCAAAGGAAACCACCATCATGTCCCGCATCCCCCTGATCGATCCCGCCCAGGCCACCGGCAGCGCCAAGGCCCTGCTGCAGCAGATCCACGGCGCCTTCGGCGCCACGCCCGCGATGTTCCGCGCGGTCGCCAACTCGCCCGCCGCGCTGCAGAGCATGTGGGCCGCCTTCGGTGCCCTCGGCTCCGGCGTGATCCCGGCCAAGCTGGGCGAGCAAATCGCCGTCGCCGTCGCGGACCGCAACGATTGCGAGTACTGCCTGGCCGCCCACACGATGCTGGGCCGCAAGGCCGGTGCCAGCGCCGCCGAGATGGCCGCCGCCCAGCAGGGCGAAGCGGCCGACCCGCAGACCGCTGCCGCGCTGCGCTTCGCGCTGAAGCTGGTCAACCAGCGCGGCCAGGTCGGCGATGCCGATGTGCAGGCGCTGCGCGAGGTCGGCTTCAATGACGAGCAGATCGTCGAGATCCTGGCCCATGTGGCGCTGAACCTGTTCACCAACTATGTGAACGTGGCCTTCCAGGTGCCGGTCGACTTCCCGGCCGTCAAGCTGCATCGTCAGGCCGCCTGACATCATCCCCAGGGGCCGCAGGGCCCCTGGGCTCTTCGCCAAGGAGACCCGCGATGTCCTTCGAGATCCCCGCCGCCCGGGCCGAGCCGGCCCCACCGCTGCAGATCGCGCAATGGTTCAACACCGACGGCGGCAGCGCATCGCTCGCGCTGCCGGCCCTGCGCGGCCGCGTGGTGGCGCTGCATGCCTTTCAGATGCTGTGCCCCGGCTGCGTGGCCCATGGCCTGCCGCAGGCGGCCCGGCTGCATGAGCTGTTCCCGCCCGAGCGCCTGGCCGTGATCGGCCTGCACAGCGTGTTCGAGCACCATGAGGTGATGGGCCATGCGGCCGCGCTGCAGGCCTTCATCCACGAGTACCGGCTCGCCTTCCCGATCGGGCTGGACCGGCCGGATCCGCGCGGCGGCCCGGTGCCGCTGACGATGCAGGCCCTGGGCCTGCGCGGCACGCCCAGCCTGATCCTCCTGGACAAGCGCGGCCGCATCCGGCTGCACCAGTTCGGCCGCGTCGACGATCTGCGCCTCGGTGCGCTGATCGGCCAGCTGATGGCCGAACCCGACCCCGATGCGCCGTCGCTCTGCGACGATGACGAGGGTTGCCGCCTGCCCGCATCCGCCGACCTCCGTTGAGGAATCAACTCCCACCATGAGCAAGACCGTCCTGGCCCTGCGCCATCTCGCCTTCGAAGACCTGGGCCTGCTGGAGCCGCTGCTGCGCGAGCGCGGCTATGCGCGCATCGACTACCGCGACGCCGGCGTCGATGCGCTGGATGCCGCCGAGGCGGAGGCGGCCGATCTGCTGGTCGTGCTGGGCGGGCCGATCGGCGCCGAGGACGAGGCGCTGTATCCCTTCTTGGCCGAGGAGCTGCGCCTGATCGAGCAGCGCCTGGCGGCGGGCCGGCCGCTGCTGGGCGTCTGCCTGGGCGCGCAGCTGATGGCGCGCGCGCTGGGCGCCGCGGTGCGGCCGATGCCGCATGGCCGCAAGGAGATCGGCTTCGCCCCGCTGAGCCTGAGCGAAGCCGGCCTGGCCTCGCCGTTGGCGCCGCTGCGCGCCGGCCAGCCGGTGCTGCACTGGCATGGCGACCAGTTCGCGCTGCCCGCCGGCCTGCCCAGCCTGGCCGCCACGCCGCTGTGCCCGCACCAGGCTTTCATGGCCGGCCCGGCCGCGCTGGCGCTGCAGTTCCATCTGGAGGCCGATCCGCGCCGCATCGAGCAGTGGCTGATCGGCCATGCGGCCGAGCTGGGCCAGGCCGGCGTCGACATCGCCGCGCTGCGCCGCGACACGGCCCTGCACGGCCCGGGCCTGCGCGCCGCGCTGGCCGCGGTGCTGGACGCCTGGTTGCCGGGCTGCGCCGCATGAGCGACGCAGTGATGGATGAGGCGGGCATCGAGATTGGCCGCCTGCGCGCGGTGCTGACGGGCAAGTCCCGACCCTATACCCGGCCCGGCAGCATCAGCGGCATCGCCAAGACGCCGCTGGGCGCGCCGGTGGAAGTCGGCCCGGAAGGCCTGGCCGGCGACGAGCAGGGCGACCGGCGCCTGCATGGCGGCCCCGACAAGGCCGTGCATTGCTATGCCTGGAGCCATTACGAGGCCTGGCGCCGCGAGCTGGCCGGCATCGAGCCGGCCGCGGCGCTGCTGCAGCGGCCCGGCGCCTTCGGCGAGAACTTCAGCCTGGAGCCGGGGCTGGACGAGGCCGAGGTCTGCATCGCCGATCGCTGGGCCATCGGCGAGACGGCGCTGTTCGAGATCAGCCAGGGCCGCCAGCCCTGCTGGAAGCTGAACGACCGCTTCGGCGTGCCCGACATGGCGCTGCGCCTGCAGCAGAGCCTGCGGCCGGGCTGGTATCTGCGTGTGCTGCGGCCGGGCGTCGTGGCCGCGGGCGATGCGATCCGCCGCGTCGCCCGCCCCCATCCGGACTGGCCGTTGCGGCGCCTGCTGCGCGTGATCGCCGAGCGCGACTGCGACCCGGCACTCCTGCGCCAGGTCGTCGAGCTGCCGCTGCCGCCCTCCTGGCTCAAGCTCTTTCGCGGCCGGCTGGCAAGCGGCGAGGTCGAATCCTGGAGCCGGCGGCTGGAGGGCTAAAGTCGCGTCCGGCAAGGCCCCGATGGATGGGGCGGGAGGATGACGCCGATGAACCCGGAACAGCGAGCGGCCTTTTTCGAGGCGCTGGAGCGCCGCCGCGCCCAGGCTACCGAGATCTGTCAGGGCAACTTGGCATGAGCACCGCGCGACAGGACTGGCCGGTCGACCTGGCCCGCGCCGACGAGCTGGAAGCGCTGCGGCGCATCGAGGCCGCGGCGGCCACCCTGTTCCCGCCGCAAGACCTGCCCCCGGCCCTGGCGCAGCATCAGCTTTCGCTGCAAGCACTGGAGCAGGCACGCGCGGCGGGGCTGCTGTGGGTCGTGCGTGCGGCGGCCTCATCGCAGCCGGTGGCCTTCCTGCTGGCCGAGGCCTGCGGCGACTGCCTGCACCTGGCCGAGATGGACGTGCTGCCGTCCCATGGCCGCCGCGGCATCGGCGCGGCCCTGCTGGCCCGGGCCGGTGCGGAGGCGGCCGCGCGCGGCCTCGCATGGCTGACCCTCAGCACCTTCGAGCATCTGCCCTGGAACGGGCCCTTCTATGCGCGGCAGGGCTTTCGGCCGTTCGATGAAGAAGAAGCAAGCGGCGCGGACTCAGCAGCGTTTCCCCATCTCGCGGCGCGGCTGGCGGCCGAGCGGGGGCTGGGCCTGGCGCGGCGCATCGGCATGGTCCGGCCGGTGGCCTCACCGGAGGGCGCTACGATGGCCCGACAACATCGGGAGACATGGCGATGACGACCAGCGACGAATCCGTTCTGCGCGGCAGCTGCCATTGCGGCCGCGTCGCCTTCGAGGTACGGGGCCGGCCGGACTCGGCGCTGGCCTGCAACTGCTCGATCTGCCAGCGCAAGGGCTCGCTGCTGTGGTTCGTGCCGCGCAGCCGCTTCAGCCTGCTGACGCCGGACGAGAACGCCGGCAGCTATCTGTTCAACAAGCATGTGATCAAGCACCGCTTCTGCAGCACCTGCGGCATCCATCCCTATGCCGAGGGCCAGGACCCGCAGGGCCACGCGATCGCGGCGATCAATCTGCGCTGCCTCGAGGACTTCGACCTGGCCAGCGTGCCGGTCACGCAGTACGACGGCCGGGCGCGCTGAGGGTTTGTTCAGCCGAGAAGGCTGGCGCGCCAGCGCTCCGCGAGCTCCAGCGGCCGCGTGAGGCCGCGCTGCCGCAGTGCCTCGGCCGCGGCGATGGCGGCCTCGGCATGGCTCAGCGCCTCATCGCGCGCACCGGCAGCGGCGGCAACCGCGCCGGCCGCATAGGCGGTGCCGAAGCGCTCGGCCAGGGCCAGGCCCTCGGCGTCCGTCAGGCGGGCCAGCATCGCGCCGGCGCGCGCTGCGGCAGCACCCAGCGGGATCGCGCGTTCCTGGGGCGAGGGGCCGGGCCGGCCCAGCGCCGCGCATTCCAGCTCGCAGGTCCGGGTGATCGCATCGGCCACCTGCTGCAGCACCGGCATCTCGCGGCAATGCACCAGCAGCTTGAAGGAGCCGCTGGTCAGGTAGTCGCCGGCCAGCACATTGCCGGCCGTGCCCAGCAGCGCCGCGCCACCCTCGGCCTCGGGATCGTCCACCCGCGCATGCAGGCGCTGCAGGCCCACATGCACCAGGTCCAGCGCCGCGCCGACATGCAGGCAGGCCTCGCTCTCGTCGAAGCTGCAGGCGATCAGCGTGTGCACCGGCTCATGCTGCGCCGACAGCAGGGCACCCAGCGCCAGCTGCACCGGGGCGGCCTGGCAGGGCAGGGAGGCGAGCACGGCGGCGCGCAGGCGGGCATGGATGGAATCCGGAAAGCTCATCCGGCCATTGTCCTTGAAGGCGGGGACAGCGGCTCGCACAATCCGCACATGTCCGCGCCCGATCCCACCCCGACTCCCACTGTCATTGCCGTCGTCACCACCCTGCCGGACCGCGCCGCGGCGCAAGACCTGGCACGGGCGCTGGTCAGCCAGGGCCTGGCGGCCTGCGCCCAGATCTCCGAGATCGAGAGCGTCTACCGCTGGGACGGCGCGCTGCAGCAGGAGCGCGAGTTTCGCCTGCTGCTGAAGACCCGCGCCGCCCTGTACCCGCGGCTGGAGGTGGCGATCCGCGCCGCCCATCCCTACGAGCTGCCGGCCATCCATGCGCAGGCGCTGGGGCCGGTGTATGGGCCCTATGCGCGTTGGGTCGAGGAGCAGACCTTGGCCGCCGGCGACGACGCGGCCTGAGCCGGGGCCGGCGCCCCCTCTTGTTCCTGCGGCCAGACCAGCAGGTCGCAGCCGGCGCGTCCGAGCAGGGTGGCCGCGGTGCTGCCCAGCAGCGGCCCGGCCCAGGCCGGCCGGGGCGGGCGCAGCCCGACGACGATCAGCTCCGCACCGCCATGTTCCTGCTGCACCAGGGTCTGGCGTGCCGGATCGCCGCGGCCCAGGGTGTACATCAGGCGGTTGCGGCGCGCGCCCAGCGAATCGCTGAGCTGCAGCAGATGCTGGCGGGCCTGGCGGTACAGGGCCTCGCGGTAGGCCAGCACGCTGCGGTAGGAGGCCTCGGCGGCGCGCAGCCGGGCCTCGTCGCGCGTGCCGATCGCATGGAACAGCTCCAGCTGCGCCTCGGGCTGCAGCGCGGCGGCGGCCTCGACCAGCCGCAGCGCGCGTTGCGGCGCCATTAACTCCACCGCGACCAGCAGCTTGGCATAGGCCCGCTCGGCCGGCCGCCGCACCACCAGCAGCGGGCAGGGCTGGCGCCGCAGCAGGCGCCGCGCCAGCGGCGTGAACAGCCAGGCATGGCGCTGCTCCTCCGGCCAGCCCAGCACCAGCAGGTCGATCGAGCGGGCCCGCAGGATCTCGCGCAACTGGGTCTCGCCGTCCAGCACGCCCAGGCAGCGCACGCGCAGGCGGTGCCGACGCGCCAGCATCGCGGCGCAGCGCTGCAGGCGTTCGCCGACATCGGGCGGGCCGGTGCCGTCCAGATGGGCCAGCTCCAGCACCGCGTCATGGCGGCGCGCCAGCAGGACCGCGCGGGCCAGGGCCTGCTCGGCCGCGCTGGAGAAATCGTTCAGGGTCAGGATGGTGTGCATGAGAAAAAAGATTTGTGGGTGATGTGTGAGCCGCGCAGCGCGGCGCGCCACCCGCACCGGCGCCGGGCCGGGGGTGGTCGATGGGTGCGGTGAGCGAGAGAGAGGGCGTGCGAGCGGGGTCGGGTCTTGCCTCTAGCGCCGCCGCAGCTGCGCCTCAGCGCAGCAGGTCGCCGCTCGCCTCGGGCTGGTAGAGCAGGGCGCTGATCAGCAGCGTCGCGCCATCGCCGCCGCCCGGCGTCCGCCAACTGGCCTGCGCGCCGACCGGGCGGCCCAGCAGGCTCAGGCCCACCGGCGACAGCACCGAGATGCGGCCCTCGTCGGGCCGGGCCTCGGCCGGGTAGCACAGGGTCAGGCGGCGCTGGCGGCCGGTGCCGAGCTCGACCACCTCGAGCTCCGAGTTCATCGAGACGATGTCGGCCGGCAGGCGCGGCGAGGGCAGCAGCTCGGCGCCGTCCAGCAGGGCCTGCAGCGGCTCATGGTCCTGCGCCAGGCGGCTCAGGCGTTGATGGTCGAGTTCGGTCAGCAGGCAGCTGGCGTCGCCGGCCGGCGGGATAGGAGTGGAAGCAGAAGACATTGCGGCATTCCTCGTCGGGAAAAGGCGGGGCGCCGCAGCGTGAGAGGCTCACGGGCATGGCGGCGCACCCTCGCGCTGGCGGTTGGGGCCCGGCGATCGAGAGGTGTTGCGCTGTCTGGGGGAGGGGTGGGGGATCGCCGGGCTCAGGAGTCTGCGGCCGGGCGCTGGGGTGCCACGGCCGCGCGCAGGCCTGCCGCCGCGAGCGCGGACAGGAAGGCGGTGCTGAACTGGTGGGCCGGGAGATGCATGACGGGCCGCATTGTGCCGCAGCGGCGCGCAAGCGCAAGCCCGGGGCTCAGCGCCGCCCGAACATCATCTGCCGCGCCAGCGCGCGCTTCACCGGCGGCAGCGCCTGCAGCGCGGCCAGCCCCAGGCCGCGTGCGGCCGGCAGGCCGGGCCAGCGCCAGGCGAAGCTGCGCGCCAGGAAATCGGTGGCGGCGATCATGCTCCAGCGGTCCGGCGCGCGCTGCCATTCGACGCCGCGCAGCGCGCGGTCCAGCTCGGCCGCGCTGGGGCATGGCTTCAGCGCGTCGACCAGCGCATAGGCGTCGCGCAGGCCCAGGTTCAGGCCCTGGCCGGCGACCGGGTGCAGGGTCTGGGCGGCATTGCCGATGCGCACGCTGCGGCCCTCGACCAGGCTGCGCTCCGCGTTCAGGCCGAGCGGGAAGCATTTCAGCGCCGAGATGCCCTGCAGCCGGCCGATGCGAGCGGGCAGCAGGCTCTGGATCACCGCCAGGCGCTGCGCGTCGTTCAGGCCGGCGATCTCGTCCTCGGCCTGCGGCATGCACCAGACCAGCGCGGCGCGGCGCCGGCCGTCGTCCAGGGCCTTGAGCGGCAGCAGGGCCAGCGGGCCGTTGCGGGTGAAGCGCTCGTAGGCGACGCCGGCCGGGCTGTCGGGCGCCAGCATCACGGTGCCGACCCAGGCGTTCTGCTGATAGTCGTGGGTTAAGGCCTTGCGCGCCTGCTCCGCGAACACGCCGCCCTCGGCGACCACGGCCAGGTCGTAGCTCTCGGCGATGCCGGCATCGACCTCGATGCCGTCCTCGACCGGCTTCAGCCCCGCGACCGGCTGGCCGAAGCGGCTCAGCAGGCGCTGCGGCGCGCGCGCGGTCTCGGCCAGCCAGGCGGCCTGCAGCGGCGCGACCAGCTGGCCGTAGCTCAAGACCGCGCCGAGCTGGGCCACGCCCTGCTCGGCCGCGCTGATGCGCACCTCGGGCTCGCCGGCCGGGCCGAACAGCGGATGGTTCAGGGTCGGCGGGGCCTGGCTGACCTGCACCTCGGCGATCGCCTGGGCGGCGCCGGCGTTCCAGGCCGACAGGCGCTGCAGCAGCTGCACGCTGCCCAGCGACAGGGCGAGGGTGCGCGGGTCGGCCGAGACATCGCGCTCCAGCGGGCGGGCGTCGAACAGGGTGATCTGCGCCCGCGGCAGCGAGCGCGCCGCAAGCAGGGCCAGGGCCAGGCCGGCCGGGCCGGCGCCGACCACGGCCAGGCGCAGCGTGGGGGCTGGCAACGGGGTATCGAGGGACATGGCGGCACTATAGCCGCCGGCCCTGCAGGCCCGGCGCGGCTGCGCTACGCTTGCCGCCTGCCACAAGAGGAAGCGTCTTCATGCAATACCGTCGTCTGGGCCGCAGCGGCCTGCAAGTCTCCGAACTGTCCCTGGGCTCCTGGGTCACCTATCACAACCAGGTCGACACCAAGGCCGCCAGCGAGATGCTGGCCGCGGCCTTCGATGCCGGCGTGAACTTCTTTGACAACGCCGAGGTCTATGCGCTGGGCGAGAGCGAGGTGGTGATGGGCCAGGCCTTCAAGCAGCTGGGTTGGGCGCGGCACCGCTACATCGTCTCGACCAAGTTCTTCTGGGGCATCGACCGCGACGTGCCGCACGCCACCAACTTCAAGGACACGCTGAACCGCAAGTACCTGATGCAGGCGATCGACGGCTCGCTGAAGCGCCTGCAGCTGGACTTCGTCGACCTGGTCTACTGCCACCGCCCCGATCCGCACACGCCGATCGAGGAGACGGTCTGGGCGATGAGCGACATGATCCGCCAGGGCAAGGCGCTGTACTGGGGCACCAGCGAATGGAGCGCCGCCGACATCCGCGCCGCCTGGGAGATCGCCGAGCGGCATCACCTGCACAAGCCGGTGGTGGAGCAGCCGCAGTACCACCTGTTCCACCGCCAGCGCGTCGAGCAGGAATACGCGCGGCTCTACGAGGACATCGGCCTGGGCCTGACCACCTGGAGCCCGCTGGCCTCGGGTCTGTTGACCGGCAAGTACCGCAGCGGCATCCCGGCCGGCAGCCGCGGCGCGCTGGAGAGCATGAGCTGGATGCGCGAGCAGCTGCAGGACCCGGCGCGCAATGCCGCGGTGGCCGAGCTGCAGGGCATCGCGGCCGAGCTGGGCGGCAATGTGGCGCAGCTGGCGATCGCCTGGGCGAACCGCAACCCGCGTGTCTCGACCGTGATCCTGGGCGCCAGCAAGCTGGCCCAGCTGCAGGACAACCTGGGCGCGCTGGCGCTGACGCCCAAGCTGACGCCCGAGCTGCTGGCACGCATCGACGCGCTGACCCTGCCGCTGGCGAAGTAAGCAGGCAAGCGGGCAACAGTTCCTTACCCCGGCCGCGGCCGGGGCGCTCCACAATCGACATGCCGTTGCTTCCCTTCCTTGCAGGAGGTCCGTCATGAAGATGAGCTGTCTGGGACTGTTTCTGGGAGTGGCGCTCGCCGCCTGTGGTGGCGGGGGTGGCGATGCCGGCGAGCCGGTGCTGAACAACGGCACCCTGCGGGTGGCGATGACCGATGCGCCGTCCTGCGGCTACGACGCGGTGTTCGTCACGGTGCAGAAGCTGCGCGTGCATGGCAGCGCCAGCGCCGCGGAGACCGACGGCGGCTGGTCCGAGCTGCTGCTGAACCCGGCGCGGCGCGTGGACCTGCTGACCCTCACCAACGGGGTGCTGGAGGAGCTGGGCCAGCTGCCGCTGCCGGCGGGGCGCTACAGCCAGCTGCGCCTGGTGCTGGCGGCCAACGACGCGGCCAACCCGATGGCCAATGCGGTGACGCCCAGCGGCGGCACGGCCATCGCGCTGGATACGCCCAGCGGGCAGCAGAGTGGCGTCAAGCTGAATGCGCAGATCGATGTCGAGACCGGCAAGCAGGCCGATGTGGTGCTGGACTTCGATGCCTGCAAGTCGGTGGTCAAGCGCGGCAACTCGGGGCGCTACAACCTGCAGCCGGTAATCCGCGTGCTGCCGCGCCTGTCGGACGCCGGTGCGCGCGTGGTCGGCTATGTCGAGGCCAGCCTGGCCAACAGCGACACGCGGGTCTCGGTGCAGCAGGCCGGCGTGCCGGTCAAGAGCACCTGGCCGGATGCCAACGGGCGCTTCGTGCTCTATCCGCTGCCCAGCGGCAGCTACGAGCTGGTGCTGGCCGCGCCGGGCCGCGCCACCGCGGTGCTGAGCGGCGTGCCGGTGGTCGCGGCCACGCCCACCGAGGTGAATGGCGCCGGCGCGCCGATCGCGCTGGCGGCCTCGAGCGAACGCGAGATCGGCGGCACCCTGACGCCCGCCAGCGCCGGCCTGCGCGCGCTGCAGACCCTGGGCGGGGCGATCACGGTCGAGGTGGCCTGGGCCTCGGTGCTGGCCGACAGCGGCGCCTACACGCTGCGCCTGCCGGTGGCCGCGCCGCGGCTGGCGGCCTATGCGCCGAACGCGGCCGCACTGAACTTCCAGCCCGATGCGGCCGCGGCCGCCAAGTACAGGCTCGAGGCCAGCTCGAACGGGGTGCTGAAGACCGCGGACGTGAACGTCAGCGGCGTGGTGGCGCCGATCGACTTCGGCTTCTGAGCTCCGTGTTCAGGCCGGCTTGTTGAGCGCCGCCAGGCGCTCGGCCGTGCCGACATCGGTCCAGGCGCCGGCGTAATGCTCGGCGCTCATCCGGCCGGCCGCGATCGCGGCGTCCAGGTGCGGGCGCAGCGCGGCGCGCTCGCCCGGCTTGACCGCGGCGAAGAAGGCGGCGCGGAACAGGCCCACGCTGGCCCAGGTGTAGCGCGGCGCGCCGTCCAGCCGGGCCAGGCCTTGCGCGTCGATCGCGAAATCGCCGCGCGGGTGGTGCGGCGCGTTGTCCACCATCCACAGATGGGCCAGCGCATCGCCGGCCGCGAAGCGTGCGGCCGCGGCCGGGTCGAAGGGGAAGCCGGGCAGGAACACATCGCCGGAGACGACCCAGAAGGCGTCCTGCCCATCGGCGCCCAGCAGCGGCAGGGCCTGGGCGATGCCGCCGGCGGTCTCCAGCGCGCCCACGGGTTCCATCGAGTAATGCAGGCGCAGGCCGAAGGCGCTGCCGTCGCCCAGCCGGGCCGGGAACTGCTCGCCCAGCCAGGCGCAGTTGATCACGATGTCGCGCACGCCGGCGGCGGCCAGGGCCTCGATATGCCACACGATCAGGGGCTTGCCGCGCACGTCCAGCAGCGGCTTGGGGGTATGGTCGGTCAGCGGCCGCAGGCGCTCGCCACGCCCGGCCGCGAGGATGATGGCTCGCATGGGGCGCGAGTGTAGGCGCGCCGACGGCGGGTTCAGCCAGGGCCGGCCGCCGGCACCCAGACCTTGAAGCGGGTACCGACCCCGGGCTCCGATGTCAATTCGATCTGCCCGCCATGCTTCTGCACGATCGAGAAGGACAGCGAGAGTCCCAGCCCCGTGCCCTGGCCGACCGGCTTGGTGGTGAAGAAGGGCTCGAAGATGCGGCGCTGCAGTTCGGGTGTCATGCCGCAGCCGCTGTCGGCCACTTCGACCCAGACCCAGTCCTGCCCGTCGCGCTGCCCGGTGCCGCTGCTCAGGGTGATCACGCCGCGGCCTTCGATCGCATGGGCGGCGTTGACGATCAGGTTCATGAACACCTGGTTGAGCTGACCCGCCAGGCAGCGCACCGGCGGCAGGTTGCCGTACTCGCGCCGCACCTCGGCCTTGTACTTGACCTCGTTCATCACGACATTGAGCGTCGACTCCAGGCCGGCGTTGAGGTCGGCCTCCTGCCAGTCCGCATGGTCGACGCGCGAGAAGTCCTTCAGGTCCTGCACGATCTTCTTGACCCGGCCCAGCCCGTCCTCGCTTTCCTTCAGCAGCTGAGGCAGGTCCTCGGCGATGTAGTCCAGGTCGGCCGCGCGCTTCAGCGCGGCCAGCTCGGCGTCCGCCGCGGCCGGCTCGCGCCTTGCATAGGCCTGCAGCAGGTTCAGCAGGGCCTCGACATAGCGGCGCAGCGAACCGAGGTTGGAGTTGACGAAGCCGATCGGGTTGTTGATCTCATGCGCGACGCCGGCCGCCAGCTGGCCGATCGAGGCCATCTTCTCGGACTGCAGCAGCTGGTTCTGCGCCTCTTCCAGGCGTTCGTTGGTCTGCTTGATGCGCTCGTAGTTCAGCTCCAGCTCGCGCTGGACGCGCTGCACCTCGGTGCGGTCCTGCAGCAGCCACCAGGTGCCGGCGGTCGGGTCCAGTGGGTTCGCCACATAGGCGATCAGCTGCACCCACAGCCGGTTGTCGCGGCGGGTGCGCATGGCCATCTCGTGCGACATCGACTGCCCCTGCGACAGCAGCGGGCCGGCGATGCGACCCAGCTCGGCATGGTCCTCGGGGCTGCAGAACATCTCGCTGGTCGGAATGCCGATCGGCGAGGCCTCGCCGAACTCAAACATCCGGGCGAAGGCCCGGTTGGCGCGGGTGATGCGCTGGTTGGCCGTCGCGATGATGCCGACCGAGGCATTCTCCAGAAAGGCCTCCAGGTCATGGTGGGTGGTCAGCAGCTCGGCGGTGCGCTCGGCCACCATCTGCTCCAGGTCGCTGCCATGGCGCTTCAGTGCCTCCTCGGCATTGCGGCGCGCGCTGACATCCTGCAGGGTCTCGATCGCGCCGACCACCCGGCCCTCGATGTCCAGCAGCGGTGCGGCGGTGAAGAACAGCCAGCAGCCCGCGGCACCGAAGCGCGGGAAGAAGTCCTCGGCTTCGTAGGCGCGCTCGGAGACCGGCGAGCGGCGCAGCTTGTCCCGGTAGCGGGCCTCGATCTCGGCCTCGCCGCGGCCGTCGATGATCAGGTCCGCCAGCAGCGGGCGCCGCTCCGGATAGAAGGCACGCCAGGCCTCGGTGCTGCCCAGCATCTCGAGGGAGTCGATGCCGGTCAGCCGCGCGCAGGCCTCGTTCCAATGGGTGACGCGATGGCCGGCGTCGAGCACGAAGGTGGCCACCGGGTCGTACTCGACGATCTGGTGCATCACCCGCCCCACCTCCAGCAGGCTGTGCTGCACATGCTGCATGTCGCTGAGATCCTGGCAGGTGGTCAGCGCCAGGCTGCCCTGGGGGTCGTGCAGCGCGCGGGCGCTCAGCTCCAGGAAGCGCTGGCTGCCGCTGGCGGTGCGGGCCTGCAGGCTCAGCACCGGCAGCTCCGCATCGCCGTGCAGGCAGCCCAGGCCGTAGTCGCGCAGCGCCGGCTGCGCCTCGGGGCCGGCCCAGGCATCGAAGTCGAGCGCGAGCAGCTGGGCCAGCGTGAAGCCGGTCAGCCGCAGCATCGCGGGATTGGCGAGCAGGATGCGGCCGCCGGCATGCGCGTAGGCCGGGGCGCTGACGGCGTCCAGCACCCGGGCGCAGTGGTCCAGCCAGCCGGCGGGCTGCGGCAGGGCGCTCACGGCAGCGGCTGCGGGCCGTCATCCATGATGACCGAGCCGTCGCTGTCCCAGCGCACCCGCGTCAGCCCGGGCTCCAGGCGCTCCAGCCGGCGCTGCTCCAGCTCCTGCGCGCTCAGCTCGCCGCGCTGCCGGCGCATCGCATCGGCCAGCGCCTCGGTCTCGAGCCGCCGCTCGCGCTGCGCCAGCAGCTCGCGCAGCGCGGCGATCAGCTCGGCATCGACCCAGGGCTTGGCGATGAAGCGGGCGATCTGGGCCTCGTTGATCGCCGCCAGCAGGGCCTGCTGGTCGGCCTGGCCGGACAGGATGACGCGCACGCAGTCGGGCTGCAGCTCACGCAGCCGGCTCAGCAGCGCAACACCGTCCAGCTGCGGCATGCGGTAGTCCGACAGCACCAGCGAAAACGCGCAGTCGCCGGCCCTTGCCAGCGCCGCGCGTGGGTCCGCATGGGGTTCCAGCTCCCAGTGCAGGTCCAGCTCGCGCAGGCCCAGGCGCAGGCTGCGCTGCAGGGCGCTGAGGATATGGGGCTCGTCGTCAACGAGCAGGATGCGCGGATTCATGGGCGGCCTCCGTGGCTGCGGTGGGGGGCGGCCGGCGCACATGCAGATTGAGCCGGACGCCGCCGCGTTCGATGAACTCGTGGATCTGCCGCACCTTGTGGGCGTCGAAGCAGAAGCCGGCGGCCAGCAGCAGGGTGCCCTGCGGGCTCAGCAGATCGCGGGCCAGCACCATGCCCGGGCGCAGCTCGGCCGCGGCGATCAGCCAGTCCGACTCGACCTCCGGCGGGGCCTCGGCCAGCACCTGCTGGAAGGCCGCGACGACGGCCGGCTCATAGCGCAGGCCGGCGCCCTGCTTGATCACCGCCGCAGCCTCGGTCGGCCCCAGCCGCTTCGCCGCCAGCCGGCCCGACAGCAGACCGTGGTAATGGACCGCCAGGCTCAGGGCCTGGGCCGCGCGCGGCAGTTCGTCGCCGGCCAACCCGTCGGGCAGGCCGCGGCCGTCGATGCGCTCATCCTGCCAGCGCACGAAGCGCGCGGCGCGCTGCAGGCGCGGCAGGGCCAGCAGCGCGGCCTCGGCATTCAGGTTGTGCTGGCGGTAGCGCGCCTGTTCTTCGCCGTTCATGGTCGAGACCGGCTTGCGCAGCAGCGCATCGGGCAGGCCGATCTTGCCGATCTCGTGCAGCAGGCCGGCGCTGAAGACGTCCTGGCATGTCGGCGGATCCAGCCCCAGGCGCTCAGCGGTGCGGCGCGCCAGCAGCGCCACCCGGCGCGAATGGCCGGCGCTGCCACCCTCGCGCAGCTCCAGCAGGCCGGCGAACACGTCCAGCGAGAGCAGGAACTGCTGCTCCAGTTCGGCATAGGCCTGCTCGAGGAAGCCGTTGATCTGGGCGATCTCCTGCGTGCGCGCCAGCACGCGCCGCTCCAGCTCGGCATTGGCGCTCTGCAGCTGCTCGTTCTGCGCCGCGGTCAGCCGCTGCAGATGCCGGTTCTCCTGCTCCAGCCGGCGCCGCGTCAGGCCCTCGCGCACCACCAGCAGCAGGTCCTGGTCCTCCCAGGGCTTGGCGATGTAGCGGTGGATCTCGCCGCGGTTGATCGCCGCGATGGTGGCGCCGATGTCGGCATAGCCGGTCAGCAGGATGCGCACCAGCTCGGGCCAGCGCCGCCGCACCTGCTCGAGGAACTGCGCTCCGTCCATCACCGGCATGCGCATGTCGGAGACCACCAGGTCCACCGGCTCGGTCTCGAGCAGGGCCAGCGCGGCGGTTGCGCTCTCGGCCAGCAGCACCCGGTAGCCCTCGGGCCGGAACAGGCGCCGCAGGGCGCTGAGGATCGAGGGTTCATCGTCCACGAACAGGATCGTGGGCGACGCTGCTTCTGACGCGGTTACGGTCATGCCGTCTCCCTGCCGCTGTCGAATGAAGAAGAAGGATCGCGAACGGCCCCAGTCTATGCCGGTGCCGCGCGTTGGCAAGCCCTTCTTGGCGGCTCAGTTCGGCGCGCCCAGCCCCAGCGGCGCCGGCACCAGGCGCAGGATGCGCGCGAACAGGGCCTGGTAGGGCTCGTCCGGCGCGTGGCCGGTCAGCGGATCGCGGTTGGCGGCGAAGGCCTCGTCCAGCTCGGCCCAGTCCTCGGGGCCTAGCAGGCGCAGCGCCAGCGGCAGCACCTCGCGCTCCTCGAGGCCCATATGCTCCAGATAGGCGTCCACATAGCGCAGCGCGGCGGCCTCGAAGGCCTGGCGGCGCGGTTCGCCGAGCAGCTCGTAGGCCAGCAGCGCATGCTGCAGCGCGCGCACCGCGCGCTCGCCGCGGGCATGGTCGGCGTCCAGCCGGTCCAGCAGCTCGCGTGCCTGCGGCGCCAGCGCGCGCAGGCGGGCGAACAGCAGCTCGCTCTCCTTCGGATGGTGCAGGCGCTCGGGGAACTCGTCGACATAGAACAGCATCGCGCGCAGCGCGTCGAAATCGGGACGCGGCTGGCGCGCCATCAGGGCCAGCGTGTGCAGCATCGCGGCCAGCGCGCCATGCTCGGCGCGGATGATGCGAAGGGTCTTGGGCTCCATGGCCGGCTCCTGTCCCGGCGCCAACCCGGGCTGCCTGCCAGCTTGCCCGGGCGGGGCGGTAACCGGCTTGTCCCAGGTCAAACCCAGGGGGCGTCGGCGGCCAAGTAAAATCCCCGATTCCCTCGCAACTCCGTCCCGCACCGACCATGGCCGATACCGCTGCCGTCCAGAACACCTCCCTGATGGCCAACGCCATCCGCGCATTGGCGATGGACGCCGTGCAGCAGGCCAATTCCGGCCATCCGGGCGCGCCGATGGGCATGGCCGAGATCGCCGTCGCGCTGTGGGGCCGCCATCTGCGCCACAACCCGGCCAATCCGCATTGGGCCGACCGCGACCGTTTCGTGCTGTCCAACGGCCATGGCTCGATGCTGATCTATGCGCTGCTGCACCTCACCGGTTACGCGCTGCCGATCGAGGAGCTGAAGAACTTCCGCCAGCTGCACAGCAAGACCCCGGGCCACCCCGAGGTGGGCATCACCCCCGGCGTCGAGACCACCACCGGTCCGCTGGGCCAGGGCATCACCAACGCGGTGGGCCTGGCGCTGGCCGAGAAGATGCTGGCCAAGGAGTTCAACCGCGAACAGCATTCGATCGTCGACCACCACACCTATGTGTTCCTGGGCGACGGCTGCCTGATGGAGGGCATCAGCCACGAAGCCTGCGCGCTGGCCGGCGCCTGGAAGCTGAACAAGCTGATCGCGATCTACGACGACAACGGCATCTCGATCGACGGCCAGGTCGCGCCCTGGTTCATCGACGACACCGCCAAGCGCTTCGAGGCCTATGGCTGGAACGTGATCGGCCCGGTGGACGGCCATGACGTTGAGGCGGTGGACGCGGCGATCGCCCGCGCCAAGACCAGCAGCGACAAGCCGACCCTGGTGATCGCCAAGACCCATATCGGCAAGGGCTCGCCGAACCGCGCCAACACCGCCAAGGCGCATGGCGAGCCGCTGGGCGTCGAGGAGATCAAGCTGACCCGCGACGCGCTGGGCTGGGTGCACGAACCCTTCCACCTGCCGGCCGAGGTCTACAACGAGTGGGACGCCAAGGACGCCGGCGAGAACCTCGAGCAGGCCTGGGATGCGCGCTTCGACGCCTATGCCGAGGCCCATCCCGAGCTGGCCGCCGAGTTCCAGCGCCGCATGGCCGGCGTGCTGCCGGAGAACTTCGCGCAGATCGCGGTCGATGCGGTCGTGAAGGCGCATACCGAGGCCCAGACCGTGGCCAGCCGCAAGGCCAGCCAGCTGGCGCTGGAGGCCTTCACCGCCGCGCTGCCCGAGCTGCTGGGCGGCAGCGCCGACCTGACCGGCTCGAACCTGACCAACACCAAGAGCACGCCGGCCTTCCGCCTGGAAGTCGACGGCAGCGCCAACGGCGGCCGCCACATCAACTACGGCGTGCGCGAGTTCGGCATGGCCGCGATCATGAACGGCATCGCGCTGCATGGCGGCTACATCCCCTACGGCGGCACCTTCCTGACCTTCAGCGACTACAGCCGCAACGCGATCCGCATGGCCGCGCTGATGAAGCAGCGCGTGATCCATGTGTTCACGCATGACTCGATCGGCCTGGGCGAGGACGGCCCGACGCACCAGTCGATCGAGCATGTCTCCAGCCTGCGCCTGATCCCCGGCCTGGACGTCTGGCGCCCGGCCGACACGACCGAGACGGTGGTGGCCTGGACCATGGCGATCGGCAATGCTCAGCGCCCCAGCGTGCTGGCCCTGAGCCGCCAGAACCTGAACTACGCGCCGAAGACCGCGGTGGACGAGATCGCCAAGGGCGGCTACGTGCTGAGCGAGCCGGCCGCGATCGGCCTGAAGAACAAGAAGGCCCAGGCGGTGATCATCGCCACCGGCTCCGAGGTGCAGCTGGCGCTGGCCGCGCAGCAGCAACTGGCGGTGGCCGGCATCGCGGTGCGCGTGGTGTCGATGCCTTCGACCAATGTGTTCGACCGCCAGGACGCCAAGTACAAGGCCAGCGTGCTGCCCGAGGGCCTGCCGCGCATCGCGGTGGAAATGGGCGTCACCGATTTCTGGTGGAAGTACCGCTGCGCCGCCGTGGTGGGCATCGACAGCTACGGCGAGTCGGCCCCGGCCGGCGTGCTGTTCAAGCATTTCGGCTTCACCGCCGAGAACGTGGCCGACACGGTCAAGGTCGCGATCGGCGCGGCCCGCCTGAAGGCACGCAAGTGATGACGAAGTGAGAAGAAGGGGTGCGGCAACGGCACCCCTTGTCGTTTGGGTTTTGTGTTTTTCTTGTTTTTGTTAGGAGACTGACGTGACGATCAAGATCGGTATCAACGGCTTCGGCCGCATCGGCCGCATGGTGTTCCGCGCTGCCGTGGCCAACTTCAAGGACATCGAGGTCGTGGGCATCAACGACCTGCTGGAGCCCGACTACCTGGCCTACATGCTCAAGTACGACAGCGTGCACGGCAAGTTCGAGGGCGATGTCGCCGTCGACGGCAACACCCTGATCGTCAACGGCAAGCGCATCCGCCTGACCGCGGTCAAGGATCCGTCCGAGCTGAAGTGGGGCGAGGTCGGCGCCGACATCGTGGTCGAGTCCACCGGCCTGTTCCTGAGCAAGGACACCGCCGAGAAGCACCTGGCCGCCGGCGCCAAGAAGGTCGTGATGTCTGCCCCGTCGAAGGACGACACTCCGATGTTCGTCTTCGGCGTCAACGACAAGACCTACGCCGGCCAGGCCATCATCTCGAACGCCAGCTGCACCACCAACTGCCTGGCCCCGCTGGCCAAGGTGCTGAACGACAAGTGGGGCATCAAGCGCGGCCTGATGACCACCGTGCACGCCGCCACCGCGACCCAGAAGACCGTCGACGGCCCGAGCAACAAGGACTGGCGCGGCGGCCGCGGCATCCTGGAGAACATCATCCCCAGCAGCACCGGCGCCGCCAAGGCCGTCGGCGTGGTGATCCCCGAGCTGAACAAGAAGCTGACCGGCATGAGCTTCCGCGTGCCGACCAGCGACGTCTCGGTGGTCGACCTGACCGTCGAGCTGAACAACGAGGCCAGCTACAAGGACATCTGCGCCGAGTTCAAGGCCCAGTCCGAAGGCGCGCTGAAGGGCGTGCTGGGCTATACCGAGGACAAGGTGGTCGCCACCGACTTCCGCGGCGACGCCCGCACCTCGATCTTCGACGCCGAGGCCGGCATCGCGCTGGACGGCACCTTCGTCAAGCTGGTCGCCTGGTACGACAACGAGTGGGGCTACTCCAACAAGGTGCTGGAGATGGTGCGCGTGATCGCCAAGTAAGCGGCGTATTTCACCACCCCTTGAAGCCCCGGCCGGAGACGGCCGGGGCTTCTTCTTTTGTGACTTGGCTCACTCTTTGGTGGGATCTGTGCCGTGGTGAGCCCGGCGCATACTGCGCTGCCACCCGCTGGGGTGGCGGACAACAACAGTACAAAGGGATGGTGAGGATGGCTGCAAAGACACAGGCACCGGGGCAACGGTGCAAGGGCTGGGGTCAGGGGCTGTTGGCGATCCTGTTGCTATGGCAAGGCGCTGCGCTGGCTCAACAGCAACAAGCGGTCAACAACGAGGAGGGCAAGGAGCTGCTGGCCTGCTTGCAGCGCCCGCAGGCCCCGCCCGACTATCCCGAGTTCGATAAGAAGGCCTTGCGCGACGGTACCCTGCGTGTGCGGCTCAGCTTCACCGCGGCGGACAAGGCGCCTGCGGTCCAGTTGCTGTTCCGCGCGGGCAGCGAGCGCATCGTGGAAAGCGTGGAGCGTCATGTCGCCGCGTATCGCCTGCCCTGCTTGCCGGCCGGGCAGCGCGTGGATGTGGTGCAGGAGTTCAACTTTGCCGCGCGCGGTGGTGATGCCGTGCACTGGAGCGCGCCGCGCCATGTGCCGTCGACACCGCACAAGGATTGGCATGCCTGCATTCGCACCCCGGCCCGTCAATTGCGCGTCTGGGAGGACTCGCTGACAGGCACGCGCTTCAAGCCTCGCGAGTTCGGCAACGTGGTGGTGCAAATGCGCTTCGACAGCCCGACGGCACCGCCTCAGGTCAAGGTGGTCTATGCCAAGGCCGATGACCGGGTGCGCAATGCGGTGCTGGACCATGTGGCCGAGTACCGCATGCCCTGTCTGCCCGACGGCGCAGAGCCGCAGGTTTCCGAGCAGCTCTTCAAATTCCGCTCGCATACGGCGGATGATCCGGTGTACACCTTCAAGGACATGGATTTGACGAGCTTCCTGGCCCGCATGACCGACCTGGAGCGTAGACCCGTGCGGTTCGATCTCGACTCCATGGGCTGCCCCTTCAAGCTGATGTGGACGCTTGGGCGGCCCGCCCTGCCCAATCGGGTGGGCGAGATCGGAGAACCCAATCTGAACAGGCTGGAGCTCACGACCTGGCTGTCCGAGCTGACGATGGGCATGCCGCCGACTTTGTTCGATCAGATGTTGGGGCAGAGCCTGGTCGTGACGGTGCCCTGCGGCAAGGTAGAGCTGGGCTGACCCTTGTGCAGCCAAGGACGTGTACGCTGGATTTGACATCCACCGCTCGCCCTTCTTGACCCTTGCACCGTCACGGAGCGCGCCTACACTGGGCTGGCCCAATGCGGAGTTCCCCCATCATGAAGCCCATGCTGCTGCGTTTGTCCCTGCTGAGCTCGGCCCTGGCGCTGGGCTATGCGTCCACTGCCGTCCATGCGGCCAGCGAGGCGGAGGAGGCCCGGGTGATCGTGCGCTTCAAGGCCGCGGCGCAGAGCGTGCGCGCCAAGCCGCTGGCGCTGCGCGCCCGCGCTATGGAGGCCGCCGACATCGCGCAGACCCGCGCCTATGGCCTGGGCCTGCGCACCGGTCGCAGCCTGGCCGCGCGGCTGAGCCTGGACGAGCGCACCCATGTGATCACCGCCCGCGGCATGAGCTCCGCCGCGCTGGCCCAGCGCCTGGCGCAGGACGGCGAGGTCGAGATGGTGGTGGTGGACCAGCGCCGCCGCCACTATGCGACACCCAATGACTCTTATTACATGACCGGCCCCTCAAGCGGTCCGGCCGCCGGTCAGTGGTATCTGCGCGAGCCGAGCGCGGGCATCGTCTCCAGCATCAATGCCCCGGCGGCCTGGGATCGCACCACCGGCAGCAACTCGATCGTCGTGGCGGTGCTCGATACCGGCATCCGCAAGGATCATCCGGACCTGGCCGCGCAGATCGTCGGCGGCTATGACATGGTCGGCTTCAGCAGCGGCAGTTCGACGGCACTGGCGATCGCCAACGACGGCAACCATGCCGACAACGACGCCTCCGATCCCGGTGATTGGGTCACTCAAGCCGACATCAACGGTGGCAGTCTGGGCAGTACTTGCACCAGCGAGGATGTGGCCAACAGCAGCTGGCATGGCACCCGTGTGGCCGGCCTGATCGCCGCGACCAGCAACAACGGCCAGGGCATCGCGGGCGTGGCCTGGGGCAGCAAGATCCTGCCGGTACGGGTGCTGGGCAAATGCGGCGGCTACGACTCCGACATCATCGCCGGCATGCGCTGGGCCGCCGGCGTCAGCGTGCCGGGACTGCCCGCCAACCCGAATCCGGCCCGGGTGTTGAACCTCAGCCTGGGCGGTAGCGGCAGCTGCGGCACCACGGGCATTGGCGCGCTGTATCGACAGGCCATCAGCGAGGCAACTGCACGCAATGCCGTTGTGGTTGCGGCTGCCGGCAATACCGAGGGCCTGGCGGTCGGCCTGCCCGGCAACTGCCCCGGCGTGATTACCGTGGCCGGCCTGCGCCATATCGGCTCCAAGGTCGGTTTCTCCAGCCTGGGCTCCGAGGTGACCCTGGCCGCACCGGGCGGCAACTGCGTCAATGTTGATGCCAATGGCAATGCGACCGGCCCCTGCCTGTATCCGATCCTCAGCACGACCAACAGCGGCAGCCAGGGGCCGGTGGCGAACGATGAGCGCTATGTCGGCGGCGTCGGCACCAGCTTCTCAACCCCGCTGGTCAGCGGCGTGGTGGCCCTGATGCTGGCCCAGCAGCCGAGCCTGACACCCAGTCAGGTCGCCAACCTGCTGCGCAGCACCGTGCGGCCCTTCGTGAGCAGCGGCGCGACCGCCGGCATCGCGCAATGCCAGGCGCCCAGCGCCACGAAGCAGGACGAGTGCTATTGCACCACCAGCACCTGCGGCGCCGGCATGCTGGATGCCGCCGCCGCGGTGGCGGCCGCGACCCCGGCGCCGGCTCCTGCTCCAGCCCCAGTGCCTGCTCCTGCGCCAACGCCCGCGCCAGCACCAGCTCCCGCTGCGGATAGTGGTGGTGGCGGAGGCGGCGGCGGTGGTGCCGCCGGCTGGGCCTGGATGCTCGGCTTGGTCGCGGCGGGCGCAGCCCTGCGCGGCCGTAGTGTGCGGCGCCCCGCACCGCGGCCGGCGCAAGACGAGACTTAACTTAACGCGAAGCGGCGGCGCTGGCCGCCGCGGCGGCCTCGGGGGCTGCCGGGCAGGCCGCCAGGGTGGCGCCGGCCAGGGCCGGTTCGCGGCCGGAGGCCAGCAGGTTCTGCAGCTGGGCCGTCAGCGCCGCATCGGCGCGCGGCAGGCTCAGCGCGTGGCGCGTCTGGGCCGCGCGCAGTTGCAGCACCCGCAGGCCCTTCAGCGCGCGCTGCTCGTAGCCGGCCAGCGCGCTCGCGGCGGCCTGCTCGCTGGGATGCTCGCTCAACACCAGGCTGGGCTGCTCGTCCGGCAGGCCCTGCAGCGGCTCGAAGTTGAGCTTCATGCGCTTGTAGGTTTCTTCCTTGCGGGCGCGGAACTCGGCCGAGCCGAGCTTGATCGTCGCGACGACCCAGAGCCCGCCCTGCTCGCCGCGCACCAGCACCTGCCAGTCGGCGCTGCCCAGGCCTAGCCGCTCCAGCGCGGCCTGGGCGGCGCGCAGGCCCTCGTCGCCTGCCAGCGGGCCCAGCTCCTGGCAGCTGCGGGTCTGCAGCGCGGTGACGGCCTGCGGGCTCAGCACGGTCATGCGCTCAGGATGGTTTTCCAGCTTCAGGCGTTCGGGCTCGCGCTCGGCATGCAATCCCAGCACCCGGTCCAGCCAGCCTTGCGACCAGCCCAGCGCCAACAGATTGGCGAGCAGCAGCATCACGACCAGGGCGCGCAGCATGCGGTCAGCGGCCCCCGTCCTGCGGTGCCGCGCCGGCCAGGCGCACGCTGACCTCGCCGCTGACGACGGCCTGCGGGCCGGCCGCGGTCTGCAGCAGCAGCTCGCCCTGGGCATTGACGCCCTGGGCCAGGCCCTCCTGGGCGCCGGCCGTGATCTGGCGGCCCTTCAGGTAGTCGCGCCGCGCATAGGCCTGTTCCCAGGCCGCGAAGCCGCCCTGCGGGAAGTCCAGCAGGGCCCGGATCAGCGGCCGGGCGATGCGCGCCAGCACCGCCGGGGCGGTGTAGCGCGCGTCCAGCTCGCTCAGGCTGGCATAGCCGGTGTTGTAGTGCGGCTGCTCGCCGCCGACCTGGCCCTGGGGGTCGGAGGCATGGATGTTCAGGCCGACGCCGACCACCACCACGCGCTGCGCGCCGGCGGGCACGGTCTCGATCAGGATGCCGCCCAGCTTGCGGCCGTCCAGCCAGATGTCGTTGGGCCATTTCAGCTGCAGGCGCGGTGCTGCGTCCGAGCCCGCTTCCAGCGGTTCCAGCGCATCCGCGACCGCGCAGCCGACCACCAGGGACAGGCCCGACCAGTCGGCCGGCGCCAGCGGCAGCGACAGCGAGAAGGTCAGCGAGGCGCCCGGCGCCGCATGCCAGGAGCGGCCCATGCGGCCGCGGCCATGGGTCTGGTGCTCGGCCACCAGCAGGCAGGGCTGTAGGTCATGGGCGCGCCGGCCGTAGGGGCTGGGCTCGAAGCTCGAATGGGTGCGGCTCTCGCCGCGCACCCGCTCCAGCAGGGCCGTGTTGGTGGACTCGGCGCGCGCCAGCACCTCGATGCTCATGCCGGGCAGCAGCGGTTCCAGGTCTTGCCAGAGGGCCTCGACGCCCCAATGTTGATGTTCGGCCATGTATTGCCTATCGCTTCGGCGCAAGCATCGTGCCACGACAGCCTTCGCTGCCGCAATAACAGGCGAACTGTTTTTTCAGCTTGGGGGTGTAGCGCTCGTCGATCACCAGACCGTAGTCATAGAACAACTCCTCGCCCGGCAGCAGGTCGCGCAGCGCCCGGATGAAGACCCGGCCGTCGTCGGTTTCCTCGGCCTCGCAGTTCGGTTCGCAGGAATGGTTGATCCAGCGCGAGCTGTTGCCGCCGTACAGCGCGTCGATCACGTTCCCGCCCTCGATATGGAAATAGAAGGTGTGGTCGGGCTGCTTGGGGTCGTGCGGATGGCGGCGCAGCGCCTCGTCCCAGCTGATGCGCTCGCCGGTGTACTCGATCAGGGTCGCGCCGGCCTCGAGGTGCCGGGCGGCGTAGACGCCGCGTCCATGCACGCCCGAGCGTTTGACCTGAAGGCGATTGCGTGAGGTCTTGGGAGCGGCGTCTTGCGTCATCGTCCGAGTTCGGTACATTGAAATCATGGGTGCGCGCACGTGCGTGCGTACGCGCGAGGCCGGATTGTAGGCAGGTCGTGGAGCTATGCTCCGCCGCTTGCGAAGAAATAAAGAACCATGAGCAAGTCCCTGATCATTGCCGAGAAGCCATCTGTTGCGCAGGACATCGTGCGGGCGCTGACGCCGCAGTCCGGCAAGTTCGACAAGCATGACGAGTATTTCGAGAACGACGAGTACGTGGTCTCGTCCGCCGTCGGCCATCTGGTCGAGATCAAGGCGCCGGAGGAATTCGACGTCAAGCGCGGCAAGTGGAGCTTCGCCCACCTGCCGGTGATCCCGCCGCATTTCGACCTGAACCCGATCGACAAGAGCAAGGGCCGGCTCAACGCCCTGGTCAAGCTGATCAAGCGCAAGGACGTGACCGGCCTGATCAACGCCTGTGACGCGGGCCGCGAAGGGGAGCTGATCTTCCGCCTGATCGTGCAATACGCCGGCACCGCCAAGACCGCGGTCAACAAGCCGGTGCAGCGCCTGTGGCTGCAGTCGATGACGCCGCAGGCGATCCGCGACGGCTTCGACAAGCTGCGCAGCGACACCCAGATGCTGCCGCTGGCCGACGCCGCGCGCTGCCGCTCCGAGGCCGACTGGCTGGTCGGCATCAACGGCACCCGCGCGATGACCGCCTTCAATTCGCGCGATGGCGGCTTCTTCCTGACCACCGTCGGCCGGGTGCAGACGCCGACCCTGTCGATCGTCGTCGAGCGCGAGGAGAAGATCCGCAAGCATGTCTACCGCGACTACTGGGAGGTGCGCGGCACGTTTGATGCCGTCGCCGGCCAGTACGAGGGCAAGTGGTTCGACCCGAAGTGGAAGAAGGACGAGCACGACGCCGAGCGCAAGGCCGACCGTCTCTGGACCCTGGCCGAGGCCGAGGCCATCGCCGCCGCTGCCCAAGGCCAGCCGGCCACGGTCACCGAGGAAAGCAAGCCCAGCACCCAGGCCAGCCCGGGCCTCTATGACCTGACCACCCTGCAGCGCGAGGCCAACTCGCGCTTCGGCTTCTCGGCCAAGACCACGCTGAGCCTGGCCCAGGCCCTATATGAAAAGCACAAGGTGCTGACCTACCCGCGGACCGACTCGCGCTACCTGCCGGAGGACTATCTCAGCGTGGCCAAGCAGACCGCCGAGGTGCTGGCCAGCGAGGAGCTGCCGATCAGCCTGATGCCGCTGGCCACCCATGCCGCCACCGCGCTGAAGAACGGCTATATCAAGCCGACCAAGAAGGTGTTCGACAACAGCAAGGTCTCGGACCACTTCGCGATCATCCCGACCCTGCAGACGCCCAAGAGCCTGACCGATGCCGAGGCCAAGCTCTACGACATGGTGGTCAAGCGCTTCCTGGCGGTGTTCTTCCCGCCGGCCGAGTTCCAGGTCACGACCCGCATCTCCACCGTCAAGGCCGCCGGCAAGGAATTCGCCTTCCAGACCAATGGCAAGGTGCTGGTCAAGCCGGGCTGGCAGGCCGTCTACGGCAAGGAGGCGACCGACGAGAACGCCGAGCCGGGCACCAGCGGCGCGATGCTGGTGCCGGTGGCCCCGGGCGAGGTGGTGCGCACCGAGAGCGTGGACGTGAAGGCGCTGCAGACCAAGCCGCCGGCGCGCTACAGCGAAGCGACGCTGCTGTCGGCGATGGAAGGCGCGGGCAAGCTGGTCGAGGACGACGAGCTGCGCGAGGCGATGGCCGAGAAGGGCCTGGGCACGCCGGCCACGCGCGCCGCAATCATCGAAGGCCTGCTGACCGAGAAATACATGCTGCGCGAGGGCCGCGAGCTGATCCCGACCGCCAAGGCCTTCCAGCTGATGACCCTGCTGCGCGGCCTGGGCGTCGACGAGCTGACCAAGCCCGAGCTGACCGGCAACTGGGAGCACCAGCTGTCCGAGATGGAGAAGGGCCGCCTGAAGCGCGAGGCCTTCATGGCCGAGATCGCCGCGATGACCGAGAAGGTGGTCCGCAAGGCCAAGGAATACGACCGCGACACCATCCCCGGCGACTACGCCACCCTGAAGGCGCCCTGCCCGAAATGCGCCGGCGTCGTGAAGGAGAACTACCGCCGCTTCAGCTGCACCGGCAAGTCCGGCGAGGGCGAGGGCTGCGGCTTCTCGATCGGCAAGATCCCGGGCGGCCGCAGCTTCGAGCTGCATGAGGTCGAGCAGTTCCTGCGTGACAAGAAGATCGGCCCGCTGGAGGGCTTCCGCTCCAAGGCCGGCTGGCCCTTCACCGCCGAGCTGGCCCTGGTGTTCGATAGCGAGATCGACAACTGGAAGCTGGAGTTCGACTTCGGCGAGGATGCGAAGAAGGCCGAGGAGAACGGCGAGCCGGTCGACTTCGGCGACCAGGCCTCGCTGGGCGCCTGTCCCAAGTGCCAGGGCCATGTCTACGAGTACGGCAGCAACTATGTCTGCGAGCATGCCGTCGGCGCCAACGTGACCTGCGATTTCAAGAGCGGCAAGATCATCCTGCAGCAGCCCATCGAGCCGGCGCAGGTGCACAAGCTGCTGAGCCTGGGCAAGACCGACCTGCTGGAGAACTTCGTCTCCAACAAGACCCGCCGCAAGTTCAAGGCCTATCTGGCCTACGACAAGAAGACCGGCAAGGTGGCCTTCGAGTTCGAGCCGCGCGCCGCCAAGGCGCCGCCGCGTTCATCGGCCGCTGCCAAATCGGCCGCCCCGGCCGAGGCGGAGACGGCCGCGCCGCCGGCCAAGAAGGCGGCAGCGGCGAAGAAGGTGGTGCGCAAGGCGGCCAAGAAGGCCTGAGCGGCCCGTTCCGCATGAGTCGCCTGCCGCGCCGCACCTGCCTGGCCTGGATGGCCGGGGCGGCGCTGCCGCTGCGGGCCCAGCCGGCCGCGGCGGGTGTCACCGCCTTCGTCGATGTGCGGCTGCTACCGATGGACGAACGGCCGCGCCTGCTGGAGGGCCAGACCCTGCTGGTTCGCGCCGGCCGCATCGAGGCGATCGGCCCCGGCTTGCCGGTGCCCGAGGGCGCGCTGCGCATCGAGGGCCAGGGCCGGCTGTGCCTGTCGCCCGCGCTGGCGGACATGCACATGCATTCCGACAGCGCCGAGGACATGGCGGTCTACCTCAGCCATGGCGTCACCACCGCGCTGAACATGGGCGGCGCGCGCAGCCGCTTCCTGCAGCGCACCCTGCCGGCGCTCAATGAGGGCCGGCTGCCGGGGCCGCGCGTGCATGCCGCCTTCACCGTCGACGGCGTCCCCGACCATGGCCATTTCCAGCTGCGCACGCCGGCCCAGGCCGAGGCCCTGGTCGAGCTGGCCCAGCTCAACGGCTACCGCTTCATCAAGGCCTACAACGGCCTGGCGCCCGAGGTGTTCGCGGCGCTGGCCCAGGCCTGCCGGCGCCGCGGCCTGCCGCTGCTGGGCCATGGCGTGAGCCGGGTCAGGCTGGCGCGCCAGCTCGAGGCCGGCCAGGTGCTGGTGGCGCATCTGGAGGAGTTCTTCTACACCTTCTTCGCCGCGCCCGGCGAGGCCCAGACCGACACGCCGCCGGACGATGCGCGCATCCCGGCCGCGGTGGCGCTGCTGCGCGCGCACCCGGGCGCTGCGGTGGTGGCGGACCTGGTCACCTACGAGGCGATCGCGGCCCAGATCGGCCGACCCGAGCGGTTGGCGGAGTGGCTGGCCGATCCGGCCGCCGCGACCCTGGCGCCGGCCGACCGCCTGGCCTGGCGCGCCAGCCCCTATGTCGCGAAGAACGCGCGGCTGCAGGCGCGGCTGGCCTTCCTGGGCCGGCTGGCCCGGGCGCTGGCCGAGGCCGGCGTGCCGCTGCTGGCCGGCACCGACAGCCCGACCATCGCCGGCCTGTTCCCGGGCCTGTCTCTGCACCGCAATCTGCGGCTGCTGGAGCGCGCCGGGCTGAGCCGCTGGCAGGCCCTGGCCAGCGCGACGCGCGAGCCGGGCCTGTTCCTGAGCAGACAGCTCGGCGAGCCGCCCGCGGGCCAGCTGCTGCCGGGCGCCCGCGCCGACCTGATCCTCAGCGAGGCCAGCCCGCTGGACGATCTCTCGACCCTGGAGCGCCCGCTGGGCGTGATGGCCGGCGGGCGCTGGTTCGATGCGGCCGCGCTGGCGGCGCTGCGGCGCGGCGTGGCCGAGCGCTATCGCGCGGTGGCGGCCTAGAAGCCGCCGCCCTGCAAGATGGGCTCGGCGCGCAGGCGCTCGGCCGCGAACTCGATGAAGGTCCGCACCTTGGCCGGCGCGCGCCGCCCGGCCGGGTAGACGATGTGCACCGGCACCGGCGGCAGCTCGAATTCCTCCAGCAGCACCCGCAGGCGCCCGGCGCGCAGCCCCTCGGCCGCCTGGTAGGCCAGGCAGCGCGTCAGGCCCTGGCCGGCCTCGGCCGCCGCGATGCTGACCTCGTTGTTGTTGCTGACCCAGGCGGTGCGCGGATGGGCCACCTGGCCGTCACGGAAGCGCCAGGGCTTGGGCGTCAGCGCATCGAAGGAGAAGCCGATCGCCTGGTGTCGGTCCAGGTCCTGCGGGGTCAGCGGCCGGCCCTCGCGGGCCAGATAGTCGGGCGAGGCCACGACCAGGCGCCGCAGGCTGCCGACCGGCAGCGCGGTTAGGCCCGAGTCGGGCAGATGGGCGATGCGCACCGCGACGTCCATGCCCTCGTCCAGCAGATGGACCAGGCGGTCGACGAACAGGCTGCGCATCTGCACCCGCGGCTGCGCGCGCAGGAAATCCGCGATCAGCGGCGCCACATGCAGGCGGCCGAACATCTGCGGCGCGGTGATCGCCAGCAGGCCCTGGGCCTCGCCCTGCACGCCGGCCGCGGCGCGCTCGGCCTCGTCCAGCTCGGCCAGGATGCGGCGGCAGTCCAGCAGGAAGCGCTCGCCGGTCTCGGTCAGCCGCACCGAGCGGGTACTGCGCTGCAGCAGCAGTACGCCCAGCCGGCCCTCCAGCGCCGCGATCGCCCGGGTCACGGCCGGCGGCGAGCAGGCCAGGCGGCGCGCCGCCGCGGCGAAACCGCCCGCGTCGGCGACGGCGACCAAGGCGCGCAGGCTGTGCAGATGATCCATTGTTCCGAGAGGCGAAATTCTGAAAGCCAGACTATCGGTATTCAAAACGTTGTTGGCAATAGATAAGGTATGGGCTCCTTCCCCGCTCTTCCGTTCCAGGAGTTCCTTGCGATGAACCACTCGCCCGCCCCGCGTCGCCTCTACCAGCTGCCCGGCTCCGGCCATTGCCACCGCATCGAGCTGATGCTGGCCCTGCTGGGCCTGGACTACGAGACCGTCGATGTCGACCTGCAGGCCGGCGAGCAGCGCCGGCCCGAGTTCCTGGCGCTGAACCGGCTCGGGCAGGTGCCGGTGCTGGTGGACGGCGAGCTGACGCTGAGCGACAGCAATGCCATCCTGGTCTACCTGGCGCAGCGCTATGCGCCCGACGGCGGCTGGCTGCCGCAGGATCCGGTGGCCGCGGCCGGGCTGCAGCGCTGGTTCAGCCTGGCCGCCAGCTGGCTGGCCTACGGCCCGGCCAGCGCGCGCTTCCAGGCCCTGGTCGGTCGGCCCATCGAGGAGCGCAGCCTGGTCCAGGGCCGCGCCCTGTTTGGCTTCATGGAGGCCGAGCTGGCCGACGGGCGCGACTGGCTGATGGCCGGCGCCCGGCCCAGCCTGGCCGATGTCTCGCTCTACAGCTACAGCTCGCAGGCGGCGCTGGGCGGCCTGCCGCTGGACCCCTATCCGCAGGTCCGCGCCTGGCTGGCCCGGGTCGAGGCGCTGCCGGGTTTCATCCCCTTCCAGGATCATCTGTGATGGACATCGACGACGACGCCTTCCACGCCGGCGAGCAGGCCCTGCAGGCCCGCATCGGGGTGCGCGAACGCATGGCCGAGGTCGGCCGCATCGTGTTCCGCGACCATATGCCGGACCAGCACCGCGAGCTGTTCGACAAGCTGCCGACCCTGCTGCTGGGCGCGCTGGACCCGGCCAGCGGCCAGCCCTGGGCCACGATGCTGGGCGGCCCGCCGGGCTTCGTGCACACGCCCGATGCGCGCTCGATGCATGTCGCGGCCGCGCCGGACGCCGAGGATCCGGTGCTGTCCCGGCTGGCGATCGGCGCCGCCGTCGGCGTGCTGGGCCTGGAGCCGCACACGCGCCGGCGCAACCGCATGAACGGCCGCCTGCGCGGGCGCCTGGCCGCGGGCGGGCTGGATATCGAGCTGCAGCAGAGCTTCGGCAACTGCCCCAAGTACATCCAGGCGCGCCGGCCCGAGCCGATCGACCACCAGGGCCCGCGCACGGCCGCGCAGGTTCTGGGCCCGGGCCTGGATGCGGCGGCGCGCGCGCTGATCGCCGCCAGCGACAGCGTCTTCATCGCCAGCGCCGCCGCGCCGCGCGCCGCCGCCGGCCCGGCGCGCTGGCAGGGCGTGGACGTCTCGCACCGCGGCGGCGAGCCGGGCTTCGTGCGCATCGTCGAGGAAGAAAAGGGCGGGGCGCTGCAGCTGCTGCTGCCCGACTACCCGGGCAATCAGTTCTTCAACACCCTGGGCAATCTGCAGCTGCACCCGCGCGCCGGCCTGCTGTTCGTCGACTATCAGCAGGGCGGCCTGCTGCACCTGAGCGCCAGCACCGAGCTGCTGTGGCCCGGCGATCCCGGCGCCGACTTCGGGCCCTGGCCCGGGGCCCTGCGCCTGCTGCGCCTGCGCGTCAGCGGCGGGCTCTGGCGCGCCGGCGTGCTGCCCTGGCGCTGGAGCGCGGCGCAGCCGGCGCCGCAATTCGAGGCGATGCGGCGGGCCAACTCAGGCTGAACCCTGGGGCGGGGCTCCCTAGTTTTTGGGCGACACTCCGCTCCGGACTTCCGCGCGTGGCGCGCGGAGGCAAAGGGAGAGGCATGGCCTTGCTGCCAAAGACGCTGAGCATCCAGACCCGCTTCATCGCGGGCATTGCCATGGCCGCCAGCATCCTGGTGGTGCTGATCGGCTGGTACTGGACCGCGCGCGAGGAGCGGGCCCTGACCCTGGCGCTGCAGGCGCGCGCAGACCGCACCACCCAGCTGGTGGCGCGCGGCTTTGCCGGCCCGATCTGGAACCTCGACACCGCCGCGATGAGCACCCTGCTGGACGCGGTGATGGCCGACCCGGAGGTGCACGAGGTCGAGGTCAGCGCGCTGGGCGTCGACGCCGAGCCGATGCGCCGGCGCCGCGACCAGCTGCTGGTGGAGCCGCTGGAGCGCCGCACCGACATCCTGCACCAGGCCGCGCCGCAGGCGCAGCCGGCGCCGGTCGGCCGGGCGCGGCTGGTGTTCAGCCGCGAGCCGGTGCTGGCCGCGCTGAACCAGACCCGGCTGCTGGTGGCCAGCCTGCTGGCCGCGGTGCTGGCGGCGGTGATGATCACCAGCTACTGGCTGGTGCACCGCCTGGTGGCGCGTCCGGTGGCGGCACTGGGCGCTCTGGCGCAGCGCGTCGCCGGCGGCGAGCTCGGCGCCACCCTGCCGGTGGAGCGCGAGGACGAGATCGGCACCCTGACGCACCGCTTCAACAGCATGAGCGCGCAGCTGCAGCGCTCGGCCGAGGGGCTGCGCCTGTCGGAGGCGCGCTACCGCAGCCTGTTCGAGAACGCCACCGAGGGCATCTTCCAGGCCGATGGCCGCGGCCGCCTGCTGGGCCTGAACCGCGCGCTGGCCCAGCTGCTGGGCTTCACCCGGCCCTCGGAGGCGCTGGCCGGGCGGCTCAGCCTGCGCCGGCTGGTGCGGGTGGAGCCGGCCGAGTTCCGCCGCATCGCGCGGGCGCTGGCGCGGCACCGGGTGCTGCAGCAGGTGCCGATGCTGGTCGGCACCCTGGACGGCCGCGAGCTGTGGATCGAGCTGAGCGTGCACATCGTCGCGGCGGCGGAGGAGGGCCTGCGCATCGAGGGCATGGTCAGCGACATCACCCAGCGCCGCCTGGCCGAGCAGGAGCTGACCCAGCACCGCGACCACCTGGAGGAGCTGGTGGCCGAACGCACCCTGGAGCTGAACCAGGCCAAGCTGCGCGCCGAGGGCGCGAACCAGAGCAAGAGCCGCTTCCTGGCGACGATGAGCCATGAGTTCCGTACGCCGCTGAACGCGATCCTCGGCTTCGCGCAGCTGCTGCAGATGGACGGCAGCCTGAGCCAGGCCCAGTCCGGCAAGATCAACCTGATCCGCGATTCGGGCGAGCATTTGCTGAGCCTGATCTCGGACCTGCTGGACATGGCCAGCATCGAGGCCGGCAAGGTGCGGCTGATGCCGGCCGCGGTGGACCTGCGCGGCCTGCTGGAGGTGGCCTGCGATTCGGTGCGCCTGCGCGCCGAGGAGAAGCGCCTGCAGTTCCGCGTCGAGCTCGACCCCGAGCTGCCGACCCGGGTGCGCATCGACGGCCAGCGCCTGCGCCAGGTGGTGCTGAACCTGCTGTCCAACGCGGTCAAGTTCACCGACCAGGGCTGGATCTCGCTGAGCGCGCGCGTGGTGGCGCGCGGCACCGGCAGCGTGCGCCTGCGCCTGGAGGTGGCCGACAGCGGCATCGGCATCGGCGCCGAGCCGCTGGAGCGCCTGTTCCAACCCTTCGAGCAGGTCTCGGACGCCAGCCGGCGCGACGGCGGCACCGGCCTGGGCCTGTCGATCAGCCAGCAGCTGATGCGGCTGATGGACAGCCAGATCGAGGTGCGCACCACGCCCGGCCAGGGCAGCTGCTTCAGCTTCGAGGTGGAGCTGCCGCTGCAGTCCTGAACCCAAACGGCGCCGCGCCGCATACGCGCGATCACGCACGGCCGCGGCCGCCCCCGGCGCGATACTGCCGCCATGTCCTGGTTGGTTTTCTACAAGCTGCTGGCGATCTTCATCACGGTGGCGATCGGCTGGTTCGTCGGCCATATGCGCTGGCTCGGCGGCCGCGATGCGGGCGGGCAGGGCGGCGACCCGGCGCGGGTGCTGTCGGCCGCGGCCTTCTACCTGTTTGTGCCGGCCCTGCTGTTTCGCACCACCGCGCGGGTCGATTTCGCCAGCATGCCCTGGCTGACCGTCAGCGCCTTCTTCGCGCCGCTGCTGGCGATGATCCTGATCGTCTACGGCGTGCAGCGCTGGCGCGGCGCCGGGCGCAGCGAGCCGGCCCTTCCCTGCGTGCAGGCGATCACGGCCAGCTTCGGCAACACCCTGCAGATCGGCGTGCCGCTGGCGGCCGGGGTGTTCGGCGAATCGGGCCTGGCGGTGCACATCACGGTGGTCAGCCTGCATGCGCTGGTGATCCTGAGCGTGCTGACTCTGCTGGTCGAGCATGACCTGGCCCGCGCCCAGGCCGGCATGAGCCTGAAGCAGACCTTGCTGACCACGATGCGCAACACGGTGATCCATCCGGTGGTGCTGCCGGTGGTGGCCGGCCTCGTCTTCAACGGCCTGGGCCTGAGCCTGCCGGCGGTGCTGGACGAGGTGCTGCAGCTGCTGGGCACGGCCGTCGTGCCGCTGTGCCTGACCCTGATCGGCATGTCGCTGGCCTATTACGGCTGGCCGCGCGACTGGCGCGGCGCGCTGGGCCTGGCGGGGCTGAAGCTGTTCCTGCTGCCGGCCCTGGTGCTGGTGGTCGCGCATTGGGGCTTCGGCCTGGCCGGCCAGCCGCTGGCGGTGATCGTGATGCTGGCGGCGCTGCCGGTCGGCTCGAACGCGCTGATCTTCGCCCAGCGCTACCAGACCCGCGAGATGGAGGTCACCGCCGCCACCGTGATCTCGACCCTGGCCTTCGTGCTGACCGCGCCGCTCTGGCTGGCCCTGCTGGCCCTGCTGGCCCTGGTGCGCTGATCGCGCGCCGAGCGCGCCGAGCGCGCGCCGGATGGCCCGGCGCCGCGCCCGGCTTTCGTCTCGTGCGAGGATCGGCGCATCGCCCCTCCCGGACATCGAGATGACCAGCCGCCCCAGCGCACAAGACCTGACCCTGGTCCCGGCCAGCGAGCCGGCCCCCGAGCGCCTGCATGCCGCCTTCATCGCGGCCTTCGCCGACTACCTGATCGGCCCCTTCACGCTGGGCTTCGAGCAATGGCCGCAGTTCCGCGCGCGCCAGGGCGTGGACCTGGCGCTGAGCCGGGTGGCGCTGGGCGCCGACGGCGAGATCCTGGCCTTTGCCTTCGTCGCGCCGCGCGCGGGGTGTTGGCGCCTGGCGACCATGGGCGCGCTGCCGGCCGCGCGCGGCAGCGGCGCCGCGCCGCGCCTGCTGGACGATTTCATCGAGCGCGCCCGGGCCGCGGGGCAGGGCGCGGTGGAGCTGGAGGTGTTCGCGCAGAACGAGCGCGCGCTGCGCCTGTACCGGGGCCGCGGCTTCGAGCCGCTGCACGAGCTGCAGGGCCATGTCGCCGCGCCCGGCGTGGTGGCGCCGGCCGCGGGCGCGGCGATCCGTGTCGTCCCGCCGGCCGAGGCGCTGGCCTGGCTGGAGGCGGCCGAGGCGCGCATCGCCGGGCTGCCGCTGCAGGTCGGCGCGGTCGCGCTGCGCGTGGCCACGGGGATGACCGCCTGGCAGCTGGGCCGGGCCCAGCTGATGTTCGGCCGCCCGGACGCGCAGCAGCAGATCGCGATCGCCAGCCTGATCGACACCGGCCCCGAGCAGGCCGATGCGCGCGCCCTCGTGCAGGCGCTGCGCGCCGAGTTCCCGCAGGCCACCCTGCGCGTGCCGCAGCTGCAGCGCGCCGACCTGGGCGGCGCGGCGCTGCGCGCGCTGGGCTTTGCGCCGCTGCCGCTGCACCAGCTGCTGATGCGGCGCGAGTTCTGACGAGAGGACATGACGATGGACAAGAAGATCTGGCCCGATACCCGCATCCAAGCGCTGTTCGGCATCGAACTGCCGATCATCCAGGCGCCGATGGCGGGGCCCACCCAGCATGAGATGGTGATCGCCGTCAGCGAGGCCGGCGGCCTCGGCTCCCTGCCCTGCGCGCTGCTCACGCCCGAGCAGCAGCGGCGCGAGCTGGGCCTGATCCGCGCCGCCACCGCCAGGCCGATCAATCTGAACTTCTTCTGCCACCGCACGCCGGCGCCCGATGCCGCGCGCGAATCGGCCTGGCGCGAGCGCCTGCGCCCCTATTACCTGGAGCTGGGCCTGGATCCGGACGCGCCGATTCCCAGCAGCGGCCGCAACCCCTTCGATGCGGCCGCCTGCGCGCTGGTCGAGGAGTTCCGGCCCGAGGTGGTGAGCTTCCATTTCGGTCTGCCGGAGCCGGCCCTGCTGGCGCGGGTCAAGGCCGCGGGCGCGGCGGTGATCGCCTCCGCGACCACGGTGGCCGAGGCGCGCTGGCTGGAGGTCCATGGCGCCGACGCGATCATCGCGCAGGGTTCCGAGGCCGGCGGCCATCGCGGCGTGTTCCTGAGCGAGGAGATCTACAGCCAGGTCGGGCTGTTCGCGCTGCTGCCCCAGGTGGTCGACGCGGTCCGGCTGCCGGTGATCGCGACCGGCGGCATCGCCGATGCGCGCGGCATCGCCGCGGCCTTCGCGCTCGGCGCGGCCGCGGTGCAGATCGGCAGCGCCTATCTCTACACCCCCGAGGCCAAGCTGGCGGCACCGCATCGCGCGGCGCTGGAGGGCCCGGACGCCGAGACCACCGCGCTGACCAATCTGTTCACCGGCCGGCCGGCGCGCGGCATCGTCAACCGGGTGATGCGCGAGCTCGGGCCGATGTCCACGCTGCCCCCGGCCTTCCCGACCGCCGGCGGCGCGCTGGCGCCGCTGCGCGCCGCGAGCGAGCCCCAGGGCTCGGGCGATTTCATGTCGCTGTGGTCGGGCCAGGCGGCGCCGCTGTCGCCGCGCGGCCTGGGTTCGGGCGAGCTGACGCGTCGATTGGCGCAAGAGGCGCTGGCGCGCATGTATCCGGGAGCGGGCGCATGAAGCGGCCTCTGCTCTTGGCGGCGCTGCTGGCCGGCGGCAGCGCGGCGCTGGCCCAGCCCCGGGATGCCGAGATCGAGCGCATGCTGGGCGAGGTCTCGGCCGCGCGCATCGAGCAGCGCATCCGCGCCCTGGTCGGCTTCGAGACCCGCCACACCCTGTCGGAAACCGAGTCCGAGACCCGCGGCATCGGCGCCGCGCGGCGCTGGATCCAGCGCGAGCTGCAGGCCTGTTCGCGCGCCGCGGGTGGGCGGCTGCAGGTGGCGATGGACGAGTTCGTCGAGCCGGCCGGCCGCCGCATGCCGCGCGCGGCCACCCTGGTCAATGTGGTCGCGACCTTGCCGGGCGTCTCGGCCGCGTCCAAGGACCGCTTGCTGGTGGTCAGCGGCCATTACGACTCGCGCAACGGCGAGGTGATGGACGCCGAGGGCGCGGCGCCGGGCGCCAACGACGATGCCTCGGGTGTGGCCGCGGTGATGGAGCTGGCCTGCGTGATGGCGAACCGCCCCTTCGACGCCACCCTGGTCTTCATGGCCGTGCCGGGCGAGGAGCAGGGCCTGCTGGGCGCCGCCCAATGGGCCCGCAACGCGCGCCGCCAGGGCCTGAACATCGAGGCGATGATCACCAACGACATCGTCGGCAGCCCGCGCGGCGATGCCGGCCAGCGCGATGCGAAGCAGCTGCGCCTGTTCGCCGATGGCTACGACCCGCTGCTGCGCCTTTTGGTGCAGGCGCGCGCCAACCAGCCGGCCACGGCCGACGCGGCCGAGCAGCGTCAGATCGACGCCGCGCGCGAGCAGCTGCAGCGCCTGGCCCTGGCCGGCGGCGGCGAGGACCTGCCGACCGCCCAGCTGGGCCGGCATCTGAAGGCCACCGGCGAGCGCTACCTGCCGGGCTTCACGGTCAACCTGATCCAGCGCCGCGACCGCTATCTGCGCGGCGGCGACCATCTGCCCTTTCTGGAGCGCGGCTACGCGGCGGTGCGCTTCACCGAGCCCTTCGAGAACTTCGCCCACCAGCACCAGAACCTGCGCACCGAGAACGGCGTGGTCTACGGCGACCTGCCGGAGTTCGTCGATTTCTCCTATGTGGCCGATGTGGCGCGCATCAACCTGGCCGGCCTGGCCAGTCTGGCGCGCGCGCCGGCGCCGCCGGCCGGCGTCGAGCTGGAGACCACCGAGCTGACGAACGACAGCACCCTGCGCTGGGCCGCCAGCGCCGACCCGGCGGTGGCCGGCTACCGCGTGGTCTGGCGCCATCCGGAATCGGCGGTCTGGCAGCAGGCGCGCGATGTCGGCCTGGTGCAGCGGGTGCGGCTGCCGGTCTCCAAGGACAACGTGGTGTTCGGCGTGCAGGCGCTCTCGAAGGGCGGCCACGCCAGCCTGGCGGCCTATCCGCTGCCGGCGCGCTGAGAGGCCGGCAGCACCACCCCTATCCCGGAGGATGGGCGCGGCCGCGCCGCGGCGTCACCATGCGAGTCGGCGCGCCGCCCTCGGGCATACCCCGCGCGCCGGCCAGGAGGTCCGCCATGCCGCATCGCCCCTCGCTCCTTCCCCTGGTCCAGGCCCTGGCGGCCGCGGCCCTGCTGCTGCCCCCGGCGCTGGACCGGGCGGCCGAAGCCGCCGATCCGGCCATGCCCGATGAGCTGGCGCCGCTGTGCGGCAGCGCGGGCGGTGGCGGGGCGCCGCGGCTGCTGCAGGGCCTGCTGCTGGCGGCGGCGGCCAAGCCCGAGACCCAGCCCTTCCCGCCGGCGGCGATGCGGGCGGCGCCCGGCGCGGTGCCGCTCTACGAGGACCTGGGCCGGATGAGCTACCGGCTGGCGCGTGTCGCCGACGTGAGGGTGCAGGCCTATTTCGACCAGGGCCTGCGCCTGGCCTTCGCCTTCAACCATGCGGAGGCGCAGCGCGCCTTCCAGGCCGCCCAGGCGCTGGATCCGCGCTGCGCACTGTGCTTCTGGGGCGAGGCCCTGGTGCTGGGGCCGAACATCAACGCGCCGATGCCGCCCGAGGCGCAGGCACCGGCCCTGGCCGCGCTGGCGCGCGCGGTGGCGCTGAAGGCGGGTGCGGCGCCCCGGGAGCGCGCGCTGATCGAGGCGCTGCAGGCGCGCTACTCATCGGATCCGGCCGCCGAGCGCGCCACGCTGGACCTAGCCTATGCCGACGCGATGCAGCGCCTGGCCGCGCGCTTCCCCGCGGATGATCTGATCCAGGTGCTGAGCGCCGAGGCGGCGATGGACACCCAGCCCTGGGATTACTGGGAGGCCGGCGGCGCCCGCCCCAAGGGCCGCGCGGCCGGGATCCTGCGCGCGCTGGAGACGGTGCTGAATCGCAACCCGCAGCATGCCGGCGCGATCCATCTCTACATCCATGCGGTCGAGGCCTCGACCCGGCCCGAGCGCGCCTTGCCGCATGCGCGCCGCCTGGCGGCGCTGATGCCCGGGGCCGGCCATATCGTCCACATGCCGGCCCATATCTACTACCGCGTCGGCCTGTACCGCGAATCGCTGGAGGCGAACCGGCGGGCGATCGCGGTCGACGAGCGCTACTTCCAGCGCTCGCCCTCGGACCCGATGTACCGCTCGGCCTACTACCCGCACAACATCCATTTCCTGATGGTCTCGGCGCAGATGGGCGGCGACGGCCGCACCGCGATCGAGGCGGCGGCCAAGCTCGACGCGGCCCTGCCGGCGGACACGGTGCGGGCCTTCGAGATCCTGCAGCCGATCAAGGCCGCGCCCTATACGACCCATGCGCAGTTCAGCGCGCCCGAGACCATCCTGGCCCTGCCGGCGCCGCCGGAGGGGCTGGTGCTGGTCCAGGCCATGTACCACTATGCCCGCGCGCTCGCCCAGGCCCGGCTGCAGCAGGTCGAGGCGGCGCAGCGCGAGATCGCGGCGCTGGCGGCGTTGGAGCGGCAGACGGAGCTGTTCAAGCCCTTCGAGCCCTGGGGCGTGCCGGCCCAGGCCATCGTGCAGACCGCGCGCCTGGTGGCGGGCGCGCGCCTGGCCGACGCGCGAGGCGACCTGGACGGTGCCGCCGCGGCCTTCGAGGCGGCGATCGCGGTCGAGGACGGCCTGGCCTATATCGAGCCGCCCTACTGGTACTACCCGCTGCGCCAGTCGCTCGGCGCGCTGCGCCTGCGCCAGGGCCGGCTGGACGAGGCGGAGGCGGCGCTGCGCGGCTCGCTGGCGCGGGTGCGCAACAACGGCTGGGCCCTGGCCGGGCTGGCCGAGCTGCACCGGCAGCGTGGCGATGCGCGCGCCGAGCGCGAGGCCCGCGCGGCGCTGGCGCGCGCCTGGTTCGGCCCGCCGGGCGGGCCGGCGCTGCAGCAGCTCTGAGCGCAAAACCCCCGGCGCCGCGGCGCCGGCGCGGCTTGGGCGAGAATGGCGCCACCATGAGTAGCAGCTCCAGCACCACCGATCTCGCCGCCTATATGCAGACCCTGGGCCGGCAGGCCCGCGTCGCCGCCACCCTGATGGCCGCCGCGCCGACGGCGGCCAAGAACCGCGCGCTGCTGGCGCTGGCGCGCCGCCTGCGCGAGGCCGGTCCGGCCCTGGCCGAGGCCAATGCGCGCGACCTGGGCGCGGCCGAGGCGGCCGGCCTGTCCGGCCCGATGCTGGACCGGCTGCGCCTGAGCGACAAGGTGCTGGCCACGGTGGCCGAGGGCTGCGAGCAGATCGCGGCGATGCCGGACCCGATCGGCGAGATCACCGGCGTCAAGCGCCGCCCGACCGGCATCAGCGTCGGCCAGATGCGCGTGCCGCTGGGCGTGTTCGGCATGATCTACGAGAGCCGGCCCAATGTGACGATCGAGGCCGCCTCGCTGGCGATCAAGAGCGGCAATGCCTGCATCCTGCGCGGCGGCTCCGAGGCCATCCATTCGAATCTGGCGCTGGCCGCGCTGGTCGGCGATTCGCTGGCCGAGGCCGGCCTGCCGCGCGCCGCGGTGCAGCTGATCGACACGACCGACCGCGCCGCGGTGGGCCTCCTGATCAGCGCACCGGAGTTCGTCGACGTGATCATTCCGCGCGGCGGCAAGGGCCTGATCGAGCGCATCTCGGCCGAGGCCAAGGTGCCGGTGATCAAGCACCTGGACGGCAACTGCCACAGCTATGTCGATGCCGAGGTGGACCTGGAGCAGGCCCTGGTGGTGGTCGACAACGCCAAGACCCAGAAGTACAGCCCCTGCAACGCGACCGAATCGCTGCTGGTGCACGAGGCCCAGGCGCGCGCCTTCCTGCCGCGGATCGGCGCGGTCTTCGCCGCCAAGGGCGTCGAGATGCGCGCCGACCCGGCCGCGCTGGCGATCCTGTCGGACGTGGCCGGCGCCCAGCTCGTGCCGGCCACCGAAGCCGACTGGAGCGAGGAGTACCTGGCGCCCGTCATCAGCGTCAAGATCGTCGCCGGCCTGGACGAGGCGATCGCGCACATCAACCGCTACGGCTCGCACCACACCGATGCGATCCTGACGACCAACCACGCATCGGCGATGCGCTTCCTGCGCGAGGTCGATTCGGCCAGCGTGATGGTCAACGCCAGCACCCGCTTCGCCGATGGCTTCGAATACGGCCTCGGCGCCGAGATCGGCATCAGCACCGACAAGTTCCACGCCCGCGGGCCGGTGGGGCTGGAAGGGCTGACCTCGATGAAATGGGTGGTGCTGGGGCAGGGCGAGATCCGCTCCTAACCTTGGTCGGTATTCCCGCCAAGCTTCTTCGCAGACCGCATCGGAGCCCGGCGGCTGGCGGGACCGGGTCTGCACAGCGCCGCTCAGCGCGGCAGCCCCGTGATGCGAGCATCCTTCGGATAGCCGATCACATAGTCTGCGCTGAAGCGCTGGCGCTGGCCCGGGGCCAGCTCGACGGTCCAGGCCGCGATGCCGGGCTGCTTGCGCCATTCGCGCTCCGCGGGCTGCGGCTCGAAGCGGGCCTCGACCTTGATGTCCTCATGGCGCGGCACCGGCGCCGCCTCCAGGATCTGCACGGTGAAGGGGCGCTGGTGCAGGTTCTCGACCAGGTAGGCGCGGGCGACTTTCTGCTCGGCGCGCGAGCCGACGAAGCCGGTGCTGCCGGCGTTGCGCTGCTCGGGCTCGCTGCTGATGCGCAGCAGCTCGTCGCGGCCGAAGTACAGGTCCAGCTGCTCCTGGCTGCCGACATTCAGCTGGCTCTGGCCGACGAAGGCGCCGTCGCGGTAGAGCTGCAGCTTGCCGGCGGGCCAGATGCCGGCCGGGCGCTTGGCCTCGGCCACCAGATAGGCGCTGCCGGCATCGCTGCGCGGGTTCGCGCGCGCCAGCAGCCGCGCATCGAGCGCCACCTGGCCCAGCGCCAGCGCGATGCGCTGGCCATCGGCCGTCACCGTCACCCGGCCCGGCACCGCGAACTCGGTGGCGAACTCGCCCTGGAACACGCCGACGTCGAAGCCCAGGTCGGCCTCGGCCACGGCCTTCGCGGACATCGGCGCGGGCGCCGGCGCGGCGGCATAGGCGACGCGGGCCTCGCTGCGCTCGGTCGAGGGCGGCGGCAGCAGGTCCAGGGTCCAGGGGCGCGGCGGCGGCAGACCGCTGGCCTGGCGCGGCTGGGTGGTCGAGAGGCGCAGCTTCACGTCGCGCCAGTCCTCGCCGCTGCTCTGCGCGACCTGGGCATGGCGCTCCAGCCGGACCTTGCCGCTGGCGCTGTCCAGATAGGCGCGGTAGACCGGCTCCCAGCCGGCCTGATTCAGGCGGTAGCTCAGGCGCAGCTCGGTGTCGCGCGCGGCGTTCAGCCGGACCAGCAGGGTGCGCAGGCGCGGGTTGGCCTGCACCAGGCGCTCGCGCTCGGCGGTCAGTGGTGCGAGCTGGCGCTCCAGCTCCTCCTTGCGCAGGTTCAGGGCCTGCTGGCGCTGCAGGGTCTCCAGGCCGCTGCGGCGCAGCTGCTCGGCGGTGCCGGCGATCGGCGTGGTGGCGGCGCTGCTGCCGGCGCTGCCGTAGTTCTTCAGATAGCCGAGCGCCAGCTCATGGGCGCCCAGCTCGGCGGCGAGCGCGTTGCGCTGCGCCTCCAGCTCGCGGATGCGCTCGTCCAGCGGCGAGCGGGCGCAGTCGGGCTGGGTGGCGCGCTCGGCGCTCTGCACCGTGATGTCGCCAATCGCCACGCCCTCGGCCGGCAGGATCTGCAGCGAATCGCCGTCGAAGCGCTCGCTCAGGCAGGCGATGCGCAGCAGCTGCTGCTGGCCGGCCTTGACCGGCACCAGGCGCTCGACCGTGGCGCCGCCCGGGTAGACCAGCACCTGTTCGATGCGGCCCTGGGCCTGGACCGCGATGGATGCCAGCGCGAGGGCGACCGGCAACAGCATGTTTTTCATCCTCTTGTCCTCCTGGATGGGGCCGGGCCACCATAACATGCGGCCCTGCAAGAGCCCTCCGATCCCGAATCATCATGACCGCTGTCGTTCCCCCTCAAGCCGCCACCCAGCGCAAGGCCCTGGTGCTGTTTTCCGGCGGCCAGGATTCCACCGCCTGCCTGGCCTGGGCGCTGGACCGCTATGCCGCGGTCGAGACCCTGGGCTTCGACTACGGCCAGCGCCATCGCGTCGAGCTGGACTGCCGCCAGACCGTGCGCCGCGAGCTCGTCGCGCAGTTTCCGGCCTGGGCGCCCAAGCTGGGCGAGGACCATCTGCTGGACCTGAGCCTGCTGGGCCAGATCTCCGACACCGCGCTGACGGACGAGCGTGCGATCGAGCTGCAGGCCAACGGCCTGCCCAATACCTTCGTGCCGGGCCGCAACCTGCTGTTCCTGACCTTTGCCGCGACCCTGGCCTACCGGCGCGGCGCCTCGGTGCTGGTCGGCGGCATGTGCGAGACCGATTTCTCCGGTTACCCGGACTGCCGCGACAACACGCTGAAGGCGCTGCAGGTGGCGCTGAGCCTGGGCCTGGACACGCCGATGACCCTGGAAACGCCGCTGATGTTCATCACCAAGGCCGAGACCTGGGCGCTGACCGAGGCGCTCGGCGGCGCGGCGCTGAACGAGCTGATCGTCGAGCACACCCATACCTGCTATCTGGGTGAGCGCCGCCAGCGCCAGGCCTGGGGCTATGGCTGCGGCAGCTGCCCGGCCTGCGAGCTGCGCGCACGCGGGCACCAGGAGTTCCTGAGCGCCAAGGCGGCCGCGGCATGAGCGGCGGCAGTGGCAGCGGTTGGACCCTGGTCGGCTGGCTGGTCGCGGGCCTGCTGCTGTTCTGGGGCATCGGCGCCTACAACCGCCTGATGCGCCTGCGCAATGCGATCGGCGAGGCCTATCTGCAGCTGGACCAGCAGCTCAACGCCCGCGCCGAGACCTGCAGCAAGCTGCTGGCCCTGCTGCGCCCGCAGCTGCCCAACGAGCAGGCCACCTTCGACGCGCTGGATGGCGCCCAGGCCGAGGCCCAGGCCGCGGCCCAGGCGGCGCGCGCCCGGCCCTATGCCGGCGATCCGGTCGGCAGCCTGGCGGTGGCCACCGCGGTGCATGCGGCCGCGGTGACGCGCCTGGCCTCGCTGGTGGAGCACCATGCCGAGCTGGCCTCGCAGGCCGAGCTGCGCGAGCTGCAGGACGAGCTGAAGCTGATCGAGCGCCAGCGCGCCTTCTCGCGCCAGGTCTTCAACCAGGCGGTGGCTCAGTACAACGAGGCCCTGCTGCAGTTCCCGACCCGCATCCTGGCCAGCCTCTACGGCTTCAAGGAAGCCCGGTCCTTGTAGACCACCCCCTACGCGCTGCGCGCGCGCCCTCAAGGGGGCAACGCCGGCCGCCCGGCAAAGCCGGATCGGCGGCGTTCGCTCGGAAGACAGTGTCGGGACCTGGATCGTGACGATGGGGCATATCCATATCGGAAATGCTTGTTGGCATTTCCCGGGGTGCGTGCCTAAACTGCGCCCTCACCCCGAGGAGACCCCCATCATGAAGCTGCTGCGAGCGACCCTGTCCGCCGCGCTGCTGGCCGCTTGCGCCGGCACCGCGCTGGCGCAAGATGCCAGCAAGGCCCTGCACCTGAAGGCCCTGGCCGCCACCTGCGCCAACTGCCACGGCACCAACGGCCGCGCCATCGAAGGCTCGGCGGTGCCAGGTCTTGCCGGCATGCCGGCCACCTATTTCACCGAGCAGATGAAGGCCTTCAAGAGCGGCGCCCGCCAGGCCACCGTGATGCACCAGCTGGCCAAGGGCTATAGCGAGGCCCAGATCGAGCAACTGGCCGGCTACTTCTCCGCGCTGCCGCGCAACTGACCGGGAGATCACGAAGATGAGCAAGCTGCAACGACGCAATCTCCTGCAGGGCGCCGCGGCGCTGGCCGCCCTGGGCCTGGCCGGCTGCGCCACCACTTCTTCCGCGCCGTCGAAGGCGCGCGTGCTGGTGGTGGGCGGCGGCTACGGCGGCGCGACCGCCGCCAAATACATCCGTCTGCTGTCGGACTACAAGATCGAGGTGGTGCTGGTCGAGCCGAACGAGGCCTTCGTCTCCTGCCCGATCTCGAACCTGGTGCTGGGCGGCGCCAAGCAGATCGGCGAGCTGACGACGCCCTATGCGGCGCTGAAGTCCAAGCATGGCGTGACCGTGGTGCGCGACTATGTGTCCGGTATCGACGCGGGCAAGCGGGTCGCGACCCTGGCCTCGGGCTCAACCATCGCCTACGACAAGCTGGTGCTGAGCCCCGGCATCGACCTGATCTGGGACTCGGTCGCTGGGCTCAAGGAAGCCAACGCCGCCGGCCAGATCCTGCAGGCCTGGAAGGCCGGCCCGGAAACGGTGGCCCTGCGCCGCCAGCTGGAGGCGATGCCCGACGGCGGCGTCTACGCGATCACCATCCCCGAGGCGCCGTACCGCTGCCCGCCCGGCCCCTACGAGCGCGCCAGCGTGATCGCCGGCTACTTCAAGCAGGCCAAGCCCAGGTCCAAGGTGCTGATCCTGGACGCCAACCCCGACGTTACCTCCAAGGGCCCGCTGTTCAAGAAGGTCTGGGCCGAGCAGTACAAGGGCATCCTCGAGTACCGCGCGCAGCACAAGGCGGTGGCGGTCGACGCCAAGAGCGGCGTCGTCAAGTTCGAGGTGCAGGACGATGTGAAGGCCGATGTGCTGAACGTGCTGCCCAGCATGCGCGCCGGCGCGATCGCGGTGCAGACCGGGCTGGCCAACGCGAACGGCCGCTGGGTCAATGTCAACTACCTGAACTTCGAGGCCACCGCCGCCAAGCATATCCACGTGTTGGGCGACTCGATCCAGATCGCGCCGGGCATGCCCAAGAGCGGCCACATGGCCAACAGCCATGCCAAGGTGGCGGCCGCGGCCATCGTCGCCGAGCTGAACGGCTGGGAGATCAACCCGGCACCGATGCTGACCAACACCTGCTACAGCTATGTGGACGCCGGCAAGAACGTGATCCACGTCGCCAGCGTGCACGAATATGTGACGGCCGAGAAGACCTTCAAGACCGTAGCCGGCTCCGGCGGCGTGTCGGCCGCGCCGACCGAGCTGGAAGGCACTTACGCCTGGAACTGGGCTCGCACGATCTGGTCTGACTCCTTGGCCTGACGAGCCGGGCCCGCGGTGACGCGGGCTATGAACAGACGATGGCGCCCGAGCTGACCAGCTCGTGGAACAGCGCCATCAGCGCCCGGCCGGACATCGCATAGGGGTCCAGCTTGGTGTTGGGCGAATACTTCAGCACCAGGGCCGGGTTCAGCCGGTGCAGGTTGACCTGGCCCATGCTCCAGCCGGCGAAATGGCGCTCGCCGATCTCCTCGTAGCTGAGCAGGATCACGTCGCGATGCCGCGCATCGTCGATGATGGCCTTGTAGCGCGCATTGACCGCATCGCGTCCGCCCTCCAGCACCTGGATGAACACGCCCTCGCTGTAGCAGAGCAGGCCGGTCAGGCCGGTCTCCAGGTTGTGCTCGCGCGATGACTTCAGGATCGCGTTCAGCTCGGCCTCGCTCATCGCATGGGCGGCACGGCTGGCATAAAGCAGGCGGACTAGCATGCGGATCTTCTCCTCACTTCTTGGAAAGCAGTGACAGGAACTCGCGGCGCAGATTCGCGTCCTTCAGGAAGGCGCCGCGCATCACGCTGTTGGTCATCATCGACTCGCTGTCCTTGACGCCGCGCCAGTGCATGCAGAAATGGTCGGCCTCCATCACGATGGCCAGGCCGTCCGGCTGCACGCGTTCCTGCAGCTCGTTGGCCAGCATCGTGACCGCCTCCTCCTGGATCTGCGGGCGGCTCATGATCCAGTCGGTCAGGCGCGCGTACTTGGACAGGCCGATCAGGTTGGAATGCTCGTTGGGCAAGAGGCCGATCCAGACCCGGCCCATGATCGGGCAGAGGTGGTGCGAGCAGGCGCTGCGCACCGTGATCGGGCCGACGATCATCAGCTCGTTCAGGCGCTCGGCGTTCGGGAACTCGGTCACCGCCGGCGCTGCGCCGTAGCGGCCCTTGAAGATCTCGCGCAGGTACATCTTGGCTACGCGCTTGGCGGTTTCCTGGGTGTTGTGGTCGCTGTCGGTGTCGATCACCATCGCGCGCAGCACCTCCTGCATCTTGGCGGCCACCTCGTCTTGCAGCTGCTCCAGCTCGCCGTCCTCGATGAAGGACGCGATATTGTCGTTGGCATGGTGGCGGCAGCCGGCGCTGACCAGGCGGTAGCGGATGCGCTCGGACACCGGGGCGTCGTCTGCGGGCGGGAGAGGGCCCTGGTTCGTCGTCGTCATGACTGTCTCGGATTGCTATGGCGGGCATTGTGTACGCAATGCGATTTCCTGGCGATCCGCGGGCCTGCTCCGGGTCTGCCCCTAAACTGCGCCGGTGTCCGCCCCCACCTCTCCCATTGTTTCCCCGCCGCTGAGCCGCCTGCTGCTGCAGGTGGCCGATGCCGTGCAGGCCGTGCGCGACGGCAAGTCGCTGACCGATGTGCTGGCCCGCTGCCCGGCCGAGCTGCGCCCCGGCACCCAGGCCCTGAGCTTTCACGTGCTGCGCCTGCTGGGCGGTGCGCAGGCCGCGCGCGCGGTGCTGGCGCCGAAGAACCCGCCGCCGCGGGTCGACAGCCTGCTGACCAGCGCGCTGGCCCTGCTGTGGCCCGGCGCCGGCGAGCCGCCCTATGCCGAGCACACGGTGGTGGACCAGGCGGTGGAGGCGGCGCGCCAGCGCGCGCCGGCCAGCGCCGGTTTTGTCAATGCGGTGCTGCGGCGCTTCCTGCGCGAGCGCGAGGCCACGGTGCGCGCCGCCGAGCGCGACCCGCAGGGCGCCTACAACCACCCGCCCTGGTGGATCGAGCGGGTGCGCCAGGACTGGCCGACCCAATGGCAGGCGGTGCTGCGGGCCAACAACGAACATCCGCCGATGACCCTGCGCGTCAACCAGCGCCAGGGCACGGTTGCGGCCTACCAGGAGCGGCTGGCCGCGCTGGGCATCGTGGCGCGCCCGGTCGGGCCGCTGGCGCCCCAGGCCCTGGTGCTGGAGCGCGCGGTGCCAGTGACGGCCTTGCCCGGCTTCGCCCAGGGCGCGGTCTCGGTGCAGGATGCGGCCGCCCAGCTGGCCGCACCGCTGCTGCTGGACGAGCGGCAAGACCTGCCCCCGCTGCCGCAGGGCGCCCGGGTGCTGGATGCCTGCGCCGCGCCGGGAGGCAAGACCGCGCACCTGCTGGAGCAGCGCGGCGACCTGGAGCTGCTGGCGCTGGACGCCGACGCCGGCCGGCTGACCCGGGTGCAGGACAACCTGAACCGGCTGGCGCTGCAGGCCGGCCTGAAGGCCGCCGACGCGCGCGACACCGCCGCCTGGTGGGACGGCCGGCCCTTCGACGCGATCCTGCTGGACGCGCCCTGCAGCGCCTCCGGCATCGTGCGCCGCCATCCGGATGTGCGCTGGCTGCGCCGGCCGGGCGATATCGGCGCGCTGGCGCAGATCCAGGCCCAGCTGCTGGACGCGCTGTGGCCGCTGCTGAAGCCGGGCGGGCGTCTGGTTTATGCCACCTGCTCGATCTTCAAGGCCGAGGGTCAAGCCCAGGTCGATGCATTTTTGCAACGCCAATCCGAGGCTCGCCCGCTGCCGTTGCAGGGCTTCACAGGTCATCTGCTGCCCCTGACTGACAATGGTCCCAAGGTGGGCGAGGGGGCCGCGGTGGTCGACGGCTTTTTCTACGCCCTGTTGCGGAAGAACTAGTCCCTTGCTGCTGCTGTCGCGCGTCCTCCCCATCCTGCTGCTGCTCCTGGCCCTGCTGCCGGGCGTGGCGGCGCATGCCGAAGGGGTGGAGCTGACCCAGCTGAGCACCGAGCGGCAGGAGGAGGCGCTGGTGCTGAACTTCGGCACCCGCTTCGAGCTGCCGCGCGTGGTCGAGGATGCGCTGCTGAAGGGCGTGCCGATCTATTTCGCGGCCGAGGCCTCGCTGCTGCGCTCGCGCTGGTACTGGCGCGACGCCCGCGTCGCCCGCGTGTCGCGCAACTGGCGCCTGGCCTGGCAGCCGCTGACGCGCCAGTACCGGGTCTCCACCGGCGGCCTGCACCAGAGCTACGCCAGCCTGCCCGAGGCGCTGGCCTCGCTGCGCGGCATCGCCGGCTGGCGCCTGGCCGAGGCCAAGGAGCTGGAGGAGGACGGCAAGTACTACCTGGAGTTCAGCTTCCGGCTCGACACCAGCCAGCTGCCGCGTCCGATGCAGATCGGCCTGGGCTCGCCGCAGGGCTGGGCGCTGGGCGTTGAACGCACGCTGAGCCTGAACGCGGATCTGACGAGCAAACCATGACCCGTGCCGCGCGCTGGGCCTGGCTGGTCTCGCTGGTAGCCGTGACCGGCGCCTGCGGCGTGCTGGCCTTCCTGCTGTCGATCGGCGCCACCACGCCGCGCGGCTTCTTCGAGCGCCATTACGTCTGGCTGTTCTGGCTCAATGCCGCGGTGGCCGCGGCGCTGGTGCTGGTGATCGGCATCGCCGCGGTGCGCCTGCTGCTGCGGGTGCGGCGAGCCAAGTTCGGCAGCAAGCTGCTGCTGAAGCTGGCCGGCATCTTCGCGCTGGTCGGCGTGGTGCCGGGGCTGCTGATCTACACCGTGTCCTACCAGTTCGTGAACCGCAGCATCGACAGCTGGTTCGACGTGCGCCTGGCGAGCGCGCTGGACGCCGGCCTGAACCTGGGTCGCGGCACCCTGGACGGCCTGGTCAACGAGCTGTCGCTGAAGACGCGCGACGCGGCCGACCGCCTGGCCGAATCCAGCGCCGGGCAGCCGGTGCAGCTGCTGGCGCTGGAGCGGCTGCGCGAGCAGATGGCGGTGCGCACCGTGGCCCTGGTGGGCAGCGGCGGCCAGATCCTGATGGCGGTGGGCGGCGACACCAGCGCGCTGACGCCGGACCGGCCCAGCGCCACCTTGCTGCGCCAGGCCCGCACCGCCGGCGTGATGAGCCAGCTGGAGGGGCTGGAGGATGAGGCGCTGGCGCTGCAGGGCCAGGCCCGCATCCGCGCGCTGGCGCGCCTGCCCGCCAGCGACATGAGTCTGGGCAGCGGCGACCGCTACCTGATGGTGGTGCAGCGCGTGCCGGGCCAGGTGCTGACCAATGCGCTGGCGGTGCAGACCGCCAGCAGCGAATACCAGCAGCGCGCGCTGGAGCGCGACGGCCTGCGCCGCATGTACCTGGGCACCCTGACCCTGGTGCTGATCCTGGCGGTGTTCGCGGCGCTGCTGCTGGCCGTCATCCTAGGCAACCAACTGGCGCGCCCGCTGCTGCTGCTGGCCGACGGCATGCGCCAGGTGGCCAAGGGCGACCTCTCGGCCAAGCCGGTGCTGGCCTCACGCGACGAGCTGGGCGGCCTGACCCGCAGCTTCGCCGACATGACCGACCAGCTGGCCGACGCGCGCGTGCAGGTGGAGCGCAGCGTGGCCCAGCTGGAGGACGCGCGCAGCAATCTGCAGACCATCCTGGACAACCTGACCGCCGGCGTGATCGTGTTCGACGCCCGCGGCCTGATCGAGACCGTCAACCCCGGCGCCACCCGCATCCTGCGCCTGCCGCTGTCGGCCTACCGCGGCCGCCGGCTCGAGGAACTGGCGCCGCTGCAGGGCTTCGCGCAGTCGGTGGCGCAGCGCTTCGAGCAGCTGGGCGACAGCCCCGAGGCCGGCGAGCGCGGCACCTGGCAGGACGCCTTCGAGCTGCAGCTGGAGGACGGCCAGGACACGCTGACCCTGCTGGTGCGCGGCGCGCAGCTGCCGCCGGACGCCCGCCTGCTGGTGTTCGACGACATTTCCGAGGTGGTCTCGGCCCAGCGCTCGGCCGCCTGGAGCGAGGTGGCGCGCCGCCTGGCGCATGAGATCAAGAACCCGCTGACGCCGATCCAGCTCTCGGCCGAGCGCCTGCAGCACAAGCTGGAGGCCAAGCTGGAGGGCGCCGATCAGGCGATGCTGGTGCGCTCGGTCGGCACCATCGTCAACCAGGTGCAGGCGATGAAGCAGCTGGTCAACGAGTTCCGCGACTATGCCCGCCTGCCCTCGGCCCAGCTGAAGGCGCTGGACCTGAACGCCCTGGCCAGCGAGGTGCTGCTGCTCTATGCCGAGGCGCAGGAGTCCGGCCGGCTGCATGCCGAGCTGGCCGCCGACCCGCCGGCCATCCAGGGCGACCCGACCCAGCTGCGCCAGGTGATCCACAACCTGGTGCAGAACGCGCTCGACGCTGTCAGCGACAAGCCAGACGGCCAGGTGACACTGCGCACCCAGAAGGCGTTCAACGACGCCGGCGAGCTGCGCGGGCTGCGCCTGCAGGTGATCGACAATGGGCCCGGCTTTGCCGACAAGGTGCTGAAACGCGCTTTTGAGCCCTATGTCACGACCAAGAGCAAGGGCACGGGTCTGGGGCTCGCCGTCGTGAAGAAAATCGCCGACGAGCATGGCGCGCGGGTGCGTCTGGTCAACCTACATTTGCAAGGCGACGAGGGCGGGGCGGCGATAGGCGCCCAAGTTTCGTTATCATTTTCAAAACTCGCGACTGCACCGGGCCCGCTTGACGCCGGCAATGCACACAGGGCCGCGTGAACAGCAGGCATACATGGCAACCATTCTTGTAGTTGACGACGAACTGGGCATCCGCGCCCTGTTGTCCGAGATCCTCACCGACGAGGGCCACACCATCGAGCTCGCCGAAAACGCCGCGCAGGCCCGCGCGGTGCGCGAGCGCATGCGGCCCGACCTCGTGCTGCTCGACATCTGGATGCCCGATGTCGACGGCATCACCCTGCTCAAGGAGTGGGGCAGCAGCGGCCAGCTCTCGATGCCCGTCATCATGATGAGCGGCCACGGCACGATCGACACCGCCGTCGAGGCCACCAAGTTCGGCGCCATCGCCTTCCTGGAAAAGCCGATCACCCTGCAGAAGCTGCTGCGCGCCGTCGAGCAGGCCCTGGTCAAGACCGCGCCGCGCGCGGCCCCGAGCGCCGGCCTGGTCACCGGCGGCATGGTGCCGGCCGGTGGTGTCGTCGCCTACGCGCGCGTCGATGGCGGCGGCGTGGCCGTCGGCGGCCTGCAGCCACTGCACCATGGCGGCGGTGTCGGCGTGTCCGGCACCCTCGGCGGCCTGCCGGGCGCGGTGGTCGGCGGCATGGGCAACAGCAGCAGCAACCCGCCGCTGACCGTGCTGCCCGCGAGCGGCCTGGCCTCCGAGCAGATGTTCGAGCTCGACCGCCCGCTGCGCGAGGCGCGCGACGCCTTCGAGAAAAGCTACTTCGAGTTCCACCTCGCCAAGGAAAGCGGCTCGATGACCCGCGTGGCCGAGAAGACCGGCCTGGAGCGCACCCACCTGTACCGCAAGCTCAAGCAGCTCGGTGTGGATCTGACGCGCAACAAACGGGGTGGCGGACTCTGAATCTTGTGCTATAGTCGCGGTCTTCGCTGATCGACGGCAACAACCGCAGACCAGCATAAGAAGAAAAAACAAAAGGCCAAGTAGCTCAGTTGGTAGAGCAGCGGATTGAAAATCCGCGTGTCGGTGGTTCGATTCCGCCCTTGGCCACCAGAATTCCCAAGTGCCCACAAGCACTTACAGAGAGCCCCGCGCAGTTTGACTGTCCGGGGCTTTTCTACAATTCGGGCTTTGCATCTACAAAAATAGCGTTCGCAACTTGCGTCAATGTTTAGCGTTTGCTAAATTTCGGCTCTATCAAGCCCTCGGCAGTACGCGTGACTACTCAATCCAAGTCACGCCGATCCCGGGGGTTTTTTGTGTCTGCGTTTTGAAGGGGCGTCAATGCCAACGGCAGTGTTGATTGACGGCGCTTTTTTCCTTAAGCGCTATCGCAGCGTTTTTGTTGGCGGCTCAGGGCACACCGCCCAGCAGATTGCCAAGCGGGCCTTTTGGATGGCGCTGAAGCATCTGGAACAGCAGCACGAACGACGGCAGCTGTACCGCATTTTTTTCTACGACTGCCCCCCGCTTGAGAAGAAGCTGCACAACCCGGTAACGGGCAAGGCGATCGATCTCGCCAAGTCATCGGAGGCGCTGTTTCGTCGCGCGCTTCATGACGAACTGCGGAAGCTCCGAAAGGTTGCTTTGCGGCTCGGTCATTTGGGCGAATCCGGGGGCTGGGCGTTGAAGCCCGAGCCAACAAAGGCACTGCTCTCGAAGAAGATTGCAGTTACAGACCTGACGGATGCGGACGTGGCCTACGACCTGCGCCAGAAAGGCGTCGACATGCGGATCGGCTTAGATATCGCCTCGCTCTCATACAAGCGGCAGGTCGATCAGATCATCCTTGTTGCAGGCGATAGCGACTTCGTGCCAGCCGCGAAGTTGGCGCGGCGCGAAGGCGTGGATTTCCTGCTCGACCCTATGTGGTCAAACATTCACCCGAGCCTGCATGAGCATGTGGATGGGCTGCACTCTGTTTGCCCTAAGCCGACCAAGGGGACTCCGGCCGGGATACTTGCTGCGGTTATCGAACCAGTTGCCCCTGCGGCTTCTGCTGTGCCAGCAGTTGCTCCACCCGTTGCAATAGCTCCTCCTGAAGCGAAATCGCCTACCTGAGCGGCTGCACTCGTTCGCCGACTCGCGCCCGCTCGTAATGCTCGGTCATTTCCCGATTGCGATGGCCCAACAGCTTCTGCGAGTGCGCCAAATCGCCCGTGTTGGTCGCGGCCTTAGCCTGGATGTCCCGAAACTGAAACTCTACGCCGGCCGCGCGCCGCGCCTTGTCGAAGCGTGAGCGCAGGCCGAAGGTGCCCAGCGGCTTGCCGTCATCGTCCTGAATCAGCCAGGCGCTGAGGCGCTCGCGCGGCCTGGCGTTGATGCGCTCGATCAGCGCGGCCAGCTCGATGGCGCGCTTGGCCTTGGTCTTGTTCTGCACGATCCACAGTGCGCCGTCGCGCAAGTCCTCGCGCTTGATCTTCAGCACATCACCCGGCCACTGGTCGCTGCGACCCAATTGATCCGCCTCAAGGGCTGGTGAAGCGATACACGTTGCCTGCTTCAACAAACGTCGTCCGGATCGTCCGGCCGGTTGGTTTGAATGAGCCGTTCGTGGTGAGTATCTGCTCCTGGAGCGATACGCCCTGGGGGGCCTCGGCGTTTTCTGGCCAGCGGTAGCTGCTGCTGTAAAACAGCACGGCCCCCCCGCTCCCGTCGAAGAGTCCCAGGCAACTGGCGAACAAGCTTGGAAGCTCGAAGCGCTTGGCGTTTGGCTGGTAGGGGTTGGTGACCAGCGTGACGCGGATGTGGCGCACGGCCGTACCACTCGCGCCGGGCGAGATGCCTTGGACGCAGACATATCGATCGTTCGCATACACGGTAGCGTCGCGCCCGAGCGCGGGGGCCAGGTGCTCGCCATCGAAACGCTTGGCCTTGATCGCAGGTAGGTGTCGCCCATTGATCAGCAGATCTGCGCCGCGCAGTTCCATGACATGCGGGCGGTTAATCTTCTTGTTCGATGGCCACTTCCAAAAGTCCCCGGCCGGCTGACCGATGCCGTACTCGACGCGGGCGCGCTCGTCAGTGGCAGCAAAAAGCGTGGGCCCGAGGGCTTGATAGAAACTGTCGTACCCGTCGAAGACTCTGGCGCCGAAGGCCGGAGCGGTGTGGTCGACTGCGTTGATTGGCGTTGCCGTGAGCGTCTGAGCGGATGCCCATGTGCTGATGGCCATCAACAGCGCTGGCAGCGCCAGCGGAGAGCATGCTTTCATGATCGCCTTCAGCGGTAGGGCTTGCCCCCGGTTGCCTCTAGGTACTCGGGTGGGTGTGTCCAGAAGATGGTCGATCCGTGCGCGGCGGTGGACACCCAGACCGCAGTGTATCGGCCGCGCTCCTTGGTGTTGACGAGCGTTCCGTTCTTCTTGGCTGTCCAATAGGTGATGACCTCGGCATTGACGGGTTCTGGTACGTCAAAGATGTTGTGAGACGGATCGCCAAAGCGGAAACCCTCTTTGACCTTGGGATGATTCTTGTGATTGGTCTTGAAGTCTTTGCCGTCCCACCAGAAGGCCCCTCTTGCGGGGTCTGGCCCGCGACCGGCCAGTGCAGTTTGCGCCCACTGACGAGCAAGTCGCATGCCGGGATCGGCTTCGATTTGCGCCTCGGAGGCGGTCATTAGTTTTCCATAGCGAACGTTGCCGTCCTTCACTGCATAGGTGTAGTTCGGGTCGGCCGCCAGCAACTCGTCGACGGTCTTGCCGCCCCATGCCCTGCAGCGATTGGCAACCGCGAATGCAATACCACCGATCTCGTCGGAGACATTCGATGTGGACGCCTCGCCATAGGCAATCGCGGCCAACTTCCGCGCTTGCGGATCAAGAGCAGGCGGCCGGCTCTCGAGATTGGTTGCGCATAGCGTCCCAGGCGTTGGTGATCGATGAAGGCACAAAGTGCCCTTGTCAATCTGCGGACTGTTGGTTTCGGTTCCAAGAGGGCCGGGCATGGAGGTAGCTGGTCGAGGCTGTCCATTGGTCGGACTGGTGAAGAGCAGTTAAGTACTGGTCGAGCACTCTTGCTAGTGACTTTGGTTGGTGCCTGGCGGTTTGAGGCAGCCATGGTTGGCACCTCACTCAGCCGCCTTATCACTTGTCGTCTCTGTCCTATGTCGTTTTGCTATGTCCTCCCATCGGGTGCCCACCGAGGCGGGATTGCCGGGCGCTGCGCGATGACCGATGCTTCGGGTCATGGATGACAGTAGCAGGATGTTCGAAGTAGCGATGACGACGACGGTGGCGGAGCTGCCGGCTTTGGGTTTTGAGCAGCGGCGCCGCCGCACCGTGCCGACATCGGCGCAGATCCTGGACAACTTCAAGCGAGCGACCGCGCTGTTCTTCAAGCGCCGCCAGCCCGAAGCGAACCGCCGGCCCTTGCCGGAGAAGCGCGACGCGATCGGTGGAGCAAGCCCAACAGGCACCGCCTGGGTCAGCAATTGCACGATGCAGGCCTGGGAAGAGGCGCTGGGCATGAAGCCGCTGCCGCAACAGCAGTGCAAGCTCGGCATCGCGAAGAAGATTAATAGGAAGGCGCAGCCGCAGTAAGTGGGGGCTGGCGCGTGGCCGTGCGGCCTGCGCCGCCGCCGCGCGAGCCTGTCAGGATTTTTGTGTGCGAGGCATAGCATGACGACCAGGAGCATCTATGCCAACCAAGAAGAAGCCGGCGGGAGCCGGCATGACGGCGCTGCCGTCGATCCCCAAGGAACTCATTGAGCAGCTGACCGGCGGCTCGACGCCGATGACGGCCGAGCAGATCAACGCCACGACCATGGCGCTGAAGAAGGCGCTGATCGAGCGCGCGTTGGGCGCGGAGCTGTCGCACCACTTGGGCTATCCGCCCGGCACGGCCAAGCCGGAGGAGGCCGGCAACCAGCGCAACGGCAAGTCCGCCAAGACGGTCTTGACCGAGGACGGTCCGTTGCGCATCGAGGTGCCGCGCGACCGCGCCGGCTCGTTCGAACCCATCCTTATCCCCAAGCACGAGCGGCGCTTCACCGGCTTCGACGACAAGATCGTGGCCATGTACGCGCGTGGCATGACGGTGCGCGAGATTCAGGGCTTCCTGGCCGAGCAGTACGGCACCGAGGTCAGCCCCGAGTTCATCAGCTCCGTGACGGATGCCGTGATGACCGAGGTCTCGGCCTGGCAGAGCCGGCCGCTGGAGCCGATGTATCCGGTGGTGTTCTTCGACGCTCTGCGCGTGAAGATTCGCGAGGATGCGGTGGTGCGCAACAAGGCTATCTACCTGGCCCTGGGCGTGCTGCCCGATGGCACGCGCGACATCCTGGGCCTGTGGATCGAGAACACCGAGGGCGCGAAGTTCTGGATGAAGGTCTTCAACGATCTGAAGACCCGAGGAGTCGCCGACATCCTGATTGCCGTCACCGATGGGCTCAAGGGCATCCCCGAGGCGCTCGCTGCCGTGTTCCCAGCCACGACGCTGCAGACCTGCATCGTGCACCTGATCCGCAACAGCCTGGACTTCGCGAGCTGGAAGGACCGCAAGGCCCTGGCGGCGGCCTTGAAGCCAATCTACACGGCGTCCAGTGCTGACGCGGCCCAGGCCGAACTCGATGCCTTCGAGGCGAGCGCCTGGGGCCAGAAGTTCCCGACCGTGACGGCCACCTGGCGCCGGGCCTGGGATCGGGTCATCCCGTTCTTCGCCTTCAGCCCAGCCGTGCGGCGCGTGATCTACACGACCAACGCCATCGAGAGCATCCACAGTCGGCTGCGCAAGATCATCAAGACGCGCGGCCACTTCCCCAGTGACGATGCCGCTACCAAGCTCCTGTGGCTGGCGCTGCGCAATATCACGGCCGACTGGGGCCGCGCGGCCAAGGAATGGAAGGAGGCCATGAACCAATTCGCCATCGCCTACGGCGAGCGATTTACCTGACCTGCCGCGTAATATGCGGCGCGGGCTCGTCTGAATCGGCGAGCCCTACACCGAGCCTCGAACACAGAAATTCAGACAGCCCCCCGCCGCGCTTGTCGATCGGCGTTGCCTCCACCATCCTTCATCGGTCCATCATCCCGCCCCGAGCCCGGTACTACTCAACACCTGGCCCCCGCTTGTCCTCGCTGCGATTGACAATTGTCATGCGCGGCTTTTCCAATCGTTGCCCATGAGCCGGACAAAGAATCCGGCCGACGGGCCGCGGACAGAAAAAGAGAACAAGTGAATAGCACGCGACCCGCGACCACGAGGGAGTCCAGCAACGGACAAGGAGCGGCGGGTGGTGGTAATGGTGATGTTGGGACAACGGCGGCGGCTGGAGCGACAGCGAGCCTTGACGAGCGGCCGCGCAATGGCCTGGATGCTCGGGCCTGCGCTGTCAGCTTTTCTCTTTCTCCTCCTCTCGCCCGGCGCGGCGCAAGCCGTCGAGCAATCCGCGGCGCCGTCATTGCCACCCCTGCGCATGGCCTATCCCGACGCGATGCCGCCGATCGCCTATCAGGATCGCGAGCCGCAGCATCGGTTGCCGCAACAGCCGCCGCCGATGCGCGGTGCCTGGGTTGCGGTGGCGGACGAGCTGGGGCGCCGGCTGCAGTTGCCGCCGGTGGAGCATGCCGGCTATCCCTGGGCGCGCGCGCAGCTGATGGTGCGCACCGGCCGGGCGGACGGCATGATCACCGCGGTCAATCCGGAGCGCCTGGGCTATGCGGTGGCGGGCCAGGAGGATGTGCTGGAGAACGACACGCGCATCTATGTGCACAAGAGCAACCCGCGGCTGGCCGAACTGACCGGCGTGCAGCGCATCGGCGAGCTGCAGAAATACCGGGTCGTCAGCTACCTGGGCAATGGCTGGCTGAAGGCGCGGCTGCCGGCCGATTCGGTGCGCTGGCTGCGCAGCCTGGACGACGCGGTGCGCATGGCGGCGCTGCAGCCCGAGATGGTGCTGGTGGAGGGCGAGCGCCTGCTGCTGCCGGCGCTGCGCCGGCGCGGGCTGGAGGATCAGTTCATCCCGGTCGGGCCGGTGCTGGAGCGCACCAGCTCACGCCTGCTGATCGGCAAGCAGTCGCCCTATGCGGCGCGCATCGCCGAGTTCGACAAGGCCCTGGCCGCGATGCGGCGCGACGGTACGCTCAAGCAGATCATGGTCGCACACGGCCTGGACTGAGCGAGCGAGCCCAGCCGGGCTCGCTCGCGCTTACCAGCTGCCCGTGTTGGGCATCGAGGCCCAGGGCTCGGCCGGGGCCAGCGCGGGGCCGTCCTGCAGCAGCTCGACCGAGATCTGGTCGGGCGAGCGCACGAAGGCCATGCGGCCGTCGCGCGGCGGACGCAGGATGGTCACGCCATGGTCGGCCAGGCGCTGGCAGGCGGCATAGATGTCCGGCACCGCGAAGGCCAGATGGCCGAAGTTGCGGCCGCCGCCGTAGGCCTCGCCCTTGCCGTCGGCATCGGGCCAGTTGTAGGTCAGCTCGACCTGGGGCTGGTACTTGCCGGCCTCGTCGCCGGGCGCGGCCAGGTAGACGAGGGTGAAGCGGCCGGCCTCATGCTCGCTGCGGCGCACCTCGACCAGGCCCAGCGCATCGCGGTAGAACTTTAGCGAGGCGTCGAGGTTCTCGACGCGGACCATGGTGTGCAGGTACTTCATGTCTGGCTTGATGCTTGATGGGGGGAGTCCGTCATTGTCGCCGCTGCCGCCTCGTCCCGCCGTGGCAGGGGCTTGGTGGTGGCGCCGCGCGTGATGCCCAGCGCCGGGGCCAGCCAGGGGATGCGGCGCGCCGGCAGGTAGATCGCCAGGCCGGCGGCCAGGGTCAGCAGCACCAGCAGCGGGCCTTCGAGCAGGGGCGGCAGCGCCAGCGGCGCCAGGGCCTGGCTCCACAGCACGATCAGGGTCTGGTGCAGGATGTAGAGACAGAACACCGCGGCCGACAGGCGCGCGCGCCAGGGGCCGTCGACATCCAGCCAGCGCCGCGCGAAGCCGCAGGCCGCGACGATGGCCCACCAGGCGATGCCGCCCCACAGCAGGCGCTGCAGCCATAGCAGCGGTGCATAGGGGGTCAGGTCATGCTCGGCGCGCCAGTAGAGCAGGGCCAGGGCCCAGCCCGCCAGCGCCAGCAGCAGCGCGCGCCAGCGCAGGCCGGCCATCGCGTCCCACAAGGCGGCGCCCCGGTCGGCGCGGCGCGCGATCAAGAGGCCCAGCAGGAAGATGTAGAGGTACTGCGCATGGTTGTACCAGTCGTGCACCAGGTCATGGGTCGACGGGAAGCGCGGCGCCAGCAGCCATTTGGCCGCGATCGGCAGCAGGGCCAGGCCCAGCAGCAGGGCCGAGGGCCGCCGCGGCAGCCGCGCGGCCAGCCGGTCCAGCAGCCGCGGCGCGCGGCGCGCCAGCGCCCAGCCGATCAGGCCGTAGGCCCAGAGATAGGGCAGGAACCAGAGATGGTTCCAGGTCGGCAGGGTCAGGCATTCGCCGTTGAGGCAGAAGCCCCGGTAGGCCCGCAGGTACAAGCCCATGAAGTCGAGATAGCCGCCGGCATAGGCCACCTTGGTCACCACCTCGTAGTAGGACTGCGGCGGCACGATCACCAGCATGCCGAACAACAGCGGCCAGAGCAGGCGCCGCGAACGCTGCGCGATGAAGGAGGAGGAAGGAGAAGAAGCGTGCTGCGGGCCCGGCGCGCGGCGCAGCAGGGCCTGGGTCGCGACGCCGGCGATGAAGAACAGCAGCGACAGCCGCCAGGGCCCGGACAGCAGCATCAACGGCTCCAACGCCGGCCCGGCATGCGGGCTCTTCACATGCCAGTCCCAGCCGACGTAGTACATGCCGACGTGATAGGGCACGAGCAGGCCGAAGGCCAGGATGCGCAGCCAGTCGAGAAAGAAGAAGCGCCCGGCGGGCGGATGTTCGAGGCGAGGGTGGTTCATGCCCGGCATGCTGGGCGCTGCGGCCGCGAGGGCCAAGCACGGCGGGGCGGATGCGTCGCGGCCCGGGGCGAGTCGGCGCCCGACTCTTTCTCAGCCTCGCAGCAGCAGGGCCTCGCGGTAGCCGCGCGAGACGCGCAGCTGCGTGCCGCCGGCCAGGGTCACGAGCGCCTCGCCGCGCGCCAGCGGTGCCAGCGCCTGGATGAAGTCGCGGTTCACCGCATGGCTGCGATGGATGCGCAGGAAGCGGCCGGCGCTGGCCGGATGGGCCAGGAACTCGGCCAGCGTGCGCCGGTCCAGATGGCAGGCCGGCGGCGCATGCAGCTCGATGTAGTTGTCGGCCGCCGCGACCCAGGCCACCTCGGCCAGCGCGACGCGCTGCAGCCCGCCGCCGCGCCGCGGCACCAGCCAATGGCCGGCCAGCGGCTGGGCCTGGGCCAGGCTGCTGCTCAGCGTGCTGCGGGGCTGTGGCGCCGCCGCCGCCTGCAGGCGCTGACGCAGCCGCGCCAGGGTCTCGGCCAGGCGTTCGCCGGTATAGGGCTTGAGCAGATAGTCCACCGCATTGAGCTCGAAGGCGCGCAGCGCATGGGCGTCGAAGGCGGTGCTGAAGGCGCAGGCCATGCCCTCGGGCAGGGCCGCGGCCAGTTCCAGCCCGTTCAGCGTGCCGGGCAGCTGGATGTCCAGCAGCGCGGCGTCGGGCCGCTGCGCGGCGGCCAGGGCCAGCGCCTCGTCGGCATCGCCGGCCTCGGCCACCAGCGCGACCCCGGGCAGGCCCGCCAGCAGGCGGCGCAGCCGGGCGCGCGCCGGTGGCTCGTCGTCGACGATCATCAGCCGCATCATCATCGTCATGCGGCCGCATCCCGCTGCGCCGGCAGGCTCAGGCTCAGCAGGCTGCCGCCGGCGGCACCGGCCGCGCCGAACTCCAGCCGCGCCGCATCGCCGTAGAGCCGGGCCAGGCGCTCGCGCATATTGGCCAGGCCCAGCGCGCCCTCGCGCTCCAGCCGCTGCGGCGCGCTGCCGCTGTTGCTGATCGCCAGGTCCAGCCGCCCGTGCAAGACCTGGCCCCGCAGCGCCACCCGCACCGGGCCCTTGTTGCGTGCCACGTCATGCTTGATCGCGTTCTCCACCGGCGACAGCAGCAGCAGGGCCGGCACCGTGCAGCGCCGCGCCTCCTCGCTCACCTCGATCGCGACCGTCAGCCGCTCGCCGAAGCGCGCCTGCATGATGGACAGATAGGGCGCGACCAGGGCCAGCTCCTGCTCCAGGCTGTGGCTGCCCGCGGCCTCGGCTGCCAGCGCCTGGCGCAGCAGGGTGGCCAGCTCGCAGAGGATGCGGTCGGCGCGCTCGACATCCTCGTGCATCACCGCGGAGATCAGGTTCAGCGTGTTGAACAGGAAATGCGGCTGCACCTGCTCGGCTAGGCGCGCCAGCCGCGTTTCGGCCAGCTCGGCGCGCAGGGCATCCAGCTCCTGGCGGCGCTGTTGCTCGGCGAAGAAGAGGCGCAGGCCATGGCAGACCGCCACCATCATCGTGTAGCTGACCAGGTCCTTGCCGGTCTCGTAGGCCAGCACCTCCAGCGGCCCGCCGGGCCGGTAGTCCAGCCCGGCCAGCGCATAGACCGCGAAGCGCAAGCCGAACATGCCGCCCACATGGACCAGCGAGAACAGCAGGGCCCCCAGGCCATGCAGGGCCAGCAGGCGCGGCCAGGACCCGCCGGCATGCAACACCCGGCCATGCCAGCGGTAGACCGCGATGCCCAGCAGCCCCATGCACAAGACGGAGCTGCCCTCCCACAGCAGCGGCTCCCAGGGATGGCGGCCGCCCAGCGCCAGGTAATGCTGCAGCTCGGACAGGCCCAGCAAGGTCGCGACGGCCGCCAGCAGGCCTGCATAGGCCAGCCACAGGCCGCGGCGCGAGGGCGCGACATGGGGCGTGGCGGAGGGGGCTTGGGGCATCGCGCGAACATACCACCGCGCCCGGCGGCCGCGCGCCGATCCGCCCCGCGCGAAGTCCCGTTCGTCCCGCGGCTAGCGTGCGGGCAGGCGCCTGCCCGCGCTGACCCGGTTGCGCCCCGCCTCCTTGGCCGCGTATAGCGCCTCGTCGGCGCGGGCCAGCAGCGCATCCACCGTCGGCATCTCCGGCGTCAGCTCGGCGCAGCCGATGCTGACGGTGACGGCGACCGGCAGCTCCAGCGTGGCGATGCCGTGGCGCAGCCATTCGGCCAGCGCTGCGGCCTGGGCCAGGGTGCTGCCGGGCAGCAGCAGCGCGAACTCCTCGCCGCCGATGCGGGCCGCCAGCTCATGCGCGCGCAGGCCGGCGCGGCAGCGTTGCGCCACCTCGCGCAGCACGCGGTCGCCCAGCTGGTGGCCGCCGCGGTCGTTGATGCGTTTGAAGTGATCCAGGTCCAGCGCCAGCAGGGCCAGCGGCCGGCCGTCGCGGCGGCAGTCGGCCAGCGCGGCCTCGGCGGCGCGGAAGAACTGGCGCCGGTTCGGCAGCGCGGTCAGCGCATCGGTGCGGGCCAACTCGTCGGTCTCGGCCAGCAGGCGCTGGTTTAGCAGCAGGCTGCCGCGCAGCTCGCTCTCCGCCGCATGCAGCTGGCGGTTCAGGCGCTGGATCACCCAGGCCGCGATGCCCGCAACGCCGGCCCACAACGCATGGAAGAACACCACCCGGCCGATCGTCTGCGCGTCCAGCCCCAGGGCGCTCAGCCCCAGGGCGCAGGTCAGCACCGTGATCGCGCCGCACAGCAGGGTCAGGGCCAGCTCCGCCTTGGCGATCAGCAGGCCCATCAGGTAGAACAGCGAGGTAGCCAGGATGAATTCGGGCCGCTCCAGCAGCCGGCCGTCGATCAGGCAGGCAAAACCGACGCCGACCAGGGTGTAGAGCGGATAGGACAGGCGCAGCGGCAGGCGCCGGCCGGGCTTGAAGGTCAGCAAGCCCAGCAGCGCCCAGCAGCCCAGGTAGGCGAGGCGCAGCGGCAGCACCGCGGCGGCGGCCGGCTCGGCGAGCAGCCAGTCGCCCAGCAGGTAGAGCAGCGGGATCAGGCCGCCGATCGCATAGACAAAGCGCAGCACCGGCCAGGAACGCGCGGCGCGCCAGTCTGCATAAGGAATAGGAAGCAGAGGAGGGGCCGCGGGCGGCGGGGCGGAAGCAACAAGCGCTTCGGCGCCGGCGGCAACGACGGCGGTGGACGGCGGGAACACGGCGGCGATCGGACAAGTCGGGCGGGGAGGGGCTCCGATTGTCCCCTCTCGCCCGATAGGCCCGTGCGCCTCAGGCCAGTACGCCCTCCGCACGCAGCGCCGCGATCGCCGCCTCGTCATAGCCCAGCTCGGCCAGCAGCGAATCGCCGTCCGCACCGAGAGCCGGCGCCGGGCGGCGCAGCGGCAGGCGTTCGCCGTCCAGGCTCAGCGGCAGCATCGGCACGCGCGCCTCGCGGCCATCCGGCAGCGCCATCGGCGCCAGGCCGCCGGTGGCCAGCAGATGCGGGTCCTCCAGCAGCTGCTCGGGCCGGGTGATCGGCGCGAAGGGCAGGCCCTGGGCCTCGAACACCGCGGCGATCTCGGCCGCGGGGCGCTCGGCCAGGCGCCGGCGCAGCTCGGGGATCAGGGTTGCGCGCGCCTGCACGCGCTGGTTGTTGCCGGCCAGCGCCGGGTCCCCGGCCAGGTCGGTGAAGCCGAAGGCCGCGCAGAACAGCGCCCATTGCGTGTCGCTGACCACGGCCAGGAAGATCTGCTCGCCGCCGGCCACGGTGAACACGTCGTAGATGCCCCAGGCCGAGATGCGCTCCGGCATCGGCGCGGCCGGCTTGCCGGTGACCGCGAACTGCATCATGTGCTGCGCGACCAGGAAGACATTGTTCTCGAACAGGGCCGACTGCACCTGCTGGCCGCGCCCGGTGGCATGGCGCTGCTGCAGCGCGGCCAGCACGCCGATCGCGCCGAACATGCCGCCCATGATGTCGTTGACGCTGGTGCCGGCGCGCAGCGGGTCGCCGGGCCGGCCGGTCATGTAGGCCAGGCCGCCCATCATCTGCACCACCTCGTCCAGCGCGGTGCGGTGCTCGTAGGGCCCGGGCAGGAAACCCTTGTGCGAGACATAGATCAGGCGCGGGTTCAGCGCCGCCAGCGCGGCATGACCCAGGCCCAGGCGCTCCATCACGCCGCCCTTGAAGTTCTCGCTGAACACGTCGGCGCCGGCGACCAGCTTCAGCACGATCTCCAGGCCCTGCGGATGCTTGACGTCCAGCGCCAGACTCTTCTTGTTGCGGTTGAACAGCGGGAAGAAGCCGGAGCCCGAGCCCAGCAGGCGGCGCGTGTTGTCGCCGGCCAGCGGCTCGATCTTGATGACCTCGGCGCCCAGGTCGGCCAGCACCATGCCGCAGGTCGGGCCCATCACCATATGGGTGAACTCGATCACCCGGATGCCGGCCAGGGGCAGGTCTTGCTTGTTGTTGATGTCGCTCATGCTTGGAATCCCTTGGGAAGGCCGGCCTCGGCCAGCATGCCGTAGACCGCCTCGCCGGGCAGCCCCTCGCGCAGCGGCGCGCGGGCGGCCAGCAGGCGGTCGATGTCGATGCCGGTCGGCACGCCCATCGCCTCGAACATGAAGACCAGGTCCTCGGTCACCACATTGCCCGAGGCGCCCGGCGCATAGGGGCAGCCGCCCAGCCCGCCCAGCGAGGCGTCGAAGGTGCGCACGCCGACGTCATAGGCCGCCAGGCAGTTGGCCAGGCCCAGGCCGCGGGTGTTGTGCAGATGGGCGGCGCCGGCCCGCTCGCCCAGCTCGGCGCGCAGCCGCGTGAACAGGCGCCGCACCTGGGCCGGATTGGCCATGCCGGCAGTGTCCGACAGGCCCACCTCGTCGGCGCCGGCCTCGACGCAGGCGAGGGCCAGGCGGATCACCGCGTCCTCGTCCACCGTGCCCTGCAGGGTGCAGCCGAAGGCGGTGGACATGCCGACCTCGACGCCCAGCGCCGGCGCGCGTTCGCGGCGCAGCGCGGCGATGGCGCGCAGCTCCTCCACCATCGCGGCCGGGGTCTTGCGCACATTGGCCAGCGAATGGGCCTCGCTGGCCGAGATCGGCAGGCTGATCTTGTGCGCGCCGGCGGCCAGTGCGGCCTCGGCGCCGCGCAGATTGGGCACCAGGGCCAGCACCCTCAGGCCCGGCAGCGTGCGGGCGTAGGCGACCAGCTCGGCCGTGTCGGCCAGCTGCGGCAGCAGCCGGGCCGGCACGAAGGAGCCGACCTCGATCTCGCGCAGCCCGGCGGCATGCAGCGCGGCGAGCCAGCGCTGCTTGGCCGCGGTGGGCATCACCGCGCCGACGCTCTGCAGGCCGTCGCGCGGGCCGACCTCGCTGATCAGCACCGGGTCTGGGTTGCTTGGGCTTGACATGTTCTATCTAATGGAACAAAGTTCCAAAAAGTATCACGCCGATCCGGCCCGCCGTCAACCGAAAGCCCCGCCGCCATGCCTCGCAAAGCCGCCTCCCCCTCGCTGGCCGAAACCGATGCCGCACCCGGCGGTGTCGGCGCGGTGGACAAGGCGCTGAGCCTGCTGGCGGCCTTCCGCACTGGCGATGCGGCCCTGAGCCTGGCCGAGCTGGCCGAGCGCACCCGGCTCTACAAGAGCGCGGTGCTGCGCCTGGCCGCCTCGCTGGAGCATGGGCGGCTGCTGCAGCGCAGCGCCGACGGGCGCTATGCGCTGGGGCCGGAGCTGGCACGCCTGCATGGCCTGTACGCCGCCGGCTTCTCGCTGGAGGCCGAGGTGCTGCCGGCGCTGCAGGCCCTGGTGGCGCGCACGCGCGAGAGCGCGGCCCTGCATGTGCGCCAGGGCGAGCAGCGCCTGTGCCTGTTCCGCGTCGATTCGCCGCAGCCGCTGCGCGACCATCTGCGCGTCGGCGATCTGCTGCCGCTGGAACAGGGCGCCGGCGGGCGCGTGCTGCTGGCCTTTGGTGGCGCGCGCGGCAAGCGCTACGAGCAGATCCGTGCCGAGGGCCTGGCCGAGCTGGACGGCGATCGCGTCGAGGGCCTGGCCGGCATTGCCGCGCCGGTGTTCCGCGCCGGCGGCGAGCTGGTCGGCGCGTTGACCCTGAGCCTGCCCAGCAGCCGGCTCAAGCCGGGCCTGGCGGCCGAGGTCAAGCGCGCCGCCGCGGCGCTGAGCCGGCGCCTGGGCGGATAGTTTGCCGGGCCGAGCCGCGGTCCCGCCGCCACGCGCGGCGCAACCGTCGGTGGCAATGTGCAGCAATCGGTGACACCGCGGCCCGAGCCTGCCCTGGCGTCGAGATGCCTGCTTACATCCGTCACCGCCCGGCGGGCTATCGTGTCGTATGAAGTTGCTCCTCCTGCTCAGCGCGCTCGCGATGCCGCTGATGGCCTGGCTCGCGCGCCAGGGCCTGTTCGGTCCCGATCCCGCCCAGCTGTCCGATCGTTTCCCCACCCTGCTGGTTGCCGCCGGCTACGCCTTCTCGATCTGGGCGCCGATCTTCCTGCTCGATCTGCTGCTGGCCCTGCATCCCTTCGGACGGCAGCGCCGCGCCGGCGAGGGCTGGCGCCAGGCGCGGCCGGCGCTGGTGGCGGGCTTTGCGCTGTGCGCGGCCTGGATGGCGCTGTTCCCGATGCAGCGCTTCGGGCTGGCGCTGCTGAGCTGCGGGGCGGCCTGGGCCTGCGTCTTCTACGCCGCGCTGCGCCTGGCGCGCTCGGGTGAAGAAGAGAGCTGGCTGCTGCGCGCCGGCGTGGGCCTGCATGCGGGCTGGCTGAGCCTGGCGCTGCTGATGAACAGCGCGCAATGGATCGTCGCCCGCCAGTTGCTGAACACCGAGCGCATGCTGCCCTGGAGCCTGTTGCTGTGGGGGGCGGGCGCGCTGCTGCTGATGCTGGCCAATCGCGCGCTGCGCGGCCATTGGGCCTTCGTCCTGGCGCTGCTGTGGGGACTGCTGGGCGTGCAGGTCAAGCAGTCGGCCAGCGCGCTGCCCGGCGCCGATCTGTCGGCCGGCATCGCGCTGCTGCTGGCCGGCCTGCTGCTGCTGCAAAGCCTGTGGCTCTGGTGGCGCGACCGGCGCGGCCGCCGCGCGCGGCGCGGCGGCGAGATCACGCTGGTGAACCTGCGCTGAGCGCCGCTCAGGCGGCGGAGGGGCGCGCGGGAATCGTCAGCCCCTTGGCCACCGCCGGCCGCGCCAGGAAGTCCTGCAGCGCGCGCTGCACCTGCGGGAATTCCTGGAAGCCGACCAGCTCGCCGGCGCCGTAGAAGCCGATCAGGTTGTTGATCCAGGGGAAGGTCGCGATGTCGGCGATCGTGTACTGCTCGCCCATGATCCAGCGCCGGCCCGTCAGGCGCTGCTCCAGCACCGCCAGCAGGCGCTTGGATTCGGCCGCGTAGCGCTCGCGCGGGCGCTTGTCCTCGTAGTCCTTGCCGGCGAATTTATGGAAGAAGCCGACCTGGCCGAACATCGGGCCGATGCCGCCCATCTGGAACATCAGCCACTGCAGGGTCTCGTAGCGCAGGGCCGGGTCTTGCGGCAGCAGCGGGCTGCCGGCCTTCTCGGCCAGGTAGATCAGGATCGCGCCCGATTCGAACAGCGCCAGCGGCCGGCCGCCCGGCCCCTGCGGGTCGAGGATCGCGGGGATCTTGTTGTTCGGGTTCAGCGACAGGAACTCGGGCGAGAGCTGGTCGTTGCGGCCGAAGTCGACCAGATGCGGCTCATAGGCCAGGCCCAGTTCCTCCAGCGCGATCGAGACCTTGACGCCGTTGGGCGTCGGCAGCGAGTAGAGCTGGATCAGCTGCGGATGCCGCGCGGGCCATTTCTTTGTGATCGCAAAGGCGGAGAGATCGGTCATGAGGGCGGTCCTGCGTGAGGGAGGGATTTGTTTGGTGTGCGGCGATTCTCACCGCGGCCCCGCGACCTTGCCGGCGCGGGTCTATTTCAGTGGCCCGTGGGGCGCAGGAGAGCGGGCAGGCCTGCTGCTGCGTGTCCCCCGGGCCGCAAGCGGCCCTCCTCCTTGACCTCCGCATCAGGCCCGCCCGCCCTCCTGCTTGGGCCGAGTGGCAAGCGCTTGTGCATCCGCAGCCCTGCGACCACTGGACTCGTCGCGCATCAGGCCTCCTGAACCAAGGCCTTGGTCAAGACGGCCTGGGCGGCGCCAGATGCTCCAGCAGCGCCGCGGCGCCGGCGCTCGGCTCCTCCTCGGCCGGCCAGCACAGCAGCAGGCGGCGTGTGGCCCAGGCCTCGGCCAGCGGCCGCTGGCACAGGCCCGGCCCCGCCAGCCGCGCGGCCGCCAGCGCCGGCACGATCGCCAGGCCCGCGCCTTCGGCCACCAGGCGGGCCAGCGCCTCGAAGCCCGGCACCCGTACCCGGTGATGCAGGCCGCGGCCATGCTGCAGCGCGCGCTGCTGCAGGAAGCGGCTCAGCCCGGCCTCGGCCGGCAGACCGACGAAGGGCTGCTCCAGCAGCGCGGCGAAGGCCGCTCCGGCGTTGGAGCGGCCGAAGCGCCGCGCCCAGGCCGCGGGCAGCAGCAGCACCAGCCGGTCCTCGCGGAAGACGCGGGTGTGCAGGCCCTCGGTCGCGACATGGTCGGCGACGATGCCCAGGTCGGCGCGCTCCTGGCGCAGCGCCTGCAGCACGTCCTGGCTGGCCAGCTCGCGCAGCTCCACATCGGTCTGCGGGTGCGCGGCGAGGAAGGGCCCCAGCAGCGGCGGCAGATGCTCGCTGATCGCCGCGGTATTGCACAGCAGACGCACGGTGCTGCGCATGCCCCGCGCATGGGCCGACATTTCGGCATGCAGCGTTTCCAGCTCGCGCTGCAGCCGGCCGGCATGGCGCAGCAGGGTGCGGCCGGCGTCGGTCAGGCTGATGCCGGTCTTGGCGCGCCGCAGCAGCGCGGCGCCCAGGCCATGTTCCAGCGCCGCCAGCCGCGCGCTGGCCGCGGCCAGCGACAGATGCACCGCCCGCGCGCCGGCGGTGATGGTGCCGGCCTCGACCACCGCGGCGAACAGGCGCAGGTCGAAGGGATCGATGCGGTAATGCGGGCGGGCGGCAGGCTTCGGCATGGCCGAAGGATATCCGCGGCATTGCGCGATGGACCGCCGGCCGCGCGGCGTCGACGATGGGCACATCATGCCGATGCCGCAACTCAACGATCCCTCGCTCCTGCTTTCGATCGCTGCCAGCTTCGCCGCCGCGGGTCTGGTCAAGGGCGTCTCCGGCATGGGCTTGCCGACCCTGGCGATGGCGCTGCTGAGCCTGTTCATGCCCGCGCCCGAGGCGGCGGCGCTGATGTTGGCGCCGGCGCTGCTGAGCAATGTGGCGCAATGCCTGGGGCCGCAGGCGCCGATGCTGACGCGCCGGCTCTGGCCGCTATGGGTGGGCATGGCGGCCGGCACCTGGCTCAGCCCCTGGTCGGGCCTGCGGCCCGGCGCCGGCGAGACGGCGCGCCTGCTGCTGGGGCCGGTGCTGCTGGCCTATGGTCTGTTCGGGCTGTGGCGGCCGCAACTGCCGGCGCCGGGTCGGCATGCGGCCTGGATCGGCGCCGCGGCCGGGCTGCTGGGCGGCGCGCTGAACGCCGCGACCGGCGTCTTCGTGCTGCCGATGGTGCCCTATCTGCAGGCGTTGAAGCTGGAGCGCGAGGCGATGATCCAGGCGCTCGGGCTCAGCTTCACCGTGGCCGCGCTGGCGTTGGCGGCGCGCCTGGGGCCGCAGCCGGGCATGAGCTGGCCCGCGCCGCTGGCCATCGCGCTGGCGCTGCTGGCCGCCTTCGCCGGCATGGGGCTGGGCGCGCGGCTGCGCGGCCGGCTGGCGCCGCAGGCCTTCCAGCGCTCGCTTTATGGCGTGTTCCTGCTGCTGGGCCTGTTGATGCTGGCGCGATGAGCGGCGGCCCGGTCGATCCTCGGCTCGCGCTGCTGGAGCGCGCCGGCCGGCTGGCCCATGCGCTGGAGGCGCTGGCGCAGGCGCGGCTGCTGCGCTCCACCGAGCCGACCGCCGAGGACGAGGCCCTGTGGGCGCTGGCCGACGCGCTGCTGCGCCTGCTGGAGCAGGCCCGCGCGCCTCACTGAGCCAGCACGGCGGTGGCCTCGATCTCGATCAGCATGCCGTCCAGCGCCAGGCGCGGCACGGGGATCAGGGTGCAGGCCGGCGTCGGCGCGTCGCCCCACAGCGCCTTCAGCGCGCCGCTGAGCAGGGCCAGCCGGGCCTCGCTGTGGTCGACCACCAGCACCGTCAGGCGCGCGACATCGTGGATGCCGGCGCCGGCCGCACGCAGCGCGAGCCGCACATTGAGCAGGGCCTGGTCCAGCTGGGTACCGAAGTCCTCGGACAGCAGGCCATGGACGTCCTCGCCGCCCTGGCCGGACAGCAGCAGCAGCCGGGCCGGGCCCTGCACGACCGCCAGGTGCGAATAGCCGTTCGGCGCCGGGTCGTACAGGCTGGCGGGGTTGACGAAGTCCAGCAGGGCGCGGGGGCGGGAGGCGGAGGTGGCGGCATTCATGCGGATGAACCTTCAGGTGGATGAATGCCGCGAGTCTCAAACCTCAGCCGCACTTGAGGTCAAGGCGGACGGCCGAATGCCCCATCGGCCGCCGGGCTCATTCGGTCAGCTTGGCCACCAGCTCGTCCAGGGTCTGGTACAGGCGTGCCAGGTCTTGCCTGCCGAGCTTCTTCTCCAGCAGCCGGTACTGGGTCTGCATGCCCTCGCGCATCGCCTCGAACAGGGCCTCGGCGGCCGGCTGCAGCTCGACGATGACGACCCGCTGGTCCTCGGCGCGGCGGCGGCGCTGCACATAGGCGGCCTGTTCCATGCGGCCCAGCATGCCGGTCAGGCTGGGGCCGTGCAGCGAGCAGATGTCGGCCAGCCGGCCGATCTCCAGCGGACCCTCGCTCTTCAGCGCGCGGATCACGCGCCATTGCTGCTCGCTGACGCCATGCTCGCGCAGCAGCGGCCGGAAATGCTCCATCACCGCCTCGCGTGCCTGCAGCAGCAGCAGCGGCAGGCTGCGGCGGATGGCTTCGGGTTCAGGGGCGGCGGGGACGGGGCGCTTGGTGGCGGGCATGGCGGAAGGGTGAAGAAGAAGAACGCTTGGCAATCGGCTCAGGTCGCCATTATGATGATATTTAACTTGTTAAGTAATTGGCCGCCATGTCCCTGCTTCCCGATCCGCCGGGCACGCTCTACGGCACCCTGCTGAACCGCGCCAGCAACCTGGCCGCGCTGCGCGCCGGCCTGGGCGAGGGCGGCCTGGCCGCCTCGGTCTACAAGGCCGAGCCGCGCGCGCCGGTGCTCTACCTCAAGCCGGCCAACTGCTTCGCGGCCGATGGCGCCGTGATCGATCTGGATGCCGATGTGGCCGAGCTGGAGCTGGGCGCCACCGTGGCCCTGGTGCTGGCGCGGCCGGCCGCCAAGGTGGATGAGGGCGAGGCGCTGGCGCGGGTCGCCGGCTACCGGCTGATGATGGACTTGAGCCAGCCCCATGCCAGCCTGCACCGGCCGGCGATCCGCCAGCGCTGCCGCGACGGCTTTGCGCCGCTGGGCACCGCGTTGCTGCCGGCCCTGCCGACGGCGCTGCGGGTGTTCGTCAACGAGGAGCTGCGCCAGGTCGTCGAGTTCGACGATGACTTGCTGCGGCCGCCGGCGCGGCTGCTGGCCGATGTGTCGGCCTTCATGACCCTGCAGGCCGGCGACCTGCTGCACCTGGGCGTGGCCGAGGGCGCGCCGCGGGTGCGCGCCGGCGACCGGCTGCGTATCGAGGGCGGCGGTGCCAGCCTGTCGGTGCGGCTGGCCGGGAGGCTCGCATGAGGACCGGCCGCATCGCCCACAACGGCGCGATCCACAGCGTCACGCCGCATGCCGATGGCGGCGTGCTGCTGGCCGATGGCCGGGTGCTGGCCGAGGACGCGGTGATCTGGCTGCCGCCGCTCGTGCCGCGCACGATCTTCGCGCTGGGCCTGAACTATGCCGACCATGCCAAAGAGCTGGACTTCAAGCCGCCCAGCGAACCGCTGGTGTTCATGAAGGGCCCCAACACGCTGGTCGGCCACCGCGCCCGCACGCCGCGGCCGGCCGACGCGACGCATATGCATTACGAATGCGAGCTGGCGGTGGTGATCGGCCGCACCGCGCGCGGCGTGCGGCGCGAGGAAGCGCTGCAGTTCGTGGCCGGCTACACGGTCGCGAACGACTATGCGATCCGCGACTACCTGGAGAACTACTACCGGCCGAACCTGCGCGTGAAGAACCGCGACGCCTGCACGCCGCTGGGGCCCTGGCTGGTCGGCGCCGACGAGGTGCCCGACCCGCAAGACCTGGCCCTGCGCAGCCATGTCGACGGCCAGCTGGTGCAGAGCGGCAGCACGCGCGACATGGTGTTCCCGGTGGCGCAGCTGATCGAGTTCCTCAGCGGCTTCATGACCCTGAGCCCCGGCGACATCATCCTGACCGGCACGCCGGACGGGGTGGTCGACTGCCCGGTGGGCTCGGAGGTCGTGACCGAGATCGAGGGCATCGGCCGCCTGGTCAACTACATCGTCGCCGAGGAGCGTCGGACATCATGAGAAGAATCGAACATCTGATCGACGGCAAGGCGGTCGCCGGCCGCGACTACTTCGAGACCGTCAGCCCGGCCACCCAGGAGACCCTGGCCGAGGTGGCGCGCGGCGGCGCGGACGAGGTCAACGCCGCGGTGGCCGCGGCCAAGGCGGCCTTCCCGGCCTGGGCCGCGACGCCGGCGCCGCAGCGCGCCAAGGTCTTGCGGCGCCTGGGCGAGCTGATCGCGGCCCATGTGCCCGAGATATCCGAGACCGAGACGCGCGACACCGGCCAGGTGATCGCCCAGACCAGGAAGCAGCTGGTGCCGCGCGCGGCCGACAACTTCCACTACTTCGCCGAGATGTGCACCCGGGTGGACGGCCATACCTACCCGACCGAGACGCACCTGAACTACACCCTGTTCCATCCGGTCGGCGTCTGCGCGCTGATCTCGCCCTGGAACGTGCCTTTCATGACCAGCACCTGGAAGGTCGCACCGGCCCTGGCCTTCGGCAACACCGCGGTGCTGAAGATGAGCGAGCTCTCGCCGCTGACCGCCGCGCGCCTGGGCGAGCTGGCGCTGGAGGCCGGTGTGCCGGCCGGCGTGCTGAACGTGGTGCATGGCTATGGGGCGGAAACCGGCGAGCCGCTGTGCCGCCACCCCGACGTGCGCGCGATCTCCTTCACCGGCTCCACCCTGACCGGCAACCGCATCGTGCAGAGCGCCGGGCTGAAGAAGTTCAGCATGGAGCTGGGCGGCAAGAGCCCCTTCGTGGTCTTCGACGATGCCGACCTGGAGCGCGCACTGGACGCGGCGCTGTTCATGATCTTCTCCAACAACGGCGAACGCTGCACCGCCGGTTCGCGCATCCTGGTGCAGCAGAGCATCTATGCCGACTTCGCCGAGAAGTTCGCGGCCCGTGCGCGCAGCATCGCGGTGGGCGACCCGCTGGACGAGAAAACCATCATCGGCCCGATGATCAGTCCGGCCCACCTGGCCAAGGTGCGCGGTTATATCGAGCTGGGCACGAAGGAAGGCGCGACCCTGCTGTGCGGCGGCCTGGGCGCGCCCGAGCTGCCGGCCCATCTCAAGCGCGGCAACTATGTGCTGCCCACCGTGTTCGCCGATGTCGACAACCGCATGAAGATCGCGCAGGACGAGATCTTCGGCCCGGTGGCCTGCCTGATCCCGTTCAAGGACGAGGCGGAGGCGATTGCCAAGGCCAACGACACCCCCTACGGCCTGTCCAGCTATGTCTGGACCGAGAACATCGGCCGTGCCCACCGGGTGGCCGCGGCGATCGAGGCCGGCATGTGCTTCGTCAACAGCCAGAACGTGCGCGACCTGCGCCAGCCCTTCGGCGGCACGAAGGCCAGCGGCACCGGCCGTGAGGGCGGCACCTGGAGCTACGAGGTCTTTCTGGAGCCCAAGAACGTCTGCGTCTCGCTAGGCTCGCATCACATTCCGCATTGGGGAGTCTGAGATGAAGTGGCTGCTGGCAAGAGCGCTGGTGCGGGAGGCGCAGGGCGGTGGGACACCCCCCGACTTGGCCGTGGAAACGAGCGCTGGCCTGCCTCGGGATGTGGGTGGGGGCGGCCACGCAAGTCAAGGAGGAGGGCGCGCAGCGCCCGGGGGACATGGAGTGGACGCCCCCGCCCGCAGCCCGAGGCTTCGCCCGACTCACGCATGGGGTGCATCGCATCATGCGCGGCGAGTGGCATGTGGCGCCATGGAGCACTGAGATGGGCAAACTCGCACTGGTCGGCAAGATCACCCATGTGCCGTCGATCTATCTGTCGGAGCTGGACGGGCCGCGCAAGGGCACGCGCCAGGACGCGATCGACGGCCATCGCGAGATCGCGCGGCGCTGCCGCGAGGCGGGGGTGGACACCCTGGTCGTGTTCGACACCCATTGGCTGGTCAATGCGGCCTACCACCTGAACTGCGCGCCGCATTTCAAGGGTGAGTACACCAGCAACGAGCTGCCGCATTTCATCGCCAACCTGCCCTTCGAGTTCCCGGGCAACCCGGCGCTGGGCCAGATCCTGGCCCGGGCCTGCAACGAGGCCTGCGTCGAGACCCTGGCGCATCACGCGACCACCTTGGACCCGGAATACGGCACCCTGGTGCCGATGCGCTACATGAACGCCGACCAGGGCTTCAAGGCCATCTCGGTGTCGGCGATGTGCATGGCGCATTACCTGAACGACAGCGCGCGCCTGGGCTGGGCGATGCGCCGCGCGGTGGAGGAGCATTACGAGGGCACGGTGGCCTTCCTCGCCAGCGGCTCGCTGAGCCACCGCTTTGCGCAGAACGGCCAGGCGCCGGACTATGCCTTCAAGGTCTGGAGCCCGCTGCTGGAGCAGATGGACCATGCGGTGCTGCAACTCTGGCAGCGCGGCGACTGGAAGACCTTCTGCGAGATGCTGCCGGAGTACGCCAGCAAGGGCCATGGCGAGGGCTTCATGCATGACACCGCGATGATGCTGGGCGCGCTCGGCTGGTCCGAGTACGAGGGCCGGGCCGAGATCATCACGCCCTATTTCGGCGCCTCCGGCACCGGCCAGGTCAATGCGCTGTTCCCGGTGCAGCCGGTCAGCGGCCGCGCGATCCCGGCGGCGCAGGCCTCGGCCGGCGTCATGCCATCCGCAGGGAGGCTCTGAGCGATGCCGCATCTGGTCATCCTCTACACCGGCAATCTCGATGCCGTCTGCGACATGACGGCGCTGTGCCGCGCGCTGGCCGACGTGATGCTGCTGCAGCGCGACGAATCGGCAAAGCCGGTGTTCCCGCCCGGCGGCGTGCGCGTGCTGGCCTATCCGGCGCCGCACCATGCGGTGGCCGATGGCGGCGCGGCGGGCGCGGCCGCGGGCCTGGGGCGCGACTACGGTTTTGTCTACCTGAACCTGCGCATGGGCCGCGGGCGCAGCGCGGCCGTGCATGCCGGCGTCGGGCGCGCGCTGGAGGCCTGCGCGAAAGACTTCTTCGCGCCGCTACTGGCCGCGCGGCCGGTCGGCGTGACCCTGCAGATCGACGAGGGCCCCGAGGTCTTCGATGCGAAGAACAGCTCGCTGCATCCGCTGTTTGCGAACAGGAAGAGAGAAGACTGACATGGCCTTTGAGCAGGCATTGATCGACACGCTGGCCGCGGAGCTGGAGGCGGCGCGGCGGGAGCGCCGGCAGCTCGAGCATTTCTCCAAGCGCTTTCCCGGCATGAGCATCGAGGACGGCTATCGCATCAGCCGCGCCTGGGTGGCGCTGCAGACCGCGGTGGGCGCGCGTGTGATCGGCCACAAGATCGGGCTGACCAGCCGCGCGATGCAGCTCTCCAGCCAGATCGACGAGCCGGACTACGGCACCCTGCTGGACTACATGCGCTACGACTGCGCGCCCGGCGCGACCCTGGACATCCCGGCCGAGCATTTCATCGCGCCGCGGGTCGAGGTCGAGCTGGCCTTCGTGCTGAAGGCGCCGCTGAGCGGGCCCAAGGTCGGCATCGACGAGGTGCTGGAGGCCACCGACTATGTGACGCCGGCGATCGAGATCATCGATGCGCGCATCGAGCAGTTCGACCGCCACACGAAGGCGATGCGCAAGGTCTACGACACGATCAGCGACAACGCGGCCAATGCCGGCATCGTGCTGGGCGGCGCGCGCATCGACCCGCGCGCCGTGGACCTGCCCTGGTGCGGCGCGATCCTGAGGCTCAACGGCCAGGTCGAGGAGACCGGGCTGGCGGCCGGGGTGCAGGGCCATCCGGCGATCGGCATCGCCTGGCTGGTCGAGAAGCTGCATCCCTGGGGCGAGTCGCTGCGGCCGGGCCAGATCGTGCTGGCCGGTTCCTTCACGCGGCCGGTGCCGGCCCGGGCCGGCGACCGTTTCGAGGCCGACTACGGGCCGCTGGGGCGGCTGGACTTCCGTTTTGTCTGAGTAGTTAGCAGTGAGGAGCATCTGATGCAATTGCCACGCAACCGCTTTCGCGACGCGCTGCGCGCCGGCCGGCCGCAGATCGGGCTCTGGGTCGGCCTGGCCGATCCCTATGTGGCCGAGGCCCTGGCCGGCTGCGGCTACGACTGGCTGCTGATCGACGGCGAACATGCGCCCAACGATGTGCGCTCGATGCTGGCGCAACTGCAGGCGGTCGCGCCCTACCCGGTGCATCCGATCCTGCGGCCGGTGCAGGGCGAGGTGGCGCTGATCAAGCAGATCCTCGACATCGGCGCCCAGACCCTGTTGATTCCGATGGTCGACAGCGCGGCCCAGGCCTCGCGCCTGGTGGCCGCGACCCGCTATCCGCCGCAGGGCATCCGCGGCGTCGGCGCGGCGCTGGCGCGGGCCTCGCGCTGGAACCAGGTCGAGGGCTATCTGCAGCAGGCCGATGCCGAGATGTGCGTGCTGGCGCAGGTGGAGACCACCACGGGTCTGCAGAACCTGCAGGCCATCGCGGCGGTGGAGGGCGTGGACGGCGTGTTCTTCGGCCCGGCCGACCTGTCGGCCTCGATGGGCCATCTGGGCAACCCCGGCCACCCCGAGGTGCAGCGCGCGATCCTGGACGGCATCGCCACCGTGCGCGCGGCCGGCAAGGCGCCGGGCATCCTGGCCACCGATCCGGCGCTGGCCAAGCGCTATCTGGAGGCCGGCGCGCTGTTCGTCGCGGTGGGGCTGGACACCGGCCTGCTGGTGCGTGGCGCGAGCGAGCTGCTGCGCCAGTTCCGGCCGCAGGGCGCGCCGGCGCCGGAGGCCGCCAGGAGCGCGGGAGGAGGGTACTGAGATGAGCGACGCTGCCTATCCCCGCCCCAAGCACATCGCCCCCGAGGAATGGCAGGCCCGCACCGAGCTGGCCGCCTGCTACCGCATCTTCGACCGCCTGGGCTGGACCGAGCTGATCTACAACCACATCTCGCTGCGCGTGCCGGGCGAGCCCGGGCATTTCCTGCTCAACCCTTTCGGCCTGCATTACAGCGAGGTCTGTGCCTCCAATCTGGTCAAGGTTGATGTGCGCGGCCATATCGTTGGCGCCAGCGACTGGCCGATCAACCCGGCCGGCTTCACCTTCCACGGCGCGATCCACGAGACCCTGGGCGAGGATGCGCATTGCGTGATGCATGTGCACACCACGCCGACCATGGCCGTCTGCTGCAGCGACGAGGGCCTGTCCTTCACGAACTTCTACGCGGCCCAGCTCTGGGGCAAGGTGGCGTATCACGAGTTCGAGGGCATCACCGTGCACCTGGACGAGGGCCGGCGCATCCTGGCCAGCGCCGGCGGCAAGCCGGTGCTGCTGCTGCGCAACCATGGCCCGGTGACGATCGGCTTCAGCCTGGCCAATGCCTTCTCGCTGATGTGGCTGCTGAACCGCGCCTGCGAGGTGCAGCTGGCGACGCTGGCGATGGGGCGGCCGCGCGCGATTGCCGTGCCGGTGCTGGAGGGCTGCGTGCGAGACTCGCTGAATTTCAACCCGAAGTTCGGCGCCGGCCAGGACGCTTTCGACGCGATGCGCCGCCTGGTGGACCGGACCGATCCGAGCTACAGACGATGACGGTAAGCAAGAAGATTTGCATTGTGGGCGCCGGCGCCATCGGCGGCTGGTTCGCCGCCCATCTGGGCCACAAGCTGGGCGACGAGGTGCGCTTGAGTGCGCTGGCGCGCGGCGCCACCCTGGCCGCGCTGCGCGCGCAGGGGCTGCGCATGGAAAGCGGCAGCGGCGGCGAGCGCATCACGGTGCCGATCAATGCCAGCGACAAGCCGCAGGAGCTGGGCCCGCAGGACCTGGTCGTCATCGCGGTCAAGGGCCCGGCGCTGGCCTCGGTGGCGCCCGCGGTGCGGGCCCTGCTGGGCCCCGAAACCAAGGTGCTGGTGGCGATGAACGGCGTGCCCTGGTGGTTCTTCGAGGGCCTGGGTGGTCCGCTGGATGGCCAGCGCCTGGAATCGGTGGACCCGGGCGGCGCGGTCGCCGCGCTGATCCCGGCGGAGCGGGTGATCGGTTCGGTCGTGCATGCCAGCTGCACCACGCCCGAGCCGGGGCTGGTGCGGCATGTGATGGGCATGGGTCTGATCCTGGGCGCGCCCGAGGGCGGCCGGCCGGCCCATGTCGAGGCCCTGGCCGCGCTGCTGCAGCGCGCCGGCTTCAATGCCACGGTCTCGGAGCGCATCCAGCGCGACATCTGGTTCAAGCTCTGGGGCAATATGACGATGAACCCGATCTCGGCCCTGACCGGCGCGACCGCGGACCGCATCCTCGACGACGAGCTGGTGCGCGGCTTCGTCACGAACGTGATGCGCGAGGCCGCCGAGATCGGCGCCCGCATCGGCTGCGCGGTCGACCAGACGCCCGAGCAGCGCCACGAGGTGACGCGCAAGCTTGGCGCCTTCAAGACCTCGATGCTGCAGGACACCGAGGCCGGCCGCGCGCTGGAGCTGGACGCCCTGGTCGCCTCGGTGCGCGAGATCGCGCAGAAGCTCGGCATCGCGACGCCCTTCACCGATGCGATGCTGGGGTTGACGCGGCTGATGGCGAGGACGCGAGGGCTGTACTGAGCTGTTGATGGTTTGCCTGCCGCCGCAGGTCAACCTAGATGCTGGCAAGCCCTGATGCCCTTCCCATTCCTTTGCCCTACGCTTGCCGGGGCAAAGAAGATTGGATAAGTCGCCAGGGATGGACTCACGCTATGCGCCGGTCACCGAGCCTTTTTCGCATCGAGCATTGCGAGATGGAACGGTAGCGGCTATCTCGCAGTCCGGTGACCATGTCTTTCTTAGCGCGCATGAGTTGGCCCTGCTGCGCGAACGACCCTCGGCCTTGCCGCTGAATCTGCAGGCCGCACTGAAGGCCCGGTTCTTCCTCAAGGACCCGCGGGCCCAGGGCATGAGAACGTTGCTGCGCTCTCGCATCGCAGCAAAACGCGAGACGGTCACGGTCGGGCCCTCGTTGCACATCCTGGTGCCTACCTTGCAATGTGCTCACTCGTGCCGGTACTGCCAGGTCAGCCGCGCCTTGTCCTCGGCCGGCTTTTCGATGACCGAGGCGGACATTGACCGTGCCTGCGACACAATTTTGCAAAGCCCAGCACCGGTCCTGACGGTGGAATTCCAAGGCGGCGATCCATTGATTCGCTTTGACCTGATCCAGCGAGCCGTATTGCGTCTTGTGGGTTCTCCTGATTTGAACGGTCGTCGGCTGCGCTTTGTGATTGCATCGACTCTGCATCAGCTCGACGAGGCCATGTGCGACTTCATGAAATCGCACGGCATCCTGCTGTCCACCAGTCTTGACGGTCCCGAGTCCTTGCATGACAGAAATCGCCCGACACCTTCGCGCGATGCCTACAGGAAGACCATGGCTGGCGTTGCACTTGCGCGACGCCGCTTGGGTGAAGACGCGGTGTCCGCTCTGATGACGACGACCAAGGCGTCCCTGGAGCAGCCGGAAGCGATCGTTGACGAGTACGTGCAAAGAGGGTTTCGTGATCTTTTCATCCGCCCCTTGAGCAGCTACGGTTTTGCCAAGCGCAATCCGACCAGGCTCGCCTACAGCCAGGACGAGTTCCGGGAGTTCTATGGCAGGGCTTTGGATCGGGTGCTGCATTGGAACCGGCAAGGCGTGGCGCTGCGCGAGGTCTACGCGAGCATCATCCTGAACAAGCTGCTGAGTCCCTTCGATGCGGGATATGTCGACCTGCAGAGTCCTACTGGAGCCGGGTCAAGCGTTCTGGTCTACAACTACGATGGCTATGTCTATCCGAGCGATGAGGCGCGGATGCTGGTCGAGACCGGAGATCGCTCACTGCGCATCGGACGCATCGGAACCTCATTGTCAGATCTACAGAAGTCGCCGGTGCTGGAGGCGCTGAGACAGGCGAGCTTGGTCGACTCCATTGCCGAGTGCTCGCGGTGTGCCTATCGGCTGTTCTGCGCACCGAATCCGGTCGACGCGCAGGCGCAGTTTGGCAACTTGAATGCTCCGGTCGCTGCAACCGAGCATTGCCAACGGCATCTTTGGCTGTTCGATCTGTTTCTCCAGTACCTCCACGACGCGGATGCCTGGCAGCTGGACTTGTTCCACGCCTGGGCTGCGCCCGTGGGGATCGAGGCATAGCATCGATGCGCAGGCTACTTGTCAGCGAACTGGAGCCGGCCGGGCAAGGGGTGCATCGTGTCATATCGGCCGAGGAGCTGAGTGCCGGATGGCGGCCGGACCTGCAATGTCTGCTGCTGTGTCAGGGCCCGGAGGATTGGCAACTGTTTCGGCGGCTTCGTCGCAATGGCCTGTCTATTGGTGCGGTGAGCGGTAAAGGAATTGAGAACGGCGACGTGGTGGCCGTCCGGTCGGACAAGCCGGAGCTGATGGTGTTGTTCCGGGAGTCGGATCTGCATCACGCCTTGCTGCTGACGAATCGCTGCAACAGCTACTGTCTGATGTGCTCCCAGCCACCGACGCCGCAGCTGGATCCCTGGTTGATGGAGGAAGCGCTGGCGGTCGTGCATCACATCCGCTGCTCGCCAGTCTCGCTGGGCTTGTCCGGTGGAGAGCCTCTGCTGCTGGGCGCCAGCGAGCTGCGCAGGCTTATCGCCTTAGTTGCTGAGCGCCATCCGAGCACGCGCATTGATCTCCTCAGCAATGGCCGGCTGCTTGGCCAACCCTCGCTGGCCCACACACTGCTGCATCGACTTGAGGCACGTTTGTCGTGGCTAGTCCCGCTCTATGGCCATGCCGACTTTCTGCATGACTATGTCGTCCAGAGCCCGGGTGCCTTCGATGAGACGCTGGCCGGTTTGTTGGAGTTGCAAAGGCATGGGCAGTCAATTCAACTCAGGATCGTGTTGATTGCTCCCGTGCTCGAATCTTTGCCGGAGATTTGCCGGTTCATCGCGCGCAATCTGCCGTTTGTCAGCGAGGTGGCCTTGATGGCGGCCGAGCCCATTGGCCTTGCGCTGGCCAATCGGCAACTTTGCGAAGTCGATCTGGCCAAGTGGGGCGATGTCTTGGTCGAATCCTGCCAGGCACTGCGACGCGGGCGGGTTCCCTTTGTTTTCATGAATGCCCCGCTATGTGCCCTGCCAATGGATCTCTGGCCCGCAGCAAGCCGGAGCATTTCCGATTGGAAGCAGGTCTATGCGAGCGAGTGCGAGCTCTGCGAGGTCAAGGCGCGCTGCTGTGGATTGTTCGCATGGCATGAGCGCGGATGGCAGCCTACGAAAATCAAACCGATCCGGAGGGTGGAGGCGTGAGCAGATTCATCAAAAGCTTGGCCGTTTTCCTTGCAGGGAGCCCATTGCTGGCCGGGAAATCGATGGCGAACGACGCGGCCAAGCAGGGCTCGCTGGAACCCTTGCCGGAACCCCTCGCGGTGCTGCTGCGGCCGTTGAATCGGGATGCAGACAATCTGTTTGCGGGGCATCGTTCGCATTCAAGTCATAGATCCCATTCCAGTCACAGCTCGCACTATTCCGGTAGCAGCTCCTCCTATTCGCGCGTCCCTGCTGCCCCGCCTCCTGCGCCAAGTCCGCAGCATTTGCTGACTCCACCCAGCCCGGCATCGGCGCCGCCCATCTCGCAGCCGGCCCCGTGGCCAAGCACGGCGGGCCGGGTCAAGCCTGCCGCCGGCGTTGATCCCCACTCCACGCAACCTGCACAAGCCCTGCTGCCGGAATCGGCGCAGGATGCAAAGGCCCCGACATTGAAGCCCTTGGGCGATGGCCAGTCGTCGAGTGGACCGGACCTGAGTCGTGGAGAGAAGCTCAAGCTGCAGATCATGCGGGTGCAGATTGCGCTGACTCGCATGGGTCTGTACGACGGGCCGATCGATGGCGTGATGAGTCACGCCACGCAAGAGTCGATCGGCTACTTCCAGCGCCTGAAGGGCTTTCCGAATACGGGCCTGATGAGCACTCCTACCCTCAATGCCCTTGGAGTTCCCGCGGTGAACTGAGGGGTGAAGCGCTCAGGCCAGCAGATACTCCCGCGCCAGCTCCCGCGCCCGATGCAGCCGGCTCTTGGTGGCCGCCACCGTCAGCGCGAGGCGCTCGGCGATCGCCAGCTCCTCGAAGTCGCGCAGCAGCAGCACCTCGCGGTAATGCGGCGGCAGCGATTGCAGCGCCTGGCTCAGCTCCAGGCGCAGGCTGTGGTTGTCGTGATGCGTGACCAGCCATTGCTCCAGCTTTTCCTCGTCATAGGGGTCGTAGGCGAAGGCCAGGCGGCCCAGGCGCCGGCATTCGCGCTGCACGACACGCAGCAGCCAGCCGGAGAAGGCGACCACCGCGCGCAGCGAGCGCAGGCGCCGCGCCAGCAGCAGCAGGGACTCCTGCACCGCGTCGTCGACATCGCTGATCAGGCAATGGCGCTGCGCGTAGCGGCGCACATCGGGCCGGCAGACGCGCAGCAGCTGTTCCATGGCCCGCAGGTCGCCGCCATGGGCGGCTTCGAGCAGGGGCAGGTGTTGAGGGGCGAGGGCCATGGCCGCGGATTGTCTGTCGGTCAGCGGTCCTGCCGGTCCAGCCGGCGCCCGAGCAGCGCGCAGGCCGGGCAGAACCCCAGCAGGCCCGAGCCCATCGCGCCCACCGCCGCCGCGGCCAGCACCCAGCCCCAGACGCCGGGCACCGCCACCAGCGCGACGACGCCGGTGCACAGCCCGCAGCCGATGCGCAGCGCCCGTTCCCAGCCCGGGAGATTGGTCTTCATATAGAGCATGTCATGCACTCCTGATAAGGTCCGAGGACCATCCGTCCTCCGCACTAAGAGGCGGGCGCGGGTCCAAAGGATTCGCGCGGCGTGAAAAAATCTTTCCAGGAGATCCTCCCGATGACGATCCGTTCCACCGCCGCCGCCCTGCTGCTGGGCCTGGCCACCGGCGCGAGCCTGGCCGGCCCTTTGCTGATCGGCCACCGCGGCGCCAGCGGCCACCGCCCCGAGCACACGCTGGCCGCCTATGAGCTGGCGATTGAGCAGGGCGCCGACTACATCGAGCCGGACCTGGTGATGAGCAAGGATGGCGTGCTGCTGGCCCGCCACGAGCCGCTGCTGGCGCGGGTCGAGCTGGAGGCGGACGGCCGCACGATCAAGCGCGACGCCGACGGCAAGCCGGTCCTGCATCGCACCGACACCAGCACCAATGTCTGGCAGCTGGACAAGTATGCGCAGCGCCTGAGCGTCAAGCAGGTGGACGGCCGGCCGATGGCGGGCTGGTTCGCCGAGGACTTCAGCGCGGCCGAGATCCGCGCCGACATCCGCGCGCAGGAGCGCCTGCGCGACCAGCGCCTGGCCAACAAGGCCTACGACGACCGTTTCACGATCCCGACCCTGGGCGAGGTGATCGCGCTGGCCCAGGCGCGCGGCGTCGGCATCTATCCGGAGACCAAGCACCCGAGCTACTTCAAGGCCTTCACCGACGCGGCCGGCCTGCCGCGCCTGGAGGACCGGCTGTTGGAGACGCTGCACGCGGCCTATGGCAACCGCGCCGACGCGCCGGTCTTCATCCAGTCCTTCGAGGTGGCCAATCTGCAATACCTGCGCGGCAAGACCAAGCTGCGCCTGGTGCAGCTGCTCAGCGCCGGCGGCAAGCCCTATGACTTCACCTTGGCCGGCGATGCGCGCGGCTATGCGGACCTGGTCCAGCCGGCCGGGCTGGACTTCATCAAGCGCTATGCCGACGGCGTCGGCGCGCACCTGAACCTGATCATCCCGCTGGTCGGCGGGCAACTGGCCGCCGAACCGACGCCCCTGGTGGCTGAGGCGCATCGGCGCGGCCTGCTGGTGCATGGCTGGACCTTCCGGGCCGAGAACGCCTATCTGCCGACCGAGTTCCGCCGCGAGGGGCAGGCGCTGGGCGACATGGCCGGCCAGCTGCAGCGCTTTCTCGCCACCGGCATGGACGGCTTCTTCGCGGACCAGCCGGACCTGGGCCGGGCGGCGATCACGGCCGCCGGCAAGCCCTGACCCCGGTCAGTGCACCAGCTTGCCCAGGCTCCAGAGCAGGGCGGGGTAGCCCAGGCCCCAGACGGCGGCGACCAGGGTCACGGCCTTCAGCGCGGTGCCCATGGCATGGGCGCGCGGGGAGTGCAGCAGGGCTTGGCTCAGGCTTCTCTTGATCATGATGGCGACAGGCCTTCTTCGCGGGACGATGCGGATCCAACGCGCAAGAGCCGTGCCCGGCCGACCTGGGTTACCCGGCGTTTCCTCCTCAGGCGCTGCGGTCGACGCGCAGCGCCAGCACCACCGAACTGGTGGTCTTGATCACGCCCTCGATGTCGCCGATCTCGTCCAGCAGCGCATCCAGCCGCATCGTCGATTCGGCGCGCAGCACCGCCATGTAGTCGAACTCGCCGCTGACCGAGGCCAGCTGGCGCAGCTCCGGGAAGCCGCCGAGCTTCTTCACCACCTCGCGCCCGGCGCGCGGCTGCACCGTGATGCCGACGAAGGCCTGCACGCCGCGGTCCGGCGCCTCGCTGCCGAGCTTGGCGGTGTAGCCGACGATCACGCCCGACTGCTCCAGCCTGGCCAGGCGCGCCACCACGGTGGTGCGCGCCACGCCCAGTTTGCGGGCGAGATCGGCCGTGCTGGCGCGGGCATTGGCCTGCAGCAGGGTGAGCAGCTGACGGTCGGTCTGGTCCCTGGCGGCCTCGTTCATGGATAACCCTTGGTTTGGACGAATTGAACCGATAGTTTGTCATATCGTCGGAATCAAGGAGTATTTTGACGAATGATCGCTTTCTTTCGTCCGAGCTCCTTCCTAGACTGCGGCGCATTCCAGACCCCAGTTATCAGGAGCCCCACCATGAAGATCGCCCTGCTCGGCGCCGGCCATATCGGCCAGACCATCGCCCGCCTGCTGCACGCCACCGGCGACTACCAGGTCACCGTGATCGACAAGAACGCCAAGTACCTGGCGGTGCTGGCGGCCGAGGGCATTGCCACCGCCGAGGTGGACACCGAAAACAAGACCGCCCTGGCCGCCCAGCTGCGCGGCAAGGACGCGGTAGTCAACGCGCTGCCCTACCACCTGGCCATCACCGCCGCCACGCTGGCGCTGGAATGTGGCTGCCATTACTTCGACCTGACCGAGGACGTGGCCGCCACCAAGGCGATCAAGGACCTGGCCAAGAGCGCCAAGACCGCCTTCATGCCGCAATGCGGCCTGGCGCCGGGCTTCATCGGCATCGTCGCGCATCACCTGGCCAAGGGCTTCGACGAGGTGCGCGACGTGCAGATGAGAGTCGGCGCGCTGCCGGCCTTCCCGACCAATGCTTTGAAGTACAACCTGACCTGGTCGGTCGACGGCCTGATCAACGAGTACTGCCACCCCTGCGAGGCCATCCATGGCGGCGAGTTCATCTCGGCCCTGCCGCTGGAAGGCCTGGAGCATTTCTCGCTGGACGGTACCGAGTACGAGGCCTTCAACACCTCGGGCGGACTGGGCACCCTGTGCGAGACCTGGGCCGGCAAGGTGCGCAACCTGGACTACAAGACCGTGCGCTATCCCGGCCACCGCGACCTGATGAAGTTCCTCTTGGAAGACCTGGCGCTGGCCGCCGACCAGGACAAGCTGAAGGACATCATGCGCAAGAGCATGCCCGCGACCATGCAGGACGTGGTGCTGGTCTTCGTCACCGTCTCCGGCATGAAGAACGGTGTGCTGATGCAGGAGGTGTTCGCCCGCAAGATCTTCGCCGAGCGCGATGCGAAGGCGCCGCTGTCCGCGATCCAGATCACCACCGCCGCCGGCATCTGCGCCGCCGTCGACCTGTTCCGCGAGGGCAAGCTGCCGCAGTCCGGCTTCATCCGCCAGGAAGAGGTCGAGCTGCCCGCCTTCCTGGCGAACCGCTTCGGCAAGGCCTATCAGCAGTCGCGTCAGGTCGAGAGCATCGGCTGAAGGAAAATCCAACCATGAGCAAGCAAATCCAAGACCTGTTGAACGCCCTGGGCGTTGCGAGCGCGGCCTACACCGGCGGCAGCCTGATCGTGCGCAGCCCGATCGATGGTGCGCAACTCGGCGCCGTGCCCGAGGCTTCCGCCGCCGACATGACGGCCGCCATCGCCCGCGCGCAGGCCGCCTTCCTGCAATGGCGCAATGTGCCGGCTCCGAAGCGCGGCGAGCTGGTGCGCCTCTTTGGCGAGGAACTGCGCGCCAACAAGGCCGCGCTGGCCCGCCTGGTGTCGCTGGAGGCCGGCAAGGTCACCAGCGAGGGCGAGGGCGAGGTGCAGGAGATGATCGACATCTGCGACTTCGCGGTCGGCCTGAGCCGCCAGCTGCATGGCCTGACGATCGCCAGCGAGCGCCCCGGCCATCGCATGATGGAGCAGTACCTCCCGCTGGGCGTGGTCGGCATCATCTCGGCCTTCAACTTCCCGGTGGCCGTCTGGGCCTGGAACTCGGCCCTGGCCCTGGTCTGCGGCGACAGCTGCGTCTGGAAGCCCAGCGAGAAGACCCCGCTGACCGCGCTGGCCACGCAGGCATTGTTCGAGAAGGCGGTCGCTCGCTATGAGGGCGCGCCCGCGCACCTGTCCCAGGTGCTGATCGGCGGCGCCGCGGTCGGCGAGGCCCTGGTGGACGACGCGCGCGTCGCCCTGGTCTCGGCCACCGGCTCCACCCGCATGGGCCGCGCGGTCGGCCCGCGCGTCGCTGCGCGCTTCGGCCGCTGCCTGCTGGAACTGGGCGGCAACAACGCCATCATCGTCACGCCCAGCGCCGACCTGGACCTGGCCGTGCGCGGCATCCTGTTCGGCGCCTACGGCACGGCCGGCCAGCGCTGCACGACGACGCGCCGCGTCATCGCGCACGAGAGCATTCACGACGAGCTGGTGGCCCGCCTGGACCGCGCCCGCGCGCAGCTGAAGATCGGTAGCCCGGTCGAGCCCGGCAACCTGATCGGCCCGCTGATCGACAAGGCATCCTTCGATGCGATGCAGGCCGCGCTGAAGTCGGCCCGCGAGCAGGGCGGCGAGGTCAGCGGCGGCGGCCGCGCGCTGGCCGAGCAGTATCCCGAGGCCTGGTACGCGGTGCCGGCCCTGGTGCGCATGCCGGCGCAGACCGACATCGTCAAGCACGAGACCTTCGCACCCATCCTGTACACGCTGAAGTACAAGACGCTGGACGAGGCGATCGCGCTGCAGAACGAGGTGCCGCAGGGCCTGTCCTCGGCCATCTTCAGCAACGACGTGCGCGAGGCCGAGGCCTTCATGAGCGCCAGCGGTTCCGATTGCGGCATCGCCAACGTCAATATCGGCACCTCGGGCGCCGAGATCGGCGGCGCCTTCGGCGGCGAGAAGGAGACCGGCGGCGGCCGCGAATCCGGCTCCGATGCCTGGAAGGCGTACATGCGCCGCACGACGAATACCGTGAACTACTCGCGCGAACTGCCGCTCGCACAGGGCGTCAAATTCGACATCTGATCGGTCTTATCCTTATTGCGCCCCGCCTTGCGGGGCGTTCTTCCATCTGGAGTGCTTGTTGTGATGCGTAGTGTTGATACCGGCCTGTTCCGCCTGCTCGCTTCCGTGCTCGGCGAGGCCGAGGCCCAGAACAGCTTCGACCAGCTGCATGTCGTGCCGGCCCTGCTGCAGCCGATCGGCGCGCAGGTCTCGCGCGCCGAGCTGGCGCAGGCGCTGAACATGGCGCTGTTCGTCGATGTGATGCGGCGCGTGCCCGAGGGCGCGGCCTATGTGGCCGACAACCAGCGCGCCGGCCAGGCCCTGGTGTTCGACCATGGCGCGCTGCGCACCGTGGCCTGGCCCAGCGGCGCGCTGCCGCCCGGCGAGGCGGCGATCACCCGCGTGCTGCGCCCGCTGGGTTACGCCCATGCCGAGACCTATCCGCTGACGAAGCTGAAGATGACCGGCCGCAGCTGGCGGCACCAGGACCTGCCCGAGGACATCGCGCAGTTCTTTGTCTCCGAGCTGCATCCGGAGCGCTTCAGCGGCGAGTTCCAGGCCGCGGTGAGCCGCGTGGTCGGCGCCTCGCGCGACCCGCTCTCGCCCGCGGACCTGGCCGCGCTGGAGCGCCTGGCGCGCGACAAGGCCCTGCCCTGGGCCGAGGCCCTGCCGCTGCTGCCGCGCCTGGTGGCCTGCTTCGAGCGCCAGCATCCGCTGTTCAGCCAGGCCGACTACGAGCTGCTGAAGAGCGAGTCGGCCGAGATGGCCTGGATCGCCACCGAGGGCAATGCCTTCAACCATGCGACCGACCGCGTCGCCGACATCGCCGCGGTGGCCGAGTTGCAGCGCGCGCTGGGCCGCTCGATCAAGGACAGTATCGAGACCTCGAAGAGCGGCCGCGTGCGCCAAACCGCGTTGCGCGCCGCCCAGGTCGAGCGCCAGTTCCTGCACGAGGGTCAGGTCGTGAGCCGCCAGGTGCCGGGCAGCTTCCACGAGTTCATCCAGCGCGAGCAGGACGGCGAGGGCCTGGACCTGCGCTTCGACGCCGGCAACGCGACCGGCATCTTCAAGATGACGGCCAGCGCCGAGGCCTGCTGAGATGAGCGTGCAGGCCTTCCTCGCCGCCGCCCGCGCCATCGTCGGGCCTGAGTTCGCGCTCGAGGGCGCGGCGATCGAACCGCGCTACCTGGAGCCGGCCCGCTATGCGCCGGGCCGAGCCGCGGCCCTGGTGCGCCCGGCGACGACGGCCCAGGTCGCCGAGCTGGTGCAGCTGGTCGCCGCGCATGACCTGACCCTGGTGCCGCAGGGCGCACACACGGGCCTGGTGCGTGCCGGCACGCCGACCGATGGCGAGCGCCATGTGCTGCTGGCCACCGACCGCCTGCGCGAGCGCTTCGAGTTCGACCCGCTGGACCGCACATTGCGCGTCTCGGCCGGCTACAAGCTTTCCGAGATCAACGAGCGGCTGGAGGCCGAGGGCCTGTTCTTCCCGATCGACCTCAGCGCCGATCCCAGCGTCGGCGGCATGCTGGCGCACAACACCGGCGGCACGCGCATGCTGCGCTACGGTGACGTGCGTGCCAACACCCTGGCGCTCACCGCCGTGCTGGCCGGGGGCCAGGTCTTGCAGGCCGGGCGCGGGCTGCAGAAGGACAACACCGGGTTGGCGCTGCAGCAGCTCTTCGTCGGCAGCTCGGGCTCGCTGGGCGTGATCACCGAGGCGACCCTGAAGCTGCATCCGCTGCCACGCCAGCGCGCCGCGGCCCTGGTCGCACCGGCCGCGCTGGACGCCGTGCTGCCGCTGTACCAGACCCTGATGGCCAGCGAGCTGGCCGGCCTGGTCAGCGCCTTCGAGGGCATCTCGAAACCGGCGCTGCAGGCGGCCTTGCAGCATGTGGGCGACGCCGGCAAGCTGTTCGATGGCCACCTGCCCGAGTACGCGCTGCTGGTCGAGCTGGCCAGCGAGCTGCCAGCCGCGCGGCTGGACCTGAACGCGCTCCTGCAGGAGGTGCTGGAGCGCGAGTTCGAAAGCGGCCGCGTGGTCGATGCGGTGATCGGTGCCGACGAGCAGATCTGGGCGTTGCGCCACAGCATCAGCGAGGGCTTGCGCGACTGGGGCAAGGTGATCGGCTTCGACGTCTCGCTGCCGCGCCGACATTTCATGCGCTTCCGCGCCGAGGGCGCAGCCTGGCTGGCCGAACATTTCCCGCCGGCGCGCCTGGCCGACTTCGGCCATCTGGGCGACGGCGGCCTGCACTTCAACCTGGCCTGGCCGCATGACGCGCCGCCGCTCGATGCCGAGGCGATGGCGCGGCTGCGCGAGGGCATCAATGCGATCGTCGTGGCGCTGGGGGGCAGCTTCAGCGCCGAGCATGGCGTGGGGCCGCAGATCCAGGCCGCCTACTGGCAGTTCAGCGACGCGGCCACGCTGGCGCTGGCGGGCGGCATCGAGGCCCTGATGAACCCCAAGCGCACCCTGGGTCTGACAAGATTTGGAGCGCCCGATGCAAAAACTTGATCGCGCTCGAAAAACCATGCTATAGTCCTATCTCTTCGCTGCTGACAGGCAGCAAAGAAAATCCTGAAAGCCCAGGTGGCGGAATTGGTAGACGCACTAGTTTCAGGTACTAGCGGGTAACTCCGTGGAGGTTCGAGTCCTCTCCTGGGCACCAAATACGAAGGCCAGCACGCAAGTGCTGGCCTTTTCGTTTTGGCCCTCCGCTTCTTGCTGATCAGGACGCGGGCTTGGCCGCCAGGGCCTGCTGCTCGCGGAACTCGCGCAGGTCGCGGGCCGGTGGTGCGCCGTACATGCGCGCATATTCGCGGCTGAACTGCGAGGGGCTCTGGTAGCCGACGCGATGCGCCGCGCTGGCGGCATCCAGCCCACCGCTGAGCATCAGGCCGCGCGCCTCCTGCAGGCGCAGCCGCTTCTGGTACTGCAGCGGGCTCATCGCGGTGACGGCCTTGAAGTGGTGGTGCAGCGACGAGGGGCTCATGTGCACCGCATCCGCCATCTCGGCGATGCTCAGCGGCTCGGCTACGCGCCGGCGCAGCCACTGGATCGCCTGCGCGATGCGTGCCGCGCAACCGCTATTGCCCAGGGTCTGGGCCAGGCGCCAGCCGTCGGGGCCGGACAGCAGGCGGTAGCTGATCTCCTGCAGCGCCAGCGGCGCCAGGGCCTGCAGATGCTGTGGCGTCTCCAGCAGACGCAGCAGGCGCAGCAGCGGATCCAGCAACTCGATGCCGGTGCGGCCGACGAAGAGGCCGCGCACGCTGGCGCTGTGCGCCGCGGCCGCCGGTTCGGGCGGGGCATGGCGCACCAGCTCGGCCAGCACCGCCGGATCGAAGTCCAGGCGCACGCTCAAATAGGGCTGCTCGCGCGAGGCCTGCCAGACCTGACCCATCACCGGCAGGTCCTGCGCCACCACCAGGTGATGCGTGTCGTCGTAGTCGTACAGCTCGTCCGCGAGATGCAGGCGCTTGGCCCCCTGGGCGATGAAGCAGATCGCCGGCATGTGCATGCCGTGGTGCGGCTGGTTGGGCGCATTCAGCCGGGCCAGATGCAGGCCCGGCACGGCGGTTTCGTACAGGCCCTCGTTGGGCGCCAGCGCGGCGATGCGTTGCACCAGCTCGGCGCGGCGCAGCAGCAGCTGAACCTGGGCATCGCCCTGGGCCTCGCTCAGATCGGACGGCAGCGGGGTGTGAATTTGCGGCATGGCGCCCAGTCTATGCAAGCGACGTCGCGCGCGCATCGCGCGCGGCTCAGCTTCGCAGCTTTGGGCAAGAAGCCTGCAGGAACGGGCTATCGCCGGCGCGGCCGCGCTTTCTAGACTGCCGTGCCGCGCTTCCTCCCTTCCTTCCATCAGTCAGGAGTCCTGCCGTGACGACGAGCTTCAGCCCATCCGACGCATCGACCTTCTTCCTCGCCCGCGGCCTGGCGGGCCAGGTCATCGCGCTGACCGAGGCCGCAGAGGGCCCCGGTGCGGCGGCCGCGCCGCTGCTGGCCGCCGCCGGCGCGCATCTGGTGCTGGGCGCGCGCCGCCTCGATGCGGTCGAGGGCCTGGCGCAGGCCCTGGCCGCGCAGGGCGGCTCGGTGCGCGCGCTGGCGGTCGATGTCGGCGATCGACGCGACATGCAGCGCTTCATCAGCCTGGCCCATGCCTGGTTCGGCCGGCTCGACGTGATCGTCAACAGCGCCGGGCCGGATGAGGAGATGCCCGACCGCGGCCTGCGCGGCGCGCTGCATGGCATCGCGGCGGGCCTGCCGCTGTTGCGCTCGCGCGGCCGGGGGCTGATCGTCAACCTCGTGCCGCGCGCGCAGCAGCAGGTGCTGCGCGCGCTCGGCGAGCGCTTGCGCCACGGCAACGAGCCATGCCCGTGCTTGCGCATCACGGCGATTGAAATGGCAAGCAAGAGTTACAGCGATGCGATGGTGGCCAAGGCGTTGGTGAGGGAGATTGTTCGATGGGATCCGGAGTTGCAGGTGGGACGGGCTTCCTGCTTTGCATCACGTTTTGGCGAAACGATGATCGGCACCCAAGGTTCCGATCATCGTTTTCACGAAACTTCGCTCGGCGCCTGCGGCACCGATCATCGTTTTCCCGCGTCGCCATCGGGATCGTGGCGATTTTTCGGTGAGAATGGCGCCCGCCCGAGATCGTCGGGCGCCAATTTGAACTGAGACTCAGGAATGAACAAAACCGAACTGATCGAGCACCTGGCTGGCAAGCATGAGCTGACGAAGGCCGAAGCCGGCCGCATCGTCGAGACCCTGCTGGACGCGGTGGTCACCACCGTCAAGAAGGGCGGCACGGTCTCCATCCCCGGCTTTGGCTCCTTCAAGCAGCACGCCCGCGCTGCCCGCACCGGCGTGAACCCCAGCACCGGCGAGAAGATCAAGATCGCCGCAGCCAAGCTGCCGAAGTTCACCCCGGGCGCCGGCTTCAAGGCCGCCGTGGACCCCAAGGCTGCCGCTCGCAAGGCCGAGAAGGCCGCCAAGGCTGCACCGAAGGCCGCTGCCAAGCCGCCCGCCAAGAAGGCCGCCGCCAAGGCCAAGAAGTAAATTCTTCGATCGGCGCGCAAGCAGTCATCTGCTTGCTGTCAATCAGGCCGGCGTCTCCGCGGAGGCGGCCGGCCTTTTCTTTTTCTCAGGGGCCCGGCTTCAGCAGCCGCGCGCGCACCAGCGGGTGCCACAGCCGCGCATCGGCCAGCGGCGTGCTCGCGGGCAGGGCCGGGTTCTCCAGCCGCCACCAATGGCGTTGCTCAAGCCGGGCGCGCCGCAGCTGCGCGCCCAGGCGCTGCTCGAACAGGGCCTCGAAGCTGCCGTCCGCCAAGGCTCGGTCCCAGCCGATGCGCAGCCGCTCGGCCAGCTCGGGGCGTGTCGGGCTGACGAAGAAGTAGAAGGCCGAGGGGTAGGCGATGGCCCAGCGCTCGCCCACCACCACCTCGTGGCGGGTGCCGGCGATCGGATAGGCCTCCAGCACGCCCAGGCTGACGAAGTCCAGGCGCCGGCGCCGCAGCAGCTCGCCGAACTGGCCCAGGCGCGGCAGGCGGTCGACCTGCCAGCCGTTGTGCGCCAGCACCGCGGTGTCGGGCCAGTCGGCCACCTGACCGTTGTGCAGCGCGCGCGGCGGCTGCGTCGCGCCGGCCGCGTCCAGCTCCTCGCGGCGGTTGCTCAACATCAGCGGCAGGCGCACGCCCTGCAGGCCGCGGTAGAGGCAGACCCGCAGCGGCAGGCCCTGCACCTCGCGCTCGCGCGAGGTCATCGAGCTGATCAGATCCACCTCGCCGGCCACCAGCTGCAGGAAGGCGCGGTTCTGTGTCATCGGCGCCGAGCCCTCCAGGCGATAGGGCCCATGACTGGCCTGTGTCTTGTCCAGCAGCAGCTGCAGCACCTCGAGCTCGTAGGTGATCTCGGCGGCGCTCTGCTGCTGCGCCAGTGCGTGGCGCACCCGCAGCGGATCGGCCTGGGCCGGCGGGACAGCGGCGCTCAACAGCAGCAGGGCAAGCAGCGCGGTGCGGCGCAGACGTCCGGACCCGCGGAGGAAGACAGCGGCGAAGGGCATGGGTGTTTTTTGTCCGGGCCGCCAGGGTAGCGCAAGAGGGTCCACCCGACCCCCAGTCGCGTGGTGGTCGGAGGCCGGCTCCGCCGTTAAGCTGCGCCGCACCTGACCGAGGGAGGATCGCGTCGCGCGGTCCTTGGAGGCAGGCCACCCCATCACCATGAGAGTCCTGATCGCCATGCAGAAGAAGCCACAAGCCCTGATCGCCCTGACCTTGTCCGTCCTGGCCTGCGCCGCCTCGGCCCAGAGCATCACGCCCGAAGGCCTGCGCGCCGAATGCGCGGCCAAGCACCAGCCTCAGCTGGATGCCAAGGGCCAGGCCGCCAACGAATACCGCTTCGTCTACTACAAGGGCCAGTACCGCGGCGAGCCGCAGGCCGGCCAGGCCCTGGCCTGCGCCGAGGCGCAGTACGCCGCCTACCTGGACACGCAAGACCCGGCACGCGTGCTGTCGGCCTACCCGACGGCCGCCGGTCGTCCCAGCGTCAGCAAGTAAGCCCAGCGCCCGCAAGGGCCAGCCGGGGCGCGCGGCCGCATCGGTGGCGCGCCCATTGGGATTTCACGATTCGATTTTTGCGAAGCATCAAGGTCGCAAATTCGCATTTACCCGAGGGTGGCGGGCGCGGTATCGTGCGCTCTTCACACAATTCAGGCGAGCGCTTGGCCGCGCCGCTCCTCACACCGTGGAATTCCTCCTCGACCCCAATATCTGGATCGCGTTCGCGATGCTTACCGCCCTGGAAATCGTCCTGGGCGTCGACAACATCATCTTCATCTCCATCCTGGTGGGCCGCCTGCCGGCGCATCTGCGTGACAAGGCACGCCGCCTGGGCCTGGGCTTCGCGATGATCTCGCGCCTGGCGCTGCTGTTCTCGCTGAGCTGGGTGATGGGCCTGACCGAGACCCTGTTCTCGATGTTCGGCCAGGACATCAGCGGCCGCGACCTGGTGCTGCTGTTCGGTGGCCTGTTCCTGCTGTACAAGGCTTCGCACGAGATCTTCGTCGAGGTCGAGGCCCGCGAGCAGGACGGCCCGCCCGCCACCGACGAGCAGGCCCTGAAGGCCGCCGGCAACCGCCTGTTCTGGGGCATCATCGGCCAGATCGCGGTCATCGACATCGTGTTCTCGCTGGACTCGGTGATCACCGCGGTCGGCATGGTGGACCAGATCGGCGTGATGGTGGCCGCCGTGATCGTGGCCGTGTTGGTGATGCTGGTGGCGGCCAAGCCGATCGGCGACTTCGTCGACCGTCATCCCTCGGTCAAGGTGCTGGCCCTGGCCTTCCTGGTGATGGTGGGCATGGCGCTGACGGCCGAAGCCTTCGACGTCCATATGCCCAAGGGTTACATCTACGCCGCGATGGCCTTCTCGCTGGTGGTGGAAGGACTCAATATCCGCGCCCGCGGCAAGCGCCTGCTCAACAAGGAAGAGCCGGCCAAGTAAGGCGATACGAGACCAGGGGACCGAAAGGTCCCCTTTTTCCTTGCCGGCCCGATTGAGATCGGGGCCGGCGACCTCAGCTGACAGGGATTCGGCCTGAGTAGCGAACCCCGTCAGCAAGAAAGCAAGGAGTGACCCCGCGATGAAATGCCCCACCTGCCCCGATGCCACGCTTGTGATGGCCGACCGCCAGGGCATCGAGATCGACTACTGCCCGCAATGCCGCGGCGTCTGGCTGGACCGCGGCGAGCTCGACAAGCTGATCGAGCGCTCGGTGGCGGCCCAGCCGCCCGCCCCGCAGGCCCCGCAAGCACAACAGCCGCAGCACTATCCCCAGCAGGGCCGTCCCGACTTCGTCGATTCGGACTACTACAAGAAGCAGGGCGGCCATCACGGCCATTACCGCAAGAAGTCCTGGCTCAGCGACTTCTTCGATTGACCTAGGCGCCGCGGCACCTCGCCGCGGCGGGCGGGGCGCTATCCTCGCGGACTCCGCTTGAGATGTCTGCCGCCGTGTCCCGTTTCCGCCGTCCCCTCCTGATTGCCGCCGCCATCGTCGCGGCCCTGAGCCTGTTGATCATCGGCGGCCTGCGCCTGGCCGTCGGCCAGCTGCAGCGGCAGATCGAGGGCGCGCTGGGGCCGCGCGCCAGCATCGGGGCGCTGACGGCGGACTGGTCGGGCCTGGAGCTGAGCGAGCTGCGCATCCGCGCCGCGCCGGGCTGGCCGGCCGAAGATGAACTGCGGGCGCGGCGGGTGCGGGTCGAGCCGGAGTTGCGCAGCCTGTTCGGCGGGCCCTGGCGCATCGCGCGCATCGAGGTCGAGGGCGCCTATTTGTCGGCCCTGCGCACCCGCGAGGGCCGGATGCGCCTGCTGCCGGCGCTGCTGGAGGAGCAAGGGCAGGCACGCCCGTCCGACGAGGCCGCCGGCGCTGCCAATCCGCTGCGGCTGGAGATCGACCAGGTGCGACTGGACGATGCCAGCCTGGCCTTCTTCGACGCTTCGGTGCGCCGCGGCACGCCGCTGCCGCTGCGCGTCGAGGGCCTGCGGGCCGAGGCGGGCCCGATCGTGCTGCCGGCGCTGGACCGCGCGATCGCGCTGAAGCTGGAAGGCCTGTTCAAGGGCGCCGCGTCCGGCCGCCCGGCGCGGGACGGCCGCATCGAGATCGAGGGCGAGTTCACGCCGGCCACCCAGGACGCGCGGCTGCGGGCGCAGTTCCGCGGTGTTGACCTGGTGGCGCTGCAGCCTTATCTGCTGAGGGCCGCCGAGACCGGCGTGCGCCGCGGCACCCTGGACCTGAGCCTGCAGGCGCGGGTGCGCGACAAGAAGCTGCAGGCGCCGGGCGTGCTGACCCTGCGCCAGCTGGAGCTGTCCAACGAGGGCGGCATGCTGGGCACCTTTGCCGGCGTGCCGCGCCAGGCGGTGCTGGCGGCGCTGACGCGCAACGATGCGCTGGAGGTGAAGTTCACCCTTGAGGGGCGGCTCGACGATCCGGCCTTCTCGCTCAACGAGAACCTCGCGACCAAGATCGCCTCGGGCCTGGCCGATGGCCTCGGGGTTAGCCTTTCGGGCGTCGTCAAGGGCTTGGGCGGTGTGGTGAAAGGGCTGTTCGGCCGTTGACCGGGTGGCCCCGGTCGCGCTGCGATACTCGCCGGATTACCAGGAGTTTCAGCGTGGAGACATTGACGATTGAGACCGACGCGCGCGGCGTGGCGCGCGTCACGATGAACCGGCCCGAGGTGTTCAACGCCTTCAACGAGGCGATGATCGCGGACCTGGCGGCCGCCTTCGAGCGCCTGACGGCCGACCCGGCGGTGCGCCTGATCGTGCTGGCCGGCAGCGGCAAGGCCTTCAGCGCCGGCGCCGACCTGCAATGGATGAAGCGCGCCTCGGAGGCGACGCAGGCCGCCAATGTCGAGGACGCGCGCCGCTTCGCCACGATGCTGCAGCGCATCGCCGAATGCCCGAAGCCCACCCTGGCGCGCGTGCAGGGCCTGGCCCTGGGCGGCGGCGTCGGCCTGGCCGCGGCCTGCGACATCGCGCTGGCCACGCCGGACGCGAAATTCGCGGTCAGCGAGGCGCGCTTCGGCATCCTGCCGGCGGTGATCGGCCCCTATGTGGTCAACGCGGTCGGCCCGCGCCAGGCGCGCCGCCTGGCGCTCACGGCCAGCCGCATCCCGGCCGCCGAGGCGCAGACCCTGGGCCTGGTGCAGGAGGTAGCCGAGGACATCGACGCCGCGCTGGAGCGCTGGATCGCCGAGCTGCTGCTCAACGGCCCGGCCGCGCAGGGCGAGATCAAGGCGCTGTTCGCCCAGCTGGAGGTCGGCCCGATCACGCCCGAGGTGCGCGAGCTGACCGCACAGACGATCGCGCGCGTGCGCATGACGGACGAGGCCAAGGAAGGCTTTGCCGCCTTCCTGGCCAAGCGCCCCGCGGCCTGGATCCCCAACAAGGACTGAAGACACCATGAGCGATTGGATTGTGGCGAAGCGCCCGGCGGGCGAGGCGATGGTGGGCGTGATCGGCGCCGGTGTGATGGGGGCGGGCATCGCCCAGGTGGCGGCGCAGGCCGGCCATGAGGTGCGCCTGCTGGATGCGCGCGAGGGCGCGGCCGAGGCCGCGATCGCGCAGATCGCCAAGAGCCTGGACGGCCTGGTCGCCAAGGGCCGCATGGAGGGCGGCCAGCGCGAGGCGCTGCTGGCGCGCATCCAGCCGGCCAGCGCGGTGGCCGAGCTGGCGGACGTGGCGCTGGTGGTCGAGGTGATCGTCGAGAAGCTGGAACCCAAGCAGGCCCTGCTGCGCGAGCTGGACGCGCTGCTGCCGGCCGGCGCGATCATCGCGTCCAACACCTCGTCGATCAGCATCACCGCGCTGGCCAATGGCATGCGCAACCCGCAGCGCCTGGTTGGCATGCATTTCTTCAACCCGGTGCCGCTGATGAAGCTGGTCGAGGTGGTGTCGGGCGCCGAGACCGCGCCCGAGGTGGCCGCCGCGATCTTCGAGCTGGCCGCGCGCTGGGGCAAGACGCCGGTGCATGCGAAATCGACGCCCGGCTTCATCGTCAACCGCATCGCCCGGCCCTATTACGCCGAGACCCTGGCCCTGCTGCTGGAGCAGGCCGGCCAACCGGCGCAGCTGGACCGCGCGCTGCGCGGCGTGGGTTTCCGCATGGGGCCTTGCGAGCTGATGGACCTGATCGGCCACGACACCAACTTCCTGGTCACGCAGTCGGTGTTCGAGGCCAACTTCGGCGACAAGCGCTACATGCCATCCCTGGTGCAGAAGGCCCTGGTCGACGGCGGCCGCCTGGGTCGCAAGGTCGGCAAGGGCTTCTACGAGGGCCTGCCCGCCGCGGCCGCGCCGGTGGCCGCGCCAGCGGCCGCGCCGCGCCACCTGGTGCTGGTGGGCGCCGGGCCGCTGGTCGAGGGCCTGGGCCGCTGGCTGAGCCACAAGGGTCTGAGCTTCACGCGCGAGACGCATAGCGACTGGGACGGCCTGCGGGTCGGCGACGTGGGCCTGCAGCTGCATCTGAGCACCGGCATCAGCGCCGCGCAGCTGGCCTTCACCCGCTGCCACGACGCGCTGGCCGTGATCGACTGGCCGCTGGCGCCGGACAAGATCGATGCGCTGGCCTATGCGGCCGCGCCGAAGCTGGCCGGCGGGCAGCGCGCCCTGGTCGAGGACCTGCTGCGCGCGCTGGGCTGGGAGCCGCTGGCGCTGCGCGACGTGCCGGGCCTGGTGGTGGCGCGCACGATCGCAATGCTGGTCAACGAGGGCGCCGATGCCGTCTGGCAGGGCGTCTGCGACGAGGCCGGTGCCGACACCGCGATGAAGCTGGGCGTCAACTATCCGGCCGGCCCCTTCGAGTGGCTGGCGCAGCTGGGCTCGGGCCCGGTGGTGCAGCTGCTGGACGGCCTGTTCGAGGCCTACCGCAGCGAACGCTACCGGGTCAGTCCGCTGCTGCAGCGCCTGCGCTGGGGCGCCTGAGCTCGGGCGGGCGGCGCTGCTCGGCCGCCGCCCACAGGCCGCGCGGGCGCAGCAGCATCATTGCGATCATCGCCAGCGCCACCATCAGCTGGCGCAGGATCGGCGCGTCCAGCCGGCCGTCGCTGAGCTGCTGCAGCGGGCCGGCCACATAGCGCAGCGCCTCGGGCAGGGCCGACAGCAGCAGGGCGCCGAGGATCACGCCGGGCATGTGGCCGATGCCGCCCAGCACCACCATCGTGACGATCAGCACCGATTCCTGCAGGCTGAAGGCTTCGGGCGAGATGAAGCCCTGGAAGGCGCCGAACAGCACGCCGGCCACGCCGCCGAAGGCCGCGCCCATGCCGAAGGCCAGCAGCTTCAGGCGCCGCGTGTCCAGCCCCATCGCGAGCGCAGCGGTCTCGTCCTCGCGGATCGCCATCCAGGCACGGCCGATGCGCGAGCGCTCCAGCCGGTGGCAGGCCAGCGCGGCCAGCAGCACCAGGGCCAGGAACAGGTAGTAGTACAGCGTCACCGGCGGCAGGCTCAGGCCCAGCAGCTCTTGGCGCCGCCCCAGATCCAGGCCGAAGATGTGGATGTCGTCGATCGGGCCGATGCCGCGCGCGCCATTGGTGATGTTGGCCGGATGGCCCATGTTGACGATGAAGAGCCGGATGATCTCGCCGAAGGCCAGGGTCACCACGGCCAGGTAGTCGCCGCGCAGGCGCAGGGTCGGCGCGCCCAGCAGCACGCCCAGCAGCGCCGCCAGCGCCGCGCCCAGCGGCAGGACCAGCCACCAGGGCTCATGCAGGCCGGCCGGGAAATGCGCCTGCACCGCGGCGAACTGCTCGCTCAGATGCGGCGAGGCCAGCAGCGCGAACAGATAGGCGCCGAGCGCGTAGAAGGCCACATAGCCCAGGTCCAGCAGGCCGGCGTAGCCGACCACGATATTGAGCCCCAGCGCCAGCAGCACATAGAGCAGGGCCTGGTCGACGATGCGCACCGGCGCCTGGCCCAGCTGCTGCAGCAGCAGCGGCAGCACCAGCAGGCCGACGCCGGCCGCGAGCCAGCGCCGGGATTGGCTACTCACGGGCCTTTCCGAGGTCCTCGCGGTCGTAGTAGTCGACATCGGTCTCGGCGCGGAAGATCTTGCGCAGGCGGCGCTGCCCGCCGATGCTGGACGAGATCAGCACCTTCTGCGAATCCGGGTACTCGCAGGCCTCCAGCTCCATCAGGGTGGAGAGCGACAGGTAGCGCATCGTCGTCGTGCCGGTGTTGATGATCTGGTGCGCCACCTCGGGCCCGCCGGTCGGGCAGGCGATCACGTCGTGGCGGCGCAGCGGGTAGCGCTGCTCGCCGAAGCGCAGCTCGCCCTCGCCCTCCAGGATCAGGAACATCTCCTCCTCGCCATGGTGGTTGTGGAAGGGGCATTGCGCCTTGCCGGGCGGCAGCACGGTCAGGTTGTAGCCGAGCTGGCGCGCGCCGATATGGTCGCTGATCTGGCCGCGGCTGGAGGTGTAGAAGCCGTTCTCCTCGACATCGTCGAACACGACCTCGTCCAGATTCATCAGGGGCTTGGGACTCATCGCAGGTTCCTCCGGGGCGTGATGATCGTGGCCGCGCCCGGCCCCCGCCCCGGGACAAACCCTTGCCGCGTGCCGGCGCGCTCAGCGCGTCGCGGTGCCGAGCCCGAACAGCTCCGCCAGCGCCGCGCGGTACTGGCCCTGGCCGACCGCATTGGTGTTGTGATGCGAGCCGCCCTCGACCAGCACGAAGCGCTTGGGCTCGGGCGCGCGCTCGAACAGGGCGCGGCCCAGCTCGGGCTTGATCACCGCGTCGGCGCTGCCATGCACGATCAGCACCGGGGTGCGCAGCCGGCCGATGCGCGAGGCCGAGTCGAAGCGCTGCGTGATCAGCGGCCCCACCGGCAGCCAGCCCCAGCGGTAGCTGCCCGCCACCTCGGAGATGGAGGTGAAGCTGCCCTCGACGATCAGGCCGGCGCTCTGCTCCTGCACCTCGGTGGCCAGCTGCACCGCGATCGCGCCGCCCAGCGAATGGCCGAAGATGTAGCGCGGCCGGCCCGGGTACTGGCGGCCCAGCCAGTCCCAGGCGGCGCGGGCATCCTCATAGGCCATGGCTTCCGAGGGCAGGGTCTGGCCGTAGCCGCTCTTGCCGAAGCCGCGGTAGTCGACGCCCAGCACCGAGAAGCCCAGCTCCTGCATGCGGCGCATGCGGTTGGCGCTGCCGCGCACGTCCCAGCGCGCGCCATGCAGATAGAGCAGCACCGGCGCATCGGGCTTGTCGGCCGGCGCCCACAGGCCATGCAGCCGGACCGGGCTGCCGTCCTCGCGGGCCTTGAACTCGATCCAGACCTCGTCCATGCCCTGCGCGGCGGCCAGGCCGCCGGCCCAGCTGCGGTCGCTGGGCTGGAAGATCCATTCGCGCTGCTTCTCGTCCAGGGTGGTGCAGCCGCCCAGCAGCAGGCCGCTGGCCAGGACGGCGGCGCCCAGACGGCGCCAGGGCAGGGGGGAAGGGCGGGGCTCGGTACGGCGGGTCGGCGGCATGGTGGCCGCAAGGATATCGGAGCCGCATTAAGCCGGGACGGCGCCCGGTTTTTCCGGCGGCGCGCCGCCTTCCTTTACCACGGGACCCTGCGGGGCAAAGCTGTCGGCCGTGGCCAGCGGCCAGTAGTAGCGGAACACATTGCCGGGCAGCTCGCCGGCCAGCAGGGCGCCGGGCTTGACGAAGGGCAGCAGGTTGGACAGCAGCTTGACCTCATGCGTGCTGACCCGGTGCACGATATGCGCGGCGCAGATCTCGTTGGGATGCTTCAGGCCGGCGGCCTGCACCAGCTCCTGCAGCGCCTTCAGCGTGTTGTCGTGGAAGCGCCAGACCCGCTCGGCCTTGTCCGGCACCACCAGGGCCCGCTGGCGGCGCGGGTCCTGGGTGGTGACGCCGGTCGGGCAATGGCCGGTGTGGCAGCTCTGGGCCTGGATGCAGCCCAGCGCGAACATGAAGCCGCGCGCCGCATTGCACCAGTCGGCGCCCAGCGCCATCATGCGCGCGATGTCGAAGGCGCTGACCACCTTGCCGGCGCAGCCGATCTTGATCTGGTCGCGCAGGTTCAGGCCGACCAGGGTGTTGTGCACCAGCAGCAGGCCCTCCTGCAGCGGCGCGCCCATATGGTCGGTGAACTCCAGCGGCGCGGCGCCGGTGCCGCCCTCGGCGCCGTCGACGACGATGAAGTCCGGCACCAGGCCGGTGGCCAGCATGGCCTTGCAGATCGCGAACCATTCCCAGGGATGGCCGATGCAGAGCTTGAAGCCGGTCGGCTTGCCGCCGCTGAGCTGGCGCAGCTGCTCGATGAAGCTGAGCAGCTCGATCGGCGAAGCGAAGGCGCTGTGCGAAGCCGGCGAGATGCAGTCCTCGCCGATCGCGACGCCGCGCGCCGCGGCGATCTCGGGCGTCACCTTGGGGCCGGGCAGCACGCCGCCATGGCCGGGCTTGGCGCCCTGGCTGAGCTTGAGCTCGATCATCTTGACCTGCGGGTCGCGCGCATTGGCGGCGAAGCGCTCGGGGCTGAAGCTGCCATCGGGCTCGCGGCAGCCGAAGTAGCCGGAGCCGATCTCCCAGATCAGGTCGCCGCCGTTGACGCGGTGGTGGGCGCTGATCGAGCCCTCGCCGGTGTCGTGGGCGAAGCCGCCCTTCTTGGCGCCGGCGTTCAGCGCCAGGATCGCATTGGTGCTGAGCGCGCCGAAGCTCATCGCCGAGATGTTGAAGATGCTGGCGCTGTAGGGCTGGGCGCGGTTGGCGCCGATCAGCACCCGGAAGTCATGGCCGGCCAGGGCGGTAGGGCTGAGCGAATGGTTGATCCATTCATAGCCGCGCCCGCCGACGTCCAGCTGGGTGCCGAAGGGCCGCTTGTCGGGATCGCCCTTGGCGCGCTGGTAGACCAGCGAGCGCTGCTGGCGCGAGAAGGGTGCGGCCTCGTTATCGGCCTCCAGGAAATACTGGCGGATCTCCGGGCGAATGAATTCCAGCAGGAAGCGCAGATGGCCGATCACCGGGTAGTTGCGCAGCAGCGAGCGCCGCGTCTGCAGCACATCGTGCAGGCCCACCAGGGTCAGGGCGCCGAACAGCAGCAGCGGCAGCGCCTCGCTGGCGCCCAGCAGCCAGATCAGGGCGCTGAGCAGGGTGGCGATCGCGCACAGCAGCCAGGCGCTGTAGCGGACCGGGAAATGGTGGTCGAGTCGGTGCAGCCAGACGGGCATGGTGAGGGCCTTCGCAGTCGCCTTGCGGCCCATGCTAAGCGCTGTGCAGTGGCCGCCACTATCATGGCTGTCACTGATCTCGGGAGGAAAGGGACTGATCATGGCGATCCTGCGACCCATTGGGCGTTTTCTGGCCAAGGCCTGGTGGCTGCTGGATGCCAGCCGCCGCGCGCTGCTGAACCTGCTGTTGCTGGGCCTCATCGTGGCCCTGATCGTGGGCTTCGTGACCCGCGGCCCGAAGCCGCTGGAGGACAAGACCGTGCTGGTGCTGGACCTGCAGGGCCGCCTGGTCGAGCAGTTCTCCGGCTCGGCGCGCGAGCAGGCGATGGCGCAGCTGAAGGGCCAGTCCCCCGAGGCGCAGACCCGGCTGCGCGACGTGCTGCAGGCGCTGGAGGCGGCGCGCAGCGATCCGAAGATCGGCTCGCTGCTGCTGGACCTGGACCATTTCGCCGGCGGCGGCCAGGCCCAGTTGCGCGAGGTGGCGGCCGCGATCGGCCGCTTCAAGGCGAGCGGCAAGCCGGTGACGGCCTATGCCGGCAGCTATGACCAGCGCAGCTATCTGCTGGCCGCGCAGGCCGGCGAGCTGCTGCTGCACCCGATGGGCATGTTGGTGATCGAGGGCTTCGGCCGCCAGCGCAGCTACTACAAGGATGCGCTGGACCGCCTGGGCGTCGAGGCCAATGTGATCCGCGTCGGCACCTACAAGAACTTTGGCGAGCCCTACGCGGCCAACAAGCCCTCGCCGGCGACCTTGGAGTCGGAAGCCTTCCTCTACAGCGATCTGTGGACCCGCTACACCGGCATGCTGGAGCAGGCGCGCAAGCTGGAGCCGGGCGCGGTGGCGCGCGGCATCGAGGAGCTGCCGCAGCGCCTGGCCGCGGTGAAGGGCAATGCGGCCCAGCTGGCGTTGAAGGAGAAGCTGGTCGACGGCCTGAAGACCCGCGACGAGCTGCGCGAGCTGCTGATCGCGCGCGGCGCCAAGGACGAGCAGGCCAAGAGCTTCCGCCAGATCTCGCTGGGCGGCTACCTGGCGCATCTGAAGCCGAAGACCGGCGGCGATGCGATCGGCGTGGTGGTGGCCGAGGGCGAGATCATCGACGGCGAGGCCGGCCCCGGCAAGGTGGGCGGCGATTCGACCGCCAAGCTGATCCGCCAGGCGCGCGAGAACGAACAGATCAAGGCCCTGGTGCTGCGCGTCAACTCGCCCGGCGGCAGCGCCTTCGCCTCCGAGGTGGTGCGCCGCGAGCTGGAGCTGACGCGCAAGGCCGGCAAGCCGGTCGTGGTCTCGATGGGCGATGTGGCGGCCTCGGGCGGCTACTGGATCTCGCTGGCCTCGGACCGGGTGATCGCCGACCCGAGCACGATCACCGGCTCGATCGGCGTGTTCGGCATGCTGCCGACCGCCGACAAGCTGATGGACAAGCTGTCGATCCACACCGGCGGCCACCAGACCACCTGGCTGTCCGGCGGCTTCGACCCGCGCCGCCCGCTGGATCCGCGCATGCGCGCCTCGGTGCAATCGGTGATCGAGCATATCTACGACGACTTCACCGCCAAGGCCGCGACCGCGCGCAAGAAGCCGCAGGCCGAGATCGACGCGGTGGCCCAGGGCCGGGTCTGGACCGGCGCGCAGGCGCTGGAGCGCGGCCTGATCGACAAGCTGGGCAGCTATGGCGATGCGCTGCAGGCCGCCGCCGAGCTGGGCAAGCTGGGCGAGGCGCCGCGCATCAGCTATGTCGAGCGCGAACGCGGCCGGCTGGAGCGGCTGCTGGACGGCCTGGGCGATGTGCTGGCGCCCAGCCTGGTCGAGGCGCTGCGCGCGCAGTTCAGCCTGCTGACGCCGCCGCCGGTGCTGGCCGAGGCCGGCCGCGAGCTGGGCTGGCTGGCCGAGCAGGCCGCGCCCAGCACAAGCCGCAGCGCGCCCTTCGCGGCAATAGTGCACTGCCTCTGCCGCACACCCTGATGTGCGGCTGGCGCCCAGCCGGCTAGCATCCGCTCCGATGCGGCCCATTCGCGCGGCCGCCTATGGAGGAGACAAGAATGAACTGGATGAGTGGCTGGATGCGCGGGTTCACGATCAGGACCCGGATGCAGGGGGCGATCGCCATCGTGCTCCTGATGTTCGCGGTGGTCGGCGTGGCCGGCATGGTCGGCGGGCTGCGCCTGAAGGCGCTGTACGCCTCGGGCAGCGAGCATGCGGTGCAGCAGCTGATCGCCTTCGCCAATGTGCGCTCCGCCCTGGCCGAGGTGCGGCTGTGGGAAAAGGAGATGGTGATCAACTATGAGGACGGCGTGGCCGTGCTCAATGCCCGCGAGCGCTGGAGCGGCGCCATCAAGCAGACCCGCCAGATCCTGGTCACGATGCAGGAGGACAAGGTCGAGCGCTACCGCGCGCCGGCCGGCGCCGCGGTGACCGCGCTGGACGCCTATGCCAAGGCCTCGGAGCCGGTGCTGATGCAGATCCAGGACGGCGGCTTCGATACCGCCAAGGTGGCCGACCGCATGCTGGACCGGGCCAAGGAGCAGGTGCGCCAGGTCGAGCAGCAGGTCGCGAAGATCGGCCAGCTGACGCAGGAGGAGGCCGCTGAGGCGCGCGCCCAGTTCGACGCCGCGATCATGACGATGGGCGTGGTGTTCCTGGCCACCCTGGCCGCGGTGGTGCTGCTGGTGGTGCCGCTGACCCTGCTGAACTCGCGCACCATCACCGCGCCGATCCGCTATGCGCGCTCGGTGGCCCAGGGCATCGCGGCCGGCGACCTGAACCGCCGCATCGTGGTCGAGGGCGGTGACGAGCCCGGCGAGCTGCTGGCCTCGCTGCAGAGCATGCAGGACTCGCTGCGCCGTCTGGTGGGCCAGGTGCGCGAATCGACCGAACAGATCGAGACCGCCAGCGCCGAGGTGGCCTCGGGCAATCAGGACCTGAGCCAGCGCACCGAGCAGTCGGCCGCCAATCTGCAGCAGACCGCCAGCGCGATGGAGCAGCTGACCGGCGGCGTGCGCCAGAGCGCCGAGGCGGCCTCGACCGCCAAGAACCTGGCCGACCAGGCCGCCCGGGTGGCGCAGCGCGGCGGCACCGTGGTGGCCGAGGTCGTCACGACGATGGACGGCATCAACAGCAGCTCGAAGAAGATCGGCGACATCACCGGCGTGATTGACGGCATCGCCTTCCAGACCAATATCCTGGCGCTGAACGCGGCGGTGGAGGCGGCGCGCGCCGGCGAGCAGGGTCGCGGCTTCGCGGTCGTGGCTTCCGAGGTGCGCAGCCTGGCGCAGCGCAGCGCCGAGGCGGCCAAGGAGATCAAGAGCCTGATCGGCGCCAGCGTCGAGCGGGTCGAGGTCGGCGCGCAGCAGGTGCAGAGCGCCGGCGCGACGATGAGCGAGATCGTCGCCTCGGTGCAGCGCGTCGCCGACATCATGGGCGAGATCGCGGCCGGCACCGCCGACCAGAGCCAGCGCATCGGCCAGGTGCATGGCGCGGTGACCCAGCTCGACCAGATGACCCAGCAGAACGCGGCGCTGGTGGAGGAATCCGCGGCGGCGGCCGAATCGCTGAAGGACCAGTCGCAGCGGCTCACCCAGGCCGTGCGGCAATTCCACCTCGATCCGGCCTGAGGCCGCGCGCTGCCGATATACTGCGCAGCCACAGCGCCGATTTGTTCCGAATTGCGGGCGCTTTAAAAATACCGCTAAAGAGGAGCGCTCGCTTCCAACCGGCGTTCCGTTTTTGCGGAAGCCGGTTTTTGTTTTTCTGGAGGCGTTCGATGAGCTCGGTGGGGCATGTTGAAGCACAGCGGCTGCGGTTCGACCGCCCGCTGCCGCTGCGGAGCGGCGCAAGCATCAGCGATTACGAGCTGGTGTATGAAACCTATGGCCGGCTGAATGCCGACAAGAGCAACGCGGTGCTGGTCTGCCATGCGCTGAATGCCAGCCACCATGTGGCCGGCACCTATGCGGACCAGGACAAGAGCGAGGGCTGGTGGGACAACCTGATCGGCCCGGGCAAGCCGCTGGACACCGATCGCTTCTTCGTGATCGGCGTCAACAACCTCGGCTCCTGCTTCGGCTCGACCGGACCGATGCACCAGAACCCCGCCACCGGCCGCGTCTACGGCGCGGACTTCCCGGTGGTGACGGTGCAGGACTGGGTCGATGCGCAGGCGCGCGTGCTGGACCATCTGGGCATCACCCAGCTGGCCGCGGTGCTGGGCGGCAGCCTGGGCGGCATGCAGGCGCTGGACTGGTCGCTGCGCTACCCGGACCGGATGCGCCACTGCATCGCGATCGCGACCGCGCCCAGCCTGTCGGCGCAGAACATCGCCTTCAACGAGGTGGCGCGCCGCGCCATCATCACCGACCCCGATTTCCACGACGGCCATTTCTACGCCCATGGCGTGGTGCCCAAGCGCGGCCTGCGCGTGGCGCGCATGATCGGCCACATCACCTATCTCAGCGACGACGTGATGGAGCAGAAGTTCGGCCGCCAGATGCGCGCCGCCGAGCTGGGCTATTCGACCCAGGACATCGAGTTCCAGATCGAGAGCTATCTGCGCTACCAGGGTGACAAGTTCAGCGAGTATTTCGACGCCAACACCTACCTGCTGATCACGCGCGCGCTCGACTACTTCGATCCGGCGCGCGAGCATGGCGGCGACCTGAGCCGCACCTTTGCCAGTGCGCGCTGCAAATACCTGCTGGCCAGCTTCACGACCGACTGGCGCTTCTCGCCGGCGCGCTCGCGGGAAATCGTCAAGGCACTCTTGGACAACAAGCGCGACGTCTCCTATGCCGAGATCGATGCGCCGCATGGCCACGACGCCTTCCTGCTCGACGACCCGCGCTATCACGGCGTGCTGCGCGCCTACTTCAATCGCATCGCAGGAGAGTTCGCATGAGCGCCACCGGGGTGATGGAGCAGATCGCGGCCCTGGTGCCGGCCGGCTCGCGCGTGCTGGACCTGGGCTGCGGCACCGGCGAGCTGCTGGCCTATCTGCAGAAGCACAAGGGCTGCACCGGCTACGGCGTGGAGCTGGACGATGCGAACCTGCTCGCCTGCGTGGAGCGCGGCGTCAACGCGATCCAGCTGAACCTGGAGGAGGGGCTGGCAATCTTCGAGGACCAGAGCTTCGACGTGGTGTTGCAGCTGGAGACCCTGCAGCATCTGCGCAATACCGAGGCGATGCTGCGCGAGACCGCGCGGGTCGGCCGCATCGGCATCGTCAGCTTCCCGAATTTCGCGCATTGGCCGAACCGGCTGCAGGTGCTCCTGGGCCGCATGCCGGTGACGCGCGTGCTGCCCTACGAGTGGTACGACACGCCGAACATCCGCGTCGGCACCTATGCCGACTTCGAGATCCTGGCGCGCAAGAACCAGCTGCGCGTGCTGGACAGCTTCGGCATCCAGGACGGCCGCGCGGTGCGGCGCTGCCCGAACCTGCTGTCGAGCATGGCGGTGTTCAAGTTCGACCGGGGGTGACCTAGGCATGAGCCGGGGGCGTCATGCCCCTGTCACGCCTTCTTCATACGCTGCGCGGTTTCATCACCTCCTCTCCCTGGAGAACCGCGCCGATGTCCCGCTCCCTCGCCCCCCAGCTGCTTCTGCTGAGCGCCGCCCTGTGCGGCGCGCTGTCCGCCCAGGCCCAGCAGGCCTTCCCGGCCGAACTGGCCGGCCATGCCTGGCTGCCGGCGCGCAGCTTCGTCGCCGCGCCCAAGGATGCGCCGGCCTCGCTGCAGACCAGCGGCAAGTACACCGCGCCGGACGGCCGCCGCGTCGAGCAGCTGGAATCGATCATGGGCACCTCCTTCCTGTCGGACAAGGCGGCGCCGCGCGAGACCGGCGTCAAGCTGCCCTTCAAGGGCCAGCCGGTGCAGGGCTTCTCCGGCATCAAGGCGATGCGGGACGGCACGTTCTGGGTGCTGACCGACAACGGCTTCGGCGCCAGGAACAACAGCGCCGACGCGATGCTGATGTTCCACCAGGTCAGGCCCGACTGGAAGGCCGGCCAGGTCAAGCGCCTGCAGACCGTCTTCCTGCATGACCCGGACCGCAAGATCCCCTTCCCGGTCGTCAACGAGGGCACGGCCAAGCGCTACCTGACCGGCGCCGACCTGGACATCGAGTCGATGCAGATCATCGGCAACGAGATCTGGTTCGGCGACGAGCTCGGCCCCTACCTGATCCGCACCGACCGCAAGGGCAAGGTGCTGGCACTGCATGAGACCCAGCTGGACGGCAAGACCCTGCGCTCGCCCGACCATTTCGCGGTGACGACGCCGGCCGTGCCCGGCGCCTTCGCGACGCCGGTGCGCCGCTCGCGCGGCTACGAGGGCATGGCCGCCAGCCCGGACGGCCGCTTCCTCTACCCGCTGCTGGAGGGCCCGCTCTGGCTCGACGGCGAGAAGAAATGGGAGGCCCTGGCCGACGGCCGCGAGTATCTGCGCGTGCTGGAGTTCGACGTGGCCAAGGGCGCCTGGACCGGCCGCAGCTGGAAGTACCCGCTGGAGCTGAAGGGCAACAACATCGGCGACTTCAACATGATCGATGCCGAGACCGGCCTGATCGTCGAGCGCGACAACGGCGAGGGCGCGGCCGAGGACGCCTGCAACGGCCCGGCGCGCCCCGACTGCCAGAACGTGCCGGCGCGCTTCAAGCGCGTCTACAAGATCAGCCTGGCTGCGGCCGATGCCGATGGCCTGGTCAAGAAGATCGGCTATGTCGACCTGCTGGACATCGCCGACCCGCAGGGCGTGGCCAGGCGCGGCGCGAAGAACGGCCGCTTCGGCTTCCCCTTCGTGACGATCGAGAACGTCGACATCGTCGATGCCGAGCACATCGTGGTCGCCAACGACAACAACCTGCCCTATTCCAGCGGCCGCCAGCTGGGCGTGCAGGACGACAACGAGTTCATCCTGCTGAAGGTGCCGGAGCTGCTGAAGGCGCGCTGATCGTTCTCAGTCCTCGAAGCGGCCGAGGCGCACCATGGTGTTGCCCGGCCGCCCATGCTTGAGCGAGGGCATCACCAGCACGGTGTCGTCGTGCCGGGTGTGGAACAGGGTCGCGCCGTCGCGCGCGAAGGCGGTGCCGGCCGCGGGGATCACGTCCAGCCCGCGCACCGGGAACAGGAAGCGGAAGTCGGCGCTGCGCGCGGTGACGGCCTCGTCGACCCGGATCAGGCGCTGGCGCTGCGGCAGCGGCAGGCGCAGCCGCGTCGCGGCCCAGCCGGCGTCGACCACGCCGGTCAGGCGCAGAAAGCGCAGCAGGCCGTCGATCGCCACCTCGGCCGCGGCCGCCTCCCAATGCTGGCCGCATTCGATCAGCAGCGCCTGCTTCGGGCTGGCCGGGTCGCCGAAACCGCCGCGGTCGCGCATGCGCAGGCCGGAGGGATGGCCGGTGTCGATCAGCAGGTCGCCCGGCATGCCCAGCCGGCGCGCGAAGGCCGCGCCCTTGTCGAGCAGGCCGCAGACCATCAGCGGCCGGCAGGCGTCCTGCATCGAATGGATGTCGAACAGGAAATCGGCCGCGTCGACGAAGGGCCGCAGCGCGCGGGCGCGGCGCAGCTCCAGCGAATCGCGCGAACCCAGCAGCTGCTCATCGGACCAGACCCGGTTCAGGTCCTCGTCGACGCAGCGCGAGGCGTTCGGGTCGGCGGGATCGAAGCGCTGGTAGGCCGCGACATTGGCGAAGCTCAGGATCAGCCGCCCCTGCAGCGGCTGGATCGGCCCCTGGCGCAGCAGCCAGTCCAGCGCGATCGCGCCGCACAGCTCGTTGCCATGGGTCAGGGCCTGCACCATCACGGTCGGCCCGGCGCGGCCGGAGTCGAACACATGCACATGGTCGACGCCGCTGGCGCTGTGACGGTAGGGACCGATGTCGGGCGGCGCGAGCTCGATGGCGGGATCGGTGTTCATGCCCCGGCATCATGCCCAAACCCGCGGTGCTATGCTGAAACCGTCTGCCGCCATCCCTGGGAGACTGCCATGCTCAGCCCACCCGCCCGGTATCTGGTGCTGATCGATGCCGCGGGCGCCATGACCGCCCGCCTGTTCGATGCGCAGCTGCGCCACCTGATGGATTTCGATGCCAGCACCGAGGAGGTGCCGGTGATGCTGGCCGGCCTGACGCCGGAGCGGGACGGCGCCACCGCCTCGCGCTGGGACCGCGCGCTGGCCGGTCACAACGAGCAGGAGCGGCGCGAGGCCCAGGTCTATGCCCTGAGCGTCTGAGCGGCCGCCCTCAGGACGGCTTGCGCGTCAGCGTGCCGTCCTCGGTCGGGGCGTCGTCGCGGAACTCGCCCTCCCAGCGATCGCCATTGGCCCAGATGAACAGGCCGCGGCCATGCTTGCGGCCGGCCGTCCAGGCGCCGACATAGCGGTCGCCCGAGCTCCAGGCATAACTGCCCTGACCCTGGCTGTGGCCCTGTTCGAACTGACCCTCGTAGCTGCCGCCGTCGCTGAACAGCAGCCGGCCCTTGCCATGCGGCCGGCCGTCGGCGACCTCGCCCTCGTACTGGTTGCCGTTGGCGAAGCGCAGCCGGCCGCGGCCCTGCGGCTTGTCGCGCTGCCAGTCGCCGTCGAAGACCTGGCCGTCGGACCATTCGTAGCGGCCGCGGCCATGCGGCACGCCCTGGCTCAGGCGGCCGCGGTAACGATCGCCGCGGGCATAGACCATCTCGCCCTCGCCCTCGGGCACGCCATCCAGCACCTGGCCCTCGAAGCGATCGCCATTGGCGAAACGCAGCTGGCCGCGGCCGCTGGGCCGGTCTTCCTGCCACTCGCCCTTGTAGCGCTGGCCGTTGGCCCAGACCAGCTCGCCCTGGCCGTGCCGCCGGCTGCGCAGCAGCGCGCCCTCGTAGACATCGCCATTGGACCATTCGACCCGCCCGGTGCCGCTGACGACCTGGCCGGCCTCGCGCACGAACAGGCCCTTGTAGCGGGTGTCACCGGCGCGCACATCGATCTCGCGCGGCGCTTCCGTGATGGGTGTTGCCGGCGCGGCCGGAGCCGCGGCCACTGCCGCGACGGGGGCGGGCTTGGTGGGAGAGGGCTCGGCCGCGGGGGCAGGTCTTGCCGCGGCGGCGGCGGTGGCCGGCGGCGGCACCCAGGGTGTGCCGCGCTCGCGCGCCAGCGCCTGGGCGTTGTTGCCGGCCAGCTCCAGCGCATTGCCCTTGCAGACGGTCATGGCCTCGCGCCATTGACCCTCGGCCTGCTGCGACAGCGCCTGCTTCTCGGCGGCCGGGCGCTCGGCGGCGGCGCGCAGCTTCTGGGTCTGCTCGCGCGCGCGCTCGAAGCGCGGCGCGCAGAACTCGGCGTTGTGCGCGTCGGTTTCGGATTGCTCGCGGCGCTTCAGCGCGACCTCCTTCTGCGAGCCGCTGCATTGCTCGGCGGCCAGGTCCCACATGGTCTCGGCCTTGCGGTAGAAGCTGCCGGCCTCGCCCCAGCGGCGCTCGCCGAAGGCCTGGCGCGCCAGCTCCTGCAACGCGCCGGCGTCGCGATGCGTGCCCTCGCAGAGCGCGCCAGCCTGCCGGCGCTCGGCCAGCGCCAGGCGCAGCTTCTCGTTGTCGGCACCATGGCGCTGCGCGCGTTCGCGCGCGCGGCCCTCGCAGCCGGCGATCGCGGTGTGCCAGAGCTGCTGCACCTCGTCCAGCAGCCGGGCCTGCTGCTCCAGCGACGGCGGCGTGCCGCTGGCGCGCAGCTCGGCGCCCAAGGCGCGCGCGGTCAGTGCGCTGCAGCCGGGTGCGGCCTCGGGGGCCGAGGCAGCAGCGGCGGCCGGGGCCAGGTCTTGCGCGTGCAGCGAGGCGGCCAGCAGGGCGCCGGCCAGGCCGAGCAGGGTGGGGCGGTACTTCATCTTCATCATCGGGCGGCGGCGGGGGCGGGGGCGGAGGATTCGGCGGGGATCTCGAGCATCGCGTCGATCAGGCCGCGGGAGAAACGGCCGGCACCGGGATCGCTGCTGCTCTCGAAGGCAAAGGCCTCGGGCGCGGAGGCCAGCGGCATCGCGCCGAGCGCCAGCACCAGGTCCGCGGGCCTGAGGCCGCGCAGGATGGCCAGCACCTCGGGCTCCAGGCCCTGCGCGGCGGCCAACTTGTTGAGCGCCTCCAGGCGCTCGACGTCGAAGATCAGCGCATTGGCGCTCAGGCCGCGCTCGACCAGCTTCTGGTGCAGGGTGAAGCCGGCCAGCGGGTTGGCGCCGAGCCGGCCGGCGCGCTCGAAGGCCCAGCGGTCGGCGCGGTCGAACACGGTGGCGCCGATGCGGGCGATGCCGGTGAGGCTGCCGCGGTTGGCGGCGGCCTGCTGCATCGCGTCCAGCACCTGGGCCCTGCTGAGCTTCTGCGCGGCATCGGCCAGGCCCTCGCGGATGCGCTGCAGCGCCAGCGCGCGGCCCTGCTCGACCAGCTGCTGCTTCAGCAGCTCGCTGGCCACGCTGGCGGCGGCGCTCTTCGCGGCCTTGACCGCGGCATCGGCGGCCAGCGCCGCACCCTTCAGGCCGGAGGCCAGGGTCGCGAGGTTGTAGAGCGTGCCGGCGATGGAGCTGCCGTAGTGGTAGGTCTTCATGCGCGCGCCGCCTTCCTCCGACAGGCCCTGCGTCCACAGCACGGCCCACAGCGCCTCGTCGGCGCTGAGCTCGGCCTGCGTGATCTCCAGCGGATGCAGGCTCAGCAGCCAGTGGTAGTCCTGCAGCCGCGGCGTGTTGGGCGGGGCCAGCCGGGTGTAGCCGCGGCAGACCTCGAAGGGCGCGATGCTCAGGCTGCGGCCGCCCACCAGCTGCAGCGCGAAGGGCCGGCCGGCATCGCGCGCGGCGGCCAGCGCGGCCAGCATCTGCGTGCCGTCCTCGCTCTGCACGCCGGCCACGCGCAGCAGCTTGTCGCCCGGCTGCAGCGGCGCGCCCGGCGCGACGGCGACCACGCTCAGGCGCTCGTCCACGCCCAGCGCGCGCACCCAGGCGACGCGGTCGTTGTCGGACCAGCCCTGGCTGGTCGCGACCGCGAAGGGCAGCTCCCATTGGCGGTCGCAGTCGCGGTCCTGCAGCGCGGCGCTGCGCGCGATCGCGGGGCGCAGGCTGCGCTCACCGGCGCCATAGGCGTGGATCTGGCCCAGCAGCGCCGCATCGACCTGGCGACCGTCGTCGACGGTGTAGCGTGGCGGCGCGGCGCAGGCACCGAGCAGCAGGGCAAAGCCGAGCGCCAGCAGCCGGGCGAGGGGAGGGGCGGACCTCATGGTGGCGGCCAGTTTAGGGCGCCGGTCGCACGCCGCGGCGATCTGCGGACGGCCGCGGCGTGGCGCTGTTCACGCAAGCCTCGGGGGTTTGCCGTAACCAAATGTGGGGACGCTTTTGCGTACTTTCACCGACCGGGGAAGTCCCGGGCCGGCGCCCTCGGAGCGCTCCCTACACTGGTCGGCATGCGAACCCTGAGAACCGATGACGGCCTGCCCTTGCATTGGCGGCAGTGGAGCCGCCCCGGTCCCGAGCCGGTGCGCGGCACGGTGCTGATCGTGCATGGGCTGGGCGAGCATATCGGCCGCTACGAGCATGTGGCGGCCCGGCTCAATGAATGGGGCTGGCATGTGGTGGGCCATGACCAGCGCGGCCACGGCGCCTCGGGCGGGCCGCGCGGCGACATCCCCGATGCCGAGCGTCTGCTGCGCGACCTGGCCCAGGTGATCGACGAACTGCGCGCCGACCCGCTGCTGGGCGCGGGCCCGCTGGTGCTCTTGGGCCACAGCATGGGCGGGCTGGTGGCGGCGCGCTTCGTCGCCGGCGGCCTGGCGCTGGGCAATGGCGGCGTGCTGCCGGCCTGGTTCCGGCCGGTCGATGCGCTGGTGCTGAGCTCGCCGGCGCTGGACCCGGGCATGTCGGGCTTCCAGAAGCTGCTGCTGAGCGTGGCGCTGCCGCTGCTGCCGCATCTGGCGGTGGGCAACGGCCTGAAGCCGGGCTGGGTCTCGCGCGAGGCCGCGGTGGTGAACGCCTACCGCAACGATCCGCTGGTGCATGACCGGGTCACGCCGCGCCTGGCCGGCATGATCGCCGAGGCCGGCCCCGAAGTGCTGGACCGAGCCGCGCATTGGGTGCTGCCGACCCTGCTGCTGTGGGCCGGCAGCGACCGCTGCGTCGATCCCGAGGGCAGCGAGACCTTCGCCGCGGAGGCGCCCAAGGCGGTGCTGCAGTCCCATTGCTTCGAGCGCCTGTACCACGAGCTGTTCAACGAGCCGGAGCGCGAACAGGTCTTCGCCCGGCTGCAGGCCTGGCTGAACGACCGGTTTTAGAATCGGCCTTCCCCTGCCACAAGCCGGAAGACCACCATGAATGCACGCGATCCCGCGCTGCCGCTGCAGCCCGATGAAGCCACCGCCCTGGGTCAGTACGCCGCGCGCGTCTGGGACGAGGAAATCGTTCCCGCGCTGACCGACTACATCGCCATCCCGGCGAAGAGCCCGATGTTCGACGCCGACTGGGCCAAGAACGGGCATATCGAGAAGGTGCTGCGCGACGCGGCCAGCTGGGTCGAGAGCAAGAAGGTCGCGGGCCTGAAGCTCGAGGTGGTGCGCATCGAGGGTCGCACGCCGGTGATCTTCTTCGAGGTGCCGGCCACCAAGGCCGGGTCGGACGACACCATCGTGGTCTACGGCCACCTGGACAAGCAGCCCGAGTTCAACGGCTGGCGCAGCGACCTCGGTCCCTGGACGCCCAAGTACGAGAACGGCCTGCTTTACGGCCGCGGCGGCGCCGACGACGGCTATGCGGTCTACGCCTCGCTGACCGCGATCATGGCGCTGGACCGCCAGGGCATCCCGCGCCCGCGCTGCGTCGGCATCATCGAGACCTGCGAGGAAAGCGGCTCCTACGATCTGCCGGCCTATATCGACGTGCTGAATGAGCGGCTGGGCAAGGTCTCGCTGGTGGTCTGCCTGGATTCGGGCGCCGGCAACTACGAGCAGCTGTGGCTGACCACCTCGCTGCGCGGCATGGTCTCGGGCGTGCTGAAGGTCGAGGTGCTGACCGAGGGCATCCACTCGGGCGACGCCTCGGGCCTGGTGCCCTCGAGCTTCCGCATCCTGCGTCAGGTGCTGGACCGGCTGGAGGATTCCAAGACCGGGCGCCTGCTGCCCGACAGCTTCCATTGCGAGATCCCGGGCAACCGCGTCGACCAGGCGCGCGCCACCGCCGAGATCCTGAAGGACGAGGTCTGGAAGCGCTACCCCTGGGCCTGCGGCGCCGATGGCGGCAATGTGCTGCCGGTGACGCAGGATCCGGTCGAGGCGCTGCTGAACCGCACCTGGCGACCGACCCTGTCGATCACCGGCGTCGACGGCTTCCCGGAGCTGAAGAGCGCCGGCAATGTGCTGCGCCCCTTCACCGCCTTCAAGCTCTCGCTGCGCCTGCCGCCGCTGGTGGATGGCAACGAGGCCGCGCTGCGGCTGAAGGCGCTGCTGGAGGACAACGCGCCCTACAACGCCAAGGTCACCTTCGTGCCGGACGGCCGCGCCGGCGCCTATGGCGCGACCGGCTGGAACACGCCGGAGCTGAGCCCCTGGTTGAGCACCGCGCTGAACGAGGCCAGCCAGGCCCAGTTCGGCGCGCCGGTCGGCTTCATCGGCCAGGGCGGCACGATCCCGCTGATGAGCATGCTGCAGAAGGGCTTCCCGCAGGCGCAGATGATGGTCTGCGGCGTGCTGGGTCCGAAGAGCAATGCCCATGGCCCGAACGAGTTCCTGCATGTGCCCTATGGCAAGCGCCTGACCGCCGCCGTGGCGCAGGTGATGGCGGCGCATCCTTGACCCACCCCCTACGCGCTGCGCGCGCCCCCTCAAGGGGCGCGCCCGCAGGCCCGGTAGAGCCGGATCCTCGGGCTCCGCTGGGTGAAGAGGATTCAGTTCAAGGATTGACCGACGTAGCCCTCGGCCAGCACGGTCTGGGCCGCGCGCGAGCTGAAGAGATGCTCCAGCTCGGCCTGCTGGATCCGCTGGTCGAAGCCGTTGTGGTCGGGGAAGTGATGCAGCAGCCGCGTCATGCCCCATGAGAAGCGCTCGGCGCGCCAGACGCGCCGCAGCGCCTGCTCCGAGTAGCGCGCCAGCGCGGACTCACCCTGGCCGCGGTAATGGTCGATGAAGGCCTGCGCCAGATCGCGCGCATCGGCGGCCGCCAGATTCATGCCCTTGGCGCCGGTCGGCGGCACCAGATGGCCGGCGTCGCCGGCCAGGAACAGGCGGCCGAAGCGCAGCGGCTCGGCCACATAGCTGCGCAGCGGCATGATGCTCTTCTCCAGCGAGGGCGCCGGGCGCAGCGCCGCGGCGGTGGCCGGGTCCAGGCGCGCATGCAGCTCGTCCCAGAATCGGCCGTCGCTCCATTGCTCGACCTTGTCGCTCAGGCTGCATTGCAGATAGCAGCGCACGCGCGAGCGGCCGCGCATGCTGCACAGCGCGAAGCCGCGCTCATGCTGGGCATAGACCAGCTCCTCGTGCGGCGGCGTGGCGTCGGCCAGCACGCCCAGCCAGCCGAAGGGATAGCCGCGCTCGAAGCAGCGGTAGGCGCGCGTCGGCACGCTGGCACGGGCGATGCCGTGGAAGCCATCGCAGCCGGCGATGAAGTCGCAGGCCAGCTCGTGCGACTGGCCGAGGCGCTGGTAGCGCAGATAGGGGCGTTCGCCGTCGAAGTCGTGCAGGCTCAGCTGCTCGGTCTGGAAATGGGTCGGCAGCCCGGCCGCAGCGCGCGCGCTCATCAGGTCGCGGGTCAGCTCGTTCTGGCCGTAGACCAGCACCGACTGGCCGCTCAGGCCCTGCAGATCGAGGCGGTGGCGCTGGCCGCCGAAGCTGATCGCGATGCCCGCGTGGATCAGCGCGTCGCGGCGCATCGCGCCGCCCAGGCCCAGCTCGTCGATCAGCGCGGCGGTGCCGGGCTCCAGGATGCCGGCGCGCATGCGGGCCAGCACCTCGTCGCTGCTGTGCAGCTCCAGCACCTGGTTGGCAATGCCCGCCTTGTGCAGCAGGGCCCCCAGCAGCAGTCCCGCGGGGCCGGCGCCAATGATGGCGACCTGTGTACGTTGCATCCGTCCTCCCTTGCATCGGCGCAAGGGGGCCAGCTTGCCACCGCCTCAGGGCGGTGGGCACCGCAAGGTCTTACAGCTTCAGAGCAGCATGCGCAGATGCGCCTGGGCCTGCAGCAGCGGCGGCAGGCAATGCTCGACCAGCTGGTCCATGCTCATGCGCGAGGCATGCACGCTGATGTTCATCGCCGCGACGATGTCGCCGCGGTAGTTCTTCAGCGGCACGGCCACGGTGCGCAGGCCCAGCTCCAGCTCCTGGTCGATGCAGGCGTAGCCAAGGGCGCGGGCGCGGGCGATCTCGATGCGCAGGCGCTCGGGATGGGTGACGGTATGCGGGGTCAGCGGCGTCAGTTCCTGGCGCGCGATCCAGGCGTCGACATCGGCCTGCGGCAGGGCCGACAGCAGCACGCGGCCATTGCCTGAGCAATGGGCCGGCACGCGGGTGCCGGGCTGCAGGGTCGGGGAGACCACGCGGCCGGCGCTGGTGGCGGCGATGCAGATCACATCGTTGCCGTCCAGCACGCCGGCGGAGCTGGCTTCCTTCAGCGCATATGCCAGCTTGTGCAGCTCGGGCTCGACGATGCGCGGCAGGCGGGCCGAATGCATATAGCTCTGGCCCAGGCGCAGCACCTTGGGCGTCAGCGCGAACATCTTGCGGTCCTGCGAGACAAAGCCCAGGTGGGTCAGGGTCAGCAGGTAGCGGCGCGCGGCGGCGCGGGTCAGGCCGGTGCGGGCCGCGACCTCGGAGATGGTCAGGCGCGGACGTTCCTGGTCGAAGGCCTCGATCACCGCCAGGCCCTTTTCCAGGCCGGCGACCAGGTCGCGTTTTAGCGGGCCGGTGCTTTCGCTGCCGGTGGAGGCGGAGGTGGGAAGCGGGGCCGCAAGGGCGGCCAGGTCATCGAGTGCGCGGGCTGCAGACATGGCGTATTGGTGCGTTAGGCGCCCAAATATGCAGGGCGCAAGCCGGGAAAACACTGACTATAGGGAGCGCAAAACGCGCTGTCCAAGCAAATTCACCCTATTTGAGCGATATGCGCACATTTGTGCACCTTGGTGGTGCATTCTGAGTACAGCAGCCCCCACGGCCTGGAGCAGGCGGGTGTGCGATGCGTGGGTGGGCGAAAACTGGCTATTCAGAGCGGCTTTGGTACGAATTTGCGCGGTACGTAGTACCACTTACGAACCTGTGCCTTGGATTCGTGCTGTATATGTGCGCTATGCGTCATTAGTCTGGATCCAGTATCCCACGCATCGCCCAGACTCGATCGCCTTTACGCCGGCTTTACGATGACAAAAACTCAGTGAACACTGAGTTTTTGTCATAGGCCAGGCCGCTATTGCACCGTTGTGGTGCAATAGCGGCCTGGCTGGCCTCAGACCCGTTCGACGATCAGCGCAATGCCCTGGCCCACGCCGATACACATGGTGCACAGCGCATAGCGGCCGCCGCTGCGGTGTAGCTGATTGACGGCCGTCGTGACCAGGCGCGCGCCGCTGGCGCCCAGCGGATGGCCCAGCGCGATCGCGCCGCCGTTCGGATTGACGCGGGCATCGTCGTCGGCCAGTCCGAGCTCGCGCAGCACCGCCAGGCCCTGGGCCGCGAAGGCCTCGTTGAGCTCGATCACGTCCATCTGCGCCAGCGTCAGTCCGGTCTGGGCCAGCACCTTGCGGGTGGCGGGGGCCGGGCCGATGCCCATGATGCGCGGCGCGACGCCGGCGGTGGCCATGCCGACCACGCGGGCGCGCGGCGTCAGGCCATGGCGCGCGGCCGCGGCCTCGCCGGCCAGGATCAGCGCGCAGGCGCCGTCGTTGACGCCGGAGGCATTGCCGGCGGTGACCGAGCCGTCCGGCCTGACGACACCCTTCAGCCGGGCCAGCGCTTCCAGGCTGGTTTCGCGCGGGTGCTCGTCCTTCGCGACCACGATAGCCTCGCCCTTCTTCTGGGCGATCGTCACCGGCGTGATCTCGGCGTCGAAGAAGCCGGCCTGCTGCGCGGCCACCGCCTTCAGCTGGCTGGCCAGGGCCATGCGGTCCTGGGCTGCGCGCTCGATCTTGAAGTCGGCGGCGACGTTCTCGGCGGTCTCCGGCATCGAGTCGACGCCGTACTGTTCCTTCATCAGCTTGTTGATGAAGCGCCAGCCGATCGTCGTGTCATAGACTGCGTTGGCGCGCGAGAAGGCGCTGTCGGCCTTCGGCATCACGAAGGGGGCGCGGCTCATGCTCTCGACGCCGCCGGCGATCATCAGCTGGGCCTCGCCGGCGCGGATCGCGCGGGCGGCGCTGCCGATCGCGTCCATGCCCGAGCCGCACAGGCGGTTGAGCGTCGCGCCCGGCACCGCGATCGGCAGACCGGCCAGCAGCGCGGCCATGCGGGCGACGTTGCGGTTGTCCTCGCCGGCCTGGTTGGCGCAGCCGTACAGCACGTCGTCGACGGCCTCCCAGTCGACCTTGGTATGGCGCGCCATCAGCGCGCGCAGCGGGATCGCGCCCAGGTCGTCGGCACGCACCGAGGACAGGGCGCCGCCGTAGCGGCCGAAGGGGGTGCGCAGCGCGTCGCAGATGAAGGCTTGGCTCATGGAAGGGTCTCCGTGATGGTTTGTGGAATTGATTCAGTCGTGGGCGGCCAGCAGCGACTGGCCGGTCAGGCGTTCGAGGGCGGCCAGGTCCAGGCCGTCGACCCGGTCCAGCACCCGCAGGCCGGCGGGGGTGATCTCAAACACCGCGAGGTCGGTATAGATGCGGCCGACGCAGCGCGGCGCGGTCAGCGGATAGCTGCAGTCGGCGACGATCTTGCTGCTGCCGTCCTTGCCCAGCAGCTCCATCATCACGAAGGTCTGCTTGGCGCCGATCGCCAGGTCCATCGCACCGCCGACCGCGGGGATCGCGTCGGGCGCGCCGGTATGCCAGTTGGCCAGATCGCCGCGCACCGAGACCTGGAAGGCGCCCAGCACGCAGATGTCCAGATGGCCGCCGCGCATCATCGCGAAGCTGTCGGCATGGTGGAAGAAGGCCGCGCCGGGGCGCAGGGTCACCGGCTGCTTGCCGGCATTGATCAGGTCGTAATCCTCCTGCCCGGCCGGCGGCGGTGGGCCCATGCCCAGCACGCCGTTCTCGCTGTGCAGGATCACCTCGCGCCCGGCCGGGATCTGGGCCGCGACCAGGGTCGGCAGGCCGATGCCCAGGTTGACCACCGCGCCCTCGGGAATGTCCCGGGCGACGCGCGCGGCCATCTGCTCGCGGGTCCATCGGCCGTGGGTCGTCGTGCTGCTCATCGTCAGGCTCCCGGCTTGTTGCTGAAAAAACCGCCGCCGCTGGTGGTTCGGCGTTCGATCTTCACCAGCCGTTGCACGAAGATGCCCGGCGTGACGATCTGCTCAGGGTCCAGCCCGCCCAGCGGCAGCAGCTCGTGCACGCTGGCCACCGTGGTCTTGGCGGCCATCGCCATGATGGGGCCGAAGTTGCGGGCGGTCATCCGGTAGCTCAGATTGCCCCAGCGGTCGCCGCACTCGGCCTTGATCAGCGCGAAGTCGGCATGGATTGGGTACTCCAGCACCTGGCCGCGGCCGTCGATGATGCGGGTCTCCTTGCCCTCGGCCAACGCGGTGCCATAGCCGGTCGGCGTGAAGAAGGCGCCGATGCCGGCGCCGGCGGCGCGGATGCGCTCGGCCAGATTGCCCTGCGGCACCAGCTCCAACTCGATCCTGCCGCTTCTATATAAGGCATCGAAATGATGCGAATCGGCCTGGCGCGGAAAGCTGCAGATGATCTTACGCACCCGCCCGGCGGCCAGCAGGGCCGCCAGGCCGGTGTCGCCATTGCCGGCGTTGTTGTTCACCACGACCAGCTCGCGGGCACCCTGGTTCAGCAGGGCCCGGATCAGCTCGTCCGGCAGGCCCGCGGTGCCGAAGCCGCCGATCATCACCGTGGCACCGTCGGGCACATCGCGCAGCGCGGCGGCGGGGCTGTCGAGCTGTTTGTCGATCATAGTGAACTGTTCAAATATAGAACTTGAGTTCTGAAAAAGAACATGCTACGGGCGACCTTCATCGGCGGTCAAGCCAATCCCGTGACAATTCGCACATGAAAGTAGTTGTATCAATGCGCAAATTTCTACAAGGGCTGTTTTACTTAAGTTACGCAGCGATCGTGCCGATGCTGCTGCCGAGGGCGCCTCAAAAAAGGGCGTAGGAAAACAATGAAGGACAGAACTGCAGATCCTTTGATCGATGTGGGCCAGCTGAAGGTGGGAATGTTCATCCACCTGGATCTGGGCTGGATGTCGCATCCCTTTCCGCTCAGCAGTTTCAAGCTGAGTTCGGAGGATCAATTGCTGGTGCTGCGGCGGCTCGGCCTGAAGCAGGTGCGCTGGAGCCCGGGCCGCAGCGATCTGCAGCTGGACGCCGCGCCGCTGCCGGGCGCCCCCGCGGCCGAGGTGATCGAAGTGCCGACCGCGCTGACGCCGGAGCAACTGGCCCGCGAGGCCCACAAGCGCGCGCTCGCCGCGCAGCGCGAGGCGCTGGCCCTGTGCGAGCGCCAGTACGGCGAGGCCGCCAGCGCTTTCCGCGAGCTGATGGACCTGCTGCCGCGCGAGCCGGTGAATTCGCGTGACCAGTCGATCGCGCTGACCTCCGCGCTGCTGGACAAGATGCTGATCGAGGGTGACCTCAACATCCGCCTGCTCAACGAGGGGGCGGGCGACCGCAGCACCGCCCATGCGCTGAACGTCTCGATCATCTCGTTGCTGCTGGGCCGGGCCTTCGGCCTGGGGCGCGACGAGATGATGGACCTGGGCGTCGGTGCGCTGCTGCACGACATCGGCAAGACCGAGCTGCCGGCGCGCGTGCGCAACCGCGACGACAGCTTCACGATGGCCGAGACCCAGCTCTACCAGCAGCATGTGCAGAAGGGCGTGGCGCTGGCCCAGGGCATGGGCCTGGCGCCCGGGCCGCTGCTGGTGATCGCCCAGCACCACGAGAACGCCGATGGCAGCGGTTTCCCGCAGCGCATCAATGTGGACCGGATGAGCGCGGCCTCGCGCATCGTCGCGCTGGTGAACCGTTTCGACGGGCTGTGCAACCCGCTGTTGGCCTCCAAGGCGATGACGCCGCACGAGGCCCTGTCGCTGATGTTCGCCCAGGGGCGCAACCGCTTCGACGCGACCATGCTGAATGCCTTCATCCGCATGATGGGTGTCTACCCGCCTGGCTCGGCGGTGCAGCTGACCGACGACCGCTACGCGCTGGTGGTGGCGGTCAACTCCTCGCGCCCGCTCAAGCCCAAGGTGATGGTGCATGACACCAAGGTGCCGCGCGACGAGGCGCTGATCCTGAACTTGGAAGAGCATCCCGACCTGGGCATCCGCCGCAGCCTGAAGCCGAACCTGCTGCCGCGCGCCTCGCTGGACTATCTGAGTCCGCGCACCCGCGTCGCCTACTTCTTCGAAAGCGCCGCGGCGCCGCTCGGGGAGATGGCGGCGTGAAGCCCGCCGCCATCGGCAGTACCTCCACCTTCCCGGTCGCGACGCGCTACCAGGCCCTGCTCGAAGGGCTGCAGGAGGCGGTCTGGCTGGTGGATGCGCGCACCCTGTGCGTGCTGGCCGTCAATGGCGCGGCGACGCAGCTGCTGGGTCTGACGCCGGAGCGGCTGATCGGCGCCAGCATGGAATCGCTGGCCAGTACCGCCGAGGATGTGCTGTTCTGGATGGAGGCCGGCGCCGGCTCGCGCGATGGCCTGTTCACCGACACCATGCTGCGCCGCGCCGATGGCCAGATGCTATGGGTGGCGCGCCGCATCAGCCATGTCGCGCTGCCCGACGGCGACGGCGTCTGGCTGGTCTCGATGCGCGACCAGAGCCGTCAGCGCCAGCATGACGAGGAGCGCGAATCGCTGCTGGCCGAGCTGAAGGCCACCCTGGAATCGACCGCCGACGGCATCCTGGTCTCCGACCTGGCCGGGCGCATGCGCAGCTTCAACCAGCGCTTCGCCTCGCTGTGGGGTCTGCCCGAGGATCTGCTGCTGGAGCGCAACGACGAGGCGGTGCAGGCCTGGATGCGGCGCAGCGTCGTGGACGGCGCGGCCTATGCGATGCGCCTGGCCGCGATCCAGGAGGCGCCGCTGCTGCAGACCAGCGACATCATCAAGCTGCTGGACGGGCGCGTGCTGGAGCGGGTCTCGCTGCCGCAATGGAGCCGCGGCCGGCCGATCGGCCGGGTCTATTCCTTCCGCGACCTGAGCGAGAAGCTGGCCGCCAGCCAACGCATCGAGGAGCTGTCGCATACCGACATGCTGACCGGCCTGCCAAACCGCCGCGCGCTGGCCGAGCGGGTCGACTATGCGCAGGCGATGGCGCGCCGCGAGAACAGCGCCTTCGCGCTGCTGAATGTCGACCTGGACCGCTTCAAGCAGATCAACGACACCCTGGGCCATTCCTATGGCGACCGGGTGCTGAAGGAAGTGGCGCAGCGTCTGAAGGAATGCCTGCGCGAGGTGGACACGGTGGCGCGCCTGGGCGGCGACGAGTTCGCGCTGCTGATCCACCAGGCCGATGCGCGCGGCGCCGAGCATGCCGCCAGGCGCGTGCAGGAGGCGATGGCCCGGCCCTTCAGCTTCGACACCCTGAGCTTCACCGTCACCTGCTCGATCGGCATCGCGCTGTTCCCCAGCGACGGCGCGGGCGCGGACGAGCTGATGGCCAGCGCCGAGCGGGCGATGCACTGGGTCAAGGAAAGCGGCCGCGGCACCTTCCGCTTCCACCAGCCGCGCAAGGACGTGGACCTGCTGTCGCGCATGCGCCTGGACCATGCGATGCGCCAGGCCCTGCTGGAAGGCCAGTTCCGCCTGCATTACCAGCCCCAGGTGGACCTGGGCAGCGGCCGGGTGATCGGCGCCGAGGCGCTGCTGCGCTGGCGCGACCCGCTGCGCGGCGAGATCTCGCCGGCCGAGTTCATCCCGGTCGCGGAGGAGAGCGGCTTCATCGTCGCGATCGGCGACTGGGTGCTGCGCCAGGCGGTGCAGCAGGCGGCCGATTGGCTGCGCCAGGGCCGGCGCATGCAGGTGGCGGTGAATGTCTCGGCGCTGCAGTTCCAGCAGAGCCAGTTCGTCGACAACGTGGCCCAGATCCTGAAGGCGGCGGGCCTGCCGCCCTCGCTGCTGGAGCTGGAGCTGACCGAATCGATCCTGCTGCGCGACGCCGAGGAGGCGCTGCACCGGCTGCAGGCCCTGTCCGAGCTGGGCGTGTGCATGTCGATCGACGACTTCGGCACCGGCTATTCCAGCCTCGGCTATCTGAAGCGCTTCCCGATCCAGCGCCTGAAGATCGACCGGAGCTTCGTCAAGGGCCTGCCGGCCGACGAGAGCGATGCCGGCATCGTCAATGCGGTGATCCAGATGGGCCGGGCGCTGCGCCTGCTGGTGATCGCCGAGGGCGTGGAGACCGAGGCGCAGCGCGACTTCCTGGCGCGCGCCGGCTGCCATGAATTCCAGGGCTTCCTGTTCGCGCCGGCGCTGGAGATCCGCGCCTTCGAGGACAAGGTCTGGCAGCCGCAGCTGCCGCCGCCCCGGCCGGCGATCTCGCCGGTGCGCCTGGTGCGCGGCAAGGCGGCCTGAACGGCCGAGCGCAGGGCGCCGCCTCCGCTGCCGGCACAATGGCGCCGGTATCGAGCAAAGAGGTGATGGCCGTGATGTACAAGTTCAGATCCAAGGACAGCGCCGATGTGATCATGCTCGGCGCGACCGGCGAGCAGATCCTGCGCCTGATCGGCAAGGAACCGGCGCCGCAGGGCATCGTTACCCAGGCTCAACTGGCCGGCGCGATCTCCGCGCTGGAACAGGCGGTGGCCGAGGACGAGGCCACCTTCGCGCGCCTGCAGGCCGACGCCGAGGCTGCGGGCGAACCGGCGCCGCGGCGTCAGGGCATCACCCTGCGCCAGCGCGCCTGGCCCCTGCTGGAGCTGATGCGCAGCGCGCTGCGCGGCGGGCATGACTTGCTCTGGGGCAATTGATGGGTCTGGACAGCGTCACCACCATCCTGGCGATCCGCCATGGCGAAACCACCTGGAACCGCGCCAGCCGCATCCAGGGGCATACCGACATCCCCCTGAGCGAACTGGGCCTGGCCCAGGCGCGGCGGCTCGGCCAGGCCCTGGCGGGCGAGGCGATCGACGTCATCTATTCCAGCGACCTGGTGCGCGCCTGGCAGACCGCCGAGGCGGTGGCCGCCGTCGCCGGGCTGGTGCCGCTGGCCGAGCCGGGCCTGCGCGAGCGCGGCTTCGGCCGCTTCGAAGGGCTGACCTGGAGCGAGATCGAGACGCAATGGCCCGAGCAGAGCCAGCGCTGGCGCCGCCGCGATCCGGAGTTCGCGGCCGAGGGCGGCGAGGCGCTGCAGGACTTCTATGCGCGGGCGGTCGGCACCGTCGAGCGCCTGGCCCGCGACAACCCCGGCAAGACCCTGGTCGTCGTGGCCCATGGCGGGGTGATGGACTGCCTCTACCGCGCCGGCCGGCGCCTGGAACTGCAGGCGCCGCGCAGCTGGACCCTGGGCAACGCAACCATCAATCGGCTGCTCTACACCCCGGCCGGCTTCAGCGTCGTCGGCTGGAACGACGACCTGCATCTGGAAGGCCTGAGCCTGGACGAGAGCGCGGCCTGAAAGGGTTTTGGGGACGGTCCGGATAGCAAGAAGGGGGCGCTGGCAAGTGCGGATCCGCACCCTTCACTTCTTAACATAGGACTGTTGCGAATTAACGTCGGACCCCATTCGGTCAAACCCTAGGACTTCTATACTGCGCCCACATCAGCGAACAAGACCAGGGACATGGACCCTGGCTCCTTCCTCAACTCTCAAAGGCAAATGATGAAAAAGATTGCTCTCGTCGCTGCCCTGGCCGCTGTGTCGGCTTCGGCTTTCGCGCAAAGCTCGGTGACCCTCTACGGCCGTATCAACACCACCGTGGAAAGCCAGAAGGTTGGCAACCAGGACCGCAAGGTGGTCGTGGCCAACAACGCTTCGCGTTTCGGCCTGAAGGGCGCGGAAGACCTGGGTGGCGGCCTGAAGGCTTCGTTCATGCTGGAAAGCGGCCTGGGCTCCGATGACGGTAGCGCCGACACCAAGAACTTCTGGGGCCGTGAGTCCTGGGTGCAACTGGCCGGTTCCTTCGGTGCCGTGCGTCTGGGTAACTTCACCCCCGAGTCCTACTTCGCCACCGCTGACTACGTCAGCATGCACAACCACGACACCGGCTCGTCGGAAGACAAGCTGTACGGCGGCCCCTTCCGCAAGACCAACAAGATCGGCTACTTCACGCCGAACTACAACGGCTTCAGCGGCAGCGCCTCGGTGTCGGCCGGCGAAGGCCAACCCGGCGTGAAAAAGGCTTACGACCTGGCAGCCAACTACGATGGCGGCCCGCTGCACCTGGGTGCTGGCTACAGCAAGGAAGGCGATGCCAACCAGTTCGCCGTCCGCGGCCTGTATGAGCTGGGTGCCTTCACCTTCGGCGGCTACTACCAGCGCGTCGACATCGGCAATGACAAGCGCAACAACTATCGCGTGTCGGGCATGTATGTCCTGGGCCAGTCGGAGTTCCACGTGAACGTCGGCGGCACCCAAGGCCGTGCCGATTTCGCAGGCCAAGGCAAGACCACCCAGTTCACTCTGGGCTACAACTACAACCTGAGCAAGCGCACCAAGGTGTACGCGTACTACACCGACGTGAACGCCAAGCTGAACACCAAGGATTTCAACTCCCTGGCCGCTGGCATCCGCCACAACTTCTGATCCCCGGATCGGATGAAAGAAAAGCGACCTTCGGGTCGCTTTTTTCATGGTCGATCGGGTTTGTTCGCTTACTCGTCGAACAACTGCCCGGCCGTCTTCGGCGGCGCCACGCCCAGATGGCGGAAGGCCGCCAGGGTCGCGATGCGACCGCGCGGGGTGCGCTGCAGATAGCCCTGCTGAATCAGGTAGGGCTCGATCACATCCTCGATCGTGCCGCTCTCCTCGCCGATCGCCGCGGCGACATTGTCCAGGCCGACCGGGCCGCCGTCGAAGCGGTGCACCACCGCCTCCAGCAGCTTGCGGTCCATCAGGTCGAAGCCCTGCGGGTCGACATCGAGCATCGCCAGTGCCTTGTCGGCGATCGCCTTGGTGATGCGGCCATCCCCCTTCACATCGGCGTAGTCGCGCACACGGCGCAGCAGCCGGTTCGCGATACGCGGCGTGCCGCGTGAACGGCGCGCCACCTCAAGCGCGCCCTCCGGGTCGATCGGTGCATTCAGCAGGCCGGCGGAGCGGGTGACGATGCGCTGCAGTTCCTCGGCGGTATAGAACTCCAGCCGCGCGACGATGCCGAAGCGGTCGCGCAGCGGGTTGGTCAGCATGCCGGCACGCGTCGTCGCGCCGACCAGGGTGAAGGGCTGTAGGTCCAGCTTGATCGAGCGCGCGGCCGGGCCCTCGCCGATCATGATGTCGATCTGATAGTCCTCCAGCGCGGGATAGAGGATTTCCTCGACGACCGGGGAGAGGCGGTGGATCTCGTCGATGAAGAGCACATCGTTCTTCTCGAGGTTGGTCAGGATCGCCGCCAGATCCTTGGGCTTTTCCAGCACCGGCCCGGAGGTCTGGCGCAGATTGACGCCCAGCTCGGCCGCGATGATGTGGCTCAGCGTGGTCTTGCCCAGGCCCGGCGGGCCGAACAGCAGCACATGGTCCAGCGCCTCGTTGCGCTTGCGCGCCGCGCCGATGAAGATCTCCAGCTGCTCGCGCGCCTTGCCCTGGCCGACATACTCGTCCAGCAGCTTGGGCCGCAGCGCGCGTTCGATCGCCTCCTCGTTGGGCGAGGTGGCGACGGCGCTGATGACGCGCTGCTGCGGCGCCGGGCTGAAGTCGTCGGTTTGGATGCTCATGACAGCTTCTTCATGGCCAGCTTGATGCCTTCGCTGACGCCCACATCGGGCGGCAGCGCCTTCAGCGCCGCGCCGGCTTCCTTCTCGCTATAGCCCAGCGCGACCAGGGCCTGCAGGATGTCGGCCTGCGCATCGTTGGCCACGGCCGCCGGCAGGGCCAGATCCGGCCCCAGCTTGCCCTTGAGCTCCAGCAGCAGTCGCTCGGCGGTTTTCTTGCCGATGCCCGGCACCTTGACCAGGCGACCAGCCTCCTGCTTGGAGACGGCCTGGGACAGCTCGGCCACCGACAGGCCCGACAGCAGCGACAGCGCCATCTTCGGGCCGACGCCGCTGATCTTGATCAGCAGGCGAAAGGTGCTGCGCTCCTCGGCGGTCAGGAAGCCGAACAGCACATGGGCATCTTCGCGGATGCTCAGATGCGTCAGCAGGCTGGTGCGCTCGCCCAGGCCCGGCAGGTTGAAGAAGGTGCTCATCGGCACGTCGAGCTCGTAGCCGACGCCCTGCACATCGATGAGAACCTGCGGGGGCGTTTTTTCCGCGATGACGCCGGTGAGCTTGCCGATCATGGCCGCGGATTATCCGCGTTTGGCGCGGGCCGGCTGGGTATTCGTCCAGTATTTTGCCGAGGCGCGCCGCCGGCGCGCTCAGTTGCGGCCGAACAGTCCCAATCGCTGGGCTTCGAGAGCGGCTTCGGCGCGCGAACTCACATTGAGCTTGCGATAGATCTGTTTCACATAGTCGGCGATCGTGTGGCGCGACAGGCCCAGTTGCACGCCGATCTCCGGCAGGGTGAAGCCCTTGGCGACGCGCAGCAGCACCTCGGTCTCGCGGTCGGTCAGCGAGACCTCGTGCAACAGCGCGGCGGCCTGCGGGCGGCTCTGCGCGGTGAAATAGGCGATCACCTTGCGGGCGATCGAGGGCGACAGCGGCGGTTCGCCCTGGCTGATGCGCTGCAACTGCTCGACGAGCAGCTCGCGCGACTGCTCCTTCAGCAGATAGCCGAAGGCGCCGGCTTGCAGCGCGGGGAACAGGTGCTCGTCGTCGTCGTGGATCGTGACGATGACCGACTGCACCTCGGGCTGCTGCTCGCGCAGCGCGGTCACCACCTCGACGCCGGAGCCGTCGGGCAGGCCCAGGTCCAGCAGCGCCAGGGTGAAGCGCTGGGTCTGCACCTGCTTCAGCGCGTCCTGCACGCGCGAGCATTCGGTGATCTGGGCATTCGCGAAGATCTGCTTGACCAGGGCCTTGAGCCAGGCGCGGATCTCGGGGATGTCTTCGAGCAAGAGGATATGGTTCATGTCTTGTGCTTCCTTCCCGCAGGCGGGCGGCGGCCCGATGCTTGCAACTTAGCTTTTATCGGCGCGCTTGCCAATGACTGCAGCGCGCCGGCCTCATGTTCAGAGTGGAATCGTGAGACGGATCACGGTTCCCCAGCCCGGCCCGGATTCGACCAGGCATTGGCCATGCATCTGCTTGGCGCGCGATTTCATGCTGGCCATGCCATGGCCCTTGTCCAGGCGCCCGTCCAGCTCGGTCGAGATGCCCTGGCCATTGTCCTGGATCACCACCAGGAAGTCGCCCTCCTGCACGGTGCAGCTGACGGTGCAATGGGTGGCGCCGCTGTGCTTGATGATGTTGCTGACCGCCTCGCGGAAGATGCGCGTGGTCTGCACATAGGCGCGCGCCGGCAGGGTGTGCACCACGTCCTCGGCCGGCGCCTTCCACTCGGCCAGGATGTTGGCCTGGCCCAGGCGCGACACCACCTCGGCGCGCCAGTCGCCCAGGGCGTCCAGCAGCTGCACCGGCTTGCCGGTCAGGCCGCGCACCGACAGGCGCATCTCCTCCAGCGCCTCGCGCGCCAGGGTCGAGATGCGGTCCGATTCGCTGGTGTGGACGATGGTCAGCAGTTTGGCGCCGAGGTCGTCGTGCAGGTCGGCGGCGATGCGCTTGCGCTCGCGCTCGGTCACCTGCTCCAGCTTCTGTTCGGCCATCTCGCTGTAGTTGCGTTCGATGTCGGCCACCTTGGCCTGCACATGTTGCTCCAGCTCCAGCTGGCGGCGCTCGGCCGCGTCGCGCGCGCGGGTGATGCCCAGCACCAGCTGCAGGCCCAGCACCAGCCACAACGGCGGCAGCGCATAGGCCAGCACCGGCCAGGGCCCCAGCTCGGCCAGCAGCGCCACGCCGCCGGCGATCAGCAGCGGCGTGGCGGGGCCATCGTCCAGCAGCAGGCCGGGGTTGCGCAGGCGCTGCGCGATCGCGGCCAGCAGCTCCAGCGCCAGCAGCGCGCTCCAGGCCTGGCTCAGGCGCGGCGCCAGCTCGGGCAGCAGCAGCAGGCTGGCCGGCAGCAGCAGCGCCTGCAGCGGCAGGGCCCAGTAGAGCCAGGGCTGGCGCGCGCCCATGCTGCGCTGCAGATAGATGATCATCGCGGCGGCGGCCCAGGGCAGCAGCGCCGGCTGCAGCAGGGCCTGCGGCAGCCCGGGCAGTTCGCCCAGGAAGCTGCGCAGCGCCCAGATGCCCATGGCCGCGGCCAGCCAGCCCCAGTGGCGTTCACGGGCGTGGCGCTCGGCCAGCAGGCCCAGCAGCAGGCCCATCGGGACCAGCATTGCGCTGAGCAGCAGGGGAAGGCTTGTGCTTTGCATGGGGCGCGATTGTGCAGGAAGCCCGGGCGTGGCGGCCTGGGGCATGTACCGGCGACAATGGACGTCCCCGCTTCGTCCGACCGCGAGATCCCGACTTGATACTCCGACAGCAATTCACCCCGATCGACAACCACCGCCTGGCGCATCTGTGCGGCGCGCTGGACGAGCATCTGCGCCAGATCGAGACCGCGCTGGGCCTGCGCATCACGCGCCGCCACGAGCAGTTCCGCATCGAGGGGCCGAAGGCCGCGGCCGAGCGGGGTCAGGCCTTGCTGGCGGCGCTGTACGAGCGCGCGCGGCGCAGCATCCCGCCCGAGACCCTGCAGCTGGCGATCGCCGAGGCGCTGGCGGACCTGGGCGCGGCCGCCAAACCGGCCGCCGGCAAGCCCGCCGTCGCCGGCACGCAGGAGGTGGTGCTGCGCACCCGCCGCGCCGACCTGGCCGGCCGCACGACCAACCAGCACGACTACCTGCGCTATATCCTGAACCACGACATCACCTTCGGCATCGGTCCGGCCGGTACCGGCAAGACCTTCCTGGCGGTGGCCTGCGCGGTGGATGCGCTGGAGCGCTCGACGGTGCAGCGCATCATCCTGACCCGCCCCGCGGTCGAGGCCGGCGAGCGCCTGGGCTTCCTGCCCGGCGACCTGACGCAGAAGGTTGACCCCTATCTGCGCCCGCTCTACGACGCGCTCTACGACCTGATGGGCTTCGACCGCGTCACCAAGGCCTTCGAGAAGGGCCTGCTGGAAATCGCGCCGCTGGCCTTCATGCGCGGCCGCACCCTGAACCATGCCTTCGTGATCCTGGACGAGGCGCAGAACACCACGCCCGAGCAGATGAAGATGTTCCTGACCCGCATCGGCTTCGGCAGCAAATGCGTGGTCACCGGCGATACCAGTCAGATCGACCTGCCCAAGGGCATGACCAGCGGCCTGGTCGACGCCGAGCGCGTGCTGGCCCGGGTCAAGGGCATCGCGATGACCCGCTTCACCAGCGCCGACGTGGTGCGCCATCCGCTGGTGGCGCGCATCGTCGATGCCTACGAGAAGCAGGCCAAGAAGAAGGCGGCGGAGCAGCAGCCATGAGCCGGCCCGAGCTGAGCCTGTCGCTGCAGTTCGCTGACCCGCGCCACAAGGCCCTGCTGCCGCGCCACAAGGTGCAGCGCTGGATCCGCGCGGCGCTGGAGCTGCCCGGCGAGATCGCGGTGCGCATCGTCGATGCCGAGGAGGGCCGCCAGCTCAATCACGAGTTCCGCGGCAAGGACTACGCCACCAATGTGCTGACCTTCGACTACAGCCACGAGCCGGTGGTCGGCGCGGACCTGGTGATCTGCGCCGAGGTGGTCGAGCGCGAAGCGAAGGAGATGGGCATCGCCATCGCCGACCATTACGCCCATATGCTGGTGCATGGCACCCTGCATGCGCAGGGCTACGACCACGAAGAGGACGACGAGGCCGAGTGCATGGAGGCGCGCGAGAGCGAGATCCTGCGGGGGCTCGGCTTCGCCGATCCCTATCAGCGTTGAGTGCCTAGATAACGCTTGCGCCAGAAGAAGGCGCCCAGCCCGAGGCCAACCAGGGCCATCAGCCCGAAGGCGATCCAGAAGCCGCGGGCGCTGTGGATCAGCGGCAGCGCGTCGAAGTTCATGCCGAAGATGCCGGTGATCAGGTTCAGCGGCAGGAAGATCGCGGTCAGCACCGTCAGGGTGCGCATGATGCTGTTGGTGCGATGGCCCAGCGCCGAGAAATGCATCTGCACCGCGGATTCGGCCGAGGACTCGAGCCGCCGCACATGGGTCAGCACCCGCTCCACATGCTCCAGTACGTCGCGCGAGCGCACCCGCAGCAGTTCGCGCTCACGCTGCTGCTGGGCGTTGGCGGAGGGCGGCAGGTCGTCCAGCGCATCGATCCATTCCTGCACCGCGCTGCGCTGGTCCTCGCAGGTGTCCTCCAGCCAATGCAGGGCATTGCGCGAGTCCATCAGCACGGTCCATTCGGTGAAGCGGCTGTGCGGCGCCAGCAGCGCCTGCTGCAGGGTGTTCAGGTGCCGGCTCAGCAGGCGGCGCAGCTCCAGATAGCTGTCCACCATGTGGTTGACCATGCGCAGCACCAGCTCGGCCGGGCTGGTCGGCAGCCGCGCGCTGCCGCGGAAATCGGCCGCGCCCTGGGCCAGCTTGCCCAGGCGGTCGGCAAAATAGTCGCGCACCAGGCAGTCGGTCGGGTGCACGCTCAGCAGCACGCGGTCGAACACCGCGAAGCCGACCGGGCTGGTGTCGATCGCCTTCAGCGCGCGCTGCGCCGAGGCCAGGGTGCCATGGCTCTCGTCCAGGAACAGCTGCTCGCTGCCGGGCGCGGCCGCCAGGCGACGGAACACCAGCAGGTCGTACCAGGAGGTGTAGTCGTAATGCGAGGGCAGCTGGTTGTTCAGCAGGTCGGAGACATGCAGGTCCACCAGCTGGCCGCCGGTCCAGGCCTGCAGCGCCGCCTGCACCGCGGCGACCTGGGTCTCGAACTCGCGCCGCCCGTAGCCCACCCACAGAAAGCCCTGCTCGGGCAAGCGCTCCGGCAGGGTCTGCAGCTCGGTGAAGCGCTCGCCCTGGATGTGGAAGATGCGCATCAGCCCTTCTTGAGCAGGCGTGCCGCGTCCAGCGCGAAGTAGGTCAGCACGCCATCGGCCCCGGCGCGCTTGAAGGCCAGCAGCGATTCCAGCATCACCGCGTCATGGTCCAGCCAGCCGTTCGCGGCCGCGGCCTTCAGCATCGCGTACTCGCCGCTGACCTGGTAGGCGAAGGTCGGCACGCGGAACTCCTCCTTCACGCGCCGCACGATGTCCAGGTAGGGCATGCCGGGTTTGACCATCACCATGTCCGCGCCCTCGGCCAGGTCCAGCGCGACCTCGCGCAGCGCCTCGTCGCTGTTGCCAGGGTCCATCTGATAGGTCTTCTTGTCGGCCTTGCCCAGATTGGTCTTCGAGCCCACCGCGTCGCGGAAGGGGCCGTAGAAGGCGCTGGCGTACTTGGCGCTGTAGGCCATGATGCGGGTGTGGATGTGGCCGTCGGCCTCCAGCGCCTGGCGGATCGCGCCGACGCGGCCGTCCATCATGTCGCTGGGCGCGACGATGTCGACGCCGGCGCGGGCCTGGACCAGGGCCTGCTGCGTCAGGATCTCGACGGTACGGTCGTTCAGGATGTAACCCCGCTCGTCCAGCACGCCGTCCTGGCCATGGCTGGTGTAGGGGTCCAGCGCCACGTCGGTCAGGATGCCCAGCTGCGGGAAATTTTCTTTCAGCGCACGCACCACGCGCGGGATCAGGCCGTCGGGATTGGTGGCTTCCTTGCCGTCGGGCGTCTTCAGCGCCGGATCGATCGCCGGGAACAGCGCCAGCACCGGGATGCCCAGTGAGACGCATTCTTCGGCCACCGCCAGCAACCGGTCCAGGCTCAGGCGCGCGACGCCGGGCATCGAGGGGATCGGCTCGATCTTGTCGACGCCCTCGTGCACGAACACCGGCAGGATCAGGTCGTCGGTGCCGAGCGCATGTTCGCGCACCAGGGCTCGACTGAAGGCATCGCGGCGCAGGCGGCGGGGACGGCTGGTGGGGAAGGGCGCGGGCAGCGCGAAGGCGCGGGAGGACGACAAGGGGACACTCCGAGAATGAGGGGGTTGGGCCGAGGATCGTGCCAATCTGCTCACTCTACGCAACATCCCGTAGAGACGCGGCCGAGAGCCCTCTGTTAAACTTGTTCCCGAATGATAGCCGCAAGGTCGTCATTCCCTGCTTTTCCTCCCTGAGCAGGAGCCTTGACGTGATGACAGCGAAAAGGCTTTCCAACCCCGGCTTCGAGCCGGGGTTTTTTTTGCCCGGGTGAGCCCTGTGCGGCCAGCGTGGGAGCGCGAAGCCGGCATCATGCCCCGCGCCTTATGATGAGCCGATGCTCTGGATCAAAGCCCTCCACATCGTCTTCGTCGCGGCCTGGTTTGCTGGCCTGTTCTATCTGCCCCGCATCTTCGTCAACCTGGCCCAGGTGCCGGGCGACAGCCACGCCGAACGCGAACGCCTGCTGCTGATGGCGCTGCGCCTGTACCGCTTCGCCACCCTGTTGATGATCCCGGCCCTGCTGTTGGGGGTGGTGCTGTGGCTGTACTTCGGCATCGGCCGCGGCCCGGGCAATGGCTGGATGCATGCGAAGCTGAGCCTGGTGCTGCTGGCGATCGGCTATCACCACTACTGCCGCACCCTGCTGCGCCGCTTCGAACAGATCGCCAACAAGCGCAGCGAGCGCTGGTTCCGCGTCTTCAACGAGGTCTCGGTGCTGGGCTTCGCGGCCATCGTGATCCTGGTGGTGGTCAAGCCCTTCTGACGATGGGCTGGCTGCCGTCCCGCCTGCCGCCGCGGCGCAGTTCGGCCACCCTGCTGGCCTGGGCCTACGCGGTGCTGGTGGTCTATGCGAGCCTCTATCCCTTCGGACCCTGGACCTGGCCGCCCGGCCTGAGCGCGCGCGACCTGGTCGGCCTGCCCTGGCCCAAGTACTGGGGCGGCTTCGACGTGCAGGCCAATCTGCTGGGCTATCTGCCGCTGGGCCTGCTGCTGTTCGCGGCCGCGGTGCGCAGCGGGCGCGGCTTGGTCGCGGCGCTGCTGATCGGGTTGGCTTTGCCGCCGGCCCTGTCCTTCCTGATGGAGAGCCTGCAGTATTTCCTGCCGCGGCGCGTGCCCTCGCTGGTCGACTGGCTGCTCAACGCCGGCGGCGCGGCCGCCGGCGTGCTGCTGGGCCTGGTGCTGTACCTGCCCGGCGGGCTGACGCGCTGGCAGGCGCGGCGCGAGCATTGGTTCGTGCCGCACAGCGCCGGTGCGCTGGCGCTGCTGGCCCTGTGGCCGATGGGCCTGCTGTTCCCGGCGCCGGTGCCGCTGGGCCTGGGCCAGGTGCTGCCGCGCCTGCAGGAGCTGGCGGCCAGCGCGCTGGAGGACACGCCCTGGGCCCTGCAATGGGAGCCGGGGCCGCTGCCCGATGCGCCGCCGCTGCCGCCGGGGCTGGAGGGCATCACGATCGCGCTGGGCCTGCTGGCGCCCTGCGTGCTGGCGCTGTCGGTGGCGCGGCCGGGCTGGCAGCGCCTGGCCCTGGTGTTCGGCGCCGCGGCGCTGGGCGTGCTGAGCACCGCGCTGTCGACCGCGCTGAACTTCGGCCCGCAGCATGCCTGGGCCTGGCTGACCGTCAGCAGCTGGCCGGGGCTGGCGCTGGGCCTGGGTCTGGCCTGCATCCTGTGCGCCTTCTCGCGCCGCGCCTGTGCGGCCTGGGGCCTGGTGGCGGTCTGCGCGCTGATCGCGCTGGTCAGCGAGGCGCCCAGCGATCCCTATCTGGCGCAGAGCCTGCAGGGCTGGGAGCAGGGGCGCTTCATCAGCTTCTACGGCCTGGCCCAATGGATCGGCTGGCTCTGGCCCTTCGCGGTGCTGGCCTGGCTGCTGGCGCTGCTCGCCCACCGCGATACATAAGTAAAAACCCGAGCTGCCTACAATGGCGGCCATGAGCTATTTCCAGCGCCACATCTTCTTCTGCCTCAACCAGCGCGAGAACGGCGAGAACGCCTGCGCCCAGCATGGAGCGCAGGCCGGCTTCGATCACTGCAAGTCGCGGGTCAAGCAGCTGGGCCTGGCCGGCAAGGACGGCGTGCGTGTCAACAAGTCGGGCTGCCTGGATCGCTGCGCCGGCGGGCCGGTCGCGGTGGTGTATCCGGAGGCGGTCTGGTACAGCTATGTCGACCAGAGCGACATCGACGAGATCGTCGAGGAGCATCTGCAGCATGGCCGCGTGGTCGAGCGCCTGGTGCTGCCCGACGCGATCGGCCGCTGAGGACCCGCGCATGAACTCGCAGACCGAAAAGCTGCTGATCGCCGGCCCGGCCGGTGCGATCGAATGCGCGATCGACCGCCCGGCGGCGGAGCGCGTGCCGCGCGGCGTCGCGGTGCTGTGCCACCCGAACCCGACCCAGGGTGGCACGATGGACAACAAGGTCGTGCAGACCCTGGCGCGCGCCTTCGTGCAGCTGGGCTATCGCGCGGTGCGCTTCAACTTTCGCGGCATCGGCAAATCCGAGGGCGTGTGGGACGAGGGCCGCGGCGAGGTCGACGATGCGCTGGCCGTGATCGCGGCGCAGCGCGAGGCCGGCCTGCCGCTGGCGCTGGGCGGCTTCTCCTTCGGCGGCTATGTGGCCTCGCGCGCGGCGCTGCGCCTGAGCGAGGGCGAGAAGCCCGAGCGCCTGGCCCTGATCGGGCCGGCCGCCAGCCGCTTCGACATGGCCGCGGTGCCGGCCGACAGCCTGGTGGTGCATGGCGAGGTGGACGATGTGGTGCCGCTGTCCGCCGTGCTGGACTGGGCGCGGCCGCAGGCCCTGCCGGTCACCGTGGTGCCCGGCGTCGGACATTTCTTCCACGGGCAGCTGCCGCTGCTCAAGGACATCGTGGTGCGCGGCTGGCATTGAGGCCGGCCGCGCATCGTTTCTTGTTTCTTCCCTTTTTGAGGTCCCCCGTTCCGATGAAGCGTTTGATTGCCTTTGCGCTGGCCGCCACCGCGGCCTTCAACACCCTGGCCCAGGCCCCGCAGCCGCCCGAGATCGCGGCGCGCAACTATCTGCTGCTGGACGTCACCGCCAACAAGGTGCTGGCCGAGCGCGAGGCCGATGTGCCGCAGGATCCGGCATCGCTGACCAAGCTGATGACGGCCTATATCGTGTTCAACGCGCTGAAGGAAAAGCGCCTGACCCTGGACCAGCCGCTGACCGTCTCCAAGCGCGCCTGGGACGAGCGCAAGGGCGATCCCTCGCTGATGTTCATCGACACCACGATGACGCCCAAGGTCGATGAGCTGCTGAAGGGCATGATCATCCAGAGCGGCAACGACGCCTCGGTGGCGCTGGCCGAGGGCGTGGGCGGCACGGTCGAGCAGTTCGTCGCGATGATGAACCGCCAGGCCCAGGCCTGGGGCCTGAAGAACACCGAGTTCAAGAACGTCACCGGCATCACCGAGCCGGGCCACAAGAGCTCGGCGCGCGACATGGCGACGATCGCCTCGCGCATCATCACCGACTTCCCCGACTACTACGCCTACTACTCGCAGCGCGACTACGTCTTCAACAAGATCAAGCAGCACAACCGCAACCTGCTGCTGGGCCGCGACCCGAGCGTCGACGGCATGAAGACCGGCTTCACCGATGCCGCCGGCTACTGCCTGGTGGCCAGCGCGCAGCGCGAGTTCCCGAACGGCAAGCGCCGCCTGCTCAGCGTCGTGATGGGCACGGCCTCGAAGGAGGCGCGCGCCACCGAGAGCCAGAAGCTGCTGAACTGGGGCTATGCGGCCTTCGACGCGGTACGCCTGTTCGACAAGGACCAGGCCGTCTCCACCGTGCCGGTCTGGAAGGGCGCCGCGCCCGAGGCCAAGCTGGGCGCGCTGGGGCCGGTGTTCGTCGCGGTGCCGCGCGGCGAGGGCGGCAAGCTGCAGACCAAGGTCGAGCGCACCGACCCGCTGGTCGCGCCGTTGACCAAGGGCCAGCGCGTCGGCACCCTGAAGGTCACGACCACCACCGGCGTGGCCGTGGCCGAGGTGCCGCTGGTGGTGCAGCAGGACGTGCCGCTGGCCGGCATCTTCGGCCGCGCCTGGGACGCGATCCGCTTGTGGATCAAATGAGCCGCCGCGCTTAAGCTAGTTCAAGGAGGTCTCGCATGATCACCAATGCCCTGCCCGACGTGCAGTGTTATCTGAACGGCGACTACGCCCCGCTGGCCGAGGCCAAGATCTCGGTGCTGGATCGCGGCTTCATCTTCGGCGACGGTGTCTACGAGATGATCCCGGTCTATGGCCGGCGCCTGTTCCGCTTCGAGCAGCACATGGACCGGCTGGAGCGCAGCCTCGCCAAGCTGCGCATCCCGAACCCGCTGGGGCGCGAGCAATGGCTGGCGGTGGCGCGCCAGCTGATCGCCGACCTGCCGGCCGAGGATCAGTGGGTCTACATCCAGATCACGCGCGGCCCGGCGCCGCGCAACCATGTGATGCCCAAGGAATGCCAGCCGACGGCCTTCTCCTATGCGGTGCCGGCCAAGCTGCCGACGCCCGAGGAGCGCCATCACGGCGTGGCCTGCATCACCGCGCGCGACTTCCGCTGGGAGCGCGGCGACATCAAGAGCGTGTCGCTGCTGGGCAATGTGCTGGCGCGGCAGATCTCGGCCGATGTCGGGGCCTGGGAGACCATCATGTTCCGCGACGGCCATCTGACCGAGGCGGCCTCATCCAACGTCTGGATCGTCAAGGAGGGCGCGCTGCTGGGCGTGCCCAAGAGCGAGCAGGTGCTGGAGGGCATCCGCGTCGAGCTGCTGCGCGAGCTGTGCGAGGACTGCGGTATCGGCTACAACCTGCGGCCGATCACCGAGGCCGAGGTGCTGTCCGCCGACGAGATCATCATCAGCTCGGCGACCAAGGAGATCCTGCCGGTCACGACCCTGGATCGCGAGCCGGTCGGTCATGGCGCGCTGCACGGCAAGCCCGGCCCGGTCTACGCGCGCCTGTTCGAGGCCTACCAGCGCGCCAAGCAGTTGCAATCGATCTGAGTGACAGGAAGCACAGCAGCCATGCGTGAAATCTCCCCCGAAGAATCGCTGATCGAATACCCCTCGCGCTTCCCGATCAAGGTGATGGGCGCCCATGTCGAGGGCTTCATCGAGGCGATCGCCAGCGTCGCGCGCCAGTTCGATCCCGGCTTCGACGCCGCGACGATCGAGCAGCGCCCCAGCAAGGCCGGCAACTATCTGGGCCTGACGATCACCGTCACCGCGACCAGCCGCGAGCAGCTCGACGAGCTGTATCGCACCCTGAGCACCCATCCCATGGTGAAGGTCGTGCTGTAAGCGCCCGACCCGCTTAAGCGAGCGCCCGCGCGATCGCCGCAAACAGCGGCCGGTCCGCGGGCGTTTCCACGAGGCAGGCCCGCATCAGCGCCGTGATCTCGTCCGGCAGCGGCGCATCGTCGTCGCAGCGCGCGATCAGCTCCTCCAGCAGATAGCCGAAGGCACGCGCCTCGACGCGTTGCAGCGCCAGGGCCTGCGGCGTGCCCGGCGCGAACAGCGAGGCTGCGCCGAAGTCGCCCAGGTAGGCCCGGCCGTCCGGCGCATGCAGGATGTTGTGGGCGTAGAGATCGCCATGGCTGATGCCGCGCGCGTGCAGCTGCGCCACCGCCGCGGCGACGCCGCCGGCCAGGCGCCGCAGGGTGGCGGCATCCGCAACACGGGTCTCGGGCGCATAGACATCGCGGCTGCAGGAGGCCAGGCTGGGCGGGCCGGCCAGCGCGCGGAACTCCGGGCCGACCAGGGGCATCACCAAGCCCTCGCTGCCGGTCGGATGGCCGCCGAGGCGGCCCGTCACCGGGATCAGGCTCGGATGCGCGCCGGCCGCCAGCCAGGCCGCCATCTCGCTGCGCGGCCAGCCGTCGCTGGTGACCTCGCCCTTGAAGAGCTTCAGCGCCAGCGCCTGGCCCCCATGCTCGGCGCGGTGGATCACGCCGGAGGCGCCCTCGCCGAGCCGCTCCCGCAGATGCAGTGCCGGCCAGGGTAGGGTGGGCACTGGCGTGCCGGCCAGGGCGTCGCGCTCGCGTGCCTCGGCGAAGGGGTTGCCGGCAAAGGCCAGCCAGGCCAGGCGCGGCAACGCCGGCAGCCAGTCGGGCAACCCCTCCAGCCGATTCGCCGAGATGCGCAGCAGCTCCAGGCCGTGGCTGTGCGCCATGGTCTCGGGCAGGGCCGTCAGGCGGTTGCCGGCCAGCGCCAGCTTCTGCAGGCGCGGGCGCCGGCCCAGCTCCGGCGGCAGGGTCTCGATGGCGTTGTCGGTCAGGATCAGCCAGCGCAGCCGCGCCGGTAGCGCCTCGCCGTCGACCTCGCGGATGCGGTTGCTCTTGAATCCCACCATCTCCAGCTGCGGGCAGCGCCCCAGCACCGCCGGCAGCTCGGTGAAGCGGTTGTTCGACGCGAACACGATGCGCAGGCGCGGCAGCTCGGCCAGGACCTCGGGCAGCTGCTCCAGCGCATTGCCGGAGACGTCCAGGATCTCCAGCGTGTCGGCGATCTCCGGGTCGAAGATCTCCGGCGGCAAGGCGGTGAGCCGGGCGCCGTTCAGGCTCAGGCGCGTGCTGCCGCGCAGGGCGCCGCTGCGGAGTTGGGCAAGGGAAGGATGGTCGGACACGCGGTAAGGAGGCCAGGCAGAACAGAGGGACCGCGATTGTCGCCGGCCGTCCGGACGGACCGCCGCGGCCGCCGATGAATGGGTGGGGCTTGCCTGCGCGATCGCCTCCCGGTTACCCTCCTTGCGTCATGTCATCATTTCGACACTTGTTTTCGCTAGGGAAGCCCGTCGAGGCGGACGCGAGCATGTTGTCGTGGTGGCGGACGTTGTGCGCGCTGGCCCTGCTGAACATCGGCCTGTGGCTGACCGTGCTGCACCTGGGGCCCGTCGGCGGTGCCCATGCGGAGTTGCAGCTGGCCCTGTCCGGCGTCTATGTGCTGGTCTGCGCCTACCGCTCGGTGCTGCCGCGGGTGGACCTGGAGCGGCTGGTGGTCGTGGACACGCGGCTGTCCAGCATCTTCCTGGGCCGCGCCGCCGCCACGGTGGCCGAGATCTGTTTCGCGCTGCAGCTGGGCCTGCTGGTCCATCAGCTGGGGCTGCATGCCGGCATGCCCTGGGTGCAGACGGCCGCCTGGGCGATCCCGGCGTTCATGATCGTGGCCCAGGGCTTTTGCTGGCACAGCGTGCTGACGCTGAACCACATCACCCAGGCCATCGAGTCCTCGCTCTGGGCGGCCGGCTTCTCCTGGATGGCGGTGCTGCTGGGCGTCATTGCGCTGGGCAGTAGCGGCTGGGTCGAGGCCCTGGCGATCTGCGGGATCCTGGGCGCGCTGGCCTTCGTCGCCTACGTGGTGAGCGTGGACGTGCCGATGTACTGGCGCCGCTACCAGCATGGCCGCGCGCGCGGCCAGGCGTATATGCGCCTGGACCAGGGCGCGCGCGACGCCTGGCAGCGCCGCGTGCCCAGTGGGAACTGGGCGGCCTGGAAGGCCGATGCGCTCTGGCTGACGCCTTACTTCAGCGTCGGCGTCTGGGTGAGCATTGCGATGGTGTGCGTGCCGGGCGTTTGAATGGCAGGGCCGGCGGCATCGCAAATGGTGCGGCGGTGACGAGTCGCACCTTGGGGCGATTGACGGGCAGGGGCTCCCCGGCTCCAATGCCGTGCCGGCATGGTTGCTAGCGATGAGGCTTGCAACTTGCAGGAATCGCCAGCCAGGCTCGCCGAGCAAGCGTCGTGTATGGCTGGGCAATATTGTCCCCGGAGTCCTTCTCGCGCTCGTCGGCCTGTGGTGGCTGAAGGCCGCCTAAACCCGCCCTCGATCAGAAGACCATGAGCGGGTTTCGCGAACTTTTGATCTGCGCTTCTTTCAAACGCTGACGCTCATGACGGCACACTGCTGCGACTCGATGTCCTACTGGGCAAATAGGACTTGCGATCAACATGCAACTCCATTTGAATGTCCCGATGCGCTGGTGCTGTTCGATGCGACGAGTGGCCAGTACGGGCTGATCGTGCACGACGGCGGTTCTTCAACGATAACGATCCAGCACTGCCCTTGGTGCGGCCATCGCCTTCACACACCGCATCGGACCGATGAGCCTGAACCGCCGGCTTCAGCGGATGGATTCGTGCCCCGTTAACCTTCGCCCCCAGGCCTCGGAAACAGACCATGGAATCCATTCAGCTCGAATCAGTCTCCCCGATCCTCACCGTGCACGATCTGGCGCAGGCCATCGAGTTCTATCGGCGCGTGCTCGGTTTCGATCTGGCCTGGTCCTGGGGCGAGCCGGCCGAGATGGCGGCCGTATGCCGTGGCAAGGTGGAGCTCACGCTTGTTACCGCCCAGCGTGCCGACGTAAAACCCGCCGGGGCGTCTCACATCTACATCGGCGTATCCGGAATCGACGCCTACTACGCGCAGATCGAACAACGATCCGGCGCCGCGATCCTGGTTCCCATCGGGGACCGCCCCTACGGCATGCGGGACTTCCGCATCGCCGATCCCAGCGGCAATGAACTCAGCATTGGGCAGGCGATGTCGGCCGGTGCCGGCGGGGCCTGAAGTCACTCAAGCCGAAGCCGCTTGGCGCCGCGCGCTCACGCCCCCTTGAGCCTCGCATCCAGCTCCCTCAGCTTGGCCGGCGCCGCCTCGTCGCCGTTGCGGGCGGCGATGTCGTACCAGTAGCGCGCCAAGCGCAGGTCGCGTTCGACGCCCAGGCCTTTTTCGTACATCGAGGCGATCAGGTACTGCGCGCCGACATCGCCGTTCTTCGCCGCCTCGCGGTACCAATGGGCGGCCTGGCTCATGTCCTTGCCGAGGCCGCGGCCGAGGTAGTAGGCGGTGGCCAGCTGCACCTGGCCGTCGACGCTGCCCTGCGCGGCGGCCAGGCCCCACCAATGCGCGGCCTGGCGCAGGTCCGGCTTGCCGGACAGGCCCTGCTCATGCCATTGGCCCAGCGCCAGCTGGGCGCGCACCAGGCGGCGCGCGGCGGCACGTTCCAGCAGGCGCTTGGCCTCGGCCAGGTCGGGCTTGGGCAGCTCGCCGCGGATATGCATCATCGCCAGGTTGTAGTCGGCCAGCGGCAGGCCCTGGCTCGACAGCGCGCTGAAGTCGCGCGCCGCTTCTTCCAGTCGGCCGGCCTCGTAGGCCTGCAGCGCCTCGGCCAGCGAGGCCGCGGCCCCGGCGCAGGTGGGCAGCCCCAGGCAGGCGGCGAGCAGCAGTGGCGTGGCGATCCGGATCATGAGGCGCGCTCCTTGTTGGCCCCGGCGCTGCAGGGCCATGCGTCTGGACGCTACCATTCCCGCCATGATTGTGAAGACCCTGGGCCGGGTGGACTATGCAGCCACCGAACAGGCCATGCGCGAGTTCACCGAGACGCGCGGCCCCGACACCGAGGACGAGCTCTGGCTCTGCGAGCATCCGCCCACCTACACCCAGGGCCTGGCCGGCCAGGCCGGCCATGTGCTGAATCCGGGCGGCATCCCGGTGGTGCAGACGAATCGCGGCGGCCAGGTCACCTACCATGGCCCCGGCCAGGTGGTGGCCTATCCGCTGGTCGACCTGAAGCGCCTGGGCATCTACGTCAAGGAATATGTGTTCCGGCTGGAGGCCGCGGTGATCCAGACCCTGGAGCAGTTCGGCGTCACCGGCCACCGCGTCGCCGGCGCGCCTGGCATCTATGTGCGGCTGGACGAGCCCGGCGCGCATGGCGCGCTGACCGGCCCGGCCGACCCGAGCGACCCCTTCCGCGGCCTGGGCAAGGTCGCCGCGCTGGGCATCAAGGTCAGCCGGCATTGCACCTACCACGGCGCGGCGCTGAACGTCGCGATGGACCTGCAACCCTTTCTGGGCATCAACCCTTGCGGCTACGCAGGGCTGGAAACGGTGGACCTCGTTAGAATCGGGGTTTCTACGGAATGGCCCGAGGTGGCCCGGCGATTCGGCGAGCGGCTGCAGGCCCAGCTGACGCGCTGAACTCGAACGAAGAGCTAGCTGCCATGGCAACCGAGAACGTGATTCATCAGGCGCAAGGCGCCGCCGACTACGACGCCAGCGCCAAGCAGAAGGCGCAGGCCAAGACCGCCCGCATCCCGATCAAGATCGTGCCGGCGGAAACGCTGAAGAAGCCCGATTGGATCCGTGTCAAGGCCGGCTCGCCCAGCACCCGCTTCTACGAGATCAAGCAGATCCTGCGCGAGCACAAGCTGCACACGGTCTGCGAGGAAGCCAGCTGCCCCAACATCGGCGAATGCTTCGGCAAGGGCACGGCCACCTTCATGATCATGGGTGACAAGTGCACCCGCCGCTGCCCTTTCTGCGACGTCGGCCATGGCCGCCCGGACCCGCTGGACGTGGACGAGCCACTGAACCTGGCCAAGACCATCGCGGCGCTGAAGCTGAAGTACGTGGTGATCACCAGCGTCGACCGCGACGACCTGCGCGACGGCGGTGCCGGCCATTTCGCCGAGTGCATCACCAAGGTCCGCGAGCTGAGCCCGACGACCCAGATCGAGGTGCTGGTGCCCGACTTCCGCGGCCGTGCCGACCGCGCGCTGAACATCCTGAAGGCCGCGCCGCCCGACGTGATGAACCACAACCTGGAGACCGCGCCGCGCCTGTACAAGGAAGCGCGCCCCGGTTCAGACTACGAGTTCAGCCTGAACCTGCTGAAGCGCTTCAAGGAAGAAGTGCCGGGCGTGCCGACCAAGAGCGGCATCATGGTGGGCCTGGGCGAGACCGACGAGGAGATCCTCCAGGTCATGCGCGACATGCGCGCCCACAACATCGACATGCTGACCATCGGCCAGTACCTGGCGCCCTCGGGCCACCACCTGCCGGTGCGCCGCTATGTGCACCCGGACACCTTCAAGATGTTCGAGGAAGAGGCCTACAAGATGGGCTTCACGCACGCGGCGGTCGGCGCGATGGTGCGCTCCAGCTACCACGCCGACCAGCAGGCCCACGCGGCGGGCGTGGCCGCCGCTTAAGAGCCTCGGCGGGCGTCGCCGCCGCCTGATCCTCAGTTCGCCAGGGCGGCCGTCAGCGCCGCCGGCCGGGCCGGCCGCGGCTGCGGCGCCATCGGCGGCACCTCGGGCCGCTCGTTCAGGCGCAGGAACTTGAAGCCGGCCAGCGCCGGCTTGTTCTGCCCGGCCTGGCGCGCATCGCGCTCGTTCATGCGGGCGATGAAGTCCTGCAGGCTCTCCTCGCGCACCGCCGGCTCGGCCGAGTGCAGCAGCTGGCGCCGGCCGTCGGCGCCGGTGACGATCAGGCCGACATGCGAGGCCCAGTAGCCGCCGTCACGGCCCGAGATCACGTTGACGAAGTCGCCGTCTTGCAGCTGCGCCTCGATCGCGGCCACGTCCTCCTTGCGGATGAAGCGGTCCTCGAACTGCTGCACCGGGATCGCGCGCTCGATCTTGAACTGCTTGCGCAGGAAGGCCTGGCGGTCGATGCGCTGCGTGTAGGCCTGCGCGCGCGGGCCGCCCAGCTCGGCGGTGATGTCCTGCAGCAGCCAGCGGTTGGCCGGGTTCCAGTCGGCCTCGGTGTAATGGTTGCGGGTGGCCACGCCGATCACGCCGTCGCGGTAGCGCAGGCGCTGCAGCATCCAGAAGAACTCCTCCCAGGAGGCGCTCAGCGCCATCGCGTAGACATGCTCGGCGAACACCACGCAGTCGCTCTTCTCGAGGTTGAACAGCGGCTGGCCGTCGTAGCTCTCGAAGGGGAACTCGCCCAGCAGGTAGAGCTCGTAAGGCTGGCCGATGTTCTGGCGCGCCAGCGCCGCGATGCGGCGGCGCAGGTCCGGCTCGGCCAGTTGCAGCCAGGCCAGGTAGGGGCTCAGCTCGGCCGGCTTCATCCGGTACAGCGGCTGGTTCAGCAGCCGGTTCAACTGCTCCGGTGCCAGGCCGACCTGGCCGGCCTGGGCCAGTTGCGGCGGCGTGGCCTGGCGCTGCGGGCCTGGCGGTGGGGCGGGCGGCAGCTGTGCGCAGCCGGCGGCCAGCAGGGTCAGGCTCAGCGCGGCCAGGCCGCGGGCGAGGGGAGAGGGAAGGAACGCTGGGCTCATGATCGTCTGCGCTGCCGGTGGACCGAATGGGCCAGTGTCCGGCAGGCGCAGCGCGCCGCGCAAGCCGCCGCCCATCACGGATGCGGCGGCGGCCATAAGCTCAGGCCATGCGCAGCCAGGCCAGGCTGGCCGGCTCGCTGAGGCAGCGCATGCGCGCGGCCGGGCTCAGCGGGGCGCCGGCCAGCTGCTGGCGGCGCATGCGGCCGCGCAGGCCGTGGGCGGTGCGGCGCGGGCCCATCGCCAGCTGGGCCAGCTCGGCCAGCCGGCCGCTGCGCAGCGCCTCGCCCCAGCTCGGTGCCGGCCGGGCGTTGCGGGCATAGGCCCAGGCCTGGTTCAGCACGGTGGGCGGGCAATGCTCCTCGGGGATCAGCAGCAGGCGGGCACGGCGCAGCTTCTCGCCCAGCCGGCTGCGGCTGGACCAGACGGTGATCGGCGCGGCCAGCAGCAGCGGCAGGGCCACCGGCGCGATCCAGACCAGGGTCGAGGGCCGCAGCAGGGCCAGGGCCAGCACCAGGACCAGCATCGCGGCCGACAGCGGCGCATGGTGGGCGAAGGCCTCGCGCCAGCCGATGTCGGTCGCCTCGCGCGGGGGCGAGCGCCATTCCAGCTTGATGCCCGACAGCGCGCCCAGCACGAACAGCGTGTGTGCCGCCATGCGCAGCGGCGCCTGCAGCACCGACAGCAGCGCCTCCAGCAGGCTGCCGGCCAGCAGCGCGGCGGTGCCGCCGAAGCCGGCCTGCTCACCTTTCAGTAGCACGGCCGCCAGGCCCAGCAGGCGCGGCAGCGCCAGCATGCCGATGGTGCCGGCCCACAGGCCCAGCACGCTGTGCGGCAGCTCGGCCGGCAGGATCGCGTCGCCGCTGCCGGACAGCCACAGCAGCGCGCCCAGGCCGACATAGAGCAGCCACAGCGGCGCCGACAGGTAGGCCAGCGCGCCGGTCAGCAGCATCGCGCGGTGCACCGGGTGCAGGCCCGGCTCGGTGATCAGGCGCGCGTTCTGCAGATTGCCCTGGCACCAGCGGCGGTCGCGCTGCAGCTCGGCCAGCAGATGCGGCGGCTGCTGCTCGTAGCTGCCCGGCAGATCGTGCACCAGCCAGACGTGGTAGCCGGCGCGGCGCATCAGCGCGGCCTCGACGAAGTCATGCGACATGATGTCGCGGCCGTTCAGCGGCGCCAGCGCGCAATGCTGCATGAAGGGCGCGATGCGGATGATCGCGTTGTGGCCCCAGTAATGGGCCTCGCCCAACTGCCAGTACTGCATGCCGGCGGTGAACAGGCGCCCGGCGACGCGGCCGGCGAACTGCTGCGCGCGCGCGTGCAGGGTGGCGTGGCCGCAGGCCTGCGGCGCGGCCTGCATGATGCCGGCGTCCGGATGCGCCTCCATCAGGCGCACCAGGCCCACCAGGCAGTCGCCGCTCATCACGCTGTCGGCATCCAGCACCACCATGTAGCGGTAGTTGCGGCCCCAGCGGCGGCAGAAGTCGGCCACATTGCCGGCCTTCTTCCGGCCGCGGCGCTGGCGCCAGCGGTAATGGATGCGGCCCTGGCCGGCGAACTGCTCGCGCAGCTCGGCCCAGGCCGCCAGCTCGGCGGCGCGCAGCGCCGGGTCGGTGCTGTCGGACAGGATGTAGACGTCGAACAGGCGCAGCGCGCCGGAGGCCGCCAGCGATTCGCAGCTGGCCCGCAGGCCGGCCATCACGGTCGCGACATCCTCGTTGCAGATCGGCATCACCAGCGCGGTGCGTGCCTCGGCCGAGAGCGGCGCGGTGCCGGTGTCGCGGTGCATCGACATCGCATGCGGGTCGCCGCGCAGCAGCACCCAGAAACCCATCACCGCGGTCAGGCAGCCGGCACTGACCCAGGCGAACAGCAGCGCGAACAGGCCCAGGTGCAGGGCCTGCAGCCCGGGCGCGAGCGAGTCGGGCTGGGCGTGCGCCAGCACCGCGGTGGCCAGCAGGGTGGAGAGGGTGACGCCGGCCATCAGGGTGCGGCGGCGGCGCTGGGCGGCGCGCTCCCAGGGGGCTGCTTCTGTGCGCTGCGGCGTGTCCTCATGCGGCAGCCCCCAGGGGCGGGGCAGCATCGCGCCGCGGGTGATCGGCGGCATGCCGCGTTGCTTGGGGTGGGTCAGCGGGAAGGAAGAATCGTGCTCCATGTTTCCGTCAAGGCCTGCTCTTTGTGTTTCAGGAAACCACGCAGCTCGGTCGGCTGCGAGGGGCGGAGTTGGCGCACCCGGACCGTCATGCGCCAGGCGCCGGTGACCGGGTTGCGGTAGGCATTGCGTTCGGTGATGTGGCCGTTGGCGTCGGTGCTGAGCACCGCCTCGACCGGCGCGTCCGCCCCCAGCGCCTCCAGCGCGGGGCCGCTGAAATCGACCACGTACTGCTGCTCGTCCGGCGCCAGCTCGGCGAAGCCGCGGCCGACGCGGGTCTGCGTGACCCAGGCGCCGGGCGGGCGCTGCTGACGCTCGCCCTGCAGATGCAGCCGGTAGGCGAAGTCCAGCGGCTGGCCCGGCGCGGGCTGGCGCTCCGGCACCCAGTAGGCGACCACGTTGTCGTTGGTCTCGTCGGGCGTGTGCAGCAGCATCAGCTCGACGCGGCCCGGCCCCCAGTCGCCGACCGGCTCGACCCAGGCGCTGGGGCGCTGTTCGTAGCGCGCCTCGGTGTCCTCGTAGTTGGCGAAGGCGCGGTCGCGCTGCATCAGGCCGAAGCCCTTGGGGCTCCTGGTCGCGAAGGAGGTGGTCAGGGTGGCAGCCGGGTTGATCAGCGGGCGCCAGATCCATTCGCCCTCGCCGGTGGCCAGCATCAGGCCGTCGGAGTCATGCACCTCGGGGCGGAAGTCGCTGCGGTGCGGCTGGTTCTCGCCGAACATGTACATGCTGGTCAGCGGCGCCAGCGCCAGGGTGCGCACCGGCGCGCGCAGGAACAGCCGGGCGCGCACGTCCATGCGGCTGTTGGCGCCCGGGTGGATCACGAACTGGTAGGCGCCGCTGGCGCGCGGCGAGTCGAGCAGCGCATGGATCGTCAGGGCCTTGGCGTCCGGCGCGGGGCGCTCGATCCAGAACTCGGTGAAGCGCGGGAACTCCTCGCCGCTGCCGCGTGCCGGGTCGCCGGTCGGGTCGATCGCCAGGCCGCGCGCCGACAGGCCGTAATGCTGGCCGGCGCCCAGGGCGCGGAAGTAGCTGGCGCCCAGGAACACCACCAGCTCATCCTTGTAGGCCGCGTTGTTCAGCGCGTAATGGGCGCGAAAGCCGGCGAAGCCGAGATCGCCCCAGGCCTGCTGCCGGCCGGCGCCGAAGCGGTTCTTGCCGTAGTCGAAGTCCTCCTGGCGGAACGCGATAGGGCGCACCGCGCCCTGCGGCGAGACCTCGTTGATGCGCACCGCCTGGGTCTGGAACTTGCCCAGGTGGAAGAACATCAGCTCGAAGGGCAGTTGTTGCTGGCGCCACAGCGCGCGCTCGGGCTTGAAGCGGATGTCGCGCAGCTGGTCGTAGCTCAGGTTCCTGAGCTCGGCCGGCAGCGCATCGGCCGGTGCGGCATAGGGCTTGGCGGCCAGCCTGGCGGCCTGGGCCGCGACCTCGTCGAAGCCGAAGGCCAGGGCCTGCTGCGCGAGCAGCAACCCGGCCAGGCCGGCCAGGCCGCGGCGCAGCGCCGGCGCGAACCGGGGAGTGGGGGGGGATGAAGAAAAAGGGGGCATTGGTCCCGCTAGTGCGAAACCCGTGCCAGGTCGGGATTTCCTTTCAGATCAAGGACTTAGCGCCGCGCCGCGGCGCGCGCGCGGGAAATCCGTCGCCGATCGGCGACAGGGATCCGGCCCCTGCAGCCAAGTGCTTGATTTGAAAGGGGAAAGACCTGTCGTCAGACGGCGACAGGGGGCTCGGCGGCGTCGCCGTCGGCGCGGAACAGGCCCGGCGTCAGGCCATGCTTTTGCAGCAGGCGGTAGAACTCGGTGCGGTTGCGGTCGGCCAGGCGCGCGGCATCGGCCACCTGACCGTCGGTCAGCTTCAGCAGGCTGACCAGGTAGTCATGCTCGAAGCGCCGGCGCGCCTCGGCATAGGGCAGCAGCTCCACGCGGGGCGAGCGTAGCGCGCGCTGCACCAGGGCCAGCGGGATCAGCGGCGTGGTGGCCAGCGCGCTGACCTGCTCCACCACGTTGTGCAGCTGGCGCACATTGCCGGGCCAGGCGGCGGTGGACAGGGCCTTCAGCGCCTCCGGCGCGAAGCCGTTCAGGCGCTTGTCGTACTTCTCGGCCAGGCGCAGCAGGAAATGCTGGGCCAGCAGCGGGATGTCCTCGCGGCGCTGTGCCAGGGTCGGCATCTGCAGCGCCACCACATTGAGCCGGTAGTACAGGTCCTCGCGGAACTGACCCTCGGCCATCGCCGCGTCCAGGTCGCGGTGGGTGGCGGAGAGGATGCGCACGTCCACCGGCACCGCGGCGCTGGCGCCGACCGGGCGCACCAGGCGCTCCTGCAGCACGCGCAGCAGCTTGACCTGCAGCGGCAGCGGCATGTCGCCGATCTCGTCCAGGAACAGGGTGCCGCCGTCGGCGGCCTGGAACAGGCCGCGGTGATTGGCCACCGCGCCGGTGAAGGCGCCCTTCACATGGCCGAACAGCTCGGACTCCAGCAGCGACTCCGGGATCGCGCCGCAGTTGACCGCGACAAAGGGCTTGCCGGCGCGCGGGCTGGCCTTGTGGATGGCCTGGGCCAGCAACTCTTTGCCGCTGCCGCTCTCGCCGCGGATCAGCAAGCTGGCCCCGGAGGCCGCGACCAGCTTGGCCTCGGCCAGCAGCTCGGCCATCGCATTGGAGCGGCTGACGATCGCGGCGCGCCAGTCCTCGTCCGGCGCGGCGGCGGTGCGGGCGGCCTGCGGCGCGGTCAGCGCCAGCGCCTCGGCGATCGTGTCGAGCAGCGCGCGCCCGTCGAAGGGCTTGGTCAGGTAGGTGTAGACGCCGCGCGCGGTGGCTTCCACCGCGTCGGGGATGGTGCCGTGGGCGGTCAAGAGGATCACCGGCAGGGCTGGGTCGCGCTCGCGGATCGCGTCGAACAGCGCCAGGCCGTCCAGGCCGGGCAGTTGCACATCGCTGATCACCAGGGCCGGGCGTTGCACCGCCAGCTGGGCCAGCGCGGCCTCGGCGCTCTCGACCGCGCTGACCTGGTAGCCGGCCGCGACCAGGCGCATCGACAGCAGCTTCAGCAGGTCGGCATCGTCGTCGACCAGCAGCAGTCGGGTCGCCGTCGCGCCGTTCATTTGCCGCTGCCCGGGGCCGGCGCCGGCCGCGCATGCAGGCTGCGCTCGATCGCCTTCAGCGCCTCCAGCTTCTCGTGGGTCTGCTCCAGGCGGCGCTGGCTGTCGCGCGCCTGCTGGTTCAGCTTGTCGATCTCGCCCTCCAGCCGGCGCTGCTCGGCCAGGCGGCCGGCCAGCAAGCGGGCCCAGCCGGCCCAGGCCTTGGCCTCGGGCGCCTCGCTGCGCTGCACCTGCTCCAGCAGGGCCTGGGCGCGCGGGGTCTCGGCATGGGCCAGGGCAAGGGTCAGGGCCAGCTGCACCGCGGCCTGCGGCGCACGCGCGCCGTCCTCGGCCGCGGGGCCGGCGGCGGCGATCTCCTGGGCCAGCTCGGCCGGCGCCAGCGCGCGCAGGCGCTCATGCTGGATCAGCAGCTGCTGGGCCGCGCGGTCGGCCGGCGAGATCAGCGGCACCGGCACCTCGACCAGCTTCTCGCGCAGCTCGATCCTGGGCGGCAGCGGCGCGCAGGCGGCCAGCAGGCTCGTCAGGGCCGCCAGGGCCAGGAGGGATGAAGAGAAGAAGGGGCGGTCAGGCGCTGACATGCGGTAGGCGGATCTGAAAATGGGCGCCGGGCTCGGTGGGCAGCAGCTCGATCTGCCCGCCATGCGCGGCAATGTATTCCTGCACGATGGAGAGCCCCACGCCGGTGCCGCGCAGGGCATCGGCCGGCTGGCGCTCGCCGCGGTAGAAGGGCTCGAACACGCGGGCCCGGTCGGCCGGCGCGACGCCCGGGCCCTCGTCCCGGATGTCGATGCGCACCTGGCCGTCCTGTTGCGCCAGGTGCAGCCGGATACCGCCGCCGACGGGGCTGAAGCGTATCGCATTGGACAGCAGGTTGGCGCAGGCCGTACCCAGCTTGTCCGGATCCACCTCGGCCAGCACCGGGCCGCCATCGAGCTCGATGTGCAACTGGCGTGCCTGCCATTGCAGGCGCTGCGCCTCGATCAGGCCGCGGATCAGCGCGGCCAGCTCGGTGGGGCGGCGCTGCAGCCGGCGCGCCTCGAAGGCGGCGGCATTGAAGCGCAAGAGGTCCTCGATCTGGCGCTGCAGCTCGGCGGTGTTGTCGCGCAGGATGCGGGCGATCTCGCGCTGGTCGGGCGTCAGCGCGCCGGCCACGCCATCTTCCAGCAGCGCGACGCCCTCGCGCAGCGCGGCCAGCGGGGTCTTCAGCTCATGCGAGACATGGCGCAGGAAGCGCGCCTTGTCGGCGTCCAGCTCGCCCAGGCGCAGGCGCAGCCAGTCCAGGCGCTGGCCCAGCGAGCGCAGGTCGCTGGGGCCCTCGATCTCGACCGGCCGGTCGAAGCGGTTCTCGCCCAGGCCCTCGATCGCGCGCTCGAGCCGGCGCAGCGGCCGCGTCAGCCAGAAGCCGAAGGCCAGCGAGAGCAGCGCGGCCAGCCCGATCGCGCCGGCCACCTGGCGGCCCAGGCGCACGCGGCCGTCCTCCAGCTGCTGCTGCAGGGCCAGGCTGCGCGCCTCGGTGTGGCGGTGCACCGCGTCGCCGATCTCCTGGGTCAGGTTCTCCAGCTCGCGGAACAGGCCGGTCAGCGATTGGTCGCGCCGGCGCGCCGGGGCGCTCTGGTCCAGGCGGGTGCGGATCGTGCCCATCAGCTCGCGCCAGGCCTGGGCCTGCTGTGCATTCAGTGGCTGATCTTGCAATTGCTGCAGCAATTTCTCGGCGTCGGCCGCGGCCTCGTCGAAGCGCTGGCGCAGCGCGCGGTCCTCCAGCACCAGGAACTGGCGCGCGGAGCGTTCCATTGCGACGCTGCGCTCGCTCAGTTGCTGCAGGGTGGCGTTGAGGCGGCCGGCGCGCTCGGCGGCCTCGCGGCTCTGCGCGCTCAGGCGGTCCAGGGTGAACAGGCCGCCCAGCGCGGTGGCGGCCAGCACGCCGGCGATCAGCAGGAAGCCGATCAGCAGCAGCTGCCGGAAGGAGGCGCGGTACAGCGTCAGCATCCTGGGCGAGGCGCCGGGCGGGCGCCGGGGCCGATCAGCTTTCGGCCAGCAGCTGCTCGACCAGGCCGTGCAGCGCGGCGAAGTCGGGCGCGCCGACATAGCGCTTGACGATCTCGCCGCGCTTGTTGATCAGGAAGGTGGTCGGCGTCAGGCGGATGTCGCCGAACTTCTGCGCGATCGCGCCGGTGTTGTCGATCGCGACGCCGAAGGGCAGCTTGCGGCTGGCCGCGAAGTTGGCCACATAGGCCGGCGGGTCGTAGCTCATCGCGACGGCCAGGGTGTCGTAGCCGCGCGCCTTGTACTTCTCGTGCGTGGCGACGATCTCGGGCATCTCGGCCACGCAGGTGGTGCAGCTGGTGGCCCAGAAGTTGACCAGCATCACCTTGCCCTGCCATTGCGCGGATTCGGCTTTGGCGCCGTCCAGCAGCACATAGCTGAAGGCGGGGGCGGTCTCGCGCTGGCCCAGGCTCTGATAGGCCAGCAGACCGCCGCCGGCCAACAGGGCCAGGGCCACGGCGGGAACAAGGAGTCGGCTCGGCTTCATGCGGCCAGTGTAGACCAGGGCCGCGGGCGGGGACTTCAGTGGGTCTTCGAGAGTTCGAACAGCAGCATCGCGGGCAGCGCATCGGCCAGATGCTGGCGCGCGATGCGGGCGATGCCGTCGGGGGTGGCGGTGGAGAGCTGGGTCAGCTGCTCGCCGTCCAGCACCTCGATGAAGCTGAACTCCGGCACCTCGCGCAGCAGCTCGGCGCGCAGCTGCTCCAGCGCCGGACCGCGCTGCGGGCTCTCGAACAGGATGCCATGCGGCAGGCCCTCGGCGCAGAACTGCAGGGCCTCGTCCATCGTCGCCACCGCGTCGATGATCAGGCCCATATGGCGCACCGCCTCCTGCAGCTGCTGGCGCAGCTCGCGGCGCGGCGAGACGATCAGCAGATGGCTGCCGGCCAGCGGCTTGGAGTTGGCGGCCAGGGCCGGGTCGGGTTCGGCCGCCGGCGGCGGCGTGGCGAGGCCGGGCTCGTCGCCGATGGTCTGCGGGAACTCCAGCGTCAGCACGGTGATGCCGGAGGCGTCCTCGCGCAGCGGCAGCACGCCCATCGTCAGCGCGGTCTGCTCGACCAGGCGCCAGGCCAGCGAGTTCAGCGAGGCCGGCGGCTGCTGGCCGGCCTGCGCCTCCAGCAGGTCCAGCGAGCGGTGCGCGAAGCGGCACACCAGGCGCGCCTTGGCCGGCCAGGGGGTCAGGTCCAGGCGCAGATCGATCGAGGAATGGGTGCTGGTCAGGGCCCAGTCCATCAGCGCGTTCAGCAGCGCGAACATCAGCGCGCCGTCGGCCATCACCTCGACCGGCTTGAACATCTGGCGCACCTGGATGCCACGCGCCTGGGTCTCGCGGCTGCGATGCGCCAGCACATTGCGCAGCAGCTGGGCCAGGTGCAGGCGCTCGCGTGCCAGGCGCAGCCGGCCGGCCGCCAGGCGGGCCAGCTGCTGGCCCATCATGCCGGCCTCGCGTGCCTGGGCCACGCTCTCGCGCAGCGCGCGCAGGCCCTGGCGGTCGATCTGGCCGGTGACGGTCAGGTTGTGGATGCGTTCCAGCGCGGCCGACAGCGGCCCGGCGATCTCGGCGCCCAGCTGCTGCATGATCTCGGCCCATTGCGCGTGGCTCAGCCCCTGCGCCACATCATTGGCGGCGCCGCTGACCGGAGCGGAAGGGGCGGGCGGGGTGCTGGACATGAGGGGCAGGGGACGGCTTCCGGAGGCTGGGTGTTGGACTTGTGGCTAAGGCGACGCGGAGCCGGGACTCCTGAAGCGGTCGCCATGGTCCGAGCACCCCCCTAACTCGTAAATCCCCCGTCCCGGGGGAAACACCCAGCGCGGCGCCGCCGCCCCGCGTTTGCGAGAACTATCTCACGCCAGGCTCAGCAGCTGGCGCAGCAGTGCGTCTGGCGCGCTGACCATCGCGTCGTGGCCGGTCGGGATCTCCAGCACCTGCCAGCCGGGCTCGGCGCGCACCCGACGGCGCGAGCGATCGATGGTCGGCAGGGCCGGGTCGGTGCAGTCGATGAAGGTGCGGGGCAGGGCGGCGATGCGCGCGGCGTCGAAGTCCAGCGGCTCGTCGTAGGAGCCGCCGGGCTGCGGCGTCATGCGGCGCGCGACCCAGGCGGCATCCTCGGCCTGCAGCCCGAACACATCCGGCGGCGAGGCCGGCAGATGGCCCAGGCGGGCGATGGTCGCACGACGCTGCGCCTGGGTTTCGGGCGTATGCGCGCTGCTCCAGGCCTCGCCGGGTTGCGGCAGGGAGGCGTCCAGATAGACCAGGCGGGCGATGCGCTCGGCCTGGCGCTGGGCCACGCCGGTGATCACCATGCCGGCATAGCTGTGGCCGACCAGGATGCAGCGCTGCAGCTCCTCGGCCTCGATCACCGCGGCGACATCGTCGATATGGGTGGACAGGCCCACCTGCGGCGTCAGCTGATGGGCGCGCTCGCCGACGCCGCTCAGGCTGACCGCGAAGGCGCGATGCCCGGCCGCCCACAGGCCCGGCAGCACGCGCCGCCAGCACCAAGCGCCATGCCAGGCCCCATGCACCAGAACGAAATCACTCATTGAATAGCTCCCTGTTCACGCAAGGCGGCAATCTCGGCCGCGGACCACCCGGCCTCGGCCAGGATCTCGTCGCTGTGCTGGCCCAGCAGCGGCGGCGCCAGCCGGTAGCTGACCGGCGTGGCCGACAGCTTCATCGGGCTGGCCACCAGGCGCAGCGCGTCGGATAGCGGATGTTCCATCGCCACCGTCATGCCGCGGGCCTGGACCTGGGGGTCGGCGAACACCTCGCCCAGGTCGTTGATCGCGCCGCAGGGCACCTTGGCGGCCTCCAGCTGCGCCAGCCATTCCGCGCGGGGTCGGGTCTTGATCGCCGCGATGATCTCCGGCACCAGCAGGGCGCGGTGCCGCACGCGGTCGGCGTTCCTGGCAAAGCGCGGGTCGGCTGCCCAGTCGGGTCGGCCGGCGATCTCGGCGAACTTGGCGAACTGGCCGTCGTTGCCGACCGCCAGGATCAGGTGCCCGTCGCTGGCCTCGAAGGCCTGGTAGGGCACGATGTTCTGGTGCGCATTGCCCATGCGGCCGGGCGCCTTGCCGGTGCACAGGTAGTTGGCGCCCAGATTGGCCAGCATCGCGACCTGGGTGTCCAGCAAGGCCATGTCGATCACCTGGCCCTGGCCGGTGGCGTCGCGATGACGCAGCGCGGCCAGGATCGCGACCGTCGAGTACAGGCCGGTGAACAGGTCGGCCACCGCGACGCCGACCTTCTGCGGGCCGCCGCCGGGCAGGTCGTCGCGTTCGCCGGTGACGCTCATCAGTCCACCCAGGCCCTGCACCGCGTAGTCGTAGCCGGCCCGGTCCTTGTAGGGGCCGGTCTGGCCGAAGCCGGTGATCGAGCAGATCACCAGGCCCGGATGCGCGGCCAGCAGGCTCTGCGCATCCAGGCCGTAGCGGGCTAGGTCGCCGACCTTGAAGTTCTCCACCAGCACGTCGACCTGGCCGGCCAGGCGGCGTATCAAGGCCTGACCCTCGGGCCGGGCGATGTCGACCGCCAGCGAGCGCTTGTTGCGGTTGGCGCCCAGGTAATAGGCGGCCTCCGAGCTGTCGCCGCCCGCGCGGTCCTTCAGATAGGGCGGGCCCCAGGCGCGGGTGTCGTCGCCGCTGCCGGGGCGTTCGATCTTGATCACGTCGGCGCCGAGGTCGGCCAGGGTCTGGGTGCACCAGGGCCCGGCCAGCACGCGCGACAGGTCCAGCACGCGCACGCCGGCCAGCGCGCCGGGCGGGAGGGGGAGGGATGACGAGGTCGACATGGACCGATTGTGCGGCAGGGGCGTCTTCATAATGGGCGCATGAAGAACAAGCCGTTTGCCTTGATCCTGGGTCTGGCCCTGTCGGCCTGCGCGCCGGCGCTGGACTGGCGCGAGGTGCGGCCGGCCGGCGCGGACCTGCTGGCGCTGTTCCCCTGCAAGCCCGAGGTGGAAAGCCGCCAGCAGCCGGCGGCAATGGGGCTGGCGGTATGCCAGGCGGCGGGAGCGAGCTTCTCGGTGTCCTGGACCGAGGTGGCGGAGCCGGCCCAGGTGGGGCCGGCGCTGGCGCAGATGCGCGAGGCCCTGGCCACCAAGCTGCAGGCGCGCGCCCGGCCGGGCGAGGCGCTGCAGGTGCCGGGCATGACGCCGCAGCTGCAGGCCCAGCAGCAGGCGCTGGAGGGCGGGACGCAGCCGGCGCGGGTGGCGGTGTTCGCACGCGGCCTGCGCGTCTACCAGGCGACCCTGCTCGGCGCGACGGCCGATCCGGCCGCCTGGGAGACCTTTGTCACGGGCTTGCGCCTGGCCTCCTGAAGGCGGGCCGGCTCCCGAGGATAATCGGCGCCCATATGTCCGGCTTGCTGCTGATCGCCCATGCTCCGCTGGCCTCCGCCCTGAAGGCGGTGGCGGAGCACACCTTCCCGAACTGCGCGCCCCAGCTGACGGTGCTGGACGTGACGCCGGAGATGTCGGTGGAGCAGGTGGAGGCGCGCGCCCGGGCCCTGCTGGCCGCGTCCGGCCATACGGAATTCCTGGTGCTGACCGATGTATTCGGCGCCACCCCCTGCAATGCGGCCCAGCGCCTGCTGGACGCCGCGGGCCAGGTGCGCGTGATCTCGGGCGTCAACGTCCCGATGTTGTGGCGCTCGCTCTGCTATGCGGCCGAGCCGGTCGCCAGCTTGGCGCAGCGAGCCAGCGAGGGCGGCGCGCGCGGCATCATGCTGGGCGAGCCGGTGCCGCCCGCCCCCTCTTCTTCCTCCTCCCTCCCCTCACCCACTTCCTGAACGGCCGATGCTCAAGACCACGCTCACCATCAGCAACAAACTGGGCCTGCATGCCCGCGCCTCGGCCAAGCTGACCAAGCTGGCGGGCGGTTTTCAGTGTGAGGTGTTCATGAGCCGCAACGGCCGCCGGGTCAATGCCAAGAGCATCATGGGCGTGATGATGCTGGCGGCCGGCCTGGGTTCCCAGGTCGAGCTGGAGACCGAGGGCCCGGACGAGCAGGCCGCGCAGGAAGCGATCACCGCGCTGGTGAACGACAAGTTCGGCGAAGGACAGTAAATGGAGCCCCCCGGCCGGCGGGTACGCCGGCTGGCCCCCCGAGGGGGCGGCCGGATCCCGGCGGGTGGCCGCCGAGAGCCGGCCCGATGCACGCCCTTGGGGCGGCCCGGCGGGCGAGCCGGCTCAGGCGGCCTGCTCGATGAAGTGCCGGCGATAGCGTGCCGGCAGTTCCTGGATGCGCATCAGCAGCGGCAGGTCGGCGGTGTTGAAGTCCGGATCCCAGGCCGGCGCGCCCAGCACCTTGGCGCCGCAGCGCAGATAGCCCTTGATCAGCGCCGGCGCCTCGGCCGCGAGGTCGTGGCGCAGGTCATCCACCGGCAGCGGCAGGCGCGGGCGCACCTGGTGCTCGATGCCGGCCAGATGGGTCTGCTCCAGTTTTTTCCACAGGCTGGCCGCGAAATGGCCGCCGTCGCGCATGCTGATGCTGGCGCAGCCGATCATCGTGTCCAGCCCGTTGCGCTGCATGAACTCGGCCAGCGCCCCCCACAGCAGCATGATGGCGCCGCCCGAGCGATGGTCCGGATGCACGCAGGAGCGGCCCAGTTCGATCATGTGCGGGCGCAGCGCGCGCAGTCGGGTCAGGTCGAACTCGGTCTCGCTGTACAGGCCGCCGGCGCGCTTGGCGGCGGCGGGCGTCAGCACCCGGTAGGTGCCGATCACCGGGCCGCTGTGGTGGCCGGGCTCGACGGCGCGCACCAGCAGGTGCTCGCAGAAGGGGTCGAAGGCGTCGATGTCGTGGCCGGCCGGCGCGCCCTGCGGCGGCGCCAGGCGGGCGCCCATCTCGTCGACGAAGATGGCGTAGCGCAGGCGCTGGGCCTCGCGCACCTCGTCCTCATGGCGCGCCCAGCGCACGTCCAGGCGCGGCTTGGTGGTGGCCGGTACGACCGCCCGCGGCTCGACGGCCTCATGGCGCCGCGGCGCCAGCGGCGCGGAGAGTTGCGAGAAGGGAAGCGTGGGCAGGGGGATGTCCCTCATGGGCGGCCTCGTCGTTGCTTGACGAACGGCATGCTCGGCCGTGCGGGTGACGCGGCCGTGACCGGCGGGTGACGGATCCATGAAGCGATGGGCGCTGCTACAGTCGGCGCATCATGAGTTTTCAGGTCTTCGGCATTCCGGTATCGCGCGGCGTGGCCATCGGCCGGGCCGTGCTGGTCGCATCCAGCCGCGTCGACGTGGCGCATTACTTCATCGGCTCGGATCAGGTCGAGGCCGAGATCCAGCGCGCGGTGCGCGCGCGCGACGAGGTGGCGGCAGAGCTGGCCGCGCTGCGCGACGACCTGCCGGAGGATGCGCCGCACGAGCTGGCCGCGCTGCTGGACGTGCACCTGATGCTGCTGCACGACGAGGCGCTGACCGGCGCGACCAAGCAGTGGATCATCGAGCGGCACTACAACGCGGAATGGGCGCTGTCGGCCCAGCTCGAGGTGCTGGCGCGCCAGTTCGACGAGATGGAGGACGACTACCTGCGCGAACGCAAGGCCGATCTGGAGCAGGTGGTCGAGCGCATCCTCGGCGCGCTGGCGCGTGAGCAGGGCAAGGCGGGCGTCGGCGCGACCAGCGTGGTGCAGCGCGACTTCGCCGGCGAGGATCCGCTGCTGCTGGTGGCGGCCGACATCGCGCCGGCCGACATGATGCAGTTCAAGCGCAGCGTGTTCCACGGCTTCATCACCGACATCGGCGGCAAGACCTCGCACACCGCGATCGTCGCGCGCAGCATGGACATCCCGGCGGTGGTCGGCACGCGCGAGGCCTCGCGCCTGATCCGTCAGGATGACTGGGTGATCATCGACGGCGATGTCGGCGCGGTGATCGTCAATCCCTCGCCGATCGTGCTGGAGGAATACCGCTTCCGCCAGCGCCAGAGCGAGCTGGAGCGCGCGCGCCTGGCGCGGCTGCGCCACACGCCGGCGGTGACGCTGGACGGCGAGAAGGTCGAGCTGCAAGCCAATATCGAGTTGCCGGCCGATGCGCCGGCGGCGCTGGAGGCCGGCGCGACCGGCGTGGGCCTGTTCCGCAGCGAGTTCCTGTTCATGAACCGCGAGGGCGAACTGCCCGGCGAGGACGAGCAGTTCGAGGCCTATCGCGCGGCGGTCGAGGCGATGAAGGGCATGCCGGTGACGATCCGCACGATCGACATCGGCGCGGACAAGCCGCTGGACCGCATGAGCGCCAGCGAGCTGCGCCACGAGCATGTGCTGAACCCGGCGATGGGCCTGCGCGCGATCCGCTGGAGCCTGGCCGAGCCCAGCATGTTCCGCCAGCAGCTGCGCGCGATCTATCGCGCCAGCGCCTACGGCAAGCTGCGTCTGCTGATCCCGATGGTGGCCCATCTGTCGGAGATCCGTCAGGTGCGCGAGATCCTGAAGCGGGTGCAACAGCAGCTCAACGAGGCCGGCCAGGCCTATACCCATGTCGAGCTGGGCGTGATGATCGAGGTGCCGGCCGCCGCGGTGATGCTGCCGCTGCTGCTGCCGCATGTGGACTTCATCTCGATCGGCACCAACGATCTGATCCAGTACACGCTGGCGATCGACCGCGCCGACGAGGCTGTCGCGCATCTCTATGACCCCTGGCACCCGGCAGTGCTGCAGCTGATCGCGGGCTCGATCGCCCAGGCGCGTCAGGCCGGCAAGGCTGTCAGCGTCTGCGGCGAGATGGCGGGCGATGCGGTCTTCACCGATCTGCTGCTGGCGATGGGCTTGCGCAACTTCTCGATGCATCCCTCGCAGATCCCCTCGGTCAAGCAGCGCATCCTGCGCGCCGATGCCGCCCGCCTGGCGGCCCTGCTGCCCGAGGTGCTGAGCTGCGACGACCCGGAGCGCAAGGCCGAGTTGGCCTTCGCGCCGCACCGGCCCGGCGCGCTGCTGCAGTAAACAAGCGATAGTTCTCGCAAACTCGCTTGCAGGCTGAAAACCTTGTGCTACAGTTGCGGGCTTCGCTGATCACAGCGGGCTGCGAAAGCGGCAGTGGTGGTGGGTGAAGGAAGCAAGAGCGGCGTTGAAAACGAAATGTTTAAAACGCTTGACGGGTTTGAGAAAAACAAGTCATAATCCCGCTTCTGTGCTGATGACTGATCAGCGACGCGAAACGAAGCAGCTCGCGAAAGCGAGTTGGGTGAGTGGAGCGATGTTCTTTAAGAATTCACAGCCGATAAGCGTGGGCGTTTGAGGCGGAGTGCTGATGAGCAGTGATGTTCATCAAGTCCTTCGGACTTTAAACGCTCACGGAAAGAAGAATGAAGCTATGCAAATAGTCTTTGTTCGATTCCGTTGAGTAATCAAGATCGAACTGTAGAGTTTGATCCTGGCTCAGATTGAACGCTGGCGGCATGCCTTACACATGCAAGTCGAACGGTAACGCGGGGCAACCTGGCGACGAGTGGCGAACGGGTGAGTAATGTATCGGAACGTGCCCAGTTGTGGGGGATAACTGCTCGAAAGAGCAGCTAATACCGCATACGACCTGAGGGTGAAAGCGGGGGATCGCAAGACCTCGCGCAATTGGAGCGGCCGATATCAGATTAGGTAGTTGGTGGGGTAAAGGCCCACCAAGCCAACGATCTGTAGCTGGTCTGAGAGGACGACCAGCCACACTGGGACTGAGACACGGCCCAGACTCCTACGGGAGGCAGCAGTGGGGAATTTTGGACAATGGACGCAAGTCTGATCCAGCCATGCCGCGTGCGGGAAGAAGGCCTTCGGGTTGTAAACCGCTTTTGTCAGGGAAGAAAAGGGCGACTCTAATACAGTTGCCTCATGACGGTACCTGAAGAATAAGCACCGGCTAACTACGTGCCAGCAGCCGCGGTAATACGTAGGGTGCAAGCGTTAATCGGAATTACTGGGCGTAAAGCGTGCGCAGGCGGTTATGCAAGACAGATGTGAAATCCCCGGGCTCAACCTGGGAACTGCATTTGTGACTGCATGGCTAGAGTACGGTAGAGGGGGATGGAATTCCGCGTGTAGCAGTGAAATGCGTAGATATGCGGAGGAACACCGATGGCGAAGGCAATCCCCTGGACCTGTACTGACGCTCATGCACGAAAGCGTGGGGAGCAAACAGGATTAGATACCCTGGTAGTCCACGCCCTAAACGATGTCAACTGGTTGTTGGGAGGGTTTCTTCTCAGTAACGTAGCTAACGCGTGAAGTTGACCGCCTGGGGAGTACGGCCGCAAGGTTGAAACTCAAAGGAATTGACGGGGACCCGCACAAGCGGTGGATGATGTGGTTTAATTCGATGCAACGCGAAAAACCTTACCTACCCTTGACATGCCAGGAATCCTGCAGAGATGTGGGAGTGCTCGAAAGAGAACCTGGACACAGGTGCTGCATGGCCGTCGTCAGCTCGTGTCGTGAGATGTTGGGTTAAGTCCCGCAACGAGCGCAACCCTTGTCATTAGTTGCTACGAAAGGGCACTCTAATGAGACTGCCGGTGACAAACCGGAGGAAGGTGGGGATGACGTCAGGTCATCATGGCCCTTATGGGTAGGGCTACACACGTCATACAATGGCCGGTACAGAGGGCTGCCAACCCGCGAGGGGGAGCTAATCCCAGAAAACCGGTCGTAGTCCGGATCGTAGTCTGCAACTCGACTGCGTGAAGTCGGAATCGCTAGTAATCGCGGATCAGCTTGCCGCGGTGAATACGTTCCCGGGTCTTGTACACACCGCCCGTCACACCATGGGAGCGGGTTCTGCCAGAAGTAGTTAGCCTAACCGCAAGGAGGGCGATTACCACGGCAGGGTTCGTGACTGGGGTGAAGTCGTAACAAGGTAGCCGTATCGGAAGGTGCGGCTGGATCACCTCCTTTCTAGAAAATGGTCGAGCAGTTCTTCACTGCGTGCAGTGATGGACCAGCAAGATCCAATGCACTCTTTCCTCAAGCGCTCACACTTATCGGCTGTAACACAACAGTGAGTGAAAATACGTGAGCCTGCCGAGCTGGCCTCCAGGGCCGCGAAGCTGAGAGCAGGATCATGTGAAAAACACGTGGGTCTGTAGCTCAGTCGGTTAGAGCACCGTCTTGATAAGGCGGGGGTCGCTGGTTCGAATCCAGCCAGACCCACCACGGATTTGAAAAGATCCCGGGGGATTAGCTCAGCTGGGAGAGCACCTGCTTTGCAAGCAGGGGGTCGTCGGTTCGATCCCGTCATCCTCCACCAATTCACTCATCAAGGGTGGCAAACCTTAGCGACAAGAGACGGTCGTTGAGGTTTGCCAGTCTTTGACTTCGAAAGAAGTTGGCTGTTGTTCTTTAACAATTCGTAGAGTCGAATCAGCGCTGCTAGCGGAAAGCGACTAATCGTAAAGGGTTAGATCGTACCGTGCCGCTAGTAGCATTTGATTGCGTCACCAGACTTCAACTCTGCAAATGGCAGAGAAAAGATTGAAGAACGGCATAACGCGTAATACTCAAAACAGTCCGATGAATACAAGATCGGACTGAGTCCTTGACGACAGTGCAGTCAGCGCTGTCAGAGTTATAGGGTCAAGTGACTAAGTGCATGTGGTGGATGCCTTGGCGATTACAGGCGACGAAGGACGTGATAGCCTGCGATAAGCTTCGGGGAGCTGGCAAATTAGCTTTGATCCGGAGATTTCCGAATGGGGAAACCCACCTCGCAAGAGGTATCGCATACTGAATACATAGGTATGCGAGGCGAACCGGGTGAACTGAAACATCTCAGTAGCTCGAGGAAAAGACATCAACCGAGATTCCGAAAGTAGTGGCGAGCGAAATCGGAGTAGCCCTCGTGTTTTAGCAGTTGGCATATCAGAACGGAATGGAAAGTCCGGCCATAGCGGGTGATAGCCCCGTATGAGAAATGTTGATTGTGGAACTAGGCACGAATAGAGTAGGGCGGGACACGTGAAATCCTGTCTGAATATGGGGGGACCATCCTCCAAGGCTAAATACTCGTAATCGACCGATAGTGAACCAGTACCGTGAGGGAAAGGCGAAAAGAACCCCGGGAGGGGAGTGAAATAGATCCTGAAACCGCATGCATACAAAAAGTAGGAGCCCGCAAGGGTGACTGCGTACCTTTTGTATAATGGGTCAGCGACTTACATTCAGTGGCGAGCTTAACCGAATAGGGAAGGCGCAGGGAAACCGAGTCCGAATAGGGCGATTCAGTCGCTGGGTGTAGACCCGAAACCAAGTGATCTATCCATGGCCAGGATGAAGGCACCGTAACAGGTGCTGGAGGTCCGAACCGACTAGTGTTGCAAAACTAGCGGATGAGCTGTGGATAGGGGTGAAAGGCTAAACAAACTTGGAAATAGCTGGTTCTCTCCGAAAACTATTTAGGTAGTGCCTCAAGTATTACCATCGGGGGTAGAGCACTGTTATGGCTAGGGGGTCATGGCGACTTACCAAACCATTGCAAACTCCGAATACCGATGAGTACAGCTTGGGAGACAGAGCACCGGGTGCTAACGTCCGGACTCAAGAGGGAAACAACCCAGACCGCCAGCTAAGGTCCCCAAAATTGGCTAAGTGGGAAACGAAGTGGGAAGGCTAAAACAGTCAGGATGTTGGCTTAGAAGCAGCCATCATTTAAAGAAAGCGTAATAGCTCACTGATCGAGTCGTCCTGCGCGGAAGATGTAACGGGGCTAAGCCAGTTACCGAAGCTGCGGATGTGCAATTTATTGCACGTGGTAGGAGAGCGTTCTGTAAGCCTGTGAAGGTGGGTTGTGAAGCCTGCTGGAGGTATCAGAAGTGCGAATGCTGACATGAGTAGCGTTAAAGGGGGTGAAAAGCCCCCTCGCCGTAAGCGCAAGGTTTCCTACGCAACGTTCATCGGCGTAGGGTGAGTCGGCCCCTAAGGCGAGGCAGAGATGCGTAGCTGATGGGAAACAGGTCAATATTCCTGTACCGATCAATAGTGCGATGTGGGGACGGAGAAGGTTAGCTCAGCCGGGTGTTGGATGTCCCGGTTCAAGCCTGTAGTCGTGCTCGGTAGGCAAATCCGCCGGGCTTAGATGAGGGGTGATAACGAGTCTGCTTGCAGACGAAGTGAGTGATACCCTGCTTCCAGGAAAAGCCACTAAGCTTCAGCTATTGACGACCGTACCGCAAACCGACACTGGTGCGCGTGATGAGTATTCTCAGGCGCTTGAGAGAACTCTGGAGAAGGAACTCGGCAAATTGACACCGTAACTTCGGAAGAAGGTGTGCCTTTAGTAGGTGAACCATTTACTTGGGGAGCCCAATGAGGCCGCAGAGAATCGGTGGCTGCGACTGTTTATTAAAAACACAGCACTCTGCAAAGACGAAAGTCGACGTATAGGGTGTGACGCCTGCCCGGTGCTGGAAGATTAAATGATGGGGTGCAAGCTCTTGACTGAAGTCCCAGTAAACGGCGGCCGTAACTATAACGGTCCTAAGGTAGCGAAATTCCTTGTCGGGTAAGTTCCGACCTGCACGAATGGCGTAACGATGGCCACACTGTCTCCTCCAGAGACTCAGCGAAGTTGAAATGTTTGTGATGATGCAATCTCCCCGCGGAAAGACGGAAAGACCCCATGAACCTTTACTGTAGCTTTACATTGGACTTTGAACAGATCTGTGTAGGATAGGTGGGAGGCTTTGAAGTGAGGACGCTAGTTCTCATGGAGCCAACGTTGAAATACCACCCTGGTGTGTTTGAGGTTCTAACCTTGTCCCGTTATCCGGGATGGGGACAGTGTATGGTGGGCAGTTTGACTGGGGCGGTCTCCTCCCAAAGTGTAACGGAGGAGTTCGAAGGTACGCTAGGCACGGTCGGAAATCGTGCTGATAGTGCATTGGCATAAGCGTGCTTGACTGCGAGACTGACAAGTCGAGCAGGTACGAAAGTAGGACAAAGTGATCCGGTGGTTCTGTATGGAAGGGCCATCGCTCAACGGATAAAAGGTACTCTGGGGATAACAGGCTGATACCGCCCAAGAGTTCATATCGACGGCGGTGTTTGGCACCTCGATGTCGGCTCATCTCATCCTGGGGCTGTAGCCGGTCCCAAGGGTATGGCTGTTCGCCATTTAAAGAGGTACGTGAGCTGGGTTTAAAACGTCGTGAGACAGTTTGGTCCCTATCTTCCGTGGGCGCTGCAAGATTGAGAGAGCCTGCTCCTAGTACGAGAGGACCGGAGTGGACGCACCTCTGGTGTACCGGTTGTCACGCCAGTGGCATTGCCGGGTAGCTAAGTGCGGAAGAGATAACCGCTGAAAGCATCTAAGCGGGAAACTCGTCTCAAGATGAGTCTTGCCGGGGCCTTGAGCCCCCTGAAGAGTCGTTCGAGACCAGGACGTTGATAGGCTGGGTGTGGAAGCGCAGTAATGCGTTAAGCTGACCAGTACTAATTGCTCGTGAGGCTTGACCCTATAACTTTGACAGTCCAGACCATCTGGCATCTGCTCAAAGACCAGGATTACAAGTTACGTCGTTCTTCAAACTGAAGACGCAATCAAATCAAAGCTGATTCACGCACTATAGCCATCGCTATAATGCAACTCTACGAATTGGGTTTGCTGTTCCAGCAACAGCAGACCAACCAGTCAAGCCTGATGACCATAGCGACTTGGTCCCACTCCTTCCCATCCCGAACAGGACAGTGAAACGAGTCAGCGCCGATGATAGTGCGGATTCCCGTGTGAAAGTAGGTCATCGTCAGGCTATTATTCGAGACGCCCGGTCGCAAGACCGGGCGTTTCTATCTGTGCCAGCAGATACAAGCGTTGAGGCGAGCTCAGTGCTTGTATGTGCCGGACATCGATGAAGATCGATGGCTTGCAGATCGGAAGCAAATAGGTGTTGACACTAGTGCGAAAGCAGTCAATAATCCCGCTTCTGTGCTGATGACTGATCAGCGACGCGAAACGAAGCAGCTCGCGAAAGCGAGTTGGGTGAGTGGAGCGATGTTCTTTAAGAATTCACAGCCGATAAGCGTGGGCGTTTGAGGCGGAGTGCTGATGAGCAGTGATGTTCATCAAGTCCTTCGGACTTTAAACGCTCACGGAAAGAAGAATGAAGCTATGCAAATAGTCTTTGTTCGATTCCGTTGAGTAATCAAGATCGAACTGTAGAGTTTGATCCTGGCTCAGATTGAACGCTGGCGGCATGCCTTACACATGCAAGTCGAACGGTAACGCGGGGCAACCTGGCGACGAGTGGCGAACGGGTGAGTAATGTATCGGAACGTGCCCAGTTGTGGGGGATAACTGCTCGAAAGAGCAGCTAATACCGCATACGACCTGAGGGTGAAAGCGGGGGATCGCAAGACCTCGCGCAATTGGAGCGGCCGATATCAGATTAGGTAGTTGGTGGGGTAAAGGCCCACCAAGCCAACGATCTGTAGCTGGTCTGAGAGGACGACCAGCCACACTGGGACTGAGACACGGCCCAGACTCCTACGGGAGGCAGCAGTGGGGAATTTTGGACAATGGACGCAAGTCTGATCCAGCCATGCCGCGTGCGGGAAGAAGGCCTTCGGGTTGTAAACCGCTTTTGTCAGGGAAGAAAAGGGCGACTCTAATACAGTTGCCTCATGACGGTACCTGAAGAATAAGCACCGGCTAACTACGTGCCAGCAGCCGCGGTAATACGTAGGGTGCAAGCGTTAATCGGAATTACTGGGCGTAAAGCGTGCGCAGGCGGTTATGCAAGACAGATGTGAAATCCCCGGGCTCAACCTGGGAACTGCATTTGTGACTGCATGGCTAGAGTACGGTAGAGGGGGATGGAATTCCGCGTGTAGCAGTGAAATGCGTAGATATGCGGAGGAACACCGATGGCGAAGGCAATCCCCTGGACCTGTACTGACGCTCATGCACGAAAGCGTGGGGAGCAAACAGGATTAGATACCCTGGTAGTCCACGCCCTAAACGATGTCAACTGGTTGTTGGGAGGGTTTCTTCTCAGTAACGTAGCTAACGCGTGAAGTTGACCGCCTGGGGAGTACGGCCGCAAGGTTGAAACTCAAAGGAATTGACGGGGACCCGCACAAGCGGTGGATGATGTGGTTTAATTCGATGCAACGCGAAAAACCTTACCTACCCTTGACATGCCAGGAATCCTGCAGAGATGTGGGAGTGCTCGAAAGAGAACCTGGACACAGGTGCTGCATGGCCGTCGTCAGCTCGTGTCGTGAGATGTTGGGTTAAGTCCCGCAACGAGCGCAACCCTTGTCATTAGTTGCTACGAAAGGGCACTCTAATGAGACTGCCGGTGACAAACCGGAGGAAGGTGGGGATGACGTCAGGTCATCATGGCCCTTATGGGTAGGGCTACACACGTCATACAATGGCCGGTACAGAGGGCTGCCAACCCGCGAGGGGGAGCTAATCCCAGAAAACCGGTCGTAGTCCGGATCGTAGTCTGCAACTCGACTGCGTGAAGTCGGAATCGCTAGTAATCGCGGATCAGCTTGCCGCGGTGAATACGTTCCCGGGTCTTGTACACACCGCCCGTCACACCATGGGAGCGGGTTCTGCCAGAAGTAGTTAGCCTAACCGCAAGGAGGGCGATTACCACGGCAGGGTTCGTGACTGGGGTGAAGTCGTAACAAGGTAGCCGTATCGGAAGGTGCGGCTGGATCACCTCCTTTCTAGAAAATGGTCGAGCAGTTCTTCACTGCGTGCAGTGATGGACCAGCAAGATCCAATGCACTCTTTCCTCAAGCGCTCACACTTATCGGCTGTAACACAACAGTGAGTGAAAATACGTGAGCCTGCCGAGCTGGCCTCCAGGGCCGCGAAGCTGAGAGCAGGATCATGTGAAAAACACGTGGGTCTGTAGCTCAGTCGGTTAGAGCACCGTCTTGATAAGGCGGGGGTCGCTGGTTCGAATCCAGCCAGACCCACCACGGATTTGAAAAGATCCCGGGGGATTAGCTCAGCTGGGAGAGCACCTGCTTTGCAAGCAGGGGGTCGTCGGTTCGATCCCGTCATCCTCCACCAATTCACTCATCAAGGGTGGCAAACCTTAGCGACAAGAGACGGTCGTTGAGGTTTGCCAGTCTTTGACTTCGAAAGAAGTTGGCTGTTGTTCTTTAACAATTCGTAGAGTCGAATCAGCGCTGCTAGCGGAAAGCGACTAATCGTAAAGGGTTAGATCGTACCGTGCCGCTAGTAGCATTTGATTGCGTCACCAGACTTCAACTCTGCAAATGGCAGAGAAAAGATTGAAGAACGGCATAACGCGTAATACTCAAAACAGTCCGATGAATACAAGATCGGACTGAGTCCTTGACGACAGTGCAGTCAGCGCTGTCAGAGTTATAGGGTCAAGTGACTAAGTGCATGTGGTGGATGCCTTGGCGATTACAGGCGACGAAGGACGTGATAGCCTGCGATAAGCTTCGGGGAGCTGGCAAATTAGCTTTGATCCGGAGATTTCCGAATGGGGAAACCCACCTCGCAAGAGGTATCGCATACTGAATACATAGGTATGCGAGGCGAACCGGGTGAACTGAAACATCTCAGTAGCTCGAGGAAAAGACATCAACCGAGATTCCGAAAGTAGTGGCGAGCGAAATCGGAGTAGCCCTCGTGTTTTAGCAGTTGGCATATCAGAACGGAATGGAAAGTCCGGCCATAGCGGGTGATAGCCCCGTATGAGAAATGTTGATTGTGGAACTAGGCACGAATAGAGTAGGGCGGGACACGTGAAATCCTGTCTGAATATGGGGGGACCATCCTCCAAGGCTAAATACTCGTAATCGACCGATAGTGAACCAGTACCGTGAGGGAAAGGCGAAAAGAACCCCGGGAGGGGAGTGAAATAGATCCTGAAACCGCATGCATACAAAAAGTAGGAGCCCGCAAGGGTGACTGCGTACCTTTTGTATAATGGGTCAGCGACTTACATTCAGTGGCGAGCTTAACCGAATAGGGAAGGCGCAGGGAAACCGAGTCCGAATAGGGCGATTCAGTCGCTGGGTGTAGACCCGAAACCAAGTGATCTATCCATGGCCAGGATGAAGGCACCGTAACAGGTGCTGGAGGTCCGAACCGACTAGTGTTGCAAAACTAGCGGATGAGCTGTGGATAGGGGTGAAAGGCTAAACAAACTTGGAAATAGCTGGTTCTCTCCGAAAACTATTTAGGTAGTGCCTCAAGTATTACCATCGGGGGTAGAGCACTGTTATGGCTAGGGGGTCATGGCGACTTACCAAACCATTGCAAACTCCGAATACCGATGAGTACAGCTTGGGAGACAGAGCACCGGGTGCTAACGTCCGGACTCAAGAGGGAAACAACCCAGACCGCCAGCTAAGGTCCCCAAAATTGGCTAAGTGGGAAACGAAGTGGGAAGGCTAAAACAGTCAGGATGTTGGCTTAGAAGCAGCCATCATTTAAAGAAAGCGTAATAGCTCACTGATCGAGTCGTCCTGCGCGGAAGATGTAACGGGGCTAAGCCAGTTACCGAAGCTGCGGATGTGCAATTTATTGCACGTGGTAGGAGAGCGTTCTGTAAGCCTGTGAAGGTGGGTTGTGAAGCCTGCTGGAGGTATCAGAAGTGCGAATGCTGACATGAGTAGCGTTAAAGGGGGTGAAAAGCCCCCTCGCCGTAAGCGCAAGGTTTCCTACGCAACGTTCATCGGCGTAGGGTGAGTCGGCCCCTAAGGCGAGGCAGAGATGCGTAGCTGATGGGAAACAGGTCAATATTCCTGTACCGATCAATAGTGCGATGTGGGGACGGAGAAGGTTAGCTCAGCCGGGTGTTGGATGTCCCGGTTCAAGCCTGTAGTCGTGCTCGGTAGGCAAATCCGCCGGGCTTAGATGAGGGGTGATAACGAGTCTGCTTGCAGACGAAGTGAGTGATACCCTGCTTCCAGGAAAAGCCACTAAGCTTCAGCTATTGACGACCGTACCGCAAACCGACACTGGTGCGCGTGATGAGTATTCTCAGGCGCTTGAGAGAACTCTGGAGAAGGAACTCGGCAAATTGACACCGTAACTTCGGAAGAAGGTGTGCCTTTAGTAGGTGAACCATTTACTTGGGGAGCCCAATGAGGCCGCAGAGAATCGGTGGCTGCGACTGTTTATTAAAAACACAGCACTCTGCAAAGACGAAAGTCGACGTATAGGGTGTGACGCCTGCCCGGTGCTGGAAGATTAAATGATGGGGTGCAAGCTCTTGACTGAAGTCCCAGTAAACGGCGGCCGTAACTATAACGGTCCTAAGGTAGCGAAATTCCTTGTCGGGTAAGTTCCGACCTGCACGAATGGCGTAACGATGGCCACACTGTCTCCTCCAGAGACTCAGCGAAGTTGAAATGTTTGTGATGATGCAATCTCCCCGCGGAAAGACGGAAAGACCCCATGAACCTTTACTGTAGCTTTACATTGGACTTTGAACAGATCTGTGTAGGATAGGTGGGAGGCTTTGAAGTGAGGACGCTAGTTCTCATGGAGCCAACGTTGAAATACCACCCTGGTGTGTTTGAGGTTCTAACCTTGTCCCGTTATCCGGGATGGGGACAGTGTATGGTGGGCAGTTTGACTGGGGCGGTCTCCTCCCAAAGTGTAACGGAGGAGTTCGAAGGTACGCTAGGCACGGTCGGAAATCGTGCTGATAGTGCATTGGCATAAGCGTGCTTGACTGCGAGACTGACAAGTCGAGCAGGTACGAAAGTAGGACAAAGTGATCCGGTGGTTCTGTATGGAAGGGCCATCGCTCAACGGATAAAAGGTACTCTGGGGATAACAGGCTGATACCGCCCAAGAGTTCATATCGACGGCGGTGTTTGGCACCTCGATGTCGGCTCATCTCATCCTGGGGCTGTAGCCGGTCCCAAGGGTATGGCTGTTCGCCATTTAAAGAGGTACGTGAGCTGGGTTTAAAACGTCGTGAGACAGTTTGGTCCCTATCTTCCGTGGGCGCTGCAAGATTGAGAGAGCCTGCTCCTAGTACGAGAGGACCGGAGTGGACGCACCTCTGGTGTACCGGTTGTCACGCCAGTGGCATTGCCGGGTAGCTAAGTGCGGAAGAGATAACCGCTGAAAGCATCTAAGCGGGAAACTCGTCTCAAGATGAGTCTTGCCGGGGCCTTGAGCCCCCTGAAGAGTCGTTCGAGACCAGGACGTTGATAGGCTGGGTGTGGAAGCGCAGTAATGCGTTAAGCTGACCAGTACTAATTGCTCGTGAGGCTTGACCCTATAACTTTGACAGTCCAGACCATCTGGCATCTGCTCAAAGACCAGGATTACAAGTTACGTCGTTCTTCAAACTGAAGACGCAATCAAATCAAAGCTGATTCACGCACTATAGCCATCGCTATAATGCAACTCTACGAATTGGGTTTGCTGTTCCAGCAACAGCAGACCAACCAGTCAAGCCTGATGACCATAGCGACTTGGTCCCACTCCTTCCCATCCCGAACAGGACAGTGAAACGAGTCAGCGCCGATGATAGTGCGGATTCCCGTGTGAAAGTAGGTCATCGTCAGGCTATTTACCCCCAAAACCCCTCTCAGAGTTCCTCTGAGAGGGGTTTTGCTTTTGGCGGCTTCAAATAAACCCGAAGTCATTGATTGACGTCAGTGAATATTCGCACTGGAACTCGTCGCGCTCCAATATTGCTCGCGTTGATGATGGGTTGCCCCTTGGTGGCTGAGGATCAGCGCATGCGGCAGGCGCACCATTCCAACGGAGGCTGAAGCTGTAGCGTCGTTGCGACCACGCGTGAGCATGTCCAGCGCGCAGGGGCGCCGTGCTTCGGCGGCGCCAAATCCCGGCAGTTCCAGCTGCGGTACCGAGGATGCGGAAGTAGGCATCGTGGCCATGGACGACCTCCATCGCTGGTCGCCGTGAGGCGAAATTCCCTCAGCGACAGCCGATGGTAGCGCCGTTCAGCCGCAGGGCGCCGCTCTTGGCCAGCTCCTGCAGCAGGGATTCGGTCCAGTCGGCCAGCGGGAGTTGCGAGGCGAAATGGAGCTGCCACATCCGCTGATGGATAGTCGCCTGCGTCGCGAGCCAGGTCTCGAGCTCCGCGCGGCTGCAATGGCCTACCTCCAGCATATGGAACATCAGTAGGGCCTTGGCCGCGTGGCGGGTGTGGCGTTCGGGGTATTGCCTAAAGAAGGCCAGCCGCGACCTCGCCTCGCCCAACGCGCGGCCGACATCGGCGAACATGGGGCCATGGCCCGGGATGACGCAGCGGATGCCGGGTTGCAGGCTCTCGATCAGATCCAGCGTCGCCTCCACCTCGTCGAAGCCCGCTTCTCCGTCGAGCTCGGGGAACACGATGCCGAAGCCATGCTCCCACAGGGCGTCGGCCGAGATCAGCACGCCGGCCTCGGGTTCGAAGAACACCAGTGAATGCGGATCATGGCCCGCCGCGGCCAGGCATTGCCAGTCGCGGCCGGCCTGGCCGAGTGTTTGACCCGGCAGCAGGGCCTGCACGGGATGAAAGCGTTCGCAGCGCTGGCCGGTCGGCCGGTAGCTGAGCCTCTCCTCGTCCCAGTCCAGCACAGCCGCGTAGTCGCCCGGCGGGATCCAGATCGGGCAGCCATGCTCGGCGGCGAGGCGGGCATTGCCGCCGCAATGGTCGGAATGCAGATGGGTGTTGACGATCAGGCGCAGCTTGTCGCCGGCCAGCGCCTCGCGCACCAGCGCGGCGGTCTGTTCGCCCTGGCTGCAATAGCCGCTGTCGACCAGCAGCGCGCCGGCCGGATCGCCGCACATCAGGACCGAGTTCGACGACAGCCAGCCGCGCTCCAGCACCCGCAGGTCCGGCGGCAGCAGGCCCGCCGCGGCGGAGCTCCCGTCGCTCATGCGCTGCTGCTGCGCAGCTCGCGCCGCAGGATCTTGCCGACATTGCTTTTCGGCAGCTCGTCGCGGAACTCGATGTACTTGGGCCGCTTGTAGGCGGTCAGCTGCGCCTGGCAGAAGGCGCTCAGGTCCTCCTCGGCCAGGGTCGGGTCTTGCTTGACGACGTAGAGCTTCACCGCCTCGCCGGAGCGGGCATCGGGGATGCCGACCGCGGCGCATTCCAGCACGCCGGGATGCATGTTCACCACCTGCTCGATCTCGGTCGGGTAGACGTTGAAGCCCGAGACCAGGATCATGTCCTTCTTGCGATCGACGATGCGGATGAAGCCGCCCTCGTCCATCACGCCGATGTCGCCGCTCTTGAAGAAGCCGTCCGCATGCATCACGTTCGCGGTCTCGTCCGGGCGGTTCCAGTAGCCGGCCATCACCTGCGGGCCGCGGATGCAGATCTCGCCGCGTTCGCCGACGGGCTGGTCGCGGCCCTCGTCGTCGCGGATCGCCACCTCGGTGTTGGGCACCGGCAGGCCGATCGAGCCGTTGAACTCGTGCACATCCAGCCGGTTGATCGTCGCCACCGGTGCGGTCTCGGACAGGCCATAGCCCTCCACCACCGGGCAGCCGGTGATCTTCAGCCATTTCTCGGCGGTTGCCTGCTGCACCGCCATGCCGCCGCCGTTGGAGATCACCAGCTCGCTGAAGTCCAGCCGGGCGAAGGCCGGGTCGTTGGCCAGCGCATTGAACAGCGTGTTGACCGCCGGGAACAGGTTCACCCGGTAGTTCCGCAGGGTCGCGATGAAGCCCGGGATGTCACGCGGATTCGTGATCAGCAGGTTCATCATGCCCAGGCGCGCGCCGAGCATGTAGCAGGCCGTCAGCGCGAAGATGTGATACAGCGGCAGCGCGCAGACCGTGGTCAGCGGCTTGTCGCCCAGCTTGTTCAGCATCGGCGCGAACCAGGCCTCGGCCTGCAGGATGTTGGCGACCACATTGCGATGCAGCAGGGTGGCGCCCTTGGACACGCCGGTGGTGCCGCCGGTGTACTGCAGGAAGGCCACGTCGTCAGGCCCGAGCTCGACGCGCCGCAGATGCAAGCCGGCCCCCTCTTCGAGCGCGCGGCCGAAGCGGGTCACGCTGCGGCCCTCGCCGGTCGGCAGGCGGAATTCCGGCACCATCTTCTTCACATGGCGCACCGCGAAGTTGATCAGCGGGCCCTTCCACCAGCTGAGCAGATCGCCCAGCCCGGTCAGCAGCACATGGTGCACCGGCGTGCGCTCGATGACCTCTTCCAGCGTGGCCGCGAAGTTCTCCAGCACGATGATGGCCTGCGCGCCCGAGTCCTTCAGCTGATGCTCCAGCTCGCGCGGCGTGTAGAGCGGGTTGACGTTCACCACCGTGTAGCCGGCGCGCAGGATCGCGGCGATCGCCACCATGTACTGCAGCACATTGGGCATCATGATGGCGACGCGCGCGCCGCGCGGCAGCTCCCGGGCTTGTAGCCAGGCGCCCAGCGCCTGCGACAGCTCGTCCACCTGCCGGAAGCTCAGGCGCTGGTCCATGCAGGCGGCCGCATCGCGGTGTGCGTATTTGCGGAAGGCCTCCTCCAGCAACTCGACCAGCGAGCGGTAGGTGTCGACGCGCACCTCGGCTGGCACGCCTTGCGGGTAGCTCTTGAGCCAGGGGCGGGCGACGGTCTCTTCGCCGATCTCGGGGGCCAGCAACGCATTCACCGGATGTCTCCTTCGTGGGGTGCCGTCGACATGCGGCGTTCTCGGCTCCGATGGTCGGGCCGGGTCCGGAGTGCGGGTTAGGGGAGTTGCCCTAGCACCGAGTCGCCTGCGGGACAGTCGGCCACGCGCTGCGGCGCCTGTGGGGAGAACAGCGCCGCGGCCAGCGCGCGCTCGCGCCAGGCCACGGTGTCGAGGAAGTCCGCCGCGCCGCCCATGGCCTTGAAGGTGTCGAAGCCCGACTCCAGGAAGCGCTGCAGCTCCGCTAGCCCCGCGGCCGTGGCCGGGCCGCGCATCATGCGCAGCGCCTGGCGCAGCAGCGGCTTGCGCGTCAGCGCGTCGAGCGCCAGTCCCACCGACAGCAGCAGCTCGATCTGGCGCTCGCGCTGCGCCGGCGTGGCCGCGGCCTGCCAGGCGCGCGCATAGTCGGCGGCGTCGAAGCGCGGCCGGTCCAGCAGCTGCGCGCCCATCGCGCTGTCCAGCTGCTCGGACAGGCCATGCAGCTCGGCCAGCTGCGCCACCGTGTCGACCACCTCGGCCGGGAATAGGCGCACCAGCGCCGGCACGACGCGCGCGAACTGCGCATCGCGGCGGCTGAAATCGGCAGGGCCGTAGAGCTCATCGAGGAAGAACTGCGCCGCCGCCGCATAGCGAGGCACGGCCAGCAGGTCCGCATAGCTGCGCTCGAAGCGCCGCTGCTGGTAGGCCTTCAACGCCTGCACCCGCGCCGGCAGGCCCGGTCGCGCGGCGCGCGCCGCGATCTCGGCCTCGACGCGCCGCAGCTGTTCCAGGATGCGCGCGCGTTGCGCCTCGGCGCGGCTGGAGGTCTTGTCGCCCATGGCCGCCATTGTGGCGTGGCGATGACGGTCGGCGCCGATCGGCGATGATGCGGCGCGATGAATGCACAGATACAACGTCTGCAGGTGCTGCTGCGCCTGCTGCTGGCCGGCGGCCTGCTGGTCTGGCTCTGGCCCGCCGAGGGGCCGCTGGTGGCGCTGACCTGGGCCGCGCTGGGCTTCTGGGGCTACGGGCTGGTGATGCTGCTGGGCTTCCTGGCGCTGCCGCTGATCAATCGCGGCGAGGCGACGCCGGCGCCGGCCCTGCCGGGGCTGCTGCGGGCCTGGTGGCAGGAGTTCTGGGCCTGCGAGCGGGTCTTCGCCTGGCAGCAGCCCTTTCGGGCGGCGTGCGAGCCGGACCATCTGCCCGATGTCGCGAACGCGGCGAACGGCCGGCGCGGCGTGCTGCTGCTGCATGGCTACAGCTGCAATCGCGGCCTGTGGAACGGCTGGTTGGCGCGCCTCCGTGCGCGCGGCCATGCCTGCATCGCGCTGACGATGGAGCCGGCCTTCGGCTCGATCGATGCCTATGCAGATGAGATCGAGGCTGCGCTGCGCCGGCTGGAGCGGGCCACCGGCATGGCGCCGCTGGTGGTGGCACACAGCATGGGCGGGCTGGCGCTGCGCGCCTGGTGGCGCCGCCATGGCTGCGGCGATGCCGGGCGGCTGCACCGCGGCATCACGCTGGGCACGCCGCATGCCGGCACGGTGATGGCGGCGCTGGGCTCGGCCACCAATGCGCGCCAGATGCGCCGCGCCGGCGCCTGGCTGGGCGAGCTGGGCGCGGCGGAAACGCCGGCCTTTCGTGCCCGCCTGATCTGCTACTACAGCAATGCCGACCAGGTGGTGTGCCCGGCCGGCACCGCGGCGCTGGCGGGTGCCGAGGCCCGCTACAAGCCGGGCCTCGGGCATCTGCGGCTGGTCTTCGACCCCGGCCTGTTCGCCGAGGTGCTGACCGAACTGGACGCTTAGGCTTCCGACTTCTCGTCTTTGAGCACGCCGCGGCGGATCTGGTCCAGTTCGATGCTCTCGAACAGGGCCTTGAAATTGCCTTCGCCGAAGCCCTCATTGCCCTTGCGCTGGATCAGCTCGAAGAAGATCGGGCCGATCACTTCCTTGGTGAAGATCTGCAGCAGCAGTTCCTTCTCGGCGCCCAGATGCGCGGCGCCGTCGATCAGGATGCGCAGGCGGCGCAGCTCGTCGACCTTCTCGCCATGGCCCGGCAGGCGCTTGTCGATCAGGTCGAAGTAGATGTCGATCGTGTCCTGGAATACCACGCCGCCGTTCTTCATGCCCTCGACGGTGGTGTAGATGTCGTCGGTGCCCAGCGCGACGTGCTGGATGCCCTCACCGTGGTAGAGGTCCAGGTACTCGGCGATCTGGCTCTTGTCGTCGCTGCTCTCGTTGATCGGGATGCGGATCTTGCCGCAGGGGCTGGTCATGGCCTTGCTCTTCAGGCCGGTCAGCTTGCCCTCGATGTCGAAGTAGCGCACCTCGCGGAAGTTGAACAGGCGCTCGTAGAAGTCCGCCCATTCCTTCATGCGGCCGCGGAACACGTTGTGCGTCAGGTGGTCGATGTAGGTCAGGCCGTTGCCCTTGGGGTTGGCGTCGACCGGGCGCCCTTCAGCGTCCAGCAGCGGCACGAAGTCCACGTCGTAGATCGAGATATTGCCGATCTCGCCGGCGGCCGCGCCGTTCTTGCCTTGCCAGCGGTCGACCAGGTAGATCAGCGAATCGCCGATGCCCTTGATCGCCGGGATGTTCAGCTCCATCGGGCCGGTCTTGTTGTCGAAGCCCCAGGCGCCCAGTTCCAGCGCGCGCTGGTAGGCGTAGCCTGCGTCCTTGACGCGGAAGGCGATCGCGCAGATCGAGGGGCCATGCAGGCGCGCGAAGCGCTGCGCGAAGGCATCGGTCTCGGCGTTGATGATGAAGTTGACGCCGCCCTGGCGGTACAGCGTCACGTTCTTGTGGCGGTGCTTGGCCACGGCGGTGAAGCCCATGGTCTCGAACAGCCGGCCCAGGGCGGCGGGATCGGGGGCGGCGAACTCGATGAACTCGAAGCCGTCGGTGCCCATCGGGTTGTCCCAGGGGGTGAATGCCATGGCGGGGTCTCCTGCTTTGAATGCCTTGCGATAGGTCAAGACTGTAGGAGCGCAGGGGCGCAGGATTCCTGCGATCTCAGGCGTGGGATGGCGCAATGCTGCAGGAATCCTGCGAAACTTCGGATATGGAAGGCGACATCCAGCTCGACGCGATCGATCGGCGCATTTTGAGGGCGCTGCAGCAGGACGGCCGCGTCACCTATGACGCGCTGGCGGCCCAGGTCAACCTCTCGGCCTCGGCCGTGCTGCGGCGCGTGCGGCGCCTGGAGGAGGGTGGTGCGATCGCCGCCTATGTGGCCCTGGTGCGGCCGGAGAAGGTGGGCCTGTCGCTGACCGCCTACATCAATGTCAGGCTTGAGAAGCAGACCGAGAGCCACAAGCGCAACCCGATGGACCTGTTCCGCGCCGCGGTGCAGACCTGGCCCGAGGTGGTGGAATGCGCGGCCCTGACCGGCGACATGGACTATCTGCTGCGCGTGCTGGTGCAGGACATGGCGCATTACGCCCGCTTCATCAGCGAGACCCTCTTGAAGCACCCCAGCGTGCAGGACTGCAAGACCAGCTTTGTGCTGGACCGCCTGAAGAACACGACGGCCGTGCCCTTGTAGCCGCTCAGCACCGCGTCAGCACCACCGCCAGCTCGAACCAGCCGCGCTCATGCGCAACGGCCGGGTAGGGCGGCGCCGGCCAATCCCACAGCGAAGCCGGGAACAGCACGCGCATCGCGTTGATGTCGCCGTGATAGGGCGGGCCCTCGACCCGACCTTCGGCCGCGCCCTCGCGGCGCGCCTGCATGAAGAGCGCCAGCAGCCGCCCGCCCGGTTTCAGCCAGGCATGCAAGCGATCGGCATAGCGCCGCCATTGGTCCGGATGCAGCGCGCACAGGCAGGTCTGCTCGTAGATGCGGTCCAGCGGCGCCTCCGGGGCCCAGTCCAGCACATCGGCCTGCAGCACCCGGCCCGGCAGATCGCCCAGGCGCTCGCGCGCCAGCGCCACCGCGGCCGGCGCATAGTCCAGCCCGGTGGCGGCGATGCCGGACCGGCCCAGGGCCACCAGCTCATGGCCGCGGCCGCAGCCGGGCACCAGGGTGGCAAGGCCCGGCGCCAGCTGGCCCTCGTCCAGCCAGCGCTGCAGCTGCGGATGGGCCGCGCCGCGGTCCCAGGGGGTGTCGCCGTTCTCGAAGCGCTGCTGCCAGAAGTCCAGGGTCGGTCCGCTCATCGGGAGATCGTGCTTTCTTTCAGTCGAGTTCGTGCAGCAGGCGCTCGGTGGCCAGCGGGCCCAGGTTCAGCAACTGGGCGATGTCGCTGATGTCGTCCGGCACCGCAGCATCGTCCCAGCCGTCGGCCGTGTGGCGCGCCAGGCGCACCGCCAGGCGCACCGTCTGCACCTGCGGGTCGAGGCCGCGCTTGTCGTCGGTGATATGGGCCAGCAGCTCGGGCAGATGCCAGGTCTTCATCAGGGCCTGCTCGAGGTCGGCCAGCTCGATGTTCAGCAGCTCGCGCTGCACCGCGGCGCTGCGCAGCTGGCGGTCGGCCTGCTGGCGCGCGCGGATCTCCAGCGCCAGCGCCGGCGCATGCACCCACAGCAGCATCTCGGCGAAGTCATGCAGGCTGGCGGCGCTGTGGATCACGGCCGCGTCCGGGTCGGCGCGGTGCGCCGCGAAACCCAGCGCGAAGCGCGCGGCGCGGTCGGCGCGGCGCAGCACGCGCTGCAGCCCGGCCAGCGCCGCCGGCTGGTCGGCCAGGCGCTGCTCCACGGTGGGCTGCGGCCCGAAGGCGGCGAAAAAGGGCGTGATGCCCATCCAGACGATCGCCGCCGTCACCGTCTCGGCATCGGTCAGCAGTCGCCCAGAACGGTGCGTGGCCGCATGGGCCAGCACCTTCAGGGTCATCAGCGGGTCGGTGGCGATCATCTCCCCGATGCTGTTGGCATCGAAGGCATCCTCATTGGCGCGCATCAGCTCCAAGGATTCGGCCGTCGTGGCGAGCACGGGGATCTCCGCATCGCGCAGGGCCGCCGTCCAGGCGGCCAGATCGGGCGGGGCCTGGCGCAGCGGCAGGGCAAGAGCGGGCGGGTTCATGCAGGATCACCTCGGGATGATGGTGATCGTATATCGGCATGATCTCGCCCGTCTTGACGCCCAGGACCAGCCGCGCCAGGCCCATCAGTACCGGAATCACAGGCGCGTGACACCCGGCAGGGTGCCGATCAGTTGGCCGTCGACATACAGCGCCCCTTCTGGCGCGCCGGCTTCGGCGTAGAACTCCAGCTCCGGCGCGCGGCGCCGGCGGGCCTGCACCCGGGCCAGGCGCTCGGCCAGCCGCAGCATGCCGGCGCCGGTGCGGCGCAGGGTACTGGCCAGGCCGCGGCGCCAGGCTTCGGCGGTGATGGCGGCCTCGGGGTGGCGGCCCATCGCATACACATGTTTCATGATGATTCTTCTCCCGTCGGGATGCCCCGCTCGCGTCGCGAGTCAGGGGCTGCGGTCTAGAGGCACGAGCTGACGGACTTCCTTCAGCAGGGCGGTCTTGGCTTGCTGGCGCTGCGACTTGCTCGCGGCGTCATGGCGGCCGGCCTGACGCAGCAGGCTCGGCGCCACCAGCGGATTGCGCGGCTTGCGCAGGCTCAGGCTGAGCTGCGGCCGGGGAGCGGTGAACTGAGACATGAACTCTCTCCTTGCGAGCCGGGCTCGCGGCAGAACAATGGGCGATGCGGCGGCGCCACTGCAGCGCGGCAGCGTCATCGGAAGCAAAACAACATCAACGCAGAGCCCGCGGGGCGGCTCTTGAGCGAATGGCGGGCGCGCGGCGGATGCACAAGAGCGTCGCCTTCCCTCGGGCCACGGTTCTGGGCCCGCAAGGGAGTCGGCGTCGTTGCATCAGCGCGGCGGCTGGCCGGGTCGGATGGGTTGGCCTGTCGGCGTTTGGGGTGTCGTTGCGGTGAACCACGCCGCAACTTGCGCAAATGATAAACGATTGATTATCTTGCGCAAGTGCTTTTTATCTGAAGAGATAAACAAATTAGGGGTGACGGCAACGCCGCCCACGCCCGCGCCTCAGTGTCTCAGCGCTTCTTCGGTTTCAGCGGCGCGATGCCCTGCTGCAGCTTGCGCCAGGCGTCGACGGCATCGTCCACCGCGGGCGCGGCGGGAACAGCGGGGGCCAGGGGCGAGCGACCGGCGGCGGGCGCCTGCGGCGCACGCGGTGCGGCCGGGGCCGGCGGTGCGCCGGGGGTCAGCACCTCGCCCAGCAGGTCCAGCAGCCGGGTGCGGGCGCGCTGCGGGTGGCGGCGGTAATAGGTCAGCACCAGACCGACGATGAAGCGCTCGTCGTCGTCCTGCGGCAGGCTGGGCGGCGGCTCCTGCGCACCGGCGGCCGCGCCCGCGGCCTGCGGGCCATGGGCCTGGTCCATCCAGCCGGCGGGCTTGTGGCTCAGCTGCTCGAACTGGCGCGCCAGCCGTTCGCCGATCTGGCGCGAGCGGCTCTTGATCTGGCTCCAGTAACTCGGTTGGATCTGCAAACGCTCCGCGAACCGGCGCTCCAGCCCGCGCAGGGCGGCGGCATCCGGATGCTTGACGGTGGCGGTGACGAACTCTTCAAACAGGAGCATCGCGTTGTCCAGACGGATCTGTGCGACGTCCCGGGGGGCGGTGGACATATGCGTATGATAAAGCTGCCTTCATCCAGGACCCCGGCCAAGGAGAAACGCCATGCCTCGTCTTGCCGCTTTTTCGCAGGGAATGCTGCTCTCGGGATGCTTGCTGCTGGCCGCCCAGGCCGGCGCCGCCGAGCGCAGTCTTGATAAAGAAGTGATCATCAAGGCCAGCCTGGACCAGGCCTGGGCCAGCTGGACCACGCGCGAGGGCATCGTCGGCTTCTTCGCGCCCGACGCGAAGATCGAGCCGCGGGTCGGCGGCGCCTTCCAGATCTATATCGACCCCGGCGCCGAGCCCGGCATGAAGGGCGCCGACGAGATGCGCTTCATGGCGCTGCAGCCCCGGAAGATGCTCAGCTTCGACTGGAACGCGCCGCCCCATCTGCCCGAGGCGCGGGCGCAGCGCACCTTCGTGATCGTGCGCTTCGAGCCAATGGGGGTGGACCAGACGCGGGTGCGCCTGCACCACACCGGCTGGGGCGAGGGCGGCGAATGGGACAAGGCCTATGGCTACTTCGACCGCGCCTGGGGCAATGTGCTGGCGAATCTGAAGAAACGCTACGAGACCGGCCCACAGGACTGGACCGACTGGCTGGCCCAGCTGGAGAAGTTCCGCGCCCAGGCCCGCGCGGCCGCGGCGGCCTCGGCGCCGAAGTAGGCGGCCGCGCTACTCCTCGTCGCGCAGCTTGTAGGCCCCGGCCAGCTGCGCCTGGGTGTTGGGCGGCACCGGCTCGTAATGCGAGAGCTCCAGGGTGTAGCGCCCCTGGCCGCTGGTCAGCGCGTTGAGGCGGTTCTGGTAGCTGGCCAGTTCGGCCAGCGGCGCCAGGCCCTGCACCGCGATCACGCCGGGCACCGGCGAGCGCGTGCCGTTGACCTGGCCGCGCCGCGAGGCCAGGTCGCCGGTGATGTCGCCCATCGCGCCGGCCGGCGCGCTGATCTCGACATGGACGATCGGCTCCAGCACCAGCGGCCGCGCCTCGCGCACTGCGGCGACCAGGGCCTTGCGGCCGGCGGTGACGAAGGCGATCTCCTTGCTGTCCACCGAATGGTGCTTGCCGTCGAACACCGTGACCCGCAGGTCCACCAGCGGGTGGCCCGAGACCACGCCGGCCGCGCAGGCCTGGCGCACGCCCTTCTCGACCGCCGGCATGAACTGGCCCGGGATGGTGCCGCCCTTGACCGCATCGACGAACTCGAAGCCGGCGCCGCGCGCCAGCGGCTCGACGCGCAGGAACACCTCGCCGAACTGGCCGGCGCCGCCGCTCTGCTTCTTGTGGCGGTAATGGCCCTCGGCCGGGGCCGAGATGGTCTCGCGGTAGGCGACGCGCGGCGGCTGCGTCGCGACCTCGAACTTGTAGGTCTCGCGCAGCCGCTCCAGCAGCAGGCGCAGGTGCAGCTCGCCCAGGCCGTAGACCAGGGTCTCGTTGGTCGCGGCCGCATGCTCGACCTTCAGGCAGGGGTCCTCGTCGACCAGGCGGCTCAGGATCTCCCACAGGCGCTGCTCGTCGCCATGCCGGGCCGGGCTGATCGCCAGGCCATGCACCGGCACCGGGAACTCCAGCGGTGCGAGGTGGATATGCTCGTCCTCGGGCGCGTCGTGCAGCACCGCGTCGTAATGCAGCTCCTCGACCTTGGCGATCGCGCAGAGGTCGCCGGGCAGGGCCTCGTCCACCTCCACATGCTCCCTGCCCTGCAGCATGAACAGATGGCCGACGCGAAAGGGCTTGCGCGCATGCCCCACCAGCAGCTGGCTGTTGCGGGTCAGGGTGCCCTGGTGCACGCGCAGCACGCCCATCTTGCCCAGATAGGGGTCGGCGACGATCTTGAACACATGGGCCAGCACATGGGCGCCGGGCTCGGGCAGGGCCTGCAGCGGCAGCGCGTCGGGGCCCTCGCCGCGCAGGAACTGCGGCGGGTTGCCCTCGACCGGATTCGGCAGCAGGCGCTCGATCACGTCCAGCAGCTCGGCCACGCCGGCGCCGCTCCTGGCCGAGGTGAAGCAGACCGGGATCAGGTGCCCCTCGCGCAACGCCTGCTCCAGCGGTGCATGCAGCTCGCTGGCATCGACATCGCCCTCGTTCAGGTAGCGGTCGACGAAGGCCGCATCGACCTCCACCACCTGCTCGACCAGGGCCTGGTGCGCGGCCGCGGCGGAGTCGAAGTCGGTCGCGCCCTCGCGGCAGTAGAAGCAGTCCTGCACCCGGCTCGCGCCCTGGGCCGGCAGGTTCAGCGGCAGGCACTCGCGGCCGAAGGTCTCGCGCAGCTGGGCCAGCAGGCCCGGCAGGTCGACGCCGGGCGCGTCGATCTTGTTGACCACGATCAGCCGGGTCAGGCCGCGCTGCGCCGCCGCCTCCATCATGCGCGAGGCCATCAGCTCGACGCCGTTCTGCGCATTGATCACCACCACCGCGGTCTCCACCGCCTCCAGCGCCGGCAGCGACTGGCCGACGAAGTCCGGCGCGCCGGGCGTGTCGATCAGGTGCAGGCGCAGGCCGGCGTGACGCAGGTGCAGCAGGCTGGACTGCAGCGAATGCTGCAGCTTCTTCTCCAGCGGGTCGAAATCGCTGACGGTGTTGCCGCGCTCGACGCTGCCCGGCGCCGCGATGCCGCCGGCCCGGTGCAGAAGGGCCTCGGCCAGGCTGGTCTTGCCGGCGCCCGCCGGCCCCACCAGGGCCAGCGTGCGGATCGCGGCGATCCCGGGGTGGACGGGGCTGGTGGGACTCTGCTGATCCGCCATGGCACGCTCCTGCAGGAAAGCCGGACGGCCCCAGGGTAGGGCATGCGCGCCGGGCCGGCAAGAGGCCTTGCGCGCATCCCCGGCGCCGCTCAGCCGGCCAGGCGCGGGCGCATCAAGACCTGCCCCTCGTCCAGGCCGGTGAAGGCATAGTCGAACTCGGGCCGGCGGCCGCCGACGATGTCGGCGATCGCCGCGCCCGAGCCGCAGCCATGGGTCCAGCCCAGCGTGCCATGGCCGGTGTTGAGGAACAGGTTGGCGATGCGGCTGCGCCCGATGTAGGGCAGGTTCGACGGCGTGGCCGGGCGCAGGCCGGTCCAGTACTGTGCGCCGCTGCCGTCGGTCATCTGCGGGAACAGCTCACGGGTGCGGCGCACGATGGCCTCGCAGCGCGCCAGGTTCAGCGAGCTGTCGTAGCCGTTCAGTTCGGCGGTGCCGGCGATGCGCAGACGCTCGCCCAGGCGCGAGAACACCAGCTTGTACTCGTCGTCGGTCAGCGAGACCTGGTAGCTGTGCTCGGCCGAGGTGACCGGCAGGGTGACCGAATAGCCCTTGGCCGGATAGATGTTCAGATCGACCCCCAGCTCGCGCGCGAAGCCGCGGCTGAACGAGCCCAGGCACAGCACATAGCTATCGGCGCGCAGGCGCTCGACCCGGCCGCCGGCATCGGCGGTGACGATCTGCTCGATCGCGTCGCCGCGGCGCTCGATGCCCAGCAGGCGGGTCTCGTAGCGGAAATGCACGCCGGCCTCGGCGCAGCGGCGCGCCAGCTCCTGGGTGAAGCGGTGCGCGTCGCCCGACTCGTCGCTGGGCGTCATGCTGCCGCCGACGATCTGGTGCCGGCATTGCGCCAGCGCCGGCTCGATCGCGACGCATTCATCCGGCGTCTTCATGTCCAGCTCGCAGCCCTGCTCGCGCATGATGCGCGCGGGTTCCTGGGCGGCCGCGTACTCGGCCTCGCTGGTGTAGAAATGCAGGATGCCTTGGCTGCGCTGGTCGTACTGGATGCCGGTGGCGGCGCGCAGCTCGCGCAGCTTGGCGCGGCTGTACATGCCCAGGCTGACGATGTTGCGGATGTTGTGGGCGGTGCGGCCGGGCAGGCATTCGCGCAGGAAGGCCAGGCCCCAGCGCCATTGGGCGGCATCGGCGCGCAGGCGGAACAGCAGCGGCGCGTCCTCCTTCATCAGCCATTTCAGCACCTTCAGCGGCGCGCCCGGATTGGCCCAGGGTTCGGCATGCGAGACCGAAATCTGCCCGCCGTTGGCATAGCTGGTTTCCAGCCCGGCGGCGGGCTGGCGATCGATGACGGTGACCTCATGGCCGGCCTGGCGCAGATACCAGGCGGAGGTGATGCCGGTGATGCCGGCGCCCAGAACGATGACATGCATGAAGACAAGCTCCTGCTGTGCGCCGGCGCAGGCATGCGGGCGGTCACCATCGAGCAAGGGATGGACCGGGAGCGTGCATGCGCCTGACGCGCGCCGCTCCCGCTGTCCTTGGTACCTGAGAGATTCGGCGCGCACCACCCGGTGTGCGCCTTGCTCCTTCGGTGGCGCTGCCGTTGCGGCAGCGCACTCTCCAGCATTCGGCTTGTGGCGGATCCAGTACGGGGCCTGAGCGAGTATGGGAGCTTGCGCCTTCGGCGGCCGGCATCGGGTGAGGATGCGCGGCACTCTCCTGAATCCGTGGCGCAGTGTAAGCGCTTTCGCCCGTTCAGCGACGCAGGTGGCTGCCCATGAAGTCACGGGTTTGCTCGCGCGTCCAGCGCAGCGCCTGCTGGGCGTCGATGCGGCCGAATTCCCTGCGCAGATCTTCCGGGGCCTGAGCCAGCTGGGAGCCCAGCAGGAACTTGATGTCGGCGAAGCCGTTGTGCTTGGAGCCGGCCAGCACCTCACGCTTGCCCGGCCCCTGGCGCAGCTTCCAGACTTCCTCGATGCTCGGGACGGTGCCGCCGTTGGCGCCGCTGTCCTCGCTGAGCAGGAACATTAAGGGCTTGGTCCAGGGTTGCTTGCGCTCACCGTAGACCGAGCCATCGATGTCGATCCCGGCCTGCACGCGGGCGTCCTGGCGCGAGGTCTGCAGCGCGGCCGAGCCGCCGAAGGAATGGCCGTAGGCGCCGACGCGGCTCAGGTCCAGCCGCCCGGCCAGCAGATGGTGGCCCGCGGGTTCGGCGTCGCGCGCCTTCAGCCAATCCAGCACGAAGCGCTGGTCGGCCACCATCGTCGCCATGCTCGCGTCGCTCGGCTGGGCGACGCCGTTATTGACGACCAGGCGACCGCCCGACAGCAGGGTCGGGCCGCTCAGATAGGGATGGTTGATCGCGACCACCACATAGCCATGGCTGGCCATGTCTTCCAGCAAGCTGCTGTAGACCTCGACGGGGGCGCCCCAGCCCGGCGAGAACAGAAGCACCGGATGGCGCCGGCCCTGGTTCAGCGAAGCCTCCTTGCGCGCGTTGGTGGGGGCCTGCGCGGCGGGCAGTGCCGGCACCGCCTGGCGCACCACGGACCAGACCTGCGCGTCCATGTAGTCCGCGCGCGCCGCGCGGGGCGTGCTGTGGATCGGGTACCAGACCTTCAGGCTCAGCTCGCGCGGGCTGCCGTTGCCGGCATAGGGGTCGAGGCGGGCGCCGTCCAGCGCCAGGAAGCCGGCCTTGCCCACGCAGCTGCCGCCGGTCGGTGCAGGCAGGCGGCTCGCTTCCGTGGTCGGCAGGCCGCAGCGCCGGGCGTAGGGGCGCTCATCGTCGCCGCCGCCGCAGCCGGCGAGGCCCGCCAGCAGGGCGGCCAGGCCCAGCAGGCGCGGCACGGTGAAGGAATTGCAAGGGCGGGAAGCTACAGCAGGCATGCTCATGAGGCGGGTGACGGAAGCAGCGCGCGAGCGCCAGCGTCCCTACTCTGGGCGGCCCGCCTGAAGCGCGGCTTGGGCCTTAATGAAGCCTTGCTGAATCGGCCTGTTGCGGGCTGCCGGATACTCGCGGCGCCGCGCTCGATGAAGAAGATGACGGCAAAGGACAAAGGGCATGAAGGTTCTGTTGCTGGAGGACGATCTGGACCTGGGCAATGGCGTGCGCATCGCGCTGGCCGACCAGGGCCTGGAGGTGGTGTGGCTGCGACGGCTCGACAGCGCGCTGACGGCGCTGGACGACCCCAGCTACGACATGGTGCTGCTCGATCTGGGCCTGCCGGATGGCGATGGGCTGGAGCTCCTGGCGCATTTGCGCCAGGAGCGCAGCAATCTGCCGGTGCTGATCCTGAGCGCGCGCGACGCGCTGTCGGACCGGCTGCGCGGGCTGGACGAGGGGGCCGACGATTACCTGGTCAAGCCCTTCGCGCTGGCCGAGCTGCTGTCGCGCGTGCGCGCGCTGGCGCGGCGCAGCTACGGGCTGGTGGAGGACGGCACGGTCAATCTGCGCGGTCTGAGCCTGCACGAGGGCATGCGCTGGGCCGCGGTGGACGGCCAGCCGGTCGAGCTGTCGCGCTGCGAGTTCGAGCTGCTGGCCCTGCTGCTCAAGCGCATCGGCCGCGTCGTCACGCGCCGCGCGCTGGAGGAAAGCGTGCTGCCGGGCGGGCTGAACAACGAGAGCAATGCGCTGGACGTGCATATCTCCAACCTGCGCCGCAAGATCGGGCCCGGCTATGTGCGCACGGTGCGCGGCGTCGGCTACGTGATCGACGCGCAGGCCGGCGAGCCGGGCTGAATCGGCGCACAGCCGCCGCATGACTTTGGGCATGTGGCGTCCTCGTTAGCATGCGCCGCGACAGCGATAGCTCCCGCCCGCATGAAGGTTGTTGTGACCAAGCCTCCGTTTTCCCTGCTGACCTGCCGCGAGGCCGGTGCCCGTTACGAGATCAATCTGGGCGCCTCCGGCCTGCTCGACCTGGACCAGCTGGCGGACCGGCCGGTGCTGGTCTGCGAGGGCGACTGGGTGCTGCCGGCCACCCTGCGGCTGGACTGGGCCGAGGGCTGGGGCGATGCGGCCTGGCGCGCGCGGCTGGGCATCGTGCTGCCGGAGGGGGCGCTGGCCGAGACGGAGCGGATCGCCGGCCTGCTGGTGCTCGGCGACCTGCAGATCGACGGCGCGCTGATCAATGCGGACCTGAACGATGCGCCCTTTCTGGCGGTGCGCGGCCATCTGATGGCGCGGGCCCTGGTCAATGGCGGCGCCGCGATCATCGTCGAGGGCTGTGCGCATATCGCCGAATGCGTGATCGGCCGCGACAACCATGGCGGGCTGGATGTGGCGCAGCGCCTGCGCACCACGGTGCTGATCCGCGACGGCCATATGCTGCATGCCGGCGAGATCGAGGCCATGGCCACCTACGAGCCGCGCCGCGACGGCGGCGAGATGGACCTGCTCGGCAGCGTCGAGGCCTGGCTGCCGCAGCGCCTGCGCGGCCTGCTGGCCGACCATGTGCTGGCCTATGGCGATATCTGGCGCCTGCTGTGCCAGGACCGCTCGGTGGTGCGCGCCGAGCGGGTGCGCCTGTGGCCGGCGCCGCCGCGCCATGTCCGGCCGCTCGACGCGCAGGACTGCCTGGAGCGGGCCAGCGTCGACGAATGGTTCACCCTGCGCCTGGTGCCGCCCACCCTGCGCCGCGATGATGCGCTGCTGCTGGCCCTGACCCGGCTGTGCCCGCGCTTTTATCGCAGCCTGCCGCGCCAGCGCCATCTGCGGCCGGCCTATATGCTGGCCCATCTGGACAGCGGCGGCGCCGACTGCCTGTTCTACCTGGAGGACCTGATCAGCGAGGATCCGGCGGCCGAGCGCGCGGCGGTGCTGCGGCGGGCGGTCGATGCGAGCTTCGTGCACCTGGGCCTGATCCCCGGCTACTTCTTCGATGCGGCGCTGTTCGAGCATGCGCAACGCCTGCATGGCGGGCATCCCGACTGGCCGGCGCTGCTGGAGCGCCATGGTCTCGACTACTGGCGCCACAGCCTGCAGGGCCGCCCGGTGCATGCGCAGGCGCTGCACGACAAGGCCTCGGTCTACCGCACGGCGGACGGGCTGATGATGGTGTGGGAATGTTTCTGGACCGAGGATTTCCTGCTGCGCTGCATCCACGATTGGTGGGGCAATGACGCGCAGTGGATCCCGCTGTCGCGCTACACGCCGGCGGTGCTGGCCGCGGTGGCGGCCGAGGCGCCGGAGCGCATTCCGGTGGCCCTGCGCACATCACACTAGACTGCGGCATCGACGTGAAGACGGGAGTCGCCATCATGGTGAAAGAAAGGCATGCATCGCTCGGCAAGGCGGACCTGATCCTGGTGGCCCTGGCCGCCGCCCTGGTGATCATCGCCTGCGGTGGCGGTGGCAACGGCGCGACCGGTGATGGCGGTACGCCGGGCGCTCCCGGCAGCCCCGCGCCGCAGCTCGCCACCCTGCACAGCGGCCTGTCCAGCCCCTGGGGCCTGGCCCTGCTGCCGAACGGCGAGATGCTGGTGACGCAGAAGGCCGGCAGCCTGCTGCGCCTGGCGGCCGACGGGCGCCGCACCCTGGCGACGATCACGGGCCTGCCGGCGGTCGATGCCAACGGGCAGGGCGGGCTGCTGGATGTGGCGATCGATCCGGACTTCGGCAGTGGCAGCCCCTGGGTCTACCTGAGCTATGCCGAGCCGGGCCGCGGCGCCGAGGCCGGGCGCAGCGGCACCGCGGTGCTGCGCGGCCGCCTGGTCGGCGACACGCTGCAGGAGGTGGCGGTGATCTTCCGCCAGGCCCCCAAGGTCAGCGGCGGCGGCCATTACGGCTCGCGCCTGGTGTTCGGCCGCGACAAGACCCTGTTCATCACCCTGGGCGAGCGCATGAAGGGCAGCCCGGCGCAAGACCTGGCACAGACCCTGGGCAAGGTGGTGCGCATCCAGCGCGACGGCAGCCTGCCGGCGGCCGGCAACCCGAGCCTGGGCGCGGGCGCGCTGCCGGGCATCTGGAGCTACGGCCACCGCAACCCGCAGGGCGCGGCCCTGCATCCGGACAGCGGCGAGCTGTGGCTCAGCGAGCATGGCCCGCAGGGCGGCGACGAGATCAATATCGCGCGCGCCGGCGCCAACTACGGCTGGCCCGTCAAGAGCTATGGCTGCAACTACGGCGACCCGGTCGGCGAGGCCTGCCGCATCGGCGGCGGCACCCATGCGCCGGCCTATGTCGAGCCGCTCTCCTACTGGGTGCCGACCTCGATCGCGCCGGCCGGCCTGGTCTTCTACACCGGCGCCATGTTCCCCGAGTGGCGCGGCCAGCTGTTCTCCGGCTCGCTGGCCGGCCAGGCGCTGTGGCGGCTGCAGCTCAACGGCAACCAGGTGGTTGCGCGCGAGGCGATGTTCGGCAGCCTGGGCGAGCGCTTTCGCGACGTGCGCCAGGCGCCGGACGGCGCGCTGCTGCTGCTGACCGACAGCGGCAAGCTGATGCGCCTGGCGCGCTAGCATCCGGGCTCATGCAAAACCCATCCGATACCGGCGCCGCGCTGCGCGCCCAGCATGCCGGCGGTACCGGCGCGATCTTCGGCCCCAAGGTGCGGGACTATGCGGCCTCGCGGCCCGACTATCCGGCGGCGCTGTTCGAGGCGCTGGCCGGCTGGCTGCCGGCGCGGGACGCGCGCATCGCCGACATCGGCGCCGGCACCGGCCTCCTGACCGCGGGCCTGCTGGCGCGTGGCTGGCGGGTCGATGCGATCGAGCCCAACGAGGAGATGCGCGCGGCCTGCGACGCCTGGCTGGGCGGGCGGGCCGGCTACCGCAGCCAGGCGGGCCGGGCCGAGGCCCTGCCGCTGGCCGAGGGCAGCCTGGACCTGCTGACCGCGGCCCAGGCCTTCCACTGGTTCGAGATCGAGGCCGCGCGCGCCGAGGCGCTGCGCGTGCTGAAGCCGGATGGCGCGGTGGCGCTGATCTGGAACGACCGCGTGATCGAGGCGCCGCTGCACCGCGCGCTGGACGAGCTGTTCGCCGAGTTCGGCGGCGCCAAGCGTGCGGCCCTGCTGGCCCATGAGGAGCGCCACGAGGTGCCGCGCTTCTTCGGCGCGGCGCGGGTCGAGGAGCGGGCCTGGCCGCATGAGCACCGGCTCGATGCCGCCGGGCTGGAGGCGCTGGTGTTCTCGCGCTCCTACATGCCGGCGCGCGAGGGCGCGGCGGGTCGGGCGGTGTCGGCGGCGCTGGCCACGCTGTTCGCCGAGTTCGCGGCCGGCGCGCCGACCCTCGGCGTGCCCTACCGCACGGTGGCGATGATCGGTCGGCCGGCCGCCTGATGAAGATGATGGGCGCGCTGCGCCTGCTGCTGGGCCTGGCGTTGTCGGCCCTGCTGCTGTATGGCGCGCTGCTGGCCTGGCTCTACTGGCAGCAGGAGCGGCTGATCTTCATGCCCGAGCCGTTGCCGGCCGCGCACCGCTTCGAGTTCGGCCCGGATGTGCAGGAGCATGCGGTCGAGGTGAGCGGCGCGCGCCTGTCGGTGCTGCAGCTGCGCCTGCCGCAGCCGCGCGGCGTGGTGTTCTTCCTGCATGGCAATGCCGGCAATCTGCAGGGCTGGTTCGGCCGCGCCGATTTCTACCGCGCCGCCGGCTACGAGCTGGTGATGCTGGACTACCGCGGCTATGGCAAGAGCAGCGGCCGCATCGAGAGCGAGGCCCAACTGCATGCCGATGTGCGCGCCGTCTGGCACGCGCTGGCGCCGCGCTATGCGGGGCTGCCGCGGGTGATCCTGGGGCGCTCGCTGGGCACGGCGCTGGCGGCGCGTCTGTCCGCCGAACTGCGGCCGGAGCTGACGGTGCTGGTCTCGCCCTATCTCAGCATGGGCGCGCTGATGGCCGAGCATTACCCCTTCGTGCCCGCCGCGCTGCTGCGCTATCCGCTGGACACCGGCGCCGACCTCGCGCGCCAGCGCGGCCCGGTGCTGCTGCTGCATGGCGAGCGCGACGCGCTGATCCCGCTGGCCCACAGCGAACGCCTGCAGGCCCTGGCGCCCGGCGCCCGCCTGCAGCGCATCGCCGGGGCCGGCCACAACGATCTGCAGGACTTCGACGCGTACTGGCGGGCGCTGCGGCAGGCGCTCGAGGCGCTTCAGCCGAGCAGCTTGTAGTACAGCGCGGTGGGCTGCAGCACGCCGTCGGGGCTGGCAGCGAAATGCGGGATCTCGCCGGCCTTGCTCCAGCCCAGATGTGTGTAGACGGCCTCGGCGGCGGAGCCGGCCTCGGTGTCCAGCACCAGCAGGCTGCAGCCCATGGCGCGCGCCGCGGCCTCCAGCGCGCGTAGCAGCCTGCTGGCCAGACCGCGGCCGCGCGCGCCGCTGTGCACCATCAGCTTCTGCACCTCGGCGCGGTGCCGGCCATTGGGTTTCTCGCAGCGGGCCAGCTGCACGGTACCGAGCAGCCGGCCCTCGGCGTCGGACAGGGTCCACAGCAGCTGCGCCGGCCCCAGCCTGTCCAGCACGCCCTGCCAGTAGGCGCGCGCCTCGGCCTCGTCCAGCGCGGCCAGGAAGCCCAGCGAGGCGCCGTGGGCGACCACGTCCTGCAGCAGGGCCGCCAGCGCGGGCAGGGCGCTCGGGTCGCCAGGCGCGACGGTCTCGAGCTGCAATCCGGTGGCGGGACGGGGGCGGGCAGGGCGCTCATGGGCGGGGGTCCTTTCGGGCTGGGCGGGTGATGGTGTAGATTTGGGTTTGTCAACCAACGACAAAATACTAACCAATGGTTAGCAAAACTGCAATTCCATTTCTGAACCCGCCGCCGCGGCCCAGCGGCGCCAAGGGCATGCACCGCGGCGCGGGCGTGGTGGCGCCGGCGCCGGGTGCGGACGCGCCGCAGAAGCCGCAGGCCAAGCCGCAGCCGCGCCAGCGCCAGAAGACGCCCAAGCCCGAGGGACCGCTGAAGAAGCAGAGCGCCTCGGCGCAGCGCCGCGCGGCGCACAAGGCGGACCTGGAGACGCGCATCGTCGAGGCGGCGCGCGGCCTGTTCGTCGAGCGCGGCCAGGAGGCGGTGACCCTGCGCGAGGTGGCCGCGGCGGTCGGCTACTCGCACGCGACGATCTACAGCTTCTTCAGCGACAAGGCCGAGCTGCTGGCGCGGCTGGTCGAGGAGGCGGGGCGGGATTTCGCCGAGCGCCTGGCCGCGCAGATCGAGGCGGCGGACCGGCCCGGCTCGCTGGCGCGGGTGGTGGCGGTCTATCTGCGCTGGGCCGCCGCGCATCCGCACCATTACCGGCTGCTGATGCAGCAGCCCGGGGCGGCGGGCGCGGTCTATGCGCTGCTGCGCGGGCTGGCGGCGGCTGAGGGTGGCGATGCCGAGCTGCGCGCGCAGACCTGGTGGGCCGCGCTGCATGGCGCGGCGCTGCTGGAGATCGAGCAGGCGCAGGCCGGCAGCGAGGGCGGCCCGCCCTGGCGCGAGCTGCCGGCGCGCATCGAGGCGCTGGCGCGCTGGCTGAGCGCCGCTTAGGTGCCGGGGCGGCCGGGCCTGCTGCCCTGCAGGAAGCGCTGCGGCGCGACCCAGCCGAGGTAGACCGGCCGGGTCCAGCCCGGTGCGTTGTCGAGCCGCTCGACCTGCAGGTAATGGTCGGCGCGGATGCGGTCCCAGGTATGGATGATCCGGCCGGAGCCGGTCGCCAGGCCGACATGGCCCCAGTCCTGGTAGCGGCCGTCCAGCTCGCCCTCGCAGCGGTAGAAGGCGAAGGCGCCGCGCGGTGGCTCGCCCGGGTTCAGCGGCGCGTACCGGGCCGCGGACTCGGCGGCGCTGTCGCCACCGAACATCTCGAGGTCGTTGCTCTGCTCATAGGCATCCTCGACGAAGCCGAGGCATTCGAACTGGTAGTCCGCATCGCCGATGCGCGCCTCGGCCCAATGGATGGCCTTGTCGCTCAGCAGCGCGAGCCGGACGGGATCATGGTCAAGTGGCATGGGATGGCCGCAGCCTGCGGCGCTGTGACGGAGCCGCGATCCTAGCCAGCTTCAGCGCGGCATTTGTAGACGTTTGTAGTAGCGCGCGGTGGGATGCAGCCGGCCCTCGGCGCAGCTGTCGTAGTCGGGGATCTCGCCGGCGCGCTGCCAGCCCAGATGGGCGTAGACCGCCTCGGCCTGCGAGCCGGCCGGCGTGTCAAGCACCAGCAGGGTGCGGCCCTGCTGCAGCGCGGCGCATTCCAGGCCGGTCATCAGCTGGCTGGCGATGCCGCGGCCGCGCGCGCGGCTGTGCACCATCAGGCCCTGCACCTCGCCGCGGTGATGGGCATTGGCCTGCGGGCACAGCGAGAGCTGGGCCGCGCCCTGCAGCTGGGCCGGGCGTTGCTGCCCGTCGTCGTCGCCCTCGCAGGCGATCCACAGGCTCAGGTGCGGGCCCAGGCGGGCGAACACGCCATGCCAGTAGTCCAGCGCGGCATAGCGCGACATCGGGGCCAGGAAGCCCAGGGTCGCGCCATGGTGCACGCTGTCGGTCAGCAGCTCGCACAGGGCCGGCAGCCATTGCAGGTCGCGCGAGCTCAGGCGCCTGAGCTCGGAGCGGCCGCGCGGCTGATGCTGAACCGTCGGCGCGACCAGGCGCGGTGGCGCGAGGGTGGTGCGCTCGTAGCGCGCGGCCTGGAAGCCGAGGTCGATCGGGGTGGCGGCGGGCTGGGCGGCGGAGCGGAAGAACATGGCGTGGCAAGGGCTCGGGTCGGGCAACTCATGAACCCGGCCGATCTTCTGGACCGGCCGGGGCCTGGTAATCCCTGAGCAAGCGCCGTGCCAGTGCGGCGCCGGCCTTACTGCTCTGCGCCCGGCTCCGCCACCAGGCGCCCGCGGCCCTCGCGCTTGGCCTCGTACAGCGCGGCGTCGGCGCGGCGCAGCAGGTCCTCGATATTGCGGTCGCCATGGCGCAGCTGGGCCCAGCCGGCGCTGAAGCCGAGCGGGAAGCCCAGCTCGCGCGGCGCGGCCACGGCCAGCGCATCGCGCATGCGCTTGTCCATCGCGGCCGGGCCCTGCTTGTCGCTGCGCGCCATCAGCACCGCGAACTCCTCGCCGTCCAGGCGTCCGAGCAGGTCGCCCAGGCGCATCTGCTCGCGCAGGCAGCGCGCGAACAGCTGCAGCGCGCGGTCGCCGACCTCGTGGCCATGCTGCTCGTTCAGCGCCTTGAAGCCGTCCAGGTCCAGGCTCATCAGCAGCAGCGGTTCCTGGTAGCGGCGCGCCATCGAGATCATGTCGACCGCGCGGGCCGTGAAGGCGCGCCGGTTCGGCAGCCCGGTCAGCGCATCGCTCTGGGTCAGGCGCAGGAAGTCGCCCTCGGTCTCGCCGCGCCAGGCCACCAGGATGGCCGCCAGGCTCAGGGTCACCGCGACATTGCAGAGCACCGCGGCCAGCACATTGACCGGATGCGGCGTGTAGAAGCTCGGGTAGGCGCTGGTGTCGAAGGCGGCCAGCGCGCCGCGCCACAGGGTCAGCAGGGCCAGCAGGGCCAGGCAGGCGAGCAGCAGACCGCGCCAGCGCCGGCTGGAGCGAATCAGCTCGGGCAGCAGGGCCTTGGCGGGGCGCGACAGCATCCAGCAGATCATCAGCAGCTGCAGGCCGAACACCGCATTGCTGCCGCCGACGCGCAGCGCATAGCTGTCGTAGACGGCCAGATAGGCCAGCGCCACCAGCGGCGGCAGCGCCAGCATCAGGCGCCGGCCGCGGCGCGGGCCCAGCCAGTCGCGCATCGCCAGCCACAGCGCGCTCAGCGAGGCGCTGATCAGGCCCATCGCCAGCGTGCCCAGCAGGCGCTCGGCCGCCAGCGCGGTGGCCAGCAGCGCCAGCCAGCCCGCGCCCTGCAGGCCCATCGCCAGCTGCGCATGGCGCGCGCCGGAGCTGGCCTGGCGCCAGCCCATCAGCACCGGCAGCAGCAGGGCCAGGGCCAGGGCCTGGATCACGAGCAGGCTGAACAGCGTGGCGATGTCGAAGTGCATGGCTGGCGGTCCCGTTGGGCTTTTACTGGAAGGCGACCTCGGCGAAGCTGCGCAGCTTGCGGCTGTGCAGCTGGTCCAGATGCTGGGCGCGCAGCAGCTCGACCGCGCGCAGGCCGATGCGCAGATGCTGGTCGACCCGCTCGCGGTAGAACTGGTTGGCCATGCCGGGCAGCTTGATCTCGCCGTGCAGCGGCTTGTCGGAGACGCACAGCAGGGTGCCGTAGGGCACGCGGAAGCGGAAGCCGTTGGCCGCCAGGGTGGCGCTCTCCATGTCCAGCGCCACCGCGCGGCTCTGGCTGAAGCGGCGCTCCGGGCCGGGGTAGGGCAGCAGCTCCCAGTTGCGGTTGTCGGTGGAGGCGACGGTGCCGGTGCGGAAGATCTTCTTCAGCTCCGCGCCGGCCAGGCCGGTGACCTGGCCCACCGCGGCCTCCAGCGCCAGCTGGATCTCGGCCAGCGGCGGGATCGGCACCCACAGCGGCAGCTCCTCGTCCAGCACATGGTCCTCGCGCACATAGGCATGGGCCAGCACATAGTCGCCCAGCGCCTGGCTGTTGCGCAGGCCGGCGCAATGGCCCAGCATCAGCCAGGCATGCGGGCGCAGCACCGCGATATGGTCGCTGATGGTCTTGGCATTGGCCGGGCCGACGCCGATGTTCACCATCGTGATGCCGCTGCGGTCGCGCCGGATCAGGTGGTAGGCCGGCATCTGCGGCAGCCGGGGCAAGACCTGACCCAGTGCGTCGCCGTCCTCCGCGGCCAGGCCGGCGCGGCGCGTGACGATATTGCCGGGCTCGACGAAGGCGATGCAGTCGTCCTGCTCGTGCGGCGCGGCCGGATCGGGCGCGCGCCGCATCAGCTCATGGCCCAGGCGGCAGAACTCGTCGATGTAGAACTGGTAGTTGGTGAACAGCACGAAGTTCTGGAAATGCTCCGGCGAGCTGCCGCAGTAATGGCGCAGCCGGTGCAGCGAGTAGTCGACGCGCGGCGCGGTGAACAGGGCCAGCGGCTCGGCCTCGCCGGGGCGGGTCTTGTGCGTGCCGTTGGCGATGCCGTCGTCCATCGCGGCCAGGTCGGGCAGGTCGAACAGGTCGCGCATCAAGAGGCGCCGCTCGGGGCTCAGGCTGCCCTCGACATGCTCATGCTCGGAGAGCGCGAAATGCAGCGGGATCGGCTGGTGGCTGCTGCCCACCTCCAGCGGCTCGCCATGGTTGTCCAGCAGCAGGCGGAACTGCTCCAGGTAGTAGTCGGTGAACAGCTCGGGCCGGGTCAGCGTGGTCTCGTAGCTGCCGGGGCCGGCGACGAAGCCGTAGGCCAGGCGCGAGACCGCGCGGGCCACCGTGTCGGTGCGCACGCGCACAAAGGGGTAGCAGGCGCGCACCGGGCCGATGTCCTCGCCGGCGACGAAGCGCTGCAGCGCGTCGCGCAGGCAGGCGGTTCCCTGCTCGTAGATCTCGCGTGCGCGGGCCAGCGCGGCCGCGGCATCGGTGAAGGACTCGGGCGCGTAGAAGGGCGCCTGGCGCAGCGGGGCTCGGAGGTGATCGGTCGACATGGGGCGATTGTGGCGCGCCGCGCGCCCGCCGGGGCAAGACCCGGCACCGGCCACTTGACGCCGATCAGCGGCGCGGCCGGCCGGCGGGCTGCTCCAGCCAGCGCTCGATCTCGTCGCGGCCCAGGCCCAGGTCGCGCAGCTCGCGTTCGTCCAGCGCCAGCAGCTGGGCGCGGTCGATGGCGCGCCGGCGCCGGGCCGCCCAGAGCCGGCGCAGCGCGGCCAGCCAGCGGTGCGGGCTCAGCAGCGGCGACGAGAAGACGGGGCGGGGCGATGAGGTGGTGAGCGAGGTGTCCATGGCCAGATGCTCGGCGCCGGACTAAGATTTGAGAAGTTGAATGATCTGAATCATTAATTCAGGAAAACTGATGAGAAGCCTGAACCTGGACCAGCTGCGCACCCTGATCGCGATCGCCGACCTGGGCAGCTTCGCCGCGGCGGCCCAGGCCCTGCACCTGGCGCCGCCCACCGTCAGCCTGCATATCAGCGAGCTGGAGGCGCGCCTGGGCGCGGCCCTGCTGCTGCGCGCCAAGCGCGGCGGTGCGCAGCCGACCGCGGCCGGCGCCGCCCTGGTGCAGCGCGGCCGCCAGCTGCTGCGCGATGCCGAGGAGGCCGAGGGCCTGGTGCGCCGCCATGCCCAGGGCCTGGCCGGCAAGGTGCGGCTGGGCACGGCCACCGGCGTCGTGGTCTACCTGCTGCCGCAGGTGCTGGAGCGGCTGGCGGCCGACTATCCGGAGATCGAGGTCGAGGTGCAGGTGCTCGGCTCGCTGGACACCCTGGCGCGGCTGGAGGCAGGCAGCCTGGACATCGGCCTGGTGGCGCAGCCGCTGGCGCCGCGGCCGGGCCTGAGCCTGCAGCCCTGGCGCAGCGATCCGATGATGGCCTTCCTGCCGCCGGGCTGGGAGGCGCCGGCCGTGATCGATCCGGCCTGGCTGGCGGCGCGGCCGCTGGTGTTCAACGACAACCGCACCCAGATGTACCGGCTGACGATGGCCTGGTTCGGCGCGGCCGGCTTCAGCCCCAGCGCGCGCATCGAGCTGAACTTCACCGAGGCGATGAAGAGCCTGGTGGCGGCCGGCTATGGCGCGGCGGTGCTGCCGCTGGAGCAGGCGGGCGGCGCGGCGGCCGCGCCGCACCAGCTGGCCGCGCATGAGCGCATCCAGATGCGGCCGCTGGACCCGCCGCTGACGCGCGAGCTGAGCATCGTGCACCGCCGGCGCGAGCTGCTGCCGCCCGGCGCGCAGGCGGTGCTGGAGGCGCTGGCGGCCTTCGGTGGCTAGGCGAAGCTGAGCTGGACCGACAGCCCGCGCCCGCCCAGCCCCGTGCCGAGGCTGATGCGGGCCTGGTGGCGCGCGGCCGCGCTCTCGACGATGGCCAGCCCGAGGCCGCTGCCGGCCTGGTCCTGGCCGGGCATGCGGTAGAAGCGCCGGAACACCTGCGGATGCAGCTCGGGCGGGATGCCCGGGCCCTCGTCGGCGACGCTGAGCAGGGCCGGCGTCTCGCCCTCGGCCGGCGTGATGCGCACCTCGACGCGGCTGTCGGGCGGCGAGTACTTGACCGCGTTGTCCAGCAGGTTGTCGATCAGCGCAGCCATGCTCTCTCGGTGCAGCGGCAGCTCGCAGCTTTCCGGCGCCAGCAGTTCCAGCTCGATGCCGCGCGCCAGCGCCAGCTGGCTGGACAGGGCCATGCGGTCGCCGACCAGCGCGACCAGGTCATGCGGGCGCAGCTGGCTGTCGTCGGCCGCGGCGCCGGAGCGTGCCAGCGACAGCAGCTGGTGCACCGTGTGGGTGGCGCGCTGCAGGCCTTCCTGCAGGCGCTCGCGCGCGGCGCCGCGGCGCGCCGGGTCGGGCGCGTCGAGCACGGCCTCGGCATTCAGCTGCATCACCGCCAGCGGCGTCTTCAGCTCATGCGCGGCATCGAGCAGAAACTCATGCTCGCGCTGGATGCGCTCGTTCAGCCGCGCCAGCAGGCGGTTCACCGCGCTGACCAGCGGTGCCAGCTCGCGGTAGGGGCTGGCGGGCAGCGGCGAGAGGTCGCTGGCCGAGCGGCCCTCGATCTGGCGGCCGATCTGGCGCAGCGGGCGCAGGCCGCGGCCCAGGATCAGCCAGGCCGGCAGCAGCAGCAGCGGGATGCTCAGCAGCAGCGGACGCGCGTAGTAGGACAGGCCGTGGAAGCTGAAATGCCAGGTGCCCGGCACCTCCTGCCAGCGCCGCAGCAGGATGCCGTGGCCGGGGTCCTGCACCTCGTGGTACAGCCATTCCGCGGTGTTGTGCAGCTTCGTGGTGTCGGGCGGGCGGCGGTCCTCGGCCAGGCCATGCGGGCCGGCCTGGTGGATCAGGCGGCCGTCGAGGAAGACCTGCAGCAGCACATGCGGCGCGCGGTAGCCGGTGTCCCACCAGCCGCCGCGGCGCAGCTGCTCGAGCCGGGTCAGCGAATCGGAGATCTGCTCGGCCGGCTTGTCGCGCAGCAGCTCGACCTGCAGCCGCACCTGGTCGGCCCATTGGCGGTTGTCGGCCTCGCCATAGCGCTTTTGCAGCACCTTGACGTCGTAGACCTCGCGCGCCATCAGGCCCAGCCAGACCAGGAACAGCACCAGCGCGAAGCCGCCCAGCATCAGGCCGAACAGCGAGCGGTGCGGCGCGGCGGCAACGGGCGGCGCCTCGGGCGCGGTGGCGCCGCTCATTCGCGCTCGACCATGTAGCCGACGCCGCGCACGGTGCGGATATAGCCGTCGCCGATCTTCTTGCGCAGGTTGAACATGTGCACGTCCAGCGCCTGGCCCTCGCTGTGCGGCAGCGCTCGGCTCTCCAGCTCGCGGCGCGTCATCACGCGGTCGGGATAGCGCATCAGCGTGTGCAGCAGCGCGAACTCGGTTTTGGACAGCGCGACCGGCGCGCCGGCGCGCGTCAGCACCATGCGGCGCTCGTCCAGCAGCAGGTCCTTGGCGCGCCAATGCACCTCGGCGCTGTCCTCGCTGGCCTGGCCGGAGCGGCGGATCACCGCGCGCAGTCTCGCCAGCAGCTCGGAGGCGACGAAGGGCTTGATCAGGTAGTCGTCGGCGCCGCCGTCCAGGCCGGACAGGCGGTCCTCGATGCTGTCGCGCGCGGTGATCACGAGGATGGGCAGCTGCCGGTGTGTGGTGCGGAAGTGACGCAGCAGATCCATGCCATTGCCGTCCGGCAGGCCCAGGTCCAGCAGCAGCGCATCGAAGGTGTCTTCCTGCACCCAGTAGCGCGCATCGGCCGCGCGTCGCACCCAGACCACTTCGTGACCGGAGTCCTGCAGCGCCGATTGCAGCGAGCGCCCCAGGGTCAGGTCGTCTTCCACCAAACAAACTCTCATGACAGCTTTTCCGTGCCGCGCCGCCGCCTTAAGCCGGCATTAATAAAGAATTTATCTAGCCTGAAGGAAGCGGCAGCGACAGTTGTTACCAGTTCAAAACCAATTGTGCTGTGCCCCCGATGAAGAGCATCTCCGCTGTTTCCCTGTGTCTGCTGCTGGGCGCTTGCGCCAGCGCACCGCCGGTCGCCAAAGCGCCCACCACGCAGGCCTTCATGCTGAGCCGGGCCCAGTTCGAGCAGCTGTTCCCGCAGCGCATTCCCTTCTACACCTACGAGGGCCTGGTGGCGGCCGCCTCGGCCTATCCGCGCTTCGCCAACAACGGCGATGCGCAGCGCGACCGCCAGGAGATGGCGGCCTTCCTGGCCAACCTGATGCAGGAGTCGGACAGCCTGCGTGCGGTGCGCGAGTACAACAAGGCCGCCTATGACCATTACTGCCGCCAGGGGCCGGGCGAGAGCTGCGCGCCGGGCCAGCAGTACTACGGACGCGGCCCGATCCAGCTGAGCTGGAACTACAACTACCTGCTCGCCGGCCAGGCCCTGGGCCTGGATCTCTGGGCCAATCCGGATCTGGTGGCGACCGACGCCACCGTCGCCTGGAAGACCGCGCTCTGGTACTGGATGGAGCGCCCCGGTCCCGCGCCGATGACGGCCCACGAGGCCATGCATCGCGGCATCGGCTTCGGCGGCACCATCCGCGCGATCAACGGCATCGTCGAATGCGACAAGCCCGGCGACGCCACCGCCGAGCGCCGCATCGCACGCCGCGTCGCCTTCTACACGCAGGCCGCGCGCGTCCTCGAAGTTCCTGTGGGCCCGAATCTGGGCTGCTAAAACCCATCGACAACAAGCAGTAGAACCAAGGAGATCGTCAGTGAGTAAGAAGAAGAGCAATGGTCGTCGTTGTACCGAGCAGCCCGGCCGCCCGGTGCGCCTGAGCGCCACCCATGCGGCGGTCTGCGCGCTGCTGGCGCTGAGCCTGCCGGCGCAGGCGCAGCAGCAGGCCCCGAAGAAGGACGAGGACGCGAAGAAGCTGGACACCGTCGTCGTCACCGGCATCCGCGCCAGCCTGCAGAAGGCGCTCGACGCCAAGCGCGAAGCCGACGCCATCATCGACGTCATCACCGCCGAGGACGTGGGCAAGCTGCCCGCCACCAACGTGGCCGAGGCGCTCACCACCCTGCCGGGCGTGACCGTCGACAAGGCCTTCGGCCAGGGCGAGAAGATCTCGATCCTCGGCACCGACCCGGCGCTGAACCGCACCCTGCTGAACGGCCAAGCCGTGGCCTCGGGCGACTGGTTCTTCTCCGAGCAGCAGGGCCGCACCTTCAACTACACCCTGCTGGCGCCGCAGCTGGTCAGCAAGGTCGAGGTCTACAAGTCGCCGGAAGCCTGGCTGGACGAGGGCTCGATCGGCGGCACGGTCAACATCACCACCCGCAAGCCGCTGGAGATGAAGAGCGGCCTGACCCTGTCCGGCACGGCGAGCTATCTCTACAACGACCGCAGCAAGAGCGGCAAGCCGACCATGTCGGGCCTGTTCGGCTGGAAGAACGAGGCCAAGACCTTCGGCGTGCTGCTGTCGGCGCAGAGCTCGGAGGAGCGCATCCGCCGCGACGGCATCGAGTCCTACGGCACCGTCACCGGCAATGACTACATGACCGGTCGCGAGAGCAACAACAACTCCATCACCACCACCTACACCGACTGGAGCACCAATCCACCGGGCGTCAAGCCGCCGAGCTGCGTGGGTGCTTGCGCGACCACGCTGAAGGCCAACCCGAACGCCGTGGCCCCCAATGCGATCAGCGCGCATTACTTCGACCAGACCCGCAAGCGCGACACCCTGTCGCTGTCGCTGCAGGCCAAGCCGCACGACAAGCTGGACCTCGAGTTCAACACGCTGAACATCAAGGCCAAGTACGACAACGTCACGCATTCGATGTTCGCCTTCAACGGCAACGTCTGGAACTCGCTGAACACGATGACCGACCTGACCGTGGACGGCGGCGTCATCACCAAGGCCGCGTTCCGCAATGCGCTGACCGTGTATGACCTGATCAACCGCCGCTCCCAGGTGGACACGGATTCCTACGACCTGAAGGGCACCTGGAAGGAGAAGAACTGGTTCGCCAAGTTCCACGCGGGCACCTCCAAGGCCACCGGCGGCACCGACCGCCAGGTGTTCGGCGAGTTCCTCAACAAGGCCAACTACAGCTATGACCTGACCGGGAAGGTGCCGGTGCTGAACTTCAGCGCCTACCAGACGGAGCGCGTGATGGAGGTCAACCCCTCCTTCACGCCGACCCACCAGGGCAGCCCCTTCACCGATCCGACGGCCTTCCGCCCGAACGGCGGCAACCCCAGTCCCTGGCACACCAATCCGCCGAACGCCAACAACTGGAGCGCGGGCTGGGGCGGCAATATCGTCAACAAGCCGAGCAAGGATGAGGAGAAGTACCTGCAGCTCGACTTCGGCGTGCAGTTCGAGGACTCGCCGTTCCATCAGGTGCGCTTCGGCGTCAAGCGTCGCGAGCACAGCACCAGCCAGCTGATGGCCGGCGTGGGGTTGGCCTCCATCCGGGGTTATGGCGATCCGACCGCGGCCGAGTTCAAGCCGCAGTCGATGCCGAGCAACTACCTGTCCGGCTTCGGCAATGTGGGTGGCCTGAGCAACCGCTTCATGGTCGACGGCTGGGCCCTGGGCGACTACATCAACAGCGGCAAGTGGCTGGCCCCGTGGCAGACCATGCCCGCGCCCAGCATCTTCAACGACTCGACCTACGCCACCAACACCTGGACGGTGGACGAGGATGTGAACGCGGGCTATGTGCAGGGCGACTTCAGCTACGGGAAGCTGCGCGGCAACGTCGGCGCGCGACTGGTGGAGACCACGTCGAACAGCATCGGCTGGAAGGCCTGCCGCAAGGCGACCGATCCCAACTGCCCGGATACGCGCGGCTACCTGACCACCAACGTCGAGAAGAAGTACCGCGACCTGCTGCCCAACCTCAACCTGACCTACGACTACAGCGACAGCCTGGTGCTGCGCAGCTCGGTGGCCAAGGTCATCTCGCGGCCGAACTACGGCGACATGTCCAACTACCTGTGGCTGAGCGACCAGACCCTGACGGGCGGCGGCGGCAACCCGGACCTGAAGCCCTACAAGTCCACCAACCTGGACTTCTCGGCCGAGTGGTACTTCGCCAAGAACGCCATCCTGGGCGGCACGGCCTTCTACAAGAAGGTGGACAACTACATCCTGACCAAGACCGAGAAGGAAACGCACTACAACCAGAACCAGACGAGGGACACGATTTACGACATCTCGCGCCCGGCCAATATGGGCTCCGCCACCATCAAGGGCTTCACGGCGGCGCTCCAGACCAACCTGGCCTACGGCTTCGGTGTGCAGACCAACTACACCTATGCCGATGCCAAGGCCGCCAGCGGCGCCCGCCTGCCGTTCAACTCCAAGCATCAGGTGACGTTCAGCCCGTTCTACGAGACCGATCGTTGGAGCGTGCGCACGACCTACTCCTGGCGCTCGAAGTACTACACCCAGGCCGACCGCGGCAACTACCTGGTCACCGACGACTATGACTCGCTGGAAGCCAGCGTCAACTTCAAGATCACCGATCAGCTGACCTTGGGGCTGGATGGCATGAACCTGCTGGACAGCGAGTACCGCTCCTACGCCGAGGTGCCGGGCGTGGCGAACACCGAGAAGCTGACCCGCGGCATCTACAAGACCGGCCGCCGCTACATGGCCACGCTGCGCTACTCTTACTGACGCAGACCGGCAACGCGCACGCGTTGCCCCGCCTGCCCCGCGACGGGCCTGGAATTCCAGGCCCGTTTTTGTCGTTTCCGGCGTCTTCGCCCTGCCTGCCGAGTCCCGCCATGTCTTTGAGTTCCGCATCCTGGCCGCGCCTGAGCGGCGAGCGCTGCCTCAGCATCGATGTGCTGCGCGCCCTGACCATCGTCGCGATGCTGCTGGTCAACCAGTGGCATGGCGTCAGCGGCGTGCCGCAGTGGCTGCGCCACTACCCGGCCGATGCCGACGCGATGAGCGTCGCCGACATCGTGTTCCCGTCCTTCCTGTTCATCGTCGGCATGTCCATCCCGCCGGCGCTGCAGGCGCGCCTGCCGCGCGGCCTCGGCGCGGTGCTGGGCAATGTGGCGCTGCGCTGGCTGGGCCTGCTGGTGCTGGGTGTGCTGATGGTCAGCACCGAGAGCGGCTCCTTTGCCGCGGCGGCGATGCCCCTGTCGATCCAGGCCTGGGCGGCGCTGAGCTGCCTGGGCTTCTTCCTGGTCTGGGGCTCGCTGTCGGGCGGTGCGGCGCTGGCCTGGCCCTGGCGCGCCGCGGGCGTCGCGCTGCTGATCGGGCTGGCCTGGGTCTGGCGCGGTGGTGCCGACGGAGGCGCGCGCATCGCGCCGCAATGGTGGGGCATCCTGGGCCTGATCGGCTGGGCCTATGGCATCGCCTGCCTGGCCTATCTGGCGCTGCGCGGGCGCCTGGTGCTGTTGCTGCTGGCGATGGGCGTGGTGCTGGCCTGGCGCATGCTGCTGCCGGGCTGGGGCGATGGCCATGCGGCCCATGCGCTGATCGTGCTGGCCGGCGCGGTGACCATGCTGCTGTTCTACGACCAGGGTTTGTCGCTGTCCCTGGCGCGGCGGCGCGCGCTGGCACTGGGCTTCGCGCTCGTGATGGCCCTGCTGGCGACCGGGCTGCGGCCCGCCTATCCGATCTCCAAGATCTACGCCTCGCCGAGCTGGATCCTGTACTGCTCGGCGCTCAGCGTGCTGGCCTTCTACGGCCTGCATGCCTGGCTGGATGTGGCGCGCCGCGGCATGCCCGGCTGGCGCTGGCTGGCACCGGTGGCGGCGCATCCGCTGCTGACCTATCTGCTGCCGTTTGCGATCGCCGCGCTGCTGCCGCTGCTGGGGCTGGCATGGCCGCCGCAGGCGCTGCAGCACGGCCTTGTTGGCGTGCTGGCCGGTTGCGTGTTCCTGCTGTTCGTGCTGTGGCTGGTGCGGGTGCTGGGTGCGCGCGGCGTGCGCCTGCGGGTCTAGTGATGTGATCAAAAACGGACCTTAAGCCGGCGTTAATCGAAGCTAGAGAATCCCTATAGCGCGGCACTGCGACAGTGGCGGCCTGATCAATCGGTCCGCCACCGGCCCCTGTCGCGATGAAGCAATACCTGACCCCGCTGTTCCCGCTGCTGGCCTCGCTGTCCATCGCCATCGCCCTGATGGCCTGCGCTGGGCCCGGCGAGCCCGAGCCCTCGGCCGCTGAGTCCAACAGCAGCGGCAGCAGCAGCAGCAGGGCCTTCACGCTCAGCCGGGCCCAGTTCGAGCAGCTGTTCCCGGATCGCATTCCCTTCTATACCTACGAGGGCCTGGTCGCGGCGGCCGTGGCCTATCCGGCGTTCGCGAACTCGGGCGACGTGCAGCGCGACCGCCAGGAGATGGCGGCCTTCCTGGCCAATCTGATGCAGGAGTCGGACAGCCTGCGCGCGGTGCGCGAGTACAACAAGGCGCTACACGACCAGTACTGCCGCCAGGGACCGAATGAGAGCTGCGCGCCGGGCCAGCAGTACTACGGCCGCGGTCCGATCCAGCTGAGCTGGAACTACAACTACCTGGCCGCCGGCAAGGCGCTGGGTCTGGATCTCTGGGGCAACCCGGAGCTGGTCGCGACCAATGCGACCGTCGCCTGGCAGACCGCGCTCTGGTACTGGATGTCGCAGACCGGTCCCAGTCTGATGACGCCGCACGAGGCCATCGGCCGCGGCGCCGGCTTCGGCGCCACGATCCGCGCGATCAACGGCGTGATCGAGTGCGACAAGCCCAACGACGCCCGAGCGCAGCGCCACCTCGCGGATCGGCTCGCGTACTACACCCGGACCACCCGGGTCCTCGATGTTCCGATGGGCCCGAACCTGGGCTGCTGAGGACGATCGGCCATCACATCACCGTGATCAACAACAAGCAGTAGAACAACAGGAGAACGTCAGTGAGCAGGAAGAAGATCAACAGCAGCAGTACCAACAAGCATCACCGCCCGAGCGCGACGCAACTGGCCGTGTTCGTCGTGCTGGCGATGAGCCAGGCGGCGTGGGCGCAGAGCGAGGCCGGCAAGGAAGCCGAGAAGAAGGAAAAGAGCGACAGGAACGAGTTGCCGCAGGTTGTCGTGACGGCAACACGCAGCAAGACGGATGTGATGAAGACACCGGTGGCCGTGTCAGCCATCAGCGGCGAAGACCTGGTGCGCGACAACATCAAGGAGATTCGCAATCTCAGCGGCGTGGTGCCGAACGTGCAGATCGGCCTCTCGCCATCCGACTCGGGTGTGCTGATGTCGATTCGCGGTATCAGCTCCTCTGCGTTCAGCGAGCTGGCTGACCCGGCCGTGGGCGTGCACGTGGATGGTGTCTACTCGCCGCGTCCGCAAGGCGCTTTAGCGCTGATGTTCGATGTGGAAAACGTCGAGGTGCTGCGTGGCGCGCAGGGCACGCTGTTCGGCCGCAACTCCACGGCAGGCGTCATCAACGTCAACCCCGCGAAGCCGGACTTCAAGTCCGACTACGGCTGGTCGTCGCTGCAACTTGGTAACTTCAACGGTCGCCAGTTCCGCAGCGTGTACAACAAGTCTCTCGGCGATAACTTTGCGCTGCGCGGCGCTGTCATGATCGACAAGCGTGATGGCTTCGTGCGGCAGCAGCGCGACCTGACGGACCGTGGCTTCCGCGTTTCCGACGGAAAGGGCGGCTATGTGTTGACGCCCAACGGCCGTCCCGATGTGGACCAGCGCCTCAACAAGGAGGTCAGCCGCGCGGACTCCTATGGCAACTCCGACCAATGGGCCGGCCGGCTGAGCGCGCGCTGGGCCATCTCGCCGCAGCTCGAATGGCAGGGCGCTTTCGACCGGTTCCAGAACAATGGGGCCGGAGAGATCCTGATGCGCGACTGCAAGATGGCAAAGGGAACGCCGCAGGACTGCGGCTCGATGGGGCAATGGGACGCCAAGATCAACACACCCGGCAAGGTGGACATGACGCTGGACAACTGGCGCAGTCTGTTGACCTGGAATATCACCCCAACCATCGATGTACAGCTGCGAACGGCCTACTCTGTACAGACGCGTCAGCAAGTTACCGACACCGATGGCGGCTTGCACCCGGCAGAGCAGTACATCCGTGTTATCAACCCCGCGACCCTACAGCTTGTCACGGTGCCGGGTACTTCGGCCAACCCGGTCGACGAGCGCTCAACCCATACCTTCGACTCCAAATTCCGCTCCACCGTTCATGAGCTGCAGCTGAAGCAGGAGGAGAAGAACTGGCGCTATGTCGTGGGCTTGTTCTCTCTGGCCGAGAAAAATTCCATTCTCTATGCCCTGAACGATGTGTCTGCCGGCAACTTGGGAAATCCGACGGCCCATCTGTATGACCAGCCCGATCGTCGCGTGAGTTCGCGTGCATTGTTTGCGCAGGGCGATCTGAAGGTGCTGCCAAAACTGACCGCTACGCTGGGCATCCGCCAAAGCTGGGATACCCGCGAGGACAAGGGCGGAACAACCAGTGAAAACTACGGTAGCGATGGACTCTTCTACTACAACGGCAAGTTCAAACCCGGTAGCAGTCCTGGCGTTCCCGGGCATAACGGCGATGACCTGACGATGGATATGGCTCCGTACTTGCCGATCAGCCAGATGCCAAATGTTGTCGTGGGTGGTGGAAAGCACAAGGCCAACTACAAGAACTTCAGCTACCGGCTCGGTCTGGGCTACGAGTTGGACAAGAACCAAATGGTCTATGCCTCGGTCGCCACTGCCTACCGGCCCGGTGGCTTCACGGACCGAACTGATCGTTGCAAGACCGGCATGCCGTGCATGGATCCAGCAATGGAGCCCAAGCGCATCTTCTTCCGGGATTACGACGAAGAGACCACGCGCAACTTTGAGTTGGGCTACAAGGGCAAACTCCTCGACAAGAAGCTGGATCTTGGCGTTACCGTCTTCAACACCGATTTCCGTGGCCTGCATTACACAGAAACCCAGACCTTTGGGGCCTATGTGGATACGTCAGGCAGAAGGTGTGCTGGATCGAGTTGGGACTCTGTTTCGATTGGTGGGGACAACTGCGCGCTGCGTGGTTGGATCACCACCAACATTGGAAAGTCGACCGTTCGCGGTATTGAGATCGACTACAAGGCCTTGCCGTGGAAGGGCGGCCTCCTGTCGGGCTATGTTTCGTTGCTGGATTCCAAGATCAAGGAATGGGCCGCCTACGACGATGGCTGGCTTTGTGGTGTTCGCACCGGCGATATCGCCTGCCCGCCCCGTTTGCCCAGTGGTGCCGGAAGTAATCCCGCAACCGCTGGTCTGCGGAATGTCGACATGCGCGGCAAGTCGCTGCCGCGCTCGCCGAAGTATTCGTTCTCGGTGAATTACTCGCATGAGTTTGGTCTGCCCAACGATCTGACCCTGACACCCACGGTCGGCTACCGTTGGCAGAGCCGCATGTTCCTGCGTGCGCTCAACCTGGATCACAAGAACTACGGCACCCAGCAGGACTCGTACGGCATGCTGAATGCGTCGGTCAAGCTGGCCGCCAATAGTGGCAAGTGGGATGTCGAGTTGTGGGGCACCAACCTGACTGACGAGCTGGTGAAGAATTGGCTGGACAACACCCGAGACGCCTCGGGGATTGCAGCCGGCTTCAATCCTCCACGGCAGTACGGCGTGCGCGCCACCTACTACTACTGATGGAGCGGGCGGCGGCCCTGCGAGGCCGCTTTCGCTCCCTTGCTTCGGTCGCGACCGGACTTTGCCTTTGATGCCCCGATCCCGCCGTGCTTTGCTGTTCGGCGCGAATTGGGGCATTTTTCCAGGAAGTCCCGCCGTTGCTGCTGCCGGGTGTCTCGGCGGCAAGGAGCCCGGCGTCGGTTCCGCGCCTTAAGCCGACCTTAATCCAACCTTGAGCCGGCCTGAAGCGCGGGGCTGCGACAGTGGCGACCTGTTTGCAAGGGAAAAGGTCGGCGGTCCTCTCCTGGATGAGGCGGTGGTCAATACCTGACCCCATCGGGGCCAGAGGCCTCGCTGCGCGAGGGACGGAACGGCCCGACGATCGTGATTGATGAAGATGAAGGAAAAGCCGGCATGCGGACCATCCTCCGGCCCCTGTGCGGCGATGGAGACGTATTGAGATGACTGGTCGAGACGGAGGAGGAGGAACAAGGGGAGAGGCCGCGCCCATCGCAACCCTTCCGCCCCTGATGCCCTGGCCCCGCCGCGTGCAGCTGCTGCAGCAGCTGGCGGGACATCGAAGCGGCAGGCATGCGCCCGGCGCCGCGCTGGGCGACTTCCTGGTCACCCGCCCGCAGCCGCCCGGTCCGCGCCTGCAGCGCGCGATCGAGCGCCTCGGCCTGTCCGCCCTGCCGCTGGCCCTGAGCCTGGACCAGCCCGACGATGGCGCGCCGCCGCTGCCCGGCATGAACGAGGGCTACCGCCTGCAGATCGACGCGGCGCGCGGCGAATCGACGGTCGAGCTGCGCGCGCACAGCGTGTTCGGCGCCCTGCGCGGATTGGAGACCCTGCGCCAGCTGCGCGACCTGACGCCCTCCGGCCAACCGCTGCCCGCGCTGAAGATCGACGATGCCCCGCGCTTTCCCTGGCGCGGCCTGCTGCTCGACTGCGCGCGGCGCTATCTGCCGCTGGACGCGCTGAAGCGCCAGCTGGACGGCATGGCCGCGGCCAAGCTCAATGTGCTGCACTGGCATTTGACCGACGACCAGGCTTGGCGTCTGGCCTCGACGCGCTATCCGCGCCTGCAGAGCCATGCCAATGCCGACGGCTGCTGCTACACGCTGGACGAGGCGCGCCAGCTGGTCGCTTATGCCGCCGAGCGCGGCATCCGCGTCGTGCCGGAGCTGGACGTGCCCGGTCACACCACCGCGCTGGGCGCGGCCCATCCCGAGTTGTTCAGCGCGCCGGGGCCCTACCAGCCGGAGCGCGGCTTCGGCGTGTTCAAGCCCTGTCTGGATCCGCGCAAGCCGGAGGTCTACGAGTTCCTCGAACACATCGTCGCCGAATGGGCGGCGGTGTTTCCCGATCCCTGTCTGCACATCGGCGGCGACGAGGTCGAGCCGACGCATTGGCGTGAAGCGCTGGGCCTGGACCCGCAGGTCGCCCATGCGGCCTTCAACGCCCGCCTGGCCGCGATCCTGGCGCACCATGGCAAACGCCTGGTCGGCTGGGATGAGGTCGGCGAGGGCGAGGCTGCGGGTCTTGCGCCGGCCGAGCTGCTGCTGCAGTCCTGGCGCGGGCCGGACCATCTGCAGCGCCTGGCGCGGCGCGGCCATCCGGTGCTGCTGTCGGCCGGCTTCTACCTGGACCAGCCGCAGGCCAGCGCCTTCCACTGGCGCCGGCCCATCGTCGCGGACCCCGCGCCGCTGCCAGCCGGCCGGCCCAGCCAGGGCTGGCAGCTGGAGATTGCCCTGCCGGTGATGACCCTGCGCGCGCGGCTGCTGCTGTGGGACAAGGAGGCGGGCGCCTGCCTGGTCTTTGACCAGCAGGCGCCGCTGGCTTGCCGGGTCGAGCCCTCTCCGGATGGGGAAGGCGAGCTGCGCCTGGCGCTCGACACCTGGATGGGCGAGACCCGCGCCGTGCTGCGCCGGGCGGGGGCGGAGGGCGGCCTGTCGGGCCATCTGCGCATCGGCAATGTGCGCTATGCCGCCACCGGCACCCCGCTGCCGGACGAGCCGGCCGCGCCGCCGCCGGCCCCGGCCTGGGATGCGGAGAGCGCCGCGCGCGTGCAGGGCGGCGAGGCCGCGCTGTGGGCCGAGCTGGTCGGCCCGGAGCAACTGGATCTGCGCCTGTGGCCGCGCCTGTTCGCGGTGGCCGAGCGCTTCTGGTCGCCATTGCCGGATGAGGATGGTGGCGACGAGGCCGATCTGTACCGCCGCCTGGACCAGATCTCGGCCTGGTCGGTGCAGGCCCTGGGCCTGCACCACGAGGCCCAGCGGCTCGAGGGCCTGCGCCGTCTGATCAACGAGGCATCGTCGTCGCAGCGCTTCGAGCTGCTGCAGCGCTTCGCGGCGCTGCTGGAGCCGGGCCAGTACTACGCGCGCCAGCACAGCAAGAAGGCCGCCGGCCGCTACCACCTGGACGAGCCGCTGAACCGCCTGGCCGACACCCTGCCGGCCGAGAACCGGGCCATGCAAGACCTGGCACGCGCGCCGCTGGCCGACCCGCAGCGCTGGCGGGCTTTGCTGGGCCAGATCCAGGCCGACCAGCCGGCGCTGCTGGCGCTGCTGGAAGCCACGCCCGGGCTGCAGGCCTTGCGCCCGCTGGCCGTCCATCTGCCGGCGCTGTGCGCGCTGGGGCTGGAGCTGCTGGATCGCGAGGCGCTGGACGGCTACGCCATCGACGCGGCGCGGCACCGGCTGGACGCCGCCAGCACGATGGTGGACGAGGTGGTGCTGGCCCTGGCGCCGGCGCTGGAACAACTGCTGGAGGCTCGCTTATGCGCTGCCTGAGCCCGCGGGCCACCGGGTTGCCGGCCCTGTTGTCGATGTTGCTGCTGCTGGCGCCGCCGACCCTGCGCGCCCAGCCGCTGGATTTCCTGCATTGGTGGACCGCCGGCAGCGAGGCCCAGACCCTGGCCGAACTGCGCCGCACCGCGCTGGCGGCCGGTGTGCGCTGGCAGGAATCGCCGGTGGCCGGCGCTGGCAATGCCAACACCCTGCTGAAGACCCGCTTCCTGTCCGGCAACCCGCCGGCCCTGGCTCAGCTGGACAAGGCGGTCTCGGTCTGGGGCGAGGTGGTGCCGCTGGCCGACCTGAGCGGCGTGGCCGAAGCGCAGCGCTGGGGCCAGGTCTTGCCGCCCGAGATCGCGCGGGAGCTGCGGTTCCGCGGCAAGGTGGCCGCGGTGCCGATCAATGTGCACCGGCTCAACACCCTGTGGAGCAACCGCGCGCTGCTGCAGCGCCATGGCCTGGCGGTACCGCGCAGCTGGGACGAGTTCTTCGCCGTGGCCGACAAGCTGCAGGCCGCCGGCGTGCTGCCGCTGGCGATCGGCGGCTCGGCCGGCCAGAAGTTCAGCGTGTTCGCCAATGTCGTGCTGGGGCAGGGCGGGGCGGACTTCTTCCAGCGCGCTCTGGTGCAGCGCGATGCCGCGCTGATCGGCGGGCCGCAGATGCTCGGGATGCTGCGCGACTTCAAGCGCATCAAGCGCTATACCGATGCCGGGCAGGCCGGGCGCGACTGGTCGGTCGCGACCGCGCTGGTGATCCAGGGCCGCGCCGCGATGCAGTTCACCGGCGACTGGGCCAATGGCGAATTCCAGAAGGCCGGCCTGAGCGCCGGACGTGATTTCGAATGCAGCCCGGCGCCGGGCCATGGCGGCGAGGGCAGCGCGGGCCTGCATTACTTCGAGTTCGACCGCATCCTGTTCTTCCAGCCCGCCAACGCCAAGCAGGCCGATGAGCAGCGCCGCCTGGCCGCCGCGCTGATGCAGCGCGAGGCCTCGACGCGTTTCGCGCGCCTGAAGGGCGGCATCCCGGTGCGCAGCGATGCGGAGCTGGGCGGCTTCAATGCCTGCGCCCGCCAGTCCTCGGCGGATTTCCGCAGCGGGACGCGCGTGCTGGCGCTGGGCGCGCAGCTGCCCGAGGCCAGCTACGGCGCGATCCGCGACGTGGTCTCGGCCTTCTGGGCCAGCGACAAGATGACGGCCGAGCAGGCGCAGGCGCGCCTGATCAAGGCCGCGCGGGTGGTGGATTGATGACGACGACGACCAGCGCCCTGCGGCGCTACCTGGACCGGCCGGAGCTGCTGCTGCTGCCCTCGCTGGCCATCGGCCTGCTGTTCTTCTACGGCTTCATGCTGTGGACCGGCTGGCTCTCGATGACCCGTTCCAGCCTGCTGCCCAGCAACGAGTTCGTCGGCCTGCTGCAGTATCAGCGCCTGTTTCTAGATGAGCGCTGGCTGCATGCGCTGGGCAATCTGCTGCGCTTCGCCGGCCTGTTCGTCGCGATCCCGCTGCTGCTTGGCCTGGCCCTGGCCATCCTGCTGGACCAGAAGCTGCGCGCGGAAGGCGCGCTGCGCCTGATCTATCTGCACCCGATGGCGCTGTCCCTGATCGTCACCGGCACCGTCTGGCGCTGGCTGCTCGATCCCGAACTGGGCCTGGCCCAGGGTGTGCGGCAGCTGGGTTTCGCGAGCTTCAGGCTCGACTGGCTGGCCGACGAGGAGATGGCGCTCTACACCCTGGTGATCGCCGCGGTCTGGCAGATCACCGGCTTCGTGATGGCGGTGTTCCTGGCCGGGCTGCGCGCGGTGGACGACGCGGTGCTGCAGGCCGCGCGGCTGGACGGTGCCAGCGGCTTCACCCTGTACCGCCGCATCGTGCTGCCGACCTTGGGCCCGAGCCTGTTCTCGGCCCTGCTGGTGCTGCTGCCGGCCGCGATCAAGAGCTTCGACCTGGTGGTCGCGCTGACCGATGGCGGCCCGGGGCAGTCCAGCGAGCTGCCGGCGCTGTATATGTTCCAGATGGCCTTCGAGCGCAGCCGCCTGGGCCTGGGCGCGGCCAGCTCGATGGTGATGCTGATGATGGTGCTGGCGATCGCGATTCCTTACGCCTACGCACGCGGACGAAAGGGGCGCGGCCATGATGCTTAAGCGCAGCCTGATCTATGCCCTGCTGGCGCTGTTCGCGCTGTACTTCGCGCTGCCGCTCGCCTTCATGCTGCTGAACTCGCTGAAGAGCTCGGCCGAGCTGCGCGACGGCGCCTTCCTGGCCTGGCCGCGCGCGCCCGAGCTGTCGGCCTGGCGCGCCGCCTGGGACGCTTTAGGCGGCAGCTTCGTCAACAGCCTGCTGCTGGCGGTGCCGGTCGTGACCCTGTCCAGCCTGCTGGCGGCGCTGAACGGCTTCATCCTGTGCAAGTTCCGCTTCCGCGGCAGCGAGCTGGTCTTCATCGGCCTGCTGGTCGCGCTGTTCCTGCCGATCAAGGTCTATCTGCTGCCGCTGGCGATCAGCCTCGCGAAGCTGGGCCTGGGCAAGTCGCTGGGCGTGCTGATCGCGATCCATGTGATCTACAGCCTGCCGCTGGCCCTGTTCTTCCGCAACCATTACCTGGGCTTCCCGGACGAGCTGCTGCGCGCCGCGCGCATCGATGGCGCGGGCTTCTGGGCCCTGTTCCTGCGCATCGTGCTGCCGCTGTCCAAGCCGGTGTTCGTCGTGGTCGTGATCCTGCAGTTCACGACGATCTGGAACGAGTACCTGTTCGGCCTGGTGTTCACCGAGGCCGACGGCCGGCCGATCACCGCCGCGCTGGCCCAGCTGGGCGCGACCGGCGAGGGCGGCGTGCGCGACTACAACGTCGAGATGGCCGCGGCCCTGCTGGCCGCGCTGCCGACCCTGGCGGTCTATCTGCTGGCCGGCAAGCATTTCACGCGCGGCCTGGTGGCGGGCGCTGTCAAGGGATGAAAATGAGAACGAAACGATGACGGGTCTGGCAGTCAAGAACCTCAGCAAGGGCTTCGGTTCCCTGGCGGTGCTGAAGAACATCGAGCTGGAGATCGCCGAGGGCGAGTTCCTGATCCTGGTCGGGCCCTCGGGCTGCGGCAAGTCCACCCTGCTGAGCCTGATCGCGGGGCTGGAGCGGCCGGACGCGGGCGAGATCCATATCGCCGGCAAGCGCAGCGAGCACCTGAGCCCGCAGGAGCGCGACATCGCGATGGTGTTCCAGAGCTATGCGCTCTACCCGAACATGACGGTGGCGCAGAACCTCGGCTTCGGCCTGGAGATGCGCAAGGTGCCGCGCCCCGAGCGCGAGGCCATGGTCGCGCGCGTGGCCGAGATGCTGCAGCTGACCCCGCTGCTGTCGCGCCGCCCCGGCCAGCTCTCCGGCGGCCAGCGCCAGCGCGTTGCGATGGGGCGCGCGCTGGCGCGCCAGCCCAAGGTCTTCCTGTTCGACGAGCCGCTGTCCAACCTGGATGCCAAGCTGCGCGTCGAGATGCGCGCCGAGATCAAGCTGCTGCACCAGCGCCTGAAGACCACCGCGGTCTATGTGACGCATGACCAGGTCGAGGCCATGACCCTGGGCCACAAGATCGCGGTGATGAAGGACGGCGAGATCCAGCAGTTCGGCACCCCCGACGAGATCTACCAGCGCCCGGCCAATCTCTTCGTCGCCGGCTTCATGGGCGCGCCGGCGATCAACATCCTGCGCGCGCGCATCGTGGTGGAGGAGGGCGTGCCGCTGCTGCGCCTGGCCCAGGAGGGCTCGCGCCTGCGCCTGCCGCTGGCCAATGCGCGCCTGGCCGCCTGGGCCGGCCGCGAGGTGCTGCTGGGCCTGCGGCCGGAGCACATCGTCAACGCGCGCGGCGAGGCCGTGCCCGAGGGCGGCCTGCGTTTTCGCGCGCCGGTGGAGCTGGTCGAGCCGACCGGCGCCGACACCTATGTGGTCGCCTCGCTGGACGGCCAGCGCCTGACCTGCCGCGTCCAGCCCAGCTGCCCGGCCGTGGTCGGCGAGCCGATGTGGCTGGACGTGCTGCCGCACGAGCCCTCGCTGTTCGACCCCAGCACCGGCCTGCGCCTGGGCTGACACAATGGGCCCCGCCATGCACCGTCGCCATGCCCTGCTGACCCTCGCCGCCCTGCCCATGAGCTCGATCGCCTCCGCCGCTGCCTCCGCCCACCCCACGCTGGTCTATGTCGGCAGCTATGGCCCCAAGGGCCGCGGCATCCATCGCTTCGCGCTCGACCCGGCCAGCGGTGCGCTGCAGGAGCAAGGCCTGACCCCCAGCAGCGCCAACCCCAGCTGGCTGGCGCTGGATGCGGGCGGGCGGCGCCTGTACAGCGCCAACGAGGGCGCCGGCACGGTCGGCGCCTATGCGGTGGGGCCGGACGGCGCGCTGGCGCCGCTGGCCGCGGCCGAGGCCGGCGGTGCCGGTCCGGTGCATCTGAGCCTGCATCCGGCGGGCCGGCATCTGTTCGTCGCCAACTACGGCGCGGGCAATGCCGCGGTGCTGCCGCTGGACGCCGAGGGCCGCCCCGGCGCGCCGCTGGAGCGGCAGGCCGCGCCGCCGACCGAGCGCCCCCTGCATGGCGCCCGCGTCGCGGCGCTGGCGCCGCCGGGCAGCTTCGCGATCAGCGGCCATGAGGCCTCGCATGTGCACATGGCCGCGCCCGACCCGAGCGGGCGCTTCCTGGTCGCGACCGACCTGGGCCGCGACCTGCTGCTGGTCTGGCCCTTCGACGCCGCCACCGGCCGGCTCGGCCGGCCGCAGACGAGCGCGGTCTCGGCCGGCGCCGGGCCGCGCCATTTCGCCTTCCACCCGACGCGGCCCGAGCTCTGCTATGCGCTCAACGAGGAGGCCTCGACCCTGGCCTGGCTGCGCCTGGATGCGCGCGAGGGCCGGCTGCTGCCGCTGGGCGAGGAGATCAGCACCCTGCCGGCCGGCTTCAAGGGCACCAGCTTCGCCTCCGGCCTCTTGATCGCGCCGGACGGGCGGCGCCTGTACGCGCTGAACCGCCTGCACGACAGCATTGCCAGCTTCGAGCTCGATGCGGCCGACGGCCGGCCGCGCCAGCGCGGCATCGAATGGACCCGCGGCTCGTATCCGCGCAGCCTGGGCCTGGACCCGAGCGGGCGCTGGCTGATCGTCTGCAACGAGCGCAGCGACCATCTGGCCGTGTTCCGCCGCGAGGCCGATGGCGCGCTGCGCTTCGCCGATCAGTACGCGGCGGTCGGCAGCCCGGCGGCGCTGGCCTTCCTGCCGGGCGCGCCCACCGCGTCTTAATGCGCCCTTAATCGGATCTTGACGCGCCCTGAAGCCGGCCTCGGCGACAGTGGAGCGCATGATGAACAACAGCAGTACTGCCCTCTACCCCGACGAAGGCCTCTACCAGCGCCTGGCCCAGCAGCTGCAGGCCGCGCTCAGCGCGGGCCGCTGGCCCAGCGGCCTGCCTTCCGAACGCAAGCTCTCCGACAGCCTGGCGGTGTCGCGCCACGCGGCGCGCAAGGCGCTGGACCTGCTGTGCCAGCGCGGCCTGCTGGAGCGCCGGCGCGGCTCCGGCACCTATCCGGTCGACGCGGCCTGGCCGGTGCCGGAGCGCTGGCTGCAGCGCGAGACCGGCCTGGCCGATGCCGACGAGCTGCTGAGCCTGGGCCTGTCGCCCGGCAGCGCGGTGGCACGGCTGCAATGGCTGCGCGGCGATGCCGACGGCGCCCTGCTGCTGGAGAGCCATTGCCTGAGCCGGACCCTGCTGCCCTATCCCGAGGCGATGCAGAGCCTGGACCTGGACACGCACCTGGCCGCGCTGGACCAGGCGCCGGTGCGCCGCCTGCAGCGCCTGCGCGCCTGCAACGCGACGCCCGAGCAGGCGCGCCTGCTGGGCCTGAAGCCGGGCGACGCGCTGCTGGGCACCCGCACGCTCAGCTACGGCCGCCATGGCCAGGTGCTGCTGCTGGGCGAGCGCCTGCAGGCCGGCGCGACGCCGGGACTGATGCTGGAGCTGGAGATCTGAGCGCAGCCTTAAGCCAGCCTTTGAAGAGCCTTGAGCCGGGCTGAAAACCCGCCTGCGACAGTGCGACCATCATGTCGTCGCAACCGCTTCTTGAAATCGATTCCTCCGCCGGCCAGCCGCTCTATCTGCGTCTGATGCAGCAACTGTTGGACGAGGTCCGCCAGGGCCGCTGGCAGACCGGCCTGCCGTCCGAGCGCAAGCTCTCGCACCGCTTGTCGGTGTCGCGGCATACGGCGCGGCGCGCGCTCGACCTGCTGTGCCAGCGCGGCATGCTGGAGCGCCGGCGCGGCTCGGGCACCTATCTGGCCCGGCCGCTGGTGGAGGCCGCGGCCGAGGCCAAGCGGGCCGCAGCGCCGGCGGCGGCGCGGGTGACGAGCCAGGCGCCCGCCAGCCCTGCCGCGCGGCAGTGGCTGGCGCGCCAGGCCGATGTGGCCACGCCGGAGGAGCTGTTCGCGCTGGGCTTGTCGCCACGCACGCAAGTGGCGCGACTGCAGTGGCGCGAGGCCGCGACCCCGGGAGCCCCCGGGCCCTGGGCCGCGCTGGAGACGCGCTGTCTGGCCCTGCAACTGCTACCGCGGCCGCAGCAGTTCGAGCAGCCTTTCGAGGACTGGCTGGCCGAGCAAGACCTGACCCCGGTGCGCGAGCTGCAGCGCCTGCGCGCCTGCAACGCGACGCCGGAGCTGGCGCAGCTGCTGGGGCAGCCGCCCGGGGTGGCGCTGCTGCATGTCACGCGCCAGAGCTATGGCCGGCAGGGCCAGGCCCTGGTGCTAAGCCAGAGCTACCGGCTGGCGAGCCAGGCCGGCCTGGTGCTGGAGCTGTGCTGAGCCTGGATCCGGCGCGAACACCAGCGTGACGCCGAGGCCCCGGCCGTCCAGGCCGGTGCCCAGGGCGATCGTGGCGTGGTGGCGCGCCGCCACCTGCTCGACGATCGCTAGGCCGAGGCCGCTGCCCGGCTGCTCCTGGCCGGGCAGGCGGTAGAAGCGCTCGAACACCTTGGCATGCAGCTGCGGCGGGATGCCGGGGCCGTCGTCGCAGACGCTGAGCCGCCAGCCCGCGGCCTCGCTGCCCTCCAGCCGCACCAGCACCTGGGTGGCGGCGTACTTGATCGCGTTGTCGATCAGGTTGTCGAGCAGGGAGGCCATGCCTTCGCGGTCCAGCTTCAGGCCGGCCTGCTCGGGCCCCTGCAACTCCAGCTCGACGCCGCGGCGGTGCGCCAGCGGCGCCAGCAGGGCCAGGCGGTCGCGCAGCAGCGCGGCGAAGTCCCGACGGCTCTGGGCCTCGCTGGCGGCCGCGGCATCGGCGCCCGAGCGCATCAGCGACAGCAGCTGGTGCACCGTGTGGGTGATGCGCTGCACGCCCTCATGCAGGCCCTCGCGGGCGAGCGCCGCGGCCGGCTGCGGCGCGGCGCACTGCAGGCGGTAGGCATTGGCTTCGATGACCGCCAGCGGTGTCTTCAGCTCATGGGCCGCGTCCACCAGGAATTCACGCTCCCAGTTCAGGCGCTGCGAGAGCCGCGCCATCAGCCGGTTCACCGCGTCGACGACCGGGGCCAGCTCCGCATAGGGCGTGTCGGGCAGCGGCGTCAGGTCCCGGGCGTCGCGGTGCTCGATCTGGTGGCCGATCTGGCGCAGCGGCCGCAGCCCCCGGCGCAGGATCAGCCAGGCCGGCAGCAGCAGCAGGGGCAGGCTCATCAGCAGGGGCCGCGCGTAGTAGGCCATGCCGGTATTGCTGAAATGCCAGTAGCCCGGCACCTCCTGCCAGCGCCGTATCAGGAGCCGGCCATCGGCGCTGCCCACCTGGACCTGGTTCCAGTCGCGGTCCTCGGGCAGGGCCGGCGGCGGTGTCAGTTCGGCCGGCCGCGCGCTGCGCAGCGCCGGCGTGTCGGCATGGACCTGGCGGCCGTCCAGCCAGATCTGCATCAGGGCCCAGGGGGCGTTGTAGCCCTTGGCCTGCCAGAAGTCGTGGCGCAGGCGCTCATGGGCGGCCAGGGCCTCGGCCAGCCGCTGTGGCGGCAGGTCCTTGAGCGGCTCGATCAGCAGCAGGACGCCGCGCGCGAGGTGCTCGTTGTCGGCCTTGGCATAGCGCTGCTGGCTGACCTTGACGTCGTAGACCTCGCGCGCGATCAGCAGGCTCCAGGCCAGCAGCAGCACCGCCGCGAAGCCCTTCAGCATGCGGCCCAGCAGGCTGGGGCGGCGGCCCTGCGGCGATGCCAGCGGGTTCATGTGGCGTTACCGCTGTCGACGACGAAGCCGATGCCTCGCACCGTGCGCACATAGCCGTCGCCGAGCTTCCTGCGCAGATTGGAGATATGCACATCCAGGGCCGCGCCCTCGCTGTGCGGCAGCACGCGCGACTCGAGCTCGCGCCGGGTCAGCACGCGGTCGGGATGGCGCATCAGGATCTGCAGCAGCAGGAACTCGGTGCGCGACAGGTTCACGGCCTCGCCGGCGCGGGTCAGCATCATGCGGCCCTCGTCCATCACCAGGTCCTTGCAGGCCCAGCGGTGGCCGGCATCGCTGTCGCTCCAGCGGCCGGCGCGGCGCGTCACCGCGCGCAGGCGCGCCAGCAGCTCCGGGATCACGAAGGGCTTGACGAGGTAGTCGTCGGCGCCCATGTCCAGGCCGTTGAGCCGGTCCTCGACGCCGTCGCGCGCGGTGATCACGAGGATGGGCACCTGCTTGCCATGGGCGCGCAGCCGGCGCAGCAGATCCAGGCCGTCGCCGTCGGGCAGGCCCAGGTCCAGCACCAGCGCGTCGAAGGGCTCGTCCTGCACCCAGGCGCGGGCATCGGCGCTCAGCCGAACCCATACCACTTCGTGACCGGACTCCTGCAGCGCGGCCTGCAGGGCCCGCCCCAGCGCCAGATCGTCCTCGACCAAACATACCCTCATGCGGCCAATGTAGCCGACGGCTCTTAATGAGCTCTTAAGACGGAGCACAAGAAGCCTGAAAACTGGCTGGCGATATTGCTACCACTTCAAAACCAGTTGTCGTCCGGTCCGCAGGCGGGCGGCGACCGGCTTTGCAGTGACCGCCGCAAGGCCTCGTCGTCCGAGGCCTTGGTCCCGCCATCCAACACACGCATAAGAGCTCATGAGACACGCTTTCGAACATCACAACAAGACCGCCCTGGCCCTGGCCGCCGGCCTGGCCCTGAGCGCCGGCATCGCGCAGGCGCAACCGGCGCCGCAGGCCCCCGCGGCCAAGCCGACCGCGCTGGACGCCGTGGTCGTGACCGGCATCCGCGCCGCGCTGGAGCAGGCGCTGAACCAGAAGCGCCAGGCCGATGGCCTGGTCGAGGTGCTGACGGCCGAGGATGTGGGCAAGATGCCCGACAAGAACGTCGCCGATTCGATCCAGCGCCTGCCCGGCATCAACATCAGCTCGGCCGCCGGCGGCGAGGGCGGCTTCGACGAGAACGACCGCGTCAGCATCCGCGGCACCACGCCCACCTTGACCCAGACCCTGATCAACGGCCATGCGATCGGCACCGGCGACTGGTTCATCCTGAACCAGTTCGGCTCGGTGGGGCGCAGCGCCAGCTTCTCGCTGCTGCCCTCCGAGCTGGTCGGCAAGGTCACCGTGCACAAGAGCTCGCGCGCCGACCTGAGCGAGGGCGGCACGGCCGGCACCGTCAATGTCGAGACCCGCAAGCCGCTGGACTTCAAGCAGGCGCTGACCGTGCTCGCCTCGGCCCAGGCCGTGCATTCGGACAAGGCCGGCAAGACCGATCCGCAGCTGGCCGCCCTGGTCAACATCAAGAACGCCTCTGGCGACCTGGGCGCGCTGTTCCAGGTGTTCTCGCAGACCCGCAGCGTGCGCCGCGACGGCCAGGAGATCCTGGGCTACAACACCATCGACGGCAGCCAGCCGGGCCATGCGGCGGTGATCGCTGCCCGGCCGGACCTGGCCGGCGCGATCTTCCCGACCATGATCGGCTCCAGCCTGTTCCAGCAGGAGCGCAAGCGCCAGGGCGGCGCCTTCGAGCTGCAGGGCCGCTTCGGCGGCGCGCTGACCCTGGGGCTGAGCGGCTTCTACTCCAGGCTCGACGCCTCCAACTACAACGTCAACTCCCTGGCCCGGCCGGATCGCCTGATCAACGATCAGGGCGTGGCGCCCAGCGAGGTCAGCCTGCGCAACGGCACCCTGGTCGGCGCCACCTGGGCCAAGACCGACAAGGCGGTGGCCGAGGTCGACAGCATCTACCGCCCCGGCTCCAAGGCAGAGAGCTCCTATCTGAACCTGGACGGCAAATGGCAGTTCAGCGACGCGCTGGTCCTGAGCGGCCAGCTGGGCCATACCCGCGGCGTCGGCGAAACCGCCGAGGAGCATGCCTATGCCGCCGACCTGGCCAACGCGGGCCTGAGCTTCGCGCTCAAGGGGCTCAAGCCGGCCGCCGTGGCCTTCCCCGGCGCCAACCCGGCCGACTTCGGCCAGACCGGCTTCAACTGGCTGTGGGGTCGCAAGACCAAGTCGCTGGACAGCGAGAGCTACGGCCAGATCGATGCCGACCTGGCGCTGGACCGCGGAGTGCTGGAGTCGGTCAAATTCGGCGCCCGCTTCGCCTCGCATGAGCGCGATGTCCGCGTGCCGATCCAGGCGCGTCCCGCGCTGGACGGGGTCAAGGGCGCACCGGCCTGGTCGGGCGGCAAATACCCCGGCGATTTCGGCGGCGGCCTGGGCGGCAGCCTGCTGAAGGACCTGTGGCTGCTTGACCCGGCGGCCATCCGCAGCTGGTCGCTGGCCAACCGCTATGCCGACCCGGTGGCGCGGCATGAATGGCCGGCCGAGTTCGAGCTGAAGGAGGACACCCGGGCCGGCTATGTGATGGCCAATCTGTCGGGCAGCGGCTGGCGCGGCAATGTGGGCCTGCGCGTGGTCAAGACCACGCAGGAGACCCTGATCAATGTGGCCGGCGGCGCGAACCCGATCGTCGGCTCGGCCTGGGGCAAATACAGCCAGGTGCGCAACGAGCGCAGCTATACCGACTACCTGCCCAGCGCCAGCCTGCGCTACGAGCTGGACCGCAACCTGGTGCTGCGCGCCTCGGCCTCGCGCACGATGACCCGCCCCGACTTCAGCGCGCTGGGCGGCTCGGTGGGCCTGAACGACGACACGCTGACGGCCTCGGGTGGCAACCCCAATCTCAACCCGGTGCGCTCCAACAACTTCGATCTGTCGGCCGAGTGGTACTTCGCGCCGCGCTCGCTGCTGTCGGCGGGGGTGTTCTACATGGACATGGGTTCCTATGTCAGCTACGGCAGCTACAAGGCCGATTTCTTCAACGACAAGCAGGGCGCGGTGCGCAGCTACACGGTGACCGCGCCGGTCAATGTGTCGGCCAAGAACAAGGGGCTGGAGCTGGGCGTGCAGGCGCCGCTGTTCGGCAACTTCGGCGGCAATGCCAACTACACCTTCGCCGACGGTGAGGACAGCGCCGGCCAGGCCCTGGTCGGCGCCTCCAAGCACACCTACAACCTCGGCGCCTACTACGAGGACGCGACCTGGAACGCGCGGCTGGCCTACACCTACCGCAGCTCCTTCCTGGCCGGCATCGATCGCAGCTTCGCCCAGCACATGGACGCCACCGGCACCCTGTCGGCCTCGCTGAGCTACAAGTACAGCGATCGGCTGAGCTTCACCTTCGACGCGCTCAACCTGAACAACCCGACCCTGAAGTACTACGCCAACAGCAAGGACCAGATGCGCGCGCTCTACAACAGCGGGCGCCAGTTCTACTTCGGCGTGCGGGCGCAGTTCTGACCCGAGGCCGAGCGGGCGCGGCGGCGAGGCCGCCGCGCTCCTTTCCTCAGCGCAGCGGAATCGGCGTCGCGCGGTCCACCGGCACCGCGGTGACGCTGTTCTGCGGCGAGCCCTCGATCACGCGGTCGGAGTAGGTCAGGTAGACCAGGGTGTTGCGCTTGGCGTCGACCATGCGGACGATGCGCAGGCGCTTGAACACCAGCGAGATGCGCTCGCTGAACACCTCTTCCTGCTTGGGCAGCGGCTTGTCGATCACGATCGGCGCCACCTGGCGGCAGGCGATCGAGGCCTCGCTCTTGTCCTCGGCCAGGCCCAGGGCGCCCTTGATGCCGCCGGTCTTGGCGCGCGAGACATAGCAGGTCACGCCGGCCACCTTCGGGTCGTCATAGGCATCGACGACGATCTTGTGATCCGGGCCGATGAACTTGAACACCGTGTCCACCTCGCCCACCGAATCGGCGCGCACGCAGGCGGCCAGGGTGAGCAGGGCCAGCAGGCCCGGGACGCTGAATTTCCTCATGTCGTGAACTCCTTGCGGCATCGCATCGCCCCGCACTCTACCGGCATCCGCCGACGGCTTGTCCGGCCGGTAATAGACTTGCCGCCATGGGACTCCTGAGCTTCAGCATCAATCTCACCCTGGACGGCTGCGTCGACCACCAGGAGGGCATCGCCGACGACGAGACGCATGCCTTCTTCACCCGCCTGATGGACGAGTGCGGGGCGATGCTGTGGGGCCGCATCACCTACGAGATGATGGAGCGCTACTGGCCGGCGGTCGCCCGCGGCGACATGGCCGCGCCGCCGGCGATGCGCGAGTGGGCGACCAAGCTGGAGGCCAAGCCGAAGTACGTGGTGTCGTCGACGCGCACGGCCTTTCCCTGGACCCACAGCCACCACATCGCCGGCGAGCTGCGCGCGGGCGTGCAGCGGCTCAAGGACGCGACCCCGAACGGCGTGCTGCTCGGCAGCGGCAAGCTGGCGGCCGCGCTGGACCGGCTGGCGCTGATCGACGAATACCGCTTCCTCGTCCACCCCAGGATCGCCGGCCACGGCCCGACCCTGTACGAGAGCGGTCTGCCCGACACGCGAGAGCTCGAGCTGATCTCGGCGACGCCGCTGCGCAACGGCGCGGTCGCGATGCATTACCGGCGCGCGCGCTAGTCCGCGCCCGAGCTACCGAAGCGCAGCGCGTTGCGCGCCCGCGCCTTGGCCGCCTCGACCTCGCGGCTGCGCGGCTCGGCGCTGGTCGTCAGCGCGCCGATCAGGCCGCGCGCCGAGGCCGCGACCTCCTCGACCGCGCGCTCGAACGCGTCCTCGTTGGCCTTGGACGGCACGTTGAAGCCGCTGAGCTTGCGCACGAACTGCAGCGCCGCGTCGCGGATCTCCAGCTCGGTGGCGGGCGGCGCGAAGTTGAACAGGGTCTTGATGTTGCGGCACATGGCGGTCCTCGCTTCGGCCCGACGGTATCACCCCGCGGTATCGCGGTGGCGCGCGCGGCTGTCGGCCGGTGCCTCGTCGCGCGCCCTCAGGCCATAGTCGCGCTGCACCGCGGCGACGCGCAGGCGGTAGTCGGCGAACACGCCGGCGCGGCCCTCGCCCTGCGCCGCGCGATGCGCCTCCAGATTGCGCCAGGCCAGCACGGCGGCCTCGTCGCGCCAGAAGGATAGCGACAGCAGCTTGTCCGGATCGGCCAGGCTCTGGAAGCGCTCGATGCTGAGGAAGCCGTCGATCCGCTCCAGCAGCGGCTTCAGCTCGGCGGCCAGGTCCAGGTAGCGCTGGCGGCCCTCGGCCGCGGGAATCACTTCGAAGATGACGGCGATCATGGCTGGGTCTCCGGATGCGGGGGGAACTGGGGGATGCGGGCGTTCGGCAGCAACAGGTCATGCTCGGGCGGCAGGGCCTGCGGCCAGGGGGCGGGGGGATCGTCCTGCAACTGGGCGACGGCCGCGGCGGCGATGTCCAGGGCCAGGTCTTGCCCGGGGCAGCGATGCGCCCCGGCGCCGAAGCCGGCCCCGGCACCGGTCAGGTTCAGCAGCAGGCCATCGCCGGGCGCGAGGCGCGCGCCGCCGATTGCCAGCCCGGCCTGCTGCTGCTGCTGCACGAAGCGCCGCGTGTTGCGCACCGCGCCGCCGGCATCCGGCAGCGCGGCGATCCAGTCGCGTGGCGATGTACCGGCGGCACGCAACGCCGGGGTCTCGCCCAGGCGCTTCAGCGCATGGGCCAGCAGGGCCGCGCCGGCCTCGAAGCTCTGCCACAGCAGGGCCAACCGATTCGCCTCGAAGGTCTCGGCATCGCCCCACAGCGCCGGCGGCGCATGGGCGGCCAGCGCGGCCTGCAGCGGCGCGGCCGGATCGGCCCGGCGCAGCGCGGCCAGCAACTGCTCGACCGCCGCATCGGCAGCCTGGACCACCTCGGCCGAGGCGCCCGGGGTCAGGCCTTGCGCGAGGGCTCGCAGCCGCTCGCGCAGCGCCGCCTGCGCGGCGGGCGTGTCGAGCGCCAGGCCCAGCAGGTCCGCGATGCTGGCGGCGCTCAGGCAGCCGGCCCAATGGTTCCAGTCGCCGCGGGCCAGCGCGGCCTGGCGCCGGGTCGCGGCGCGCACCGCCTCGGCCGGCACGGCGGCCAGCGCCCGCTGTAGCGCCGCCTTCTGTGCCGCATGGCCGGCATCGTCGCGCTGGCGCAGCCAGCGGCCGAACAGCGCGCCGAGCGCGGAGGTCGGTGTGGCCAGATGCGGCGGCAGCGGCTGGCCCGGCGGGCGCACCGCCAGCGCGCCGTCGCCGCGCGCCAGCAGGGCCAGGCTCAGGGCCGGGTCGTCGGCCTGCCACAGGCCGCTGCGTTCGTCGCGGCGCAGAGGGCTCGAATGGGAATAGGGGCACATGCGAAACGGTCTCGGTGGTGGCGATGGCGCGACTGTGCCTTTCGACACCAGCGCACGCTTCGTCTAGCATCGAAGCATGGATGTCGCCACCGACAGCGCCGATCAGGCGCTGGCCCATATCGCCGCCAGCATGGCCGAGCCGGTGCGGGCGCGCATGCTGTGCGTCTTGATGGACGGCCATGCGCGCACCGCCACCGAGCTGGCCGCCGTCGGCGAGGTCGCGGCCTCGACCGCCAGCGCGCATCTGGCGCGGCTGCTGAAGCAGGGGCTGGTCGAATGCCTGGCCCAGGGCAAGCATCGCTACTACCGCCTGGCCGGTGCCGAGGTGGGTCAGGCGCTGGAGTCGCTCTTGGTGCTGGCCGGCCAGCCGCGGCCGCGCTTCGAGCCCAGCACGCCCGAGCCGCTGCGCGAGGCGCGGCGCTGCTACGACCATCTGGCCGGCCATTGGGGCGTGCGCCTGCACGACCATGCGTTGCTGCGGCGCTGGATCGTCGTGCCGCCCGCGGCCGCGCCGCGCGACTATGCGCTGACCGAGGCCGGCGTGAGCGCGCTGGCCGGGCTGGGCGTCGACGTGGACGCGGCCCGCGCCGCGCGGCGCCGGCGTCTGGCCTGCGCCTGCATGGACTGGAGCGAACGCCGCCCGCACCTGGGCGGCGCGATCGGCGCGGCCTGGCTGCAGGCCCTGCTCGAGCAGGGCTGGCTGCGCGCCGAACTGGACAGCCGCGCGCTGCGCCCGACCCGGCGCGGCCTGGGCGCCTTGGAGCAACTGCTGGGAGCGAATGCACGATGAGCGAGGGCAGCATCTATGTGGGCATTGGCGGCTGGAACTTCGAGCCCTGGCGCCAGACCTTCTATCCGCCGGGCCTGCCGGCCGCGCGCGAGCTGGAATACGCCAGCCGCCAGCTGACGGCGATCGAGGTCAACGGCACCTACTACAGCACCTTCAAGCCGCCGACCTTCGCCAAATGGCGCGACAGCACGCCGGCGGGCTTCATGTTCTCGCTGAAGGCGAACCGCTTCGCGACGAACCGGCGCGTGCTGGCCGAGGCGGGCGAATCGGTGCAGCGCTTCATCGACAGCGGCATCGCCGAGCTGGGCGACAAGCTGGGGCCGATCGTCTGGCAATTCGCGCCGACCAAGCGCTTCGATCCGGTCGATTTCGAGGCCTTCCTGAAGCTGCTGCCCGGCGCGGTGGCCGGCGTGCCGCTGCGCCATGCGCTGGATGTGCGGCACGAGAGCTTCCGGAGCGCCGAGTTCCTCGCGCTGGCGCGGCGCCATGGCGCGGCCACCGTGTTTACCGAGTCGGACGACTATCCGGCCATCGCCGATGCGACCGGCCCCTTCATCTACAGCCGCATCATGCGGACCCACAGCGAGCTGCCGCAGGGCTGCACGGTCGAGGTGCTGGACGCGCTGGCGGCCAGCGCGCGCCGCTGGCGCGAGGGCGGCACGCCGGTCGGGCTGCCGCTGGTCGAACCGGAGCTGCGGGAGGGCAGTGCGCCGCGCGACGTGTTCATGTATTTCATCAGCGGCGCCAAGGAGCGCGCGCCGGCCGCGGCGATGGCGCTGATCGAACGCCTGCGCTGAGTACACTCGCTCCCAGGTCGCCGCGCCTGCGGCGCCGGGAGCGCGGTGTGCAGATCCATGTCCCGACCCTGCTGCTGGCCCTGCTGATGGGCTTTCTGCTGCTGACCCTGCAGTTGGCGGCGGCGCAGCGGCGGGACCTGCACCAGCCCGCGCTGCGCACCTGGGCCCAGGGCTGCTGGGCGATGCTGTTCGGCTTCGCGATGCTGGGCGCGCGCCTGTTCCTGCCCTATGGGGTCTCGGTGCTGCTGGGCAACGGCCTGATCATGCTGGGCCTGTTGCTGTTCCACCGCGCGCTCTCCCAGCACCTGCTGCAGCGGCACCCGCCGGCGCGGATGTGGGGCGCGCTGGCGCTGGCCTGCGGCTGGCTGGCGTGGACCCTGCTGCGCGACTGGTCGCCCGCGGCGCGCAGCTGCGGTGTGTCGCTGCTGCTGGCCGGCTTCACCCTGCCCAGCGTGCTGCTGCTGCTGCGCCATGGCTGGCAGGCCGAGACCTCGCTGCGCATCGTCGGCCTGACCCTGGGCCTGACCAGCCTGGCTATGCTGGCGCGCGCGCTGGACGCCTGGTGGCGGCCGGCCGCCTACGACTCGCTGCTGCAGGGCGGCCTGAGCCAGGGCCTGACCTTCATGATCGGCTTCATCGCGCTGCTGGGCTCGGGCTTCGGCTTCGTGCTGGCCTGCTTCGAGCGGCTGGCGCGGCGCATGGAGGAGATGGCGGCGCTGGACGGCATGACCGGCTGCCTGAACCGCAGCACCACCGACACCTTGCTGGAGCACACCCTGGAGCGCGGCCGACGCGAGGGCGAGCCGGTGGCCTTCGCGCTGCTGGACCTGGACCATTTCAAGCAGATCAACGATGCCCATGGCCATCGCGCCGGCGACGCGGCGCTGCGCGCCTTCGCGGCCGAGGTGCGCTCGCGCCTGCGCGCCTCCGATGTGCTGGGGCGGGTCGGCGGCGAGGAGTTCGGCATCATCCTGCCGGGCACCGACGGCCCCGGCGCCGCGCGCCTGATCGAGGAGGTGCGCCGCGCGGTGGCCGCGCTGGAGCTGCCGGGCTGCGCGGCCGATGGCGGCGGGATTCGGCTGACCATGTCGGCCGGGGTCGCGGTGGCAGAGCCGCAGGCCGGCCTGAGCGCCGACCGCCTCTATGCGCTGGCCGATGCAGCCCTCTACCGCGCCAAGGACCATGGGCGCAACTGCGTGCTGCTCGGCGACACCGAGCCGGCGGGGCTGCCGCTGCTGCCCGACGTTCCCTGATCCATCGAAGCACAAGAACGACAAGGAGACCGAGCCGATGAGCGAAGAAGGCCCCATCGAGCCGCGGCTGCGGCGCCTGCACCAGATCCTGCTGTGGCCGCTGCGCCTGATGCCGATCGGCGATGCGCCCGGCGCGCCGGCGCGGCCCTGGGAGCTGCTGCTGGCCGCGCCCGAGCAGCCCTGGCGCGAGGTGGTGGACGAGTACACCGGCGAGACCGCGCGCTTTCACGAGCGCCATTACCAGGAGTTCGTCACCTTCCTGCCCTATGTGCAGCGCTTCCTCTATGGCGAGGGGCGCGGCGGCGAGGCCGGCATGAAGGTGCTGCGGCGCGACGATGTGGCGGGCCTGCGCCTGCGCACCCGGCCCGATGCGCCGCGGCTGACCCTGGAGGTGATCCATGTCGACCTCTATTTCTTCTTCGATGTCGACGTGGTGCTGCTGAATGTCGAGCTGGCTTGCGGCGACCTGGGGCTGGGGGCCGCGCAGGAGCTGCTGTACCGGCTGGGCCGCGCCTACCCCTCGGGCTGGGACGCGCAGGGCTTGCCGCTGCACACCCTGGCCGAGGCAGAGTGGTTGGCGCCGGACGGCCGCGTGCTGGCGCGCTCCGACGCGCGCGAACGCGAGCGCTTTCTGGCCCATGTCGGCGGGCGCCGCGCGCCGCGCCTGGCGGCGCATTGGGACTTCCTGCTGCGCCCGCTGGCCAGCGAGCATGCCGAAACGCCGGGCCTGCTGAGCTTTCGCCAGACCGAGTACTACCGCATGCCGATGATGGCCTGGCTGGCGCTGGACGATCCGCAGCGCCTGAGCCGCGCCGATTTCGTGCGCCTGGGCCTGGTCACCGGCATGCAGGACGGGGGCGCGCCGGGCGCGGGCCTGCCCTTTGCCGACAGCCATCTGCAGGACTTCGAGCGCGACTACTGCTACGACCGCTTCTGGCATGCCGGCGGCGCCGCGCCGCATACCCGCTACCTGTGCAGCGGCCATGCGCTGGTGGTGGTGGGGCGGGCGGACGCGGAGTTCTTCTGCTGCCGCGACCGCGGCGTGCTGGCGCAGTTCCGGCACCAGCATTTCCTGGTGTTCCTGATCGCGCATTTCCAGAAGGCGGCCCTGCTGATGTTCTCGGACCGGCTGGTGGAGGCGCTGCGCCGGCTCAACATCAGCGATGCCGACAATGTGCGGCGCTTCAAGCGCGCGATCCGCGCCGCCTTCGAGGGCTTCCTGCGTTTCTCGCACCGCTACTGGTTCCACGCGGTCGCCGAGCAGGCGCAGAGCCGCGCGCTCTACCGCATGAGCGCGCGGCACCTGGAGCTGCAGGCGCTGTACGCCGAGGTCAAGACCCGCATCAGCGACATGAGCGACTACCTCGAGACCGACAGCATCCGGCGTCAGGCCAACACGGTGGTGCGGCTGACCGTCGTCACCATCTTCGGCCTGATCGGCACCATCACGACCGGCTTTCTCGGCATGAACCTGCTGGCCGAGGCCGACGCGCCGCTGGGCAAGCGGGTGCTGGTGTTCGGCCTGACCCTGGTCGCGACGGTGGCGCTGACGGTCTACACGATGGCCAAGTCCAAGCGCCTGTCGGATTTCCTGGACGTGCTGTCCGACGAGCGCGTCGGCACGGGCTACAAGTGGCGCGCCTTCCTGGCGGTGTGGCGCAGCGACCCCTGAATGAGGGGGTGGGCCGCAAGACCTGGCCCCGGCGCAACACCCGGGCTTGCACGGCCGCCCGGTCCGGGCGCATATTGCGGATCAAGCACGCAGGCGGTCGCGAGGCCGCGCCGCGGGCCAGGGGAGAGCGACAGTGCAAAGAGGCTCGAGCCAGGGCGTCGGCCGACGCCGGCTGGGTGCGCGCGTGGCGGCCCGCCATGCGGCCGAACTTGCCCGCCAGCGCGACCGCCACAGCCGCGAGCTGGATGGCGCGACGCGCCAGCGCGAGCAGGCCGAGCTGTTCGCGGGCCTGATCGCCAACCATATCCCCGGCCGCGTCGTCTACTGGGACCGCGAGTTGCGCTGCCTGTTCGCCAACCAGGGCTATTTCGACTGGTTCGGGCTGGGCCCCGAGCAGGTGCTGGGCCGGCGCATCTTCGAGATCTTCGACCACCGCTACTGGCAGGCCAACGAGCCCTATGTGCGCGGCGTGCTGAGCGGGCGCGCGCAGAGCTTCGAGCGCGAGGCGGTCAGCAGCCAGGGCGAGCAGGCCTGGCATTGGGTGCAGTACGTGCCCGACATCCGCCATGGCCAGGTGATGGGCTTCGTCGTGCTGGCGCTGGACATCACCGCGCGCAAGCGCGCCGAGCTGGCCGCGCTGGCCGGCCATGCCGAGCTGGAGCGCGCGCGCGACCGCGCCGAGTCGGCCAGCCGCGCCAAGAGCGCCTTCCTGGCCCATATGAGCCACGAGATCCGCACGCCGATGAACGCGATCGTCGGCCTGACCCACCTGCTGCAACGCGGCACGCAGGACGCGCTGAGCCTGCAGCGCCTGCACGATGTCGACCAGGCGGCGCAGCATCTGCTGCAGATCCTCAACGACGTGCTCGACATGTCCAAGATCGAGGCCGGCAAGCTGGTGCTGGAGCGCGACGAGTTCGAGCCGCGCCAGCTGGTGCAGCGCGCCGCGGCGCAGCTGGCCGAGGCGGCGCGGGCCAAGGGCCTGGCCCTGGAGATCGCAGCAGAGGGCCTGCCGCGCCTGCTGCGCGGCGACGCGATGCGCCTGACGCAGATGCTGCTGAACCTGCTCAGCAACGCGATCAAGTACACCGAGCGCGGCCGGGTCGCGCTGCGCGCCGAGGTGCTGAGCGAGGAGCGCGACCGGGTCGAACTGCGGGTGGCCGTCGAGGACAGCGGCATCGGCGTGCCGCCCGAGCAACTGGGTCGCCTGTTCGAGGCCTTCGAGCAGGCCGATGCCTCGACCTCGCGGCGCTTCGGCGGCACCGGCCTGGGCCTGTCGATCACCCGGCATCTGGCGCGCAAGATGGGCGGCGATGTCGGCGCCAGCAGCGTGCCGGGGCGGGGCAGCCGCTTCTGGTTCACGGTCTGGCTGGAGCGCGGCGCCGAGCAGCGCGAGCGCCTGCCGCCGCTGATGCCGCTGCACCCGGCCGAGCTGCGCCTGCGCGCCCACCATGCTGGCCAGCGCCTGCTGCTGGCGGAGGACGATGCGGTCAACCAGATGGTGGCCTGGTCGCTGCTGCAGGCCGCGGGCCTGGAGGTCGACCTGGTGGACGACGGCGCGGCCGCGGTGCGCGCCGCGGCCGCCGGCGACTATGCGGCGATCCTGCTGGACCTGCAGATGCCGGTGCTGGACGGCATTGAGGCCTGCCGGCAGATCCGCCGCCTGCCGCGCCATGCGCGCACGCCGATCCTCGCCGTCACCGGCGATGCCTTCGCCGAGGACCGCGCCGGCAGCCTGGCGGCCGGCATGAACGACCATATCGCCAAGCCGGTGGCGCCCGAGATCCTCTACGAGACCCTGCTGCGCTGGCTGCCGCAGCAAGGCTGAGCTCAGCGCCAGCGCCCGCTGGCGACGAAGAAGCCGCCGGGCAGCGGGTGGCGCAGCTGCAGCGCCGCGCCCTCGCAGCAGGCCTGCAGCGCGGCCCAGGGCCGGTCCAGCCCGCGCAGCGAGGCCACCGAATGCAGCGCCGCGCCGAGCACGAAGAGATTGACCGGCCAGGCCCAGGGCGGCGCCCAGTGCAGGCCGGTGGCGGCGACCCGCGCGCCGGGCTTCAGGCCGCGGCCGACGCGGGCCAGCGCGGCGCGGTCCTGCAGGATGTCGTGGGTGAACAGGAACAGCGCGGCATCGGAGCGGCCGGCCCAGGCCGCCTCGGCCACCGGCGCCTGCACCAGCTCCACATTGCGCCAGCCGGCCCGTGCGACGCGCGCGCGGGCGCGTGCCAGCATCTGCGGGCATTGCTCGACCGCGACGATGCGCCCGCCCGGGCCGACGCGGCGCTGCAGCAGCGGCAGGCTCAGCCCGGTGCCACAGCCCAGGTCCAGCACGCTGTCGCCCGGCTGCAGCGCCAGGGCCTCGATGCAGGCGCGGCGCAGCGGTTCGAAGGGCAGCAGCTCCAGGTCATAGACCGGAGCGCGCCAGCGGTACAGCTCGGCGGTCGGCGCGGTCACAGGCCGCGCTGCAGTTCCACGCCGAGGCGGCGCGCGAGCGCCACCGCGGCGCCGCCGTTGTGCGCGTCGCTATAGCCCATGTGCTGCAGCAGGCCCAGCGCCTGCTCGGCGCGCGCGCCGGTCGAGCAATAGAGCACCAGCGGCGCATGCCGATCCGGCGCGCGCTGCATCACCTCGCGCTCCAGCTGCGGCAGCGGCAGGCTGTGGGCGCCGGGCAGATGGCCGGACATGAACTCGGCATAGGAGCGCACATCGAGCAGCAGCGCCATGGCGGGCAGCTCCGGCGGGGCCGCCGCCGGCTCGGTCATCGCGAGGGGCGTCTCGGCGGGCAGCAACTGTGACATCCAGGCCATGATGAACTCCTTGGCGGCTTGTGCGTGCTGGTTTCCTTTTACACCCAAACCCGTGGCAAGGCTATGTCGGGGGCGCCTGCGGGCCGCGCAGGCGCCGCCACAGCCAATCGAGCGCCGGGCCCAGCGGCGGGCGCGTACCGGCCGCCTGCGGCGGGGCCAGCGGCTGCGGCGCGGTGGCCGGGTCGGGCTGCCGCGCCACCACGAAGGCGAAGCTGTAATGCGGCTCGAAGCCCATGCGCAGGTCGGTGATCAGCACCGCGCCGTCGGTGCGCCGCTCCAGCTTGTAGAAACCACCGGTAAAACGCGCCAGCGCGGCCGCCGGCGCATGCTCGCGCAGCGCTGGCTCGAGCGCCGCGCCGCGCTCATGGCGCTGGAAGCGGATCGGGCCGGGCGGGTCCAGCAGCGAGTGGAAGCCCTCCTGGTAGCTGCGGCCGTCCGGCGCCAGCGCGACGATGCGCCACAGCAGGGTGTTGAAGGGCGTCGGCGTGGCCAGCAGGCGCTGCGCCGGCTCGCCCAGGCTGGCGCGGGCGCGCTCCAGCACCCATTGCTGGGCCAGCGCGCTCCAGGCCAGGTAGGCGCAGGACAGCAGCAGGCCGGCGGCGTTCCAGCGCAGCGCCCGCGGCCCGCCGCGCAGCGCGACGCCGGTGCCGATCAGCAGCGGCAGGGTGTAGAGCGGGTCGATGATGAAGATGCTGCCCAGGCCCAGCGGCTCGCTGCTGAAGGGGCGCAGCAGCTGGGTGCCGTAGACCGTCATCCAGTCCAGCAGCGGATGCGTGATCAGCGCCAGCCAGACCGCCAGCATCCAGCGCCCGCGCAGGCCCCATTCGCGCTGCAGCGCGGCGATCGCCAGGCCCAGCGGCGGCGCCAGCAGGCTGAGCCAGAACAGCGCATGGCTGTTGCCCCGGTGCAGCACCATATTGCTGAGCGGGTCGCCATGGTCGATGAAGGCGTCCAGGTCCGGCAGAGTGCCGCAGACCGCGCCCCACAGCGCCGCCTTCCACAAGGCGGTGCGCCGCCCCAGCACGGCCACGCCGACCGCCGCGCCGAGCGCGATCTGTGAGAGGGAATCCATGGCGCGCGATTGTGGCCGAGCCCGGCCGCGCGCGCCGCCGCCCTCAGATCTTGAACACGCTGACCAGCCGCGCCAGCTCCGCCGCCTGGTGCTGCAGGCTCTCGGCCGCCGCGGTGCTCTGCTCGACCAGGGCCGCGTTCTGCTGGGTCACCTGGTCGAGCTGGTTGACCGCGTCGCCGATCTGGGCGATGCCCTTGGACTGCTCCTGGCTGGCGCCGGCGATCTCGCCGATCAGCTGGCTGACCTGGCGCACCTGGTTGACGATGCCGTCCATCGCGGCGCCGGCATCGTCGGCCAGCCGGCTGCCGGACTCGACCCGGCTGACGCTGTCGCCGATCAGGCCCTTGATCTCGCGCGCCGCGCCGGCCGCGCGCTGGGCCAGGCTGCGCACCTCGCCGGCCACCACCGCGAAGCCGCGACCCTGCTCGCCGGCGCGCGCGGCCTCGACCGCGGCGTTCAAGGCCAGGATATTGGTCTGGAAGGCGATGCCGTCGATCGTGCCGATGATGTCGGCGATCTTCTTCGAGGCGGCGGCGATGCCCTGCATCGTGTCCACCACCTGGCCGACCACCGTGCCGCCCTGCACCGCGGCATCGGCCGCCTGCGCCGCCACCGCATTGGCGCGGCTGGCGGTGTCGGCGTTGTGCCGGACGGTGCTGGAGAGCTGCTCCATCGAGGCCGCGGTCTGCTGCAGATTGCTGGCCTGCTCCTCGGTGCGCTGGCTCAGGTCCATGCTGCCGGTGGCGATCTCGCGCGAGCCGGTGGCGATGCTCTCGCTGCTGTCGCGCACCTGGCCGACGATGCGCGCCAGCGAGCCGTTCATCTGGTTCAGCGCGCTGGAGAGCTGGGCCGCCTCGTCGCGCCCCAGCACCGAGGCCTGGGAGCGCAGGTCGCCGGCCGCCACCGTCTGCGCGAAGCTGACCGCCTCGCGCATCGGCGCGGTGATCGAGCGGGTGCTGGCCAGCGCGGCCGCCAGCGCCACCAGCACCGCGGCGCCGCTGAACAGCGCGCTCCAGAGCCAGACCTGGTTGCGCGTGGCCTCGGCCTCGGCATAGGCCTGGGCTGCGACTTCCATCTGCAGCTTGATCAGCCGGTCGATCGCCTCCTTGGCCGCGACGCCCCGGGGCTGGATCTGCTCGCGGTAGATCTGCTGGGCGCGCTCGGGCTCGCCGGCCTTCAGCGCGTCGCGCGCCGCCAGCAGGCCCTGGCGCACATAGGCGCCGCGCACCTCGGTGAAGGCCTCGGCCAGGCGCCGCTCCTCCGGCGTCAGGAAGGTGGCCATATAGGCCTTCCAGGTGCTGCTGACCTCGGCGATATTGGCCTGCAGCTGGCTGTCCAGCGCCGGCAGCTCGGCCGGGTCGCGCAGCATCTCCATCACCAGGATGCGGTTGCGCAGCATCAGGCCGTCGATCGCGCCGATCTGCTTGATCGGGATCGTGCGGTCCTCGTAGATGGTTTTCAACGCGGCGAAGACGCGGCCGCTGCCCTGCATGCCGAACAGCGTGACGCCGATCAGCAGCAGCAGGACGAGGCCGAAGGCCAGGGTCAGACGCAGCCCGATTCCCAGGGTGCGCAGGCTTTTTTGCATGACGAGTCTCCCGGAAGTGCACATGATGCGGATCGCACTCGCAGGATATGTGCCACGCGCCAGAAGCTCAACGGGTACCGAGCTGGAATTCGGTGGCCAGGCGGCGGTACTCGGTCATGCTGCGTTCGATATGGCGCTCCAGCTCCGGGCCGCTGAGCCACAGCGGGTACAGGCCCAGCTCGGCCTGGCGCGCCGCGAAGCCGGGGCGCTGGCGCGCCCGCTCCAGCGCGGCCAGCCAGTGGCGGTAGCCGGCCTCGCTGACCCTGGCGCCGAGGTAGAGGCCGCGCAGGGTCGCCCATTGGATGTCGAAGCCCTGCTCGCGCGCGGTCGGCACCTGGGCCAGCAGCCCGGGCAGGCGCCGCTCCGACAGCACCGCGATCACCCGCACGCCCTGGCTGCGGCGCAGGTGCTGGGACAGCTCGGCCGCGTCGCCGGCGAAGATCTGCACATGGCCGCCCTCCAGCGCGGCCAGTGCGTCGCCGCCGCCCTCGAAGGCGACGAAGCGGATGATCTTGTGGCTGACCCCGGCGGCGCGCGCCACCAGGGCCGCCTTGACCCAGTCCTGGCTTCCGATCGTGCCGCCGGCGCCGAACACCAGGGCATTGGGCCGGGTGCGCAGCGCCTGCACCACGTCGGCCAGGTTGCGCAGCGGCGAATCGCGCGCCACCGCGATCACGCCGTAGTCGGTGCCGATCGCGGCCAGCCAGCGCACATCGCGCTCGCTGTGCCGGCCGAAGCGGCCCTGGGCCAGGTTCAGCAGCGAGCCGGCCGAGAAGGCCACCAGGGCCTGCTCCTCGGCCGCGCGCGGGCCGGCGAAGGCATTGAAGGCGACCGCGCCGATGCCGCCCGGCAGATAGCTCAGGCGCAGCGCCGGCCCCTCGTCCAGCATGGCCTGGGCCAGCCGGCAGGTCAGCTCGAAGCCGCCGCCCGGCTTGGCCGGCACTACGCATTCCGGCGCAGTACCGGTGGTGGCGCCGGCGGCGGTGCCGGCGATCAGCAGCAATGAAGTGAGCCAGCGTCTCATGGAGTCGGGCCTTCCTCGGCCGGGCGCTGGCGCGGCCACCACAGCGAGGCCAGCAGGCCCGGCCCGTCCTCGCGCGGCTGCAGGCGCAGCCGGCCGCGATGGCGCTCGGCGATCGTGTGGGCGATCGACAGGCCCAGGCCCGCGCCGTTGCTGCCGCGGCCCTTGACGAAGCGCGCGCCGGGCGCGGCCGCCTGCACCTCGGGCGGCAGACCGGGGCCGCTGTCGCGCACCGCCAGGCGGTAGCCCAGCGCGTCGCTGGCGGCCTCCAGGGTGACCTCGCCGCCGGTGGGGGTGTGCAGGATCGCGTTGTGGGCCAGGTTGGACAGGGCCTCGCGCAGCAGCGCCGGGTCGCCCTCGGCGCCGCAGGGGCTGTTGTGCACCTGCACGCCGAAGTCCAGCTGCTTCGCGCGCGCCAGCGGCAGCAGCTTCAGCGCCACCTCGCGGCACAGCGCCTCCAGGTCCAGCGCCTCGCGCTGCAGCGCGGCGGTGTCGCTGCGCGCCAGGGTCAGCAGCTGGTTGGTGGCGCGCACGGCATCGTCCAGCTGCGCGGACAGCGCCTCCAGCGTGGTGCGCAGCTGCTGCGGGTCGGCCTCGCGCAGGCCGTAGTCGATCTGGGCGCGCAGGGTGGCTAGCGGCGTGCGCAGCTGGTGCGAGGCATCGTCGAGGAAGGCGCGCTCGCGCGCCAGCACCAGGCGGGTGCGTTCCATCTGCTGGTTGACCGCCCCGACCAGCGGCCGGATGTCGGCCGGCAGCTCGGCGCTGCGCAGCGGGCGCAGGTCGTCCGGGCTGCGCTGCGCGACCTGGCGCGCCAGCCGGCCCAGCGGGCGCAGCGCCAGCGCGGTCAGCGCCGCCAGCGCCAGGCCGACCAGCGCGATCAGCGAGCCGTCGCGCAGCACCGCGCGGCGCACGAAGCTGTCGACGAACTGGTGCCGGCCGACCGCGTTCTCGGCCACCTGGATCACCAGCTCGCGCGAGCCGCTGCTGCCCAGCGGCCGGTCCAGCGCGCGCACATAGGTGCCGACGCGCATGGTCTCGCCGAAATACTCGGCGTCGTAGAACACCGGCACGCCCAGGGTCGGCGCCTGCGGCGGCGCGGGCAGATCGGGGCTGCCGATCTCGACCAGGCCATCGGCGCTGGCGACGCGGAAATAGACATTGCCGGCCGCGGTCAGCTGGAAGATCTCGAACAGGCGGTAGGGCAGTTCGATCGCCAGGCCGCCGGACTCGGTCGAGACGTTCAGGTCGATCGAGCGGATCGCGCCCAGCAGCGAGCGGTCGTAGGCCGCGTTGGCGGCCTCCAGCGCATCGGCGCGCGCCAGCCACAGCTCGACCGCCAGGATCGCGGCGATGCCGGGCAGCAGCAGGGCCAGGACCCGGGTCCTAAGCGTCAGGCGGCTGCTGCTGCTGCTTTTGCCGCGCATCTTCTTCCAGCGCATAGCCCAGGCCCCGGTAGGTGGCGATGTGCACGCCGCGCTGCTCCAGCCGCTTGCGCAGCCGGTGCACCAGCACGTCGATCGCGGAGGGCAGCACATCGTCGTCGTCGGAGAACACGCGGTCGATGATCTGCTGCTTGGACAGCGGCTCGCCGCTGCGCTGCAGCAGCGCGCGCAGCAGGGCCTGCTCGCGCGGCGACAGCGCCAGCGGCTCGCGCTCCAGCAGGAACTGGCGCGTCACCGTGTCGTAGCTCAGCGGCCCGCAGGCCAGGCGCGGATGCTCGCTGCCGCGCGCGCGCCGCACCAGCGCGGTCAGGCGTGCCTCCAGTTCGGCCAGCGCGAAGGGCTTGGCCAGGAAATCGTCGGCGCCCTCGTTGAGCGAATCGACCCGCTCGGCCAGCGAGTCGCGCGCGGTCAGGATCAGCACCGGCAGGCGCAGGTCGCGCGCGCGCAGGCTCTGCAGCAGCTGGCGACCGCTGCGCCCCGGCAGGCCCAGGTCCAGCACCAGCGCGTCGTAGTCATGGGCGGCGGCCAGCGCGCGTTCGGCCAGGCCGCCATGGTCGACCCAGTCGACCCGGAAACCCGATTGCTGCAGCGCCTTGCTGAGCCAGGTGGCGAGCTGGTGTTCGTCTTCGACCAGGAGGATGCGCATCGTCATCGGGAGTTCCGCCGGCGGGAGTCGGCATTGTCCATGCCGGCGGCCGCGCCAGGCTTTCAATTGCCTTTCAACCCAGCATTGAAAGCGGCTTGAAAGGTCGACGCCGGCAGCATGGCTGCCATCACCCCCACAACAATGGAGACAAGCGATGACGCAGGATCTGGACAATGTTGACTTCCCGCTGAGCCGGCGCCGGCTGCTGGGCGGCAGCCTGGGCCTGGGTGCCGTGGCGGCCTGGCCGGGCGCGGCGCTGGCCCAGCCGGCGGCCTGGCCCAGCAAGTCTGTGCGTTTCGTCGTGCCCTTCGCGCCGGGTGGCAGCTCGGAGATTGTCGCGCGCGCCACCGCGGCCGAGATGGCCAAGCTGCTGGGCCAGAGCGTCTATGTCGACAACAAGCCCGGCGCGGCCGGCAATGTGGCGATGCAGGAGGTGGCGCGCGCCGAGGACCAGCACACCCTGATCCTGGGCCATATCGGCACCCTGGCGGTGAACCCCTTCATCTTCGACAAGCTGCCCTACGACCCGAACAAGGACTTCAAGCCGATCTCGCTGCTGGCCAAGGTGCCGAGCCTGTACCTGGTGCATCCCAGCGTGCCGGCCAACAACCTGAAGGAGTTCATCGCGCTGGCCAAGTCCAGGCCCGGCCGCATGAACTACGGCTCGGCCGGCAACGGCAGCGCCGGCCACCTGGCCTTCGAGTACCTGAAGATGGCCACCAACACCTTCATCGTGCATGTGCCCTACCGCGGCACCGGCCCGCAGCTGACCGACCTGCTGGCCGGCCGGCTGGAGGCGGCCTCGGTCGGCGCGCCGGCGGTGATGCAGTTCATCAAGACCGGCAAGCTGCGCTGCATCGCGACCGGCACGCCGCAGCGCCTGCCGCAGCTGCCCGATGTGCCGACCGTGGCCGAGCAGGGCTTCCCGGGCTTCGAGATGACGCAGTGGTACGGCCTGCTGGCGCCGGCCAATCTGGCCGCGCCGGCCAGCGCGATCCTGGCGCAGGCCGCGTCCAAGGCGGTGCTGAGCCCGGTCGCGACCGAGCATCTGTCCAAGGAGGCCGCGATCGCGGTCGGCAGCACGCCGGCCGACTTCGCCAAGTTCATCGCCCAGGAGCAGCAGCGCTGGAAGCCGGTGCTGCTGCGCGCCAAGGTGCGGCCGGACAACTGAGCGCTCGGGGTATGCTTCGCGCCCCCTTGTTGTTGCTTGAGCCTCGCCATGTCCGCCGCCGAAGACCGCCCGATCATCCAGGAAGCCCGCCTCTGGCAGGACGAACGCTGGACCGCGACGGTGATCAAGAACGAGGACGACGAGGGCTGGGCCGTCGCGATGACCCTGGTCGGCGAGGCCGAGCCGGCCCTGGTCGGCCCCTGGACCATGGGACGCGACAAGAAGAACCCCAAGCCGCTGGATGTCAATGCCTTCAACACCCTGGTGAAGACCGCGTCCGAGGTGCTGCGCCGGCATGAGCAGCAGCTGCATGCGCAGCTGCACCAGAGTCTGGTCGTCAATGTCGGCGACGCGACCATCGAGGTGCGGCTGGACATCGTGCCCGACGAGGACGATCCCTACGCGCTGCTGAGCGCGCACGAGCCGGGCGGCGGGGATCAACTCGCCGAGGTCAAGGTGCGGCCGAACTTCAAGCTCAGCCGCGCCAGCGCGACGGCCTGGGTGGAGAACGAGTTCCAGCGGCCGGGCTGATCCGAATCGTCAGATCAGCCGGGCGCCGGGGACGGCCGCCAGCTTCTTGCGCAGCGGCTTGTAGCGGTCCTGCAGCACGCAGATGATGGTGTGGTCGGGCCATTCGTCGCGGGCCAGTGCGTCCACGATCGCCTGCTGCCGCTTGCGCAGCCTCGCCCACAGGCCGAGCTGCAGGCCCAGCACATAGGTAGGCAAGGTGGGATCTGTGGGCAGTACGCGGCGTGCCAGGTAGGCGCGTTCCACACCCTGGCCATGCCGCTGCAGCAGGCCGCGCACCCGTTCGAGCGCCTCGGCATCCAGCCCGGCCGGGCGCAGTTCGTGGCGCGGATCGAGTTCGTCGCGTTCCCGTTCGCGCCCCTGCTCGAAGGCCTGGCGCGCGTGCCAGCGCTGCGCCCAGGACTTGGCCCGCTCGGCGTCGTTGCGAGCGCCGAAGAAGTTGCAGGCGCTTTCGCAGGCGGGCAGGATGGCGGCCTCGTCGAGGACTATCGCCCGCTCCAGCAGTGCCAGGCCCTGCTCGTCGTCGCGCTTCAGGCGGCTGACGCCCTCGAGGAAGAGCCCGACGCTGTCGTCCGGGTATTGGGCATTGAAGGCGGCATAGGCGGCCACCGCATCGGTCTCGGGCTCCAGCTCGCGCCGCAGTTGCAGCAGGGTCAGGTGTTGCTCGCGGTCCGGCGCCTCCAGCAGGCTCAGTTCGGCCAGGCGCTTGGCCTGCTCCGCCAGTTCGGCATGGCGTTCCGCCCAGGCCGTGCCGACCTGCTCGCACCATTGCAGGCCCAGGCGCTGGCGCAGGGCGGGACCGGTCTCGCCCAGCCAGACGTCGGCGGCCGAGCGCTCCGGCGGCGGCGGCAGTTCCTCGAGCCGCTGTGCCTCGCCCGGTAGGGCCTGCAGGCGCAGGCTCAGCACCGGATGCGTGTCCTGCGCCTGGGACTGGCGCTGCAGGGCGGATTGCAGCCACTGGTGGCTGGTGGCTTCGGGCGGCGTCTGGCGCGCGGTCTCGGCCCAGCGACGGGCCAGGTCCTCCGGCGGCACCGGCGCGTGCCGGATGCCGGCCAGCGTGTCCTGCATGAAGGCCTGGTACTGCGGCGCGGCCAGGTTGACCCGCTTCAGTGCCCGCGCCGCGACCTCGGCGCCCACCAGCTCGGCGCTGGCCCGATCGGCCTGATATTCGTTGGCGCGCGCCAGCACGAAGGTGTAGGCGTTGAAGTAGGGCGCGTACCAGTCGACGATGCGCTGCAGCAGTCGGCCGCTCCAGCCCTGCCACTGCTGGCCGAGGGCCTGGATGTTGGCCCAGCTGAGCCGCAATCGATAGATGAAGGCGGCGAAACGGCTGTGCGAGCCGGCCAGGTGGCCGTACTCATGAGCCACGACCGCCAGGGCCTCCTCGGGCGACAGGCTCTCCAGCAGCGGCAGTCCGAGGATCAGGTAGTTGCGCGGGAAACCGATCAGGCCCAGCAGCGGGCGCTGCACGACGGCGGCGTTGACCTCGTCGGTGATCAGCACCTGATGAAAGCGCGGCCCCTTCATCTGGCGGCGCATCCGGTCGATGGCGGCGAACAGCTCCGGCGCGTCGCGGCGCTGCAGCGCCAGGCCTTGCGGCGCCGGCAGGCGCAGGAACAGCGCCTTGAAGGCGCTGCGCACCAGCAGCCACAGCGGCACCGCCAGCAGCAGCAGCTTGCCGAACTTGACGAGCAGGATCAATGCCTTGCCGCCGCTGAGCAGCACCGCCAGCGCCAGGCCGGCCAGGATCAGCAGGCCGAGGCCGGCGATGCCGACGATCAGCGCCAGCACCCCCAGGCCGAGCAACGCCAGCAGTGCGACCTTCAGCTGATAACTGCGTGGCGCGGCCAGGCTTTCTTGTTCCAGGCGCGCCACCATCTGCTCGAAACGAGCGTCATCCATCCTCGATCCTCCCTCTGCATGCCAAGACTGGTCTGTTTGCCGCGATTGTGCAGACAGTTCCCGACGCAGGGAAGCCGCTCAGCAGGGCCGCAGATCGGGCGCGGCGACCGGCGCGACGCCCTGGGCCGCCGCGGCCTCGAACTGCAGGGCCTGGGCGCGCTGGTAGGCCGCTCGCTGCTGCAGGCGCTCCCAATAGTCGGCCACCGCCGGCGTGAACTGTCCATGCAGCTCCAGATGTCGGGCCAGCAGCAGCGCATAGCCGACCGAGATGTCGGCCGCGGTGAAGCGCCCGGCACACAACCATTCGCGCTCCGCCAAGCGTGGCTCCAGGCTGCGCAGGCGCGCGTGGAACCATTTGGCATAGTCCTCGGCCACCTGGGGCAGGCGCCGCTCGGGCACCTCGAAATGGCGGTAGCGCAGCACCAGGGACTGCGGGAAGGTCAGGGTGGCCTCGCCGAAATGCAGGAAGTTCAGATAGGCGCCGAAGTCGGGCTCGGCGGCCCCGACATCCAGGCCGCCGGGGTCATGTCTTGCCGCCAGGTACTGGCAGGTCGCGGCCGATTCGCTGATGCGCGTCTCGCCGTCCACCAGCAGCGGCACCGTGCCCAGCGGGTTGTGCGAGAAATAGCTCTTGTCATGCACGCGCGGCGGAAAGGGCAGCAGGCGCAGCTCGTAGCGCAGCCCCAGCTCTTCCAGGGCCCACAAGGGCCGGAAGCTGCGGGCGCTGAGGCAGTGGAACAGGGTGATCATGGTGGCGGGTGCCTCGTTAGGCCCATGGCATTGAACCGGGGCTGATGCTAGCCTCACCGGCACGATAACGACGATCCGGGAGGTACTTGCGATGGCAGGGATGGGGAGGAGGTCGGACCTGCGCGCCCGATGGGCGGCGTTCCTGGGTGGGCTGGTGCTGCTGCTGCTGTTGCCGGCATTGGCGCTGGCCCAGGAGCCGCCGGCGGAGCAGCGCTACAGCATGCTGTTTGACGGCCGGCGCGCCGGCGAGCTGCGGATCACGCCGGCGGCCGCGCCCGATGGCGAGCAGCGGGTGCGCTTCAGCTACCGCGAGAACGGCCGGGGTCCGGATCAGGACGAGCAGTTCCGCGTCGATGCGCAGGGCCGGCTGCAGGCCTATGCGACCCAGGGCAAGGCGACCTTCGGCAGCGCGATCAGCGACCGCTTCGAGCGTGATGCGGCGGGCCGGGTGAGCTGGCAATCGGCGGTGGACCGCGGCGAGCGCGAGGCGCCCGCCGAGGCGCTGTACCTGCCGGTCGAGTACACGCCGGCCTGGCTGGCCCAGCTGGCGCGCAGCCTGCTGCTGCGCCCGGAGGGGCGGGCGCCGGGCCTGCCGGCCGGGCAGTTTGCGGTGCACAAGCTGACCGAGTTGCGGCTGGACGCGCCGCCGGGCGCGCTGCGCCTGGGGCTCTATGCGCTCAGCGGCCTGAGCCTGAACACCGAATATGTCTGGCTCGACGAGGAGCGCGAGCGGGCGCTGTTCGCCTGGATGTATCCGGGCTTCCTCGGCGTGATCGCCGAGGGGCGCGAGGCGCTCTGGCCGCGCCTGGAGGCGGCGCAGCGGCAGGCCCATGGTGAGCGCCTGCGCGAGCTGGCGCAGCGCCTGACGCGGCCGCTGCCGGGCCTGACCCTGATCGCCGATGTGCGCTGGTTCGATGCCCAGGCGGCGCGCATGCGCGGCCCGGCCGACATCTATCTCTACCAGGGGCGCATCGCCTCGATCCGCGCGCCGGGCACGGCGGTGGCCGGCGTCACGCAGCGCATCGAGGGCCGCGGGCGCAGCCTGCTGCCGGGCCTGTTCGACATGCACACCCATGCCTGGGAGGACCAGGAGCTGCTGCACCTGGCCAATGGCGTGACCTCGACGCGCGACCTGGGCGGCAACAACCAGCGGCTGGAGCAGCTGCGCGAGCGCATCGAGCGCGGCGAGCTGCTCGGCCCGCGCATCGCCGCCAACGGCTTTATCGAGGGGGCCAGCCCGCATGCAGCGACCGGTGGCGTCGTCGCCGGCACGCTGGAGGAAGCGCTGGCCGGCGTGGACGGGTATGCGGCGCGCGGCGTGCGCCAGCTCAAGCTCTACAACTCGATCCGGCCGGAATGGGTGGGGCCGATCGTGCGGCATGCGCATCGCCAGGGGCTGCGGGTCGGCGGCCATGTGCCGGCCTTCATGACCGCGAGCCAGGCGGTGGCGCAGGGCTATGACGAGCTGCATCACATCAACCAGCTGACCCTGAACTTCCTGGTCAAGCGCGAGGACGACACGCGCACCCTGCTGCGCTTTTATCTGGTCGGCGACGAGGCGCACAAGCTGCGCCCCAATGAGGCGCGCGTGCGCGAGTTCATCGTCCGGCTGAAGGCGCGCGGCACCGTGGTCGACCCGACCCTGGCGGTGTTCGAGGGCATGTTCCTGCAGCGCAGCGGCCAGCCGCATCCCAGCTTCTCCAGCGTGGCGGCGCGCATGCCGGCGGCCTTCCAGCGCGGCCTGCTGAAGGCCGAGGTGGACCTGGACGCGGCGCGCGGCCAGCGCTTCGCGGCCTCCTGGCGCTTCATGCGCGATCTGGTGGGGCGCTTGCATCGCGCCGGCGTGCCGCTGGTGGCCGGCACCGACGGCCTGCCCGGCTTTCTGTTGCAGCGCGAGCTGGAGCTCTATGTCGAGGCCGGCATCCCGGCCGCCGAGGCGCTGAAGATCGCCACCTACAACGGCGCCCGCTACAGCGACCGCCTGCAGGACAGCGGCACGATCACGCCGGGCAAGCGCGCCGATCTGGTGCTGGTCGATGGCGACCCGACGCGCGACATCGCTCAGCTGCGCCGCGTCAGCCTGGTGTTCAAGGGCGGTGCGGCCTATGCGCCTGACGAGCTGCTGGGCGCGCTCGGGATTGCGCCCGCGGTGCCGTCGCTGCGCATCGGGACGCCCGCGGTGACGGCGCGCTGAACGAAGAGGAAGCGACGTCAGCGGCGCGGCTGCGCGCGCGCCAGGGTTGCGGCGGCCTGGCGGATCTCTTCGGGCGTCAGCGCCGCATAGCCGAGCAGCCAGCCGTCCTGGCGCGGCGCCGACAGATAGAGCCGGCTCAGTGAGGGCGTGGCGATGCTCTGCGCCGCCGCGGCGCGCCGAGCAGCGCCTCGCGGCGCTGGCGGTAGAGCTTGCGCATCAGGCGCAGATGGGCGGCGAAATGGCCCTGGGCGATGAAGTCGGCCGTCACCGCCTGCGCGAGCTGGGCGCTGTGGCCGTCCTGGATGCTGCGCGCCTGGGCGAAGGGCGCGACCAGGGCCGGCGGCAGCACCAGATAGGCCAGGCGCAGCGAGGGGAACAGCACCTTGGAGAAGGTGCCGAGGTAGAGCACGCGGCCGGCCTCGTCCAATCCCTGCAGCGCCGGCATCGGCTGCAATGACTCCGCCAAGGGCGCCTACAAGCTGGCCGCGCTGGGCTTCTCGGTCAAGGAGATGCTGGGCGGCCTGGACTTCTGGAAGCGCGACGGCCATCCGGTCGCGACCGGCGCGGCGCCGGGCAGCCTGCGGCCGGAGGATCTGATCGGCTGCGAATGCTGAAGGCCCGGGCCGAGCGCTGGCGGCCGCGCTCGGCCGCGGGCTGGGCGTGCGGCTGCTGGCCCGGGCGAAGCGGGGCGCGGCCGAGGCCGGCTGTGCGGAACTGCAATGGCAGACGCCGGCCTGGAACGAGGACGCGCGGCGCTTCTACCTGCGCGAGGGCGCGCGCTCGCTGGACAAGACGCGCTTCATCCTGCCGCTGGCCGGGGCCTCACATGCTGCGCCGGTACTGCCCACCCACCTCGAACAGCGCAGAGGTGATCTGACCCAGCGAGCAGACGCGCACCGCGTCCATCAGCACCTCGAACACGTTCCGGTTCTCGATCACGGCTTGTTGCAGGCGCTGCAGCATGGCGCCGCTGACGGCGGCGTTGCGCTGGTGGAAGTCGGCCAGGCGGGAGAGCTGGCTCTGCTTCTCGTCCTCGGTGGAGCGGGCCAGCTCGATGTGTTCCGGCACCGGGTCGCCATGCGGGTTGCGGAAGGTGTTGACGCCGATGATGGGGTACTCGCCGGTGTGCTTGAGCATCTCGTAATGCATGCTCTCCTCCTGGATGCGGCCGCGCTGGTAGCCGGTCTCCATCGCGCCGAGCACGCCGCCGCGTTCGGCGATGCGCTCGAACTCGGTCAGCACCGCTTCCTCGACCAGCTCGGTCAGCTCCTCGATGATGAAGGCGCCCTGCGAGGGGTTTTCGTTCTTGGCCAGGCCCCACTCGCGGTTGATGATCAGCTGGATCGCCATCGCGCGGCGCACCGATTCCTCGGTGGGTGTCGTGATCGCCTCGTCGTAGGCGTTGGTGTGCAGGCTGTTGCAGTTGTCGTAGATCGCGATCAGCGCCTGCAGCGTGGTGCGGATGTCGTTGAAGGCGATCTCCTGCGCGTGCAGGCTGCGGCCCGAGGTCTGGATGTGGTACTTGAGCTTCTGGCTGCGTTCGTTGGCGCCGTACTTGTCGCGCATCGCCACCGCCCAGATGCGGCGCGCGACGCGGCCCAGCACGGTGTACTCCGGGTCCATGCCGTTGCTGAAGAAGAAGCTCAGATTCGGCGCGAAGTCGTCGATGTGCATGCCGCGCGCCAGATAGGCTTCGACGAAGGTGAAGCCGTTGGAGAGCGTCAGCGCCAGCTGCGAGATCGGGTTCGCACCGGCCTCGGCGATGTGATAGCCGCTGATCGAGACCGAGTAGAAGTTGCGCACCTGGTGGTGCACAAAGTACTCGGCGATGTCGCCCATCACCTTGAGCGAGAACTCGGTCGAGAAGATGCAGGTGTTCTGGCCCTGGTCTTCCTTCAGGATGTCGGCCTGCACGGTGCCGCGCACATTGGCCAGCACCCAGTCCTTGATCTTGGCGGCCTCGTCGGGGGTCGGCTCGCGGCCGTTGTCGGTCCTGAACTTGGCCAGGTTCTGGTCGATCGCGGTGTTCATGAACATCGCCAGGATCGAGGGCGCGGGGCCGTTGATCGTCATCGAGACCGAGGTGCTGGGGTTGCACAGGTCGAAGCCGTCGTACAGCACCTTCATGTCGTCCAGGGTGGCGATGCTGACGCCGGAGTTGCCGACCTTGCCGTAGATGTCCGGCCGCGGATCGGGGTCGGCGCCGTACAGGGTCACCGAGTCGAAGGCGGTCGAGAGGCGCTTGGCGGGCATGCCCTCGCTGACCAGCTTGAAGCGGCGATTGGTGCGGAAGGCGTCGCCCTCACCGGCGAACATGCGGGTCGGGTCCTCGCCCTCGCGCTTGAAGGCGAACACGCCGGCGGTGTAGGGGAAGCTGCCCGGCACGTTCTCCAGCAGCAGCCACTTCAGCAGTTCGCCATGGCACTCGTAGCCCGGCAGCACCACCTTGCGGATCTTGGTGCCGGAGAGGCTGGTCGAGACCAGCGCGGTGCGGATCTCCTTGTCGCGGATCTTCACGACGTATTCGTCGCCGGCGTAGGCCTTCTGCATCGCCGGCCATTGCGCGATCAGCTGGGCGGCGACCTTGTCGAGCGCGCTCTCGCGCTGCGCGGCCAGCTCGCCGAGCGCGGTGACGGCGCCGGTCTTGTCCGGGTTGTCGGCCTGCAGCATCGCGATCGAGGCGCGCAGCTGCTGGGCCTCGCGGGCGATGCGGGCCTGGGCGCGGGCGGCCTTCTTGTAGCCGCGCAGGGTGTCGCTGATCTCGGCCAGGTAGCGGCTGCGCGCGGCCGGCACGATGGGGGTCTGGTGGGTGCTGTGGCGGGTGTCGACCAGCGGCAGGCGCGCCTCGCCAAAGGCCAGGCCCAGCTCGGCCAGGCGCGGCTTCAGCGCCTGGTACAGCGCGGTGACGCCGTCGTCGTTGAAGCGGCTGGCCATGGTGCCGAACACCGGCATCTGCTCGGGGCGCTTGGTGAAGGCCTCCTTGTTGCGCTGCACCTGCTTGGCCACGTCGCGCAGCGCGTCCAGCGCGCCCTTGCGGTCGAACTTGTTGATCGCGACGAACTCGGCGAAGTCCAGCATGTCGATCTTCTCGAGCTGGCTGGCGGCGCCGAACTCCGGCGTCATCACATACATCGGCACGTCGACATGCGGCACGATGGCGGCATCGCCCTGGCCGATGCCCGAGGTCTCGACGATCACCAGGTCGAAGCCGGCCACCTTGGCCGCGGCGACCACATCGGGCAGGGCCTGCGAGATCTCGCTGCCGAAATCGCGCGTGGCCAGGCTGCGCATGAAGACGCGTGGGCCTTGGCCCCAGGGCGAAATCGCATTCATGCGGATGCGGTCGCCCAAGAGCGCGCCGCCGCTCTTGCGGCGCGAGGGGTCGATCGAGATCACGGCGACGCGCAGCGCGTCGCCCTGGTCCAGGCGCAGGCGGCGGATCAGCTCGTCGGTCAGGCTGGACTTGCCGGCGCCGCCGGTGCCGGTGATGCCCAGCACGGGGGTCTGGATGGTCTTGGCGGCGGCCTGCAGCTCGGCGACCAGGGCCGCGTCGGCCTTGCCGTTCTCCAGCGCCGTGATCAGCTGGGCCAGCGCGCGCCAGGCGGCCTCGCCATGACCCTGGATCGCAGAGAGCGCCTTGGGCGCGTCGGCCGAGATGTCGCGGTCGCAGCGCATCAGCATCTCGCCGATCATGCCGGCCAAGCCCATGCGCTGGCCGTCCTCGGGGCTGTAGATGCGCACGCCATGCTCGTGCAGGTCGCGGATCTCGGCCGGCACGATCACGCCGCCGCCGCCGCCGAAGACCTGGATGTTCTGGCCGCCGCGCGCGCGCAGCAGCTCCACCATGTACTTGAAGTACTCGACATGGCCGCCCTGGTAGCTGCTGATCGCGATGCCCTGGGCATCCTCCTGCAGCGCGGCGTTGACCACCTCGTCGACCGAGCGGTTGTGGCCCAGGTGGATCACCTCGGCGCCCATGCCCTGCAGGATGCGCCGCATGATGTTGATCGCCGCGTCATGCCCGTCGAACAGGCTGGCGGCGGTCACGAAGCGCACCTTGTGGGTGGGGCGGTACGCGGCCAGGGCCTTGTACTCGGCGGACAGGTCGGTCATGGCTTATGTCTCCTGCGCGGGCGCCGCTGTTGATACAGCGCTCCACGTCTTTCTATCAGCATGGATGGCCGGATTCTAGGGTTTGATTGACGTTTACGTAAACGTCAATTTGTCCGGATGTTCGGGAGGACGGTGCGCCGGCCTGCCGATAATCGGGCGCTACAAGGGATGGCGGGGAGCGGCATGAGGGTTCTGGTGCTGGGTGGCTACGGCAATTTCGGCGCGCGCATCGCGCGGGCGCTGGCCGGCGATCCGGCGCTGCGGCTGCTGGTGGGCGGGCGCGATGGCGCCAGGGCAGCCGCCTTCGCGGCCGGGCTGGGCGGCGGTGCCGAGGGCCTGGCGATCGACATGGCCGCGCCCGACTTCGCCGCGCAGCTGCGCCGGCAGCGGGTCGGGCTGTTGATCCACACCGCCGGGCCCTTCCAGCAGCAGGACTATGGCGTGGCCGAGGCCGCGGCGGCGGCCGGCGCGCATTACATCGACCTGGCCGATGGCCGGCGCTTCGTCTGCGACTTCCAGGCCCGGCTGGACGCGCGCTTTAAGGCCTGCGGCCGGGTGGCGATCAGCGGCGCCAGCACGGTGCCGGCGCTGTCCAGCGCGGTGATCGACGCGCTGAGCGCCGGCTGGCGGCGCCTGGACCAGATCGACATCTGCATCGCGCCGGCGCAGACCGCGCCGCGCGGCCTGGCCACGATGGCGGCGGTGCTCAGCTATTGCGGCGCGCCTATCCAGGTCTGGCAGGACGGCCGCTGGCAGGCTCAAAGCGGCTGGGCCGCGCCCATCGAGCGCCGCTTCGCCCGGCTGCGGCCGCGCCTGGCCGCGCTGTGCGACATCCCCGACCTGGAGCTGCTGCCGGCGCATTACCCCGGCGTGCGCGGCGTGATGTTCCGCGCCGCGCTGGAGCTCGGCGCGACGCAGCGCGGCATGGCCCTGCTGGCGGCGCTGCGCCGCGCCGGCTGGCTGCGGCGGCCCGAGCGCCTGGCCGGCCCGCTGCTGCGCGTGGCCGACTGGCTCAACCCGCTGGGCTCGGCGCTGGGTGGCATGGTGGTGGCGCTGACGGGGCTGGACGCCGAGGGCCGGCCGGCCGCGCGCGGCTGGCATATCGCCGCCGACGACGACCATGGCCCGGAGATTCCCTGCATGGCCGCGGTCCTGCTGGCGCGCCGGCTGGCCCGGGGCCAGGCCTTCGAGCCCGGCGCGCGGCCCTGCCTGAGCCTGCTGCGGCTGGACGAGTTCGCGCCCGAGTTCGCGCGCTGGGGCATGGTCTGCGATCTCGTCGAGGGGCAAGCCGGATGAGGAACGACGCAAGCCTCGAGAGTGTCGAGCTCCGCGTGCTGCGCCTGAGCCTGGCCGCGGTCTGGCTGCTGACCGCGCTGGCCAGCCTGTGGGAGCTGAACGGCCAGAGCCTGGCCCTGCTGCGCCAGGCCGGCATCCACGATCTGCGCCTGGCGCGTCTGCTGGTGATCGCCGGTGCCGGCGTCGATCTGCTGCTGGGCCTGGCCCTGTGGCGCTGGCCCGGCCGGCTCAGCTATGGCCTGGCGGCGCTGGGCATGCTGGCGATGACGGGGGTGGCGAGTTGGTTGCTGCCCTCGCTGTGGTTGGATCCGCTGGGGCCGCTGCTGAAGAACCTGCCGATCGCCGCCCTGCTGTGGCTGCTGTGGAAGAGGGCGGCGCGATGAGCCTGTACCTGCTGCTGAAATGGCTGCATGTGCTGTCCAGCGTGCTGCTGGTCGGCACCGGCTTCGGCTCGGCCTTCTATATGTTTTTCGCGAACCGCAGCGGCTCGCTGGCGGCGCAGGTGGTCGTGACGCGGCTGGTGGTGCGGGCCGACTGGTGGTTCACGACGCCGGCCGCGCTGCTGCAGCCGCTGACCGGGCTGTGGATGGCGCATCTGGCCGGCTGGCCGCTCAGCACGCCCTGGCTGGCGGCCGCGCTGGGCCTGTACCTGCTGGCCGGTGCCTGCTGGCTGCCGGTGGTCTGGCTGCAGGTCCGCATGGCGGCGCTGGCCGCGGCGGCGCAGCGGGAGGGCCGGGCGGCCTCGCCGCCGCTCTACTGGCGCTATGCGCGCCGCTGGGAGGCGCTGGGCTATCCGGCCTTCGTCGCGATGCTGGCGGTGTTCTATCTGATGGTGGCCAAACCCGCCTTGTGGGGCTGAGGGCTCGGCATGGATATTGCACTGCAACATCCAATGCTCCAGCCCGCCCCATGCCCAGCCAGCCCGACATCACCCCGCCCGCCGCCGCCCTGCGCATCCTGCTGATTGACGACGGCGCGCATCGCGTCGAGCTGATCCGGCAGGAGCTGGTGCGGCTGGGCTGCGAGGTGGTAGGCGTGATCGACTCGGCCACCCTGATCCACGACTGCGTGCTGCGCCTGAAGCCCGATGTGGTGATCGTCGACAGCGAGTCGCCGACGCGCGACACGATGGAGAACCTGGCGCTCTTGAACCACCAGATGCCGCGCCCGGTGGTGGTGTTCTCCGAGGACGGCGGCGGCGACCCGATGCGCCGCGCGTTGAAGGCCGGGGTCAGCGCCTATGTGGTGGCGGGGCTGCAGCCGGCGCGGCTGGCACCGGTGCTGCAGGTGGCGATCGCGCGCTTCGAGCAGGACCTGGCGCTGCGCCAGGAGCTGAACAAGGCCCAGGCCCAGCTCAGCGCGCGCAAGCGCATCGAGCGCGCCAAGGGCATCCTGATGAGCGAGCAGGGCCTGGACGAGGAGGCCGCCTACCAGCGCCTGCGCCGCCTGGCGATGGACCGCGGCGTGCCGCTGGTCGAGGTGGCCGAGCGCGTGATCGAGGCGCAGAGCCTGCTGCGCCCGTCCTGAGGCGGCGCCTTCTGCACCAACTTGGGTGTCTGCTGCCTGGGCGCGGTGCGCGAATGGGCCGCAGACCGCCTCGGAACGCTGGCATGGTTTCTGCAATGACTAGAACGAGGCCCGCAACGGCGTGGGCCTCGCTCTGAACAAGGTTCTAGGACAAAGGCGTCCGATCCGCTGTGCCCTCCGGGGTGCGGCGCGATCGCGACGCCTTTTTTCGTTTGGGTTCTTTCGGTCTTCTGGAGGTCTGCATGCGAGTGGTGGAGAACATCGGCAAGAGGAAGAAGGAGGGTCTGATGAGTGAGGATCGGCGCAAGCTTCTGGTCGGCGGCGCGGCCGCGGTGGGCGGCAGCCTGGTGGCGGCCCCGCATGTCTGGGCCGCCGGCTCGGACAAGCCGGAGAAGGAAGAGGTCCGGATCGGTTTCATCCCGCTGACCGATTGCGCCTCGGTCGTGATGGCCTCGGTGCTGGGCTTCGACAAGAAGTACGGCATCAAGATCGTGCCGACCAAGGAGGCCTCCTGGGCCGGTGTGCGCGACAAGCTGGTCAACGGCGAGCTGGACATGGCCCATGTGCTGTACGGTCTGATCTACGGCGTGCATCTGGGCGTCGGCGGGCCGAAGAAGGACATGGCCGTGCTGATGACCCTGAACAACAACGGCCAGGCGATCACCCTGTCCAAGAAGCTGGCCGACAAGGGCGCGGTGGACGGCGCCTCGCTGGCCAAGCTGATGGGCACCGAGAAGCGCGAATACACATTCGCCCAAACCTTCCCGACCGGCACCCACGCGATGTGGCTCTATTACTGGCTGGCCAGCGTGGGCATCAATCCGATGAAGGAGGCCAAGGTCATCACGGTGCCGCCGCCGCAGATGGTGGCGAACATGCGGGTCGGCAATATGGACGGCTACTGCGTCGGCGAGCCCTGGGGCCATCGCGCCATCATGGACGGCATCGGCATCACCGCGGTCACGACCCAGGACATCTGGAAGGACCATCCGGAGAAGGTGCTGGGCTGCACCGGCGACTTCGCGAAGAAGTACCCCAACACCGCGCGCGCCGTGATCATGGCCGTGCTGGAGGCCGGCCGCTGGATCGACGCGGGCCTCACAAACAAGCTGAAGATGGCCGACACCATCGCCGAGAAGAGCTATGTCAACACCGGCGTCGACGCGATCAACCAGCGCATCCTGGGCCGCTACCAGAACGGCCTGGGCAAGACCTGGGACGACCCGAATCACATGAAGTTCTTCAACGATGGCGCGGTCAGCTATCCCTGGCTCAGCGACGGCATGTGGTTCCTGACCCAGCACAAGCGCTGGGGCCTGATCAAGGAGCACCCGGACTACCTGGGCGTGGCCAGGCAGATCAACCAGATCGAGCTCTACAAGCAGGCCGCGGCGCAGCTGAAGATCAGCGTGCCCAAGGACACGATGCGCAGCAGCAAGCTGATCGACGGCGTGGTCTGGGACGGCAAGGATCCGGCGAAGTACGCCGATTCGTTCAAGGTGAAAGCCTGAGGAGGAAGCAACGATGGTCAGCGCAGTCTTCCATTCCCCGCGCGAGCAGGCCGCCGCCGTGCCGGCCGCGCCGCCAGCGGCCGCCCCGGTGCCAACAGTGCCACCGCCACCCAGGCCGCGGCCCGGCTTCGACTTCAACGGCCTGCTGCTGCGCGTGCTGCCGCCCGTGCTGGGCCTGGCCCTGCTGATCGGCATCTGGGCGCTGCTGACGCAAAAAGGGGGCAGCTTCCCGACGCCGGCCGCCACCTTCGACGCCGCCCTCCAGCTGTTCGCCGTTCCCTTCTACAGCAAGGGGCCGAACGACCAGGGCATCGGCTGGAACATCCTGTTCTCGCTGGAGCGCGTCGCGCTGGGCTTCGGCCTGGCGGCCGCGGTGGGCATCCCGCTGGGCTTCGCGATCGGCCGCTTCGAGTTCATTGGCCGCATGGTCTCGCCGCTGATCAGCCTCCTGAAGCCGGTCTCGCCGCTGGCCTGGCTGCCGATCGGCCTGCTGGTGTTCAAGAGCGCCAACCCGGCGGCGATCTGGACCATCTTCATCTGCTCGATCTGGCCGATGGTGGTCAACACCGCGGTGGGCGTGCAGCGGGTGCCCGAGGACTATCTGAACGTCGCGCGGGTGCTCAAGCTCAGCGAGTGGAAGATCATCAGCAAGATCCTGTTCCCTGCCGTGCTCCCTTATATGCTCACCGGCGTGCGCCTCTCGGTCGGCACGGCCTGGCTGGTGATCGTCGCGGCCGAGATGCTGACCGGCGGCGTCGGCATCGGCTTCTGGGTCTGGGACGAATGGAACAACCTCAATGTCCAGCACATCATCATCGCGATCTTCGTGATCGGCATCGTCGGCCTGGCCCTCGAATGGCTGCTGATGGCGGTGGCCAAGCACTTCTCCTACAACGACTGACGGAGCCGACATCATGAGTGCAAACAAGGCCTTTATCGAAGTGCAGTCGGCCGAGATGGTGTTCAACACCCGCAAGGGCCAGTTCCACGCGCTGCGCGACATCCATCTGCAGGTCCAGAAGGGCGAGTTCATCACCTTGATCGGCCATTCGGGCTGCGGCAAGAGCACCTTGCTGAACCTGATCGCCGGCCTGCTGCGGCCCACGTCCGGCGTGCTGCTGTGCGACAACCGCGAGATCACCGAGCCCGGCCCGGAGCGCGCGGTGGTGTTCCAGAACCATTCGCTGCTGCCCTGGCTGACCTGCTTCGAGAACGTCTATCTGGGCGTCGAGTCGGTGTTCGGCGGCCGCGAGCTGAAGCGTCAACTCGCGGAGCGCACCGATGCGGCGCTGGACCTGGTGGGCATGAGCCATGCGATGTTCAAGCGTCCGCACGAGATCTCCGGCGGCATGAAGCAGCGCGTCGGCATTGCGCGCGCGCTGGCGATGGAGCCCAAGGTGCTGCTGATGGACGAACCCTTCGGCGCGCTCGACGCGCTGACCCGCGCCCATCTGCAGGACGAGCTCCTGAAGATCGTCGCGCGCACGCACAGCACCGTGGTGATGGTCACGCACGATGTCGACGAGGCCGTGCTGCTCTCCGACCGCATCGTGATGATGAGCAACGGGCCGGCCGCGACCATCGGCGAGATCCATGCGGTCGAGCTCCCGCGCCCGCGCAGCCGCGTCGAGCTGGCCGAGGACCCGGTCTATGTGCATGCGCGCAAGGCGGTGATCGACTTCCTCTACACGCGCCACGCCGCGCCGGTCGAGAAGAAAGCCGCCTGATTGATTTTTCGTGGTGCCTGCTGCTCGCTAGCTCCGTTGGGGCTGGGCGGGGCGGCGCGGCGCTCAGCCTGGAGCTGCTGTGATGATGAACGACAAGAAATTGAAGCTGGTGATGGTGGGCAACGGCATGGCCGGTGTGCGCACGCTGGAAGAGCTGCTGAAGATCGCCCCAGATCTCTATGACATCACGGTGTTCGGTGCCGAGCCGCATCCCAACTACAACCGCATCCTCTTGAGCCCGGTGCTGGCCGGCGAACAGACGATAGCCGAGATCATCCTGAATCCACTGTCCTGGTATGCCGAGCAGGGCATCACCCTGCACCTGGGCAGGACCGTCACGCAGATCGATCGCATCCGCCGCAAGGTGATCGCCGAGGATGGCACCGAAGCCGAGTACGACCGCCTGCTGATCGCCACCGGCTCCAGCCCCTTCATCCTGCCGGTGCCCGGCAAGGAGCTGGACGGCGTGATCGCCTACCGCGATATCGCCGACACCAACGAGATGATTGACGCGGCGACCAAGTACCAGCACGCCGTCGTGATCGGTGGCGGCCTGCTGGGCCTGGAGGCGGCGAACGGCCTGATGCTGCGCGGCATGCAGGTGACCGTGGTGCATCTCGGCGACTGGCTGATGGAGCGCCAGCTGGACGACCAGGCCGGCGAGCTGCTGCGCCAGTCGCTGCAGGCGCGCGGCCTGAAGTTCATGCTGGGCGCCCATACCGAGGCCCTGCTCCCGGATCGCGACGGGCGGGTGATGGCCGTGCGCTTCAAGGACGGCAGCGAGATCCCGGCCGACCTGGTGGTGATGGCCGCCGGCATCCGCCCCAATACCCAGCTGGCCGAGAGCGCCGGCCTGCATTGCCAGCGCGGCATCGTGGTCAGCGACACCCTGCAGACCGTCACCGACCCGCGCATCTACGCGGTGGGCGAATGCGCGGCGCATCGCGGCATCGCCTACGGCCTGGTGGCGCCGCTGTTCGAGCAGGGCAAGGTCTGCGCGACGCATCTGGCGCAGTTCGGCATCGGCCGCTACCAGGGCTCGCAGACCAGCACCAAGCTGAAGGTGACCGGCATCGACCTGTTCAGCGCCGGCGACTTCATGGGCGGTGAAGGCACCGAGGAGATCCTGATGAGCGATCCCTTCGCCGGGGTCTACAAGAAGCTGGTGATCAAGGACGACCGGCTGGTCGGCGCCTGCCTCTACGGCGACACGGTGGACGGCGCCTGGTACTTCAAGCTGCTGCGCGAGGGGCGCAAGATCGCCGACATCCGCGACAAGCTGATGTTCGGCGAGTCGAACATCGGCGACGTGGGCCACCAGGGCCACAGCCGGGCCGCGGCGATGGCCGACGGCGACGAGGTCTGCGGCTGCAACGGCGTCAGCAAGGGCCGCATCTGCAAGGCGATCAAGGAGAAGGGCCTGTTCACCCTGGAGGAGGTGCGCAAGCACACCAAAGCCAGCGCGTCCTGCGGCTCCTGCACCGGCCTGGTCGAGCAGCTCCTGATGTTCACCGCCGGCGGCGACTACTCGGCCGCACCGAAGCAAAAGGCCATGTGCTCCTGCACCGACATGAGCCACCAGGATGTGCGTGATGCGATCTTCAAGGATCGCATCACCAGCCTGGAGTCGCTGTACCAGGCCCTGAGCTGGAAAAGTCCGAATGGCTGCGCCACCTGCCGCCCGGCGCTGAACTATTACCTGATCTCCAGCTGGCCCAAGGAGGCGCGGGACGACCCGCAGGCACGCTTCATCAACGAGCGCAGCCACGCCAACATCCAGAAGGACGGCAGCTACTCGGTGATCCCGCGCATGTGGGGCGGCGAGACGACCGCCGACGAGCTGCGCCGCATCGCCGATGCGGTGGACAAGTACAAGATCCCGACGGTCAAGGTCACCGGCGGCCAGCGCATCGACCTGCTGGGCGTCCGGAAGGAGGATCTGGTCCATGTCTGGCGCGATATCGGCATGCCTTCCGGCCATGCCTATGCCAAGGCGCTGCGCACCGTGAAGACCTGCGTCGGCAGCGAGTGGTGCCGCATGGGCACGCAGGACAGCACCCAGATGGGCAAGGACCTGGAGCGCGCGATGTGGCGCATGTACGCGCCGCACAAGGTCAAGTTCGCGGTCAGCGGCTGCCCGCGCAACTGCGCCGAGGCCGGCATCAAGGACGTCGGCATCATCGGCGTCGACTCGGGCTGGGAGATGTACATCGCCGGCAACGGCGGCATCAAGACCGAGGTGGCGCATTTCTTCACCAAGCTGAAGAGCGCGGCCGAGGTGCTGGAGTACACCGGCGCCTTCATGCAGCTCTACCGCAAGGAAGGCTGGTATCTGGAGCGCACCGTGCATTACGTCGGCCGCGTCGGCCTGGACCATGTGAAGGTCCGCATCCTGGACGACCACGAGGGCCGCCGCGCGCTCTGGGCCGAGCTGCAGTACGCGCTGGACGGCGAGCCCGATCCCTGGTTCGAGTTCGATAAGGCGGGCGTGGACCTGCGCCAGTTCGAGGTGCTGTCATGAGTGAGTGGAAAACCGTCTGCGCCGTGGCCGACATCCCGGTGCTGGGCGCGCGCCGCGTGCAGCGCGCCCGAGGTCCGCAGGTCGCGCTGTTCCGCACCGCGGACGACCGGGTGTTCGCGCTGCTGGACCGCTGCCCGCACAAGGCCGGCCCGCTGAGCCAGGGCATCGTGTTCGGCCAGGCCGTGGCCTGCCCGCTGCACAACTGGACCATCGCGCTGGACAGCGGCTGCGCCCGCGAGCCGGACGAGGGCCGCACGCCGGTGTTCGCGGTCAAGGTCGTCGAGGGCCAGGTCTTGCTGGACCAGCGCGAGCTGGACACCCTGGCCATCGAGCTGGAGCCGGTCAAGGCCGGCCCCTGCACCCGGGCTTGCTGACGCCATGAAAGAGACGCGCAGCACCTGCCCCTACTGCGGCGTCGGCTGCGGCGTGATCATCGAGAGCGAGGGTGCGCAGATCACCGGCGTGCGTGGCGATCCGGCGCATCCGGCCAACTTCGGCCGGCTTTGCACCAAGGGCTCGACCCTGCACCTGAGCGCCGCGCCGGCCACCCTGCAGCGCCGCCTGCTGCAGCCGGCCTGGCGCGCGGCGCGCGGCCAAGCGGCGCAGCCACTGGGCTGGGACGAGCTCAACGCCCGCCTGGCCGCCCGGCTGGCCGCGCTGCGCCTCGAGCACGGCCCGGACGCGATCGGCTTCTACATCTCGGGCCAGCTGCTGACCGAGGACTACCACGCCTTCAACAAGCTGGCGCGCGCCCTGGTCGGCACCAACAACATCGACTCCAACTCGCGCCTGTGCATGAGTTCGGCCGTGGTCGGCTACAAGCAGAGCCTGGGCGCCGATGCGCCGCCGGCCTGCTACGAGGACATCGAGCTGACCGATTGCCTCTTCATCGCCGGCGCGAATCCGGCCTGGGCCCATCCGATCCTGTTCCGGCGCATCGAGGATGCGCGCGCGTGCAAGCCGGAACTGAAGATCATCGTGGTCGACCCGCGCCGCACCGAGACGGCCGAGTTCGCCGACCTGCATCTGCAGATCCGCCCCGGCACCGATGTGGCCCTGTTCAACGGCCTGCTGCACGCCTGCATCTGGGAGGGCTGGATCGATACGGACTTCATCGCGGCCCATACCGAGGGCTTCGCCGCGCTGAAGGCCCTGGTGCGCGAGACCACGCCGCGCGATGCGGCACGCATTTGCGGCATCGAGGAGGCCGACCTGCTGCAGGCGGCGCGCTGGATCGCGAAGTCGCCATCCACCCTGTCGCTGTACTGCATGGGCCTGAACCAGAGTACCAGCGGCACCGCGAAGAACACCGCGCTGATCAATCTGCACCTGGCCACCGGCCAGATCGGCCGGCCCGGCGCCGGGCCCTTCTCGCTGACCGGCCAGCCGAATGCGATGGGCGGGCGCGAGGCCGGCGGCATGGCCAGCCTGCTGCCCGGCCATCGCGATCCCGCCAATGCCGCGCACCGCGCCGAGATCGCGCGGCTGTGGGGCGTCGAGAGCCTGCCGGAGGCGCCGGGCAAGACCGCGATAGAGCTGTTCGAGGCGGCGGCGCGCGGCGAGATCAAGGCGCTGTGGATTGCCTGCACCAACCCTGCGCAGTCCCTGCCCGACCAGGATCTGGTGCGCCGCGCGCTGGCGCGCTGCGAGCTGGTGATCCTGCAGGAAGCCTTTGCCGATACCGCGACGGCCGCCTTCGCCGATGTGCTGCTGCCGGCGGCCAGCTGGGGCGAGAAGGAGGGCACGGTGACCAATAGCGAGCGCCGCATCACGCGGGTGCGCGCCGCCGTGCCGCCGCCCGGCCTCTCGCGCGCCGACTGGCGCATCGTGCGCGACCTGGCGCGCGAGCTGGAGCGGCTGCTGCGCCCGGGCCTGCCCAGCCTGTTTGCGGCCGAGGAACCTCAGCAGCTGTGGCTGGAGCACCGCGAGGCCACGCGCGGCCGCGATCTGGATATCACCGGCCTCAGCTATGCGCTGCTGGAGCACGAGGGCCCGCAGCAATGGCCGTTTCCCGAAGGCGCGGTCCAGGGCCGCGCGCGGCTCTACGAGGACCACCGCTTCCTCGCCGCGCCCGGCGGCCGTGCGCGCTTCATCGCCCGGCCCTTCGCGCCGCCGCGCGACGAGACGAATGTGAGATTCCCCTTCGCACTGAGCACCGGCCGCCTGCGCGACCAATGGCATGGCATGAGCCGCACCGGCCTGCTGGGCCGCTTGTTCGCGCATGAGAGCAAACCGCTGCTGCGCCTGAATCCGCACGACATGCCGCGCCGCGGCTTGAAGGATGGCGACCTGGTGCGGGTGGCCTCGCGCCGCGGCGCCCTGAACCTGATCGTGCTTGGCGATGCGGCGATCGCGCCGACCCAGGCCCAGGTGGCGATGCATTGGGGCGAGGAGTTCGTCTCCGGCCGCGACGAGCAGGGCCGGGCCCTGGCCGGCATCAACGCGCTGACGCAGAGCGCCTGCTGCCCCGATTCGCGCCAGCCCGAGCTGAAGTTCTCGGCGGTGGCGGTGCACAAGCTGGCGCTGCCCTGGCGGCTCGCGGCCTCGGCCTGGGGGCCGGCCGGCCATGGTCTGCGCGCGCTGATGCGCGAGTTCGACTATGCGCATTGCCTGCCGATAGCGGGGCCGGACGGCCGCGAGGGCTGGCGCTTCGAGGCCGCGCAAGCGGCGGCCATCGCTCCGCCATTGATGCAGCGCATCGCCGAGCTGCTGGGCCTGCAGGGACCGGGCGTGCTGCGCTATGTCGACACGCGCCGCGGCCGCCTGCGCCTGCTGCGCCTGGACGAAACAGGAACGCATCTGCAGGGCCTGCTGACCCTGACCGAGGGCGCGCAGGAGGGCGCCTGGCTGCACGAGCTGTGGCGCGAGGCCGGCGCCGTGGCGCCGCATGGCCGGCGCCTGCTGGCGCCCGATGTCGGCGAGGCCGCGTCGGGCGAGCAAGACCCGACCCCGCGCAGCCCGCAGGTCTGCAACTGCTTCGATGTGTCCGAGGCGCGCATCCGCGCGCAGCTGGCCGCCAGCCCCGGCGCTCCGGCCGAGCGCCTGAAGACGCTGCAGGCCGCGCTGCGCTGCGGCACCCAATGCGGTTCCTGCCTGCCGGCGCTGCGGCGCCTGGTCGGCTCCACGCCCTGCGAGGTGACGGCATGACGATGAACAACCCTCCTGTTTTCCCCATCGCCCTGGTCGGCGCCGGTCCCGGCGACCCGGAGCTGCTGACCCTCAGGGCGCTGAAGCGCCTGCAGGCGGCCGACGTGGTGCTGAGCGACGATCTGGTCGACGCGCGCGTGCTGGCACTGCTGCGGCCGGATACGCGGGTGCTGAAGGTCGGCAAGCGCGGTGGCTGCCAGATGGCGCCCCCGGGCCAGGAGTACCTGGCCCTGCCCCCCGAGGGGGCGACGCGCCGCTCTTGGGAGCGGCCCGGCGAGCGGCGCTATTCGACCGAGCAGCGCTTCATCCATGAGCTGATGATCCGCGAGGCGAGGGCCGGGCAGCGGGTGGTGCGCCTGAAGGGCGGCGACCCCTTCGTGTTCGGCCGCGGCGGCGAGGAGGTCGACGCGCTGCGCGCCGCGGGCCTGGAGGTCGAGGTCGTCAACGGCCTGACCGCCGGCATCGCCGGCCCCGCGGCCGCCGGCATCCCGGTCACCGACCGGCGCTGCGCGCCCGGCGTGGCCCTAGTCACCGGGCACAGCGCAGAGGGAAGCGGCGAAGGCGGCCGCGCACCCGACTGGGCCGCGTTGGCCAGGAGCGGCCTGACCCTGGTGATCTACATGGGCGTGACCCGCTGCGCCGAGATCGTCGCGGCCCTGCGCGCGGGCGGCATGCGCAGCGACATGCCGGCGGCCGTGGTGTCGGCGGCACATACCGGGCGGCAGCGGCAGGCGGTGACGACTCTGGATGGGCTGGAGGCTTGCCTGAGACAAGACCCGGCCCTGGGGAGTCCGGCGGTGCTGGTGGTGGGCGAGGTGGCCGCGTTTGCCGCAGCGGACCTCGAAATGCCCGCCTATCGGCAGCAGCAGCAGGGTTAGACGCCCGCGCTACCTTGCCCGCTCGAACTACCGTCCTTCCGGCATGATCGTCGGCCGAATCTTGCCGAGTTCGTCCGCCGCGTCCTGACCGGCCTTCTTGCGGGCCTGGTCCTGTTCGGCCGTCATGCACTTCAACTGCTTGAAGCGGGTCCCGGTCGGCGTGTCTTCGAAACACACGGCCTTGGCCGATGCAACGGTCTGTGGGGCGGTGTCCTTCGGCGTTGGCGAGGTCCCGCAGGCGGACAACAACAGCGGGGCGAGCAGCCAGTATGCAGACTTCATCTCCGATCCTCCTCTGTGAGTGAAGCGCGAGCATAGCCGCCTAAGGGGCCTTGGTGGCGTTTGAAGAGGCCTCTCAGGGTTAGCTCGGACCTGGCGCATCGGCAAGAGGGCACTGCTGGTTCGCAAGCCGGACTGCTGCGAGGCCAGATGGAGATGCTTCTGGTTTGAGACAGGCCATCACCCCAGCCGAAACCCGCCCACCACCTGCGCCAGCCGCCCCGCCTGGTCCTTCAGCGATTCCGCCGCCGCGGCGCTCTGCTCGACCAGCGCGGCGTTCTGCTGGGTCATCTGGTCGAGCTGGCTGACCGCGCTATTGACGGTGCCGATGCCCTGGCTCTGTTCGACGGTGCTGGCGCTGATCTCGGCAATGATGTCGGTCACGCGCTTCACGCTGGCGACGATCTCGTCCATCGTGCTGCCGGCGTCCTGCACCAGGCGCGCACCGGTCTCGACCTTCTCGACGCTGCTGCCGATCAGGCCCTTGATCTCGCGCGCGGCCTCGGCGCTGCGCTGGGCCAGGCTGCGCACCTCGCCGGCCACCACCGCGAAGCCACGGCCCTGCTCGCCGGCGCGCGCGGCCTCGACAGCCGCGTTCAAGGCCAGGATATTGGTCTGGAAGGCGATGCCATCGATCGTGCCGATGATGTCGGCGATCTTTTTCGAGCTGCTGTTGATCTCGTCCATCGTGCTGACCACCTGGCCGACCACCGCGCCGCCGCGCTGTGCCACCTGAGCCGCGCTGCTGGCCAGCTGATTGGCGGTGCTGGCGGCATCGGCGCTCTGGCGCACGGTGCCGGTCAGCTCGCTCATCGAACTGGCGGTCTGCTGCAGGTTGGACGCCGTCTGCTCGGTGCGCTGGCTCAGGTCGGCATTGCCGGTGGCGATCTCGGCGCTGGCGGTCTGGATGCTGTCGGCGCTATGGCGCACCTCGGACAGGGCGCGCGCCAGCGCCGCGCGCATGCCGGCCAGTGCCCGCTGCACCTCGCCGATCTCGTCGGCCCGCGCCGTGTCACCCGGGCCGCGAGCCTCTTCGCGCAGATCGCCCTGGCCGATGCGTTCGGCCTGGCCGACCAGCTCGCGCAGCGGCCCGGCGATCGAGCGCACCAGGTAGAAGGTGGCGATGGCCAGGCCGGCGACGATCAGGCCCATCACCAGCGCGACGATCCAGACGGTGCGCATGCGTTCGGCGCCGGCCTGCTCGCGCAGCGCGTCGGAGCGCTGCTGCTGCAGCTTGACGAAGTCGGCCTGCGCGTCGAGATAGGTAGCGATCGCCGGCAGCATCTTGCCCTGCAGCAGGGCCGCCGAGGCCTCGGCCTGGCCATCGGCCTTCAGCTTGCTGGCCTCGTTGCGGGTGGCGATATAGGCCTTGCGGGTGTCGGCGATGCGCGCCATCGCGGCCTTTTCCTCCTCCGAGGTGGCCAGGGCCTCCAGCTCCTTCTGCATCTCGGAGATGCTGGCGGTGGTGGACTCGATCTGCGGCTTGAATGTCTGGGCCACCGCGGAGTCGCTGCTCAGGATGCCGGCGGCGGCGCGAGCCGCGTTGGTCTCGGTCAGGCCGCGCCAGCGCAGCGAGAGCTCGAACTTGCGCTGCTGGGCCGCCTGGGTCTGCTGGGCCTCGGCCTGCAGCTTGGCGGTGCGCGTGGCGGAGGCCAGGGTCATCAGCACCACCATGGCGGCCAGGCTGGCCACCGGTAGCCAGAGCTTGGCGGCAATCGAAAGCGACTTCATCGGCGGGGTCTCCTCGCGTCGTTCTAGGGGCGGGTGCGCAGGGCGGACCCGGCAAGCAAGGTCGGCCCTATCGCTGTTATCGGCCGTTCGGCAAGGCGCTTGAGGCTCTGGTAGGCTCGCGCCTGCCCCGGAACAACCCTGCATGCCATGAGCTTTCTGGCCATCGACATCGGCAACACCCGCCTGAAATGGGCGCTCTACGCCTCGCCCCAGCCGGGCGCGGCGCTGCTGGCCCATGGCGCGGTGTTCCTGGAGAACATCGACCGCCTCGCCGAGGAGGCCTGGCGCGGCCTGCCCCAGGTGCCGCACAGCATGCTGGGCTGCAATGTGGCCGGCGACGCGGTGCGCCGCCGCGTCGAGGAACAGCTGGAGCTGTGGGACATCGAGCCGCGCTGGGTGGTCTCGAGCGCCCAGGGCGGCGGCATCACCAACGGTTATGACCACCCGGGCCGGCTCGGCACCGACCGTTTTGTCGCCCAGATCGGCGCGCGCCACCATGTGCTGGCGCGCGGCCCGGCGCGGGCGGCGCTGGTGGTGATGGTGGGCACCGCGGTGACCGTCGACGCGGTCGACGCGCAGGGGCGCTTCCTCGGCGGCCTGATCCTGCCCGGCCACGGCATCATGCTGCGGGCGCTGGAGGGCGGCACCGCCGGCCTGCGCGTGCCGACCGGCGAGGTGCGCGAGTTCCCGACCAACACCTCGGACGCGCTGACCAGCGGCGGCAACTACGCGATCACCGGTGCGATCGAACGCATGCACCGCCATCTGGCCCAGCGCGCGGGCCACGAGCCGCTGACCCTGATGACCGGCGGCGCCGGCTGGAAGGTCTCGCCGGCGCTGGACATCCCGCATGAGCTGATCGAGAGCCTGATTTTTGACGGCATCCTGACCCTGCAATCGCACCGGCTGGCGCTCTAGCAGACGATTGCAAACACTACTGCGGCGACCCGCTGCGTCGTTGCGCGGTGCTCGGAATCCTCTCGTACAGGAAGTACGTTCCGGTTCTTGCGCTCCGGGCGTCTAGCAGCTGGCCGCCCTCGCTACGGTTTTCAACCGCCTGCCTGAGGCTTTCCGGGCCTCCATCGACGGCACCTCCCAAGGCGCCCTTTCTCAGCGAGAGTAGCTGGTGCTTTCCCGGTCGTAGGGCTCCAGCTCGCCGGTCGAGCGGGCGCGCTTGAGTTCGCGCTGGACCTCGGCCCGGCTCAGCGGGCGCTGGATGCCGGCGGCGCTGGGATCGCTCTGCAGCATCTGCTCCGGTTGAATAGCCTGCGCCACCTTGTTGTTGTACTCGGTGTCGGTGGTCTTGTTGTAGTAGCCGGTCGCGGGCTTGGTGCTGGTGGCGTTGTTCTGGTGCGTGCCGCTGGTCTGGGCCTGTGCGGCGAAGGCCAGCAGGGCGGTGCAGGACAGCAGGAGGGAGTAGGGGCGGGTGGAGGAGGCGAAACGGTGGCTCATGATGCGGGTCCTTTACTGCAATGGACGACAACAGGCATGGCATGGGCATCGGAATGCCCGGCCCGCCGGGGGCGACGCTGAGACGAGTTGGGCCGGCCGACGGTGAACCCAGATTAGGTCGCGGCGGGTCAGGTGCCATCCACCGATTGGTGTAGGGGCCGGCCGCCGCGGCGTGTCTATCCGCAAGGTTTAGGGTGCTGCGCCTGTCCCCTGGAAAAGGGCGGTTCGGCGCTGGCATCGATGGGGCCGGCGGCCTAGAGTCGGGTGGGTCGCGCGCCGGGCCCGGCTGGGGCCGGTGCCGCTTTGCCGATCGGGGAGTTGGTGGCGCTGTCCATGCCGGCACAGACCGGTGAGTAAAAACAGCGCAACGCTGAGATCCGGGCCGCATGGACCCCATCGTTCTTTCGCACGCCTTCCTGCCCCGCCCGTCCGGCGGCGTCGAGCGGCTGCTGGACGGGCTGCCGCAGGCGCTGCTGGTCAGCCTGGCGGACCGGCGTCTGCTGTTCGCCAATCCGCTCGCGCAGTGCCTGCTGCGGGAGGGCGATGCGGCGCTGGCGGCCCGGCACCTGATGCGGCTCGGGCAATGGCAGGCCGTGGGCTTGGAGGCCTTGCTGGGCCGGGCCGCGGCCGGGGCGAGTACCGAAGCGCCGCTGTGGTTCGCGCCGGGCCTGGCCACCGGCGTGCTGCAGGTGTCGCGGCTGCCGATCGAGCTGGCGGCCGCGGCGGGCTGGCCCGCGGGCAGCCTGCTGCTGGCGGTGCAGCGCGACCGGCCCGGGCTGGCCCAGGCGGCGCGGCTGGAGGCGCTGGCGGCCCGCTGCGCGCTCAGCGCGGCCGAAAGGCAGGTGCTGACCCTGCTGGCCGAGGGGCTGAGCGTCGAGGTCACGGCGGAGCGGTTGAACCTGCGGGTGAGCACCGTGCGCAGCCATGTGCGCCATCTGCTGCGCAAGACCGGAAGCCCGTCGCTGATGCAGCTGCTGCGCTGGGTCGGCAGCGCCAGCGAGGCGCCGGGCTGAACCGTCCCGGGGGCTAGCGAGCCAGGGCCAGGCTGGCCGGCAGCTCCTGCACCGCGACGCGATCCTGCATCGCATCGCTCGCCTCATCGGTCGGCCGGATCACGACCAGGAAGTTGTACTGCTGGTTCGGCTGCCCGTCGTTGGCGCAGGCCATCCCACGCACGGCACGGCGCAGCGGGGCGCGGTAGTCCAGCGGACCACCGCGGGTCTCGACCTTGCCGACCCGCTCGCCGTCCAGCTGGAAGCGCACATGGATCGTGCCGGCCTGGCCTGACATGTAGATGGCGCGGGCGAGGCCCTCGGTGAGGTGTTCATCGACGTCGGGGCAGGTGCGGCGCACATCGACGCGTGGCGGTTCGGCGGCGCGGGTGCCGCGCAACTCCACCGTGTCGAGGTTGCTCTGGGCATCGGCCAGCGGGGCGCCGGCGATCAGCAGGGCAAAGACGGCGAGATGGCGCGAGGTGGCGCGAGGACGGTGCAGCATGGCGGACTCCTGGTCGGACCGGGCGGAGGGGAAGAATGCCCGGCCCATGCCACAAGCTAGCGAGCCGTGGCACGGCCCGCCAGCCCGATCGGAGCGGCGCTACGCAGTTTTGTGGAGCCCGGCGCGCATCCGTCCGCTCAAAGGATGAAGCGGCTCAGGTCCTCGTTCTTCGCCAGCTCGCCCAGCTTCGCGTCCACCGCGGCCGCGTCCAGCGTGATGGTCTGGCCGGCATGCTTGTGGGCGTCGAAGCTGATCTCGTCGAGCAGGCGCTCCATCACCGTGGCCAGGCGGCGCGCGCCGATGTTCTCGGTGCGTTCGTTGACCTCGAAGGCGATCTGCGCCAGGCGCCGGATGCCGTCGTCGCCGAGCTCCAGGGTCAGGCCCTCGGTGGCCAGCAGGGCCTGGTACTGCTTGACCAGGCTGGCGTGGGTGCTCTTCAGGATGGCCTCGAAATCGTCCACCGACAGCGAGCCCAGCTCGACGCGGATCGGGAAGCGGCCCTGCAGCTCGGGAATCAGGTCGCTGGGCTTGCTGAGGTGGAAGGCGCCGGATGCGATGAACAGCATGTGGTCGGTCTTGACCATGCCGTACTTGGTGTTGACCGTCGTGCCCTCGACCAGGGGCAGCAGGTCACGCTGCACGCCCTGGCGCGAGACGTCGGCGCCGCCATGCTCGGCGCGGCTGGCCACCTTGTCGATCTCGTCGACGAAGACGATGCCGTTCTCCTGAGCATTGGCCAGCGCGGCGGTCTTGATCTCGTCCTCGTTGAGCAGCTTGGCGGCTTCTTCCTCGACCAGCAGCTTCATGCCCTCGGCGATCTTCAGCTTGCGGGTCTTGCGCTTGCCGCCGCCCATCTGCGAGAACATGCTCTTGAGCTGCTCGGCCATCTCCTCCATGCCCTGGGGGCCGAGGATCTCCATGCTGGGCTTGGCCTCCAGCACGTCGATCTCGATCTCCTTGTCGTCCATCTGGCCCTCGCGCAGGCGCTTGCGCATCAGCTGGCGGGTGCTGTTCTCGGCGTCGCTGCCGGGCACCAGGATGTCCAGCACGCGCTCCTCGGCGGCGTCCTCGGCACGGGTGCGCTGGATGCGCATCTGGCGCTCGCGCTCCTGCTTGACGGCGACGTCGACCAGGTCGCGCACGATCGAGTCGACATCCTTGCCGACATAGCCGACCTCGGTGAACTTGGTGGCCTCGACCTTGATGAAGGGCGCGTCGGCCAGCTTGGCCAGGCGGCGCGCGATCTCGGTCTTGCCGACGCCGGTCGGGCCGATCATCAGGATGTTCTTGGGCGTGATCTCGCCGCGCAGCTTCTCGTCGACGCGCTGGCGCCGCCAGCGGTTGCGCATCGCGATCGCGACGGCGCGCTTGGCGGCCTGCTGGCCGACGATGTGGCGGTCAAGTTCGGAGACGATCTCCTGGGGGGTCATGCTCATGAGGATCAGTCCAGCGTCTCGATCGTGTGGTTCAGATTGGTGTAGATGCAGATCTCGCCCGCGATCACCAGCGACTGTTTGACGATCTCGGCCGCGCCGAGTTCGCTGTGGTTCAGCAGGGCCTTGGCCGCGGCCTGGGCATAGGCGCCGCCGGAGCCGATCGCGACGATGCCCTGCTCGGGCTCCAGCACGTCACCATTGCCGGTGATGATCAGGGAGGCCGTACGGTCGGCCACGGCCAGCATCGCCTCCAGGCGGCGCAGCACGCGGTCGGTGCGCCAGTCGCGGGTCAGCTCGACCGCGGCGCGCACCAGATGGCCCTGATGCTTCTCCAGCTTGGCCTCGAAGCGCTCGAACAGCGTGAAGGCGTCGGCGGTCGCGCCGGCGAAGCCGGCCAGCACCTTGTCATGGTGGAGCTTGCGCACCTTGCGCGCGCTGGCCTTGACGACGATATGGCCCAGGGTCACCTGGCCATCACCGCCGATCGCGACCTGCAGACCGCTGGGGGTCTCGCGCCGCACGCTGACGATGGTGGTGCCGTGATACACCGGCGCTTGCTGTTGGGAAGAAGACAAGGAATCCATAGGAACTCCAGATGGGGTCGATCCGCCCCTTTTCAACGCCGGAACGGATTGGCCCAGCAGAGCCCGAGGATCCGGCTTCGCCGGGCCTGCGGGCTCGCCCCTTGAGGGGCGCGCGCAGCGCGTAGGGGTGGGTTAATTGATTCGGACCTTGACCCTGGCGTGCTCGTTGATGCCCATCGCGCCAAGGAACAGCGCGACCAAGCGGTGCGCCTCGGAAAACACCACCGCGCGGTTCTCGCTGCGGCGCGCCAGCACCCAGTTCAGCAGGTCGCCGGCGGCCATGAAATCGAGCCGGATCAGCTTGGGGCAGGCGATCGTCACCAGGGTGGCGGCGCCGAGTTCGGTGCTCATCAGGCGCAGGGTCTCGCTGATGTCGCCGCTCAGCTGGCCCGACAGCTCCAGCTGGGCGTTGGCCGGCAGGCCGCTGCCCATGCTGGACTCGAGGAAGGAGGAGGTCTCGCTCGGTCCCGTGGTGGTGGTCGCGGGCTGGGCGCTGGTCGACAGGGTCTGGCCGCTGACGCGTACCCGGCATTGGGCGCGTTCCCAGGAGGGCGGCGACACCTCGTAGGTGACGCAGTAGTCGATCGCCGCCTCGTCGAACTGGTCGGGTCGGTTGACCAGGCGCAGGGTCTCCAGGCGCAGCATCCAGAAGGCCGGGTCGACATCGCGGCTGCCCACCGGGGCCAGCTCCTTGAGCTGCAGCAGAAACTGGTCGCCGGCCAGCCAGCGCATGTCGACCTGCTGGCTGGCCCAGCCGCGGAACAGCTCGCGCAGGCGGGCGCAGCCCTCGGTGTCCAGGCGGCGCAACGCGGCCCAGTCCAGCACCCAGGGCATCGGCAGGTTCTGGCAGCGCTTGGTCAGCAGGGCCACGGCCTCGGCGTCCAGGTATTCCGGCGCGGTCCAGGCCACGCCGCCGGCGCTGCCCATCGGCTTGCGCTCCTTGCTGAGGCTCTCGGCCACCAGCTTGGGCAGCGAGAACCATTGCGGCGCCGACAGGCCGAACAGCGGCACATAGTCCAGCGCCAGCGCCTCGAACTTGGCCTGCTGGGCGGTGGCGCGGTAGAGGTCGAACAGCACCAGCCAGGTCTCGGGATGCAGATGGCGCGGCGCGCCCTTCTGGATCAGTGCGGACAGGCCCTGCTCGCAGGCGGCGTAGTCGGCATTCGCGAAGGCGATCACCATCTCGTCGAGCTCGGGGTCGTGGCGCAGCTCGTTGACCTCCATTGCGGCCGGCTGCTCGGCCACCGCGAAGCTCAGCGGGCCATGGCCGCTGTCCGGGTTGATGGGCAGCGGCGGCAGCTTGGGCAGGCGGCTCGGCTTGGCGTCCGACAGCGGCGGCAGGCCGGCACCCATCACCGCGGCGGCCGGCGGCGGCACCGATTCCAGCCGCTCGATCTCGGCCGGGCTGGAGAACTGGCTGACCCGGGGCGCGGCCGGCGCGTCGGCCGGCAGGGTGGGGGCGAAATGCACCGGGCGGGTGCTGGTCTCGAAGAAGCCGGGCGGATGGGTGGTGGCGAGCTGGGTCGGGGCGAAGCTCTCGCCGACCATCTGCTGCTCGATCTGGTCGATCTTGGCCTTCACGCCGGGATCGATCTTCGAGTTCAGCTCGCTGTTGCTGCGCTCCACCTCGTCCATACGGGAGCTGCTGCTGCCCAGCGCCGCCAACTGCTCGGGCGACAGGCCCTCGCGCCGGATGCGCCGCAGCATGTCCAGCTCGCGCTTGCGCACGAAGTCGTTGCGGCGCTTGCGCTCCACCATCGCGCGCAGCTCGGCCTTGGCGAGGTCGCCCTCGGGGTCGTCCTGGCGCGAGTTGATCTCGGCCCAGTCGGTGGTCGGATTCGCGACGAAACGCGCGACCTTGCGCAGAAAGCTCTCGCCGTCTTTCGGTTCTGCCATGTGCGCGCTGGACCTAGCTCTGGTGGTGGATTCTTCGACAGACCGGCGATCCGCCAGGAGACTCAGTCTCCGAACATCTTCTGCTTCAGCTCGCGGCGCTGCTGGGCTTCCAGTGACAGCGTGGCGGTTGGGCGGGCGATCAGCCGGCCCAGGCCGATCGGCTCGCCGGTCTCGTCGCAATAGCCATAGTCGCCGCTGTCCAGTCGCGTCAGCGACTGCATGATCTTCTTCAGCAGCTTGCGCTCGCGGTCGCGGGTGCGCAGCTCCAGTGCGTGCTCTTCCTCGATCGTTGCGCGATCGGCGGGGTCGGGCACGATGGAGGTGTCTTCGCGCAGGTGTTCGGTGGTCTCGCCGGCGTTCGACAGCACACCTTCCTTGAGTTCGTTCAGCTTGGCGCGGAAGAACTCGATCTGCTTGTCGTTCATGTACTCGGCCTCGGGCATGGCCAGCACTTCGGCGTCGGTCAGCTCGTGGCCGGGCTTGGTCTTCCAAGCGTTGGCGAGTTTGGGGTCGGCCTTGGCGGCGGTCTTGGGGCTTTCAATCACGGGCGTACTCATAGATCGCGTCGGCGGCTTAGGGGGAGCAAAACGGTCGGCAAAGCGGCTGCTGCCGGGCGAAGGGGCAGTCGCTTCGAGGGTGGTCACGCCGTCGTCGGGGTCGGCGACCGCGGCTGCCTTGGGCTTGGCGGTGCTCTTGCCCGTCTTGGCAGCCGTGCGCCCCTCGGCCGGCTTGGATGCCGGGGTGGTTTTCGGGGCCAGGGTCTTGCTCACGGTGGGTCTCCTCGCTTCTTCCTCGCTGCGGGCAGGATGCTTTCTTTATACCTGCTCCGCGGGGCTAGATGGCAAAGCTGTCCAGCCTGATTTGAGGGGCTGGCCGGTTTGGGCGGGGCGGATTGTAGCCATGCTGACCTCACGCCAATCTGACGCCGCCCGATTTCAGGCCAGGCAGCCTTCCAGGCCTTGTAACAGGATGTCCTTGGGCAGGTCGATGCCGATGAAAACCATTTTGCTCTGCTTTTGCTCGCCTGGCATCCACTTCGGGCCCAGGTCCGAGCCCATCAGCTGGTGCACGCCCTGGAAGATCACCTTCTTGTCGGTGCCCTTCATGTTCAGCACGCCCTTGTAGCGCAGCATCTTGGGGCCGTAGACCTGCACGATGGCGCCCAGGAAGTCCTCCAGCTTGGCCGGGTTGAAGGGCTTGTCGGAGCGGAACACGAAGGACTTGACATCGTCGTCGTGGTGATGGTGGTGCGGGTGGTCGCAATGCTCGCCATGCTCATGATCATGGTCGTGATGGTCATGCTCGTCGGCGTTCAGGAAATCGGGATCGATCTCCAGCTTGGCGTTCAGGTTGAAGCCACGCAGGTCGAACACCCGGGAAATCTCCACATTGCCGAAATGGACGCGCTGCTGCGGCGCGCGCGGGTTCATGTGCTTGATGCGGTGGGCCAGCGCCTCGACCTCGGCCTCCTCGACCAGGTCGCTCTTGCTGATGAAGATCTGGTCGGCGAAGCCGATCTGGCGGCGCGCCTCCTGGCGGGTGTCCAGCTGCGTGTCGGCATGCTTGGCGTCGACCAGGGTCAGGATCGAGTCGAGCAGGTAGCTCTCGGCGATCTCGTCGTCCATGAAGAAGGTCTGGGCCACCGGGCCCGGGTCGGCCAGGCCGGTGGTCTCGATCACGACGCGCTCGAAATCCAGTTCGCCCTTGCGCCGCTTGGCGGCCAGGTCGGTCAGGGTGGTGCGCAGGTCCTCGCGGATCGTGCAGCAGACGCAGCCGTTGCTCATCTGGATGATCTGCTCGTTGGTGTCGGCCACCAGGATGTCGTTGTCGATGTTCTCCTCGCCGAACTCGTTCTCGATCACGGCGATCTTCTGGCCATGGGCCTCCGAGAGCACCCGCTTGAGCAGGGTGGTCTTGCCGGAGCCGAGGAAGCCCGTGAGGATGGTGGCGGGGATGAGACCTTGTGACATGGTGATGATGTAGCGCTGACTGCTGTGGCGGATCTGCCGCCGGGTAGGCCCCAGATGGGGGCGGCTGACTGTGGTGCAAGAGGTGGGCGCTGTCAATGGGTTATTCTGTGAGGCCATGCAACTACGGCACCCCCTCCGTGTCCGAACCTCAGCCTAGTAGGCCCCGCGGGGGCCACAAGAGTGCCGCCGATGCTCCGTCGCGCGGCCAAGCACCACGCAAGCTCCTGGACCGCATGCTGGAATTCCTGCATCCGGGGCCGGACTCCACCAGCGAACTGATCGAGACCCTCGCCGAGGCGGAGCAGCGCGAGCTGATCGCGCCCGAATCGCGCCAGATGCTCGAGGGCGTGCTGCACATGGCCGAGCTGTCGGCCGGCGATGTGATGGTGGCCGCGCCGCGCATGGACCTGCTGGACATCGAGGCGCCCTACGAGGAACTGCTCGGTCTGGTGATTCGCGCCGGCCATTCGCGCTTCCCGGTCTTCGAGGGCCAGCGCGACAACATCATCGGCATCCTGCTGGCCAAGGACCTGCTGAAGATCCAGCGCGCGCCGGGGCTGAACCTGCGCGCGCTGCTGCGCCCGATCGTCTTCGTGCCGGAAAGCAAGGGCCTGAACGAGTTGCTGCGCGACTTCCGTTCCAACCGCAACCACCTGGCGATCGTGATCGACGAGTTCGGCAATACCGCCGGCCTGATCACGATCGAGGACGTGCTGGAGGAGATCGTCGGCGAGATCGAGGACGAATTCGACGACAAGGACGGCGAGTCCAGCATCTACACCCTGGCCGACGGCAGCCAGCGGGTGGCCGGCGATGCCGTCATCCCGGCGGTCAATGAGGCCTTCGGCATCACCTTGCCGGAGGATGAGTTCGACACCATCGGCGGCCTGGTCGCGCATGAGCATGGTCGCGTGCCGCGCCGCGGCGAGGTGGTCGAGATCGGCGGTCTGGTGTTCTCCGTGATGCTGACCCGGGGCGGCGCGGTGCGCTGGTTCAAGGTCACCCGCGTGGCCCAAGACGGCTGATGCTGCGGTTCCGTTATGCCCTGCTGGCGGCGCTGGTCGCCGGCGTGCTGCACACGGCCGCCTTCGCCCCGCTGGAGGCCTGGTGGTTGCAGATCATGGCGCTGGCCTGGCTGGCGCACCTGAGCTGGAACGCCGGCCCGCGTCGCGCCGCGCTGCTGGGCGGCGCCTTCGGCTTCGGCTGGCTGGCCTCGGGCCTGTGGTGGCTGCACATCAGCATGCACCAGTTCGGGCATATCCCCTGGGTGCTGGCGGCGCTGGCGGTGGTGCTGCTGGCTGCCTTCCTGAGCCTCTACTACGCCGGCGCGCTGGCTCTGGCCGCCAAGCTGCGCCAGCGCAGCCCGGCCTGGCATGCGCTGACCTGGGCGGCCTGCTGGCTGCTGGCCGAGCTGGGGCGCGCCACCCTGTTCACCGGCTTTCCCTGGATCGCCAGCGGCTATGCCCATACCACCGGCCTGCTGGCCGCCTGGGCGCCCTGGATCGGCGTCTACGGCATCACCGCGCTGGCGGCCGGCTGCGCCGCGGCCTTCGCGGCGCTGGGTCGGCATGCCTGGCAGCCGGCGGCCGTCGCGATCGGGCTGCTGGCCATGGGCCAGTTGCTGCCGCAGAACTTCACCCAGAGCGCCGGGCCGCTGCGCGTCTCGCTGCTGCAGCCGAACGTGCCGCAGGACCAGAAGTTCGACCGCGAGCGCATCGAGGCCAATCTGGACCGCCTGGCGCGCCTGATCGAGGGTTCGCGCGGTCAGGTGGTGGTGACGCCGGAATCGGTGGCGCCGCTGCCGCTGGCCTATCTGGACGCCGACTATGTGGCGCGCCTGCAGCGCGCCGCCAGCCAGCGGCCGCTGTTGCTGGGCACCTTCCTGGGCAATGACCGGGACGGCTATGTCAATTCCCTGGTGGCGGTCGGCGGCCGCGAACCCTATGCCTATGGCAAGCGCCACCTGCTGCCCTTTGGCGAGTTCATCCCGCCCGGCTTCGGCTGGTTCGTGCGCGCGATGGGCATTCCGATGGACGACCAGGCGCGCGGCCCGCATCAGCAGGCCTTCGCGGTCGGCAACCAGCGGCTGCGCCCGCTGATCTGCTACGAGGATCTGTTCGGCGAGGACTTTGTCGACAGCGTGGTCGGCGAGGGCGCGGCGACCGTGCTGGTCAATGTCAGCAACCTGGCCTGGTTCGGCACCGTGATGGTGCTGGACCAGCATCTGCAGTTCTCGAAGATGCGCGCGCTGGAGTTCCAGCGCCCCTTCATCCGCTCGACCAACACCGGCGCCACCGGCGTGCTGGACCACCGCGGCCGGGTGCGCAGCCTGCTGGCACCGGCGCGCGAGGGCGTGCTGGAGGCGACGGTCGAGGGTCGGCGCGGCAGCACGCCCTATGCGCGCTGGCTGAAGGCGCTGGGCCTGGCGCCGCTGTTTGCGCTGGTGGGCGCGGCGCTGGCCCTGGCCTGGTTCCAGCGGCGCCGCTGACCGCGCCGGTAAGTGCCCGTCACATAAAATAAAAAGCAGTCACCTCTCACCCATCCACCCATCCGGCGGTTTCCATATCCATGCTGAGCTTCCAGCAAATCATCCTGACCCTGCAGGACTACTGGTCCAAGCAGGGCTGCGCGCTCCTGCAACCCTATGACATGGAGGTCGGTGCCGGCACCAGCCACACCGCCACCTTCCTGCGCGCGCTCGGCCCCGAGCCCTGGAAGGCCGCCTATGTGCAGCCCAGCCGCCGCCCCAAGGACGGCCGCTACGGCGAGAACCCGAACCGCCTGCAGCATTACTACCAGTTCCAGGTGGTGCTGAAGCCCGCGCCGGCCAACATCCTGGAGCTGTACCTTGGCTCGCTGGAGGCCCTGGGTTTCGACCTGAAGAAGAACGACGTGCGCTTCGTCGAGGACGACTGGGAGAACCCGACCCTCGGCTGCTGGGGCCTGGGCTGGGAGGTCTGGCTGAACGGCATGGAGGTGACCCAGTTCACCTATTTCCAGCAGGTCGGCGGCATCGACTGCAAGCCGATCACCGGCGAGATCACCTATGGCCTGGAGCGACTGGCCATGTATCTGCAGGGCAAGGAATCGGTCTACGACCTGGTCTACACCGACGGCCTCACTTACGGCGACGTGTTCCACCAGAACGAGGTCGAGCAGTCGACCTACAACTTCGAGCACAGCGACGTCGATTTCCTGCTGCAGGCCTTCGCCGCCCATGAGCGCAAGTCCCAGCAGCTGATGGAGTCGCAGCTGGCGCTGCCCGCCTACGAGCAGCTGCTGAAGGCCGGCCATACCTTCAACCTGCTGGATGCGCGCGGCGCGATCTCGGTCACCGAGCGTGCCGCCTATATCGGCCGCATCCGCAACCTGGCGCGCACCGTCGCCCAGAGCTATCTGGACAGCCGTGCCCGCCTCGGCTTCCCGATGGCCCCCAAGGCCTGGGCCGACGAGGTGGTCGCCCAGATCGAGAAGAAGAATAAAGCGAAGGCGGCCTGAGTCATGAGCGCTACCCCGAAGAACCTGCTGGTCGAACTGTTTGTCGAAGAGCTGCCGCCGAAGGCGCTGAAGAAGCTGGGCGAGGCCTTTTGCGAGGGGCTGCTCGTCGGTCTCGAGGGCCAGGGCCTGGTCGACCGCAGTGAATTTGCAAGAGCCCAGGCGTTTGCCTCGCCGCGCCGTCTGGCGGTCCTCGTGCCCGCCGTGCGGGACAAGGCCGAAGACAAGGCCGAGACCAAGAAGCTGGTCCCTGTCGGCGTGGGCCTCGACGCCCAGGGCCAGCCGACCCAGGCCTTGATCAAGAAGCTCGCCTCGCTGGGGCTGCCGGCCGAGGCCTCCGCCCAGGTCTACCGTGAACCCGACGGCAAGGCCGAGGCCCTGTTCATCAAGACCCATGTCGCCGGCGCCACCCTGGCCGAGGGCCTGCAGAAGGCGCTGGACGCGACCATCGCCAAGCTGCCGATTCCCAAGGTGATGACCTACCAGCTGGCCGATGGCTGGAGCGACGTCAAGTTCGTGCGCCCGGCCCATGGCCTGGTGGCCCTGCATGGCAGCGAGCTGGTGCCGGTGGCGGCGCTGGGCCTGCAGGCCGGCCGCGCGACCCGCGGCCACCGCTTCGAATCCGCCGTGGCCCAGGTCGAGATCGAGTCGGCCGACAGCTACGCCGCGCAACTGCGCGAGCAGGGCGCGGTGATCGCGTCCTTCACCGAGCGGCGTGCCGAGATCGTCGCGCAGCTGAATGCAGCTGCGGCCAAGGAAGGCCTGAAGCCGATCGAGGACGAGGCCCTGCTGGACGAGGTGACCGCGCTGGTCGAGCGCCCGAACGTGCTGACCTGCCAGTTCGAGACCGAGTTCCTGGCCGTGCCGCAGGAATGCCTGATCCTGACGATGAAGGCCAACCAGAAGTACTTCCCGCTGCTGGACGCCGCGGGCAAGCTGACGCACAAGTTCCTGGTGGTCTCGAACATCCGCCCGGCGGACGCCAGCGCGGTGACCGGCGGCAATGAGCGCGTCGTGCGCCCGCGCCTGTCGGACGCCAAGTTCTTCTTCGACCAGGACCGCAAGAAATCGCTGGCCGACCGCGTGCCGGGTCTTGCCAAGGTCGTGTATCACGGCAAGCTGGGCAGCCAGGGCGAGCGCGTTGAGCGCGTGCGCGCGATCGCCAAGGCGATCGCCGCCCAGCTGGGCGCCAGCGCGGCGCTGGCCGCCGACATCGACAGCGCCGCCCATCTGGCCAAGGCCGACCTGCTGACCGACATGGTCGGCGAGTTCCCCGAGCTGCAGGGCATCATGGGCGGCTATTACGCCCGCCATGACGGTCTGTCGGAGGCGGTGGCCTTCGCGATCGAGGACCATTACAAGCCGCGCTTCGCCGGCGACGAGCTGCCGCGCAACGAGGCCGGCCTGGTCGTGGCGCTGGCCGACAAGCTGGAGACCCTGGTCGGCCTGTTCGGCATCGGCCAACTGCCCACCGGCGACAAGGACCCGTTCGCGCTGCGCCGCCATGCGCTGGGCGTGGTGCGCATGCTGTCGGAGTCGCCGCTGACGCGGCAGCTCGGTCTGGACGCGGTCATTGCCGCGGCCCTGCCGGCCTTTGCCGGCCTGATCGAGGATCCGAGCGGCAAGCTGCTGGACTTCGTGTTCGATCGGGTGGCGGTCGCCTGGCGGGATGCCTATTCGGCCCAGGAGGTGGATGCCGTGCTGGCGCTGCGCCCGCAGCGCCTGGCCGAGGTGCGCGACCGCCTGGCCGCCGTCCAGGCCTTCGCGGCGCTGCCGGAGGCGGCTTCGCTGGCCGCGGCCAACAAGCGCATCGGCAATATCCTGAAGAAGAGCGAGGAGCCGGTCGAGGCCCGCATCGATCCGGGCCTGTTGAAGGAGCCGGCCGAGCAGCAGCTGGCCCAGGCCCTGCAGGACGTGGCCGCCAAGGCCGACCGGGAGTTCCATGCCGGCGCCTACACCGCCTCGCTGCGCGAGCTGGCGGCGCTGAAGGCCCCGGTCGATGCCTTCTTCGACGGCGTGATGGTCAATGCCGAGGACGCGGCGCTGCGCGCCAACCGCCTGGGCCTGTTGAAGACCCTGCACGAGGCGATGAACCGCGTGGCCGACCTGGCCCGCCTGGCCAGCTGAGCGAAGTAGCAGAAAACCCGGAGCAAGCCCATGCCGACACGCGCCGACCACCACAGCCACGGCATGAAGCTGGTCGTACTCGGCCGCGACGGCACGGTCAACCATTACCGCGACGACCATGTGAAGTCGCCCGAGGAGCTGCAGCCCCTGCCCGGCGCGTTGGAGGCGGTGGCGCGGCTCAACCATGCCGGCTGGCACACGGTGATGGCCACCAACCAGCCCGGCATCGGCCGCGGCCTGCTTGACATGGCCTCGCTGAACGCGGTGCACATGCGCCTGGCCCAGCTGCTGGCCGAGAAGGGCGGGCGGCTCGACGCGGTGTTCTTCTGCCCGCATGCGCCGGAGGAGGGCTGCGGCTGCCGCAAGCCGCTGCCCGGCCTGATCGAGCAGATCGGCGAGCGCTTCGGCGTCGATCTGGACACCGTGCACATGGTCGGCGCCAGCCTGAGGGACCTGCAGACGGCGCAGGCCGCCGGCTGCCTGCCGCACCTGGTGCGCAGCGACCGCCTGGGCAATCTGGACGAGGCCCAGCTGCAGGCGCTGGTCGCCCAGGTGCCGGGCACCGTCGTGCATGCCAATCTCGCGGCCTTTGCCGAACATCTGATCCAAACGGACCGCCGCGCCCGCGCCGCCTCGCGCGGCGAGACCCTGACCCCCGATACCAGTCCCGGAGACCTCTCTTGATCCTTCTTTCCGCTCTGCGCTCGGCGCTGTTCATGTTGTGGATGCTGGTGACCGTGGTGCCGGTGGCGCTGACGGTGGTGCTGATCTCCGTCTTCGTGCGCGGCAACCCGGTCTACTGGACCTGCATCTTCTGGCTGCGCCTGGCGACCTACGGCGCGCGCTACATCTGTGGCGTGCGCTGGCGCATCCAGGGCATGGACAACCTGCCCAGTGCCGCCGACAGCAAATCGGCCGTGATCCTGCTGTCCAAGCACCAGAGCACCTGGGAGACCTTCGCCTATCCCTCGCTGATGAGCCATCCGCTGGCCTATGTGTTCAAGCGCGAGCTGATCTACATCCCCTTCTTCGGCTGGGCGATCGCACGCATGGACATGATCCATATCGACCGCAGCAAGCGCACCGAGGCCTGGAACAAGGTGGCGGCCCAGGGCAAGCGGCTGGCCGCGCTGGGTCACTGGGTCATCATGTTCCCCGAGGGCACGCGCATCGCGCGCGGCAAGAAGGGGGAGTACAAGAGCGGCGGCAGCCGCCTGTCGATCGAAGCCGGCGTGCCGGTGGTGCCGATCGCCACCACCTCGGCGCGCTGCTGGCCGCGCAAGAGCTTCCTGCTGCGCCCCGGCGTGGTCGACATCTCGATCGGCAAGCCGATCTCGCCGGTCGGGCGCGAGCCGATCGAGATGATGCGCGAGGTCGAGACCTGGATCGAAGCCGAGATGCGCCGCCTCGATCCCGAGGCCTATGCCGGCGAGCCGGCGGCCGCCCCCGCGCGCGCCTGAGCGCCGCGCCGTACACTGCCGGCCCATATGCTGATGAAGCGTCTGGCCGGCCTGCTGAAGAGCGTCCAACTGTCCCTGTTCGAGACTGACCTGGTCCAGGCGCCGCCCGCCGCGCCGGCCAGCCCACCCGCGACCGCGCCGCGCGCGCTGCTGCTGGGCAAGCAGCGCGTCCCCTATGAGCTGCGGCGCGCGCGCCGGCGCTCGATCGGCTTTACCGTCAGCGCCGAGGGTCTGAAGGTCAGCGCGCCGCGCTGGGTGACGATCGCCGAGATCGAGAACGCACTGCGCGGCAAGCAGGACTGGATCCTGCGCAAGCTGGACGAGCAGCGCGAGCGCGCCCGCCGCGCCGAGGCCGGCCGGGTGGTCTGGGCCGACGGCTGTCAGCTGCCCTATCTGGGCGCGCCGCTGACCCTGCGCCTGGGCGGCCTGGCCCGCTACGACGCCGAGCGCCGCGAGCTGCACCTGGGCCAGCCCCTCGGCGCGACGCCGGCGCAGATGCGCGAGGCCACCCAGGCCTGGCTGTGCGCCCAGGCGCGCGCGCTGTTCGAGCAGCGCTGCCGGCATTTCTCCACCGCGCTGGGGGTGCGCTACAGCAAGCTCTCGCTCAGCTCGGCCCAGACCCGCTGGGGCAGCGCCAGCGCCAGCGGCGCGATCCGGCTGAACTGGCGCCTGATCCATTACGCGCCGGCGGTGATCGACTATGTCGTCGCCCATGAGCTGGCCCATCTGCGCGAGATGAACCACAGCCCGCGCTTCTGGGCCTGGGTCGAATCGGTGCTGCCGGACTACGAGCTGGCGCGCCAGCGCCTGCGCGACGAACCGGTGCCCCAGCTGGATGCCTGAACGCCGCGGCACCTGTGCCAGCTTGGGACGGCACCGTGCCTGCGCATGAGAGCGATTCCTACCTTAGGGGGGATTGTTTGGATCCAGTATGCAAAGCACACTTCCGGTCACGTGCTGTCATCACGACGCATCTGAGGTCGGTCTCCATCGATGCCGCCTCCCGGCTGGAAACGGATCCCCATCCATCGGTTGATCCGGCACCTAAACCGAAAAGTTGATGCCGTTCAAGTTTCAGCCCGCCGCCACCGCGATCGCCGGTGGCGGCGGACGCTGATTCCAGCGCCCCCTCCCGAGCCCCCTGAATCACGCCGCCGTGAAGCGGTAGATGCCGTCCGCGTCGAGCTGGCGCCGCAGCTTGCCGGCCAACCACAGCGCGTTCAGGTGCGCGACCGACTCGCCCATCGCGAAGGTGGTCTGGTGCAGGTCCAGCTTGCGCCTGAACAGCAGCTCCAGCAGCCCGGCCGCATGGCAGGGCTGGGCGGCGCAGGCCTCCAGCACCTCGGCCAGGCGTTCGTCATGGTGCTGGCGCAGTTGGTCGACGCGGGCATGCAGGCCGGTGAAGGGTTTGCCATGGGCCGGCAGCACCAGGGTGTCGGCCGGCAGCGCCAGCATGCGCGTCAGCGAGTCCAGGTACAGGGTCAGCGGATCGGCCTCGGGCTCGACATCGACCACCGAGACATTGGTCGAGATGCGCGGCAGCACCATGTCGCCCGAAATCAGGAGGCCGAGCTGCTCGCAATGCAGGCTGATGTGCTCCGGCGCATGGCCATAGCCGACGATGCAGCGCCAGGTCTGCCCGCCGATGGTCAGCGTCTGGCCGTCCATCAGCCGGCGGTAGCGGGCCGGCACCTGCGGCACCATGCTGGGGTAGTAGCTGGCGCGGCCGCGGATCTTGGCCAGCGAGTCCGGATCGGTCAGGCCATGGCTGCCGAAGAAGGCCGCGGCGCTCTCACCGCCCATGCCCACCGTGGAGCCGCTGGCGACACGCGCCAGATTGTAGTCGGTCGCGCTGATCCAGAGCCGGCATTGCCACTTCTCGGTCAGCCAATGCGCCAGCCCCATGTGGTCGGGGTGGAAATGGGTGACGATCACGCGCAGCACCGGCAGGCCGTCCAGCTGCTCGGCGAACACCTGCTCCCATTGCGCCTTGCTGACGTCGTTGTGGATGCCGCAGTCGACGATGCTCCAGCCCTCGCGCCCGTCGATCCGGTCGCGCAGCAGCCAGAGGTTGATATGGTCCAGCGCGAAGGGCAAGGCCATGCGCACCCAGCGCACGCCGGGCCCCAGCTCCAGCACGCTGCCCGGCGCGGGCAGGGCGTCGCCCAGCGGATATGTCAGTTCGGATTCGCGCGGATTGCCCATCAGCTGGCCTGCCTTAGACTTACGTTTACGTTAACGTCATATTACAAGCCCGCCGCCATGCGTTCCGACACCGATGCGACACCTTTGTCCTCCGCCGGCGAGGCTTCGTCCGGCCGCCTGTTCACGATCACCGAGTTGGCGGCGGAGTTCGACATCACGCCGCGCGCGATCCGCTTCTACGAGGACATGGGACTGCTGGAGCCCGGCCGCGCCGGCCGCAACCGCGTCTACACCCATCGCGACCGCACCCGCCTGAAACTGACCCTGCGCGGCAAGCGCCTGGGCCTGTCGCTGCAGGAGGTCAAGCAGCTGGTCGACATGTACGACTCCGAGTCGGACGCGGTGCCGCAGCTGAAAGCCTTTCTTGGGGTGCTGGCCCAGCATCGCCGCCAGCTGCAGCAGCAGCTGGACGATATTGAGGTGACCCTGGCCGAGATCGCGCAGCATGAGGAGCGCTGCCAGCTGCTGCTGGCCGAGGCCGGCGGCGCCCGCGACTAGGCTGCGATTAGGGCCAGCAAAAAACAAGCAAAGAAACCGCGGCATCGTTGTCGAATTCGGGGTCGGCCCAACGACCAGTGTTGCCGGCTGCAATCCCGCAGCGGGACCCACCGAGAAAGCGACGATGCCATGCGTTACGCCTGCCTGATCTATTACGACCCGAAGAAACTCTTCAACCAGAGCCCCGAATCGAACGCCGCGCTGGAGCAATGCGAGCACCATGACGAGAAGCTCCAGGCCAGCGGCAACTTCGTGCTGGGCGAGGCGCTGGAGCTGCCGGAATCCGCCGTGACCGTCCAGGTGCGCGAGGGCAAGGTCTCGATGGTCGACGGCCCCTTCATGGAGACGCGCGAGATGCTGGGCGGCATCATCGTGATCGAGGCGCCGGACCTGAACGAGGCCGCCCGCCTGGCCGCCGGCCATCCGCTGGCCGCGATCGGCAGCGTCGAGGTGCGTCCGGTGGTCGACTTCAGCCAGCCGCGCCCGCAGCTGTGAACCCCGCGCCGGATCCGGCCCGCGCCGCGCTCGAGGCGGCCTACCGCCACGACAAGCGGCGCGTGCTGGCCACCCTGATCCATCTGCTGGGCGGCTTCGACGCCGCCGAGGAGGCCCTGCACGAGGCCTTCGCGGCGGCGGCCGAGCAATGGCCGCGCCAGGGCGTGCCGCAGAACCCCTATGCCTGGCTGGTCTCGGCCGGGCGCTTCAAGGCCATCGACCGCTGGCGCGGCCAGGCCCGACTGGCCGCGGCCCTGCCCGAGCTGGCCCTGCTGGCCGAGGTCGAGGCGCCGCCGCCCACGCCCGAGGCGGTGCAGGACGACGAGCTGCGCCTGATCTTCATCTGCTGCCATCCGGCTCTGCCGCCGGATGCGCGCATCGCGCTGACCCTACGCGAGATCGCCGGCCTCAGCACCGAGGAGATCGCGCGCGCCTACCTGAGCCGCGCGCCGGTGATCGCGCAGCGCATCGTGCGCGCCAAGGCCAGGATCCGCGCCGAGGCGCTGCCCTACGAGATCCCGGAGCGCAGCGAGCTGCCGGCGCGGCTGGACGATGTGCTGCGCGTGATCTACCTGATCTTCAGCGAGGGCTATGCCGCCACCGAGGGCCCCAGCCTGACCCGCCCCGAGCTCTGCGCCACCGCGCTGCGCCTGGCGCGCCTGCTGGCCGGCCTGATGGGCGGCGAGCCCGAGGTGCTGGGCCTGCTGGCCCTGCTGCTGCTGCACCAGGCGCGCGGCGCGACGCGCACCGATGCCGCCGGCGAGCTGGTGCTGCTGGAGGACCAGGACCGCGGCCTGTGGGACCGCGAGGGCATCGCCGAGGCGCAGCGCCTGATCGAGCGCGCCTTCGCGAGCCGGCGCGTCGGGCCCTATGTGCTGCAGGCGGCGATCGCGGCCGTGCATGCCGCGGCGCCCAGCCTGGCCGCCACCGACTGGACCGAGCTGCTGGCCCTGTACGAGCTGCTGCAGCGGGTCGAGCCGCTGTCGCCGCTGGTGGGCCTGAACCGGGCCGCCGCGCTGGGCATGCGGGACGGGCCGGCGTCCGGCCTGGCCGCGATCGAGGCGGTGCTGGCTCGCGGCGAGCTGGACGGCTATGCGCTGGCCCATGCGGCGCGCGCCGACATGCTGCGCCGGCTGGGGCAGGACGAGGCCGCGCGCGACAGCTACCGGCGCGCGCTGGCGCTGACGCGGCAGCCGGCCGAGCAGCGCTTTCTGCGCCGGCGGCTGGCGCAGCTGGGGGATTAGCTCAGGCGCTGCAGCAGCCAGTCCTGCAGCGCCGCGATCTCGTCGGGGGGCACCTCATGCCCCATCGGGTAGTCCTGCCATTGCACCTGGTAGCCCAGGCGCTGCAACTCCTGATGCGCGGCCTGGGCGCGCGCCAGCGGCACGACTTGGTCCTGCAGGCCATGGGCCAGGAAGATCGGCGTGGCCTGGTTGGCGGCGCTGCGCTCGGCCTCGGTGCTGGCCAGCAGCGGCAGATAGCCGGACAGGCCGACCAGGCCGGCCAGCCGCTTGCCGTAGCGCAGTCCGGTCAGCAGGGTCATCGCGCAGCCCTGCGAGAAGCCCATCAGCACGATGCGCTCGGGCGGCACGCCGCGCTCGATCTCGCGCTCGATCAGGGCCTCGACCGCGACGCGCGACTGGTGCAGGCCGACCGGATCCTCGCGCTGGTCCAGCGCCGCGTCGCGGATGTCGTACCAGGCGCGCATCGGGTAGCCGCCGTTGATCGTGACCGGGATCACCGGCGCATGCGGCAGCACGAAGCGCAGGCCGCCGCCGTTCGCCAGCAGCGGTCGCAGGTCCAGCGCCTGGCAGACCGGTTCGAAGTCATGGCCATCGGCGCCCAGGCCATGCAGCACGATGATGCTGGCGGTGGGCGTCGCCGGGGTTTGCAGTTCCAGGGTCTCGAGTGTCATGCGGGCATCCTAGGGCACAAACCGGTCGCGGTGGATGACGCCCTGGCCGGTCGCCGGCACGGATGGATACCGACCGGGATTTGCATGAGCGGGGGCTCGGGTGTCATGCTTGGGGCCTGCGCTCTTGCAGATCCTTGCCCCGGGGCCCATGCCGCACTACCTGTTCCGTCTCGAACCCGTTCGCGCCGACATGCGTGCCACCGGCCCCACGCCGCCAGAGGCCGAGGCGATCACCGCGCATTTCGGCTATCTGCAGCGCCTGGTCGGCATGGGCGCGGTGCTGATGTCCGGGCGCACCAGCGCGCTGGACGAGCGCGCCTTCGGCCTGACCCTGCTGCGCGCCGACACCGAGGCGCAGGCGCTGGCGCTGATGCAGGCCGATCCGGTGGTGGCGCGGGGCGTGATGCGCGGCGAACTGCATCCGTTCCGGGTCGAGCTGTGGAGCGCGCAGAGTCCCGAGGAGGAGCTCTGAGCGCAGGCGGCCGGGGTCAGGCCTTGCGCCGGGCGCCGCGCTTGCGCCACCACAGATAGACCCCGCTGGCGCTCAAGGCCGCCACCAGCAGCCCGCTCAGCGACAGCAGCGCCTGGTAGGGCCGGCCCCACAGGGTGCCCAGGTGCAGATTGACGAGCCAGGTCGAGACCGTGTCGCCGGCGGCCGCACCGCGCGGCAGGAACAGGCCCAGCAGGCGGCCATCCTGCGCGCCGATCCACAGCCGGGTGGCGCCGCGGCGTTCGTTCAGGTCGCGGTCGGTGCGCAGGCGCAGCTGGTAGAACGGGGCGCCCGGGCGCCGGCTGAACTCCACCTCATGCTCGATCGTGAAGCCATGCTGGCGCGCCGCCTCGGCCGCGCGGGCGCGGGCCTGGACGAGGGCCGCATCCCAGTCCAGCTCCGGGCCGCCCTTGCTGGAGGCCCGCGCCGGCCCGTCCTGGTGCGCGAACAGGCCGCGCATCACCGGGCTGTAGACCGGGTCCAGGTTGAAGGACACCGAGGACCAGGCCAGCACGAACAGCAGGGCCCAGGGCCACAGGCCGGTGGCGCGGTGCCAGTCGAACAAGCGTTTGTGCCAGCCGGCGCCCCGCCAGCGCAGCTTCCAGGCCGGGCCCCAGCGCGCCAGCCGGCGCGGCCCGCGCGGCGGCAGGGTCAGCCAGGCGCCGACGACGCAGTCGACGGCCCAGATCAGCGCGACGATGCCCAGCGCCAGCTTGCCCCATTCGCCCAGCGCCAGCGAATCGTGCAGCCGGTAGATGAAGGGCATCAGCCCGGCGCGCCAGCCCTGGTCGAAATGGCCCCAGTGGCGCGCGCCGAGGATCTCTCCGCTCCAGGGATCGACGAAGACCTCGTCGACATCCAGATGTTCGACGCCGGGCTTGGGCGCCAGCCAGAAGCGCTGCGCCTCGCCCGGCTTCGCCTGCAGCGGCAGCCAGGGCAGGGTCGCCTCCGGATGGGCCTGCAGCACCCGCTCGCGCAGCAGCAGCGGATCCAGCGGCGCCTCGGCGCGCGGCTGCTGAACCCGCAGCCATTGCGGATTCAGCGCGGCGTCGAGCTCATGGTGGTAGGCCAGCAGGCTGCCGGTCAGCCCGGCCAGCAGCAGGAAGGCCGCCGAGACCAGGCCCAGCCAGCGGTGCGCGAGCACCAGCCAGGCCCGCGGGACCGCCTGGGTCACCACTGATAGCTCAGATTCAGGCGCACGTCACGGCCATAGCCGATCACGCAGAAGTCCTTGCCGCCGGGCATCAGATTGCACTGGGTGCGGTACTGCTTGTCGGTCAGGTTGCTGATGTTGAGCGCGGCGCGCCAGGCCTGCTTCTCGCCCCATTGGTAGCTGACCATCGCGTCGGCCAGGGTGTAGCCGTCGTTGCGCAGCTGGCTGCCATCGGGCTGGCGCACCTCGCTGGGCGCGCCGGAGATGTGGCGCAGGCCCAGGCCCAGGCTCCAGTCGCCCAGCGCGTACTTGCCCCACAGCGCGGCGTTGTGGCGCGGCGTGGCGGGCGGCTGCGAGCCCTGTTCGCCGATCACCAGGCTCTTCAGCACCTTGGCGTCGAGCCAGGTGTACTGGGCCTGGACCGACAGGTTGCGCGCCAGCTCGCCGCTGAACTCCAGCTCCAGGCCGCGGCTGCGCACCTCGCCGGTCTGGTACTCGTTGCGCAGGATCCGGTTGGGGATGGTGGGGTGCGGTTCTTCCTTGGTGGTCCGGACATGGCGCTTGCGCAGATCGAAGATGGCCGCGCTGGCGCGCCACTTCGCGTCCGCCGGTTCGTGGCGCACGCCGGCTTCCCATTGACGCCCCTTCTCGGGCTGGAACTCCTGGCCGTAGCCGTCCTTGGCCGTGGTCGTGCTCATCACCGGCTGGAAGCTGTTGGTGAAGCTCACGTACGGCGACCAGCCGCTGGGCGACAGATGCACCAGACCCAGGCGGCCGGTGAAGGCCGTGTCATCGCGGCGGTGTTCGGTACGGGTGAAGGGATCGGTCGCGTTCAGGCGCGCGTCGTAGCTGGTGTCGGTCTTGGCCTTGTCCCAGCGGCCGCCGACGCTGGCGACCCAATGCTCGCCGAACTTGAGCTGGTCCTGCGCATACAGGCCCAGCTGGCTGACGCGCGCGACGATGCGGTCGGCCAGGTAGTTGTCGTTCCAGGCGATCGGCGTGTAGACCGGCGCGATCAGGTCCAGCGGCGCCACGCCCTTGTTCAGCGAGTGGATGCGCAGGTCCAGGGTCGAGCGGTAATAGTCCAGGCCGAGCGCCAGCTTGTGGCCGATATTGCCGGTCTTCAGCTCGGCCTCGAGCCGGCTGTCGATGTTCAGCGAATGTTCCTTGTCGGGGCGGAACATGGCCAGGCGGCGGATGCTGCGGCCATCGGCCTGCAGGCCGCGGTTGCGCATGTCGCGGCGCTCGTTCTCGGCGTCCATGAAGCGCAGGTTCTGCACCAGCTTCAGCTGCGGGCCGAGCTGGTGCTCCAGCGCATAGCCGATCGAGTTGCCGGTCTTGTCCTGGTGGCCGTCGGGGCCGTTGACATTGATGTCCTTGCGCGCCGGGCCGGCCGGGGTGTCGCGGTAATAGGGGATCACATAGCCGGTGCGGCCGCTCTGGTGCTGGGCCATCAGCGTGATGCTGGTGTTGCCGCCGGTCCAGCTCAGCGCGGGCGCCAGGTAGAGGCGCTCGTCGGGCAGGCCCGGCCATTGGGTTTCGGCATCGCGCTTGAGCGCGGTGAAGCGCCACAGCAGGCCCTGCTCCGGCGCGCCCAGCACGCCGCCGACGTCCAGGGTCAGCTCGCGGCGCTGGAAACTGCCGACCTTGATGCCGACCTCCTGGGTCATGCCGGCCTGCGGGCGCTTGGTGACGGCGTTCACCACCCCGCCCGGCGCGGCCTGGCCATAGGTCACCGAGGCCGGGCCGCGCAGCAGCTCCAGACGCTCCAGGCCATAGGGCTCGAGGTTGGACATGAAGCCGTTGTGGATGAAGCGCAGGCCGTCGCGGTAGGTGCCGGCGCCGGTCAGCCAGAAGCCGCGCAGCGCCATGTCGTCGTCGGTGATCGTGTAATCGGCCGAGCGCACACCGGGGGCGTAGCGCACCGCCTCGCCCAGCGAGGCGACGGCCTGGTCGCGCAGCAGCTCGGCGCCCAGCACCGTGATCGCCTGCGGCGTCTCCTTCAGCGTCAGGGCCAGCTTGCCGGCCGAGCCGCTGCTCTGGGCCAGGTAGCCGCGCACCGGGGCGGTCGGTTCGGCGGCGACGCGGGCGCGCACCAGGGGCAGGGCCTCGGCCGAGCCGGCGCTGGGGCTCAGCACCAGGGTGCGGCCCTCGATGCGGCCGGCCAGGCCGCTGTCGGCCAGCAACCTGTTCAGCGCGGCCTCGGGCTCATGGCGGCCGCGCAGGGCCGGGGCCTGGCGGCCCTGCAGCAGCGCGGGGTCGACCAGCAGCTGCAGGCCGGCCTTGCGGGCCAGCTCCTGCAGGCTCTGCGCCAGCGGCTGGGCCGGCAGGGCGAATTCCAGCGCCTGGGCGCAGGCGAGCTGGGTGCTGAGGGCGGCGGCCGCCGCGATCAGGAGCAGGCGGGGACTACGGGACGAGGATCGCATCAGAAAAAACTCCGGAGGAAAAACAGGGGGCGTCAGTTCTAGAAACGACGCAGCGCCGTTCATCCCTCAGGTTTTTTGCAATCCCCTTGCGCGGCTTGCTTACTCGTCGCGCAGCTGCAGACGCCAGGCGCCGCCCGGCTGGACCTGCAGCGCCAGTCCATGGCTGTCCGGCAGCAGGCGCAGCCATTCCTGCAGATGGGCCAGATGCACCCGCGCGCTGACGCGCTGGCGCCCGGCCGCGGGCGACCAGGACAGCGGCCGCGGCAGATAGCGCGACAGGCGGCGCAGCACCTCGTCCAGCGGCCGCTCCTGGAATTCCAGCCAGCCCTCGCGCCAGGGCGCGACGCCCTGGGTTCGCTGTGTAGGCCCGGCGCCGGCCGGGTCCTGCCCGGCCAGCAGCGCGAGCTGTTCGCCGCCGACCAGCTCGCGCTGCCCGCCGGCCGCGCCGCCGCTGACCCGCACCCGGCCATGCTCGACGGCCACCAGCAGGCGCGGCCCGTCCAGCTCCAGCGCGAAGGCGGTGCCCAGCACGCGCACGCTGTGCTCGCCGGCCCAGACGACGAAGGGCCGCTCCGCGTCCGGCCGCACCGAGAAATAGGCCGCGCCGCGCAGCAGCCGGGCCTGGCGCAGGCCGGCATGCCAGCGCCATTGCAGCTCGCTGTCGGCATCCAGGCGCAGCTCGCTGCCGTCCGGCAGGCGCTGGTCCAGCAGCTGGGCCGGGCGGGTCGCGAGGCGGCGCTCCGCCAGCACCGGGCCGGCCGCGGCGGCCAGCTCGGCATCCGAGCGTTCGGCGCGCCAATGGCGCCAGCCCAGGCCGCCGGCCAGCAGCAGCGCGCCGCCGCCCAGCAGGCCCGACAGCGCCTGGCGCCGGCGCCGCGGCGCGCGCGGCTCGCCGCGCCAGCGCAGCAGGGCCTGGTGCACCGCGTCCATCGCCTGGCCCATGTCGCGCTCGATGGTCTTGACCGATACGCCATGGCGCGCGGCCAGCTCCTCATGGCCCAGGCCCTCGAGCCGGTGCGCCAGGAAGGTCTCGCGCACCCGCGGTGGCAGGCCGCCCAGGCCGCCCTCGACCGCCTGCACCGCCTGGCGCAGCGCCAGCGAGCGCTCCAGGTCGACATCGTCCGGGGCCAGGTCTTGCGGCGGCGCGGCCTCGGCGTCGACGAAGCGCTCGCCGCCGCGCGCCTGGCGCCGCAGATGGTCCAGCGCCAGGTTCTGCGCCACCGTGTAGAGGTATGCCCGCTGCTGTTCCGGCACGCCGCCTTCGCCATGGCCGGGCGCGGCCTCGGCCACGCGCAGCCAGGTCTCATGCGCCAGCTCGCGCGCGGTCTCGGCACAGCCGGTGCGGCGCGTCAGGAATCGCAGCAGGCTCTGGTAGGACTGCTCGAAGCCCAGCAGCAGCGCGCTCATCGGCGCGGGCGCCGGACGATGGTCCGGACAGCGGCTGGATGCGGGATTCGCGGTGGCATGGCGGGCAGGGCGAACGAGCGAACAAAAAGCGGGATGGTGGCCGCGGGGCCGGGTGTTGTCTCGCAATTGAGAATTGTTCGCATTTTATATTGAATCGGCGAGAAGCCCGATGCCGGCGGGCGATTCCCGATTCCGCCGGCGGCCGCTAGCCGCGCACCGCGCTCCGAAACGCCGCCGCCAGCGCGCCCAGCGCATCGCGCGGCCGGCCTTCCCTGGCCCTGGTGTGCAGCAGCACCGGCAGGCGCGGCAGGGCGGGCAGGCCCAGCCGGGCGCCCATGTCGACGGCGCCGAGTGGCAGCATGCGCGGCGCCAGCGCCGCCACGCCGAGTCCCGCCATCACGGCCGCGGTCACCGCGGCGACGCCGCCGCCGACGAACACCTCGGTCCAGGGCAGGCCGGCGGTGTCGAGCAGCTGGCCGGCCAGCGCGCGGACGCCGCAGGGCTCGGCCAGGGTGACCAGCGGCAGCGGCTCGCCGGCGCGCGGCTGCCAGAGCGGCGCCGCGAACCAGCCCATCTGTTCCTCGGCGAGCAGCTCGCCGTCGCCGCGCCCGGCATGCATGCGCGCCAGGACCGCGTCGAGCTCACGCCGGTCGTAGCGCTGCAGCAGCTCGCCCGAGGAGCCGATCCGCACCTCGATCAGCAGCTGCGGGTCCTGTGCGTTCATGCGCGCGATCAGCGCGGGGAGCTCCGGTCCGGCGACATGGTCGCTGATGCCGAGGGTCAGGCGTTGCCGGGTCGCGGCGAAGCCGGCCAGCGCCCGATCATGCGCCGCCAGCAGCTCGCGGGCGCGCGGCAGGAAGGTGGCGCCCTGCGGCGACAGCTCCACATGGCGCGGCGTGCGCTCGACGAGGCGGCAGCCGACCCGGCCCTCCAGCCGCTTCAGCTTCAGGCTGATCGCGGCCTGCGTCGTCTGCAGGGCCTCGGCCGCCCGCGTGAAGCTGCCGAGCTCGGCGATGCGGACAAAGGCCCGCACCGCGTCCAGGTCCAGTGGCTGGTCAATCATTTTCAGTTGTTATTACTGATATCTGGTGGCATGCGTTGATGAAATGATAGGCCGGATTTATCGTGGCGGCGACATCAGTTCAGTTCGACCCACAACCAGCCAGGAGTCCCCGATGCCATTCGTTCAAATCTCGCTGCGCAGCGGCAAGCCGGAGTCCTACAAGCAGGCGCTCTTCGATGGCGTGTACCGCGCGCTGCGCGAGACCTTCAACGTGCCGGAGGACGACCAGTTCATGACAATCACCGAGCATGAGGCCGCGAGCTTCCGCTATGGCGCGTCCTACCTCGGCATCGTCCGCAGCGACGACCTCGTCTTCATCCAGATCACCGCCAACAACACGCGCACCCTGGAGCAGAAGAAAGCCCTGTTTGCCCGCATCGCGGCGCTGCTCGGCGAGCAGCCCGGCATCCGGCCGGAGGACGTGTTCGTCAACCTGGTCGAGGTCGCGAAGGAGAACTGGTCGTTCGGGAACGGGCTGGCGCAGTACGCCTGAAGACCGGGCGGACCGCTAGCCCTTGCACACCAGCAGCCGCTGCGGCCCCGGCCCGGCGTCGCCCAGCTTGTCCTGCGGGTTGCGCAGCCGGCAGCGGTCCAGCGACAGGCAGCCGCAGCCGATGCAGTCGTCCAGCTGGTCGCGCAGCTTCTTCAGCTGCGCCATGCGCTCGTCCAGCTCGCTGCGCCAGGCGGCCGACAGGCGCGACCAGTCGGCACGGCTCGGCGCACCGTCGCTGGGCAGGGCGGCCAGGGCCTGCGCGATATCCGCCAGCGGGATGCCGACCCGCTGCGCCACCTTGATGAAGGCCACGCGGCGCAGCACCGCGCGCGCATAGCGGCGCTGGTTGCCCTCGCTGCGGGTGCTGGCGATCAGGCCCTTGGTTTCGTAAAAATGCAGGGTCGAGACCGCCACGCCGCTGCGCCGTGCCACCTCGCCCACCGTCAGCCGCATCGACATGCCGCATGAGGATGTATGCGGCTCGGTCTCTTCGTTCTGCTCCTTGGCTCCTGTTTGCCGAGCCTTGGCCCGGCCGGGTGTAGCTGCTGCCGCCATTGCCCTTCCTCCACGATGGATAACTCTTGACCTCAACTTTACTTGAGGTTGGAAACTGCGGGGCATTCGCAATCCCTGTCCGAGACCCGGACTTCCAAGAACATCATGCAGGACCCGCAGCAACAGATCGAACGACTCCTGGCGGCGGTGGCGCCGCGCCGGCCCGCGGTGGCGGCAAGCAGCTCGGGGCCGGTGTTCCGTGCCGACAAGTACCTCGTGCCGGTGGCGATGCTGGAGGACTTCATGGCCCAGATCCAGCGCATCGACCGCACGATCGCCGCGCTGCCGGGCTGCCTGCGCCATCTGGTGCTGCTGCAGCTGGACGGCCGGGGGCGCGACGACCATTCGGTCGAGGTGATGACCCTGGTCGAATGGGCCGACGCGGCCGCGCTGCAGGCGGCCAAGCGCCATCTGCAGCAGCGCCATGCCGGCGAGGGCTTCAGCCTCGCGGCCTTCCTGCAGGCGTTGGGCGTGCGAGCCGAGGCGGGCTGCTACGGGCAGCTGGCCTGAGCGCCGGTCGCCTTCGTTCGTATCATGGGCTCTGGCCGGGCATTCGCGCCGGCAAGGAGTGCAGGCATGATGACGCGCAAGCCCCGGATCCTGTTGATGGCGCTGCTGGCCGCGAGCCTGCTGAGCCTGGGCGCCCAGGCTCAGGCCGCCGGCTGGGTGGCGGCGCTGAAGAACACCCCGGCCGAGGATTTCGACGACGAGGACCTGCGACTGCTGCTCGCCGCCGCGGCCCAGTCGCTGAACGCCGAGGGCGAGCCGGCCCCGGTGCGCTGGGACAACCCGGCCACCGGCGCCGGCGGCCGCTTCCTGGTGCAGGGCAGCTCGACCGCGAAGAACGGCCAGCCCTGCCGAAGCATCCGCTTCTGGCTGCATTCCAAGCGCTACGCCGAGAAGACGGCGCTGTGGAACGCCTGCAAGGACGAGCAGGGCCGCTGGCGCCTGGGCCGGCCACGCTGAGCCGATCTCAGGCCTCGTTCCAGGCGGTCGCGCAGGCCCGCCAGCTCTCGGGGCCGGCATCGGCCGCGCGCACCAGGCAGGCGTTCGCCGCCCCGGCCCGCGCCACCGCGCCGATCTGGTTCGGCCTCAGCAGGCCGCCGATGCCCACCACCGGCCGGCCGGCCATGTGCGCCCACCAGGCCAGCTGGGCCAGACCCTGCGGTAGCCAGGGCATGGCCTTGGTGCTGGTCGGCCAGAGCGGCCCGCAGGCGATATAGGCCGGCGCCAGCGAGCGCGCCCGCGCCAGCTCCCACAGGCTGTGGCTGGAGAGGCCCAGCCGCAGGCGGCCGGCCGCGCTGCGGCCCAGCAGCTCGGCGCGCGCCGATCCGTCCAGCGCGGCCCAGTCCTCCTGGCCCAGGTGCAGCGCCTCGGCGCCGGCCTCCAGCGCCAGCGCCCAATGGTCGTTGATCCACAGCTGCGCCCGGCCCTGTGAGCCGGCCCGCGCCTGCGCGATCGCGGCGCGCAGGGCCGTTGCATCTGAGCCCTTGATGCGCAGCTGCAGATGGGCGAACAGGCCCGAGGCCGCCAGCGCCGCGACCTGTTCGGGCTTCTCGGTGATCGCGTAGAGGCCCGCGGCATGCGGGGCCGCGCCGGCCTCGCCTCGCAGCATGCCAAGCCAGCGCGCCAGCGTGGCCGCGTCCAGCGGCTCGTCGCCGAAACTCAGCAGCGGCATCGCGGCCGGCTCGGCCACGAAGGTCGGCGTCGCGCGCACCGGGCCGGCGCCCTGGCCCGCGGCATGGCCGTCGCGCACCGCGCACCAGGCGGCCATCTTGGCCAGCACCAGCGCGTCGGGCAGCGCGAAGCCGCGCGCCAGCGCGCCGGCCGCGGCGCTGGCGAAGCTGCAACCGCTGCCATGGTGATGGGCCGAGGGCAGGCGCGGCAGGGCCAGCCAGCCGCTGGCGGCACCCAGCGCCGGTGCCGCCGGATCGAGCGGCGCATCGATCCAGTCCAGGGCCAGGTCTTGCGTGCCCGGCCCCTCGCGATCGTCGCCGCCGGTGATGCAGACCGCCTGCGCGCCCAGCGCCTTCAGCCCGGCGGCCAGCGCAGGCGCGCTCTCGCCGGCTCGGAGCAGCAGGCGTTCGGCCTCGCGCCGGTTCGGCGTCAGCAGGGTGCAGCGCGGCAGCAGCAGGCGGCGGTAGGCCTCGATCAGCTCGGTCGTGGCGAAGGCCGCGCCACCGGCGCTGGCGCCCAGCACGGGGTCGACCACCAGGTCGATGCGGCCATGGCGCGCGCGCAGCCGGTCCAGGGCCTCGGCCAGCAGCTCGACGGCCGCGACGCTGGCCAGCAGCCCGGTCTTGATCACGCGCGGCGGCAGATCCTCGGCCAGGGCCTGCAGCTGGGCGCGCAGCTGTTCGGGCGGCAGCGGGTAGACGGCGGCCACGCCGCGCGAGTTCTGCGCGGTGATCGCCGCCGGCACCGGGCACAGATGCACGCCCAGCGCCGCGGCGGCGCGGATGTCGGCGGCGAGGCCGGCGCCGCCGCCGCTGTCGGTGCCGGCGATGCTCCAGACCACCGGCGGGGTCGGGTCTTGCGTCCAGGGCGGCAGCGTGCTCGTCTCGGGCTCGGGCGCCTCGGCCCAGGGGCTGGGCAGGCTGGGGTGGGGCAGCAGCGGCATCGTCAGTTCCCCAGCAGGAAGGCGTGGCCGGAAACCGGGGTCGAGGCGACCGCGAAATCCTGCGGCGCCATCAGGCCGGCGCGATAGGCCTGGCGGCCGGCACGCACCGCGTCGCGGAAGGCTCCGGCCATCGCGACCGGCTCGCGCGCCTGCGCCACCGCGCTGTTCAGCAGCACCGCGTCGAAGCCCAGCTCCAGCGCCTGCGCCGCCTGCGAGGGCGCGCCGAGGCCGGCATCGATCACCAGCACGGTGTCGGGCAGGCGCTCGCGCAGGCGCCGCAGCGCGGCCAGGTGCACCAACCCCTGGCCGGAGCCGATCGGCGCCCCCCAGGGCATCAGCAGCGCGCAGCCGGCGTCCTCCAGCAGGCGCCGACCGAGGATCAGGTCCTCGGTGCAGTAGGGAAACACGGTGAAGCCGTCCTTGACCAGGGTGGTCGCGGCGCTAAGCAGCTCGAAGGGATCGGGCTGCAGGGTGTGCTCGTCGCCGATCACCTCCAGCTTGATCCAGCGGGTGCCGTAGAGTTCGCGCGCCATCTGCGCCAGCGCGACGGCCTCACGCGCGCTGCGGCAACCCGCGGTGTTGGGCAGCAGCCGCGCGCCCTGGGCCTGCGCGGTGGCCAGGGCCTGGGCGATGGCGCCGTTGTCGCCGGCCTGCAGGGTGCGCTTCAGGCCGACGGTCAGCACCTGCGTGCCGGCCGCGCGGATCGCCTCGTCCAGCAGCTGCGGGCTGGGGTAGCCGGCGCTGCCGAGGAAGAAGCGGCTGTTCAGCGCGACGCCGTCAATCACAAGCGCGTCATCGTTGTTGCTGTGCATTTCGAGAGCTCCAGCCTGTGTCGTGTGCTTGGCGACGCAGGAAAAGGGTGCATGGCCGAGCGGGCTCCGCCGATCCGGCTTGGCCGGGCGGTCGGGGCCGCCCCCTTGAGGGGGCGCGCGCAGCGCGTAGGGGGTGGGGCATTCAGCCTCCGACGATGGGTTTGAACAAGAGGATCTGGTCGCCGTGGCCCAGCACGGTGTCGGGTCTTGCCTCGCGCGGCACGAACAGGCCGTTCAGCGCGGTGGCGACGCTTTCCGGCGTGCGCCGCTGCGCCTCCAGCAGCGCGGCCAGGGTGGTGCCGGCGGGCACCTGCAGCGTCTTTTCGTCGAAATGGATGGTGATGTTCATCGGGGATGTTCCAGGCTGGCCAGGCCGCTGGCGGCGAGCAGGCGCTGCACCAGGGCCGGGGCCAGCAGCCAGCCATGGCGGTACAGGCCGTTGAGCCGCATCAGGCCGGGTTCCAGGTGGGTGAAGGGCAGGTTGTCGGGCAGGGCGGGGCGCAGGTTGCGGTCGAGCCGGGTGATGCGGGCCTCGCCCAGCGCGGGCAGCAGGCTGTGGGCCGCGGCCATCAGCTCGACGGCGCTCTGCAGGCTGACCGGGCTGCGGTCCTCGCTTTCGATCTCGCTGGCGCCGATCACCAGCTCATGCGCGCTGCGCGGCACCAGATAGACGCGATGACGCGGATGCAGCAGGCGCAGCGGCCGGCGCAGGCCGTGGTCGGGCAGCTGCAGCGCGATGACCTCGCCGCGCACGCCGCGCAGCGGCAGCGGCGGGCGGGCGCCCAGGCCGCGCGCGTCCACGCACCAGTCGGCCTCCAGCGCGGCCTGGCCGGCGCCGAAATGCAGCCGGCCCGGCAGCACCTGCTCGACCCGCCGGCCCCAATGCCAGCGCACCGCGGCCGCGCCGCGCTGCAGCGCGGCCATCGCCTCGACCGGATGGATCAGGCCCTCGCCGGGCAGCAGCCAGGCCAGCAGCCCGGAGGGTGCCAGCGCGGGCTCCAGCTCGCGCAGCTCGGCCGGGGTCAGGGCTTGCGCGCCGGGCATGCGGGCCAGCGCGCGCGCCGCGGCGCCGCGGTCCGCGCCATGGGCCAGCAGCAGGCTGCCGTCGACGCGCAGGCGCGGCGCCGGCGCCGGCAGCGCGGCGACGATGGCGGGCCAGAGCGCCAGCGAGTCCCAGCCCAGGCGCGCGACCTCGGCGCCGCCGCCGCATTCCTGCTCGGCCAGCGGGCTCAGCATGCCGGCGGCGGTGAAGGCGGCCGCGCCCTGGCCGTCGAAGCGGGGCTCCGGCCCCGGCGCCGGGTCGAAGACCTGCACCGCATGGCCGGCGCGCGCCAGTGCCCAGGCGAGCAGACGCCCGGCCAGGCCGGCGCCGGCGATCGCGATCTTCGCCATGGCGCTTACGCCCCGGTCTTGATCGGGATGTAGAGCTCGCCGCCCTGCGCCTTGAACTCGGCGCTCTTGGCCGCCATGCCCTCGCTGTACTCCCGCACCTCCTGCGTGATCTTCATCGAGCAGAACTTCGGGCCGCACATCGAACAGAAATGCGCGACCTTGGCGCTGTCCTTGGGTAATGTCTCGTCGTGGAACTCGCGCGCGGTGTCGGGGTCCAGGCCGAGGTTGAACTGGTCGGTCCAGCGGAAGTCGAAGCGGGCCTTGGAGAGCGCGTCGTCGCGCGCGCGCGCGCCCGGGTGGCCCTTGGCGATGTCGGCCGCATGGGCGGCGATCTTGTAGGCCATCAGGCCGGCCTTGACGTCGTCGCGGTCCGGCAGGCCCAGATGCTCCTTGGGCGTGACATAGCAGAGCATCGCGCAGCCGAACCAGCCGATCATCGCGGCGCCGATGCCGCTGGTGATGTGGTCGTAGCCGGGCGCGATGTCGGTGGTCAGCGGGCCCAGGGTGTAGAACGGCGCCTCGTCGCAGTGCTTCAGCTGCTCGGTCATGTTGGCCTGGATCAGGTGCATCGGCACATGGCCGGGGCCCTCGATCATGGTCTGCACATCATGCTTCCAGGCGATCTTGGTCAGCTCGCCCAGGGTGCGCAGCTCGGCGAACTGGGCCTCGTCGTTGGCATCGGCCAGCGAGCCGGGGCGCAAGCCGTCGCCCAGCGAGAAGCTGACGTCGTAGGCCTTCATGATCTCGCAGATCTCTTCGAAATGCGTGTAGAGGAAGTTCTCCTGGTGGTGCGCGATGCACCACTTGGCCAGGATCGAGCCGCCGCGCGAGACGATGCCGGTGCGGCGCTTGACCGTCATCGGCACGAAGGGCAGGCGCAGGCCGGCGTGGATGGTGAAGTAGTCGACGCCCTGTTCGGCCTGCTCGATCAGGGTGTCGCGGAACAGCGCCCAGGTGAGGTCCTCGGCGACGCCGCCGACCTTCTCCAGCGCCTGGTAGATCGGCACGGTGCCGATCGGCACCGCGCTGTTGCGCACGATCCAGTCGCGCGTGGTGTGGATGTTGCGGCCGGTCGAGAGGTCCATCACCGTGTCCGCGCCCCAGCGCGTCGCCCAGACCATCTTCTCGACCTCTTCCTCGATCGAGGAGGTCACCGCCGAGTTGCCGATATTGGCGTTGACCTTGACCAGGAAGTTGCGGCCGATCGCCATCGGCTCCAGCTCGGTGTGGTTGATGTTGGCCGGGATGATGGCGCGGCCGCGCGCCACCTCGTCGCGCACGAACTCGGGCGTGATGATCTCGGGGATGCTGGCGCCGAAAGCGTTGCCGCGCAGGCGCGCCTCGCGCTCGGCATCGGCCTGGTACTCGCGCATCCACTCGAAGCGCTGGTTCTCGCGGATCGCGACATATTCCATCTCGGGCGTCACGATGCCGCGGCGCGCGTAGTGCAGCTGGGTCACGTTGGCGCCGGACTTGGCGCGGCGCGGCTGGCGCTGCAGGCCGGCGCTCAGTTCGCGCAAGCGCAGCTGCTGCTCCTGGTCGCGCAGGCCGTCGTCGATCAGCTGGATCGCGCGGCCCTCGTAGGCCTCGGTGTCATGTCTTGCCTCGACCCAGGCGGCGCGCGGCGTCGGCAGGCCGCGCTTGACGTCGATCGCGGCCTGCGGGTCGGTGTAGGGGCCGGAGGCGTCGTAGACGGTGATGGTCTCGCCATTGGTCAGCGCGATCGCGCGCATCGGCACGCGCAGCTCGGGATGCAGGGTGCCGGCCACATGGGTCTTGCTGGAAGCGGGCAGCGGCTCGCGGCTCAGGGCAATGCTCTGTGCCAGCGTGGTGGGTTCGTTGGTGCGTGCGTTCATGCGTCGATCCTTCGGAAGTGGGGACTCCGAAGGCCGGCCCTGAGGCGGATGTGCGGGCGCTGGAACGAACGATTGCCCCGGGGACGCGGGGCGACGGGGCCGAGGACGGGCGAACACAGGAGGGGAGGAGAAGGGGCGATGGCGCCGCAACAGTCTTCCTCGGCCCTGGATCGGTCCAGGGCCCGCGCCCAGCGGATGGGAGCAGGCTCTTCTTACGCCGGTACAAACCGGATCAAGTTCAGCGGGACCATGGCTTCCACCACATCTCAGCCCGACGCCAGCGCTCCCCCGAAAGGAAACAAGACGCAACAGGGCACCCCGGAGCAGGCACGCAGTATAGGGCTCAAGAACTATGCAGATGTGAAATCTCTGACGCCGGCTGCGCGCAAACCCGCTTGTCGCCGGGGCGACACCCGCCCACACTGCGCCGCTGTTGCAGCTGTCGTCACAACCTGGGAGGGATGGGGGATGGGTTCCGAGCGTCATCACAAGAAGCTGGCCGGCTGGATCGGCGCCAGCCTGGTTCTGGCCCTGGCCGCGGCGATGCCGGCTGGCGCCCAGGAGCTGGGCGACCTGGCCGGCAAGGCCAAGCTCAGCGATTCCGAACGCGCCAAGCGCGACGCGGACAAGGTCTACCAATGGATCCGCTTCCACGCGGACAAGGCGGAGAAGGCCGACAAGGCGGCCAAGGCGCAGCAATCGACCCAGGCTGCGCCCGTGCCGGCGGCCAAGCCGGCTGCTGCGCCGCCACCGGTGGCGAGCGCCCGCGCGGCAACGCCGCCGGCTGCTGCGGCCGCCCCGGTCGCGAAGCCGGCCGAGCCCGCTGTGGCCGCCGCGCCTGCCCCGGCCGCCTCGGCCGATCAGCTGGTGGCGATGGCCACGACCAGCGCCCAGCCGGTGCTGCCGCCGCCCACGGCCCAGGCGGCCCGTGCGGTGACCCCACCACCCCCGCCGCCGGAGCCGGTCGAGGAGGCGCTGACCCTGGTGGAGCGGGTCGAACCGGAGTTCCCGCGCCGGGTGCTGCAGGACCGCGGCGGCTCGGTGACGGTGCGCTTCACCGTGCAGCCGGACGGCTCGGTGCGCGACGCCGAGGCCGTCAAGAGCAGCCATCCGCGCCTGGTGCGCGGCGTGCTCGACGCGGTGAACCGCTGGCGCTTCGCGCCGATCACGCAGGCGCGCAGCGCGGTGGTCGAGGTGGGCTTCCGCGCCGAGTAAAAGGCGATCGGCCTACTGGCCCGGGCAGCCGGACAGGCGCTCGGCCAGCGCCTCGATGAAGAGCCGGCTGCGCAGCGGCATCAGGCGCCGCTCCGGGAACACCGCCCAGCAGGGCACCGGCGCCAGGCTCCAGTGGGGCAGCACGCGCACCAGCTCGCCGCGCGCCAGCGGCTCGCGCGCGAAATGGTCGGCCACCGCGGTGATGCCGACCCCGGCACAGGCCAGCTGCAGCAGCACATCGGGGCCGTTGATCAGGCTGCGCTTCTCCGGCGCGCCGCGCCATTCCTCGCGCGCCGCGCCCTCGCCGCGGACCAGTTGCCAGGGCACGGCATCGCCGTTGCGCGACAGGATCATCAGCCCATGCATGCTGCTCAGGCCCTCGGGCAGCTGGGGCTCGCCCTCGCGCGCCAGATAGGCGGGGGCGGCATAGAGGCCGCCGGTGAACAGCGCCAGGCGGCGCGCGGCCAGCTGGCTGTCCTCGGGTAGCTCGCCCATGCGCACCGCCAGGTCGAAGCCCTCGGCGATCAGGTCGACGCGGCGCGGCGAGAGGTCGATCTCCAGCTGCACCTCCGGATAGTCGAGCGCGAACTGGCTCAGCATCGAGGCCAGCGCCGCGTTCGCCAGGTCATGCGGCATCGAGACGCGTAGCCGGCCGGTCGGGCGCTGCTGGCGGTGCAGGGCCAGGGCCAGCGCGCCGTCCACCTCGGCCGCCACCGCGCGCGCATGGTCCAGCACGCCCTCGCCGAACTCGGTCAGCGCGAGGCGCCGGGTGCTGCGCTGCAGCAGCTTCTCGCCCAGGCGCTGCTCCAGCGCCGAGAGGCGGCGCGACAGCGTGGACTTGGGCAGCTGCATGCGCTCGGCCGCGCGGCTGAAGCTGCCGGCCTCCATCACCCGGGAGAACAGCAGCAGATCGTCGGCATCCAGGCTCATGATGGGTTTGATTGTTCCATTTTTGGAACGATCTTATCCAGATTGACGCCTTCCGTTGTGTCAGTGCGGCAAATACAGTGAGCTCATCGTCATCGAACGACCCAACCTCTCTACCGGAGCAATCACCATGAGCAAGATCCTGCAAATCAATTCCAGCGCCCGCCGTGTCCAGGACGGCCAGGGTTCCTTCTCCACCCGCCTGGCGACCGAGCTGGTCGCGGCGCTGCAAGAGCAATATGCCGGCGCCGCCCTGACGGTGCGCGACCTGGGCCAGAACCCGCATCCGGCGATGGACGAGGCCGCGCTGGGCGCGCTGTTCACCCCGGCCGAGCAGCGCAGCGCCGAACAGGCCGCCCGCGTCGCCGCCAATGACGCGCTGATCGACGAGCTGCAGGCCCAGGACGTGATCGTGATCGCGACCCCGATGATCAACTTCGGCGTGCCCAGCCAGCTGAAGAACTGGATCGACGCGGTGGCCCGCGCCGGCGCCACCTTCCGCTACACCGCCAACGGCCCCGAGGGCCTGGTCAAGGGCAAGAAGGTCTATGTGGTCGTCGCCAGCGGCGGCCTGCATCGCGGCCAGCCCAGCGATGGCATCACCGGCTATCTGCGCACCGTGCTGGGCTTCATGGGCATGAGCGATGTGCAGTTCGTCTATGCCGAAGGCCTGGGCATGGGCCCGGAGGCCGAGGCCGCCGGCGTGGCCGGCGCGCGCCGCCAGATCGCCGAGCTGTTCGCCCCCGCGACGGTCTAATCAATCAACCCGCCAATCAAGCCAACATTCGACAGAAAGAAGAAGGAGCAACGACCATGAGCAGCACCACCCTGAACCAGCCGCGGCTGCTGAGCCAGCCACGCGCGGTGGAGCGCCTGGTCGCCGGGCAGGCGACCAGCGATGGCGCCGGCGTCAAGCTGACCCGCGTGCTGACCCAGAATCTGCAGCGCCGCCTGGACCCCTTCCTGATGCTGGATGCCTTCGGCTCGGATGAGGCCGACGATTACATCGCCGGCTTCCCCGACCATCCGCATCGCGGCTTCGAGACCGTCACCTACATGCTGGAAGGCCGCATGCGCCATCGCGACTCGGCCGGCCATGAGGGCTTGCTGGGCAACGGCGGCGTGCAATGGATGACCGCCGGCCGCGGCGTGATCCACAGCGAGCTGCCGGAGCAGGAAGAGGGCCGCATGGAAGGCTTCCAGCTCTGGCTGAACCTGCCCGCCCAGGACAAGATGCGCGAGCCCTGGTACCGCGACATCCAGACCCAGGACATCCCCGAGTTCACGACGGACGCGGGCGTCCAGGTGCGCGTGATCGCCGGCGCGAGCCATGGCGTGGCCGGCGCGGTGCAGCGCGAGCACACCGAGCCGCTGTACCTGGACCTGCACCTGCCGGCCGGCGCCAGCTTCGAGCAGGCGCTGCCGGACACGCACAACGCCTTTGTCTATGTCTACCGCGGCGCGCTGCGCTTTCCCGACACCGGCTGCCTGGTGCCGGCCCAGCGCATGGCGATCCTGGCCAACCAGGCGGGCAGCGACGGCGTGCGGCTGACGGCCGGCGACGAACCGACCCGCGCGATCCTGATCGCCGGCAAGCCGCTGGGCGAGCCGATCGCGCAGTACGGCCCGTTTGTCATGAACACGCAGGCCGAGCTGATGCAGGCGGTGCGGGATTTCCAGACGGGCCGGTTCGTCTGAACCGCGCCCGCGTCAGCGGGCGCGCAGCGGCGGCACCGCCGGCGCCAGCAGGCGCTCGCCGTCGAAGCCGGTGACGCTGCCGAAGTCACCGGCGCCGGCGTTCCAGTCGGCCGCGGACTGGCGGATCTCGTCGGGCGTGCGGCCGACGAAGTTCCACCACAGCAGCGGCTTTTCGTCCTCGGCCAGCGGCGTGCCGCCCAGCAGCAGCGCGCGGGCACGGCCCTGGCTGCGCAGGGTGAGCTGCCTGGGGCCTGGTGGCAGGTAGAGCAGGCCGCCGGGCGTCAGGGTCTCGGCCTGGCCATCGGCCAGTTCCAGCAGCAGCTCGCCCTCGGTGACCATCAGGCCATGCTCGAAGTCGGCGCGCAGGTCCAGTTCGGCCGCGGCGGCTGCCTCGCTGAGCAGGTCCAGGCCCAGCAGCGGCGAATAGACGGTGGGCGGCGCGACCAGGCCGGCATGCTCGCCGACCAGCAGGGTCAGCGCGAAGCCACCGCGCTCGAAGCGTGGCAGCGCCGCGTGGTGCTCGAAGGCGGCCGGGCCGAAGCGGCGGCTGTTCGGCAGCGCGATCCACAGCTGGGCCAGGTGCATGTCCTCGCTCTGCGCCTCCTCGGAATGGCAGATGCCGCTGCCGGCGGTCATCAGATTGACCTGGCCCGGCTGCAGCAGCTGCACGGTGCCCAGGCTGTCGCGATGCAGCACCTCGCCCTCCATCATCCAGCTGAAGGTCTGCAGGCCGGTATGCGGATGCGGCGCGACGCGCATGCCCTGGCCGGGCGGCGTGCGCGCCGGGCCGGCATGGTCCAGGAAGCACCAGGCGCCGATGGTGCGGCGCTGCGCCACCGGCAGGGCGCGCGCGATCGGCAGGCCGCCGACCTCGCCGCGATGTGCCGCGATGCGTTCGATCACCAAGGGGCCGTCACTCATCGCGGTCTCCCCGGCGGATCTGGGCGCTGAAGCCGGCGAGGAAGTCGCGCAGCTGGCCCTGCAGCGCCGCGTCGGTCAGCCGGCCTTCGGCGTCGAACAGGGTGTTGGCGCGCGAGACCATCAGCCGGCCGCCGAACCACATCTCGACCTGCAGGGTGCGCAGCACCGACAGCAGCGCGTCCTGGCTCTGCACCGTGCCGAAGCCGCCGGGCGTGGCGCCCAGCACCGCGGTCGGTTTGCCGAAGAAGGCCTTCTTGCCCTCGGCCGGCGGGCGCGAGACCCAGTCCAGGCCGTTCTTCAGCACGCCGGGAATCGAGTTGTTGTACTCGGGCGTCGCGATCAGCAGACCGTCGGCGGCGCGGATCGCCTCGCGCAGGTCCAGCACCGGCGCCGGCGTGCCCTGCTCGGCCTCCAGGTCGCCGTCATAGACCGGCACGCCATGCAGGGTGCGCAGCTCCAGGCGCACGCCCGCGGGGCACAGGTCCGCGGCGGCGCGCAGCAGCGCGGTGTTGAAGGAGGCCCGGCGCAGGCTGCCGGACAGGGCCAGGAGGGTCAGGGGGCGGGGTGCAGCGTTCATGCCGCGATCATGGCATGGCCGCGAGGCCATCGAGGATCGGGCAGTCGGGCCGCTCGTCGCCATGGCAGCAGCCGGCCAGCTCCTGCAGGGTGCGCTTCATCGCCTCCATCTCGGCCAGGCGGCGCTCCAGGTCGGCCACATGGGCCAGCGCGATGCGCTTGACCTCGGCGCTGCTGCGCTGGCGGTTCTGCCAGAGCTTGAGCAGTTCGCCGATCTCGGCGATGGAGAAGCCCAGGTCGCGCGCGCGGCGGATGAAGCGCAGGGTGTGCACGTCCTTGGCGTCGTACTGCCGATAGCCCGATTCGGTGCGCGCCACCGGCGGCAGCAGGCCAAGGGACTCGTAATGCCGCAGCATCTTGGCCGAGATGCCCGAGCGGCTGGCTGCCTCGCTGATGTTCATCATCGTCATGTCGCCTTGCCCTTCCAGCGCGTGAGCAGCAGCGCGTTACCGACCACCGAGACGCTGGACAGCGCCATTGCGGCCCCGGCGATCACCGGGTTCAGCAGGCCAAAGGCGGCCAGCGGGATGCCCACCAGGTTGTAGATGAAGGCCCAGAACAGGTTCTGGCGGATCTTCGCGTAGGTCTTCTTGGAGATCGCGATCGCATCGGCTACCAGGGCCGGGTTGCCGCGCATCAGGGTGATGCCGGCCGCGGCCATCGCGACCTCGGTGCCGGTCGCCATCGCCAGGCCCACGTCGGCCGCGGCCAGGGCCGGCGCGTCGTTGATGCCGTCGCCGACCATCGCGACCGCGCGGCGCCCGCCGTCCTTGAGTTCGCCGACGATGCGCGCCTTGTCCTCCGGCAGCACCTCGGCGCGCACCTCGTCGATGCCCAGCTCGCGCGCCACTCGCTCGGCCGCGCCGCGGTTGTCGCCGCTGACCAGGGCGATGCGGATGCCCTGCTCGTGCAGCGCCGCCACCGCCGCGGCGGCCTCGGGCTTGAGCGCGTCGCCGAAGGCCAGCAGACCGATCAGGCGCGGTGCGGCGCCGACCGCGGCCAGCCAGGAGACGGTGCGGCCCTCGTCCTGCAGCAGCTCGGCGCGGGCCAGCCAGGGCGCCAGGTCCACGCCCAGCTCGCGCATGAAGCGGCTGCTGCCCAGGGCCAGGTCTTGCCCCTCGACCCGGGCGCGCAGACCGCGGCCGGCCACCGCCTGCAGATCCGTCGCGGCGGGCACGGCGAGCTCGGCTTGCGCCTTGACCGCGTCCCGCACCGCATGGGCCAGCGGATGCTCGCTGCCGGCCTGCAGCGCGGCGGCCAGGCGCAGCAGATCCGCGTCGCCCTCGGCCGCGACCAGGCGCGGCTTGCCTTCGGTCAGGGTGCCGGTCTTGTCGAAGGCCACCAGCTGCAGGCGGTGCGCATGCTCCAGCGCCTCGGCGTCCTTGATCAGGATGCCGCGCCGCGCGGCCACGCCGGTGCCGGCCATGATGGCGGCCGGCGTCGCCAGGCCCAGCGCGCAGGGGCAGGCGATCACCAGCACGGCCACCGCGTTCAGCAGCGCGCGCTCCCAGTCGCCGGTGGCGAAGCCCCAGCCCAGCAGGGTGGCGATGGCGATCAGGATCACCACCGGCACGAACACCGCGCTGACCTGGTCGACCAGGCGCTGGATCGGTGCCTTGTGGCCCTGGGCCTGCTCGACCATGCGGGCGATGCGGGCCAGGGTCGATTCGGCGCCCAGCGCGGTGCAGCGCAGGCGCAGCAGGCCCTCGCCGTTGACGCTGCCGCCGACCAGGCGGCTGCCCGGCGCCTTCTCGACCGGCAGGCTCTCGCCGGTGATCAGCGATTCGTCCACCTGGCTGCGGCCCTCCAGCAGCTCGCCGTCGACCGGGATGCGCTCGCCGGGGCGCACGATCACCTCGTCGCCCAGGCGCAGCGCGGCCAGCGGCAGCTCCTGCTCGACGCCGTCCCGGCGCACGCGCGCGGTCTGCGGCTGCAGCGCCTGCAGCGCGCGGATCGCGGCGGTGGTCTGGCGCTTGGCGCGCGCCTCCAGCCATTTGCCCAGCAGCACCAGGGTGATCACGACCGCGGCCGATTCGAAATACAGCGCATGGCCGCCGTCGCCCTGCCACATCAGCCACAGGCTCAGGCCGAAGGCGGCGCTGGTGCCCAGCGCGACCAGCAGATCCATATTGCCGCTGCCGGCGCGCAGCGCGGCCCAGCCGGCGCGGTAGAAGCGCGCGCCGAGCCAGAACTGCACCGGTGCGGCCAGCAGCAGCTGCAGCCAGCCCGGCAGCATCCAGTGCACGCCGAAGGGCATGGCCAGCATCGGCAGCACCAGCGGCAGCGACAGCAGCGCCGCCACCAGCACCGGACCGCCGCTGGCCTGCCAAGCCGGCTTGGGTTCCTGCGCTGCGGCCGCCGCGCCGCCCTGCAGCCGGGCCTGGTAGCCGGCCTTGGCCACCGCGCCCAGCAGCGCGGCCGGATCGGTGCCGGCCAGCAGCCGCACCTGGGCGGTCTCGGTAGCGAGGTTGACCTCGGCGGCGGCCACGCCCGGCACCTTCTTCAGCGCCTTCTCGACCCGGCCGACGCAGGAGGCGCAGGTCATGCCCTCGACCGACAGGGTCAGGTCTTGTTGGCGCAGCGCGTAGCCGGCCTTCTCGATCGCGGCCTGCAGCGCGTCCAGCGCGGGCGCGCCGGCGATGCTGGCGGCCTCGGTGGCCAGGTTGACCTGGGCGTCCTGCACGCCGGGCACGGCCTTCAGCGCCTTTTCGACCCGCTTGACGCAGGAGGCACAGGTCATGCCGTCGATCGGCAGGGTCAATGAGGTGGGGATGCTGTTCATGGATCGCATGTTCGACCTTGACATCATGGCAAGGTCAAGCGTTTTCTGCCGGCGGCGCGGGACTTGACCTTGCCATCATGGCAAGGATTAAGCTGAGTACATTGTTTTCCTGATCTTCTTCTACAAGGAGTTTTCGATGAGCCAGCCACAACACCAGTTCCACCTGCCCGACATGAGCTGCGGCCATTGCGTCGCCACCGTCACCGAAACCGTGCGCGAGCTCGACGCGGCGGCCACCCTGCAGTTCGACCGCGAGGCGCGCCGCGTCGCGATCGACAGCCGGCTCGAGCGCGCCGAGCTGGCCCGGGCGCTGGGCGAGGCCGGCTACCCGCCGGCCGAGGCCGCGGCCTGAGGCGCTGATCGCCGGGGCGATCAGCGTCCCGGCCTGTCATGGAGACCGGGTGACAATCGGGGCATCGAAGAACTGCCATGGTGTGTCACCGTGCAAGAACAAGCAGGCGAGACGCTCGCCGTGCCGGCGGAGCCGGGCGACGAGGTCGGGAGCGTCAATCCGCATTACCTGGGCCATATGGCCGCCAGCGCGGACCGGCATGAGCTGCGCGCCAGCGCCGACATCGTCAGCGGCAGCGGCGTCAAGCTGCTGGCCAAGGGCGCGCGCATCGAGCCCGGCATGCGCGAGCGCCTGCTGCAGCACAAGCTGGCGCGGCCGCTGGAGGACTGCCTCAGCATGGCCGACGGCATCACGCCGCAGCGCCTGGCCGAACAGGCCGAGAGCCTGCTGGCCCGCCACGGCCTGGCCCTGGCGCTCGATGCGCCCGATGCCGAGGAGAACCTGCCCCAGGCCCTGGGCCGTCTCGGCCTGAGTCCGGCGCTGCAATCGCTGCTGACCGTCTATGCCGACCAGCAGGGCGACCGGCTGGACCATGCCTGCGGCGTCGCGCTGCTGGCGCTGGCCCTGGCGCGCCGCCTGCTGCCGGGCCAGACCGGGCTGCAGCGGCGCCTGGCGCTGGCGGGCCTGGTGCACGATGTCGGCGAACTCTATATCGACCCGGCGCTGCTGGATCGCAGCCGCGTGCTGGAGCCGCAGCAATGGCGCCAGATCGCCAGCCATCCGGTGATCGGCTACCGGGTGCTGTCGACGATGGAGGGCGCCGGGCCGGTGGTGGCCGAGGCGGTGCTGTGCCATCACGAGCGGCTGGACGGCTTCGGCTACCCGCGCGGCCTGGCTGACGAGCAGTTCGGCCTGCCGGCCCAGATCCTGGCCGCGGCCGAATGGCTGACCGGCCTGGTCGAGGCCGGCGTCGGCCCGCTGATGCGCGCCAGCGTGGCCGCCAAGCTGATCCCCGGCGAATTCAGCCCGGCCCTGCTGGAGCTGGTCTACGCGGCGCTGCGCGGCAGCAGCGAGATGGCGCTGTGGCTGGAGTCCCAGCAACAGCAGGCGGCGGCCGAGCTGGGCACGCAGGTGGAGGACATCGCGCAGATGCTGGAACGCTTTCGCGGCCAGCAGGACTGGATGGAGCACCGCCTCGGCGAGGCGGGGCCGGAACTGCGCGCGGTGCTGGAGCAGGGGCAGCGCCGGCTGCAGCGCATCCAGGCCTCGTTCTCCAGCGCGGGCCTGGACGCGCTGGGGCCGCGGGAGCTGCTGGCCGACCTGGCCCAGCAGGGCGATGCGCGGCTGCGCCGAGAGCTGCCGGCGCTGATCGGCGAATTCGGCTGGCGCCTGCGCGAGCTGGAGCGCGCCTGCCTGCTGCGCGCCAGTCTGCTGGGCAGCGAGGGCCTGGGCGTGGTGCGCGAGCTGGTCGGGCGTCTGCGCGGCGCTTAGCGGCCGGCATCCGCCCGCCGCCGTCGGCCCACGCCTGGTCTCAGGCGCTCGTCTTCTTCAGCGCCGCGGTATCGATCGGCAGGCTGCGCACGCGCTTGCCGGTGGCGGCGAAGATCGCGTTGGTGACGGCCGGCGCGATCGGCGGCGTGCCGGGTTCGCCGATGCCGCCGGGCGCTTCCTTGCTGGGCAGGATCAGCACCTCCACCTGCGGCATCTCGTTCATGCGCAGCACCGGGTAGTCGTGGAAGTTGCCCTGCTCGACCCGGCCGTCCTTGTAGGTGATCTTGCCGTAGAGCGCGGCCGACAGGCCGTAGACGATCGCGCCCTCGATCTGGCGCTGGATCGTCAGCGGGTTGACGGTCTGGCCGCAGTCCACCGCGGCCGTGACCCGGTGCACGCGCGGGGTGCCGTCCTCGGCCACCGAGACCTCGGCCACCTCGGCCACATAGGTGCCGAAGCTCTCCGCCACCGCGATGCCATGGTGGTGGCCCTTGGGCAGCGGCTTGCCCCAGCCGGCCTTGGCCGCGGCGGCCTCCAGCACCGCGCGATGGCGCGGCTTGGCGGCCAGCAGCTTCAGGCGGAACTGCAGCGCATCGGCCTTGGCCGCAACGGCCAGCTCGTCGATGAAGCTCTCGAGGAAGAAGGCGTTCTGCGAATGCCCGACCGAGCGCCAGAACCAGACCTGCGGCCCGGGCTCGGCGCGACCATAGGCGATGCGCAGATGCGGGATCGCGTAGGGCTGGTCGGCCAGGCCCTCGACCGCCATCGCGTCGACGCCGTTCTCCGGGATCTTCATGAAGCCCGAGGCGGCCATGATCGAGGGGCTGCCGATGTCGGCGCGCAGCGCGCCGATGCTGCCCTTGCCGTCCAGTGCGCCCTCGAAGCGCACCAGCGAGGCCGGGCGGTAGTAGCCGGCGGCCATGTCGTCCTCGCGGGTGTAGATCAGCTTGACCGGCCGACCGCTGGCCTTGGACAGCAGGGTGGCGTCGATCGTGAAGTCGGGCGCGAAGCGCCGGCCGAAGCCCCCGCCCAGCAGCAGGGTGTTGACCTTGACCTTGGCCGGCGTGACCTGGGCCACCTGGCCGAGAATGCCCTGCGACGGCCCCTGGCTCTGCGTGCCGGCCCAGATCGTCACCTCGTCGCCCCCCGGAGCCTTTTGTACCCAGGCCAGGCAGTTCAGCGGCTCCATGCAGGCATGGGCCAGGTAGGGCACCTCGTAGCTGGCCTTCAGCACCGCGGCGCCGGCGGCCGCGAGCGCCGCCTTGGCGTCGCCGGCCTGGGCCGCGATGGCGGCGGCGCCATCGGCCGCGCTGCCCAGCTGCGCGCTGACCTTGTCGGCCGACAGCCCGGCCTGCGCGCCCAGCTCCCATTCCACCGCCAGCGCGTCGCGGCCCTGGCGCGCGGCCCAGTAGCCATCGGCCAGCACGGCCACGCCGCTGGGGATCGCGATCACCGCCTGCACGCCCTTGACGGCGCGCGCCTTGGCCTCGTCATAGGGCTTGGGCTTGATGCCGGCGCCGGGCGCGCGCGCCATCACCGCGACCAGCATGCCGTCGACCCGCGCATCGATGCCGAACTTGGCCGTGCCGTTGACCTTGGCCGGCGTGTCCAGGCGGCGCGTCGGCTTGCCCAGGATCCTGAAATCGGCGCTGGACTTCAGCACCGGCTTGTCGGGCACCGGCTGCTGGCTGGCGGCCTGCACCAGGGCGCCGTAGCCGATCTTCTTGCCGCCCGGGCCCAGCACCTGGCCGGCCTGGGTGCGCAGCTGTCCGGCATCGAGCTTCCAGCGCTCGGCCGCGGCGGCGAGCAGCATCTGGCGCGCCGCTGCGCCGGCCTGGCGCACCGGCGTCCAATGCGCGCGCACCGTGGTGCTGCCGCCGGTGGCCTGCATGCCGAACATCGGGTTGTTGTAGGCCTGGTCGACCGGCGCCTGCTCGACGCCGACCTGGCGCCAGTCGGCGTCCAGCTCCTCGGCCACCAGCATCGGGATCGCGGTCAGCACGCCCTGGCCCATCTCGGCCGAGCCGCAGACCACGGTGATGCGGCCGTCCGGCGTGATGCGCAGCCAGGCATTGGGGGCGAAGGTGTTGCTCTGGGCGCCGGCCTGGGCGCGGGCGCTGCCGGCGGGCAGCGCGAAGCTCAGGCTCAGGGCGCCACAGGCCTGCAGGAATTCGCGGCGAGTCGGTGCATTCATCTCAGGCTCCCTTCGCCAGCGAGCCCGCGGCGGCATGAATAGCGGCGCGGATCTGGTTGTAGGTGCCACAGCGGCAGATATTGCCGCTCATCGCGTTGTCGATGTCGGCGTCGCTGGGATTCTTCTTCCCGGCCAGCAGCGCGCAGGCGCTCATGATCTGGCCGCTCTGACAGTAGCCGCATTGCGGCACGTCGATCTTGACCCAGGCGGCCTGCACCGCCTTGCCGGTGCGCGAGGCGCCGATGCCCTCGATCGTCGTGACCTTCTTGCCGGCCGCGGCCGAGACCGGCGTCTGGCAGGAGCGGATCGGCTGGCCGTCCAGATGCACGGTGCAGGCACCGCACAGCGCCATGCCGCAACCGAACTTGGTGCCGGTCAACTGCAGGTCCTCGCGCAAGGCCCACAACAAGGGCTCGTTCGGGTCGGCGTCGAGCGTGACGGCGCGGCCGTTGACGGTCAGTTTCAGACTCATGAATGGGCTCCTGTGGGGTGGGGCGAGGTTGCAAGCGTAGCGGGACTGGCCCGGTTCTGTCGCCCCTTGTTTGCTCCGATCGTGGGTGGATCGATCGAAGGGATTTGGAAACAATAATTTACTTACGGAATCAAGGCGGCAATGTCAATTGGGTGTCACGGCAATGTGGTGTAGCCAGCAGTTGCTGCTGGATTCGCGCTTGGTTTGTCGGGTGGGCTTGCAGAGAATGCGCGCTCCTTGCGGAAGGGGGATCAAGCGCCTGTCTTTCGCGTTTCGCCGGCTACCACGGAGGAGGGGCCGGCTTTCATGCCTACCCGGCATTCATTGATAAAGAAGAACCATGCAAAGCTCTTTGAAGTTCACACGAACCTTGGGTGCGATGGCCGCACTGATCTGCTGTGCGCAGGTGCAGGCCCAGGCGCAGGATCCACAGAAGCTCGACAAGGTGGTGGTGGTCGGCTCCAACATCAAACGGGTTTCCGCGGAAGGCCCGTTGGCGGTGGAGGTGATCAAACGCGAGCAGATCCAGGCCTCGGGCGCCTCGACCGCGATCGAGGTCCTGAGTCAGCTGACAGCGACCGACAGCTATGAGACCGGCACCACCAGCAACTCCTTTGCACAAGGGGCGGCCACCGTGTCGCTGCGCGGCATGGGCGCCAAGAACGTGCTGATCCTGTTGAATGGCCGGCGCCTGGCCAACTACGGCTACTCGGAAAACCTGTCGCAGAGCTCGGTCGACATCAACAGCTTGCCGCTGAACGCGATCGACCAGATCGAAATCCTGCGTGACGGCGCTTCGGCGATCTACGGCTCGGATGCCGTGGCCGGGGTGATCAACTTCAAGACGCGCCAGAATTTCCAGGGCCTGGAGAGCATGACCTCGGTGTCGCGCAACCAGGCCGGCGACGAGAGCACCATTTCGGTTGGCATCACCGGCGGCATCGGCGACCAGGCCAAGGATCGCTACAACCTGCTGTTCAACATCGATCTGCTGCAGCGCGATCCGCGCCGGCCCACGGAGCACAAGTACACGGCCAGCCTTGATCAGCGTCCGTATGGCGGGCTGGACAACCGCGCCTTCAATCGCGGCCCGGGTTCGTACAACGTGGTGAACGGCTTCAATGCCAACAACCGCTATGCCATGCCGGGCTGCCCGACCGCGCAGATCGAGGTGGATGACCGGGGCGACCAGTACTGCCGTACCGACCGTGCGGCCAGCGACTCCACCACGCCGGACATCACGCGGGCGGGTTTTGGGCTGATCGGCAATCTGCTGCTGTCAGACAGCACGACGCTTTTCTCCGAACTGACCCTGAATCGCACCACGGCGGAGTGGGCAGAAGGCTATTCCTATATCGCGAACTCGACCGCCCGCTACATTCAGCCGACCTGGGCCACCTGGCGTGCCGACCTGGGCACGGTCACGAACCCGTCCACCGGTGTGGTGAGTCGCTCGCCGCTGCAGATTTACCGTGCCATCTCAGAGGCGGGGCAGGTCCAGTCGAAGGTGGAGTCGACCTCGACCCGTGCGCTGCTGGGCGTTCGCGGCGTCTACGGCGCTTGGGACTGGGAAACGGCCGCGATGCTGGCGCGCAACGAGGTCTCCACCGACGACAGCAACCGCCTGAAGTCGGCTGAGGTGCTCAAGGCCTTGCAGACCGGCAGCTACAACCCCTGGATCCAGGCGAATCCCATGGCCAGCGTGCTGCCTATGCTGGCCAGCACCCACCGCGAGGCGACGACGCAGCTGAGCGTGGTCGACCTCAAGGTGTCCAACGCCGAATGGTTCACGCTGGGTGGCCCGGTGGGCTTTGCCGGTGGCCTCCAGGCCATGCATGACAAGATGGAAGACACGCCGGATGCCGCCGTGGCGCGCGGCGAGATCGAGAACCTGGGTGGCACGGGTGCCAAGGGCTCGCGTCGCGTCGTGTCGATCTATGGCGAGCTGAACCTGCAGCCGTTCAAGCAGCTGGAGATTCAGGCGGCACTGCGCCACGACCGTTACAACGACTTCGGCGGCACGACCAATCCCAAGCTGGCCTTCGCCTTCCGACCGATGAAGGAGGTGCTGCTGCGCGGCAATGCCAATACGGCTTTCAAGGCGCCCTCCTTGCCCGAGCTGTACATGGGGCCGTCGCGCGCCTACACCACCGTGGCCGACTGGGTGCGCTGCAAGCCGCTGGGCTATGGAAGTGCGCAGTGCAAGTACAGCCCCGAACTGGACATCCGTGCCAATCCCGAGCTGAAGCCCGAGCGTACCAAGGTGTTTTCGCTGGGGATGGTGGTGGAGCCGGTGCGTGATGTGTTCGTCTCGGCGGACGCCTATCAGCTGCGCCAACGCGACACCATCCAGACCCTGGATGCCCAATACCTGCTGGACCATGAGCTCACCACTCCCGGCTTCGACAAGATGGTGCTGCGCGACCCGCGCAACCCCAATCTGGAAGCCCAGTTCCCGGGTCTGAAGCATGGGCGTTTGAAGGGGCTGATCTTGCCTTACATGAACGTGGGCCGGATCGAGACCTCGGGTGTGGATCTGAGCTTGAAAGCCGGGCTGACCACGGACCTGGGACGCTTCACGCTGGAGCATGAGTTCAATAAGGTGTTCAGCTACAAGCAGTCGGACATCGAAGGCCAGCCGCTGACCAGTCGCCTGGACGGCTATCTGCTGCCGAAATGGCGCAACAAGGTGGTGCTCGGCTTCAGCCGCGGTCCCGTCAAGCTGCGCCTGACCGCGCTGACCAAGGCCGACACCCTCGACTACGATTCGCCGGCCAACATTCACGAAGGCGAGGAAGTGAAGCGCCTGGGCAGCTATACCGCATGGAACGCGCATGCCAGCTTCCAGGTGCTGCCGAACGCTAAGCTGAGCGTGGGCATCAACAATCTGTTCGACAAGACGCCGCGTTTCTCGCAGCACTATTCGAACTTCCGCGACAGCACGACCGGTCGCGGCTTCCTGGCCACGCTGGAGATCAAGCACTTCTGATCTGAAGTCGTTTGATTTCAGGCCGAAAGGGCGCGGGTTCCGCGCCCTTTTTTCATTTCCCTGCCGGTCTTCCCTAGGCGGGAGGTCTCACCCCGGCCCCAACGCCGCCAACCGCGTCAGCAGCGCGCGGGTCACGCGCGCTTCGGCGCGGGCCAGGCCGTCAAGGTCCGCAGCGCGGCGGCCGACCTGCTCTTCCAGGGCCTGCGCGGCCTGCGCGAGCTCCTGATCGTCCAGGTCGCGCGCCAGGGTGGCCAGGTCATGGGCGAGATGGCGGGCCTGTTCGGTGGCGGCGGCGCTGCCATCCTCGGCCTCGCGGCCCAGCGGCCAGCTGCCGGCCCAGCTGCCGAGGAACACGCGCGCATGCGCCAGCCGGCGCTGGCGGGCGGGATCCGCGTCCTGGGTCGCCGTCATCGCGAGCGGGCGTTGCGGCGGCGCCGGTCGGGGCTGGGGCGGTGGTGCGCCGGCCGGTCGTGCGTGGCGGGCCAGGGCCTGCAGCAGGGTGGTCTGGTCGATCGGCTTGGTCAGGTGCTCGTCGCAGCCGGCCGCGCGGCTGGCCCGGCTGTCCTCCTCGAAGGCATTGGCGGTCAGCGCGATCACGGCGGTGCGCGGCCAACCCTGCTCATGCTCCAGCCGGCGCAGCTCGCGGGTGGCGCTGTGGCCGTCCATGCCGGGCATCTGCACATCCATCAGCACCAGGTCGAAGGCCTGCTCGCGCAGCAGCTGCAGGGCCAGCGCGCCGTTGTGGGCCACCGTGATGCGATGACCCTGCGGGGCCAGCATCGCCTCGATCATCATCACATTGATCTCGTTGTCCTCGCACAGCAGGATCTGCTGCGGCGCGATCTCGGTTGGGGTGTCCGCCGCTGTGCCCTGCGCCGTGGCGCCCACCGGGGCCGACACCGGCGGCAGCGGCAGGGCGACGAAGAAGGTGCTGCCCTGCCCGGGCACGCTTTCCAGCCAGATGCGGCCGCCCATCATCTGCACCAGGCTGCGGCTGATCGACAGGCCCAGGCCGGTGCCGCCGAAGTAGCGGGTGACGCTGCCATCGGCCTGGCTGAAAGGCTGGAAGATCAGCTCATGCTTGCTGGGGGCGATGCCGATGCCGCTGTCGCGCACCGTCAGCAGCAGGCCGCCGTCCGGCTGGCGGTCGACGCCCAGGCCGACGCCGCCCTCGCGGGTGAACTTGATCGCATTGCCCAGCAGGTTCACCAGTACCTGGTTCAGTCGTTTGGCATCGCCCCGCACCCAGCCCTCGGCCGCGGCCGCGAAGTCGCAGTGCAAGGTCAGGCCTTGCGCCTCGGCGCGCGGGCGCAGCAGCGCCAGCGGCGCCTCCAGGGTCGAGCGCAGCTCGAAGGGCGCCTCGTGCAGGCTGAGATGCCCCGCCTCGATTTTCGAGATGTCCAGCAGATCGTTGATCAGCTCGAACAGCGCCTGGCCGGAGCCGCGGAACACGTCGACATAGCGGCGCTGCTCGGCGTCCAGCGTGGTCTTGTCCAGCAGCTCGGCCATGCCCAGCAGCGCATTCATCGGCGTGCGGATCTCGTGGCTGACATTGGCCAGGAACTGGCTCTTGGCCTGGTTGGCGGCCTCCGCGAGCGCGCGCTCGTAGCTCAGGCGCCGCTGCGTCAGCGCCGACCAGCGCATCTGCGCCAGCGCACTCAGCGCCAAGCCCAGGCCCAGCACGGTCAGCGGCCCGAGCAGGGGCGTCAGCCATTGCCCGCGCAGGCCCAGGGCCGCGCTGCCGGCCAGCAGGCCCAGGACGCCGGCGCTGGCCAGGGCCTGCCGGGCCAGTTGTGGCCGCTCGCGCGTGGCGCCCCACAGCAGCGGCGCCGCGGCCAGCAGCCACAGCAGCGCCTGCCAGGGCCAGGCCGGCGTCTGCAGCACGGCCCGGCGTTCCAGCGCCGCCTGCGCCGCCGCCAACAGCACGGTGCCGTTCATCCAGCCCAGCGGGGTCAGGACCTGATCGGCGAAGAAGGCGCTGCTGCCGAGGAAGACCACGCGGCCGCGCAGGCGCTCGCGCAGCGCCGCGTCGTCGGCGCCGCCCAGCGCGCCCTCGACCAGGGCGGCCCAGTCCAGCCGCGGCACCGCATCCGGGTCGGCCGACAGGTTCAGGCGCAGCCGGCCATGGGCATCCAGCGGCCAGCTCGCGGCACCCAGGCGCAGCCGCTCGCCGTCGTCGTCGAGCCGCCAGGCCGTTTCGCCGAGGCGGCGCATCTGCACCGCCAGCGGCAGGGCGGGCAGCCAATGGCCGCGCACCTCATGCAGCAGGGGGAAGTGGCGCAGCCGCCCGTCCTCGTCCACCGGTACCGAGATCACGCCTACCGCGCCCGGCGCGGGCGCCTCGCCCAGCAGCTCCTCGGCCGGCAGGGTCAGCGCCTGCCAGCGCGTGGGCAGCGGCCGGGCCTCGGCCGGCGGTGCCAGGCGCGCGAGCAGCTGGTACTCCTCGCGGTCCAGCGGCACCGGCTGCTTCAGCCCGGCGGCGGCCAGCACCCAGTCGGGTTGGCGTGCCAGGGCCTGGGCCAGCGGCGCGTCGCTGACCCGGTCCTTGGCGAACACGATGTCGAACACCACCAGGCTCGCGCCGGCCTCGCGCAGATAGTCCAGCACCAGTGCATAGACCTCGCGCTTGTAGGGCCAGGGGCCGAGGCGGTCTTGCACGGCGCGCAGCGAGGCATCGTCGATGTCGATCGCCAGCACCTCGTCGTAGCGCTGCATCGGCGCGGCCAGGCGCTGCTGCAGATCCTCCAGCGGCGGGCCGAGCGCGCGCCAGCCGGCGCTGCCCAGACACAGCAGGACCGCCAGCGGCAGCGCCAGCAGGGGGAGCTGAGCCAGGCGCGGGCGCAACATTGGAGTCGACCCGATGGGCGCTCAGAGCGCCGCCAGCAGCGGCAGCAGCAAGAGCAGCAGCGGCCAGCGCGGGCGCGGGATCTCGATGCGCTGCGCGCCGCCCCAGGGGCCGGGCTGGCCATCGGCGTCGACCGCACGCAGGCGCAGGTAGTAGGTGCCGGGTTCGGGGCGCGGCAGCCGCGCCTCGTCGCCCTCGGCCGACAGCTCGCGCAGCCCGGTGGCGAAGCCGGCGTCGGGGCTCCATTGCAGCTGGTAGCGCAGGCCCGGTTGCGTGCCCCAGCGCAGCCGGATCTCATGCTCGCCCAGCTCGGGATCGCGCGGCGGCGGGCTGGGCGGCAGCGGACGCAGCTCGACCGCCTGGGCCGGTCCGAACGGGCCCTGGTCCGCGCCGGCGGCGATGCTGGCCAGGCGCAGCCGGTAGCGGCCCGGCGGCAGCGGCAGCTCGAGGCTCGCGCCCCGCAGGTCGCCGCGCTCCAGCAGCGGGGTCTCGAAATCCGCACCCTGCTGCGCGATCTGCAGACGGTAGGCCTGGGCCGCCAGCGGTTCCGACCATTGCAGGCGCAGGGTCTCGCCATAGGCGATGGCGCCGGGCGCCAGCAGGAAGGGCGGCTCGGGCCGCGCCTTGATCTGCAGCGCGGCCTCGGCCGCCGGCCCCTCCAGGCCCAGCGCATCGATGCTGCGGATGCGCAGGCTGTAGTGGCCGTCCGGCAGCTCGGGCCAGCCGGCCTCGGGGCCGGGGACGAGGCCGTCCAGCAGCAGGCGGTCGAAGTCCCCGGCCGCGAACACCTGGGCGCGATAGGCGCGTGCCGCCGGGGCCGGCGTCCAGCGCAGGCGCAGCGGCAACTGCTCCAGCCGGGCCGGCAGCTCCGCGAGCGAGGGCGGGGCGGGGAGGGTGCCGCGCTGCGTTGCCGCGCCCGGTTGCGCCAGCGCGCCCTGGCCGGCCACCAGCGCGAGCGCGGTGCGCCCCTCACCGGCGCTGACCCGGCCCTCCAGCACCTGCACCGCGCTGCGCTCGGCCGAGGCCTGGACGCGGAACTCGGTGCCGCGCACGCCCAGGTTGATGCTGGGCGTGCGCAGCTGATAGCGCGGCGCCCCGTCCGCGACCGGCACGACCCGGCTGTCGGCGCCGCCGCGGTCCAGGCGCAGCCGGGTGCTGCTCAGCGCGGCACGGCCATGCACCAGCAGCTCTTCCAGGGTCAGCCGGCTGTCGGCCGTCAGCAGCAGGCGCGAGCCGTCGACGAAGCGCAGGCTCAGCGCGGAGGCCGGGCCGGTCTGCAGCGCATCGCCGGGACGCAGCAGGGCCTCGGCGTTCAAGGGGGCCGGGGGCTCGCCGGGGCGAAGCAGCTGCGCCGTGCCCTGCAGATGGATCACTCGTGCCACCGCGGTCTCGCGCTGCAGCCAGGCCACCGGCATGCGCAGGGTGCTGCCGGGTTGCAGCCGCAGCGGGTCGGGTACCCGGTTCAGGCGCTGCAGTTCGCGCCAGCCGTGGCGCGGATCGAGGTGGGTCTCGGCCAGCTGGATCAGGGTGTCGCCGGGCTGGATGCGGTAATGCCACTGCGCGGCCGGCTGGGCCGCCGCCGGTATCGCAAGCCCGGCCGCGGCCGCGCCGAGCATCCCGACGCATGAAATAAGAAGAAGTCGCTGGCGATCCAAGCTTCCCCCTTGCCCGCAGCACATATGTTGCGGTTTGTGACGGGCGATGTTAATCGGATCGCCGGCGGCGGCGGGCCTTTTGCCGGCCGTGGTGCCAGGGCCTGTCACCAAATAGGACAGCCCTGCGTAGCCCCACCCAGCGGGCGCAATCTAGGCGCAAAGCGGAACCGGGGTCGGGCCCCGGTGAGCATTTGCAACGACGAGTGCGCCCGCTGGGCGGGGCTACCCGAAGGGCCGGGGCTGCAAGACACGCATCGCGTCGTTACGTCCCTTGGTCGGGGATGGCCCCGACCTGCGGCCCACGCCTAGCGCTGCATGCCTTGCAGTCCCGGCGCAGGGTTGCCCTATTTGATGACAGGCCCTAGGCTCGGTTTTCCCGCCCCGCCGGAGCCGCGCATCATGGCCCCTGTCCCCGCCCAGAGCCGCCTGCATGCCTGGCTGTCGACCCATGCGGCCTGCTGCTTCTTGCTGATGACCCTGGCCTTCGTGCTGTTCGGCCTGCTGACCCTGGATCTGGTGCGGCTGGTCTCGGCCAACACGCAGTTCCTCTGGTCCGCCGGCTGGGGTGGGTTGTGGGAGGGCGGCTTGCAGCAGTTGCTGGAGCTGGTGCTGAGTGCGCTGCTGGCCAGCGCCGCCTATCTGCTGTTCAAGCTCTGCGAACTGGTGCTGGTGCAGCGCCTGGCGCGCGGCCGCGACGGAGGAGGCGGCCGCTCATGAGCGCCGAGCTGCAGGCCTGGCTGCTGCGCGCCGATGCCTGGGTCTATCTGCTGCTGTTCCTGCTGGTGTTCTGTGAGATCGGCATTGCGCCGCTGTTCTTCCTGCCTGGCGATCCGCTGCTGTTCTTCTGCGGGACCCTGGCCGCGGGCGGGATCCTGCGGCTGGCGCTGCTGCTGCCGCTGGTGGCATGCGCCGCGCTGGGCGGCAGCCTGCTGGCCTATGCGCTGGGCTGTCACCTGCGGCGCCACGCGCAGCGGGCGCAATGGCGCTGGCTGGACCCCGTCGCGCTGCGGCGCGCGCAGGAGTTCTTTGCCCGCCATGGCGCCCTGACCCTGCTGGTCTCGCCCTATGTGGCGGTGCTGCGCACCTTCGCGCCGCTGGCGGCCGGGGTGGCCGGCATGGCCGCGGCGCGCTTCGTGCCGGCCGCCGCGGCCGGGGCGGGGCTGTGGTCGGTCGGCCTGCTTAGCGCCGGCTATTTCTTCGGCCATATCCCGCTGGTGCGCGACCATATCGGCGCGCTCGCGCTGCTGGGTCTGGTGCTCGGCCTGGCCGGCCTGCTGCTGCGACGGCGCGGGCGGACGCCTCAGCTCTGAGCCAGTGCCCGGGCCAGCTCGTCGCGCAGCCGCCGCAGCGCCTGCAGCTCATGGTCCGGCGCCTGCAGCGCCGGCCAGAGCAGGGCGACCAGGTCGCGGGCGCTCTGTTCCACCTCGATCTGGCGGCCGGTGATGACCACCTCCCAGAGCACATGCTCCATCGGGCCGAACACCAGGGAGCGCAGCAGGCGCAGCGGGATGTCGCGCCGCAGCTCGCCGCGGGCCTGGCCGCGGGCCAGCAGGTCCATCAGCGGCGCGGTGTAGCGGCGCTGCAGCGCGACGAAGGCTTCGCCCAGCTCCTGGCCCTTGCTGCGGCCCTCGCTGAGCACCAGCTCGCACAGGCCGGTGCCCTGGATCAGGAACAGGCGCAGATGGGTGTGCACCATGAATTCCAGCTGCTCGCGCACCGGCCGGTCGCGCGGCAGGCCGGCCTCGGTGGCGGCGATGATCTCGTCGTACCAGTCGCCGATCACGCGCATGCACAGCTCGCGCTTGCCGCGGAAATAGGTGAAGACCGTGGCCTCGGAGACGCCCAGGCGCTGCGCGATCTCGGTGGTGGTGGCGCGCTCGTAGCCCAGCTCGGCGAACACCTCGCGGCCGACGCGCAGGATGTCGCGCACGCGCTGCTCGGCCTTGGCGCTGGCGGGAGCGCGGCGCTGGGCGGGCAGGGCGGTGGAGGAGGCGGGCGTCTGGTTAAGCATCGGTGGTGCCGATTCTGGGTGAATATTGAGGAAAGCTCAATATCTGTTGCTGCGTTGCCGCGGATTCGTTTATTCTTCGCCCTTGTTGCCTCGTCAAGAGGCGGATATCGATAAATTGAGCCGGCCTCAGGTCGGTGCCAGGAGACAGTCGATGGCGGTCCTTTCTTCCAAGCTCAATGCCCGTTCGGCGGATTTCAAGGCCAATGCCGACGCGATGCGTGCGGTCATCGACGACCTGAACGCCAAGCTGGAGCAGATCGCCCAGGGTGGCGGCGAGGCGGCGCGCGCCAAGCATGTGGCAAGAGGGAAGTTATTGCCGCGTGACCGGGTCGAGATGCTGCTGGATCCCGGCACGCCCTTCCTGGAGATCGGCCCGCTGGCCGGGCTGAACATGTATGAGAACGCCGCGCCCGGCGGTGGCGTGATCGCCGGCATCGGCCGCGTCGCCGGCGTCGAATGCGTGATCGTCTGCAACGACGCGACGGTCAAGGGCGGCACCTACTACCCGGTCACCGTCAAGAAGCATCTGCGTGCGCAGGAGATCGCGCAGCAGAACCGCCTGCCCTGCATCTACCTGGTCGACAGCGGCGGCGCCAACCTGCCGAACCAGGACGAGGTGTTCCCGGATCGCGATCACTTCGGCCGCATCTTCTTCAACCAGGCCAATCTGTCAGCCGCCGGCATCCCGCAGATTGCCGTCGTGATGGGCAGCTGCACCGCCGGCGGCGCCTACGTGCCGGCGATGAGCGACGAGACCATCATCGTCAAGAACCAGGGCACGATCTTCCTCGGTGGCCCGCCGCTGGTGAAGGCCGCCACCGGCGAGGTGGTCAGCGCCGAGGACCTGGGCGGCGGCGACGTGCACACGCGCCTCTCGGGCGTGGCCGACCATCTGGCCGAGAACGACACCCATGCGCTGGCGCTGGCGCGCCATTCGGTCGCCAGCCTGAACTGGCGCAAGGCGGGCGAGCTGCTGATGCGCACACCGCAGGCACCGCGCTTCGATGCGGCCGAGCTGCATGGCGTGATCCCGACCGACACCCGCAAGCCCTTCGACGTGCGCGAGGTGATCGCCCGCATCGTCGACGGCTCGGAGTTCGACGAGTTCAAGGCCCGCTATGGCAACACCCTGGTCTGCGGCTTCGCGCATATCGAGGGCATGCCGGTCGGCATCGTCGCCAACAACGGCATCCTGTTCGCCGAGAGCGCCAACAAGGGCGCGCATTTCATCGAGCTGTGCTGCCAGCGCAAGATCCCGCTGGTGTTCCTGCAGAACATCACCGGCTTCATGGTCGGCCGCAAGTACGAGAACGAGGGCATCGCCCGCGCCGGCGCCAAGATGGTGACGGCGGTAGCCTGCGCCCAGGTGCCGAAGTTCACCGTCATCATCGGCGGGTCTTTCGGTGCCGGCAACTACGGCATGTGCGGCCGCGCCTACTCGCCCCGCTTCCTGTGGATGTGGCCCAACGCGCGCATCTCGGTGATGGGCGGCGAGCAGGCGGCCAGCGTGCTGGCCACCGTCAAGCGCGACGGCATCGAGGCCAAGGGCGGCAGTTGGAGCGCCGAGGACGAGGAGAACTTCAAGGCCCCGATCCGCCAGCAGTACGAGGACCAGGGCCATCCCTATTACGCCAGCGCCCGCCTGTGGGACGACGGCGTGATCGACCCGGCCGACACGCGCCGCGTGCTGGCGCTGGGCCTCTCGGCCGCGCTGAACGCCGAGATTCCCGAGACGAAGTTCGGCGTGTTCCGGATGTAAGCGGCCGAGCCGGTCATGACGATCGCAATCCGCCCGCTGCACGATGGCGACGACCTGCAGGCCCTGACCGGCCTGTTACACGCCGCCTATGCCACCTTGCTTGCGCAGGGCTGGAACTTCACCGCCGCGACGCAGAGCGTGCAGACCACGCGCGAGCGCGTGGCCGCGGGCCAGGCCTTCGTTGCCGAGCGCACCGGGCGGCTGGTCGGCACGGTGACGATCGCGCCGCCGAAGCCGGTCGATGGCAGTTATCTGGGTGATGCCGTGCCCGCCGTCTATGCCGAGCCGCGCACCGCGCTCCTGGCCCAACTGGCCGTGCATCCGGACGAGCGCGGCCAGGGCCTGGCCGAGCGCCTGATGGATGTGGCCGAGGCCTGGGCCCGAGCGCAGGGCTATGCCCATGTGGCGCTGGACACCGCCAAGCCGGCCCAGGCCTTGCAGCGCCGGTATGCGCGCCGCGGCTATGCGCGGGTCGGCGAGGTGCAATGGGAGGGCAAGACCTATTCCAGCGTGCTGATGTGCAAACCCCTACAGGAGACCGCCCGATGAGCGACCCAGCCGTGTTGAAGATAGAGCGGGCCGGCGCCGTGGCGCGTGTCACCCTGAACCGACCCGAGGTGCGCAATGCCTTCAACGAGGCCCTGATCGCCGAGCTGACGGCCGTGTTCCAGTCCCTGGGGCAAGACCCGACCCTGCGGGCCATCGTGCTGGCCGCCGAGGGCAAGGCCTTCTGCGCCGGCGCCGATCTGAACTGGATGAAGGCGATGGCGGGCTACAGCTGGGACGAGAACCATGCCGACGCCTCGCGCCTGGCCGAGATGCTGTGGAGCCTCTACAGCTGCCCGGTGCCGGTGATCGCCCGCGTGCAGGGCGATGTCTATGCCGGCGGCGTGGGCCTGGTGGCCTGCTGCGACATCGTCGTCGCGGCCGAGCCGGCGGGCTTCTGCCTCAGCGAGGCCAAGCTGGGCCTGCTGCCGGCCACGATCGGGCCCTATGTAGTGCGCGCTTTAGGCGAGCAGGCCTCGCGCCGCTACTTCGTCACCGCCGAGCGCTTCGGCGCCGCCGAGGCGCATCGCCTGGGCCTGGTGCATGAGCTGGCCGCCGACGCCGCGCAGCTGGACGCCAAGGTCGAGGCCCTGCTGGCCGCGCTGCTGGCCAACGGTCCGGCCGCGGTGCGCGCCTGCAAGCGCCTGGTGCAGGATGTGGCCCATGCGGCCATCACGCCGCAGCTGCGCGACGACACCGCGCGCCGCATCGCCGACATCCGCGCCAGCGAGGAGGGGCGCGAGGGCGTGTCCAGCTTCTTGAACAAGGGCAAGCCCGGCTGGCTGCTCGGCTGAAACCATCGGCCCCGACCTCGCCATGAACCTGCCCGCCTCGCTCGACACCGCCCAGCTGCTGGCCCTGGCCGCCGCGCTGGGCTGGGCCAGCGGGCTGCGCCTGTATGCGGTGGTGTTCCTGGTCGGGCTGGCCGGGCGCCTGGAATGGCTGCCGCTGCCGGCGGGCCTGCAGCTGCTGCAGCAGCCGCTGGTGCTGGGCGCGGCCGGGCTGATGATGGGGGTCGAGTTCTTCGCCGACAAGATCCCGGGCCTGGACAGCCTGTGGGACCTGGTGCACACCCTGATCCGCATCCCGGCCGGCGCGGCGCTGGCGGCCGGCATGATCGGCGCCGACTCGCAGAGCTGGGGCCTGATCGCGGCGCTGCTGGGCGGCACCCTGGCCGCCACCGCGCATGCGGCGAAGGCGACGACGCGCGCGGCGGCCAACACCTCGCCCGAACCCTTTTCCAATATCGGCCTGTCGCTGCTGGGCGATGCCGCGGTGCCGACCATGCTGTGGCTGGCCTATGCCCATCCCTATGCCTTCGCGGTCGCGCTGCTGCTGGCGCTGGTCGTGATGCTGACCCTGCTGGTGCTGCTGTCCCGTTTCCTGCGCGGCCTGTGGCGCCGCGTGTTCGCCCGGGCACCGGCTCCGGCGCCCTGAGTTTTCGTTGTCTTCCGTGATGTCCGAGAGTTCCATTTCCTCTTCATCTCCCGTGATGCGGGACTGGCAGCGCCGCAGCCTGGCGAGCGTCTGGCATCCCTGCACGCAGATGGCGCGGGCCGCCAGCGCGCCGCCGCTGCCGATCGCACGCGGCGAGGGGCCCTGGCTGATCGACCATGAGGGTCGGCGCTATTTCGATGCCAACAGCAGTTGGTGGGTCAATCTGTTCGGCCATGCCGATGCACGCCTGAACGCGGCGATCAAGCAGCAGCTCGACACCTTGCCCCATGTGATGCTGGCCGGTTGCACGCATGAGCCGGCGGTGCGGCTGGCCGAGCGCCTGTCGGCCCTGACCGGCGGGGCGCTGGGCCATGTGTTCTTCGGCAGCGACGGCGCCAGCGCGGTCGAGATCGCGCTGAAGCAGAGCTTCCACAGCTGGCGCAACCGCGGCCGCGCGGGCAAGCGCGAGTTCGTCTGCCTGAAGAACGGCTATCACGGCGAGACCATCGGCGCGCTGGCGGTCACCGATGTGGCGATCTTCCGCGATGCCTACGACCCGCTGCTGATGCGCGCGCATATCGTCGAATCGCCGGACTCGCGACGCGGCAACGAGGCCCAGGCGCTGGCCGCGATGCGCGCGCTGCTGGAGCAGCGCCATGCCGAGATCGCCGCGGTGATCGTCGAGCCGCTGATCCAGGGTGCGGCCGGCATGGTGATGCATGAGCCGAGCTATCTGCGCGCGCTGCGGGCGCTGTGCACCGAGTTCGAGGTGCACCTGATCGCCGACGAGATCGCCGTCGGCTGCGGCCGCAGCGGTACCTTCTTCGCCTGGGAGCAGGCGGAGGCGCCGTGGCCGGACTTCCTGCTGCTCTCCAAGGGCATCACCGGCGGCACCCTGCCGCTGTCGCTGGTGCTGACGACCGAGGCGGTGTTCCAGGCCTTCTGGTCCGAGGACGTGACGCGCGGCTTCCTGCACTCGCATTCCTACACCGGCAACGCGCTGGCCTGCGCGGCCGCGAACGCGGTGCTGGATCGCTTCGAGCCCGATGCTGCGGCCGGGGGCGGGCAGCTGGCGCGCAACCGCGAGCAGGCCGCGCTGCTGGCCGCGGCCTTCGCGCCGCTGGCCGCGGATACGCGCATCGAGCATCTGCGCCAGCGCGGCCTGGTGCTGGCCTTCGACGTGAAGCAGGCCGGCGAGCGCTTCGCGGAGCGCTTTCACCTGGCCGCGCGCCGCCATGAACTGCTGATCCGCCCGATCGGCTCTACCGTCTACTTGATGCCGCCCTATCTGATCGATGCGGACGCGGCGCAGTTCCTCTTCAAGGCCGTGCTGGCCAGTCTCGACCATGTCCTTGCTTGATCACCTGGAGGGCAAGCTGCGCGCCATCGCCGCGCAAGACCTGACCCGTTTCCTGCGCGCCGCTGAAAGCCCCACCGCGCCGCGCCAGCGGGTGCGCGGCGCCGACGGACTGACGCGCGAGCTGCTGATGTTCTGCTCGAACGACTACCTGGGCCTGGCCGACCATCCGCGCATCGCGCAGGCGCTGATCGAGGGCGCCGAGGTCTATGGCGGCGGCTCCGGCGCCTCGCACCTGATCAGCGGCCATTCGATCGCGCATGAGCGGCTCGAGGACGCGCTGGCCGCCTGGTTCGCGCCCTACATCCCGCATGCACCGCGCGCCCTGAGCTTCTGCACCGGCTATATGGCGAACCTGGCGGTGCTGACCGCGCTGGGCGATGCGGAGGCCGAGATCTTCTCCGAGGCGCTGAACCATGCCTCGCTGATCGACGGCACGCGCCTGGCCAAGGCCAAGGTCAGCCGCTACGGCCATTGCGACCTGGCCGAGCTGCGCGCGCTGCTGCAGGCCAGCACGGCGCGGGTCAAGCTGATCGTCACCGACGCGGTGTTCAGCATGGACGGCGACATCGCGCCGCTGCCGGCGCTGCTGGCGCTGGCCGAGGAATTCGATGCCTGGCTGATCGTCGACGATGCCCATGGCTTCGGCGTGCTGGGCAAAACCGGCCGCGGCGCGCTGGAGCATTTCGACCTCAGCAGCGAACGCCTGATCCTGATCGGCACCCTGGGCAAGGCGGCCGGCCTGTCGGGCGCCTTCGTCGCCGCCCATGCCACCGTGATCGAGTACCTGCTGCAGGCCGCGCGCAGCTATATCTTCACCACCGCCTCGCTGCCCGCGGTGGCCCATGCGCTGCTGACCAGCCTGGACCTGATCGAGGGCGACACCGGCGCGCAGCGGCGCGAGCGCCTGCGCGCGCTGCAACAGCGCCTGCGCCGCGGCATCGGCGCGCTGCTGCAGCGCCGGCCCGAGCTGGGCTGGCGCCTGGCCGATTCCGAGACGCCGGTGCAACCGCTGATCGTCGGCGGCAACGCCGAGGTGATGCGCCTGGCGGCCGCGCTGGAGCAGGAGGGCCTGCGCGTGCCGGGCATCCGCCCGCCGACCGTGCCCAAGGGCGAGGCGCGGCTGCGCATCACGCTGTGCGCGACGCACAGCGATGCGGACATCGACCATCTGCTCGCCGCGCTGGAGGCGGCTTCGGCATGAGCCGCGGTTTCTTCATCACCGGCACCGACACCGAGATCGGCAAGACCGCGGTCACCGCGGGCCTGACCCATCTGGCCGCCACCGCGGGCCTGCGCGCCGCGGGCATCAAGCCGCTGGCTGCGGGCCAGGCGCTGGTCGACGGCCGCTGGGTCAACGAGGACGTGGCGCGCCTGCGGGCCGCGACCAATATGGGCCTGAGCGATGCCGAGGTCGGCCCGCTGCAGCTGCGCACGCCCTGCGCACCGCATATCGCGGCCAGGCTGGAGGGCGTGGCCATCGAGCGCGAGCCGCTGCTGGCCGCGGTGCGCGGCGTCGCGGCGCGGGCGGACATCGCCTTCGTCGAGGGCGTCGGTGGCTTTCGCGTGCCCCTGCTCGATGGTTGGGATACGGCCGACCTGGCGGTGGACCTGGGCCTGCCGGTGCTGCTGGTCGTCGGCCTGCGCCTGGGCTGCATCAGCCATGCGCTGCTGACCGCCGAGGCCGTGCGCGCGCGAGGGCTGACCCTGGCCGGCTGGGTGGCCAACACCGTGGACCCCGATCAACCCCATGTGGCCGACAATCTGGCGGCGCTGGCCCAGGGCCTCGCCGCACCCTGCTGGGGCCATGTGCCCCGGCTCGCCGATCCGAACCACGCGGCCGTGGCCGCGTACCTGACGATCCCATCTTCTTCCTTTTCCCTGCTGTCTTCTCTGCCATGAACCAGATCCAGACCCTGACGCCGACCACCGACGCCGACCGCCGCAACGCGAAACCCTGGACCGTCAACGAGGTCGCGGCCCTGTTCGAGCTGCCCTTCAACGACCTGCTGTTCCGCGCCCAGCAGGTGCACCGCGAGCATTTCGATGCCAATGCGGTGCAGCTCTCGACCCTGCTGTCGATCAAGACCGGCGGCTGCGAGGAGGACTGCAAGTACTGCCCGCAGTCGGCCCATTTCGATACCGGCCTGAAGGCCGAGAAGCTGTTGCCGCTGGACGAGGTGCTGGAGGCCGCACGCGCCGCCAAGGCCAATGGCGCGACGCGCTTTTGCATGGGGGCGGCCTGGCGCGCGCCCAAGGAGCGCCACCTGGAGCAGATCGGCGAGATGATCTCCGGCGTCAAGGCCCTGGGCCTGGAGACCTGCCTGACCGCCGGCATGCTGGCCGACGGCCAGGCCGAGCAGCTGAAGGACGCGGGCCTGGACTACTACAACCACAACCTCGACACCGCGCCGGAGTTCTACGGCCAGATCATCACCACCCGCACCTACCAGGACCGGCTGGACACGCTGGATCGCGTGCGCGCCCAGGGCCTGAAGGTCTGCTCCGGCGGCATCGTCGGCATGGGCGAGACGCGCCGCCAGCGCGCCGGCCTGGTGGTGCAGCTGGCCAATCTGGATCCGTACCCGGAGTCGGTGCCGATCAACAACCTGGTGCAGGTCGAGGGCACGCCGCTGGCCGGCACCCAGGCGCTGGACCCCTTCGAGTTCGTGCGCACGATCGCGGTCGCCCGCATCACGATGCCGCGCGCGATGGTGCGCCTGTCGGCCGGCCGCGAGGAGATGCCGGAGAGCCTGCAGGCCCTGTGCTTCCTGGCCGGCGCCAACTCGATGTTCTACGGCGACAAGCTGCTGACCACCAGCAACCCGCAAGCCGAGAAGGACCGCCAGCTGATCGCGCGCCTGGGCATGCATTGCGCGACCGAGGCGCAGCTGAGCCAGACAGAGGCCGGTGAGGCCTGCGGCGGGCATTGCCACTGAACGAACAAGCATCAAGAGAGACAACGGAGACCCCGCCATGTTCAAGAAGATCCTGATCGCCAATCGAGGCGAAATCGCCTGCCGCGTCGCGGCAACGGCCCGGCGCATGGGCATCAAGACCGTGGCGGTGTATTCCGAGGCGGATGCGAAGGCCAAGCATGTGCAGGCCTGCGACGAGGCGGTGCTGATCGGCGGCCCGGCGCCGCGCGAGTCCTATCTGCAGTGGCAGCGCATCCTCGCCGCGGCCAAGGCCACCGGCGCCGAGGCGGTGCATCCGGGCTATGGCTTCCTCAGCGAGAACGAGGAGTTCGCCCAGGCCTGCGCCGATGCGGGCCTGGTCTTCATCGGCCCACCGCCCTCTGCCATCCAGGCGATGGGCCTGAAGGCCGAGTCGAAGCGCCTGATGGAGGCGGCCGGCGTGCCACTGGTGCCGGGCTATCACGGCGCGGACCAGGATCCGGCGCTGCTCAAGCGTGAGGCCGAGCGCATCGGCTACCCGGTGCTGATCAAGGCCAGCGCCGGCGGCGGCGGCAAGGGCATGCGTGCGGTCTACGCGGCCGAGGAGTTTGACGCCGCGCTGGCCTCCTGCAAGCGCGAGGCGATCAACAGCTTCGGCGACGACGCGGTGCTGATCGAGCGCTATGTGCAGCGCCCGCGCCATATCGAGATCCAGGTGTTCGGCGACAGCCATGGCGATTGCGTCTACCTGTTCGAGCGCGATTGCTCGGTGCAGCGCCGCCATCAGAAGGTGCTGGAGGAGGCCCCGGCGCCGAGCATGACGGCCGAGCGCCGTGCCGAGATGGGCGCGGCCGCGGTGGCCGCGGCCAAGGCGGTGGGCTACCAGGGCGCCGGCACGGTGGAGTTCATCGCCGAACAGGATGGCCGCTTCTATTTCATGGAAATGAACACCCGGCTGCAGGTCGAGCATCCGGTGACCGAGGCGATCACCGACCAGGACCTGGTCGAGTGGCAGCTGCGCGTCGCGGCCGGCGAGCCGCTGCCGCTGAAGCAGAACGAGCTGCGCATGCACGGCCATGCGATCGAGGCGCGCATCTGCGCCGAGAACCCGGATGCCGGCTTCCTGCCGGCCACCGGCACCTTGAACGTCGCGCGCTGGCCGGATCACGTCAGCTTCGAGCGCGGCGCGGTGCGGATCGATTCCGGCGTCGGCGAGGGCGATGCGATCAGCCCCTATTACGACTCGATGGTGGCCAAGCTGATCGTCTGGGGCGAGACCCGCGAGCAGGCGCTGGCGCGCCTGGATGCCGCGCTGCGCGACACCCATATCGTCGGCCTGCAGACCAATGTGGCCTTCCTGCGCCGCTGCGCGGCCACGGCCTCGTTTGCCGGCGCCGACCTGGACACCGCGCTGATCGAGCGCGAGAAGGCTCAGCTCTTCGACCAGCCGGGCCTGCCGCTGGAGATCGCCGCCGCCGCGGTGGTGGCGCACACGCTGGCGGCCGAGGCCGCCCTGCAGACCACCGACCCCTGGAGCCGCCGCGATGGCTGGCGCCTCTACGGCGCCTCGGCGCGCCGCTTCGATCTGGAGCTGGGGGGCGCGCGCCATGCGGTGCTGCTGTCGAGGCATCACCAGGGCGGCATGCAACTGACGGTGGGTGGTTCAGTCCAGGCCTTCGCCGTCAACTCAGCCAGCCTCGAAAGCCACGAACTGCTGCTGGGCGAGGGCCTGGGTCAGCAACGCGTCATGGTCAAGACCTACGCGCTGGGTGAAAAGGTCGCGGTGTTCGCGCCCCAGGGCTCGGCCCTGCTGACCGAGATCGATCCGATTGCCCATGCCGGCGAAGGGGCAACGGATGCCGGCCGCCTGACCGCGCCGATGCCGGGCAAGATGGTGTCCTTCCTGGCCAAGCCGGGCGACAAGGTCGCCAAGGGCCAGCCGCTGGCGGTGATGGAGGCGATGAAGATGGAGCACACGATCAATGCGCCGCGCGACGGTGTCGTCGCGGAACTGCTGTTCGCGGTCGGCGACCAGGTCGGCGACGGCGCGGAGCTACTGCGACTGGAGTCCTGAGATGAGCATGAGCTTGCCTACCCGAGTCACCCTGGTCGACGTCGGCCCGCGCGACGGGCTTCAGAACGAGAAGCAGCCGGTCTCCACCGAGCACAAGGCCACGCTGGTCGCGATGCTGCAGGACGCCGGCCTGAAGGAGATCGAGGTCACCAGCTTCGTCAGCCCGAAATGGGTGCCGCAGATGGCCGACAACGTCGACGTGATGGCGGCGGTCACGCGCAAGCCCGGCGTGCGCTACAGCGTGCTGACGCCGAACATGAAGGGCCTGGAGGCGGCGCTGCCGACCAAGCCGGACGAGATCGTCGTGTTCGCCGCGGCCAGCGAGGCCTTCTCGCAGAGGAACATCAACTGCTCGATCGCCGAGAGCATCGAGCGTTTCGCGCCGGTCGTCGCCGCGGCGCATGAGGCCGGCCTCAAGGTGCGCGGCGCGCTGTCCTGCGCGGTCGGCTGCCCCTACCAGGGCGAGGTGACGCCGGACGAGGTGGAGCGCGTCGTGAAGCTGATGCAGGGCATCGGCGTCGACCACATGGGCATCGCCGACACCATCGGCGTCGGCACGCCGAAGAAGGTGCAGGCCGCGATGGAGCGTGCGCTCAAGCATTACCCGCTGGTCGAGGTCAGCGGCCATTTCCACGACACCTACGGCCAGGCGCTGACCAATATCTATGCCTGCCTGGAGATGGGCATCCACAACTTCGACGCCAGCGTCTCCGGCCTGGGCGGCTGCCCCTATGCCAAGGGCGCCACCGGCAATGTCGCGACCGAGGACGTGGTGTTCATGCTGAACGGCCTCGGGATCGAGACCGGCATCGACATCGACAAGCTGGTCGATGCCGGCGCCTATATCTCCAATGCGCTGGGCCGCCCGCCGGTCGCGCGGGTCGCGCGGGCGCTGCTGGCCAAGCGCGCCGGCTGACTGAGCCTTTTTCTATCTCGAGGCCTGCACCAGCACCGGCCTGAGCCCCTGCAGCGCCTCCAGCTCGGATCGCTGCGCGGAGCGCGCGAGCACCGTGATGTAGAACCGCTCCTGGGCCACGATGCCCAGCCGGCTCTGTCCGCCATAGGCGGTGGCGCTGCTCGTCGGCTGCGCATGGGCCGCGCCGAGCGGCAGCCAGGCCGGGGTATCCGCCGCGGCACGTGAACCGGCGCCGCCACCCGCCGCATCCGCCCGCGGCCCCTCGATCACGATGCCGCTTGCGCTGGCGAGCTGGCGGTTCAGTTCGTTGATTCTCTGGTTCGACTGGCTCAGGTTGTGCGTGGTCGAGCTGGTACCCAGCGCACCGATCACCAGGGTCGGCAGGCCCAGCGCGGTCATGAAGACGTCGCGCAGCGAGCGGGCCGAATCCGCCTCGATGATGATCACGATCACCCCGACGCTGACGGCCATCAGCGCACCGACCGGGATGTAGGTCTGGCTGAACAGCTGGATGTCGTCGGTCGGGCCGCCGCTCAGCACCGTCATCAGGCGTGGAAAGAAGGCGGCCAGGGCGCCAGCGAACAGGCCGACGCCGAGCCGGCTGAGCGTGATGGTGCTGCTGCGCATCATGATCAGGTTCTCCCCTTACGGCCTTGTTGGATCGGCCGGCCTCCTCGGGCAAGACTAGGGGCGGGGAGGGTGCCGACGCAAGACCCGCCATACCCATCCTGATGAGCAAGCGCGGCGCCGATCGGCCGGCCACCTGTTGCTGCACGGTCAAGGGCTCCCCCAGCGGGGGGGCTCCTGCGCCGCTGCTCGCGCGCCGTTAATCGGGGCTTCATCAGGCAGGCCTCGAGGGGCTGCCGGCTCTGCTTGAATCGCGGCAATCCTGCGGCGCCGGCACGCGCGGTGCAGGAAGGAAGGCAGGCAAGCCAGCCATCAGCCCAACAGAGGAGGCGCGCGATGACGGTGCGGAGTAGCGGCAGCAGCGGTTTTCTTGCCCGGCTGGGTCTGCCGGCCCTGGCGGCCTGTGGAGGAGGTGGCGGTGAGACGCCACCTCCTCCACCGGTCTCCGGCCCGGTCGACAACGACAACGACAACGACAACGACAACGACAACGACAACGACATCCCGGCGCTGCGCCGCCTGGTCGAGGCCCGGGATCCGGTGATCCCGGTCACGCCGCGCTGGGGCGCGGAGCTGCTGCGCGCGATCGACGGCTTCCAGTACCGCCGCTATACCGACGCGGCCGGTAGCTCCCGCCAGCAGCCGGCCTATGTGCCGGCCGAGTGGCTGACGGCCCTGCGGCCGCTGCTCAAAGGTGCGCGCGATTTCGTGGATCCGCTGGAGCGGATTTCGCACGGGAACATGGTGCTGTCGCAGCTGGTCGAATCCAGCCCGCAGGCCGGTGTCGTGCTGCTCGATCCGCCGCCGATTGGCTCGCTGTTCGCGGCCCGGCGCGCCCAGGTCTGTGCCCGCGATGCGGCAGCACTGGAGCAAGGCGCGCAGCGCCTGGCCGAAAGCCTGCGCGAGGTGATGGCGCGTCATGGCGTCGACTATGTGAACCTGTCGGACGGGCTCGACGCGGAGTTCATGCAGGTTCATTGGACCCGCCTGGGTTGTGCAGGCGCGCTGACGCCCGAGGGTGCGAACTGGCTGATGCTGGCGCTGCGGCCCCTGTTCGCGCAGCTGTTTGAGACGCCCGCGGTGCTGGGCGTGCAGTCGGCCGGCAGCTGGCGCAGCGGCCTGATGTCGCCGCTGACCCATCCGCTGGACGTGCTGGAGTTGCCCCATCGGGTGCGGGTCAGCTACTTCCATCCGCTGCAGGCCGCGCCGCTGCCGGCCGACGGCGTGACCGGCGGGCAGCGCCCCGCGGTCGAGGAGCCCACCGCAGGGGATCGTCGCTGGATCGAATTTTTCTTCGGCACCGGTATGACCCGGCCCGGCCTGCGACCGGAACTCAATGCCGCGCCACCGCTGAACAGCACCGCGGTCTATGGCCTGGGGCTGTGGCCCCTGGAAAGATCCACGACCTCCTGGTCGGCGCCCCACGCGCTGAACCGGCTGATCTTCTTGAAGCAGCAATTGGCACCGACGCTGGCGTCCGAGGCGCCGCTGGAGGCGGCCCTGATCCGGCGCATGAAAGAGGCCCTGACCCCGACGGGCTGCAGCTGGGCACCGGAGGACGGCGGCCGCTGCAAGCTGCAGGACCCGGGCTGGCACCGGCAGCAGGAGGGGCTGGCTGGGGGCGGACTGGCGCTGGGATCGCTGAGCCGCCGCCAACGCAGCATGCGCCGCGAAAGGCAGAAAAGACAGCAAACAACGATGCTCAAGGAGGAGCGCATTCATGAAGTACCTATCTCATCGGGCCGGGCTGGCCGGCATCCTGTTGCTGCTCGCGGTGGCGCTAGGCGCTTGCGGTGGGGGAGGCGGTGGCGGCGGAGGTAGTTCCGCCGACTCCGCGACCTCCGTGACACCACCCACGACACCGACCACGCCGACCACGCCGACTACGCCGACTACGCCGACTACGCCGACTACGCCAACTACGCCAACTACGCCGACTACGCCGACTACGCCAACTACGCCAACTACGCCAACTACGCCGCCCCTGGCCGTCCACTCGCCCTACATCCCCAAGCCGAATGGCTACGACATCGAGTGGCGCCTGCTGGAGGCCGATGCAGGCAAGGCCAAGCCGATGGACGACAAGGCCTATGGGGCGGCGCCGGCCGGCAATGCCCATGGCTGGACCCATCAGGCCAAGTTGCTCGGCTCGGGGCTGTACCGCATCGAGCTGGCGCAGGGGCGCTTCTACCGTTTCTCCAGCAACAACGAGTGGGCGGGCAATCTGACGGTCTATGACGCGGCGGGCTATCAGCTCTATGCCGGCCTGGGCGAACTGGACCGGGTGCATCCGCTCGATGATCCGCTGGCCTATGAGCTGCTCGCGTTGCGCGACGGCGCGGTGTTCGTGAAGCTGGAGGCAACCGGCGGCGCGACCTCTGCCTTGGTGGATCTGCTGATCGAGACTACCGGCGCCAGCCTGGGGGGCGATGCGCCGCGGCAGATCGACCTTGCCACCATGGGTCAGGGCACTGGCGCGGGCCAGGCCCATGCGGCCTTCTTCGGCGGTGCCGGCGACGATCGCATCATTGGCAAGCCACATGCACCCAATACCATCTTCGGCGGAGCAGGCGATGATGTGGTCGAGCTCAAGACCCAGGCCAAGACGCTCTCGCGCGTCGATGGCGGGCCGGCGCGGGACACCCTGGTCGTCGGCTTCCCCAGCGCCGCTGCGCAGCTCAGCCGCCTCAACGCCTATGGCCCTTACCGCCATCTGGCTCCCAACGGCAGCAAGCCCGACGCCCATGCGCTGAGCGGTAGCCCCGATGGCGCCATCATCATCCTGCGCGGCATCGAGCGCATCCAGTTCAGCGACAAAGCGGTCGAGCCGAAGGATCTGGCGGGGTACTGAAGAAAAGCCCGCATTGCATTTGTCGAATTCCCTCCCGCTCACCCGTCGTCCGGTTGGGCCGTTCACAAGCCCGGGTGCGGGCGCGCCCGGCCGGCCCTTTCTTGGACCAAGGAGAGCATCCCATGAGGAAGATCATCGCCGCGCTGCAGGTGTCGCTGGACGGGTACATCGAAGGGCCCGAGGGCGAACTGGACTGGGTCGCGAGCTGGGAGGACAGTTTCGACCTGCTGTCGCGCATCGACACCTGCATCCTGGGCCGGGGCATGTACCCGAGCTACGAGCAGTACTGGAGCCAGATCCTGGCCGATCCGGAAGCCGTGCATCCCTTCACCGGCCGCCGGCCCTCGCCGGGCGAGCGGCTGTATGCGCGCTTCGCCGAGCATGCGCCGCATCTCTTGCTGTCCCGCAGCCTGCGGCAGGTCGCCTGGTCGAACACCCGCATCCTGCGCGACCTGGAGGCTCTGCGCGCGGAGAAGGCGAAGCCCGGCAAGGACATGCATGCGCTCGGCGGCGCCTCGCTGATCAACGCGCTGCTGAACGCCGGCCTGGTGGACGAGCTGCGGCTGATGGTCAACCCGGTACTGCTGGGTCGCGGCAAGGCGCTGTTCGGCGCCTTGCGCGCCCGCCATGCGCTGCGCCTGCGCGAGGGGCGGGCGCTGGATGCGGGCCGGGTGCTGCTGGCTTATGACTGCTGAGCCGCGCTCGATTACCTAAGTCACGCCGCGCATTGCTCCCCGCTGGCTATTCTTCGGACCGAGTTTCGAAGAAAGATGCCAGATGGGAAGCATGCGCAGCGCGATCAGGGTTTCGGCGATGGCGGCTGGCACGGCCGCCGCGCTGCTGCTGGGCGCCTGCGCCAGCGGCCCGAAGCCGACCGTGCTCAGCGGCAGCATCGCGGCCTCGGCGCGCGTCAATCCGAGCGTCAGCAAGCGGCCCTCGCCGCTGCTGCTGCGTGTCTACGAGCTGAAGACGGCCAATGCCTTCAATGCGGCGGACTTCGTCTCGCTCTACCAGCGCGACCAGGCCGAGCTCGGCACCGACCTGGTGGCGCGCGAGGAGCTGACCCTGAACCCCGGCGAATCGCGTGTGCTGCCCAGCAAGACCCTGGCGGCCGAGACGCGCTTCGTCGCCGTGTTCGCCGCCTACCGCGACCTGGAGAACGCCCGCTGGCGCGCGGTGGTGCCGATCCAGCCGGGCCGCAAGCAGCAGATCCTCATCCAGGCCGAAGAGCTGGCGGTCAGCGCGACGGTGAAGCCATGAGCCCGGGCCGTTCATACCCGGGGACGGGGCGCCGTCCGGCGCCGACGCGCGCTCCGCGCGGGAGCGGTCGATGAGCTGGCGCAGCAAGGTCGTCTGGACGCAGGGCATGTTCCTGCTGCCGCATCATTTCCAGCAGGAGACGCGCTACCTCGAGCATCTGGTCGACATGCGCGTGCGCGCGCTGCTGCCGCATGGCTGGGGCTTCACCGAGCTGCAGCTGGACGAGGCCCTGCTGTCGGTCGGCCGCATCGGCGTGCTGCGCGCCAGCGGCGTGCTGCCGGACGGCACGCCCTTCCTGATCCCGCAGGGCGATGCGGCGCCGGTGCCGCTGGAGGTGCCGGCCGGCATCAATGGCGAGATCGTCTACCTGGCCGCGCCGCTGGCGCGCGAGGGCGTCACCGAGGTGGCCTTCGGCGCCGACGAGGACGGCGCCGAGCAGCGCCGCTACCGCGTCAACGACGAGGAGCTGCGCGACCTGAGCAATGCCAGCGACGAGCCCGAGCCGGTGCAGACCGGCGCCTTGAGCCTGCGCCTGCTGCCGGCGCGCGAGCTGACCGATGCCTATGCGGTGTTGGGGGTCGCGCGCGTGCTGGAGCGCCGCAGCGACCAGCAGCTGGTGCTGGACCGCGCCTATGTCGCGCCGCAGGTGCGCATCGACGCCAGCGGCCAGCTCTCGGCGATGGCAACCTTGCTGCATGGCCTGGTGCAGCAGCGCGCGCAGCTGCTGGCGGCGCGCATGGGTCAGCTGGACCATGGCCTGTCGGAGCTGGCGGACTTCCTGATGCTGCAGGCGCTGAACCGCGCCGAGCCGCTGTTTCGCCAGCATGCGCAGGCGCCCAACGCCCATCCCGAGACCCTGCACCGCGACTGCCTGCAGCTGGCCGGCGACCTGGCGACCTTTGTCAGCGAATCGCGCCATGTCGGCGAATACCCGCTGTACCGGCACGAGGACCTGCGCGGCAGCTTCGCGCCGCTGCTGGAGGATCTGCGCCGCATGCTGTCGGTGGTGCTGGAGCGCAATGCGCTGCAGATCGAGCTGACCGACCGCTCGCATGGCGTGCGCATCGCCGTCGTGCCCGACGCCGACCTGCTGCGCGGCGCCAGCTTCGTGCTGGCGGTCAACGCCCAGCTGCCGGCCGAGCAGCTGCGCCAGCGCTTTCCGGCGCAATCCAAGCTCGGCCCGGTGGACCGGCTGCGCGACCTGGTGAACCTGCAGCTGCCCGGCATCGGCCTGCGCGCGCTGCCGGTGGCGCCGCGCCAGCTGCCCTTCCACGCCGGCTATCACTATTTCGAACTCGACCGCGGCGGTGAGCTGTGGAAGCAGCTGGAACGCAACGGCAGCCTGGCGCTGCATGTGGCGGGCGACTTCCCCGGGCTTGAACTCGAGCTGTGGGCCATCCGTCAGTAAACCCGGGAGCCGGCATGGACCCCTCCGCGCTCAACGACCCCTTCGCCGCCTTCGACGATCAGCGCACCTTCATCAAGCCGCGCCCCGGCGCCGCGCCCTCGGCCCTGCGCAACGGCCCGGCCGCGCCCGAGCTGCCGCCCGCCGATGCGGGCGCGCCCGCGCAGGGCCTGAACCCGCTGCTGACCCTGGCGAACCGCCTGCTGCTGCTGGTGCCGCAGCTGCGCGCGACGCGCGCGGTCGCCGACCCCGGCGCGCTGCGCAATGCGCTGGCCCAGGGCGTCCGCGAGTTCGCGGCCCAGGCCGCCGCGGCCGGCATCCCGCCGGAGCGGGTGATGGCGACGCGCTATGTGCTGTGCACGATGATCGACGAGGCCGCGGCCGACACGCCCTGGGGCGGCTCGGGCCTGTGGGCGCGCCACAGCCTGTTGTCGATGTTCCACAACGAGACCTGGGGCGGCGAGAAGGTGTTCCAGCTGATGGCCTCGCTGGCCAAGCAGCCGGAGGCGAACCGCGACCTGCTGGAGCTGATCTACGCGGCGCTGACCCTGGGCTTCGAGGGCCGCTACCGCGTGATCGACAACGGCCGCGCCCAGCTCGAGGCGGTGCGCGACCGGCTGGCCGAGATCCTGAAGCAGCAGCGCGGCGACTATCCGCGCGCGCTGGCCCAGCATTGGCAGGTCGAGGCCACCAAGCAGCGCCGACATCTGGGCTGGCTGCCGCTGACCGCGATGGCGGCGCTGACGGCGCTGCTGCTGGCCGGGCTGTATCTGGGCTTCTCGCTGTCGTTGGCGGACCGCTCCGATCCGGTGTTTGGCCAGATCCAGTCGCTGCGCCTGACGCCGCCGGTGGTCGCGCCACCGCCGCCGCCGGCCAAGCCGCGGCTGGCGCAGTTCCTGCAATCGGACATCAAGGCCGGCCAGGTCGCGGTGCGCGACGAGGTCGACCGCAGCGTCGTGACCCTGCGCGGCGATGGCCTGTTCCAGCCCGCCAGCGCCACCCTGGCGCCGGAGCGCGAGGCGCTGATGGGGCGCATCGCGCAGGCGCTGGCCCAGATGCCGGGCACGGTGCTGGTGACCGGCCATAGCGACAGCACGCCGATCCGCACCGCGCGCTTCCCCTCCAACTGGCATTTGTCGGAGGAGCGCGCGCAGAGCGTGCGCGCGCTGCTGGTCGCGCAGAAGGTCGCGGCCGAACGGGTGCGCGCCGAGGGCCGCGCCGAGGCCGAGCCGCTGGTGCCCAACGACAGCGCGGGCAACCGGGCGCTGAACCGGCGCGTCGAGATCACCCTGATGGTCACGGGCCGCAGCCCGGAGGCCACGGCCCCTGGAGCGGTTCGATGATGTCGCTGTTCAAACGCGTGCTGGGCTGGATCTTCAACCGCTGGGTGCTGCTGGCGGTGCTGCTGCTGGCGCTGGCGCTGATGATCTGGGTGGTCGGGCCGCTGGTGGCGATCGGCGCCTGGCGGCCGCTGGAGAGCGCCGCCGCGCGCTGGATCGCGTTGGGCCTGCTGCTGACCATCGCCGTGGTCTGGATCGCGATCGGCCGCTGGCGCGCCAAGCGCGGCAATGCCGCGGTGGTGAACCAGCTGCTGCAGCCCGCCGCCGGCGCGGCCGCCGCGCCGCGCGAGAGCGCCGACATGGCCGCGGTGCGCGAGCGCTTCGAGCAGGCGCTGGCGACCCTGCAGCGCGCACGCTTCGGCGGCCTGTCCGGCGCCGGCGGGCGCCTGCGCGGCTGGGCCGCGCGCCTGGGCGGGCGCTATCTCTACGAGCTGCCCTGGTACCTGATCATCGGCGCGCCGGGCTCCGGCAAGACCACCGCGCTGCGCCACAGCGGCCTGAAGTTCCCGCTCGCCGAGCAGATGGGCGAGCATGCGATCCGCGGCGTCGGCGGCACCCGCCATTGCGACTGGTGGTTCACCGACCAGGCGGTGCTGATCGACACGGCCGGCCGCTTCACGACCCAGGACAGCGACCCCGGTACCGACCGCGCCACCTGGAGCGGCTTCCTGCAGATGCTGCGCCGCGCGCGGCCGCGTCAGCCGGTCAACGGCGCGCTGGTGACGGTCTCGGTCTCGGACCTGCTGGCGCGCAGCGCGGCCGAGCGCCAGCAGCATGCGGCCACGGTGCGCGCCCGCGTGCAGGAGCTGCACGAGGACCTGGGCATTCGCTTCCCGATCTACCTGCTGGTGACCAAGGCCGACCTGCTGGCCGGCTTCATGGACTATTTCGCGACGGTCGACAAGGAGCAGCGCGCCACACCCTGGGGCTTCACCTTCCCGCGCGCCGGCGGCACGCCGCTGGCCGGCTTCGCGCCCGAGTACGCGGCGCTGGAGCAGCGCCTGCAGGATGGCCTGATCGACCGGCTGCAGGCCGAGCGCGACCCGCAGCGCCGCGCCCGCATCTACGGCTTCCCGGCACAGTTCGGCGGCCTGCGCCAGGCGCTGCAGGAGTTCGTCGAGGGCGTGTTCGCGCCCTCGCCCTTCGAGGCCGACCCGCTGCTGCGCGGCGTCTACTTTGTCAGCGGCACGCAGGAGGGCACGCCGATCGACCGCGTGCTTGGCGCGGTGGCGCGCAGCTACCAGCTCGAGAACGCGGTGCTGGCGCCCAACCAGGCCAGCGGCCGCAGCTATTTCCTCAACCGCCTGCTCAGCGAGGTGGTGTTCGCCGAGGCCGGGCTGGGCGGTACCAACCGGCGCTGGGAGCGCCAGCGCGGCCTGCTGATGGGCGGTGCCTATGCCGGCCTGGCGCTGTTGGGCCTGGGCCTGGCGACGGCCTGGGGCATCAGTTATGTGAACAACCGCGACTATGTGGCCGAGGTGGCGCAGCGGACCGAGCAGGTGCGCGAGCTGCTGCAGTCGACGCCCAATCGCGCCAGCCCCGACCTGCTGCCGATCGTGCCGGCGCTGGAGGCCACCCGCGCGCTGGCCGGCGCGCAGGACAGCGTGCCCTGGTCGCTGGGCTTCGGCCTGTTCCAGGGCCGCAAGCTCGACAGCGCGGCGCGAGCGGCCTACCAGCGCATGCTGGGCGACGCGCTGCTGCCGCGCCTGGCGCTGCGCATCGAGGAGCAGCTGCGCCAGGGCGCGGCCACGCCCGAGACCCTGTACGAGGCGCTCAAGGCCTATGTGATGCTGCACGACCCGGCGCATTTCGACGCGGCGGCGCTGAAGCAGCATGTCGAGGTCGACTGGCAGGTCACGCGCCGCGAGCTGACGCCCGAGCAGCGCGAGCAGCTGGGCCGCCATCTTGAGGCCTTGCTGACCCAGGGCGGCATGACCTCGCCGCTGCCCGAGGACAAGACCCTGCTGCAGGCCACCCGCACCCAGCTGGCGACCCTGCCGCTGCCGCAGCGCATCTACAGCCGGTTGCGCGCCCAGGGCCTGGGCAGCGAGTTCCCCGAGTTCACCGTGGTGCGCGCTGCCGGCCACAACGCCGCGCTGGTGTTCACCCGCGCCAGCGGCGCGCCGCTGACCCAGGGCGTGCCGGGCCTGTACTCGCGCGACGGCTATCTGCGCGGCTTCCAGGGCGAGGTGGGCCAGGTCGCGCAGGCGCTGTCCAAGGAGCAGCCCTGGGTGCTGGGCGTGGCCGATGCGCCCAAGGACCCGGCCGCGCTGGTGCGCGCCGAGGGTCCGCTGGTCGACGATGTGCGCCGGCTCTACCTGAACGACTACGCGGCGGCCTGGGATGCCTTCATCGGCGACCTGCGCCTGCTGCCGATGGGCAATCTCTCGCAGTCGGTGCAGATGTCGCGCCTGCTGTCGGCGCCGGACAGCCCGCTGCCGCCGCTGCTGCGCGCGATCTCGCGCGAGACCACCCTGGCCTCGGGCGGCTCGACCCTGGAGAACGCCGAGCAGCGCGCCACCGATGTCGTGAAGCAGTCGCGCGACAAGCTGGCCAATCTGCTGTCCGGCAAGGGCGCGGCGCCGGTCAGCCAGGCGCCGCGCATCGAGAGCATCGTCGACGACCGCTTCGCCGGGCTGCGCCAGCTGGTCAGCATGCCGCAGGGCGGCAGCAAGGCGCCGCTGGACGACACGCTGGCGCTGATCGGCGAGGTGAATCTGCTGCTGAACGCGGTGGAGACCGCGCTGAAGGGCGGCTCGGCGCCGCCGGCCTCGCCGGTGCCGAACCGGGTCAAGGCCGAGGCGGCGCGCATGCCGCAGCCGCTGCGCTCGATGCTGGACAACCTGTCGCAAAGCAGCGCCCAGGTCTCGCAGGGCCTGATGCGGCAGAACCTGGGCCAGGAGGTGCGCTCCCAGGTGGGCGAGTTCTGCCAGCAGGCGGTGGCCGGCCGCTACCCGCTGGACCGCAACGCGACGCGCGACGCCACCCAGGCCGATTTCGCGCTGCTGTTCGGCCCCGGCGGCAAGATCGACCAGCTGTTCCAGCAGAAGCTCGCGCCCTATGTGGACACCGCCACCCGGCCCTGGCGCTTCCGCGCGGTCGAAGGCATGCCGTTGGGCGCCGACGCCGGCACCCTGCCGCAGTTCCAGCGCGCCGCGGCGATCAAGGAGACCTTCTTCCCCGGCAGCAACACGCCCTCGCTGCGGCTGGACTTCAAGCCGGTCGAGATGGATTCCTCGATCGCCCAGTTCATCCTCGATGTCGACGGCCAGATCGTGCGCTATGCCCATGGCCCGCAGATCCCGATGTCGGTGCAATGGCCAGGCCCGCGCGGCAGCTCGCAGGTGCGGGTGCAGGTCAGCCCGCCCAGCGCCAGCGGACCCTCGGGCCTGGTCAACGACGGACCCTGGGCGCTGTTCCGCCTGTTCGACCGCGTGCGCATCGAGCCGACCAGCGCGCCCGAGCGCTTCCGCGCCAGCTTCGACATCGACGGCCGCAAGGCCGTGTTCGAGGTCACCGCCAGCAGCGTGCGCAACCCCTTCCGGCTGCGCGAACTCAACGAGTTCGCCTGCCCCGCCGGCCTATGAACGGCAGCACGACGACGAGCCTCACCGCGCCGGCCGCGAGCCCGGCGGCCGCCGGCGAGGGCGCGCCGGGCTGGTACGGCAAGCTGTCCTCTCTGGGCGACTTTGCGCAGCGCCGCCTGCCCGCGCATTGGGTGAAGCACAGCGATGCCTGGCTGGCGACCCTGATGCATGAGCTGCCCGGCGTGCTGGGGCCGCGCTGGCTCGAGTCCTACCTGACCGCGCCGGTGCTGCGCTTCGCCTGGGCGCCGGGCGTGGTCGACATGCGCTGGTGGTTTGGCGTGCTGATGCCCAGCTGCGACAAGGTCGGGCGCTATTTCCCGCTGCTGGTCGCCCAGTCGCGGAGCCTGCCGCCGCTGGACCTGGCGGGGCTGGAGCATCTGGACGACTGGTATGCCGCCCTGGCGCGGGCCGCGCTGGCGACCCTGGAGGACGATGCCAGCGTCGAGGGCTTCGAGCGGACGCTGGCGGCCGCGCCGGCCTGGCCGCTGCCCGCCGCCGCGCCGCCGCAGCCGATGAGCGCCACGAATCCCTGGCAGCGCGCGCTGCTGCCGGAATCCGCGCCGGCCTCGACCTGGCTGCCGCAGCTGGCGGCCGGCGAGCTGCTGGAGCGCCTGGCCGGCTGCTCGCTGTGGTGGCCGCGCACCGAGGCGGGCGGCGTGCCCGGCGAGCTGCGCTGGGGGCCGGGCCTGCCGTCGAGCGGCGAGTTCGCGGCCCTGCTGCGCGGCCCCGCCGTCTGAACAAAGGAATGGCGGCCGGATTCAGTCCGGCTGCAGGTCCATCACCCGGGTCGTTTCCGCCGGGTCGCCGACCCATAGCGCGATCGCGCTGAAGTTGTCCTGGTTCGGCAGGCCGCGCGCCTCGATGGTGGCGCGCATCGAATCCAGCCATTGCTCCGGCGACTCGGCCTCCAGCAGGCTGGCCACGATCTGCGGGTCGCCGACGCTGCCCCACCAGCCGTCGCTGCACAGCAGGAAGGCGTCGCCGTCCTCCAGGCGCTGCGGCGCGGCGGTATGCGGCTCCAGCGCGTCGTCGATGCCCAGGGCCGCGACCAGCTGGTTCTTGTGCGGATGCTCCAGCGCCTGGGCCGGCGTCAGCATGCCGGCGTCGAGCAGGCGCTGCACCAGGCTGTCGTCGCGCGTGATCGTGTCGATCGCGCCATGGCGCAGCCGGTACAGGCGCGAGTCGCCGACATGGGTCCACAGCGCGAAGCCACGCCGCGCATCGACGCACAGCGCCACCACCGTGGTGTGCATGCGGTCGTGTTCGTCCTCCAGGTTCTGGCCGCGGCGTACCTCGTCGTGAGCGCTCATGACGGCCAGGGTCAGCAGGTCGGCATGCCAGGGCAGGGTGGCATCGCCCAGGCTGGTCTGCATGCGGCTGACCGCGCGGCGCGAGGCCTCGGCGCCATGCCGATGCCCGCCGGCCCCGTCGGCCAGCACGGCATACCAGCCGGGGCCGCAGGGATGGGCGGCGATCGCGTCCTCATTGACGGCGCGTGCTCCGCGCTCGCTGCAGGCGGCGACGCGGATGTTCAACAGGGTGGCGGGTGCCTGCAACTCAAATCTCCATGCGGCTTCTCAATGTCCGCGACTCGGGGGTATCTCCGAACCGGCGACGCCCTGGGGTCCGGCTCCGCCGGTCCCACGGGCGAGCCGGTAGGGGGTGGTCCACTTTCAAGCCGCCGCGCTCTTGCGTTGGCGCAGCCGCTCCAGCTGCTCTTCGTAGGCCTCCAGGAAGGCCTTGCCGAACAGGGTGTGGAATTCCTCCTGCGCCTCCTCGCGGATGGCCTCGTAATGCTGCAGGTACAGGTCCCACAGCTTGGCCTTGCGGTTCAGCGGCAGCACGCTGTCCAGCATCGAGCGGCCGGCCAGCTTGGCTTCCAGCACCTCGGGGCGGAAGCGCCCCAGCACGCCCTCCAGCGCGGCGCGGGTGCCGGCCATGGTGCCGATGGTGTGGCCGACCAGGTCCTGCATTGCGTCGTTCATCGCGGCAGCGCCGGGCAGGAAGCCGCGCACCGGCGGCTGCAGCAGCTGCTCCAGCGCCGACTGGGCGTCGGGCGAGAACTTCAGCGGGTTGTTGTCGCGCGCGCGGATCATCGTGACCTGGGCGCGCAGCTCATGCTTGGTGGCGGCGCGCACCGCCATCATCTGCAGCGCGCCGTCGACCGCCGTGCGCAGCAGCTCGCCGACCAGGCGCATCTGCTCTGGCGTCGTGCCGCCCTGCTGCGCCGGATCGGGGCGGATGCCGGCGCCCTCGCAGAAGGCGGCCCAGAGCGCAGCGTCGCCCGCCGCGGCCATCGCGCGCGGTGCGGCAATCGGCGCGGGTTCGGGGCGCGGTGGCGGCGGCGGAGCCGGCTGGCGCAGCGGCGGCGGGTTGAAGGCCGAGGCCAGCACCGGTGTGTGGTCGTGCAGGGCGGCCGCCTCCGGTGCGAGGGTGGCCGAGGCACGCGGCACGGTGCTGGGCGCCGCATCGAACAGGGCCAGCGGGTCGGTGGACAGACCGTCAGACGGCGTGCCGCGGGTCGTCGCGGCGCCGGCCATGAAGTCGGCCAGCGGATCCTGGGCGCCCGTCTGCGGCAGGCCGAACAGATCGTCCAGCGAGCTGCGGTTCTCGCTGGGCATCAGGTCGGCGAAGGCGTCGACGGCGGCCGGCGGCGCCATGCTCGCGGCCGGCGGCAGCGCGGGTGGCAAGGCGGGCGGCGGCGGTGGCGGCGCGAAGGGATCGAAGTCGTCCGGCAGGCGCGCGAAGGCCGGGGCCGGCGGTGCCGAGACCGATGGCGGCGGCGCGGCGGTGCTCGGGCGCGACAGGATCGCGAACGGATCTGACAGGGGATCGGCAAAGGGATCGATGACGGCGGCCGGCCGCGCGGCGGCCACGGCCGGCCGGGTCGGGGTCTCGGGCGCGCGCTGCACCACGGTGGCCCCTTCGGCGGCGCCGGCCGCGTTGTCGATCACCTCCAGCAGATAGCCGCCGATGCGCACCTCGTCTCGATGGGCCAGCGGCATGGTCTGGCCCTGCGGCAGCGGCTGGCCGCGCACCGTGATCGGATTCGCGCTGCCGACATTGCAGATCAGGAAGCCGGAGGCGCCGGCGCGGATCTCGGCTTGCTGGCGCGAGATATGGCGCTCCGGATCGGGCAGGGCCAGGGTGTTGTGATCGGCCCGGCCGATGGTGCCGCCCTGCGCGTCGAACAGCGCCGTGATGGGCTGCGTCAGGGGCAGGTCGTTCAGCGAAACCGCGCGCAGGATGAGAGGCATGATGGGGCTGCTTCGATAAGCCTTGGCATCGTCGCGTCTTGGGCGTTTTGCTTCAATGAACGAAAGTCATCATGTCGCCGCGCCGCCATGCAGCCAGGCCGACACCGCGCCGAAGACCAGCGCCAGCAGGCCCCAGGCGCGCACCGCCGGATCGAGCCGGCGTCGGCGCCCGGCGCGCAGCAGCGCCGCGACGAGGAAGGCCAGGGCCAGCAGCGGGAACAGCCAGCGCGGGTTCATCAGGCCCCCTCCTGTGGCTGCTGCTGCAGCAGGCGCCGCTGCCGCCAGGCCGGCGCGGCGATCGGGAACAGCGGCCGGCCGGGCCGCCGCAGCACCAGCCATTGCGCCGCGAGCGCGCGCTGGCGCTGCGTGCCCTCGCGCAGCACCCGCCAGCCCTGCGGCTCGTCGGGCGGGGCGCCGACGAAGAGGCGCGGCGCGGCCGGCAGGCTCGTCGCACCGACGCTGCGCCACCAATGAGCGACGCGCTCGACATCGGGCCAGGGCAGGTCCTCGTCGGCATCGAGCGCGACCTCCTCGTCGGCCGGGTCGTCGTTGGGGCCGGCCATGGTCTCCTCCGGTGGCTTGTGCTCCAGATCCAGCGCGGCCAGGTCGGCGCCGGTGATCAGGGAGAAGGCCTCGCCGAGCAGGCGCGCCAGCTGTGGCTCATCATCATGCAGGCGTTCGAGCAGCCAGGGTACGCTGCGCACATCGCCCAGCCAGCCATGGCAGCGGATCAGCTCGCGCCGGGAGGCTGGGTCGTGCTCCAGGGTTCGCAGCGCGGCCCGTGCCTCGTCGCCGTCCAACAGCGCGAGGGCCAGGCTGCGCAGCTCGTCGATCGGCTGCGGGCCGGCGAAGGCGGCGAGCTGCACGGCGCGCAGCGCGGCGCCGCGGTCGCCGAGCAGGCAGGCGGCGCGCGCCGCGACCGGCGCGAGCGCGGCATCGCCGCTGTCCAGCGCCTCCAGCACCGGCGGCAGCAGGTCCAGTCGGCCCAGCTCGCCCGCGGCCCGCAGTGCGGCGGCGCGCGGCGCCGGGTCGGCGTCATGCAGGGCGCTCAGCAGCGGCGCGCCGGGATCGACGCGGTGCAGCCGGCAAGCCTCCAGGCCCAGCGCGCGCTGCCAGGGCTGGGGCGCGGCCAGCAGCTCGCGCACCCGATCGCGCAGCAGGGCCGGCGTGGTCCAGGCCAGCGCCGACAACAGGCCGCGTCGCGCGGCCGGCGCCACCGGCACCAGGGCCAGCAGCCGCTGCAGCGCCGCCTCGTCGCGCTCCTGCAGCGCGCAGACCGCGGCGGTGAAGACCTCGCCGCAGCCCAGGCGCTCCAGCGCCGCCTCGGCGCGCGCCAGGCCATAGGGACCGGCGACGGCCAGGCCATCGAGATGGGCCTCGATGCGCTCGTCCAGCCGCGCCAGGTGCAGCAGCTTCACATGCGGCGCGCGCAGCAGCAGCGAGCGCAGATGGCGCAGATGCGCCGCATCGTCGGCATGCTGCTGGACCACGACCGGGATCGGCGCGCGCGCGAAGGCGGGCGGATCGGCGGCGGTTTCGTGCGGGCTTGGGATGCGGGCGGACATCGGCGCGGTGGAGGATGAATGCGGACGCCGTATGGCGCTGCGGTCGCAGCGATCGTCCGTTGTTGCCGCCAGGGCTCGCAATGTCCGAAAGTCACCTGTGCGGCGCGCCGACTTGTCCCATACTGGCCCGCACGATCGAGTACCTGATGCGATGCCGATGCCGACTTTGACCCTGCTGCGTGCGCTGTCGACCTGCGCATTGGCGCTGTTGCTGGTGGCCTGCGCCACCGATGGTGGCCGCAATGCCGCCACGCCGACCCCGGCGCCCGAACCCGAACCGACCCCGGCGCCGGCCCCACCGCCGCCGCCGCCGCCCGAACCCCCGCCGCCCGCCGGCCCGGCCGCTCAGGCCCAGGCCCAGAAGCTGGCGATGGGCTCGATCGAGCTGCTGGAGGCCGGCCAGGAGGATCAGGCGCGCGCGGAGCTGCAGAAGGCGCTGGCGCTGGACCATGCGAACAAGCTGGCCAACAACCTGATGCGCCAGATCACGGCCGATCCGGTGGCGCAGCTGGGCCGCGAGTCCTTTGTCTATGTGGTGCGGCCGAACGACACCCTGTCGCGCATCGCCGGCCGCTTCATGGGCGACATCTACGCCTTCTACATCCTGGCCCGCTACAACGACATCAAGGTGCCGCGCCAGGTGGCGGGCGGGCAGCAGATCCGCGTGCCCGGCAAGGCGCCACCGCCCGGCGCGCTGGAGCCGCGCGATCCGCCGGCCCGGGCCGCCACGGCTCCGACGCCGGCGCCGCCGGCCCGCGGCGCGGTCGTCGATCCCAAGGCCGCCACACCCGCGGCCAGCGCGCCGCCGGCGCCGCCACCCGAGCCGACGCCGGGCGAGCGCGCGCTGCGCGCCGGCGAAGCGGCCGAGCGCTCCGGCAGCCTGGATCGCGCGCTGGAGGAATACCGCCGCGCGGTGTCGCTGGAGCAGCCCGGCGCGGCTGCCAAGGAAGCGGCGCTGCGCAAGCGCCTGGTGGACCGGCATGCGCTGGCCGCGCGCGGCGCCTTCGCCAAGCAGGACCTGGCCGGCTCGATCCGCGCCTGGGACCGCGTGCTGGAGCTGGATCCGAACAACGACCTGGCCAAGCTGGAGCGCCAGAAGGCGGCGCGCCTGAAGCAGAAGGCCGATGAGCTGAAGTAAAGCAACCAGCCCTGCGAGTAGGGCAGAAAAAAAACAAGCCGGTCGATCGACCGGCTTGTTTGCTTTGGGCTATTTCTTCGCTCAGCGCCGGCCGTTGCCGACCGCCGCCGCGCCGCCGGCGGCATCGCCGGGGTCATTGCTGCGCAGCTGCTTCAAGAGCGCCAGCGAGCGGGCATCGGTGGCATCGAGCCGCAGGCTCTTCTGCAGCCAGCTGGTCGCGGCCGGCTTCTGGTTGCGCGCGGCCAACTGCTCGGCCTTGCGCCGGTACAGATCGGCCAGTTGCTGGCGCGCCGCGCCATCGCGGCGGTCGGTGGCGACGCGGCGTTCCAGCTGCGCGATCGCCTCATCGAGCTCGCCCTGAGTCGCCAGCAGCGCCGCATGCTCCAGCTCGATGCGCTCGGGTGCGGCCGCGACCGCCTGGCCGCCGCGGGCGGCGCGCGCGGCCGGCACCGCCTTCTGCTCGGCCGCGCTCGGCGCGCGGCGCGCCAGGGTCTGGCGCGAGGGCTTGCCCAGGTAGAGGCGCCGGTTGCGCTCGCGCTCGATGCCGCGCAGCGCCTCTGCCGCCTGCACATGGTCGGGCTGCAGGGACAAGAGGGTCAGGTATTGCGTGCTGGCGGCGTCGAGCTCGCCGCGCTTGTGGGCCTGCTGCGCGCGCTGCAGGCGGTCGGCCACGGCGGTGTCGATCTGGCGCCGCAGCGCGGCGGCGCTTTCGCGGTAGTCGGCATTGGCGGGACGCAGCACCGTCAGCACCTCCCAGGCCCAAGCGGCCTCGGCCAGCCGGCCCTGGCGCTCCAGGTCCTGGGCGCGCTGCTGCTGGGCGGTTTCGAAGGCGGCCAGCGGCGTGCCGGCCGGCGCGGGCGTGGCCGGATCGACGGCGGGCGGGCTGCCGGCCGGCTGACCCGAGGGCAGGCTGCTGCAGCCGGCCAGCGCGAGCAGGGCGACCAGGCTGCAGCTGGCCGCCATGTGCGACGGCCGGGATGGATGGGAAAGGCGGGGCACGACGGACTGCTTCATGGGTTCTGGCCGATGCGGCGGCTGGTCTGCAGGCGGGCCTTGAAGGCCTCCAGGTCATGGTCGCCGAAGATCATGGTCCGGCGCAGCAGCAGCGGCTGCGCGAAGAAGGCATTGCCGCCCGGGTTGACGGAGACGGCCAGGGTGTAGCGCTGGCGCGCGAGCTGGTCCAGCACCTGCTCGTTGGCGTCGCCATAGGGGAAGGCGTAATGGCGTACCTGGATGCCCAGGCGCTTCTCCAGCAGCTCGCGCGGGCCACGGATCTCCTGCTCGAGGTTCTGCAGGTAGCGCTCGTCGCTCTCGCCGGCCTGGCGTTCGATCAGGTTGCGATGGCTCTTGGAGTGGGCCTGCACCTCGATCAGCTTGGAGTCGGCCATCTCCTGCAGCTGCGGCCAGCTGACCGCGTCGCCGGCACCGATGAAGTCGGTGTAGACGAACAGGGTGGCCGGCATGCCATGCTTGCGCAGCACCGGCAGCGCATGGCGGTGCACCGATTCGTAGCCGTCGTCGAAGGTGATCACCACCGAGCGCGGCGGCAGCGGCTCGCGCCCTTCCAGATAGGCGGCCAGCTGGCCGAGGCGGATCACGCGGTAGTTGTTGCGCGCCAGCCAGTCCATCTGCGCCGCGAAGGCGGCGGGCGAGACGCTCATCTTGCCGCCGCCCGTGCCCAGGCGGTGATAGCAGAGCACCGGCACCGTCTGGTAGCTGCCGGACAGCACGCCCAGCGGATTCGGCGCGGCCAGCGGCACGACCAGGGGCTGGCCCGGCTCGACCTGTTGGAGGCCGCCATTGGCCTCGGCGATCTGCCAGTCGCGCTCCTCGCTGCCGAGCAGGCTGGCGGCCAGGCCGCGCAGCGAATCGCCCGGTGCCGGGCGGTAGATCAGCAGGCGCTCGCTGCGCGCCAGCACCTCGCCGGCGACCACCGGCTCCGGGGTGGCGGCTGGCGAGGGCGCCGCGGGCGGCGTGGACGGCGAGCTGGCGCAGCCGGCCAGCACCAGGGCCGCCAGCAGGGCGGGCAGCAGGGGGCCGCGCGGGCGGCGGTCGATCGTCGGGGCCGGGATCGGCATGTTGTTCAAGGTGTGGCGGGGGAGGGGGATTGGGCGCGGGTGCCTGGCCGTCGTCCGGTGTCGACGAGGGAGTGGCCTCGGCCGGCTGATGGCGTTCCTGCAGCGTCTGCGCCATCTGGTCGAAGGCGGTGTAGAGCAGGCCGAACTCGTCCTTGCGCTGCTCGCGGATGCGGAAGTCGTGGCGGCCCTGAGCGACCTCGCCGAGCGCCTCGATCACCAGCTTGATCGGGCGCGAGAACCAGTTGGCCACGAAGTACATCGCCACCGCGACCGCCAGCACCGTCACCAGCACCAGCACCGCCATCAGGGTCATCGACAGGCGGGCCACGCTTTCCAGCGGCCGCTCGGGCAGGCCCAGCGCGACTCGGCCGACCGGCTTGCCCTGGAAGGTGATCGTCGACTCGAAGCCGAGCACCATCTCGCCATTGGCCTGGTAGCGGGTGCGCTGCACGCCGGCCGCCTCGCCCAGCGTCTCGCCGGCCGGTGGCTTGTAGGGCAGGCCGACGGTGCCGGGCAGGCTGGAGGCGCGCACGATGCCGCCGCGGTCGGTGACCGAGACGCTCTCGAAATCGCGCGTCTTCATCACCTCCTGCAGCGAGACGTCGACCGCCACCCAGTCCTCGGCCAGGGCAGAGACGGCGTTCTGCGCCGCGATGAAGCGCGACAGCGCCGCGCCATAGTCGGAGGCCTGGCTCATCAGCGCGGCGTTCTGGCGCTGGATGATGACCGAGGCGGTGACGGCCATCACCGCGGCGACGATCAGGGCCATCATGCCGGCCCATTTGACGCGCAGCGGCACGATGCGCTGCCGCTTGGCATCGCGCGCCTCCTCGTCGATCTGGGCCAGCACGCGCACCAGCGCGTCGGCCAGCTCGGCGCCGCTCTGGAAGCGGCGCTCCGGCGCCTTGGCCAGGCAGCGGTCGACGACGCGGCGCAGCGCGGCGGGCAGGCCGGGGCGCTGCTTTTCCAGTGGCGGATGCTCCTCCTTGGCGATCTTCAGCGCCAGGGTGACGACGCTGTCGCCGCTGAAGGGGCGCTGGCCGGTGAGCATCTGGTAGAGCATGATGCCGGCCGAGAACAGGTCCGAGCGGCCGTCGATCTTGTCGCCCTGCATCTGTTCGGGAGACATGTATTGCGGCGTGCCCAGCACATCGCCGACGCGGGTGCGCTGTTCGCTGCGGGTGGACTCCATATGCGCGATGCCGAAGTCCATCACCTTGATGTTCTGCGTGCCGCGCATGCGGGCGATGTTGCCGGGCTTGATGTCGCGATGCACGATGCCGCGCTGGTGCGCATAGTCGAGCGCGCGCGCCAACTGGATGCCCATCACGACGACATCGCGCACCGGCAGCGGCAGGCCGGGCTCCAGTACATCGGCCAGCGGTTCGCCGTCCAGCAGCTCCATCGCCATATAGGGGCGGCCGTCGATCTCGCCGACATCGTGCACGGTGACGATGTTGGTGTGCGACAGCGCACCGGCGGCGCGTGCCTCGCGCAGGAAGCGCGCGCGGTATTCCTCGTCCTCGCACAGCGAGGCATGCAGGAACTTGATCGCGACATCGCGCCCGATACCCGGGTCATGGGCGCGGAACACGCTGGCCATGCCGCCGCGCCCCAGGCGTTCGACGATCTGGTAGCGGCCGACTTGGCGCAGCGGCGCCTCGCCGGCGGCGGCCCGCGCCTGGGCGCCGAGCGTGCCGCCCGGCAGGGTGCCGGTGCTGGGCTGATGGGCGTTGTCGGCTGAGGTTGCGGTCGAGGTTGTAGAGGCCGAGGCGGCCGCCAGCGCGGCCAGCGGCACGACGATGGTCGCATCGGACACGGCCGATGGTGCTTCCGCCGCCGCCTCGGGGTTCGGGCGCAGCTTGTGGGTCTCGGGATAGGCCGCGTCGGCCGCCGGGGGCTGGATCAGCCGCTCCAGCGTGGCGGCGGAGACGATGCGGGTCGCATCGGGGTCCGCGCCCGGGTCGTCGCTGCGTTGATGGATCGGCTCGGCCGCCGGATCCGGGGCCGGCTGGGATTGATTAGGTCTTGACATCGGGACGCCTCGCTGCTGCCGATCGGGCGGCAGGCCGGATCCTCGGTCGGACGTCGTTCCAGGGCAATGAACGAAAGTCATCCGCCGGGGTGGTCGGGGCGATCTGCGCCGACCCGCCGGCGATGCAGGGCCTCAGTTCAGCTGCACCGAGCTGCCCTTGATCCGGTTGACGCCAGTGGAGCGGCTTTGCACATAGCTGCCCTCGATCAGCACCTTGCCGGCCCGGGTCAGGGTGATGCTGGCCTTGCCACAGCGCAGTACCAGCTGCTGCCGGGCGCTGACCACCAGGGTCTGCTCGCCATCCGCTTCGACCGTCAGGGTCTCGGGGCGCTGCGCCGCGCTGCCGCGCAGCACGCCCAGCAGCACCGCCCGGCTCGGGTCGCCGCCCTCGAACAGCAGCGCCACCTGGGCGCCCAGGTGCGCGGCATGCAGGTCCACCAGGGGGCGGGCCTGCCAGGCCGGCGCGTCGGGCTGCCGCGGGTCGATCACGAAGGCGAGGCTGTGGTCCTCGCTGAGCGCCACCAGCTCGCCGATCCGCATCTGCGTTGCGGTGGCCGCGGTGGCCAAGGTTTCGAAGGCTTCCCGTCGGCTCATCGCGACGCTCCTTGTCGTGGTGTTCAGTTCTGCAGGATCTTCGATCCTTTGATCACGACGTTGCTGTCGGCCTTGATATTGATCTTGCCGGAGCCGTCGATCGTGATGTTCTTGCCCTTGATCGTGATCGTGCCGTCCTTCTTCATTGTGATGCTGGCGCTGCCGGTCTTGATCGTGACCGAGTCGCCGGCGTCGATGAGCAGGTTCTTGCCGACCTTGAGGCTGTCGTCCTGGCCAACATCGGCGCTGCGCGCCTTGCCGATCCTGCTGCTCTGCGCGCCGCCGACGCTGATGCGGCGGTCGGCGCCGACGTCGAGGCTCTGCCGGGCCCCGACGTTGGTCGACTGGTTGATGCCGACCGTGACGCTCTGCGTCGCGCCGATCGCGACGACCTGGGCGGCGCCGATCGCGATCTCCTGCGCCGCGCCGATCGCGATCGTCTCGTTGATGCCGACGCTGTGGGTGCGTTGCAGCGCCACTGTGGCGGTCTCGCTGGCACCTACCGTGATCGAGCGGTTGCTGCCGATGGCGATGGTCTCGTTGACGCCGACGGTCTCGCTGCGGTTGGCGCCGATCGAGATCGTCTCGTTGACCCCCACATCCTCGGAGCGGTTCATCCCGATCGAGATCTTCTCGTCCAGATCGACCCGCTCGCTGCGGTTCTGGTGGATGGTGATGGTCTCATCCAGATCCACCGTCTCGGTGCGGTTGCCCTTGACCAGGGTGGTCTCATGCCGGTCGATGGTCTTGCGCCGGTCGTTGCCCACCCACTTGTCTTCGTCGTGCTCGACCTCGGTGAGCTGGTCCTTCTCGGCATGGATCCACAGCTGCTCCGCCCCCTGCTTGTCCTCGAAGCGGATCGCGTTGGCGTTGTCGTAGCCCCCACCCTTGCTGGAGCGGGTCAGGAAGCCGCTCTGCGTGGCGTTGGCCGGCAGCTCCCAGGGCGGCATGTTCTCGCCGTTGTAGGTGCGCCCGATGATGATCGGCATGTCGGGGTCGCCCTCCATGAAGCCGACGATCACCTCCTGGCCGATGCGCGGGATGTGCACGCCGCCGAAGTTGGAGCCCGCCCAAGGATGCGCCACGCTGACCCAGCAGGAGGTCTCGCCGTCGCGCTGGCCGCGCCGGTCCCAGTGGAACTGCACCTTCACCCGGCCGAACTTGTCGGTGAAGATCTCCTCGCCCGGCGGCCCGGTGACGATGGCGGTCTGCGGCCCCGGCACCATGGGCTTGGGCGTGCCGCGCCGGGCGGTACTGCTGCTTGGCCGGCATGCAGCTGAAGCTGCAGCGCAGCGAGGATTCGCCGCTGCCGCTCTCGCTGGTGGCCTGGCTGAGCTGCAGGGTGGTGGCGGTGACCAGGTACTGGGCGTTCTGGTCGTCGCGCGGGTGGCGCGTGAGCGTCAGCAGGTGGCCGGTGGCCACGCCCTGGGCGTTGGTGCTGGCGTCGAAGAGGTCGACGCCGCTCTGGATCTCGTCGAGCCGGTCCTCGGCGTACTGGGCCCCGTCGGCGCTCTTGGTGTAGACGCCGGGGTAGTCGAAGATCTCGCCGTCGCTGAGGTTGTAGTCGCGGGTCTGGTTCTGCTGGGCCAGCAGCGAGGTGGAGGGGCGCTCGAAGTCGTAGGAGGTGATCGCCACCTTGCCGGGCTTGAGGCATTGCACGCTGCCCCAGCGCTCGACATGCTCGAGCTGGGGCGGCACCTGGGACGCGCCGCCGTAGAAGGGCAGGCTCTCGCAGCCCGGGGCCGGGTCATGCCCGCTGGCGCTGTCGCACAGCACCAGCTTGTGGCCCTTGTCGTCGTGCTCCAGGTACCAGTAGATGCCTTCATGCTCCAGCAGCCGGGCGATGAAGTTGAAGTCGGTCTCGCGGTACTGGACGCAGTAGCGCCAGGGGCGGTAGGGGCGCAGCAGCTTGAACTCGAAGCGGGCGACCGGGTGGTCCTCGAACACCTTCTTGACGATCTCGGGCACGCTCTGGCGCTGGAAGACCCGGCAGTCGGCGGTGCGGGTGAGCAGCCACAACCAGGGCTTGAGGCTCATCTCGTAGACGCAGTAACGGCCCTCGAAGCCGACTTGCGCAAAGCGGGTGACGTAGCCCGAGAGATGGCGCGGGGCATCGGCGCGCTGGGCGATGCTCAGCGCCGCGGGCTTGCCCAGCAGGTCCACCGCCTGGATGTCCTTGCGCTCGCTCAGCAGGGTCAGCGTGGCTTCCCCCAGCTCGCTCAGGCCTTCGCGCCACACGCAGGTGTGCACGCGCAGCAGGTCTTCGGGCAGGGCGGTCTTGAGACGGTAGGGGCTGGCCATGGCATCACGACATCAAGCTGCCCCGACGGTAGGGCAGCCATCTTCCACGGGGGAAGAGGCGAAAGTCACTTTCCGGGTTTTGACGGGGCTTGATCAGGGCATAGACCGCCATTCAACGCACTGTCTTGATCGCAGGGCAGCAGCAGATCACGCAAGGTGCTCAAGCGGCTGAGCACCGGCCCACTACATGCGAACTCGACGGTCTGGCCGGTTTTCGTGCTCACCCGCACGCCGGCCCGTTGCCCGGTTTCCCCGCGATGGTCGAAGATGACGTAGTCGCGATCGTGCGCCATGAGGCGCAGTTCCGTCCTTTCCACCTGGGCACGGAAGTAATGCGAGAACCGCAGCTGCGTCGGTCCATCTTCCGCTCGCTCAGGGAGTTGAAGTTCCACTCGACCGTGGCGACCGAAGCGGTACTGCAGCGCGTCGGTGCGGCCGCAGACGCTGATCCAGCACGATTGCGTCGTTTGACAGGCGAGGTAGACGGTTTCGCCCGGACCACACAGCCCTCGCTCCGATGCCTTTGCGCTCGCCTGTGCGGCCGGCAGCAGCAGGCTTATGAATCGCCCCAGGTTTGCTAGACATCTCCGAGCCTCAGAACTGAGGCCCAATAGGAGGTGCCATGAGAACGAACCAGCCCTACCCGGAAGAATTCAAGATCGAGGCGGTCAAGCAGATCACCGAACGCGGCCACAGGGTCGTCGAGGTGTCGGCGCGAATCGGCGTCAGTCAGCACAGTCTGTATAAGTGGATCAAGGCTTATGGCGTGCCAGCGCCCGAGCGGCAGGCGGCCAACTCGCAGGCTGAAGAGCTGCGACGGCTGAAGGCCGAGCTCAAGCGCGTGACCGAGGAGCGCGACATCCTAAAAAAGGCCGCAGCGTACTTTGCCAAGCAGTCCGGGTGAGGTACGCGTTCATCAAGAAGCACGAGCATGAGCACAGCGTGCGTCGCATGTGCAGCGTGATGCAGGTCCACCCGAGCGGCTTCTACGCGTGGAGGGCCGAGCCGCAGAGTCCACGCGAGCAAGATGACCGCAGGCTGCTTGGGCTGCTCAAGCATGCCTGGCTCGAGAGCGGAGGGACCTACGGGTATCGCAAGCTCACCCTGGACATGCGCGACCTCGGGGAGCGGTGCGGCAAGCATCGCGTGGCGCGGCTACTCAAGCGCGAAGGACTGCGCTCTCAGACGGGCTACGGGCGTCGGCCCGGCATGCGTGGTGGCAAGCCCGCAGTGGTCGCGCCAAATCACCTGCAGCGACAGTTCACTGTCGACGAGCCCAATCGAGCTTGGGTCACCGACATCACGTACATCCGTACACACGAAGGCTGGCTGTACCTGGCGGTGGTCGTTGACCTGTTCTCGCGACAGGTCGTCGGATGGTCCATGGGCAGCCGCATCGACACGACCTTAGTCCTCGATGCGTTGCTGATGGCGCTGTGGCGGCGGCGACCCCAGTCCTCGGTGATGCTGCACTCGGACCAGGGCTGCCAGTTCACGAGCCACGAATGGCAGGACTTCCTGCGCGAGCACAAACTCGTCTCCAGCATGAGTCGTCGCGGCAACTGCCACGACAACGCCGTGGCCGAGAGCTTCTTCCAGTTGCTCAAGCGGGAACGCATCCGTCGGCAGATCTACCCGACCCGAGACGCAGCCAAGTCCGATGTCTTCAACTACATCGAGATGTTCTATAACGCCAAGCGGCGCCACGGTACTGCCGGCGGCACCTCGCCCGCCGAGTTCGAGCGCCGCCATTCCCAACGGCTCAGGACTGTCTAGGAAATCCGGGGCGATTCAGAGGCGGGCATCGGATGCTTCCCATCGGATGTTCATGTTGAACTCAACATGCTGAGCTCAACGACAACTCCATCAGGCCGCCTGATTTGTCGTGCCGAACCGAGGCACGGCAGTTGCACACCTTCCCTCGCCAGGACTTTTCAATCAAGCCATCCTTCAATGGGACGGTGCCAGGCTGCTGCCAGTCGATACCGCAGCCTTGAGCGCCAAAGGCACGTTGCTCCGCGCGCGACAGCAGTTGCCCGGGATCCTCTGCGATCGGCGGATTGCGCAGCCTGGCATGCTGCTCGCTCCATTCGATTGCCGGGTCATGCTTGAGGCTGTACTGGTTGCCGTTTTGGAAACCGTACAGCAGCTCAACCGAGATTCCGGTATGCGAGGCATTGCAGGCGTGCATGGTCGTGTTTTTTGCCGCGGCAAGAAACAAGGGGAGCGAGTTGACGTTGCGCTGCAGCTCTTCGGCCAGCAACCGGCTGGTGCTAGTTGCCTCGCCTTCAGTCTGGCAGGAGGGCGTTCTGTCGGGACTAGGCGGTGGCGCGGCAAGCGACATGCAGCCGGCCAGCCCTGCGATGCAGAAAATGGCCACACCGCGCTTCGGTATTTCAGAGCCGAGCACGCCAGGTCAATCAAACGTGTAACTGAACTCCCCATCGCTGACTCCCAGCGCCACCCGCGCGATCGTCTTGCCTTCGGACAGGCGCGTCAGGTACTCGCGGCTGATGTGCGGCAGCACGGTGTTGGTCAGGATCGCGTCGATGACGCGGCCGCCGCTTTCGAGTTCGGCGCAGCGGCTCAGCACCAGCTGCACCACATCGTCGCCGTAGCTGAAGGGCACGCCATGGTTGTCCTGCACGCGGCGCTGGATGCGGCCCAGCTGCAGGCGCACGATCTGGCCCAGCATCGCCTCGCTGAGCGGGTAGTAGGGGATGTTGACCACCCGGCCCAGCAGCGCGGCCGGGAACACCTTCAAGAGCGGCTCGCGCAGCGCCTTGGCGATGCCCTCGGGTTCGGGCATCAGCTCGGGATCGGCGCAGAGCTTCATGATCAGCTCGCTGCCGACATTGCTGGTCAGCAGGATGATGGTGTTCTTGAAGTCGATGTAGCGGCCCTCGCCGTCCTCCATCCAGCCCTTGTCGAAGACCTGGAAGAACAGCTCGTGCACGTCGGAATGGGCCTTCTCGACCTCGTCCAGCAGCACCACGCTGTAGGGGCGGCGCCGCACCGCCTCGGTCAGCACGCCGCCCTCGCCGTAGCCGACATAGCCCGGCGGCGAGCCCTTCAGGGTGGAGACGGTATGCGCCTCCTGGAACTCGCTCATATTGATCGTGATGACGTTCTGCTCGCCGCCGTACAGCGCCTCGGCCAGCGCCAGCGCGGTCTCGGTCTTGCCGACGCCCGAGGTACCGCACAGCAGGAACACGCCGATCGGCTTGTTGGGGTTGTCCAGGCGCGCACGCGAGGTCTGGATGCGGCGCGCGATCATCTCCAGCGCATGCTGCTGGCCCACCACGCGCTGGTTCAGCGTGTCGGCCAGCTGCAGCACCGCCTGCACCTCGTTCTTGACCATGCGGCCGACCGGGATGCCGGTCCAGTCCTGCACCACACCGGCCACCGCCTGCTCGTCGACGGTGGGCAGGATCAGCGGCGCATCGCCCTGCAACGCATCGAGCTGGCGCTGCTGCTCCTGCAGCTCGGCCAGCCTGCCGTCGCGCTCGGCGCCGGCGGGCAGGGCCTCGGTGCCGTCGCGGCGCAGCTCGGCGCGCAGCGCCAGGATGCGGTCCACCAGCGCCTTTTCCTGCGCGAAGCGGGTCTCCAGCGCGCTGCGACGGGTCTGCATCTCGTCCAGCGCGGCGGCGACGCGGCGGCGGCGCTCGGCCACCTCGATGCCGATCGCGGCCTCGCGCTCGATGATGTCGCGCTCCACCTCCAGCGCCTGGATGCGGCGCAGGCAGTCCTCCAGCTCGGGCGGGGTGGCATGCTGGCTGACCGCGACGCGGGCGCAGGCGGTGTCCAGCAGGCTGACCGCCTTGTCCGGCAGCTGGCGCGCTGGGATGTAGCGATGCGACAGCCGCACCGCGGCCTCGATCGCCTCGTCCAGCAGGGCCACGCGGTGATGCTTCTCAAGGATGCTGGCGACGCCGCGCAGCATCAGCACCGCCTTGTCCTCGTCGGGCTCGCCGACCTGCACGACCTGGAAGCGCCGGGTCAGCGCCGGGTCCTTCTCGATATGCTTCTTGTACTCGGCCCAGGTGGTCGCGGCGATGGTGCGCAGCTTGCCGCGCGCCAATGCCGGCTTCAGCAGATTGGCCGCGTCGCCGGTGCCGGCCGCGCCGCCGGCACCGATCAGGGTATGGGCCTCGTCGATGAACAGGATGATGGGCTTGGGCGAGGCCTGCACCTCGTCGATCACCTGGCGCAGCCGGTTCTCGAACTCGCCCTTCATGCTGGCGCCTGCCTGCAGCAGGCCGATGTCCAGCATGTACAGGGCCACGTCCTTCAGCTGCGGCGGCACGTCGCCCTGAGCCAGGCGCAGCGCGAAGCCCTCGACCACCGCGGTCTTGCCGACGCCGGCCTCGCCGGTCAGGATCGGGTTGTTCTGGCGCCGCCGCATCAGGATGTCGACGATCTGGCGGATCTCCTCGTCCCGGCCGGCGATCGGGTCGATCTCGCCCTGGCGCGCGCGCTCGGTCAGGTCCACCGCGAAGCGCTTCAGCGCCTCCTGCTTGCCCAGCGCGGCCGGCGCGATGGCGCCGCTGGCATCGCCGGGTGCGGCGCCCGGCTCGGCGGCGCCCTGGCCCTGCTCGGGCGAGCCCTCGACGCGCTGCGCAAAATGCTCGGCCAGGTCGTCCGCCGAGATGCGCTCGAACTGGCGCGAGATCGCCAGCAGGGTGTTGCGCATCGAGGCGGTCTTCAGCAGCCCGAGCAGCAGATGGCCGGTGCGCACCTGGCGCTCGCCGAACATCAGCGAGCCGTAGACCCAGCCGCGCTCCACCGCGTTCTCGACCCAGCTCGACAGGTCGGTGATCGAGCTGGCGCCGCGCGGCAGCCGGTCCAGCGAGGCCGTCAGATCGCTCGCCAGCTGCGCCGCGTCCAGGCCGTAATGCTTGACGATGCGGTGCAGGTCCGAGTCCGGCGTGTTGAGGATCTGATACAGCCAATGCTGCAGCTCGACGAAGGGGTTGCCGCGCAGCTTGCAGAACACGGTGGCGCCCTCGATGGCCTTGTAGGCCAGCGGGTTGAGTTTGCCGAACAGGCTGGTGCGGGGGATCTCGGTGCTCATGATGGGGTTCCCTGGGTTTTTGTCGTGGAGTGCGCGCCGCGCTGCAGGCGCTGGTGCTGTTCGGGATGCAGGCGCAGATCGCCGCGGTCCTGTCGATGCGGGCGGCCGCCGGCATGGCCCGCCCATGAGGTCAGGCCCAGCCGCACGCGCCGCCCCAGCGCCGCCGGCGGCACCTGGTCGCGCCGCAGCAGTGGCCGCAGCTCCCATTGCAGCCGGTGGCCGACGTACTGGCGGATCCAGTCGTTCAGCGGGCGCCAGGCATCGGCGTCGGGCAGGAAGCGTTCGAACTGGGCCAGGCTCAGCGGGCCTAGCACGACGCGGAAACGGTACTGCCGGTCCCAGGCCTTGTTGCCGATCGCGGTGTTGCGGCCCAGTGCCGCGGGCGTGGCGCCGATGCGCTCGGCGCGGTTGCGCGCATGGCCGAGCCGGCTGCGCTCGCCGTCCTCGATCTGCAGCTGATGCGGCACATGCTGCTCGATCCGCACCGGCACGCCGAAATGCAGGGACAGGATCTTGACCAGCCCCTCCGGATGCTGAGCTCGCCCGCCCAGCAGGCCGGCCTGGAACAGGCGCGCGGTCTGCGGCAGCGCATCGGCGGGGCGCAGCCCGCCGTCCAGCCCGGTACTGGCACCCAGCCAGGCCGCATAGCGATCGCCGGCCGGCCGGTCATGCTGGACCGTCGGCTGCGACTGCGCCCAGGCGCGGTAGAAATGCAGCAGCAGGCGGTGGTGGAAAACGTCGAGAAAGCGGCTCAGGGTCGGGTCGCCGCGTTGATGCAGCCGCTCGCGCGCATATTCGGTCAGATGCAGCGGCATCGGCCCCTGCGGCCCCAGCAGGCCGAAGAAGCGCACGCCCAGGCGCGGCGCGCGGCGGCCCTGCGTCAGGCTGGCGAGCGCCGCCGGCGCGAAATCGAGCTCGGGTTCCTGGCCCAGCCGGATCGGCTCCTGCTGCGGCCGGGCGGCCCGGCCCAGGCGCGGCGCCTCGGGGCTCAGCCCCTCGATGCGGCGCAGCAGCGCGAAGAAGTCATGCGCCCAGGGCCGCGCCTCGACCTGCTCGAACAGGGCCTGCAGCGCCGCGCGGGCGGCGGCGTTTTTTTCGACATGCGGCTCGCGGGCGGTCATGCCGTGCTGCCCGGCTCGCCGCCGATGCGCGGCGGCCAGCGTTTGACCGGGCCGCGCTGCGTGCTGCGCAGGCTCAGCTGGGTGAAGCTGTTGATCGCGGCGTAGCGGCCGAAGTAGCGCTCCAGCAGGCTGGCGAACAGGAAGGCGCTGTGGCCCTGGAAGGACAGCTCGTCCAGCTCCAGCTCGATCTCGCAGCCGGAGCCGAAGCTCAGCGGGCCGGTGAAGGGCAGGCGCCGCACCACCGAGCGCGCCGTCACGCCGCGCACGCCCTCCACCAGCCGCTGCCAGCTGGCATCGCCGGGCGGGCCGTAGAGCATCAGCAGCCGGCGCAGCGCGGCGGCGGCCTGGGCCGGGGGCTCGTCGGCCCAGGGCAGCTGCTGCTGGGTCAGCAGGCCGACCAGGCTCCAGCCGATCTCGCCGACCGGCTGGCGGCCGGTGGGCCGCGTCGGGCCATGCAGCGACTCCACGCGCAGCACCGGCCCGGCGGCGTCCAGATGCCAGCCGCCGGCGCCGTTGTGCGGCAGCAGGGCCGGCAGGTCGCGGTTGGTCACCAGGGCGGCGACCGAGAGCTGGCGGATGTCCTCGCGGTAGGGCGCGTGGCGCGGGTCGACCAGCGACAGGAAGACCTCGTCGCCGATATAGCCGCTGCGCGGCCCCTGCTCCTTCTGGCGTGCCGACAGCAGGCGCGGCTCGCGCCGCACGGTGTAGAAGCCGGGCGCTTCGGGCGGCGCCTCGTGGTAGGTCGCATACAGCGGCCAGAACTGCTGCAGGCCGACATTGGCCGCGCCATAGCCGGTCACCGTCTGCAGGCTGTGCACCTCGAAGTCCATCGGCCGGGTGCGGTCCGGCACGACATGGTATTCCCAGCTGCCGCTGCCGAGCTGGATGCGGTCTAGGCGCTTGGGGAACAGGTTGATCGCCGGCGTGCAATGCAGGGCCAGGCTCTGGCCGTCGACCAGTGCCTCCAGGCCGGCGTCGCCGCGGGCGAAGAACAGCACGATCTCGGCCTCGCCGGCGTCGATGCGCGCCAGCCGCTCGGTCAGGCCGGTGATCTCGAAGAACAGGAAGCGCCGCGGCATCGCCGCCGCTTCCTGCATCAGGCGGTTGCCGGAGAAGCTGCGGTGGCCGTCGGGCAGCAGGGCCTCGTCGGCCCCGAAGCCGAGCGGCCGGATGCTGCCCGCGTCGCGCCATTGGCCGGCCGCGTTGGTTGCATCGATGCCCTCGCCGCCGACATAGCTGCCCAGCGCCGCGCCCAGCACCAGCTCATGCAGGCGAAACGCCACCGCGTCCGGCGCGCTCAGGTAGAAGGCCAGCCGCTCCATGCCGAGCCGCTGGAAGGTCAGGCCGCCGCCGGTGCGCAGCTTCAGGCGCAGGCCGCCGCGGCTGCCGGCCGTACCGGGCAGGCGGGCCATCGGCAGATCGGGCGCATGGCTGAAGTAGCGCGCATCGCTCAGTTCGATCGGCCACAAGGTGACCGCATGGGCGGTGCGGAACTCGCAGCGCGTGTCCTGCCCGCGCGGCAGGCTGGACTGCAGCACGCTGCCGCGCGGCACCACATGCCCCCGGCTCAGGTTCGGGTCGGTGGGATCGATGCCGAAGCGCGCCACCATCATCGACGGCACCGGCGCCAGGAAGTTCGGATAGATCGACTCCAGCAGGTGCGAGATCAGGCGCGGATGCTCGCTGTCCAGCTTCAGCTGCACGCGCGCCGAGAGGAAGGCGAAGCCCTCGAGCAGGCGCTCCACATAGGGGTCGGCGACCTCGGCATCCTCCATGCCCAGGCGTGCCGCGATCTTCGGGAAGTCGCGCGCGAATTCCGCGCCGACCTCGCGCAGATGGGTCAGTTCGTCGTTGTAGTGGCGAAGCAGCCGTGGGTCCATGAACGCGCCAGGCTTACCAGTTGAGGCTGTTCATGCGGGCCAGAAGACCGGCCGAGGCACCGTTGGCCTGGCGCAAGGCGGTCAGATCCTGCCGCAACAGCAGAGCCCCGACATTGATGCCATTGAGCACGCGGGCGGCGGCGTTGGTCGGTAGGCGCCTCTTTGTTGCGAATGCGATTTTCCGGTTGCGCGGACCCAGCGCGGCTTCCAGGTCGGTAACGATGTCCTGTGAGAAATTGGTGCGGAACGTGCTTGCTGCCGGTGTCGCACCGAGATTCAGCCCAGACCATCCATGCGGTGTTGCCCCACCGGAGAAGTCTCGAAAGGCTCCCATTGCCTCGTATGCATCCAATCCAACGGGGCGCAGCGCGCCATTGTGGATATGCAGGATGACGTTGCCGAGGTTGACAAGCGCCATGAACTGACCACCCCGTGGGTTGGGTACGCCTACGGCTTGCCCGTTCGGGACGTAACTCACATCGAACCGATCGTGGTTGCCGTTGAACATGTCGATGGCAATGATCTGGCCAAGCGCCTCCAGTCCGTTGGGCCGATTCAAGGCCGCGGCAATCGCCCGGACGCCACTCTTGTCCGCATGCTGGGTCGCACGAGCAACCGCGTCGTTCAGATCCTGAACGCCAGCCAGCTTGTTGGTCTTGTGCCAGGTACCTCCCTGTCCTAGGGTGTTCCGAAGCGTTTGTATATTGGGGTCCAAGGCGCGGAACGTCATTTGCGCCACATCGTGTTCGAGGTCTACCCAAGACTGCAGCTCCAGGACTTCTAGCAGGGTCAATACCTCGGCGGTTGCGCTAGGGCTTACAACGGCCATGTTCTTCAGCGCGCGATCCAGGTTCTGCGGGTCGGATGCGTGAATCGTTAGTTCCTGCTTGATTACGAGACTGCTGCCGTCGTGGCCGACCAGTAGGTAAACCGGCCGTCCCGGAGAAAGCTCGGTGCAGCTGGAAATGCGGTTGGAGTCGATGACTTGATTCAGAGCCAGGTCAGGCATGTTTGTCTCCCTTCATGTTCCTAGAGAAGTCATAGCGAAGGCAGGTACTACGCAGGCGGATAGCCCGGAACCAGTTAGCCGCGGGCGGCGGCATCTCGCACCTCGACCTGACCCGCCTCCAGATCCATCTGCGTGCGCAGCAGGATCTCCAGCGGCACCGGCTGCGACCAGAGGTGGCCGCGGATGTCGAACTCGATCACGTTGTGGGTGTCCATCACGCTGTCGGCCTCGAGGGCGCGCACCTCCAGCGTGTCCGGCAGGATGCGGGGCTCGTAATGCAGGATGGCCTGGCGAATGGACTTCTCCAGCAGATGCACGTCCACCTTGGAGGCCAACTGGCCGGACAGCGCCGGCAGCCCGAAATTCAGCACGCTCTCGCCGACGCGGGCATGCGCCTCGGCCAGCTTGCCCAGCGGCTGCACCGCATTGAACAGCCAGCTCAAGTCGCGCAGCACGGCCTGGCGCAGCTGCGACTTCGACATCACGCGCCGCTCCTCCGCCTCCTCGCGCCGGACGGGGTCTTCATCGGTGAGGCGGTCCAGCAAGGCGGGCTGGAGGCGGTCGCGGGTGATCTGGTTCATTGTGGATGCATCGGGAAGAGTCGCCGGGCGATCACTTGCCGGTGTCAGGTTCGTAACGCCAGAACTTGACCTGGGCAAACTTCTCATCGCTTGCCCAGGCATCCCAGATCGTCTTGTCTCCCTTGCTTTTCGCTCCGGCCCAGTTGCCCAGCGAGGTCGACATCGCGCGCGGATACATGCCTCGAGCGGGCATCGTCAGTGACTTCCCTTTGCGGGTGTATGCGTAGCCGCCGGACGGCTTTGGCGTTCCCGGATAGACCAGGATGACATGTCCGTTGGGCTGGTCCGTCAGACCGCCGACGATCAGTTCACCCCGATTGACACGCTCGTTCAGATCGGAGACCGGAACTTCCTTCCAGTGCTTGTCGCCCGTCATGAATGCGATCAGCGAGTTGGCTGTGCGATAGGGCTGCTCGGGCGCGTAGCGCTTGATTACGTGCCAGACCGCATGACTGCAAGAACCTGGATGCTTCTCGTACGCTTCGTCGGCGACCTTCTTCAGGTCCGCTACAGAGACAGTGCCGGATGGGTTCAGAACGTCGGGCATGGAATGTCCTTGATTGTTTTGGACCCTTTTGACTGATAGAGCTTCAGAGATGGATCCCACCGCATGGCAGGGAGCTTGTAATCGCCACCGATGGCAGGGTTGCTGACGTGGATCCGGATCTCCTGGGGTAGCCCGTCGCGCCACCGACCATGTCGCAAGGTCAGTTCACGAGGTTGCTCAATCGGATAGATCTCAGGCAGAACACCGACGCACCGGAAGTCCTGATCCAGTAACAAGGGCTTTGGGAACTCTTCCCACGGTGCATCCACCGGGCGATCACGGTAATAGTCCTCCGTGAAGATCGATACCAGCGTCAGGCGAGTCGGCCGCCCTGGCGCAGACAGTTTGCAGCCCTTGGCTACTGCGGCATAGCGATGCCAGACTGCCGGCAGCCGGGCCAGTTGCTCCGCAGTCAATACCTGACAGGCCATCGGGTCCAGTGTTCGCCATGCTGGGGCATGGACCGGTGCTTTCGTCGGCGAGGGAGTCCTGGCGTCGGCGAATGAGTCGCACAGCGCTGGCAGGTGGAAGAAAGCTCCGCAGCTGACTATCAGCATTGACCCGAAACGCATGGGTCTCGGTTGCGAGGTGAGCTTTCGAGTTGAACGTGGCAAAGCCCCCAGAGGCGATGCAGGCCACCTCGGCAGGGCCGTCGCCAGCCTGCCGAGAAAAGCCATGACGGCGCGAGAGTTTTGAGCATGCGATTGATTGGACGCGTGCTCGGACAATTCTTGCGGCATCAGCCCCTCAACTCGATCAGTCGGACATCCAGCAATCCTGCCTCACCTTGATCGGTCATCAGCACGCGCTGGCCCACGCCGGCGTACTGTTCGTCCTGCTCGCCTGCCGCGAGCGCCTGCCATTCGGTGCGGCGCGCCATCCAGACGCGCTCGTCGTCGAAGGCGGTGCTGCGCGGATAGCGGGTCGGGATCAGAGCGACGGAGCCGCCGCCATTGGGGAACTCAAGCGCGGTCGGGACCCAGACCAGGTCGCGCAGATCGGTCGGGGCCTCGATCGTGACCCGGCTCAGCGCGGCGAACGGCACCCAGCAGTAGCGGCCGTTGACCACCGCCTCCAGCACCGGGCCCAGGCGCGAGTCGGCGTCGCAGATCCAGTCGAAGGCCTGACCGTCGAGCGTGCCCGCCGTGGCGGGGGCCTGCTCGAGCGCCTGCGCGCGCAGCGCCGCCGCGGCGCGGGCGTCGCCATCGGCCTCCAGCTTCAGCGCCTGTACCAGGGCGGCGACCCATTCCGCGGGTTCGCCCAGGATCATTGGCGTGGTCTTACCCTCGAAGACGGCTTCGCGCAGCTGTTCGCAGCGCAGCGCCTCGCGGTAGGTGTTGACCATCGCCAGGGTGCCGGCGTCCAGCTCACCGCAGACCTCCAGCTGGGCGGAGGCGCGTGTCCATTGCCCGGTCACCGCCATCAGCTGGAACAGCAAAGTTCGCAATTGCACATCTTGTGGATGCAAGCGAACCTCACTCTGGGCTACGGCCATTGCCTCGACTGGCCTACCGGCCAGTACTAGTTCTTCAAGTGCCTGCTTTTTCATATGGTCTCAAAGTCATTGGCACTTCAACGGTGATCGATGAGCATTGCTATTCGCGAGGGTCGTTGCCGCCATTCTTCGCCCCATTTTTCTCGCCCAGCATGGCTTCCCTTAAGACTTCTTCGGACACGATAAAGTCTTTCGAATCCGGATGCAGATCTCCAATGAGGACATAGTCCCCCTGGAACCAACTAATCCTTCCATGGTTTGGTGAGGCCTTCGTCACGAGCAGGTACCAGTTGCCGCGATATGCCGCTAGGGCACGCTTCCAGTCAGGGGGCGTGGTGGCGGATTGGAAATAAACCTTCGGCAACTCCTTGGTGCCGGGATTTGTAGTTCCCTGCGAGCTAAGCGTCACAGCCAGCGCTTCTGCCTTAGACATAGTCCCAAGCGAAGAGACTCTTACCGCCTGTCCTTTGAGGCTCCAGACGTCTTCAATGGAACCCAGAACGGTTCGTAGCCGTGCTGACATACAAGCCTCCGATAGTTGCAGCAAGGCTGCAGGGTTACGGTACTCACGAAAAGTCTGCCGATACAAAGGCCTCAGGTCAGGTCGTCGTTGAAGGTATGGCTGCCGCCGAGCTGGCCCTTGGCGCTCTGCGGCCGGTATTCGATCTCGATCTTCTGGAAGCTGAAGGTGATGCGCTCCAGCGGAGCGCCGTCGTCGCCGGCCTCGATGTCGTAGGTCGCGACGCGCGCCTTCTCCAGGGTCAGGGTGAAATAGTCCTGCTGCTCGCCGCCTGCCTTGCGCAGGAACAGCTTGGCGCTGCGGACCTCGTCGTTGGTCGCCACGGCGCTGATCAGCGCGGTGCTAGCCGCATCGAGGTTCTTGGTGATCGTCAGCTGGCGGTAGCTGCGGCGTCCGGTGGTCTGCCCGGCGACCGCATCGCCGGAGGCGCCGACGCCCCAGTTGAAGCCGCGCACGACGATGTCGGAGGCATGGCCGGCCGCGGTCGATTCGCCCTTGACCTTGCCGGCGCGCTTGAGCGTCAGGTCGAGGTACATGTCGGCGCTGCTGGCGCCGCCGTTGTTCGTCAGCATGTGATGTGGCTCCAGGTGCGGGCGCACAAGGCCCGACCCAGCCCCGGATGGGGCGCGGGACGGGCCGCGGCGCTCGCGCGCTTGTTGATTAGCGCGTTTCGGTGGTGGCGACGTTCCAGCCGAACTTCACCGCACCGCCCAGGCCGCCCTTGGCATCCTGCGGCTTGTACTCGAACTCGATGTCGGCGTAGCTCAGCGCCACGCTTTCCGAGATCTCGCCGCCGCTGCTGGCGGACGGCGACACCGAGGTCACCAGCACCTGCTTCAGCGTGACCTTCAGGAAGTCCTGCTGGCCTTCGCCGGCCTTGCGGCAGGTGATCACGGCGCTGTCGAAATGCTTGCCGTTGGCGCAGAACTTGGCCAGGACCGGGGAGGCCTTGTCGTAGTAATGCGCGAACACCAGGTTGCCGGGCACGCCCTTGCCTTTGCCGGAGCCGGAGCCCTGGTTGGCGGTGCTGTCCTGACGGACATCCCAGGACCAGGCGAGCAGGTCGATCTCGCCCTTGTGATCCTTGTGGGTGGATTCGCCTTCAACTCCGGCGAGCTTCAGATTGGCGTCGATCGTCATGGTTGGTCTCTCCTTGATGGACTCGTGGAAACGGTTTCCGCGTCAACGCACGCGGGACCGGAGCATTCGGGCCGATGGCCCGGATTCATGGCGCCATGCGGCCGGTGTTTGTCCCGGCCGCATGGCTTCCATTCGGTGGTGAAGGTTGTTGTTGTTGTGGCCCGTCAAGGCCTCCCGGGAACCTGGTTCGGTCGCTGCTGCCTTACTTGCCCTTTTGCGACGGCAGCTTGGAGACCAGCCGCAGCGACACGGTCAGGCCTTCGAGCTGGTAATGCGGGCGCAGGAAGAACTTCGAGGTGTAGTAGCCCGGGTTGCCGGGGATCTCCTCGACCAGCACCTCGGCGGCGGCCAGCGGCTTCTGCGACTTGGTGGTCTCCGACGAGTTGGCCGGGTCCCCGTCGACATAGTTCATGATCCACTTGTTCAGCCATTTCTCCATGTCGCCGCGCTCCTTGAAGGAGCCGACCTTGTCGCGCACGATGCACTTCAGGTAGTGGGCGAAGCGGGTGCAGGCGAACAAATAGGGCAGGCGCGCGGCCAGGTTGGCATTGGCGCTGGCGTCCGGGTCGTCGTACTCGGCGGGCTTTTGCAGCGACTGTGCGCCGATGAAGGCGGCGAAGTCCGAGTTCTTGCGGTGCACCAGCGGCATGAAGCCGTTGCGCGCCAGCTCGGCCTCGCGGCGGTCGCTGATCGCGATCTCGGTCGGGCATTTCATCGCCACGCCGCCCTCGTCGGTCGGGAAGGTATGGGCCGGCAGGCCCTCGACCGCGCCGCCCGATTCCACGCCGCGGATGCGGGTGCACCAGCCATAGCTCTTGAAGGAGCGGTTGATGTTGGCCGCCATCGCATAGGCCGAGTTGGCCCAGGTGTAGGCGCCATGCTCGCCGCCGCCGGTCTCTTCCTCGAAATTGAACTCCTCGACCGGATTGGTCTTCGAGCCATAGGGCAGGCGCGCCAGGAAACGCGGCATCGCCAGGCCGATGTAGCGCGCGTCGTCCGACTCGCGCAGCGACTTCCAGGCCGCGTACTCGGGCGTGCCGAAGATCTTGGTCAGGTCGCGCGGGTTGGCCAGCTCCTGCCAGGAACCCATCTGCATCAGCGAGGGGTTGGCCGCGGCGATGAAGGGCGAATGCGCGGCGGCGGAGACCTTGGCCATCTCGCCCAGCAGCTCGACATCCGGCGGGCTGTGGTCGAAGTAGTAGTCGCCGACCAGGCAGCCGAAGGGCTCGCCGCCGAACTGGCCGTACTCCTCCTCGTAGACCCGCTTGAACAGCGGGCTCTGGTCCCAGGCCGTGCCCTTGTAGCGCTTGAGCGTCTTGCCGAGGTCGGCCTTGGAGATGCTCATCACGCGGATCTTCAGCTGTTCGTCGGTCTCGGTGTTGTTGACCAGGTAGTGCAGGCCGCGCCAGGCGCTTTCCAGCTGCTGGAACTCGGCATGGTGCAGGATTGCGTTGACCTGCTCGGACAGGCGCTTGTCCAGTTCGGCGATCATCGCCTCGATCGAGACGATCACGTCGCTGCCGATCAGCTTGGTCTGCGACAGCGCCTGCTGCGCCAGGGTCAGCACCGCCTGCTCGACGGCGGACTTGGCCTCGTCGGTCTTGGGCTTGAATTCCTTGTTCAGCAGCGAGGCGAACTCGCCGCCTTCGTACTCGATGCCACGCAGCGAGGCGGGCGACTGGGCGAGGATGTCTTCGGCCATGGGGGGCTCCCTGCTTCTTGGCTGGTTATTGCGAGTCGGCGGCGGGCTTCTGCGCCGAGGCCAGGGACTTCAGCAGCGCTTCGTCCTGCACGACCTTGGCGATCAGCTGCTCGGCGCCGGCCTTGCCGTCCATATAGGTGATCAGGTTGGCGAGCTGCTGGCGCGCCTCCAGCAGCTGCTTGAGGCCATCGACCTTGCGCGCCACCGCGGCGGGCGAGAAGTCGTCCATGCTCTCGAAGGTGATGTCGACCATCAGGTTGCCCTCGCCGGTCAGCGTGTTGGGCACGGCGAAGGCCGTGCGCGGCTTCATCGCCTTCATGCGGGCGTCGAAGTTATCGACGTCGAACTCGAGGAACTTGCGGTCCGAGACCGGCGGCAGCGGCTCGGTGGGCTTGCCCGACAGGTCGGACAGCACGCCCATCACGAAGGGCAGCTGCACCTTCTTCTCGGCGCCGTACAGCTCCACGTCGTACTCGATCTGCACGCGCGGGGCGCGATTCCTGGCGATGAATTTCTGGCTGCTGGTGGCCATGGTCTTGCTCCTTGTGCGTGGATCGTTTGTCGTGGCGAGGGGTTGCGGTTCGGGCCTGCGCCTGGGTCGTTATTCGTGCTGGACGCCGGCCAGCTTCTCGATTTCCTGGACGCCCTCCGGGACCAGGTCCCGCATGATGTCCATGAAGCTCTTGCTCATCAGGCGCTGCGCGCGGCGGATCAGCAGCGGCGCGGGATTGCTGGGCTCGTGTTGCTCGATCCAGTCGCAGACGCGCTGCAGCGCGCGCACCGCGTCGTCGCGGCTGTTGATCACGCCCGGCTGCGTCGCCGCGTGCGAGCGGGGGGGCGTGGCGGTGGCGGGTTCCGTGCCGCCCTCGGCGGCCGGCGCCGGTGCGCCGCCCTGCAACTGCTGGCCCAGCGCCGCAAGCGACTTCAGCAGGCGCGTCAGCGGTGCGAAGTCGGGGACCTGACCGGCGCCCAGGTGTTGATCGATGGTCGATTCGGCGGCAAGCACCGCGCCCAGGCCAGCCTGCAACTGCTCGGGCAACCAGGGGTTGCCGGTGGCGAAGTTGCCGAGTCCGTCCGCCAGCGCCTGCGGCGCGGGCACCGACTCGCCGTTGATCGGCTCGGCATTGCCGAAGGCCAGCTCGATGTCGCGCACGCGCGGCCCGCCGCGCTGTCCGGTCAGGCTGGCGGCCCGCAGGTCGGCCAGGCCGGCCACATCGCTGGCCAGCGGCAGCAGCGCGTTCAGGCGCATCGTTGGGTCGTTGCCGTCGCTGGCATCCAGCTGCGGATGCACATGGGCCCAATGGCGCTCCAGCAGGCCGGCGATCAGGCGCAGCCCGTCGACGCCGGCGCGCAGGCCCTGCTGGCGCGCGCCGCTGCGGGCCAGCCAGACGGCCACGCGCAGATCGCGGGTGCGGCCGGCCAGGGCCAGCGCCTGTTCGTGCACCGCGGCCCAGTCGGGCTCCTCGGCCGGGATCACCGTGTCGCCGTACTGCTGCTCGGGCCGGCCTGTGGCGGCGCTCAGCAGCGCCAGGAAGGCAGGGTCGTACTCCAGGTCCGCGCCGCAGGGGGCGTCATCCTGGAGGGGGGCGAGCAGCGCTTCGAGATCGAAGTCAGCCATCGCGAGGTGCTAACAAGCATGCCGATTGCATGCCGGCGACTCTAGAGATCCGCCCCGCAAAAGGCAGTGGTCGAAAGTCACTTTGTCACGCCCGTCCCCCTAAGGGGTCGGGCTATGACACCATGCCGCGCAGCGCGTTGAACAGCCGGCGCGGCTGCAGGGGCTTGAACAGGACCTGGTGGCCGCTGTCGCTGGCGCGGCGCAGCTCGTCGTGCGAGGTGTCGCCGGTGACCAGGATGGCCGGCACCGCATGGCCGCAGAGACGGCGCACCGCCTCGATCGTCGCGATGCCGTCGGGGCAGTCGCCCAGGTGCAGGTCGCTGAGGATCAGGTCGGGCGCGGCGCCCAGCGCGCGCACCGCCTGCACCGCCTCGTTGAGGGTCGAGGCCAGCACCGCCTCGTAGCCCCATTCCTCCAGCAGCACGCGCAGGCCCTCGCGGATCGAGGGCTCGTCGTCGATCACCAGCACCGAGCGCGGCTGGATCACCGTCATCGGCAGGGTGTCGGCCGCGGCGGTGGCGTCCTGGATCTCCGCCAGCCCGCCCAGCGGGATGCTGAGCCGAAAGCGCGTGCCATGGCCGGGGCGCGAGGCCACGGTCAATCGGTAGCCGAGCAGATGGGCCAGGCGCTTGACGATCGCCAGGCCCATGCCCAGGCCCTGGGCGCGGCTGCGCTCGCCATGGCCGACCTGGTAGAACTCGTCGAAGATGCGCGGCAGGTCGCCCGCGCGGATGCCGATGCCGGTGTCCCAGACCTCCAGATGGGTATGGGTTGGCGTCGAGCGCGCGACCACGACCACGCCGCCCTGCTCGGTGTATTTCAGCGCGTTCTGGATCAGGTTGCCGACGATGCGCTCGAGCAGTTGTGGGTCGCTGCTGACCGACTTGCCGCCCGGCGAGAAGCGCAGGCCCAGGGACTTGGCCTCGGCCTGTCCGGCGTAATGCATGTGCAGGCGGCGGAACAGGTCGCGCAGCGGGAAATGCTGGATGTTCGGCTCGATGGTGCCGGCATCCAGGCGCGAGATGTCCAGCATCGCGTTGAAGGAGCGCTCCAGGCCGTCGATCGAGCGCATCACATTGCGCATCAGCGGCTCCTCCTCGCTGCCCTGCAGGCGCTTCTCCAGCGTCGCGGCGAACAGGCCCAGCGCATGCACCGGCTGGCGCAGGTCATGGCTGGCGATCGCGAGGAAGCGGCTCTTCTCCTGGTCGGCGCGGATCGCGTCGTTGCGCGCCTGCTCCAGCTGGCGGATGCGGTCGTGGCCCTGCATCAGCGAGCGCTGCATGCGGTGCCAACGCTGCTGCTCCAGCAGCGCCAGCGCGATCACGGCCAGCGCCGTCGCGAAATAGGCCACGCCCGGCCATTCGATGCCATGGGCCTCGTTCAGCCGCGCCAGGCCTTCGGACACCGGCAGCAGCGCGACGATCACGGTGGCGCGCCCCAGCGGCGCCAGCACCAGCGCCAGCACCAGGGCCGAGGCCGCCAGCAGCGGCCCGGCCAGCGGCGCGCGCGGCCCCGGGCCGTCGGCCAGCCAGGGATGCATGCTCAGCAGCAGCAGGCAGGCCAGGCCCTGCCACAGCAGCAGGCGGTGGCCGCGCCGCGTGTCGCGCCCGGGGCGGCGAAAGGGATGCAGCACCGAGCGCGCCGTCAGCGCGCAACCGAGGCTGGTGACGACGACGCCGGCCAGCCACAGCGCCGCGCCCAGGTCGATCGCCGGCGCCATGGCCTGCGCCAGGATCGGCAGGGCCACGGCCAGCAGCAGATAGGGCCAGCAGGCCCAGGTTTCGGCGAAGGCGGCGTCCTGCAGGCGCTGCAGCAGCGCGCGGTGCTCCCGCCCCATCGGGTCGATCGGCGGCGTCTCGTTGTCGCGCGCCGCGCCGGGCACCGCCACGAAGTTCGCCGACGGGGCCTCGGCGCCCGGCGGACATGCGGCCATCGGCTTCAGCGGAACAGGCTGATCATGTGCGAGCGCGACTTGACGTCCAGCGCCAGCAGCAGCGAGGAGACATAGTTCTTCACCGTCCCGAGCGAGAGCAGGGTGGAATTGCTGATCTCCTGATTGCTGCAGCCCGACAGCACCAGCTCGAGGATCTCCAGATGGCGTGGGCCCAGTTCGGCCACGCGGTCATACATTGCGGAGGAGGGGAAGCGCGGGAACAGCGCACCGGTCTGGGCCGCGCCGCCGCGCCGGCCGCTGTGGCCCAGCAGGGCCAGCAGGGTGTTGCGCATCTCGGTCATCAGCGCGCCCTTGGGCACATAGCCGGCGGCGCCCAGCGCCCGCGCCTGGCGCACGACGAATTCATCCTGCGTGCCGCTGAAAACGGCCACATGGGCCTGCGGGAAGGCCTCGAGGAACTGGCGCAGGCCCTGCAGGCCCTTGCAGTCGCCCAGGTTCAGATCCAGCAGCACCGCATCGATGGCGCCCTGCTCGCGGTAGACCTGCAGGCCTTCCTGCAGCGAGGCGGCCTCCAGCCACTCGATCTGCAGATCGTCCAGGGTCTGGTACAGGGTCCGGATGCCGGCACGTACCAGCTCATGGTCGTCGACCAGCAACACGCGGCGCACGCTCCGCTCGGTGTCGATCGTCAGGTCCGCAGCGCCGCCGACGATCGAGGTGATCGGCGCGAACGGACGGTTCTCGCTTGCTCTTACTGCTACTTCCATAGGGCCTCCCTTGCGGCTGTGGCCACCTCTCCCGGCTTGGCCGCCGCTACCCTTTGTCGCGATGCCGGGGGGTGCATCATAGGTCTGTGGTCCGGTGCGCGGATTCCCGAAGAAGGGGGATGGCATCGGCCGCAGCGACTGCGTGCAGGGCGCACTATGCGTGCATATGGTGCGTTTTCAGGTAACGAAGCGTAAATACCGTGACCTCCGAGCGTCACGGGTCACCAGTCGAACGATCCCGTCGAGGCAGCGTGCGCAGTCAAGCCGCGGGAAGCCGAGCCGCCGTCGCATGGGGTGCACCTTCATCGCCGAGGACCCGCTGCGGCCACTGCAGCCGAAGGCCGATGCCGCGCCCGTCCAGGCCGTCGATGAAGCTCAGTCCTGCGCCGCCGCGCTCCGCCAGGCGCTTGACGATCGCCAGGCCCAGGCCGGTGCCCTGCTCGGTGGTGCCGGGGGCGCGGTAGAAGCGCTCCAGCACGCGCTCGCGCTGCTCGGGCGGGATGCCGCGGCCGTTGTCGAGCACCGTCAGGGTCAGGCCCGCCGCGGCCTGCAGGCGCACCTCGACCCGACCGCCGTTGGGGGTGTAGCGGATCGCGTTGTCCACCAGGTTGTCAACGATCGAGCAGAAGCCGCTGCGCTCCAGCTGCGCCGTCACCCGTTGCGGCGCCTCCAGCACCAGCTCGATCGTGCGCTGGCGCGCCAGCGGCGCCAGTTGCGCGACGCGCTCGCGCAGCAACGCGCTGGCGTCCAGCAGTTCGGGCGGCTGGACGCGCACGCCATCCTCGGCCCGCGCCAGGGTCAGCAACTGGGCCAGCAGATGCGAGACCCTTGCGACGCCCTCGCGCAGCGCCAGCGCGGCCTCGGCCCGCAGCGCTTCCGCGCGCTCGGCCAGCAGCAGATGGGCCTGCGCATTGACCGCGGCCAGCGGCGTACGCAGCTCATGCGCCGCGTCGGCCAAAAATCGCCGCTCGGCCTCCAGGCGCTGGCTCTCGCGCAGCAGCAGGCCGTTCAGCGCGCTGACCAGCGGCGCGGTCTCGGTGTAGAGCCGGTCCACCTGCACCGGCGCCAGCTCCCCGGCGGGACGGCGCGCGATGCGCTGCGCCAGCTGGGCCAGCGGCCGCAGGCCCAGGCGCACGCTGAACCAGATCACCAGGCCATGCCAGAGGAAGATGCCCAGCTGGCTCTTGAACACCAGTAGCAGCACCGGCATCACCGCGCTCAAGGGCACCTCGCGCGGTTCGGCAACCAGCAGCAGCCGGCCCTGACCGGCGTCCGCCTGCTGCACCACCCAGGGCGAGACCTGGCCCGGCGCTGCCGCGGCGTCCAGGCGCGCGTCGGGCGCCCGCGGGCTGCGGGCCAGCAGCCGGCCCTGCGCATCCCAGACCTGGTAGACCGGATGCAGGTCGTTGCCGACCTCCTCGTCCAGTCCCAGCAAGGCCATGACGGCGCCGTTGGCCGCCGCCAGGCGCTGTGCCAGTTCGGGCTCCGGGCTGCCGGCGGCGCTGACGAGCACGGTGCCCATCTGCCGCAGCCGGATGTCGACCTCCTCGGTGCCCCAGGCCACGAAGCGCCAGGTCAGCAGGGCCGCCAGGGCCAACCAGGCCAGCAGCAGGGCCAGGGCCTGCCAGGCGATCAGGCGCCCGCTCAGCGAGGCCGGGGCCCAGCGTGCCGGCCGCAGCAACGCCGCGATCCGGCTCATGCGCTGACGGCGTCCGTCGGCGCCTCCAGCACATAGCCGACGCCGCGCACCGTGGCGATCCAGTCGTTGCCCAGCTTCTTGCGCAGCTTGTAGACATGCACGTCGATCGCGTTGCTGTCCAGCAGCTCGGTGCCGCTGAGCGTGCGTTCGATCTGCTCGCGCGTCAGCACCCGGCCGGGCTCGGCGGCCAGGCTCAGCAGGATGTCGTACTCGCGCGCCGACAGCACGATCTCCCGGCCCTCCAGCAGCACGCGGCGGCGCGCGGTGTCGATCGTCAGGCCGCCGAGCTGCCAGGTGTTGCTAGCCTGGCCGCTGTGGCGGCGCAGCTGGGCGCGCACCCGCGAGAGCAGCTCCTCCATCGCGAAGGGCTTGCCCAGGTAGTCGTCGGCGCCGCAGTCCAGGCCCTCGACCCGCTCCTCGATGCTGTCGCGCGCGGTGATCATCATCACCGGCGTCTTGCGCCCCTGGGCGCGCCACCAGCTCAGCAGCTCCAGCCCGGTGCCGTCGGGCAGGGTGATGTCCAGCAGCAGCAGCGCGAACTCGTTCTCGGCCAGGAAGCGCCGCGCGTCGGCCGCGGTGCGCAGCCACAGCACCTGGTGGCCGGCCATGCTGAGCACGCGCTGCAGCGACTGGCCCAGCGGCAGATCGTCCTCGAGCAGAAGAATGCTGGCCATGCGCGGCCCCCCTCGTCGGCCCATGGGCCTGGTTGTGTTTGCTGTTGGCGGCGGATTCTAGGAGTCGCCGCGGCGCCGGTCGGCCGCGCGCGAACCCGCGCTTTCATCGGGGCTTCATGCGGGCGCGGCGCGGCTTCATCGCGGCTTCATCGGCCTGTTTCGACACTGCTTCGCATCCCAACGACGACGAGCCGAGCATGACCCCTTACCTCTGCACCCTGGCCCTCGCCCTCGCGAGTTCCACCTTGATGGCCCTGCCCGCGGCCGGCGCCGGCAAGAGCGGCGATGGCGACTGGCAGCTGCGTGCCGGCGGCGCGCTGCTGGTTCAGCCCGAGTACGGCGGTGGCAAGAAGCTGCGCGGCCTGGCCGCGCCGCTGCTGGAGGCGCGCTGGCGCGAGCGCTTTTTCCTCAGCACCCTGCGCGGCGCCGGCTACGAGCTGCGCCTGGGTGAGCACGCGGCGCTGAGCCTCGCGCTGGCGCCGGACGGCCATCGGCGCCGGCCCAAGGACGATCCGCGTCTGCGCGGCCTGGCCGAGGTCAAGATCGCGCCGGCGCTGCGCCTTGGCGCCGAGCTGGGCTGGGGGCCGCTGTTTCTGAATACCGTCGCCAGCACCCGGCTGGGCTCGGACAAGAAGCCCGGCGGGCGTGGCAGCAGCGTCGAACTGGAACTGGGCTACGGCTTGCTGCCCGGGCCGGACCTGAGCTTGGCCGCCGGCGTGACCGTCGTCGCGATGGACGGCAAGCTCGGCCAGGCCTTGTATGGCGTCACCCCGGCCGAGGCGGCCAGCACCGGCCTGCGCGCGCACCGGGTGCGCGCCGGCCTGCACGGGCTGGGGGTGTTCGCCCAGATCGGTTACCGGCTCGATGCCGACTGGCTGCTGTTCGCCAAGGCCGGCGCGATCGGCCTGCGCGGCGACGCGGCCGAGAGTCCGATCGTGCGCCGCAAGCTGCAGCCCAGTCTGGCGCTGGCCGTCAGCCGGAGCTTCTGATGCGGCGCCGCTGCCTGCTGGGCGCCGCCGGCAGTCTGCTGTTGGCGGGCTGTGCCCATGAGCAGCCCCCGGGGCGCCGCGGCGGCCCGTTGCTGCCAGAGCGGCTGATCGTCGATGGGCCGCTGGAACTGCGCCTGGAGCAGGGGGCGCCCGGCGAGCTGCAGTTCGACAAGGGCGGCGAGCAGGTCGAGCTGCGACGCGAGCGCGACGCGCTGCTGCTGTTGCAGCGCGGCGACCGCATGGTGCGGGCGCGCCTGAGCCAGCCGGGCCTGCGCGAGCTGCAGCTGCGTGGCGAGGCGCGGGTGGCGCTGCAGCGCGCCTGGCAGCTCGACAGCCTGGACGTGGAGCTGAGCGGCTCGGGCCGCTTCGAGGCCGAGCGGCTGGATGCGCGCCGGGTGGCGCTGCGCCTGCAGGGCTCGGGCGACCTGGCGCTGCGGGAGCTGCACAGCGAGCGGCTGGAGGTGCTGATCGGCGGCTCCGGCACCCTGAAGCTGGGCCGGCTGCAGACCCAGACGCTGGAGGCGCGGCTGCGCGCATCGGGCGAGTTCGAGGTGGCCGGCTCGGCGCAGCGTCAGCTGTGGCATCTGGCCGGCTCGGGCGATGTGGATGCCGGCGGGCTGCAGGGCGGCCAGGTGCAGCTGCGCTCCTATGGCAGCGGCGATGCGGAGCTCGGCCCGGCCGAGCTGCTGGAGCTGGAGCTGTTCGGTTCGGGCGACGTGGTCTACCGCGGCCGGCCGCGGGTCAGCCAGCGCAGCCATGGCTCGGGCCGGGCGCGGGCGCGCTGACCGGCGGCGGCGCCCGCTCAATGGTTGCTGGCCAGGATATGGCCGACCAGCCGGCCCAGGTCCTGGAAGGTGCTTTCCTTCTCCAGCATGCCGCGCACGCCGGCGTCGCGTGCCAGCTCCCGCATCTCGTCGGTGATCAGGCCGGAGCTGATCACCACCGGCAGCTCCGGCTTGATGCTGACCATCTCGCGCGCGACGTCGAGCCCGGACCGGTCCGGCATGTTGAGGTCGGTGACGACGAAGTCGACGCTGTCGGGCTGGCTGCGCAGCGCCTCGATGGCCTCCTGCGCATTGTGGAAGCCGCTGCAGCGGTAGCCGGCGCGTGCCAGCAGGCGCTCGACCACCAGCACCATGGTCTCGTCGTCGTCCAGGTAGAGCACATGCTCGCCATGGCCGCGCGGCGGGCCGGCGATCGGGGCCGCGTCGGGCCGCGCGGCATCGACCTGCTCGACCAGCGGGAAGTAGAGGTGGAAGGCGCTGCCGCGGCCGGGCTCGCTCTCGACCCGGATCGCACCCTGGTGGGCGCTGACGATGCCATGCACCACCGCCAGGCCCAGCCCGGTGCCCTGGCCGACCGGCTTGGTGGTGAAGAAGGGGTCGAAGATGCGTTCGCGGGTGGCCGCGTCCATGCCGATGCCGCTGTCCTCGACCCAGAGGTGCAGATGTGGGCCGCTGACCAGGTTGCCGAGATCCTGTACCGTGCTGGTGTCCAGCGCGATCTCCTCCAGGCCGATGCGGATGCGGCCCGGTGCGCCGCCCAGCGCATGCCAGGCATTGGTGCACAGGTTCATCAGCACCTGCTGGACCTGGGTGGCATCGGCATGGGCATAAAGCGGCGCGTCGCTGAGCTGCAGCTGGATGTCCACATGGGCCGGCAGGGTGGCGCGCAGCAGACGGTAGGTCTCTTCGACCACCGGCCGCATGCGCTGGGTCAGCAGCAGCTGCGGCTGGCGGCGGCTGAAGGTCAGGATCTGCCGCACCAGGTCGCGCGCGCGCAGGCTGGCGGTCTGGATCTCGTCCAGGCTGGCCAGCACCGGATGCGCCAGCGCCAGCTCGCCGCGCGCGATCTCGACATGGCCGAGGATGGCGCCGAGGATGTTGTTGAAGTCATGCGCGATGCCGCCGGCCAGGGTGCCGATCGATTCCATCTTCTGCGCCTGGCGCAGCTGCGCTTCGTACTTGCGCAACTCCGCCTCGGCATGGCGATGCGCGGCGCGGGTGGCGGCCTGCATCAGCTCGCGTTCCAGCACCGGCGCGAGCCGGTTCATGTTCTGCTTCATCACATAGTCGCTCGCGCCGGCCTTCATCGCCGCCACCGCGGTCTCCTCGCCCATGGTGCCGGAGACGAAGATGAAGGGCACATCCAGCCCGGTGCGGCGGAAGGCCCGCAGCGCGTCCAGGCCGGTGAAGCCGGGCATGCTGAAGTCCGAGATCACCGCGTCCCAGGATTCATCGGCCAGCGCCGCCTGCAGGGTGGGCAGGCTCTGCACGCGGCGGTACTGCGGCGCGAAACCGGAGCGACGCAGCAGGCGCATCGCCAGCTTGACGTCGTCTTCCGAATCCTCGATCGCCAGGACATGGATGATTCTGCTCATGGGGAACCTCAGGCAGTGGCCGGGCGTGGCGGGAGCTGGTTGAGCGCGAGCCAGTAGATGCCCAGCACCTTGACGGCCTCGACGAACTCGGTGAAGTCGACCGGCTTGCGCACATAGCTGTTGGCGCCCAGTGCGTAGCCGGAGATCAGGTCCTGCTCTTCCTTCGACGAGGTCAGGATCACGACCGGCAGCAGCCGGGTGCGCGGGTCGGCGCGCAGGGCCTTGAGCACGCTCAGGCCGTCGAGCTTGGGCAGCTTCAGGTCCAGGATCACCAGGGTCGGCAGCGGCTGCTCGGCGCGCCCGGCATGGGCGCCGCGGGCGAACAGGAAGTCCAGCGCCTCGACCCCGTCGCGCGCCACCGCCAGCGGGTTCACCAGATGGCTGCGCTTGAAGGCGCGCAGGGTCAGCGCAACGTCGTCCGGGTTGTCCTCAACCAGCAGAATGACTTTGCTCGCTTCTTCGCTCATCCTCTTGCTCCTTGGCTTGCGGTTGCGCGGTTGCGCGGAAATAGAAGGTGGCGCCCTGGCCCGGGCTGGCCTGTACCCACAGCGGCCAGCCATGGCGGCGGAACACGCGCTGCACGATCGCCAGCCCGACGCCGGTGCCGGGGTATTCGTTCTCGTGGTGCAGGCGCTGGAAGGCGCCGAACAGCCGGTCCACATAGGCCATGTCGAAGCCGGCGCCGTTGTCGGCGACGAAGTAGACCGGCTCGCCGTCGCGCTGCTGCGCGCCGAAGCGGATCGTCGCGCGTTCGGTCTTGCCGGTGAACTTCCAGGCGTTGTCCAGCAGGTTCTGCAGCGCGATCTGCAGCAGCGCGCGATCGCCCTGCACCGTGACGCCGTCCTCGATCTCCCAGCGCACCCGTCGCTGCGGCTGGGTCTGGGCCAGGCCGGCCGCGATCTCGCGCACCATCGCGCTGAGGTCGACCGCGCGGATCGACAGCTCGACCCGGGTCACGCGCGACAAGCCCAGCAACTCGTCGATCAGCCGCCCCATGCGCTGGCTGGCGGCGCGGATGCGCTGCAGGCTGTCCTTGCCTTCCTCGTCGAGCTGGTCGCCGTAGTCCTCCAGCAGGGCCAGCGAGAAGCCGTCCATGCTGCGCAGCGGCCCGCGCAGGTCATGCGAGACCGAATAGCTGAAGGCCTCCAGCTCCTTGTTCAGCGCGCTCAGCTCGCGGTTGCTGAGCTCAAGCCGGGCGAAGGAATCGCGCAGCACCTGGGTCATCGCGTCGAAATGGCGCGCCATCTCGCCCAGCTCGTCGCGGCTGCCGATGTCGAGCTTGTAGGACCAGTTGCCGGCCGCCACCTCGCGCGTGGCCTGCTCCATGCGGGCGATCGGCTGCAGCACGTCGCGCCGGAACAGCCAGGTCGCGGCCGCGATGATCAGGACCATCAGCGCCAGGCTGGCCGCGATCACCTGCACCACGCGCCGCTGGGCCGCGTCGATGCGCCGGCCGGCCGCGTCGATCAGCCGGGCGGCGTCCACCATGCCCTGCTGCTGCAGGATCAGCAGCCGGGTCGACATCTGGGCCTCGAAGCGCCGCTGTATCTCCGGGTCTGCGGGGGCCGTGCTGCCGGCCGCGGTCTCGGCGAACAGGCGGTGGCCGGCCGCGCTGCGCTCGCGCAAGGTGTTCGCGCCCTCGCCCAGCCCGGCGCGGGCCAGCAGCTGGTCCAGGCGCTGCCAGACGGCCTGCTCCTGCAGGCGGGCGCGCTCCTGGCGGGTCAGCAGGTACTCGAAGGTGACCATGCGCATCTCGCTGAGCGCGCGCGCGATCTCGGCGCTGCGCCGGCGCTGCTCGTCGGCGGAGCGCACCTCGGTGTCGGCCCAGCCGATCATCGCCGCGATCAGCAGGATGGTGCCGAAGATGATCGCGGCAGCGAGGCGGGCTTTGCTGACGATCTTCATGGCGCCGGCTCAGTGCACGACCGTGACGCGCTCGGGCCGCTCGGCCAGCAGCGCGTCGAGGTAGAGGTGGGGCAGGAAGTTCGGCATCGGCTGCTGTGGCGCATGGCCGCGGGCCATGGCCCAGCGCGCGACCTCTTCCAGCGTGATCAGCTGGGCCTGCTGCTGGTCCAGCTGCAGCACCAGGTCGCGCCAGCCCGGCTGCAGCGCGGCCAGGTCGAGCCTCAGGCTGGTCGCCAGCAGGGCCAGGGCCTGCTGCGGCTCCTCGAGCGCGAAGCGCTCGGCCTTCAGCAGGGCCAGGGTCAGGCGGCGCAGCTCCTGCGGATGGCGGCGCAGGAACTCGCTGCTGCCGGCCAGCACATAGCCCTGGGCATAGGCATCGGGCGCGACAAAGCTGATCGCGCCGGCGCCGAAGGCCGTCTCCGCCGCATGCCGCACCGGCTGCCAGGCGACGATCGCGTCGACCTGGCCGGTGCGCAGCGCCTCGATCAGCTGGCCCGGCAGCAGCGGCACCGGCTGCAGCGCCTGCGGCGCCAGCTTGTGCCGCACCATGAAGGCCCAGAGGAAATATTCCGCGCTGGTGCCCAGGGTGACGCCGACGCGCTTGCCGATCAGGTCCTGCGGCGCGGCGATCGCGCGCTCGCGCCGCGCCACCACCGCCATCTCGTTGGAGGCGGTGGCCAGGGTGGCGACGATGCCCAGCGCCTCGCCCTTCAGCAGCGCGACCACGACCGGCACCTCGGCCGCGGCGGCCAGCTCGGCGCGGCCCTGGGTCAGTTCGGCCAGCGCGGCCTTGCCATGGCTGGTGCTGGTCAGCAGCACCTCCAGGCCCTGTTCGGCGAAGTAGCCGCGCGCCGCCGCCAGGTGCAGCAATCCGGCATGGGGGGTCTGGGCCAGGGCGATGCGCAGGCGCAGGGTCGTCGAGGGGGAGGCCGGCGCGGTCGGCCGGCCGAGCACAAGCAGCAGCCCCAGCAGCGCGGCCAGCAGCAGGGCCAGACCGGCCGGCCAGCGCCAGCGGCTGGTCCGGCCGAGGCCAGGGGCACTCGGAGGGCTCATCGCGATCTCCCTCGCGTCGACCGCCCAGGCTTGCGGTCGCGCGTTTATCTTCGCTTGGTCCGATCAAGCGAAGAGTACGGAGGCCCGGCCCGGCTGGCAAGCCCCCGGGGAGGTGCTTCAGCCGGGGCGCAACACCTTGGCGACCGGATTGGGCCGCAACCGGAAGGCGTCGGGCATGCCGGAGCCCAGCAGCGGGCGCAGATAGAGGCGGAAGGCGTCGGTCACATCGGTGCCATTGGGCGTGATGAATTCGTCCTCCATCACGCGGGTCTTGCCGGCCACCGACTCCAGCGGCAGCAGCTCGTAGTCGACCGAGTAATAGCCGCTGCGCTTGATCGCGACCGAGCCGTCGCGGTCGCCGTGGAAGGCGTACTGCACCGCCTTCTCGCCGACCTCGCGCGCCTCGCGCTGGTCGACATCGGAGACGCAGCCGATGAAGCTGCGCTGCAGATAGCCCAAGGTGTCGCCGCGCACCCGCTTGATGCCCAGCTTCTCCTTGATCTGCTCGCACAGCAGGTCGGCCAGCGCGCCGCTGCCGGAGAGCTGCACATTGCCATGCGCGTCATGCTCCAGGCTCTTGGCCAGCTGGGTGATGATGGGCCGGCCGGAGGCGTCGTGGATGCCCTCGGAGGCCGCGATCACGCAGCGGCCGTAGCGCTCGTAGACCGCCTTCACCTCGGCCAGGAAGCGCTCCGGCTCGAACACCCGCTCGGGCAGGTAGATCAGGTGCGGGCCGTCCTCGGCGAACTTCTTGCCCAGGGCGGCGGCGGCGGTCAGGAAGCCGGCGTGCCGCCCCATCACGACGCCCAGGTAGACGCCGGGCAGGGCGGCGTTGTCCAGGTTCGCGCCGGCGAAGGCCTGGGCGACGAAGCGCGCCGCCGAGGGGAAGCCGGGCGTGTGGTCGTTGCCGACCAGGTCGTTGTCGATCGTCTTGGGGATGTGGATGCAGCGCAGCGGGTAGCCGGCGGCGCGCGCCTCCTCGGCGACGATGCGCACGGTGTCGGAGGAGTCATTGCCGCCGATGTAGAAGAAATGCCCGATGCCATGGGCCTGCAGCACTTTGAAGATCTCGTGGCAATAGGCCGCGTCGGGCTTGTCGCGCGTCGAGCCCAGGGCCGAGCCGGGGGTGGCGGCCACCAACTCCAGGTTGTGGCTGGTCTCCTGGGTCAGGTCGACGAAGTCCTCGTTGACGATGCCCCGCACGCCATGGCGCGCGCCGTAGACCAGCTGCACCCGGGCATGGCGGCGCGCCTCGCGCACCACGCCGACGAGCGACTGGTTGATCACCGCGGTCGGGCCGCCACCTTGGGCGACGAGGATCTTTCCACCGGTCATGGCAGGGTTCTCCTGGGGCTGGGTCGGGCCATTTTGACCCAGCCCGCGGTTTTTGCGCGCAGGGCGACGCTTTCGGGCGGACAGCGCCCGACCCGGCGCAGAAGGCCGTTGTGCCGGTGTTATTTCGCGCATTGGTGGCGCGCAGGGGTCGCCTATCCTGCTTGCGGCATGGGGATCCTCCCCGCAAGCACAACAAGAAACCGACGACGACACCCCCTTACGGAGACCTCGGATGAGCCTGAGCAATATGAAGATCTCGACGCGCCTGGCCCTGGGCTTTGGCGCGATGGCCCTGCTGATCGTGCTGCTGGGCCTGCTGGCCTGGAGCAAGCTGAGCGCGATGGACGCGCATTTCAAGCTGGCGATGGAGGACCGCTATCCCAAGGTCAAGGCCTTCAACTCGATCAAGGCCACCAACAGCCAGGTGGCGCTGTCGCTGCGCAACCTGGTGCTGATGACGGAGCCGGCCGACATCGAGGCCGAGTTCGCGGTCATCGACGCCGCCTCCAAGTCCACCAGCGCGACCATCGACGAGCTGGCCAAGATCATGAGCACGCCCGGCGGCAAGGCCGGCATGGCCAAGCTCAACGAGGCCCGCGCTGCCTACCGGGTGGAGCGCGAGAAGGCCACCAAGGCGCTGCGCGCCGGCGACATGGAGACCGCCAAGAGCGTGATGCTGACCAGCATGAAGCCCAAGCAGCAGGCCTATATGGCGGCGGTGGACGAGCTGGTGAACCTGGGCGGCAAGTTGATGGACCTGTCGGCCCAGCAGGCAGAGGAGGAGGCGCGCGGCGCCAAGCTGCAGATCGCGCTGCTGATCGCCGCGGCGCTGGCCCTGTCGGGCTTGATGAGCGTCTGGCTGATCCGCTCGATCATCGGCCCGCTGAACTCGGCGGTGCAGGTGGCCAGCGGCGTGGCCGCGGGCGATCTGTCGATGCGCATCGAGGCCGGCGGCGGCAACGAGACCGGCCGCCTGCTGAACGCGCTGCATGAGATGCAGGGCCGCCTGGCCGCCATCGTGCGCGAGGTGCGCGAGGGCGCCGAGAGCGTCGCCACCGCCTCGGCCCAGATCTCGTCCGGCAACAACGACCTGTCGGCTCGCACCGAGCAGCAGGCCTCGGCGCTGGAGCAGACCGCCGCCTCGATGGAGGAGCTGGGCAGCACGGTGCGCGGCAACGCCGACAACGCGCAGCAGGCCAACCAGTTGGCGCTGGCCGCGTCCAATGTGGCGGGGCAGGGCGGCTCGGCCGTCGGCCAGGTGGTGGAGACCATGCGCGAGATCAGCGCCAGCTCGCAGAAGATCAGCGACATCATCGGCACCATCGACGGCATCGCCTTCCAGACCAATATCCTGGCCTTGAACGCCGCGGTGGAGGCGGCGCGCGCCGGCGAGCAGGGCCGCGGCTTTGCGGTAGTGGCCAGCGAGGTGCGCGCGCTGGCGCAGCGCAGCGCCGGCGCGGCCAAGGAGATCAAGACCCTGATCCAGGCCAGCGTCGAGCGGGTCGAGCTGGGCTCCAGCCAGGTGGACCGCGCCGGCAGCACGATCGCCGAGGTGGTGGCCTCGATCCAGCGCGTCACCGACATCATGGGCGAGATCAGCGCCGCCAGCCGTGAGCAGAGCTCGGGCGTGGCCCAGGTCGGCGAGGCGGTGACGCAGATGGACCGCGCGACACAGGAGAATGCGGCCTTGGTCGAGGAATCGGCCGCCGCGGCGGAAAGCCTGAAGACCCAGGCGCGCCAGCTGGTCGATGCGGTGGCGGTGTTCCGCCTGCGCTGAGTCCCGGCTCCTGTATCAGCTCCGCTAATGGGGCTGTAGCCCTGTGAATGCCATTTCTCCCGCGGGGGCGCCCGGTCGTACAAACCGGGCACCACCCCAAGAGGAGACATCGATGCGCATCGGCTGCCCGACGGAGATCAAGAACCACGAATACCGGGTCGGCCTGACGCCGGCCAGCGTGCACGAGCTGGCCCGGCGCGGCCATCAGGTGCTGGTGCAGAGCGGCGCCGGCCAGGGCATCGGCCTGCCGGACGAGCAATATGCCGCCGCCGGCGCCACCCTCCTGCCGGACGCGGCCTCGGTGTTCGCCGAGGCCGAGATGATCGTCAAGGTCAAGGAGCCGCAGCCCGAGGAATGCGCGCGGCTGCGGCCCGGCCAGATCCTCTACACCTATCTGCACCTGGCGCCGGATCCGGCGCTGACCGCGGCCCTGGTCGCCTCCGGCGCGATCTGCATCGCCTACGAGACCATCACCGCGCCCGGTGGCGGCCTGCCGCTCTTGGCGCCGATGAGCGAGGTGGCCGGCCGCATGGCGATCCAGGCCGGCGCGGCGCATCTGGAGAAGAGCAAGGGCGGCATGGGCGTGCTGCTGGGCGGCGTGCCCGGCGTGGCGCCGGCCCAGGTCTGCATCATCGGCGCCGGCGTGGTCGGCAGCCATGCGCTGCAGATGGCGGTGGGCCTGGGCGCGCGGGTCACGGTGCTGGACAAGAACGTCGACCGGCTGCGCCAGCTGGACCTGGTCTGGGGCAACCGCATCGTCACGCAATACTCGAGCGCGCAGGCGCTGGAGGAGGCGGTGCTGGCGGCCGACCTGGTGATCGGCGGCGTGTTGGTGCCGGGCGCGGCCGCACCCAAGCTGGTGACGCGCGCGATGGTGGCACGTATGAAGCGGGGCGCGGTGCTGGTCGATGTCGCGATCGACCAGGGCGGCTGCTTCGAGACCTCGCGGCCGACCACCCATGCCGAGCCGACCTTCTTGGTCGACGGTGTCGTGCATTACTGCGTCGCCAACATGCCCGGCGCGGTGGCGCGCACCTCCACCTTCGCGCTCAACAACGCGACGATCGGCCATGCGCTGGCGCTGGCCGACAAGGGCTGGCGGCGCGCGCTCGCCGAGGACCCGCACCTGAAGGCCGGCCTCAATGTGGCGGCGGGGCAGTTGACTTACAAGGCCGTGGCCGATGCCCTGGGTTACCGTTATGTAACAGCCGATCAAGTTCTGGGCGACAGCGCGTCGGGCTCTTGATCTCGGGCAGAGGGCTGGCGTACAAGGTGGCCTAGTCTTTGTTCAACCGATGAAGGAGAGGACCATGCCGGACAGCCAAGCCCAGAAAGACCGCCTGATGAACGATCTGCATGCCGTGGTGGCCGAGGCCGAGAGCCTGCTGCGCGCCACCGCCGGCCAGGCGGGCGAGGGCGCCACCGAGCTGCGCGCCAAGGTGCAGGCCACCCTGGACCGGGCCAAGCAGAACCTGCACGACCTGCAGGACGCGGCGGTGGAGCGCGCCAAGGCCGCCGGCCGCGCCACCGACGCCTATGTGCACGAGAACCCCTGGCAGTCGATCGGCCTGGCCGCCGGCGTCGGCCTGCTGCTGGGCATGCTGATCAGCCGGCGCTGAGCGCGGCAGCCGCCCGGGGGCTCAAGCCGCCTGGGCGTGCTGCTGCATCCAGGGTTCGAGCTGCTCGGCCGGCATCGGCTTGGCGAACAGCCAGCCCTGGCCCTCGTGACAGCCCAGCGCCAGCAGCTGCTGGCGCTGCTCCTCGGTCTCGACGCCCTCGGCGATCACGGTCAGGCCCAGGCCGCGGCCGAGGTTGATCACCATATGCGCGATCGTCAGCCCGGCGCTGGAATGCTGGGCCTCGTGCACGAAGGCGCGGTCGATCTTGAGCCGCTCGACCTCCAGCTGGCGCAGCTGCGACAGCGAGGAGAAGCCGGTGCCGAAATCGTCGATCGCGACGGTGGCGCCGCTGCGCTTGACCTCGGACAGCAGCTGGCGCACCAGATTGTGGTCCTCCATCGCCATCGACTCGGTGATCTCCAGCTCCAGGTTCATCGGGTTGGCGCCGCTGTCGCGCAGCGCATTGCCCAGGCTGGGAATGAAGCCGGGATGGCGGAACTGTGCCAGCGAGATGTTCACGCACATGCGGAAGTCGCGCCAGCCCAGGCTCTCCATGCGCTTGAGCTGGTGGCAGGCGGTGCGCAGCACGAATTCGCCGATGCTGATGATCAGGCCGCTCTGCTCGGCCAGCGGGATGAACTGGTCCGGCGGTACATAGCTGCCCTCGGCGGTGCGCCAGCGCAGCAGCGCCTCGGCGCCGACCGCGCGGCCGCTGGCCAGGTCCACCTGCGGCTGGTAGACGACGAACAGCCGGTTCTCCTCGAAGCCGGTGCGCAGGCCCTTCAGCAGCTTGAAGCGCTCGCGCGCGTCGGTGCCCATCTCGGGCGAGAAATACTGGGCCGCGCCGCGGTTCTGCTGCTTGGCGCGCTTCAGCGCGATCTGGGCGTCGAGCAGCAGCTCGGAGCCGCGCGCGGTCGATTCGGTCAGGCGCACCAGGCCGGTGGTGGCGGAGAGCTGCAGCCGCTCCCCGGCCACCGCGAAGGGATCGACGAAGACCGCGCGGATGCGCTCGGCATTGACCAGCTCGTCCGGCCCGATCAGGCCGAAGGCATCGGCCGCGACGCGCGCCATCGCGGTGTTGAAGCCGAGCTGCTCGCCCAGGCGCTGCGCGACGGCCTGCAGCACCTGGTCGCCGAAGCCATGGCCGAAGGCGTCGTTGACATCGGCGAAGTCGTCCAGGTCGATCAGCGCCAGGGTGACGCCGGCCGGATCCTTCAGGTTCTGGTCCAGCAGCTCGATGAAGCGCACCCGGTTAGGCAGGCGCAGCAGCGGGTCGTGGTGAGCCTGGTCCAGCAACTGGCCGTAGAGCACCACGTTCTCAAAGCCGACCGCGATGTTGGAGCAGAAGGCGCGCAGCAGCTGCAGCTCCATGCCGCTGAGCTCGCGCCCGACCTCGATCAGCGCGGCCATCGCGCGGCCCTTGGGTAGGCCGAAGTAGAGGCAGGTGCCCTCGCCGAACAGGTGGTGGCGCTCGCGCAGGCAGCGCGCCAGGCGCTCGCGCACATGGGTCACCGACACGGTGGCCAGCGGCGCGTTGATCAGGCCGCTGTACTGGCCGGCGGCCGCGATGATGCGCACCTCGCAGAGGTCGCCGGGGCTGTCGCCGCCGGCCTGGGCGCAGACCAGGCCCTCGGGCAGGATGCCCAGCAGCGCGCAGAGCTGGGTCACGACGCCCTCGGCGAAGCGGTGCAGGCCGCGCAGCTTGGACAGCTCGGTGCTGGCCTCGACGATCAGCTCCAGGCCCTGGCGGTTCGATTCCAGCGCGCAGATCTGCTTGTAGGAGCGGATCGCGGCGGTCAGCACGGTGTACAGGCGCGTGCGGGTCAGCTCCGACTTGGTCTTGTAGTCGTTGATGTCATAGGCCTGCACCGTCTCGATCTCGGGCGCATAGCCGGGCTGGCCGGTGCGCAGCACGATGCGCACCGCATGCTGGTGCAGGTCCTCGCGGATCTGGCGCACCAGCTGCAGGCCGGCGTTCTCCGACTCCATCACCACGTCCAGCAGCACCACGGCCAGGTCGGACTGTTCCTGCATCAGCTCGCGCGCCTGGGCGGCCGAGCTGGCATGCAGGAAGGCCAGCGGCCGGCCCTCGATGCGCAGGCCCTGCATCGCCAGCTCGGTGGCCTTGTGCACGTCCGCATCGTCGTCGACGATCAGCACCCGCCAGGGCGCGAGCGCGGCGGCGGCGGGGTCGGTCGAGCCATCGGGGCCGTCGATGAACTCCAGCAGATCGTCGTCCTCGGGCTCGTGGCCCGGCATGGCTGCACCGGCTGGATCCAGGTTGTCGGGCATGAGAAGGTCGGAAAAATCGGTCAAGGGGAAATTACCGCCCACCTTGCCACAGACAAGAAGGTCGGAAAACTGGGTTATAGACGATTTGTTGCCGGCCTAAACCGTGCAAAGCCGTCTTTGTGGCGGCTTGACCGCGCGTAGCCGGGAAAGTCCTAGCCGCGATTAAGCTAGGGGCTCTATCGCAGATAAGCAAGGAGCAGGGATGAGCAAGGACGAGGCCGGCTCGGCCGCTTCGCCGAACGGGTTGCTGGACGCGCTGCGGCGCCTGCTGGACCATGGGCTGGAACTGGCGCAGCTGCGCCTGTCGCTGCTGGGCACCGAGCTGGAGGCCGAGAAGCTGCGCCTGGTCGGCGCGCTGCTGGGCGCGCTGCTGGCCCTGCTGTTCGGCGGCATGGCGTTGGCCCTGCTCAGCCTGGCCGTGGTGCTGCTGAGCCCGGACGGCTGGCGCTGGCTGGCGGCGCTGCTGCTGGGCGGCGCCTATCTGGGCCTGGCCTGGTGGCTGTTGCAGCGCGCAAGGGCCAGGCTGAGCGCCCCCGGCGGGCTGTTCGCGACCAGCGTGGCCGAACTGGCCCGCGACCGCGACGAGCTGGGAGGGCGGCCCTGATGCTGCGCGAGGCCGAGGATCAACTGCGCCAGCGCCAGCTGGTGCTGCGCCTGCGCAGCGCCGAGCTGCGCGCCGCGCTGCGCCGCGATGTGCAGGCGCTGGAGCGGCCGCTGCAATGGGCCGATCGCGGCTGGTCGGCCTGGCGCTGGCTGCGCGGCACGCCCTGGACCGGCCGGGTGGCGCTGGCCGCCGGCGGCCTGGTGCTGCTGCGCCGGCCGGCGCGGCTGTTGCGCTGGGTCAGCGCGGGCCTGGGTTGGTGGAAGCTGGCGCAGCGCCTGTCGGCATCGCTGCGGTCACCGCGCTGAACTTCAGCGCGGCTTCTTCGGCGCGCCCGGCCGGGCCGGGCGGGCGCCGGTGACGCGCGGCGGCAGGCCGGTGTGCTGGGTCAGCAGCTGGCCCTTGCGCGGCGCCTGGCTCACCTGGGCGGTCTTGGCCGCCACCGTCGGCTTGGCGCCGGGCTTGGCGGCCACGGTCGAGTTCTTCTTGCGTGCGCTCTCGTAGCTGCCATCGGTGACCGGCTGGTAGCTGGGGATCAGGTGATGCTTGCCGTTGCCGATCAGGTCGGCCCGGCCCATCGCCTTCAGCGCCTCGCGCAGCATCGGCCAGTTGTTGGCGTCGTGGTAGCGCAGGAAGGCCTTGTGCAGGCGGCGGCGGCGCTCGCCGCGCACGATGTCCACCGTCTCGCTGTCGCGCGTGACCTTCTTCAGCGGGTTCTTGTTCGAGTGGTACATCGCCGTGGCGGTGGCCATCGGGCTGGGGTAGAAGGTCTGCACCTGGTCGGCGCGGAAGCCGTTCTGCTTCAACCAGACCGCCAGGTTCATCATGTCCTCGTCGGCGGTGCCGGGATGGGCGGCGATGAAGTAGGGGATCAGGTACTGCTTCTTGCCGGCTTCCGCGCTGGCCTTCTCGAACAACTGCTTGAACTTGTCGTAGGTGCCGATGCCCGGCTTCATCATCTTGGACAGCGGGCCGGTCTCGGTGTGCTCGGGCGCGATCTTCAGATAGCCGCCGACATGGTGGGTCACCAGCTCCTTGATGTACTCGGGGCTCTGGATCGCCAGGTCGTAGCGCAGGCCCGAGCCGATCAGGATCTTCTTGACGCCCTTCAGCGCGCGGGCGCGCCGGTACATCTTGATCAGCGGGCCATGGTCGGTGTGCAGGTTCTGACAGATGCCGGGGTAGACGCAGCTGGGCTTGCGGCAGGCGGCCTCGATCTCCGGGCTCTTGCAGCCGATGCGGTACATGTTCGCGGTCGGGCCGCCGAGGTCGGAGACGATGCCGGTGAAGCCCTTGACCTTGTCGCGCATCTCCTCGATCTCGCGGATCACGCTGTCTTCCGAGCGACTCTGGATGATGCGGCCCTCATGCTCGGTGATCGAGCAGAAGGTGCAGCCGCCGAAGCAGCCGCGCATGATGTTCACGCTGAAGCGGATCATCTCCCAGGCCGGGATCTTGGTCGCGCCGTCGTGGCTGCCACTGGCGTCCGCATAACTCGGGTGCGGGCTGCGGGCATAGGGCAGGTCGAACACATGGTCCATCTCCGGCGTGGAGAGCGGGATCGGCGGCGGGTTGATCCAGAGGTCGCGGTCGCCATGGGCCTGGACCAGGGCGCGGGCATTGCCCGGGTTGGTCTCCAGGTGCAGCACGCGGTTCGCGTGGGCGTAGAGCACCGGGTCGCTCTTGACCTGCTCGTAGGCCGGCAGGCGGATCACGGTCTTGTCGCGCGGCGGCAGGGTGATCTTGGTCGGGCGGTGGATCGTGATCGGCTTGGGCGCGTCGGCGGCCGGCGCCTCGCCGTTCTTGGAGCCATTGGACGAACAAGACGCGCCCTGGTCGGCCGCGGTCTCCTCGACGGTCTGGTAGGGGCTGATCAGCTCGTCGATGCGGCCGGGCTGGTCGACCGAGGTCGAATCCATCTGGAACCAGTCGCCGACCTCGTGCTCGTCGCGGCGCATGAAGGCGGTGCCGCGCACATCGGTGATCTGGGTCACCGGCTCGCGGCGCGCCAGGCGGTGCGCGATCTCGACGATGGCGCGCTCGGCATTGCCGTAGACCAGCAGGTCGGCCTTGGCGTCGACCAGGATCGAGCGGCGCACCTTGTCGCTCCAGTAGTCGTAGTGGGCGATGCGGCGCAGCGAGGCCTCGATGCCGCCGATCACCACCGGGACCTCGCTCCAGGCCTCCTTGCAGCGCTGGGTGTAGACCAGGGTGGCGCGATCGGGCCGCCGGCCGCCCTCGCCGCCGGGCGTGTAGGCGTCGTCCGAGCGGATCTTCCGGTCGGCCGTGTAGCGGTTGATCATCGAATCCATATTGCCGGCCGCCACGCCGAAGAACAGGTTCGGCTTGCCGAGCGCCTTGAAGGCGTCGGCGCTCTGCCAGTCCGGCTGCGCGATGATGCCGACCCGGAAGCCCTGGGCCTCCAGGGTGCGCCCGATCACCGCCATGCCGAAGCTGGGATGGTCCACATAGGCGTCACCGGTGACGATGATGATGTCGCAGCTGTCCCAGCCGAGCTGATCCATTTCCGCGCGGCTCATCGGCAGGAAGGGGGCGGGCCCGAAGCGCTTGGCCCAGAACGGCTTGTAGCCGGTCAGGGTCTTGGCAGGTTTGGGCGGAGCGATGGCGGCGTGGGCGGACATGGGCGGGCGGGGCTGGCGGGCAACCGGCTATTGTCCCTTGACCTGGGGCAAACCCGGCCATGGCCCGGGCAATTCAGGGGGCTTCCGGGTGGATTTGTTGGCGTGCGCAGGCGCCGGCCAGGCCCAGACGGGCCCGTTCCGCCTCGCTCAGCGGGGGCAGCAGGCCCGGCACGGTGCCGCGCGCCATGCTGGTCAGGAAGCCCTCGATGGCGGTCTGGCCGACCGCCATGAGATCGAACCCCTCCTGGTCGACCACCCATTGGTGCAGTAGCCCGTCGACCAGGGCCACCAGGGCGACCGCGGCCACCTCGGTGTTCAGGGTGGCCGGCAGTTCGCCGCGCTTGACCGCCTGGACGAAGGCGGCGCGGTTCTGCTCGCGCCAGCGGCGCATCGCGCTGAGCTTGCGGTCCTGCAGCGACTGCAGCTCGCCGGTGTATTCCACCTTCTTGATCGCGATGTCGAAGACGCGCCGGGTGCGTTCGTTGTGCACCGTGCAATGCAGGATGTTGATCAGCCCCCAGCGCAGCTCGGCCAGGGTCAGGGGCTGGTCGGTGGCCTGGGGCTGCATGTTCATGCCTTCCTCCAGCGGCATCGTGGCCCGATCCATCATGGCCTCGAACAGCTCGGCCTTGTCCTTGAAGTGCCAGTAGATGGCGCCACGGGTCAGGCCCGCCTCCTCGGCAATCTGTTGCAGCGAGGTGCGGGATACGCCCTGGCGCTGGAACAGGCGCTCCGCGGCGTCCAGAATGCTGTGGCGCGTCTCCTGCGCCTCTTGTTTGGTTTTGCGTGCCATGAGGCCTGGATTTTAAACTGCTTTACATACATTCATGAATGTATGTGTATATACTCCGGGTCTTCCCTGAGTTCAAGGCACGTCCGTCAATCGTCGTGTCAAGGCGAGGCGCCAGTCGCACGCCGTCCAGAACATTCCGAGAACGAACGAACAAACAACTCTTGAGAGGCCCATCCGTGATCTGCTGCTCTGCATCCTCCAACGCACAGCCCGAGCAAGCTCCGCTCACCTTCGGCAGCCGTGTGCTCTATCTTGTCCCGCTGGCCATCGCGATCGCGGCCGTGCTGAGCGGCTGCAGCAAGGAGGGCGGCGGCAAGGCCGGCCCCGGCGGCATGCCGCCCGCCGTGGTCGGCGTGGTGACGGTTGCCCAGCAGCCGGTGGCGCTGCAGACCGAGCTGCCCGGCCGCGTCGAGGCGCTGCGCACCGCCCAGGTGAGGGCCCGCGTCAACGGCGTGGTGCTGAAGCGCCTGTTCACCGAGGGCTCCGAGGTCAAGGCCGGCCAGGCCCTGTTCCAGATCGATCCCGCGCCCTACCAGGCCCAGCTGGACAGCGCCCAGGCCAACCTGGCCAAGGCCCAGGCGAACCTGAACCAGGCCGCCGCGCTGGCCGAGCGCAACAAGCCCCTGGCCGAGGCCAAGGCGATCAGCCAGCAGGAATACCTGGTCAGCGTGGCCGCCGCCAAGCAGGGCGAGGCCGACGTGGCCGCGGCCCGGGCCGCGATCGCCACCGCCAAGCTGAACCTGGACTACGCCCATGTCAGCGCGCCGATCTCCGGCCGCATCGGCCGTGCCCTGGTCACCGAGGGCGCGCTGGTCAGCGCCGCCGAGGCGACCCAGCTGGCCCTGGTGCAGCAGACCTCGGCGGTCTATGTCAACTTCACCCAGTCCGCCAACGAGGTGCAGCAGCTGCGCCGCGCGCTGAGCCAGGGTCAGCTGCGCTCGGCCGGCGCCAATGCCGCGCAGGTGCAGGTGGTGCTGGACGACGGCAGCACCAAGACCGGCAAGCTGCTGTTCACCGACCTGACGGTCGACGCCACCTCGGGCCAGGTCTCGCTGCGCGCCGAGGTGCCGAACGCCGACAGCGCCCTGCTGCCCGGCCAGTATGTGCGGGTGCGCCTGGCCCAGGCCGAGGTGCCGTCCGCGATCCTGCTGCCGCAGCAGGCGGTGACGCGCACCGCCACCGGCGACACGGTGCTGGTGGTCGGCGCGGACAACAAGCCGCAGCCGCGCAAGATCAAGGTCGGCGGCGCCGAAGGCAACCAATGGGTGGTGCTGGACGGGCTGAAGCCGGGCGAGCAGGTCATCGCCGATGGCTTCCAGAAGATGTTCGTGCCCGGCGCCCCGGTCAAGCCGGTGCCCTTCGGCGCGGCCGCCGCATCCGCCCCGCAGGCGCCGGCCTCGGCCGCCAGCCGCTAAGCCCCGCAAGCGCAGCGCGAGGAATTACACATGGCACGTTTTTTCATTGATCGCCCCATCTTTGCGTGGGTGATCGCCCTCTTCATCCTGGTGTTCGGCGGGGTCGCCATCACCAAGCTGCCGGTGGCACAGTACCCCACGGTGGCGCCGCCTTCGCTGTCGATCAACGTCGCCTATCCCGGCGCCTCGGCCAAGACCCTGGACGAGGCCGTGATCTCGGTGATCGAGCAGGAGCTCAACGGCGCGCCCGGCCTGGCCTATATGGAATCGGTCAGCCAGGCCAACGGCACCGGCGCGATCACCGTGACCTTCGAGTCCGGCACCAATATCGACCTGGCCCAGGTCGAGGTGCAAAACCGCCTCTCGCGCGCCAGCCCGCGCCTGCCGGCCTCGGTGACGCAGCAGGGCGTGCGGGTCGACAAGGCGCGCAACAACTTCCTGCTGTTCGTGATCCTGTCGTCTAAGGACGGTTCGCTGGACCCGATCGCGCTGGGCGACTATGCCGCCCGCAACGTCGTGCCCGAGATCCAGCGCATCCCCGGCGTCGGCCAGGCGCAGCTGTTCGGCACCGAGCGCGCGATGCGCATCTGGCTGGATCCGGCCAAGATGCTGTCCTTCAATGTCAGCCCGGCCGAGGTCAACGCCGCGATTGCCGCGCAGAACGCGCTGGTGCCCGCCGGCGTGATGGGTGACCGCCCGAACCTCTCGAGCCAGACCATGTCGGCCACCGTGGTGGTCAAGGGCCAGCTGGAGAACGTCGAGCAGTTCGGCAAGATCGTGCTGCGCGCGAATCCGGACGGTTCCACCGTGCGCCTGAAGGACGTGGCCCGGCTCGAGCTGGGCGGCCAGAACTATGGCACCTATGCGCGCCTGAACGGCCAGCCCTCGACCGGCATCGGCGTGCAGCTGTCGCCGTCCGGCAATGCGCTGGGCACCGCCACCGCGGTCAAGGCGCGGATGGAGGAGCTCAAGCAGTTCTTCCCGGCCGGCGTCGAGTACAGCGTGCCCTACGACTCCTCGAAGTTCGTCAAGATCTCGATCACCCAGGTGGTCGAGACCCTGGTCGAGGCGGTCGTGCTGGTGTTCCTGGTGATGTTCCTGTTCCTGCAGGACTGGCGCTACACGCTGATCCCGACCCTGGTCGTGCCGGTGGCGCTGCTGGGCACCTTCGCGATCATGCTGAGCCTCGGTTTCTCGATCAACGTGCTGACCCTGTTCGGCATGGTGCTGGCGATCGGCATCCTGGTCGATGACGCGATCGTCGTGGTCGAGAACGTCGAGCGCATCATGAGCGAGGAGGGCTTGTCGCCGCGCGAGGCCACCAAGAAGGCGATGGGCCAGATCTCCGGCGCCATCATCGGCATCACCCTGGTGCTGATCGCGGTGTTCATCCCGATGGCCTTCTTCGCCGGCTCGGTCGGCAACATCTACCGCCAGTTCTCGCTGGCGATGGTGTCGTCGATGGCGCTGTCGGCGCTGATGGCGCTGAGCCTGACGCCGGCCCTGTGCGCGACCCTGCTGAAGCCGGTCGAGGCCGGGCATCATCATGAGAAGAAGGGCTTCTTCGGCTGGTTCAATCGTGGCTTCGCCCGCACCGCCAAGGGCTACGAGGGCTGGGTCGCCAAGCTGCTCAAGCGCAGCCCCAGCATGATGATCGCCTTCCTGGCCGTGGTCGCGGTGGTGGGCTGGCTCTATGTGCGCATGCCCACCTCCTTCCTGCCCAACGAGGACCAGGGCTACATGATCGTCAACGTCCAGCTGCCGCCGGGTGCGACGACCAACCGCACCGAGGCGGCGGTCAAGACGGTCGAGGACTTCCTGCGCAAGCAGCCCGAGGTGGCCGACACCGTCGGCGTGATCGGCTTCTCCTTCTCGGGCCAGGGCCAGAACGCCGCGCTGGTGTTCGTGCCGCTCAAGCCCTGGGACGAGCGCAAGGGCAAGGAGCACAGCGCCGAGGCGCTGGCCGGCCGCACCATGGGCGCGATGATGATGGGGGTGCGTGACGCCTTCATCTTCCCGCTGTCGCCGCCGCCGATCCCGGAACTGGGCAACGCCACCGGCTTCGCGCTGCGCCTGCAGGACCGCGGCGGCCTCGGCCACGAGGCGCTGCTGAACGCGCGCAACCAGCTGATGGGCATGGCCAGCCAGAGCAAGCTGATCACCGGCATGCGCCCGGACGGCCTGGAGGACGCGCCGCAGCTGCAGATCGACATCGACCGCGACAAGGCGCAGGCCCTGGGCATCGGCTACGACACCCTGGCCCGCGTGCTGGGCATCCAGCTGGGCTCCAGCTATGTGAACGACTTCCCGAGCAGCGGCCGCATGCAGCGCGTGGTGGTGCAGGCCGACGCCTATGCCCGCATGACGCCGCAGGACCTGTTGGCCCTGAACGTCACCAACAGCAAGGGCCAGAGCGTGCCGCTGTCGGCCTTCGCCTCGACCCAATGGGTCAACGGCCAGATGCAGGCGACGCGCTACAACGGCTATCCGGCGATGCGCCTGGCCGGCGATGCCGCGCCCGGCGCGTCCACCGGCGAGGCGATGGCCGAGCTGGAGGCGATGGTCGCCAAGCTGCCGCCCGGCATCGGTTTCGAATGGACCGGCCTGTCGCGCGAGGAAAAGCTGTCCGGCTCGCAGGCGAGCATCCTGCTGGCGTTCTCGCTGCTGGCGGTGTTCCTCTGCCTGGCGGCGCTGTACGAGAGCTGGTCGATCCCGCTGGCGGTGCTGCTGGTGGTGCCGCTGGGCCTGCTGGGCTCGCTGCTGGGCGCGACCTTGCGCGAGATGCCCAACGACGTGTACTTCAAGGTGGGCCTGATCACGATCATCGGCCTGTCGGCGAAGAACGCGATCCTGATCATCGAGTTTGCCAAGGACCTGCAGGCCCAGGGCAAGAGCCTGCTCGAGGCCACGCTGGAGGCGGCGCACCTGCGCTTCCGCCCGATCATCATGACCTCGCTGGCCTTCATCCTGGGCGTCTCGCCGCTGTTCTTCGCCTCGGGCGCCGGCTCCGCCAGCCAGCGCGCGATCGGCACCGGCGTGCTGTCCGGGATGATCACCGCCACCGTGCTGGCCGTGCTGTTCGTGCCGGTGTTCTTCCTGGTGGTGCGACGCCTGTTCAAGGGCAGCGAGCGCCAGCGCAAGATGTATGCGCACGAACTGGAAGGCAATCCGGTGCGTGACGCCGAAGGAGTCTGATCCATGCACAAGAAAAAACTGACCCTGGTCGGCGCCGCGGCCGCGGCCCTCTTGCTCTCCGGCTGCATGAGCCTGGCGCCGCAGCATGAACGGCCGGCCGCGCCGGTCGCGGCCGACTGGCCCGCCCCGGCGACCGCCGGTGCACAGAAGGCGGCCGAGCTGTCCTGGCAGGACTTCTATGCCGGCGACGCGCGCCTGCGTGAGCTGATCGCGCTGGCGCTGCAGAACAACCGCGACCTGCGCGTTGCGCTGCTGAACGTCGAGAAGGCGCGGGCCCAATACCGCATCACCGACGCGAGCCGCCTGCCCACCGTCGGCGTCGGCTTCTCCAGCCAGCGCTCGCCAGCGGCCAGCGGCAACGGCAGTATCAGCGGCGTCTACCAGGCAGGCCTGCAGGTCACGGCCTACGAGCTGGACCTGTTCGGCAAGCTGAAGAACAACAGCGACGCCGCGATGGCCGCCTACCTGGCGACCGCCGAGGGCCAGCGCGCCGCGCGCCTGTCCCTGGTCGCCGGCGTGGCCGGCGCACAGCTGAACCTGCAGGCGGCCGAGGAGCTGCTGGCGTTGGCGCAGCAGACCCGGGCCACCCGCGAGGACAGTCTGAAGCTGATGCGCATGAAGTTCGATGCCGGTGCCGCCTCGCAACTGGACCTGTCCAGCGCCGAGTCGGCCGCCGGCGCCGCGCGCGCCAGTCTGGCCGCGGCCCAGCGTTCGCGCGACGAGGCCGAGAATGCGCTGGTGCTGCTGGTCGGCCAGCCGCTGCCGCGCGGCCTGCCCGCCGCGCAGCCGCTGCAGGCGCTGAACCTGCCCGAGGTGCCCGCGGGCCTGCCCTCCGAGGTGCTGGTGACGCGGCCCGACGTGCTGCAGGCCGAGCAGCAGCTGATCGCCGCCAATGCCAATATCGGTGCGGCGCGCGCGGCCTTCTTCCCCAGCATCACCCTGACCGCCAGCGCCGGCACCGCCAGCACCCAGCTGTCGGACCTGTTCCAGCACACGGCCTGGAGCTTCGCCTCGCAGATCCTGATGCCGATCTTCGACTCGGGCCGCACCCGCGCCAATGTCGAGGTGGCCAAGGCCAACCAGGGCATCGCGGTGGCGCAGTACGAGAAGGCGGTGCAGACCGCCTTCCGCGAGGTGGCCGATGCGCTGGCCGGCCATGCGACCCTGGACGAGCAGCTGGCGGCGCAGACCCAGCAGGCCGATGCCGAGGCCAAGCGCCTGGAGCTGGTGGAACTGCGCTTCAAGAATGGCGCCTCCAGCACGCTGGAGCTGCTGGATGCCCAGCGTTCCAGCTATGCCGCGCAGCAGGCCCTGCTGCAGGTGCAGCTGGCCAAGGTGCTGAACCGCGTGCAGCTCTACAAGGTGCTGGGCGGCGGCGCGGAGCCGAAGGCCGCGACCTGACGAGATCAGTCGGCCAAGAAAAAGGCGCCCGGGGAGCGATCCCCGGGCGCCTTTTGTTTTGGATGATGGAGCGCGTTACTGCATCAGTGCGCGCGTACCCAGGCCAGACCCTCGTCCGTTGCGTAGCGCAGCGCGGCGCGTCGGCTGTCGAAGCGCGGCACGAAGCGCAGCACGCGGTCATGGCTGGCCATGCCCTGTCCCGAACGGATCGAGACGGAGGCGGCGAAGCCGCCCTCGGCATGGGGTTTGGTCATCGGTGAGACAAGGTAACGCCCCACCTCAATGCTTTTCGTTTGCATAGTATCTTGAGGTGTGCGCCTTGATCGGGAGCTAATCCGTCTTGGCGCGGTTTTGGATGGATTCAGAGAGAAAGCGGCCGTGCCCTGTCACGGCGTCCGACGCTTTTTACAGCGAGCGGATGTTCGAAGCCTGCAGGCCCTTGGGGCCCTGCTTCACTTCGAACTCGACCTGGGCGCCTTCGGCCAGGGTGCGGAAGCCGCCGTTGTTCTTGATTTCGCTGTGGTGGGCGAACAGGTCCTTGCCGCCGTCGGCGGGGGTGATGAAGCCGAAGCCCTTGCCGTCGTCGAACCACTTCACGGTGCCGGTCTGGATGGTCATGATGTTTCCTTGAAAAAAAGATGGAAAAAATACTCCGCGGCCATGCCTGGCGGAGACAGAAACACTCAAGAACAGTCGAACCGGGAGTTGAAACCGAAGCGAGCCGCTCGCGTTTTGAGGCCGTGGAGACCTGCGGGGCTGCCGATCGAAGACCTCTTGTAGGGCGGGTCTTGTGCGTATCTATCCGCCGAATATAACACAAAAAGTCAATCCGTGTGCTGGGTCGCCTCGGCCTGGCGCTTCTCGCTCAGCGCCAGACACAGGATGCCGCCGAGGATCAGCGCGGCGCCCGCCCATTGCAGCGGCGCGATGCGTTCGCCGAACAGCAGCATGCCGGCCAGCACCACGCCGACCACCTCCAGATGCGAGGCCGCGAAGGCCGGCCCGACCGGCGCGCGGCGCAGCAGGGTCATCCAGAGGAAGAAGGTCGCGACATAGCAGGCCAGCGCGCCCCAGGTCCAGGGCAGCAGCGCGACGCGCAGCATCCAGTCCAGGTCCGGGCTGGCCGGCGCGGCCGCGGTGGCCGCGTATTTGAAGAACACATGGGCCAGGGTGTCCAACAGCATCAGCGTGCCGAAGCCCAGGGCGTAGAAGCGCAGCTTCATTGAGCGCCTCCCAGCCCGACCAGCACCACGCCCAGCGCGATCAGCGCGATGCCGGCGCTGCGCAGCGGCAGCAGCTTCTCGTCGAACAGCCAGCGCCCGGCCAACATCACCGTGACCACGCCGGCCGCCGCCAGCAGCACGCCATGCGACAGCGGCACCAGGCTCAGGAAGGCCATCCAGGTGAAGAACTCGGCGCAGTAGCAAAACAGCCCCAGCCAGATCCAGGGCCGCGCGGCCATCGCCAGCCAGCGGCCCTGCGCGGCCTGATCGAGGCGGGGATCGGAGGCGGCGGCCTTGAAGGCCAGTTGGCCGCAGGTGTCGAGCAGCAGATTCAGGAGCCAGAGGCCGGCCGTGAGCATGTCGTGGCGGTCAAATTTCTAGGGGTTTTCGGCCGGCGGGCCGAATCTTCATGGAAGCCTAAAACTCCGGCGCCGGGCTCCTCCCATAATAGTTTTGGGCCATGACCGGAGGCTTTAGGAATCATGAACGACATCGAAAAAACGCTCTTCGACATCATCGCCAAGGAGGCGCAGATCCCGCGCGAGAAGATCACGCTGGACGCAACCATGCAGGACCTCGACGTGCATTCGCTGGACGCGATCCAGGTGGTGTTCGAGATCGAGGACCGCTTCGGCATCTCGGTGCCCGAGAAGGATGCGAACTTCAACACCAGCACCGTCGGCGACCTGCTGCGCGCGGTGCAGGAGCTGGTGACGGCCAAGGGCGCGAATGCGCTCGCCTGAGGGGCGCGCGACGCGCGTCGTGATCACCGGGGCCGGCGCGATCACGCCGCTGGGCCTGAACGCGCCGGACAGCTGGCGGGCGATGTGCTCGGGCCGCTCCGGCATCGGGCCCTTCGAGCGCCTGGCCGGCCATGAGCTGAAGGCGCCGCTGGCCGGCGAGGTGCGCGGCTACGAGCCGGCGCGCCATTTCGACGAGAAGCGGCTGCAGCTGCTGGACCTGGCCAGCCAGTATGCGCTGGTGGCGGCGCGCGAGGCGGTGGCCCAGTCGGGCCTGGACCTGGCCGCACCCGGCCTGGCCGAGCGCGGCGCGGTCGTGATCGGCAGTGGCGCCGGCGGCGAGAACACGCATGACGCCAGCTCGCGGCGGCTCTATGCCGAGAACAACCCGCGCCTGCATCCGCTGACCATCGTGCGCCTGATGATGAATGCGCCGGCCTCGCAGCTGAGCCTGGAGTTCGGCCTGCGCGGGCCGGCCTTCGTCGTCTCCAGCGCCTGCGCCTCGGCCAACCATGCGCTGGCCCAGGCGCTGGCGCTGCTGCGCGGCGGCCAGGCCGAGGTCGCGCTGGCCGGCGGCACCGAGGCCTGCCTGACCCTGGGCGTGGTGCGCGCCTGGGAGGCGATGCGCGTGCTGGCCGACGATGCCTGCCGGCCCTTCTCGAAGGACCGGCGCGGCCTGGTGCTGGCCGAGGGCGCGGCGGTGTTCGTGCTGGAGACGCTGGAGCATGCGCAGCGCCGCGGCGCCACCATCCTGGCCGAGCTGGCCGGCGTGGGCATGAGCTCCGACGCGGCCGACATCGTGATGCCGGACGCCGAGGGCGCCGGGCGCGCGATGCGGCTGGCGCTGGCCGATGCCGGCCTGGCGCCCGAGCAGATCGGCTACATCAATGCCCATGGCACCGGCACCCAGGCCAACGACGCGACCGAGACGCGCGCGATCCGCGCGGTGTTCGGCCGCCATGCGGACGCGCTGGCCGTCTCGTCCACCAAGTCCATGCACGGTCATGCGCTCGGCGCGGCCGGCGCGCTGGAGCTGATCGCGGTGCTCGGTGCGCTGCGCGAGGGCCTGCTGCCGCCGACCATCAACCACCGCGAGGCCGACCCGGCCTGCGACCTGGACGTGCTGCCGAACCGCGCGCGCGAACGCCGCATCGAGGCGGCGCTGTCCAACTCCTTCGCCTTCGGCGGGCTCAACGCGGTGCTGGCGTTGCGGCGCTGGGACTGAGACGGCCGGCAAAGCTCTTTGCGCGCTTGTTGGTGATGCTGCGACGGCGAAGGTCTGGCCGCAGGAGGGCGGGCAGGCCTGCTGCTGCGTGTCCCCCGGCCGCTTCGCGGCCTCCTCCTTAACCTCCGCATCAGGCCCGCCCACCCTCCTGCTTGGCGTTGCGTTGGGCTTTCTCCGCGAACAATTTGCGGTGGAGAAGCCGGGATGGGCAGAGTCCATCAAGACAACGCGGAAGAGCACGAGTTCAGGAAAGCAAGGAGCCAAGAAAAAAGGCCCGGCATCGCCGGGCCTTGTCGTTTCAGGCGGGCCTCAGCCCTTCTTCGCCTTGCTCAGCAGCTGGTCCAGCAGGACCAGGCCCAGGTCGATTTCCTCGGTGCTGATGTGCAGCGAGGGCGCGAAGGTGATGACGTTCTTGAAGTAGCCGCCGATGTCCAGCACCAGGCCCATTGCCTGGCCCTTGTGCTCCAGCGCGCCGGCCAGGCCGATGTCGACCATGCGGTCGACCAGCTTCTTGCTGGGCGTGTAGCCGTCGGCCTCGCAGATCTCGGCGCGCAGCGCCAGGCCCAGGCCGTCGACCTCGCCGATCTCCGGGTGGCGTTTCTGCAGCGCCTTCAGGCCCTCCAGGAAATGCGCGCCCTTGGCCATCACCATGCTCTCGTAGTCCTGCTCGGCCAGCATCTGCATGGTCTCCAGGCCGATCGCGGTGCCCAACGGGTTGGAGGCGAAGGTGGAATGGGTGGATCCGGGCGGGAACACCTTGGGGTTGATCAGCTCCTCGCGCGCCCACAGGCCGGCCAGCGGGTTCAGGCCGTTGGTCAGCGCCTTGCCGAACACCAGCACATCGGGCGTGACGCCGAAATGCTCGATGCCCCAGAGCTTGCCGGTGCGGTAGAAGCCCATCTGGATCTCGTCGACCACCATCAGGATGCCGTACTGGTCCAGCACCTTCTTCAGGCCGGTGAAGAAGTTCTTCGGTGGGATCACATAGCCGCCGGTGCCCTGCACCGCCTCGACATAGAAGGCCGCGTACTCGCATTCGCCGACCTTGGGGTCCCAGGCGCCGTTGTATTCGCTGTCGAACAGGCGCGCCAGCTGCTGCACGCAATGCTCGCCGTATTCCTCCTTGTCCATGCCCTTGGGGGCGCGGAAATGGTAGGGGAAGGGCAGGAAATGCGCGCGGTCGAAATGGCCGTAGCGGCGGCGGTAGCGGTAGCTGGAGGTGATCGCCGAGGCGCCCAGCGTGCGGCCGTGATAGCCGCCCTCGAAGGCGAACATCAGGCCCTTGCCGCCCTTGGCGTTGCGCACCAGCTTCAGCGAATCCTCGATCGACTGCGAGCCGCCGACATTGAAGTGCACGCGGCCGTCCAGCCCCCATTTGGCCTTGGCGTCCTCGGCGATCACCTTGGCCAGCTGGATCTTGCTGGGATGCAGGTACTGGCTCGCGACCTGGGGCAGGGTGTCGAGCTGGCGCTTCAGCACATTGTTCAGGCGCTCGTTGGCATAGCCGAAGTTGACCGCCGAATACCACATCTGCAGATCCAGATAGGGCGTGCCGCGGCCGTCGTAGAGATAGCTGCCCTCGCAGCGTTCGAAGATTTTCGGCGGGTCCGCGTAATGCACGGTATCGCCGAAGGAGCAGTAACGGGCCTCGTCGGCCAGCAGGGTGGCGTCATTCATTGCTAGGGAATTCCTTGTTATGTTGAGAGAGGACTGTGAGAGGACGGAGTGAGGAGGCGGGACGGAGCCGTTGCAGCTCCGGCAGTTGCCGCAGCGCCTGGGCGAAGTTCGCGACCGGCCGATGCGGCAGCTCGCGGTCCAGGCAATGCTCGAGCAGGCGCTTGCGCGCCCAGTTCAGGTCGGCGCGCGCGGCGACGCAGAAATCGGAGGCGCCGTCGCCGATCATCAGCACCTGCTGGCCGGGCTTGGTGGCGAAGCGGCATTTGCAGGTGCCGCTGGCGCAGCCCGGCGCGGCATGCGGGAACTCCAGCTTCCAGCGGCGGGGACCATCGGGCCGCAGCTGGTTCGCCGCGACCGGCAGATGGCCCAGGCCATGGCGGCGCAGCAGACGCTCGATCGCCAGGTCCAGGCCGTCGCTGACGATGCGCAGCGCATAGCCGGCGCGCTCGGCCGCCGCGACGAAGGCCGGGAAGTCCGGATCGATCGCCAGGCCGGCCAGATGCTCGTCCAGCTCGTCGGCGCTGCAGTCCAGCAGCGCGATCTGGCCGGCCAGGCATTCGCGCGAGCCGATGCGGCCCTCGCGCCAGTCGGCCTCCAGCCGGTCCCAGCCGGGCCGGCCGAAACGCAATAGCAGGGAATCGGTCACGTCCTCCAGCGAGATCGTGCCGTCGAAGTCGCACAGCAGGTTCCAGTTCATCGGGTCTTGTTGTTCGGGTTGTTGTCGGGGGTCGCGGCGGCGGGTTCGAGGAAGCGCACCAGCACCTTCTGGCCGACCTTCAGCGCGCCGGGCTCCAGGCTGAGCACGGCCTCCAGCACGCGCTGGTCGCCCGGCGCCTGACCGTCCTCCGGCGCGCGCGCGGCGCGGAAGTTCGCGCCCAGGCGCAGCACGCGGGCGCGCTGCACCGGACCCTCGGCCGAGGCGGCCTGCACCTCGGCATCCATGCCGGGGCGCACCTGGCCGGCAAAGGTCTCGCCGAGCTCGGCCAGCACCAGGGTCGGCAGGGCCGGCAGCAGCTGCTGCAGCGGCTGGCCCGCCTCGACGCTGTCGCCGATCTGGGCCTGGCGCTCCAGCAGCAGGCCGGCGGCCGGGCTGCGCACCACGGCGGCGGCCAGCGCGAGCCGCGCCAGTTCGATCTTGTGGCGGGCCAGCGCCTGCGCGGCGCGGTCGGCCTGCAGCTGGGCCTGCAGCTCGGCCAGGACGGCCTGCGCCTCGTCGGCCTCCTGGGCGGCGCCCAGGCCCTGGCGCGCGGCCTGGGCCTGGCGCTCGGCGCGCAGCCGGGCCGAGGGCAGCAGCGCGGCGCGCGCCGCCGACTGCGCCTGCAGCAGCTGCAGCTCGGATTGCGCCTGGGCCAGCTGCAGCCGCAGCTCGGCGTCCGCCAGCTGGGCCAGGGCCTGGCCGGCCGCGACCCGCTCGCCCGGCTCGGCCAGCCAGCGCTCGACCCGACCCGGCCGGGCCGCGCTGACGCGGCGCAGCCCGCCCTCGACCTCGACCCAGCCGCGCGCCAGCGCGGCGGCATGGGCCTGGGGTGGCGGCGCCGGCGTCGCGCCGGGTTCCTGGCAGGCGGCGAGCAGCAGCGCCAGGCCCAGCACGGCCAGGCCGCGGCACAGCGGGGTGGGGATGGGGATCACGGGTATCGGCAAGGGAATCACTCCGGTCGCACCGCCGGGGGGCGGCGCCGTTCATCGTCGAGGACGCGTCCGTCCTCCATATGCAGCAGGCGGTCGGCATGGCTCAGCAGGCGCGGGTCATGGCTGACGCACAGCACCGCCGCGCCCTGCTGGCGCGCCGCGCGGTGCAGCAGCTCGATCACGCGCTGACCGCTGACCGCGTCCAGCGCACTGGTCGGCTCGTCGGCGAACAGCAGGCGCGGCCGCTTCGCCAGCGCGCGGGCCAGCGCGACGCGCTGCTTCTCGCCGCCGGACAGCTCGGCCGGGCGCAGGCTGGCGCGCGGCGTCAGCCCGACCTCGTCCAGCGCGGCCGCGGCGCGCGCGCGCACCTCGGCCTTGGTCAGGCCCAGATAGCTGAGCGGCAGCATCACCTGCTCCAGCGCGTTCAGCGCGCCGAACAGGTTGAAGCCCTGGAACACGAAGCCGGTGTTGAGCAGGCGAAAGCGCTCCAGCGCGCGCGCCTCCAGCGACCACAGGGCCTGGCCCAGCGAATGGACGCTGCCGGCATCGGGCCGCTGCAGGCCGCTGAGCGCCGCCAGCAGGGTGCTCTTGCCGCAGCCCGAGGGGCCGGCCACCAGGGTCAGCTCGCCGGGCAGCAGGCTCAGGTCGACGCCGCGCAGGGCCGGCGTCTCGACGGCGCCGCTGCGGAAGGACTTCATCAGGCCGCGCGCCTCGATCGGCGCGGGCGGGGGGATGGCGTGATTGCTCATGGGATTCAGCGCAAGAGGCTGGCCGGGTCGCTGCGCTGCAGGGAGCGCAGCGCGGCCAGGCCGGAGACCAGGGCGATCAACAGCACCGCCAGCGCGCACAGCGCGCTGATGCCGCCATGCACCGCGACCGGCACCGCATGGCCGCGCGCCAGCGCCAGCGCCAGCAGCGCCAGCAGGCCTCCCAGCAGCAGACCGCCGACGCCGATCCAGCCGGCCTGCTCCAGCACCACGCGGCGCAGCGCCGCGCGGCCCACGCCCAGCGCATGCAGGGTCGCGTATTCGTTGCGGCTGCCGGCCACCGCGGCCATCAGGGTCTGGCTGGTGATCAGCGCGCCGACCAGGGCCACGACCCCGGCCAGGAAGATCACCGCCAGGCCGGCGCCGGTCTCCAGCATCCAGAAGCGCACCGAGCGCTGCGCGAAGCCCTCGCGCGTCCAGAGCTCGAAGCCGAGCGCGCGGGCGCGCGGCGCCAGGCGCGCCAGCACCGGCTCGGTCTCCTCGGGCCGGTGCAGCTCGGCCAGGTAGTAGCTGTGGCGCGGCTCCTGCGGCTGCAGCCGCGCCGCGGTGTCCAGCGAGGCCAGCACGATCGGCGCGCCGAGCGCGCGCAGGCCGTCCAGCGCCGCCACCACGCGCACGCTGCGGCCGTTAATGCGCGCCGCGCCGCCGACCGCAACGCCCAGCTTGTCCAGGTCGGCGCGATCGACGATCACCGCCTCCGGCTCGCGCAGGCGCCGGCGCAGCGGCGCGTCCAGCAGCGCGCGGAACATCAGGGCCCGCTCGCTGGTGTCGATGCCGGAGACATAGATCGACAGCGCGCCGCTGCCGGCGCGCCAGTCGGCATCGATCCAGCGGAAGGGCTCGACATGGCGCACCGCCGGGTCGCGGCGCAGCGCCAGCTCGGTGTCGGGCGCGATCGCACGGCCCAGGTCCACGCTCTGCGTGCCCGGATAGCCGGCCCAGAGCTGGCCGCCCGAGGCGCGCACGAACACCGCGGCGCTGCCGAAGATGCCCTGCACCAGCGCGGCCTGCACCAGCAGCAGCAGGGCCGAGAAGGCCACCGCCAGCAGCGCCGGCAGGAAGCGGCGCCACTCGTGCAGCAGGGTCTTGCGGGCCAGCGCGATCATCCGGCGGCCCCCGGTGTCGGCGCGGCCGGCGGCAGGGGATGGCCCAGCGCCTTGAACAGGGCGACATAGGCCAGCTGCTGGCTCAGGCGCGCGCCCAGCCATTGCTGCCGTGCCTCCAGGCGCGCCAGCTCCAGGCCGGGCTCCGGCAGCGGCGCGGCCAGGCCGATGCCGGCGCGGCGCGCCTGCGCCTGGCGCTGCTGGTCCAGCTCCAGCAGCGCGCGCTCGGCGGCCTCGCTGCGCTCATGGCTGTGCTGCAGGCGCAGCAGCGCGGCCTCGACCTCGGCCTGGGTCTCGCGCACCACCTGGTGCTGCTCCAGCAGGGCCGCCTGCAGCTCATGGCGGCGCGCCACGGCCGCGGCATCGCGCCGGCCGGCGTCGAACAGCGGGATGTCGATCAGCGGGCCCAGCGCCAGCATCGGGATCGGCTTGTCGCCGGCCTTGCGGCCCAGCACCGGCACCGCCATGCCCAGATTGGCGGCCAGCGCCAGACGCGGCCAGCGCTCGGCCTCGGCGAAGCCGGCCTGCGCGGCGGCCTGGCGCAGCTTCTGCTCGGCGCGGCGCAGCGCCGGATGTTCCAGCAGCCAGGCGGTCGGCAGGCTGTCGGGCGCCGGCGGCAGCGCCGCGCTGCGGGGCAGGGCGGCGGGTTCGGGCAGCTCGGCGCGCGGCTCGCCGCGCAGGATCTGCAGGCGCTGGCGCTGCAGCGGCAGCAGGCGCGCGATCTGCTGTTCGGCCTCCCGCACCGCGGCGAGCCGCTGGCGCTGCGGCGCCAGGGTCGAGGCGGCCAGCAGCCCGAGGTCGACACGGCCCTGCAGCTGCTGCAGGCAGTGTTCCTCGGCCAGCACCGTGACGCGCGCCTGCTCATGGCGCGCCAGCTCGTGGCGCCATTCCAGCCAGCCGCGCACCAGCTCGGCCACCAGGCTCAGGCGCGCCTGTTCGAACTCGGCCTCGGCGAGCTCCAGCTCGGCCTGGGCCAGCGCCCGGCTGGCGGCGTCGCGGCCGAACAGGCCGAGCTCCCAGCGCGCGTCGAAACCCTGCTCGACCCAGCCGCTGCGGCTGTCGGGCGTGGCCACCGCGCCGCTGCGCAGGCTCAGCTCGGGCTTGTAGGCCGCCTCGGCGGCCGGCCGCAGCGCGCGCGCCGCCAGCAGGCGCCGGCGCGCGGCCAGCAGGCCCAGGTCCTTCAGCCGGGCGTCATCGATCAGGCGATCCAGCTGCGGGTCGCCGAAGGCCGTCCACCAGGCGCCGGGGCCGGCCGCCGCGGGCTCATGTTCGGGCAGCGTGCGTGCGTCGCCGGTGGCCTGCAGCCGCGCCTGCGGGCCGGGCCGCAGGGGCTCCGGCGGCGCGCTCGGCGTGGCGCAGGCCGCGAGCAGCAGCAGGGGTAGGCAAGACCTGACCCTTGAACATGAAGAAAGACTGAGCATGTGGCCTTTTGAGCGCTGGATAACGTTTTTTGCCAGCGTACACTCGCCATCTCAAGCAATGATGAAGACGGCCGGGAGGGCCGTGGCGAGCATGTCTTCCGCATGATCAAGCGCTCCGATTACCTGTTGCAGGGCGGCCGCCAGGGCGTGCTGCTGATCCATGGACTGACCGGCACGCCGGCCGAAATGCGCTTCGTCGCCAAGGGCCTGCATGCGCGCGGCTTCACGGTGCATGGCATGCAGCTGGCCGGCCATTGCGGCGACGAGGCCGACCTGCTGGCCAGCGGCTGGCGCGACTGGAGCGCCAGCGTCGAGCAGGCCGCGCTGGCGCTGAGCGCCCAGGTCGACCAGCTGTTCGTCGCCGGCCTGTCGATGGGCGCGGTGCTGGCGCTGCAGCTGAGCATCGAACGGCCGGGCCTGGTCAGCGGCCTCGGCCTGTACGGCACCACCTTCGTCTACGACGGCTGGACCATCCCGCCCACGGCGCGCCTGTCCTTCCTGCTGCCGCTGGTCTGCGCCCTGGGCCTGGGGCGCGGGCGCAGCTTCATGGAGGCGCCGCCCTACGGCATCAAGGACGAGCGCATCCGCGCCCGCATCGCCGGCAGCATGCTGGCCGGCGACAGTGCGGCCGGCGGGCTGCCGGGCAACCCCTGGCCCTCGCTGGCCGAGTTCCACCGCCTGGCGCGGCGCGTGCGCGCGCGGCTGGACCAGGTCGACGCGCCCTGCCTGGCCGTGCATGCGCAGGAGGACGATGTGGCCAGCCTGCGCAATGTCGAGATCCTGCGGCGCGGGCTGAGCGTGCCGCTGCAGACCCTGGTGCTGCCCGACAGCTATCACATGGTGACGGTGGATCAGGAGCGCGGACGGCTGATCGAGGCCTCGGCCGACTTCTTCACCGCGCTGGCGCCACGCGCGGCGCGGCAGCCCTGCGCCTACGTATGAGCGGCTGGCGCTTCCTGGTCGAGCCGGCCGCGCTGGTGCGGCGTTTCCTCGAGCATCCGCCCGAGGGCTTCGCGGTGACGCAGAGTGCCTGCGGCACGCCGCTGTTCGCGGCGCCGCTGGACCTGCTGACCACGGTGGAGGACGGCCTGCGCCGGCGCATCACCAACTGGCCGCTGTACCGCGTCTGGGGCCGCTGGCTGCGCCTGCGCGGCTGCTTCGCCGGCAGCACCGTCTCCGAATACCTGCCGCTGGGCGATGCCGGGCAGGGGCCCGCGGCCCAGGTGCGCGCGCTGCTGGAGGCCGCGACGTGCCGGCCGGAGTTGGCGCGCCATCAGCTGCTGGTGGTGAAGGACCTGCCGCAGCAGTCGCCGCTGCTGAGCGAGGCGGACAACCGGCATGCGGCCGCGCTGGCCGAGGCGCTGGGCGCGGCCGGCTTCGTGCTGCTGCAGGGCCAGGCGCTGGCCTGGGTGCCGATCGATTTCGCCAGCATCGAGGACTATCTGGCCGCCTTGTCCAGCGGGCGCCGGCGCGACCTGCGGCGCAAGCTGCGCAGCCGCGCGGCGCTGAGCCTGGAGCAGTGGGACACCGGCGACCCACGCCTGGCCGACCCGGAGTTGCGCGCCGAGATCTACCGGCTCTACCTGAATGTCTATGCGCAGAGCGAGATCCATTTCGACCTGCTGAGCCCGGCCTATTTCGACGCGGTGCTGCAGGACGGCAGCCAGCCGGGCCGGCTGTTCCTCTATCGCGCCGAGGGCCGGCTGATCGGCTGGAACCTGCTGTTCGAGCAGGACGGCCTGCTGATCGACAAGACCATCGGCCTGCAATACCCGCAGGCGCGCGAGCACAACCTGTACTTCGTCAGCTGGATCGTCAACCTGGAGCATGCGCTGGCGCGCGGCCTGCGCGCCTATGTGGCGGGCTGGACCGATCCGCAGGTCAAGGCCGCGCTGGGTGCCCGTTTCAGCCTGACCCGGCATGCGGTGCGCCCTCGCCGGGCCTGGCTGCGCTGGGGGCTGCGCCGGCTGGCGCCGCTGTTCGAGGGCGACCATGCCTGGCACAGCCAGGCGGCGAGCCGGTGATGCGCGAGCGCGCGCCGGTGGTGCTGGACCTGGACGGTTCGGTCGGGCCGCTGCCCGGCGAGCAGCGCCTGGACCTGCGCGAGCAGCAGGAGGCGCTGCGCTTCGGCTGCCGGCGCTCGGTGCTGGCCCGGGCGATGGCCGGCATCGAGGCGCGGCTGCCGGCCGCGCCCGGCCCCCTGTTCACCGGCAGCGGCGACTTCCACCACCTGACCGCGGGCCTGATCGCGCGCCTGGCCGGGCAGGGGCCGTTCGACGTGATCGTGTTCGACAACCATCCGGACAATATGCGCTACCCCTGGGGCATCCATTGCGGCTCCTGGGTGCGCCAGGTGGCGGCGATGCCCCATGTCGGTCATGTGCAGGTGATCGGCATCGGCTCGTCCGACGTCGGCTGGCGCCGCGCCTGGGAGAACCATTGGCTGCCGCTGTGGCGTGGGCGCCTGAGCTACCGCTGCCTGGGCGCCGATGTCGGCTGGGCGCGCCATGTCGGCCTGGGGCGGACGATCCGGGGCTACGAGGACGAGGGGGCGCTGCTGCGCTGCCTGGCGCGCGAGCGCGCGAAGGCGGGGCGCCGGCCGGTCTATCTGTCGATCGACAAGGATGTGCTGGACCCGCGGGTGGCGCGCACCAACTGGGACCAGGGCCGGCTCAGCGAGGCCGGGCTGATGACGGCGCTGGAACTGCTGCGCGGCCGGCCGCTGGTCGGCAGCGACATCACCGGCGATGTCTCGATCCACCGCTACCGCAGCCGCTTCAAGCGCTGGCTCAGCGGCATGGACGGCCAGCCGCAGATCGACCCGCAGCAGCTGCAGGCCTGGCAGGCCCAGCAGCACCAACTGAACCTGCGCCTGCTGGCGCGGCTGCAGACCCTGGGCTGAGGCTTTCCGCCATCCTCCCAAAGTCACCTTGTGCGTGGGGCTGCGCAGCCGGTATAAAGGCGGCCCGCCGTCGAGTCCCGCCGTTCTCCCGTGTTGTCGCCGAAGCCCCTGTTGTTCCTGCTGTTCTCCGCGCTGGCGGTCCAGGCCGCCCCCGACGAGGACCGGCTCGGCCGCGCCCAGGGCTATCCGGTCGGCAATGCCCGCAACTGGTTCGTGCAGGAGTCGGTGCGGGTCGGTTCCTTCACGCACCAGGCCGAGATTCCGCGCCTGCTGAACGGCCGGCCGCACGAGATGGCACCGAGCCCACGGCCCTTGCCGCTGCCGCGCGCCGCGCAGGAGCCGGACTACCGCTGGCGCGTCGACGGCCATTCGCGCCCGCTGAGCGTCGACGACTACCTGGCGCGCCAGCGCGTGATGGGTCTGCTGGTGCTGAAGGACGGCGAGATCCAGCTCGAGCGCTACCAGTACGAGCGCGGGCCCGAGCACCGCTTCGTCTCCAACTCGATGGCCAAGTCCATCGTCGCGCTGGCGGTCGGGCTGGCGCTGCAGGAGGGGCTGCTGAAATCGCTGGACGACCGCGCCGACCGCTATGCGCCGCGCCTGGCCGGCACGCTCTACGGCGAGACCAGCCTGCGCAACCTGCTGCGCATGGCCTCGGGCGCGCGCTTCGAGGAGCGCTACGACGGCCAGGACGACCTGGCCCGCTTCGGCGCCGCGGTGCAGCGCGGCGACCTGGAAAGCGCGGCGGCGCTGGTGGACGAGCGCGTCGCGCCGCAGGGCCAGCGCTTCAACTACGCCAGCGCCGAGACGCCGATGCTGGCGGCGGCGCTGCGCGGCGCCACCGGGCAGTCGCTGTGCGAATACCTGCAGTCGCGCCTGTGGCAGGCGATGGGCGCGGAGAGCAGCGCCTTCTGGTGGAGCGACCGCAGCGGGCTGGAGGCGGCCGGCGGCAACTTCAACGCGACCCTGCGCGACTATGCGCGCCTGGGCCATCTGCTGGCGCATGACGGCTGGCGGCCCGACACCCGCGAGCAGCTGCTGCCGCGTGAGTTTTTGCTCGACGCGACCGACTGGCACCGCCAGCCGGCGGCCTTCCAGCCCGGGCGGGCCAGCAATTACTTCGGCTATGGCTACCAGTTCTGGCTCTTCCCCGGCGAGGCGCGGCGCTTCGCGCTGCTGGGCGTCTATGGCCAGATGATCTTCGTCGACCCGCAGCTCAAGCTGGTGATGGTACACACCGCCGCCAATGCCACCGCGCGCTCCGGCCAGACCAGCCTGGCGCGCGAGGCCGACGCGCTGTGGCGCGGCCTGGTCGCCCATTACGGCGGCCGCTGGTGAGCCGGCAAGCGTTGTTGCTGTGCGCGGTCCTGGCCGGTGCCTGCGGAGCCGGCATGGCGGCGCCCGCGGGCGATGTGGCGGCCGGCCGCGCGACCTTCCGCGCCGGCTGCGCCTCCTGCCACCAGGTCGGCCCCTCGGCCCGCAGCGGCTTCGGGCCGCAGCTCAACCACCTGATCGGGCGCCGCGCCGGCTCGCTGGCCGACTACGCCTACTCGCCGGCGATGAAGGGCTCGACCCTGGTCTGGAACGAGCAGAACCTGGCCGCCTTCATCCGCCAGCCCGAGCGCGTCGTGCCCGGCACCAAGATGCGCTTCTTTGCGCTCGGCTACGACGAGCGCCGCATCGCCAATCTGCTGGCCTATCTGCGCAGCGAGCCGGGAGAGGCCCAGCAGCCAGCCCGCCCCTGACGCTCTGGCGCGCGCTGCGACGGCTCGGCAGCCGGAACTTGCAGTTCGTCGCGCTCGCCTGGTTTCGGCCTCGATGGACTTCGATACTGACTCCATCGACACACCAAACCAGGAGCCCAGCATGAACCGCACCACCACCACCCGCCTGATCGCCGCCGCCGCCTTCGCCGCCCTGCCGCTGCTGGCCGGCGCCGCCCCGCAAGCAACGAAGATCGAGCAGCTGCCCCGCGTCGTGATCACCGGCAAGTCCACGCAGTCGGTCGCCGTCGTGCAGCAGCTGCCGCGCGTCGTAATCGAGGGCCGCAGCGTCGGCAACATCAACGGTGCCCTGCTGGCGCAGATCGCCGCCCGCCGCGGTTGAGAGCCGGCATGCTTTATCCGCAAAAAGCACCCGGCCGGATCGGGGAGCCGAGGCGCAGCGGCAGCAAAGACTGCCTGCCGCTGCGCGTCGGCTCCTCCCCGAGCCCGCTCAGGCCGCCGCTTCCAGCCGCACCGCCACCCCGCTGAGCACCGCATTGCCCGACAGCGGGTCACGCGCGCCATCGTCCAGCAGCGCGTTGAGATTGACGCCGGGCCGTTCGGCCGCCAGAGCCAGGCGGCTGCCGGGCAGGTCATGGCCCCAGCCGTGCGGCAGGCAGACGACGCCGCGGCTCATCTCGGCGCTGACGGCGACGCGCGCCAGCAGCGAGCCTCGCTCGGTGCTGAGCCGCGCCCGGCCGCCGTCCGCCAGGCCGCGCGACGCGGCATCATCGGGATGGACCAGCAGGGTGCAGCGCTCCGGCCCCTTGGCCAGCACCGGCAGGTTGTGCATCCAGCTGTTGCCGGAGCGGGTGTCGCGCCGGCCGATCAGCAGCAGCTCGGCCGGCGGCCGGGCCAGCGCCAGGTCGACGGCCGGCAGGTCGGCCAGCAGCGCGGGCGGGGCCAGCTCGATGCGGCCCGAGGGCGTGCGCAGCAGCTCGGGGATGCGCGGCTGCAGCGGCCCGAGGTCGATGCCGCCCGGCGCGGCCTGGATCTTCGCGAGGGTCAGGCCTTGCGGACTCCGGCCAAAACCGTCGCCATAAGGCCCGCTGCGCAGCGCCAGGTCGACCAGGCGCTCGGGGCCGCGCAGCGGCGCCAGGGCCGCCAGCACCGCCTCGGCCTGCTCGCCGGCGAAGCGCCGCACATCGGCCGCGATCGCCGCATCGTCCAGCGCCCGCATGTCGCCGCGCCAGTCATCGCGGCCCTCCAGCAGGGCGCTCAGGCGCAGCAGGGTCTCCCATTCCTCGGGCATGCCGGCCGGCTTGTCGAACACCGGGCCGGAGAAGCGCGCGTGGTTGCGGTGCGAGAGCTGCGGGAAGGCGACGTCGTAATGCAGGTCCTCCAGCGGCGACAGGCCCGGCAGGATCACGTCGGCATGGCGGCTGGTCTCGTTCAGGTAGATGTCCAGGCTCAGCATGAAGTCGAGGCCGTCCAGCGCGCGGGCGATGCGCGGGCCGTTCGGTGCGGACAGCACCGGGTTCGCGGCCAGCGCGATCAGCGCGCGCACCTGGCCCTCGCCCGGCGTCTCGATCTCCTCGGCCAGCAGGGTGATCGGCAGCTCGCCGAAGACCTCGGGCGCGCCGCTGACGCGGCTGTGCTTGCGGCCGGTGGCGATGCCGCGGCCGACACCCGGCGGGCCCATGGTGTTGGCCGCGAAGGCGGCGGCCTTGGGGAACATCGCGCCGCCGGGCCGGTCCAGATGGCCGCTGAGCAGGTTCAGCGCATCGATCAGCCAGCTGTTGAGCGTGCCGAAGCGCTGGGTGCAGGTGCCCAGCCGGCCATAGACCGCGGCACGCGGGGCCGCGGCCAGCTCGCGCGCCAGGCGGCGGATCGTCATGGCGTCGAGACCGCAGCCGGCGGCCAGCCGCTCGGGCGGGTAGGGCGCGACGGCCGCGCGCAGCGCCTCGATCCCGTTCGTCCATTCGGCCAGGCGGCCCGGCTTGACCAGCCCCTCGTCGAACAGGGTGTGGACCATGCCCAGCAGCAGGAACACATCGCCGCCGGGGCGGATGGGCAGGTGCTCGTCGGCGGCCGCGGCGGTTTCGGTGCGGCGCGGGTCGGCCACCAGGATGCGGCCGCCGCGGGCGCGCATGGCCTTGGCCTTGCCGCGGTAGTCGGGCAGGGTCCAGAGGCTGCCATTGCTGACCATCGGGTTGGCGCCCAGCATCAGCAGCCAGTCGCAGCGCTCGATGTCGGGCACGGGAATAGACAGCCAATGGCCGAACATCAGCCCGCTGCTGAGCTGCTTGGGCATCTGGTCCAGGGTCGAGGCCGAGAACACATTGCGCGTTCCGAGCGCCTTCACCAGGCGCGGGAAGTAGCTCAGGAGGCTGACCTTGTGCGCGCTCGGATTGCCGATCACCAGCGCCACCGCGTCGCGCCCATGGGCCTGCAGCAGCGGCGGCAGGCGCCGCGCGATCTCGTCGAAGGCCTCGTCCCAGCTCGCCTCGACATGGACGCCGGCGGCGTTTTTGATCAGCGGCCGGCGCAGCCGGTCCGGATCCTCGTGCAGGTCCTTCAGCGACACGCCCTTGGGGCAGAGATAGCCATGGCTGAACACATCCTGCGCGGCGCCGCGGATCGCGACGACCTGGGGGCCTTCGGTCTGGATCTCCAGGCCGCAACAGGCCTCGCAAAGGGGGCAGATGCGGTAATGGGTCTGGCGGGCCGTTGTCGTCGCTGCTGCCATCGGAGTCTCCATGCTGGGGCTCTTCGCACTGTGCGCCGATTGTGTGGGGCAGGCGATGACCTCGGAGGTCATCTTGGTGACAGGCCGGACCGGGAATGCCCGGCCTTGCTGCCCAGGGCTTTCAGCCCAGCCATTCGCGCAGCTTGGTCAGCACGGCCGGATGGGTCTGCAGGGCCAGATGGCCCGCGCCGGCCAGCACCCACTGATGGTCGGGCGGGAAGTCCAGGCGTCGGGCCGCCTCGCGATGCCGGCCCAGCGCGCTGGCGACCGGCACCAGGCCGTCGCCCAGCAGGCGTGCCGGCAGTCCGGCAGGGTTGCCGGCCGTGGTGGCCGCGATCGCATAGCAGTCCACGCCCGCCGGCAGCGGCAGGCTGCGGCGCTGGCCCCAGTCCTGTTCACGCAGCGAAGCCCAGCGCAGATCCTGGATGCCGGCGCTGCGGCGCCGGGTCAGCGCTATCAGCGGCCGGGCGTAGGCGCTCAGCCCCAGCAGCAGCTGCAACTGCTGACCGCCCTGCTCCAGCGGCGCACCCAGGTGCGGCGAGCCCAGGCTGACCAGGTGGCGTAGCCGGCGCGGCCATTGCAGGCCTTCGGCCTGGGCGTGGTGGACCGCGCTGCGCGCCAGCAGGCCGCCCATGCTGTGGCCCAGCAAGCTCAGGTCCTGCAGCGGCACGGGCCATTGCTGCAGCAGCCGCTCCAGCAGCCGGGCCAGCTGACGGCCGTTGTCGGAGATGTGCAGGCCGCTGTTGTAGTGCAGATGCAGCGGCGTGTAGCCTAGCGCCTCCAGGCCCTCGGCCAGATTGCCGCGCTGCCACTGCAGATCGTTCATGCACAGGCCGTGGATCAGCAGCAGGGGTCGCGGGCCGGCATCCTGCGGCGCGGCCGTCAACGCCCGGCCCTGCCGGCGCAACTGCATCGGGATGGCCAGCGGGTTGTCGGTCGCCGCCAGATAGTCGCCCAGCACGCCGTTCAGGATCGCCAGCAGGGCCTCGGTGCCGGGCACGGCGGGTGAGTCCGGTTCGGGGGCGGTCAGCCAGGGCTCCAGGCCCTGCAACGCGATGTCGATGCCGCCGCCGACCAGGTGGGTGATGCCGCGCACGCTGCGGTAGACCAGGCCGGTGATGCCGCTGCCGGCCGGCGCCCGCGTCACACCGCGGTGCAGGGCTTCGACCAGCTCGGTCAGGCCATGAGTGGCGGCGATGGCCAGGCGACCGGCCCCGCGCAGCTGGCGGATCGGGGCGTGGTGTCGGGCGGCTTGCATGGCCGCATCATGCGTCACATCTGCTTGAACAGATGCGTGTAGCTCTCCGCCACCAGCAGGGTGTCGGCGCTTTCCTTCAGCTTGATCTGCATGCGGCCGCGGAAGTCGCGCGTGACGCCGGCCACCGCGCCGGCGTTGACCAGGGTCGAGCGGTGGATCTGCCAGAACTGCTGTGGGTCCAGTTCCTCGACCAGCTCCTTCAGCGGCTTGCGGATCAGGGCCTCGCTGTCGCGGGTCGCGACCTTGGTGTACTTGCTGTCGGACTGAAAGTACAGCACCTCGTCGACCGTGATCAGCTTCAGGGTCTGGCCCACCGAGGCGTTGATCCAGCGCAGGAAGCTGCCGCGGCCGGCGGGCGCGCCGGCCTGGCGCGTGGCCAGCTGGTTCAGCACGTCCCCCAGCTCGGCCGGCGGCTGGGCCAGGCGCTGCTTGACCCGGCCGATCGCGGTGAACAGGCGCGTGGCCTGCAGCGGCTTCAGCAGATAGTCCACCGCGCCCTGGTCAAAGGCCTGCACCGCGTACTGGTCGTAGGCGGTGACGAAGACCACATGGGCGCGGCCGGCCACCTGGCGCGCCACGTCCAGGCCGGTGGCGCCGGGCATCTGGATGTCGAGGAACAGGATGTCGGGCCGGTGCTCGTCGAGCAGGCGCAGCGCCTGCACGCCGTCGGCCGCCTCGCCGACGATGGACAGCTCGGGCCAGAGCTGGGACAGGCGCTCGATCAGCTCCTGGCGCAGGGTCAGCTCGTCCTCGGCGATCACGGCGGTGGGGGCGAGCAGGCTTCTCATGGTTTCAGCTCCAGGATGAACAGGGTGGCGTCCTCGCTGCTGCGGCAGCGCAGCTCGGTCGGCCCGCCGGACAGGGCCTGCAGGCGCTGCGACAGGTCCCGCAGCTCGGCGTCCTCGCCGCACAGATCCGGCCGGTCGAAGCCCAGCAGCAGGCGCAGGCCGCCGTCCAGCGGCTCGACGCTGAAGCTGCAGCGCCCCGGCAGCGCCGGTGCGGCCAGGCGCAGCGCGCGCTGCAGCAGCGGCAGCAGCAGCATCGGCGGCAGCGGCGCGCCGCGCAGCGCCTCGGGCCAATGGGCCTGGAAGCTGACCCGCGCCTTGCGCCGGCCGGCCACCACGGCCAGATAGCTCTCCAGCAGCTCGGCCTCGCTCTCCGGCGTGCCGCCCATCTCGCGCAGGCGCGGCAGCGCGACGCGCAGATGGCGGATCAGCCGCTCCATCTGGATGGGCGCCTCGGCATCGCCGGCGGCATAGGCCTGCTCGACATCGACCAGGATGTCGAACAGGAACTGCGGCTCCACCTGGGCCTGCATCACCGCCAGCCGCGCCGCCATCGCGCGGCGCGCCATCACGCTCTGTTCATGCAGCAGCTGCTGCAGGCTGGCCTGGGCGCGCTTGCGCCGCGCCAGCAGCTCGAGCAGCGCCACCGTCAGCATCGAGGGGATGAAGACCTGCAGGCTGTCTCCCAGGAAGCTGGCCCAGGGCGGCACGGCGCGGGCGTATTTCTCGCCCTTGCGCTCGCGCAGCAGGTCGCCGATCGAAGGCCAGTCCAGCTGCGCAACGATCTGCCACAGGCAGGCCATCGCGATCATCGAGCCCAGCAGGGTCGCGAGGCCCAGGCGCCAGAGCCGGTGCGGATGGTCCGGCCGGCTGCGCGCGGCCGGCAGCCAGCACAGCATCAGCAGCAGGGTGACGATCACCGGCGAGAACAGCTGGCGCGTCAGCGCATGCAACCAGCGCGCATCGCTGTCGACATGAGCCAGCGCGCTCACGTCGATCAGGCCGTACAGCAGGCCCATCAGCAGGAATAGGACCAGCTCGCGGCGGCGCAGCGAACGCCAGGAGGCCCAGAGATGGCGCAGCGGACCGCCGGCCGCGGCATCGGCCGGCGTCGGCAGCACCGCGCTCATGTTTGCACCCCGGCCAGCGGCAGGCGCACCCGCGCCACCACGCCGCGCGGCTCGGCCGCTTCCAGCTCCAGCGCCGCGCGCGGGCCGAACAGCGCGGCCAGGCGGGCGCGCGTGTTGGCCAGGCCGACGCCGGAGCCGCCGCTGGCGGCAAAGCCCTGGCCGTTGTCGCGCACCTCGACCGCCAGCTCGTCGGCGCTGCGCTGCTGCGCACTGATATGGATGCGGCCACCCTCGGGCAGCGGTGACAGTCCATGCTTGATCGCGTTCTCGACCAGGGTCGGCAGCACCATCGGCGGCAGCCGGGCCGACAGCAGGGCCGGCTCGGCCTCGATCTCGAAGGCCAGGCGCTCGCCCATGCGCATCTGCAGGATGGTCAGGTAGCTGCGCACCAGCTCCAGCTCCTGGCCCAGGGTGGATTCGCTGCGGCGCATGCTGGGCAGGGCGGCGCGCAGATAGGCGATCAGGCTGACCAGCATGTCGCGGCCGCGCTCCGGTGCGGTCTCGTACAGGCGTTTGACATTGGCCAGGGTGTTGAACAGGAAATGCGGCTCGATCTGCGCATTCAGCGCCGACAGCTGAGCCTCCAGCTGCTGGGCCTGCAAGGTCTCATGCCGGCGCGCGGTGGCCAGCAGCTGCTGGCGCGTCTGGCGCTCGGCGCGGGCGGTCAGCAGCAGCGCATAGGCCACGCCGCCCAGCAGGGTCCAGAGCAGGGTGGTGGACAGGGCCCAGCTCCACTTCCATTCCGCGCTGGGGTCGTCGGTGCGGGCCATCAGATGCCGGCCGAACATGCCGGCCATCGCGCCGCTCACGATCGCCAGGCTACGCAGCGGGATGGCCCAGCGCCGCCCCGGCCGGGCCAGCCAGGCCTCGACCAGCGCGACGGCCAGCAGCAGGGCCAGGCCGGTGATGGTGGTCTGGCGGGTATAGCGCAGCGCCGAAAACAGCCAGTCCAGGCCGGTGCCGTCGCCGCCGTACCAGGACAGGGAGCGCGACAGCGCGACGCAGCAGCAGAAATAGAACACCGCGGCGATCGCGCGCAGATTGAAGACCTGCAGGAACGCCTGTTGGGCGGAGGATGGGGGCATGGCGGGATTCTCGCGCCGCCGCCCCGGGCTCGCCAGGGCTTGCGACGAAACGGGGCCGGGTCGGACGAACTAGGGTTTGGCCGGCGCCGGGCCGACCCAGCCGGGCTGGAACACCCGCATCTCGTGCAGCTCGTAGCCGAAGGTGCGGCTCTGCATCGAGGGATCTGCATCCATCAGCGCGCGCGCCTCGTCCGGGCCGGCGGCCCTCAGCACCAGCAGGCCCTTGTCGCCGTAGCGGGCGCCCATGGCGATCCGGCCCTCGGCGCGCAGCCGGGCCAGATGCTCGGAATGGGCGCGGAAATGAGGCTGGGCCGTGGCCGGCTTGGCCTGATCCCAGGCCGCACCGGTGCGGATCTCGACGGCGAACAGCCGCTCGGCCGGTGGCGCCTCCTGGGCCGGGGCCAGGCCGGCGGCCAGCGCCAGCAGCAGGGCGGTCAGGGCGTGCGGCATTGTTCGCATCGCGCCAGTCTAGGCAGGCTCGCGCGATCCCGCACCCGGTTTGGCCCGCATACTGGCGGGCCAGCCCAAGGGCGACCGGAGACGACAAGAAGATGCGAATCGATATCGGCGGCGGCGTGCGCCTGTTCGTGGACGTGGAAGGCCCGGGCCTGGTGCCCGACGGTGCGCTGATGCGCGAGAAGCCCACCCTGATCTGCATGCATGGCGGGCCGGGTTTCGACCACAGCGCCTTCAAGCCTGGTTTCTCGGCCCTGGCCGACATCGCCCAGATCGTCTACTACGACCACCGCGGCCATGGCCGCAGCGATGCCCGCCCGCGCGAGGAATGGACCCTGGACCATTGGGCCGACGACATCGTGCGCCTGTCCGATGCGCTGGGTATCGAGAAGCCGATCGTGCTGGGCCAGAGCTTCGGCGGCTTCGTCGCGCAGCGCTATATCGCACGCCACCCGGGCCATGCGGCCAAGGTCATCCTGTCCAGCACCTCGCACCACATGGGCCTCGCGCGCAAGCTGGACTGGTTCGGCCGCCTGGGCGGGCCCGCGGCGCGCGCCGCGGCCGAGGCCTTCTGGAGCCGGCCCGACACCCAGACCTGGGAGGCCTATTGGCGCATCTGCCGCAGCCTCTACAACACCCAGCCGCCGCTGGACCCGCAGTCGGGCGCGCGCACCCTGGCCAATATCGAGATCCTGCTGCACTTCGTCGCCGGCGAGAAGCAGGGGCTGGATCTGCTGCCGGGCCTGGCGCGGGCGGCCTGCCCGGTGCTGGTGCTGACCGGCGACCAGGACCCGGTCTGCCCGGTCGAGGACGCGCGCGAGATCGCCGCGGCCCTGCCCGAGCGCTGGCGCCGCTTCGCCTGCGTGCCCGGTGCCGGCCATGGCACCTGGCGCGACAAGCCGCAGGAGGCCTACCCCATCCTGCGCGACTTCCTGCTGAGCTGAGCCTCGCGGCCGCTGCTTACTTCTTCTGGTCGCGGCGGCGCTTGGCCGCCCACAGCAGGGCCAGGCCGGCCGTCATCAGCGCATAGGTCTGCGGTTCAGGCACCGCGGCCAGCGCGGCGACGCCGGTGTCGGTGAAGTCGGTGAACACGCCGTCCACGCCCAGGCGCAGATAGGCCTCGATCTCGGCCTGGCCGCTGCCAAAGCCCAGGATGCCGGCGTCGTCGCGCATGGTCCAGGTGTGGACGAACAGCTTGTTCGCATGGGCGGCCTCGATCACGCCGGTGCTGCCGGCGACCAGGCGGTCCAGGCCGTTGACCACGCCATCGCCGTTGCGGTCGACGCCGTCGGCCACGGTCTTCAGCAGATAGGGTTTCCAGGGGCCGATGCCGTCGGCATAGGTGGCGACGAAGGACAGGCCGATATTGCTGACCAGGTCGGCGAAGGTCAGCTTGCCGCCCGCGGCCACCTCATCGGCCGGCTGGGCATAGGGGGCGGCCAGCGAGATCGAGCCATCGGGCTTGACGTCATCGGCGTCGACCAGCTGCACCAGCTTGATGTCGGTGCGGCTGTTCAGGTACTGCAGATTGCGCACCTCGAAGCTCTGGATGAAGACCGGCGCGTTGGCGCTGTTGCCATAGGCGTTGTGCAGGGTGCTGACCAGCTTGTCCTCGAAGTAGTTCTTCGAGAAGCCCAGGCCCTGGGACACGCCCTGCATATAGGTCGAATGCTTGAGCTCGGGGTAGATGCCGATCTGGCGGCCGGTCTCCAGGCTCTTGGCCTTGGCCAGCGCGATCACCTCGTCCAGCGTCGGCACCTGGAACTGGCCGTTGTACTGCTGCGGCCGGTTGGCGCGCGGCTGCACCGCGCGCAGGGTCTTCAGCTCGGCCAGGGTGAAGTCCTCGACGAACCAGTCGGTGGTCGCGACGCCGTCGACGGTTTTGGTGCGCTTGCGGTCGGCGAAGGCGGCGATGCTGCCGACATTGGTGGTGGCGCCGATCATCGGCTCGTGGCGCGCGACCAGGATGCCGTCCCGGGTCATCACCAGGTCGGGTTCGATGTAGTTGGCACCCAGCTCGATCGCTTTCGCATAGCCTTCCAGCGTGTGCTCGGGCAGATAGCCCGAGGCGCCACGGTGGGCGATGATCAGCGGCTTGCTGCCGTCCAGCGTGTTCCAGGCCAGGGCGGCCGGCGCGGCGGCCGACAGCAGCAGGGCGGCCGCCAGGGCGGGCAGGGTCGGGGTGCGTTGCATCGTCGGGCTCTCCTCTTGCGTATGGGTCGATGATCGAAGGCTTCGGTGAAGCTTCGATGCCATGCGAGGGAGCTTTGTAGTCCGTTCGGACTAGGCGGGAACTAGGGGCAAGACCTGTCCCTAATTTGAAGCGAGCAGGGCCTTCAGCTCGCGTTCCAGCAGGCGCGCGTCGCCGAGATTCATCTCCAGCAGGCGGCGCAGATGGGTGATGCTCTCGATGTCGATGCTGCGGCACAGCAGGCCGACGCGGCGGCCGTCCAGCTCGACATGGGCCACCTCGCCGGCCATCGCGATGCCGACATCCATCTGGGACAGGGTGACCGAGAGCAGGCAGGGATCGCCCGGCTTCACCTGGGCGCCCTCGGGCAGCAGCAGCAGCGCGCCCTTCAGCGACAGATCGACCACCTTGACCGCCAGACGCAGGCTGGTGGTGGTCAGCTGGGCCTCGGCATCGAAGGCGACGCGGGCGAAATGGCGGCGTTCGGTACTGATGATGGACTCCCGGTGGGGCGGGTCCATGCTAGCACCATCACGCCGGCGCGTGACGGGCCAGGAATGGGCTAGAAATCGTCGTGAGCGTGAATGGTGCTCAGCTCGATGGCTTCCTGCAGGCGCTGCGGCGCGACGGCCTCCAGGCCCATCGATTCCAGCAGGTACCAGCTGGCGCGCAGGAAGGCCTCGGTCTCCTGGCGCGCCTTGTCGGCCATCAGTCCGGCCAGCTCGCCGGCGCGCGACAGCGCCGCCTGGCCGCCACGGGCCTGGACATGGCCGCGCGCCTCGAAGCGTGGCGCCGCGTAGCGCTCGGCCACGCGCTGCAGCAGGGCCTGCAACTCGTCGGTCTGCTCCTGCTCGCCGAGCAGGCGGCCCAGGTCGCCCAGCAGGCGCTCGGCCGCGGCGGCCAGCAGGCGCGCCGCATGGTCGCTGCCGCCGGCCAGGTACAGGGCCGCACCCAGGTCGACGTACTCCAGCGCCAGCGCCAGCTTGGGCAGGTCGCCCTGCGCGTTCATGATGAGGGGTGGCGCCGGTGGCGCGCTTGGGCTTGCATGATCGGTTGCTCGCTCCGAACGGTGAAGCCGGCGCGAGGGCCGGCGGCCGGGCAAGTGTAGGCGCAAGCCGGCGCGCCGTGCTTTCGCTGCGCCGCGGATTCACCCTTCGGAGGGTGGGGCGCGGCGTGCAAAACAGCACACTCCGGGCGTCTCAGCGCCACCAGGCGCTGCCGGGCAGCGGCGCGCGCAGGTCCAGGCGCTCGCCCATGCGCGGCGTGCTGAGCGCGACATCGCGCGCGGCGGCCAGGGCCTCGATGCGCTCGAAGGGCTCGGTCCAGCCATGCAGGGCCAGGTCGAAGGTGCCGTTGTGGATCGGCAGCAGGCGCCGGCCGCCCAGGTCCAGATGTGCCTGCAGGCTCTCCTCGGGCTGCATGTGCACGTCGGGCCAGTCCTCGTTGTAGGCGCCGGTCTCGACCATCGTCAGGTCGAAGGGACCGAAGCGCTCGCCGATCGCCTTGAAGCCGTCGAAATAGCCGCTGTCGCCGCTGAAGAAGAGGCGCACCTCGGGCGTCATCAGCACCCAGGAGGCCCACAGCGTGCGGTTGCGGTCGGACAGGCTGCGGCCGGAGAAATGCTGGGCCGGCGTCGCGACCAGGCGCAGCACGCCGATCTGCAGGCCCTGCCACCAGTCGAACTGCTGCACCTTGGCCGCCGGGATGCCCCATTCGATCAGCCGGTCGCCGACGCCCAGCGGCGTCAAGAACCGCGCCACCTTGGGCGCCAGCGCCAGCACGGCGTCATGGTCCAGGTGGTCGTAATGGTCATGCGACAGGATCACCGCTTCGATCTCGGGCAGCTCCTCCAGCGCGATCGGCGGCGCATGGAAGCGCTTTGGGCCCAGGAAGGCGAAGGGCGAGGCGCGCTCGGCGAACACCGGGTCGGTCAGCCAGAACTTGCCGTCCAGCTTGAACAGCAGGGTCGAATGCCCGAGGCGCCACAGGCTCTGGTCGGGCGCTGCCAGCAGGTCGGCACGGCTCAGCGGCAGCACCTCGATCTGGCGCTGCGGCGTCGCGTCGGCCGGTTTGTCGGTCAGGAAGCGCCACAGGATCTGCAGCCCCTTGCCCAGGCCCGGCTCGCGCAGCGCGCGGCCATTGTGGAAGCGCCCGTCGGCGAACTGGGCGGATTGGCGCTGGGCCTCGGTCGGCAGGGCGCTGCGGCAGAACAGGGTGAGGGCCATGATGCTGAATAGGAGGAGGAGAAGGAGGATGAGCGGGAGGCGAAGACGCTTCACGGGCGTGGCAATGCAAAAAAGTACACTGCACAGTGTAGTGTTTAAATCGTAAAAGTAAACTGCCGGGTGTAAAATTTTTGGCATGTCGTCCGAAACCACGAGTCCGACGCGGCTGACCGACCGCAAGCGCGAGGCCATCGTGCTGGCCGCGATGGCCGAATTTCGCGAGCACGGCTTTGCCGGCACCAGCATGGACCGGCTCGCCGCCGTCGCGGGGGTGTCCAAACGCACGGTCTACAACCATTTCCCCAGCAAGGACGAGCTGTTCGCCGCGGTCCTGCTGCAGCTGTTCGAACGCAGCCAGGCGCTGGCGGGCCTGGCCTACAGCCCGGCGCGGCCCCTGCGCGAGCAGCTGCTGGAGCTGCTCGCGCAGAAGATGGCGCTGCTGAACGACGCGAGCTTCATGGCGCTGTCGCGCGTCGCGGTGGCGGAGATGATGCATGTGCCGGAGCGCGCCGAGGCCATGGTCGGCCGCCTGGCCGAGAAGGAGGCGGGCCTGGCGAACTGGCTGCGCGCCGCCCAACAGGACGGCCGGCTGCGCCCGCTTGATCCGCAGTACGCGACGCAGCAGCTGCAGGGCCTGCTGAAGGCCTTCGCCTTCTGGCCGCAGCTGGCGATGGGCCAGCCGCCGCTGGACCTAGCCCGCCAGCGCCAGGTGCTGGAGGACAGCGTCGACATGTTTCTGTCCTTTTACAGCGTGGCCGACCCGGGCTGACTTGGGTTAAGGTCGCTCCATCGAACAGGAGACCTTGATGGACATGCGCGATGCACAGGACCCGGACCGCCGCGAGCTGCTGCTGGGGCTCGGGGGCGCCTGCCTGGCGTTGGGTCCGGCCGCGGCCTGGGCCAACGAGGACAAGAGCACCTACGACGAGGACTCGATCCTGAAGGCCGCGACCGAGTTCTTCGGCGACACCACCGAGGGCCTGGCGAAGGTGATCGAGAAGGCCTTCAAGGAGCAGGGCCGCCCGAACGCCTATATCAAGGGCGCGGAGGCCGGCGCCGCGCTGACCGTGGGCCTGCGCTACGGCGAGGGCCAGCTGGTGACCAAGGGCGGTGGCGGTGCCAAGGTCTACTGGGCCGGCCCGTCGATCGGCTTCGACGCCGGCGCCAATGCCTCCAAGGTCTTCACCCTGGTCTACAGGCTGCCCAACACCGGCGCGATCTTCCAGCGCTTCCCGGGCGTGGACGGCAGCGCCTATTACATCGGCGGCGCCGGCATCAACTACCAGCGCCTGAAGAGCATCACGCTGGCGCCGATCCGCCTGGGCGTCGGGCTGCGCGCCGGGGTCAGCGTCGGCTATCTGCATTACCGGCGCGAAAAGAGCCTGAACCCGTTCTGAGGCGACGCGCCGGCACTTGGCGCCGGCCGCGCTGATCGGTTTGTTCGGACTGCGCGCACAGGCCGATAGCCTGCAGGCCGGCGCGGCCGGGCACCGGCGTCTTCCATAGTCCACTCGGCAGGGGTGGACTCACGCTGCCGACATGCCTGCTCCAGAGAATCCGCCGCGCTGCATCCGCAGCTGCCCGCCCCTCCCTGGAGTGACCATGAGCCAGCAAGACCTGTCCCCCGAAAATTTCTCCCCGTCCCGCCGCGGCCTGTTGCGCAGCGCCTCGGCCGCCGCTGCCCTGCCGTTCGTCGCCTCGCTTGGCGCCCTGCACGCCCGCGAGGCCCTGGCCGCCGGCGGCAATACCGCGCTGGTCGACAGCCTGTACGGCCCGATCGCGCCGGTCAACGACCTGACGACCGGCCTGCCGCTGCTGCAGCTGCCGCCCGGCTTCAGCTACAAGAGCTTCGGCTGGACCGGCGACCTGATGAGCAACGGCAAGCCCTGCCCGGCCGCGCATGACGGCATGGGCGTGGTCGCGACCCGCAAGGTCGGCCGCAGCACCGAGATCGTGCTGGTGCGCAACCATGAGGTCGGCACCGGCAGCGACGCCAGCTTCTTCGGCGCGCCGGCCGTCTACGACACCGGCAGCGGCTTCTCCAACGGCGGCACCACCAACCTGGTGTTCCGCGATGGCGCCTTCCTGCGCATCGACGCCAACCTCGGCGGCACCCGCACCAACTGCGCCGGCGGCATCACGCCCTGGGGCACCTGGCTGACCTGCGAGGAGGTCGGCTCCGACTCGATCAGCAACGCCGGCCGCAAGCATGGCTATGTGTTCGAATGCGCGGCCGACCCGGCCCAGACCACCGGCCAGCCGATCATCGGCATGGGCCGCTTCGCGCATGAGGCCGTGGCGATCGACCCCAGCACCGGCATCGCCTACCTGACCGAGGACAGCTCGGGCAAGTCCGGCTTCTACCGCTACATCCCCGATGTGCTGCCGGGCACGATCGGCTCGCTGGCCCAGGGCGGCAAGCTGCAGATGGCCAAGGTCAAGGAGCGCCACAACGTCAATGTCGCGCCGGCCCAGCTGGACCAGGCTTACGAGCTGGAATGGGTCGACATCGTCGATCCGGACCGCAACCGCGGCAACGCCACCGGCCCCGAAGGCGCGACGATCAGCAACGCTTCCGGCCCCTTCGTGCAGGGCTGGAACCAGGGCGCGCTGCGCATGAACCGCGGCGAAGGCATCTGGTACTTCGCCGGCAAGATGTATGTGATGGACACCTCGGGCGGCAGCATCAACCGCGGCGCCATCTGGGAGCTGGAGCTGGCCACGCAGACCCTGACCTGCATCTACTCCACAGCCTCCACCACGGTCGGCAATATGGGCGACAACCTGACGGTCAGCCCGCGCGGCGGCCTGCTGATCTGCGAGGACGGCGGCGGCGTCACCGACATGTTCGGCTTCGGCGAGCGCCTGATGGGCCTGACCGACGAGGGCAGCGCCTACATCTTCGCGAAGAACAACTACAACGTGACGGCCGCCCAACTGGCCGCCGCCGGCAAGCGCACCAGCCTGGCCGGCGACCGCCGCGGCACCGAGTTCTGCGGCGCCTGCTTCGACCCGACGGGCCGCTACCTGTTCGTCAACCAGCAGACTCCCGGCATCACCTTCGCGATCACCGGTCCCTGGGCCAAGGGCCCGCTCTGAATCGAGGAATCCCCATCATGACCAAGACCATCACCAAGCAAGTCCTGATCTCCGCCGCCGCGCTGCTGGCGCTCGGCGCCGGCCAGGCCCAGGCCGCCCAGTTCAACGGCGCCATCGGCCAGGGCGTCAGCGTGACCGACTACTCGGAGGCCGGCAAGCTGGCCTTCGACCTGGACTTCGCGCAGCGCAGCCAGGTCACGCTGAACTTCAGCCTCGATGCGCAAGACCTGGCCCTGGGCTCGCTGAGCTTCAACGCGCTGGTGCGCAATCTGTCGGGCCTGGGCTTCGAGGGCACGCAGGTCGCGCTGAGCGGCATCGGCTTCGCGCTGCCGCGCGGCACGCTGACGACCGACGGCTTCCAGAGCGTCGTGGCGCAGGGCGGCAACGCCCAGTCGGCGTGGGCTCGCTTCGGCGCGCCGGGCGTGACCACCGAGTTCTACATCGGCAACCCGCTGGGCAACGGCAGCGCGACGGACTGGACGCTGGATCTGGCCGGCCACCAGGTCGGCGACACCTTCCGCATCACCGTGGCGGTGCCGGAGCCGGAGAGCTATGCGCTGATGATCGCCGGCCTGGCGGCCGTCGGTTTCGTGGCCCGCCGCCGCAAGCAGCAGCAGGCCTGAGGGCTCAGGCGCCCAGCACGCCGGTGCGCACGCAGTTGCGGCCGTCGCGCCGGGCGCTGACCAGGCCCGCCTCGGCGCGGGCCATCAGCTGCTTGACGTCATCGCCGCCGCGCAGCGCGGTCAGGCCCATGCTGATGCTGACTCGCAGCTCCTGATGCTGCGGCGTCCAGTCATGGCCCTGCACCGCGCGGCGCAGGCGCTCGCAGACGGTGCGGGCGGTCGACAGCTCGACATCGCTGAGCACCAGCACCAGGGTCTCGCCGGCATGGCGCAGCGCCAGATCCTTGGCGCGGCTGTGCGCGCGCAGCAGCGCGCCGATCTCGCGCAGCACCGCATCGGCCAGGCCCGGCGTCAGCGCCAGCCGGCCCGGCTGCAGCGGGTCCAGCTCCATGCGCACCAGGCATAGGCCGCGCTTCGTGCCAATGGCCTGGGCCATCATCGCCGGCAGGCGCTGCTCCATCGCCTGGGCATTGGCCAGGCCGGTCAAGGTGTCGAGCAGGCCATCGTCGGCGCCGGTCTCGATGCCGCGCGCCAGGCGCTGCTGCAGGCCGTCGACCACCAGCCGGTGAAAGCGCCGGTAATGCTGCAGCGCCAGCGCATGCTCGCCGGCCGCCGCGCAGCGCTCGCTCAGCTGCTCCAGCGCCTGGGCCGCCAGCGCACGGGCGGGCTCGGCCTGCGCGCCGTCCAGCAGCGGCTCGGCCAGGGCCAGGCATTGGCTCGCCTCGCCCGCGCTCAGGGCCGCCTGGGCCGCCGTCAGGACGGCCGTCATGTCAGTGCTCGCTTCGGGCTGGGCGGGCGTGCGCGCTTGCATGTCGGGACTGTGTAGGGGATGTAACAACAGTCGGAGGATAGCGCGATTCGCCCCCGTGCGGCCGCCCCAACAAATGCAACAGGCCCCGTACCGGCCCGCAACGGCGCCGATACCGCGGCCGCCGACGATGCCGACCTCATTGCATTGTTGGAGAGACTGATGTCCATCACCCCGCGCCAGGTCGCCCAGGTCCGTGCCAGCTTCGCCCGCGTCGAGGCGCTCGGCGAGCCGGTTGCCAGCCTGTTCTATGCCCAGCTGTTCGAGCTCGACCCCCAGCTGCGCGCGCTGTTCCGCGGCGACATGCGGGAGCAGGGCCGGCGCCTGCTGCAGATGCTGGCGGGCGCGGTCGCGCTGCTGGACCGGCCCGAGCAGCTGCTGCCGGTGCTGCGCCTGCTGGGCGCGCGGCATCAGGGCTATGGCGTGCAGGAGCGCCATTACGCCAGTGTCGGCGCGGCCCTGATCCGCACCCTGGAGCAGGGCCTGGGCCCGGGCTTCACGCCGGAGCTGCGCGCGGCCTGGCTGGCGGTCTACGACCTGGTCAGCCGTACGATGCGCGAGGCGGCGCAACCGCTGGCCGCTTGAGGATGCGGCATTCGCTCAGACCACCAGGTCCCAGGGCTTGGACAGGCGCATCGCGCCGTTGATGATGCCCACCATCGAATAGGTCTGCGGGAAGTTGCCCCACAGCTCGCCGCTGGCCGGCGCCAGATCCTCGGACAGCAGGCCCACATGGTTGCGCCGCTGCAGCAGGGCCTCGAAGATCTCGCGCGCCTCCTCGGTGCGGCCGATGCGCGCCAGCGCGTCGATGCGCCAGAAGGAGCAGACGTTGAAGGCGGTCTCGGGTCGGCCGAAATCGTCCGGCGCCTCGTAGCGGCGCATGAAGGGGCCGTCGCACAGATGCTTCTCCAGCACCTCGACCGTGCTGACGAAGCGCGGGTCGCGCGGGTTGATGAAGCCGACCTCGCACATCAGCAGCACGCTGGCGTCCAGGTCCCGGCCGCCGAAGCTCTCGGCGAAGGCGCCGCGCTGCTCGTTCCAGGCGCGCGCCAGGATCTTCTCGCGGATGGTGTTGGCGCGTGAGCCCCACAGCGCGGCGCGTTCGTTCAGGCCCAGCGCATGGGCGATCTTCATCAGCCGGTCGCAGGCGGCCCAGCACATCAGCGAGGAGCTGGTGTGGATGCGCGCGCGGGTGCGCAGCTCCCACATGCCGGCATCGGGCTGCTCATGCAGCAGCCAGGCCTGCTCGCCGGCGCGCTCCAGCATTGCGAAGTCGCCGGCATCGGCGCGCCGCGTCAGGCGGTGATCGTGGAAGGCCTGCGAGGCGCCCAGCACGATATTGCCGTAGACGTCATGCTGGAAATGCTCATGCGCCTGGTTGCCGATGCGCACCGGCCCCATGCCGCGGTAGCCGCGCGGCGCGCCGGGGCCCTCCAGCAGGCGCTCCGGCAGCGCCGCCTCCAGCCCGATGCCGTAGAGCGGCTGCACATGGCCCTGGGTGCTGCGCACCACGTCCTGCAGCCAGCGCAGATAGTCCTCCATCGTGCCGATCTCGGACAGGCTGTTGAGCGCGCGCACGACGAAGAAGGCGTCGCGCAGCCAGCAGTAGCGGTAGTCCCAGTTGCGCTGGGTGTTGGGCGCCTCCGGGATGCTGGTCGTGACCGCCGCGATGATCGCGCCGGTCTCCTCGAACTGGCACAGCTTGAGCGTGATCGCGGCGCGGATCACCGCCTCCTGCCATTCCAGCGGCAGGGCCAGGCGCGAGGTCCAGTGGCGCCAGTAGGACAGGGTTTCCTCCTCGAACAGGCGTGCCGTGTCCTCGATGCCGCCGCTGAGCGATTCGTCCGGCCCCAGCAGCAGGCTGACCGGGCCGTGCAGGGTGAACCAGGTCTCGTCGATCAGATAGGTCAGCGGCACATTGGTGTTGAGCCGCCAGACCCAGTCCGCGGTGACGAAGCGTAAATGATTGCTGCCGCGCGTCAGCTGCGGTTTCGTCGCGCCCCAGTCGGCGCTGGGCCGCACGATGAAGCGCACGCGCGGATGGCCGGCCACCGGCCGCACGCGCCGCACCAGCTGGGCCGGTCTGTACATGCGGTCGCGGCTGCGGTAGCGCGGCGCGAAGTCGGTCACCTCGATGCCGGCGCCCTGGGCATCGAACATCAGCGTGCGCACGATCGCGGTGCCGGGCACATACTGCTGCGTGCTCTGCACCATGCCATCGAGCTCGACGGCGCAGGTGCCGTCCAGCGCGATGCCGTCGGGCGAATCGAGCAGCGCATGGAACAGCGGGTCGGCATCGGGGCGCGGCATGCAGCACCAGACGATGCGCGCCTGCGCATCGACCAGGGCGTTGACGGCGCAGTTGCCGATCAGGGCCAGCGCCAGGCTGGCGTCGCGCGGAGTGGCGGTCATCTTCTTCCTCCTGTCGACTTGTTGTGCAAGCGGCCTGTAGCGGTCGGTAACTTGTCTTCAGTCTAAGCGATGTACATTTGGACAAATGTATTCTGAACGCGTTACACCGCAGCGGGCCCGGCCCGTCACGCTGGCGCCCATGCGATCATGATGAACACCCTGCGTCTGCAGATCCGTTTCCTGGTGCCCCTGGTGCTGACGCTGGCGGTGGCAGCCTACCTCGCCTTGCCGCTGCTGGATAGCCTGACCCTGCGCTGGTTCTCGCGCGATCTGAACCTGCGCGGCTCGCTGATCACCAACACCCTGTCCGACTCGCTCGGCGAGGCGCTGCAGGACGGGCGCGACCCGCGGCTGCAGGCGCTGTTCACCCGGGCGGTGCGCGACGAGCGCCTGTTCGCGCTGGGCCTGTGCAATCTGCAGGACCAGCTGCTGCAGCGCAGCCCGGCCTTCCCGGCGGACCTGGACTGCGCCAAGGCGCGCAACCTGTCGGTGCAGGACGTGCCCAAGCTGGGCCTGCCCGGCGGCCCGCTGCATGTCGGCGTGCACCAGGTGCAGGTGGAGGGTGCCCACGTGGCCGACCTGGTGCTGCTGCACGACCTGAGCTTCGTCGAGCGGCGCAGCCAGGACACGCAGAAATACCTGATCGCCTTCATCACCGTGCTGGGCGTGATCATCGCCTTCATCACGATGGTGGTGGCCCAGCTCAGCTGGCGCGGCTGGGTCACCGGCGCGCGCGCGCTGCTGCGCGGCGAGGGCCTGCTGACGCCGGTGCTCGGCCGCAGCGAGCTGGCGCCGCTGGCGGCCGACTTCCGCGAGCGCCTGCGCGACCTGGAGGATGCCTACCGCCGCTCGCTGGACCGCGACGACCATTGGGACGCGGAGCGCCTGCGCGCGCTGCTGCGCGCCCAGCTGCGCGGCGACGAGCTGATCGTCGTCTCGAATCGCGAGCCCTACATCCACGACCGGGGGCCGGACGGCATCAGCTGCAAGCGCCCGGCCTCGGGCCTGGTCACCGCGGTGGAGCCGGTGATGCGCGCCTGCTCCGGCACCTGGATCGCCCATGGCAGCGGCAGCGCCGATCGCCAGGTGGTCGACAAGCAGGACCGGGTCAAGGTGCCGCCGGGCAGCCAGGACTACACCCTGCGCCGCATCTGGCTGACGGCCGAGGAGGAGCAGGGCTACTACTTCGGCTTCGCCAACGAGGGCCTGTGGCCGCTGTGCCATGTGGCCCATGTGCGGCCGGTGTTCCGCGAGTCCGACTGGCAGGCCTACAAGCTGATCAACGAGCGCTTCGCCGACGCGGTGGTGGCCGAGGCGCGCAGCGAGGATCCGGTGGTGCTGGTGCAGGACTACCATTTCGCGCTGCTGCCGGCGCTGATCCGCAAGCGCCTGCCGCGCGCCACCATCCTGACCTTCTGGCATATCCCCTGGCCGAACCCCGAGTCCTTCGGCATCTGCCCCTGGCGCGCGGAGTTGCTGGAAGGCCTGCTGGGCAGCACCATCGTCGGCTTCCACACCCGCTACCACTGCAAGAACTTCCTGGAGACGGTGGACCGCTATCTGGAGGCGCGCATCGAGCATGAGCATTCGATCGTCACCGCCAACAAGCAGAGCACCCTGGTGCAGAGCTACCCGATCTCGATCGCCTGGCCCGACGAGGCCGAGCGCGCCGCCTGGCCGCTGGTCCCGGACTGCCGCACCGAGGTGTTCGCGCGCCTGGGCCTGCCGCCGGAGCTGAAGCTGGCGGTCGGCGTGGACCGCTTCGATTACACCAAGGGCATCCTGGAACGCATCCATGCGGTCGAGCGCCTGCTGGAGAAGCATCCGGAATGGATCGGCCGCTTCAGCCTGGTGCAGGTGGCCGCACCCTCGCGCAGCGAGCTCGAAGAGTACAAAGCCTTCCAGCAGCGCATCCACCAGGTGACCGAGCGGGTCAACGCCCGCTTCGGCCGCGGCGACTACCGGCCGGTGCATCTGCTGGCCGAGCACCATGACCAGGCCGCGCTGAACCGGCTCTACCGCGCCGCCGATGTCTGCGTCGTCACCAGCCTGCACGACGGCATGAACCTGGTCTGCAAGGAATTCGTCGCCGCGCGCGACGACGAGCAGGGCGTGCTGGTGCTGAGCCGCTTCGCCGGCGCCGCCGCCGAGCTCAACGAGGCGCTGATCGTGAACCCCTACCACGTCGAGGAAAGCGCCGATGCGCTGCACCGCGCGATCTCGATGCCGCTGGCCGAGCAGCGCGAGCGCATGGCGAACATGCGCATGACGGTGCGCGACGACAACGTGTTCCGCTGGGCCGGCCGCATGCTGGCCGACGCGGCGCGCTGGCGCCTGCGCGAGCGCATCGACGCGCGCGTGCTGAGTCACACCAGCGAGGACGATGCCTTGACCGAGAAATAAGCAGTCGCAGTAGCAGTACCCAGGAGACCCCGTCGATGCGTTACCTCTTCAGTCCGGCCGGCGAACGTGCCCTCGCGCAGCTGATGCGCCAGCGCGCGCTGCTGGCCTTCGATTTCGACGGCACCTTGGCCCCGATCGTCGCCCGGCCCGACGATGCCCTGGTGCCCATCGCCATCCAGCGCCGCCTGACCGAGCTGGCGCGGCTGCGGCCCATCGCGGTGGTCACCGGCCGCAGCGTCGCCGATGCCCGGCCGCGCCTGGGCTTCGAGCCCAGCTACCTGATCGGCAACCATGGCGCCGAGGGCCTGGCCTGGCGCCATGACGACGCGGCGCTGGACGCGCTGCGCGAGCGCCTGGCCGAGGCCGGCCCGGCGCTGCGCGCCGCCGGCGTGCAGCTGGAGGACAAGGGCCTGTCCCTGGCCCTGCATTACCGGCTGGCGCGCGACCGCGCCCAGGCCCAGCAGCTGATCGCCGAGCTGCTGGAGCGGCTGCCGCCCGAGCTGGCCAGCTTCGGCGGCAAATGCGTGGTCAATGTGGTGCTGAGCGCCGCGCCGGACAAGGGCGTTGCGGTCGAGACCCTGCTGCACCACAGCGGCTGCGAGACCCTGCTGTTCGTCGGCGACGATGTCAACGACGAGGCGGTGTTCGAGCGCGCCAAGCCGCATTGGCTGACGGTGCGCATCGGCCCGGAGCCGCAGGGCAGCCAGGCGATGTTTTTTCTGGCCTCGCATGCGGAGATGGCCGCGCTGCTTGAGAAAATGCAGCAGGCCCTCATCAGTCCATCCCCGCCTCCCGAGCCATGACAACAACAACAGGTCGCCGCGCCGCCGCCACGCCGGCGCAGGTGCTGCGGCGCTTTCGCCAGGTCTTCAATGCCGTGCGCGGCCATTTCGCGCAGATCGAGAAACGCACCGGCCTGGGCGGCGCCCAGCTCTGGGCCCTGTCCATCGTGCGCGAGCGCCCGGGCATCGGCATCGGCGAGCTGGCGCGCGCGATGGACGTGCATCAGTCCACCGCCAGCAATCTGGTCAAGGGCCTGGTGCAGCGCGAGTTGCTGCTGGCCGAGAAGAACAGCCTGGACCGCCGCGTCGTGCAGCTGCAGCTGATGCCGGCGGCGCTGCGCCTGCTCAAGCGCGCGCCGGGCCCGGTCGAGGGCGTGCTGCCGCAGGCCCTGCAGGCGCTCGACGCCGCCACCCTGCGCCGCCTGGACCAGGACCTGGGCCGGCTGATCAGCGAGCTGGGCGTCGACGAGCGCGGTGCCGGCATCCCGCTGTCGCAGCTCTGAGCGCTTGGCGCTACCGCGCCTCGGTCAGCTCCTTGATGCGCGCCACCAGCTCGGCCGGCGTGAAGGGCTTCTCCAGCAGCGCGCAGCCGGTCTCGTGCAGGAACTCGGCCGCGGCCGGGCTCAGGGTGTCGCCGGTGATGATCAGCATGCGGGTGGCCAGCGCCGGCCAGCGTTCGCGCATCACGCGCCACAGCGCCGCGCCGTCCATCTCGGGCATGCGCAGGTCGCTGACCACGGCCTCGAAGCGGGCGGTGTCCAGCAGCTCCAGCGCGACCCGGCCGGACTCGGCCGTCGCGACCTCGTAGCCGGCCTGCTCCAGCGCCTCGCGCAGCATCGCGGCCAGATCGGCCTCGTCGTCGACCACCAGCAGGCGCAGCTGGCGCGGCGGGTTGCTGATCGGCGCCGGCGCCGGGCCGGGCATCGGGCCGCTGCCGCCGGCCAGCGGCAGGCGCAGCAGGAAGCTGGCGCCGCGCGGCGCCTCGTCCTCCAGCAGCAGCTCGCCGCCATGCTCGCGAGCCACGCCGCGCGCCACCGCCAGGCCCAGGCCGGTGCCCTGCAGCTCACCCAGGCCGTCGCCCTTGGTGGTGAAGAAGGGCGTGAAGATGCGCTCGCGCAGCGTGGCCGGCACACCCGGGCCGTTGTCGGCGACGCGCAGCCAGACCCAGGCGCCGTCGGCCTCCAGCCCGGTGGCCAGCGCCAAGCGGCGCTCGCCCGCCTGGCTGGCCAGGGCCTGCTGCGCATTGACGATCAGGTTCATCACCAGCTGGCCCAGCCGGTCCGGATCCGCCGGCAGCTCGGGCAGGCTGTCGGCCAGCGCCAGCTCGAGCCGGATGCCGTTGCTGCGCAAGCCGTAGCCGAGCAGCTCCAGCGCGGCGCGCACCAGCTCGTTGAGCGGCACCGGCTGGCGCGTCTCGGGCTTGGCGCGCGCCATGTTCAGGAAGGTGCGCACGATGCGGCCGCAGCGCTCGGCCGCGTCGCGGATGCGCCGCGCGTCGTCGGCCAGCGCGCCCTGGCCGGCCGCCTTGCCCTCCAGCAGCGCGGCGCGGCCCAGCACGATCGACAGCGGGTTGTTCAGCTCATGCGCGACGCCGGCCAAGAGGCTGCCCATCGCGGTCAGCTTCTCGCTCTGGCGCAGCGCCTCGCGCTGGCGCTCGATCTCGGCCTGGGCCAGGCGCTGCGCGCTGATGTCGTTGATGAAGGCGGTGTAGTGGTGGTCGCCGTCCACGTCGGTGCGCGCCAGCACCATCTCGATCGGGAACTCGCGGCCGTCGGCGCGCAGGCCCACCATCTCCAGCCGCTCGCCGGCGCGCTGCATGCGGCCGCTGCCGGCGCGCGCCAGGCCTGCCGCATGGGCCGGGCGCAGCCGCTGCGGGATGATCAGCTCGCCCACCGGCTGGCCGATCACCGCGGCGCGCGTGCGGCCGAACATCGTGGCCGCCGCGGGGTTCCATTCGGCGACCCGGCCCTGCCGGTCGGTCGTGATGATCGCGGCCAGCGCATGGTCGACGATGGCGGACTTGGTGGCCTCGCTGCGGCGCTCGCGTTCGCGCGCCTCGCGCTGCGCCGCGAAGGTGGCGCTGATCACCCGCACCCAGGGCTGCCAGCGCGGGCTCAGCGCCGGCTCGGGCGCGAGCGGGTCGCGCGACTTGTCCGACAGGTAGCGCATCACCGCCAGCGCCGGCTCGATCACCCGCTGGCGCAGCAGCCATTGGCCCAGCAGCACCAGGGCCAGCAGCGCCAGCGCGATCAGGCCGAAGGGCAGCAGCTCGGGTGCGATCTGGGCCAGCAGCGCGCGCTCGCGCTGCGCGGCTACCAGGGTCCAGGGCGCGCTCTGCAGCGGCAGCGCCACCAGGCGCCAGCCGCCATCGGCGCCGGCATGGCCGTCTGCGGCGCGCGCGGCCGCCAGCGCCGCGGGCTCCGGGGCCGCGCCGGCGTCGGCGCTGCGCGCCAGCACCTCGCCCTGTTCGCCCAGCAGCCACCAGGACGCACCGGCCGGCGCCGCGGCGGCCGCCGCGCGGCTCAGGCTGTCCAGGCGCAGCTCGGTGGCGACCAGGCCGCGGAAGCTCTCGCCGGCGTAGACCGGCGCGCCATGCACCAGCAGGCCCTCGTCCGGGCGCGGCAGCCAGAAGGCGCGCTGCGCACTGTTGGCCTCGGGGCGGGCGGCGCCGAACTCGGGCCGCGCGTACCAGGCCTGCAGCGCCAGGCCCCAGTCCGGCCGGCCCAGGCCCTGCGCCACCTGGGCGCTGGGCAGCCAGGGGTAGAGCAGGGCATGGGTCTCGGGCCAGGCCAGGTGGTAGCTGCGCGCCAGGTCGGCATGGCGGTTGTGGGCCGGCTCGGTCAGCGCGGCGAAGGCCTGCAGCCGCCACAGCGCCGCCGCATCGGGGCGCTTGGCGCCGGGCCACAGCAGCTGGGCCAGGCCGGGGCGCAGCAGCTGTGGCAGCTCGTCCAGGGTATGGCCCATCGCGTCGTGCTGCAGCGCCTCGGCCAGCAGGGCGTCGGGCGCGCGCGCCGCGGTGATCAGCTCGCGCTCGACGAAGCGGCGCAGGTCCAGCACATGCTCCTCGGCATCGCGCGCCAGCGCCTGCAGCGCCGCATGCTGCTGCGCGGCGCCGCGCTCCAGCCCCGCCACCGCATTGCGGTGCGCCGACAGGCCATGGCCCAGCGCCAGCAGCAGCACCAGCGCGAGCAGCGGCAGGCTGACCAGCCACAGCAGGCGGCGGTAGCGGCGCAGCAGCGCGCTGGCGCTGGCGGCCAGCGGATCGGCGGCCGCCTCAAGGGGCATGTCCATGGACCTCCTCCTGGGCCAGCCGTCGCACCGCGGCCAGCAGATCATGGGGCTGGAAGGGCTTCTCCAGCGCCGGGCAGGCGCAGTCGCGCAGGAACTCGGCCGCGGCGGGCGACAGGATGTCGCCGGTGACGAACAGCATGCGCTCGGCCAGCGGCGGCTGCAGCGCGCGCACCGCGCGCCACAGCTCGGCGCCGTCGACCTCGGGCATGCGCAGGTCGGAGACGATGGCGTCGAAGCGCGCCTCCATCAGCAGGGCCAGCGCCACCGCGCCGGACTCGGCGGTCGCGACCTCGTAGCCGGCGCCCTCCAGGGTCTCGCGCATCACCTCGGCCAGCTCGGCCTCGTCGTCCACCACCAGGAGGCGCAGCGGCGCGGCCTCGGCCTGCTCAGCCGCGGCCGGCAGCGCCTCGGCCCCGGGCTCGCCGCTGATCGGCAGGCTGAGGCGAAAGCTGGCGCCGCGCTCGCCGCCGCTCTGGGTCTCCAGCACCAGATCGCCGCCATGCTCGCGCACCAGCGAGCGCGAGACCGAGAGGCCCAGGCCGGTGCCCAGGCCCTCGGCCTTGGTGGTGAAGAAGGGCTGGAACAGCTGCTCGCGCACCTCGGGCGGCACGCCGGGCCCGCTGTCCTGCACGCGCAGCCAGATGCGCGGCTCGCGCGCGGCCTGGCCCTCGCGCCGCGTCTCGACGCCGGTGGCAACGACGATGCGGCGCGGCTCCTCGCGTCCGCCCGTCGGCACCAGCGCCTGCTGCGCGTTGACCAGCAGGTTCAGCAGCACCTGGCCCAACTGGTCGGCATCGCCCATCAGCTGCGGCAGGGTCGGGTCCAGGCGCAGCTCCAGCGCGATGCCATGGCTGCGCAGGGTGTAGCCCAGCATGTCGGCGGCGGCGCGCACGATGTCGTTGAGCGCCAGCGGCGCGCGGCGCGTCGGCTTGGCGCGCGCCATGTTCAGGAAGGTGCGCACGATGCGGCCGCAGCGCTCGGCCGCCTCGCGGATGCGCTGCGCATCGTCGCGCAGCGGGCTGCCCGCCAGCTTGTCCTCCAGCAGGTCGGCGCGGCCCATCACGATCGCCAGCGGGTTGTTCAGCTCATGCGCGACGCCCGCCAGCAGGCTACCCATCGCCGACAGCTTCTCGGTCTGGCGCAGCGACTCGCGCTGGCGCTCGATCTCCTGGCGCGCCTGCAGGCGCTCCGAGATGTCGACCAGCGAGGCGGTGTAGTGCACCTCGCCGCCGACCTCGCTGCGCCACAGCACCATCTCGACCGCGAACTCGCTGCCGTCGCGGCGCAGCGCCTGCATCTCCAGGCGCCGGCCCAGCAGCGCGCCGCCGGCGCCGGCGCGCAGGCGCGCCAGGCCGGCATGGTGGGCGGCGCGAAAGCGCGGCGGCACGATCAGCGTGGCGACATCGGCGCCGCGCACCTCGGCCAGCGCGCGGCCGAACATCGCCTCGGCCGCCGGGTTGAACTCGACCACGCGGCCCTGCGCATCGGTCGAGACCATCGCCTCCAGCGCATGGTCGAGGATGGCCGACTTGCGAGCCTCGCTCAGGCGCTCGCGCTGTAGCGAGTCGTGCTGGCGCGCGAAGGTCTCGCGCAGCCGGTCGACCCAGAGCTGCCAGCGCGGCCCCAGCGCCGGCGGCGGCGCGCGGTGGTCGCGCGACAGCTCGCGCAGATAGCTCAGCAACCGGCTGGCCGGCAGCACGAAGCGGCGCGCCAGCAGCCATTGGCCGATCGCCAGGGTCAGCAGCAGGGCCAGCGCCAGCGCGGCATTCGGCAGCAGGCTGGGCAGGATGCGCTCGCGCAGCGCCGACGTCGGCGTGGCCGAGACATAGCGCCAGGGTGCGCCCGCGCGGCCGGCGCTGACCAGCACCCAGTCGCCGGCCTGGCGCGGCCCGGCCACGTCCAGCGCCAGCGCGGCCAGCTCCGGCGCGACGCGCTCCTGCCAGCGCCGCCGCACATGCTCGTCGCCATGGCCGGGGCCGCTGGGGCCCTGCAGCGGCCGGCCGGAGTCGGCCAGCACATGGCCGGCCGCATCGACGATCCAGGCCAGCTCGCCGGGCCGGGCCCATTGCGCGACGCTGGCCTGCAGGCCGTCGAGGCGGAAGTCCAGCGAGACCTCGCCGACCAGCTCGCCGCCGGCGAACACCGGCGCGGTGTGCGACACCACCAGATGCCCGGCCAGCTGGCTGGCATAGGGCGAGCCCCAATGCGAACCCTGCTCGGGCCGCGGCGTGCGCGCCAGGCGGGCGCGGGCGCGCTGCGAGGCCAGCGCGCGCACCGGGGCCAGGTCTTGCATGCGCGCCAGGCCCATGCTCTGCAGGATGCTGTCGGTGGCGATCCAGGGGTAGCCGAAGGAGGTGTTGACGTCGATGCCGGCGAACCAGGTGGCCTCGAAGCCCGGCGCGCGCTGGTGCGCGACGCGGGCCTGGGTGACGAAGGCGGCGGCGCGCCTGAGCCAGGCCGGCTCGAAGGGCCGGTCGTCCAGCGCCGACCACCAGACCTGACCCCAGCGCTCGCCGGCCGCGGCATCGGGGATCGCGACCCCGTCGGGCCGGCCGCCGCGGTGCTGTGGCGCCAGCGCCCGGACCAGCGCCGGGCCGGGATCTGGCGGGGCGTCCCACAAGGTTTCCATCAGCCGGCGCAGGTCCTGCACATGGTCCATGGCCGGGCGCGCCAGCAGCTGCAGGTCCTGGGCATGCTGCTCGGCGGCGCGTTGCAGCTCGGCCTCGGCCTCGGCCATGCGCTGGCGGTACTGCAGGCCGCTCAGCACCAGCAGCAGCAGCGCCATCGGCGCGGCGAACCAGACCATCAGCCGGCGCGTGGCAGCCAGCTGGCGCAGCGCGGGGTCCGCGTCGGCCGCGGCCGCGTTCCTCATCAGGCGCTGACGAAGACGTAGCCTACGTTGCGGATGGTCTTGAGGACTTCGGGCTTGTCGGGGTTGCGCTCGACCTTGCGGCGCAGCCGCATGATGCGCAGGTCGATCGAGCGGTCGAACACGTCCCAGCCGCGGTTGTGGGCCTGCTCCATGATCTGGTCGCGGTTCAGCGGCCGGTTCGGGTTGCGCGCGAACAGCGCCAGCAGGTCGTACTCGGCCGCGGTGATCGCGATCTCCTGACCGCCGCCGTCCCAGAGCTTGCGCTCGTCCAGGTCCAGCGCGCACAGGCCGAAGGCGATGCGCCGGCCCGGCGGCAGGCTGGGCCTGATGGAGGTGGCCGCCGCCGCGGGTTCGGCCGCGGCGCCGCCCTGGGTGCGGCGCAGCACCGCGCGCACCCGCGCCAGCAGCTCGCGCAGGTCGAAGGGCTTGGCGACATAGTCGTCGGCGCCCAGCTCCAGGCCGACCACCCGGTCGACCGCGTCGCTGGCGGTGGTCAGCATCAGGATCGCGACCTGGGGGTGGGCCTCGCGCAGCCAGCGCGCCAGCGACAGGCCGTTCTCGCCCGGCATGTTCAGGTCCAGCAGCGCCAGCTCGGGGCGCTGCTCGGCCAGCAGCGCGCGCGCCTGCGCGGCATCGGCCGCCGCCCGCACCGCGAAGCCCTGGCGGCCGAAATATTCGGCCAGCAGCTCGCGCAGCTCGGCTTCGTCGTCGACCAGCAGCAGGGAGGGTGGCGTCGGCAGGCTCATGGCGGGGCGCTCGGGGCGGGAAGGGCGGACCGCGCCATCATGCCAAAGCGCGGCCGTCCGCAACACCGGCCAAACCCCGCAGCAGCGCGCCGGCCAGGTCGGGGTCGGCCTCGGGGCCCAGCAGCTCGACCAGGTCCTCGGCGAAGGCCTCGCTGCGCACCAGCACGGGGCGGGTGTCGACGAACTGCAGCTCCTTCAGGCGCTGCTGGGTGCGCTCCTCGGCGCGGAGCATCGCCGCATGCTGCTGCAGCCGGATCGTCACCTGACCGGCCAGCAGGCGCTCGCAGGCGGGCCAGATCGGGGGGGCGATGTCTTGCTGCGGCATGGTCGTCTCCTGAGGGTGAGGCGTCACTGTGGCTGGGGCAGGTATCAGGAGGGTTTCCCGGCGCCGCCTGTTTGTTTCATTTGTTGCCGCAGCGCGCGGCCAACGCCTTGCGTCAAGCGGGGTTGTTCGCTGCGCGCGATCAAGACCCGCTGGCTAAGATGGTCCGAAGATCCTCGCCCAGTTCCCGCCGTCCCAGGAGTCCGCCCGCCATGTCCACCCCCCCGCTCGATCCCGCCCTGCTCGCCGCCGCCCCGATCGCCTCGCCGGCCTCGCTGCCGGCCCAGGACATCAGTGCCGAGGTGCTGCTGGAGAAATACGCCAAGGGCGAGGAGCGGACCCTGGACGAGCTGCGCCTGCGGGTGGCGCGCGCGCTGGCCGAGGCCGAGGCGCCCGAGCAGCGCCAGGCCTGGGCCACCCGCTTCCTGGATGCGCAGCGGCGCGGCTTCATCCCGGCCGGGCGCATCCTGTCGGCCGCCGGCACCGACCTGGCCGCGACCCTGATCAACTGCTTTGTGCAGCCGGTCGGCGACTCGATCGCCACCGTCGAGGACGGCGCGCCGGGCATCTATACCGCGCTGACCGAGGCGGCCGAGACGATGCGCCGCGGCGGCGGCGTCGGCTACGACTTCAGCCGCATCCGGCCCAAGGGCGCCTGGGTCGGCTCGACGCGCAGCCATGCCTCGGGGCCGGTCAGCTATATGCGCGTGTTCGACCGCAGCTGCGAGACGGTGGAGAGCGCCGGCAGCCGGCGCGGCGCGCAGATGGGCGTGCTGCGCTGCGACCATCCGGACATCGAGGAGTTCATCCACGCCAAGGACCAGGGCGACCTGCGCAACTTCAACATCTCGGTCGGCGTCACCGATGTCTTCATGGAGGCGGTGCTGGCCGGCACGGCGGTGGAGCTGGTGCACCGCGCCGAGCCCGCCCAGGCGCAGAAGGAGGCCGGCGCCTACCAGCGCGCCGACGGCCTGTGGGTCTACCGCAAGACCCCGGCGCGCGCGCTGTGGGATCAGGTCATGCGCAGCACCTACGACCATGCCGAGCCGGGCGTGCTGTTTCTGGACCGCATCAACAACGACAACAACCTCTACTACTGCGAGACCATCGAGGCCACCAATCCCTGCGCCGAGCAGCCGCTGCCGCCCTATGGCTGCTGCTGCCTGGGCTCGGTCAATCTGGCGCTGTTCGTGCGCGATCCCTTCGGTCCGGACGCGGCCTTCGACGAGGCCGGCTTCGCCGAGGTGTGTGCGGTCGCGACCCGCATGCTGGACAACGTGCTGGACGTGACGCCCTGGCCGCTGCCGGCCCAGGCGCAGGAGGCGCGCAACAAGCGCCGCATCGGTTTGGGCTTCACCGGCCTGGGCGACACCCTGGTGATGCTGAACCTGCGCTACGACAGCGAGGCCGCGCGCGAGCAGGCGCGCCGCATCAGCGAGATCATGCGCGACGCGGCCTATGCGGCCTCCAGCGATCTGGCCGCGGAGAAGGGCGCCTTCCCGCTCTTCAATGCCGACCTGTACCTGTCCGGCGGCAACTTCGCCTCGCGCCTGCCGCAGGCGCTGAAGGACAGGATCCGCGCCCAGGGCCTGCGCAACTCGCACCTGCTGTCGATCGCGCCGACCGGCACCATCAGCCTGGCCTTCGCCGACAACGCGAGCAACGGCATCGAGCCGGCCTTCAGCTGGGCCTACACGCGCAAGAAGCGCCTGGGCCAGGCCGAGGGCGGCGGCTTCAAGGAATACCAGGTCGAGGACCATGCCTGGCGCCTGTACCGCCATCTGTTCGGCAGCGAGGCCGCGCTGTCCGGCGCCTTCGTCACCGCGCTGGAGCTGAGCGCGGCCGACCACGCGGCGATGGTGGCCGCGGTGGCGCCGTACATCGACACCTCGATCTCGAAGACGGTCAATGTCCCGGCCGACTATCCCTACGCGGACTTCCAGGACCTCTACACCCAGGCCTGGAAGAGCGGGCTGAAGGGCCTGGCGACCTACCGTCCCAACAGCGTGCTGGGCTCGGTGCTGAGCGTCGAGGCCGCGCCCGCGGCCGCCAAGGTCGAACCGCTGCAGCCGCTGGATGCCAGCAACGCGCGGCTGAAGCTGGAGCGCCTGCCCAAGGCCGTGTTGGCCTCGCTGCGCTGGCCCAGCCGGCCCGAGCTGCCCGGTGGCAACCCGGCCTGGAGCTACATGATCCGGCACCCGCATGGCGACTTCGCGCTCTTCGTCGGCGAACTGCCGGCCGAGGGCCCGGACGCCGGCCTGTTCGGCAAGAACCTGCCCTTCGAGGTCTGGGTCAATGGCGCCGAGCAGCCGCGCGGCCTGTCGGCGCTGGCCAAGACCCTGTCGATGGACCTGCGCGCCAACGACGCGGCCTGGCTGCGCCTGAAGCTCGATGCGCTGGCCACGGTGGCCGAGGAGCGCGCCTTCCAGATGCCGGTGCCGCCCGGCGGCGAGCCGCGCCTGTTCCCGGGCGTCGTCGCCGCCACCGCCGCGGTGATCCGCTGGCGCTGCGAGCAGCTCGGCGCGCTGCAGGAGGGCGGGCCGACGCCGGTGATGGACGCGATGTTCAGCATCGATGAGCCGCGTACCACGGTCTCCGGCACCCTGGCCTGGGCGGTCGACGTCGACAACCCGGCCACCGGCGAGCAGTTCACCCTGACCCTGAAGGAGGTCAGCCTGCCGACCCCCGAGGGCGGCCATATCACGCGCCCCTGCGCCCTGGGCTTCTCGGGCAACTACCCGAAGGCGCTGGACGGCCTGGCGCGCGCGCTGTCGCTGGACATGCGGGTGCTGGACCCGGCCTGGATCGGCATGAAGCTGCGCAAGCTCTTGAACGTCGGCGAGCCGCTGGCGCATTTCATGGCGCCGGTGCCAAGTCTTGCCGGCGAGCGCCGCCAGCAGATCTGGCCCTCGACGATCGCCTATGTCGCGCGCCTGATCATCCACCGCTACGCGATGCTGGGCGTGCTCGACGAAACGGGCCAGCCGATCACCGCGATGGGCCTGCTGCAGGCGCCGCAGGTCAACAAGACCGCCGCCGCGCCCGGCGCCAGCATCCAGGCCATGGCCGGCAAGCCCTGCCCCGAATGCGGCAACGCGACCATGATCCACAAGGACGGCTGCGATTTCTGCACGGCTTGCGGGTATGTGGGGCAGTGCGGTTGAGATGGCCGATGACCGGACCTTGTCTTTTCTCCTGGCCCGCCTGCTGATGCTGACAATCGGCCTTGGCGCCGGCAGCCAGGCTTTCGCCGCCGGTGGCCCGCCCGAGGCCGTCTCTTGCAACTTTGCCGCCTTCGTCGAGGAGACGGATCCCGCAGGCCTCAATGTGCGTGCCGCGCCATCGGCCTCGGCACCCGTGCTCGGCACCTTGCCGCCCGTCTGGACCGATGACTCGGGCATGCGAGCCCGCGTGTTCGTGAAGGTCAGCGCCACCGCCAAGGGCTGGTTCCGCATCCATGGGGCCTTCGAGGACGAGGCCCTGACGGGGCAGCCGGCACGGCCGGTTTATGAGGGCGAGGGCTGGGTCAGCGGCCGCAAGCTGGTCGTGAAGTCGCAGGCCAACGCGGGTCGCGCCCGCCCCGATCCCAAGGCAGCAGTCGCGATCCGGCTCAAGGACGGCTTGCTCTTCGACGGCAGCAGCACCATCGCCGCCGGCCGCCTCGTCGATTGCCGCGGCAGCTGGGTGCAGGTCGAGTACGAGGAGGCGCGCTTTGCCGCCGAGATGCGGCCGTATCTGCAGGTCTCGCCCGTCGCCCGGGCCGGGCTGCCCAAGGGGCGCTTGCGCGCCTGGCTGGATCAGATCTGCGGCATCCAGGAAACCTCCTGCGACGGACCGTCATCGCTCGACACGCAATAAAGTGAAGGCGCATCAACCGGGGCGACGGCCGACGGGGTCGATCCCACCGGCCGTCGGCAGGCATGGCGCAATGCTTTGCCTGCCTTTCCTCCTCAAGACTCAGGGATGCTCCGCCCGCGCCCTGCCGACCAGGTCCACCAGATCGGAGCCGCCGCTGCCGGTGTTGTACGACGGGTTCTGGGCGCTCTGCGTCGCGACGGCATAGGGCGCGCCGTCCCAGTAGCCCCAGAAGGGGCCGCCGCTCTGGCCCGGCCAGACATCGCCTTGATGGCTGATGGCCTGGTGCGAGTCGGGGCTCCAGAAGTCGCCGTCCAGTGCGATGCCGGTCTGATAGGTCGGGCGTTGGCCGCCGGTCAGGTCGCCGGGGTAGCCGACATGGGTCCAGTAGGCGCCGCCGTCCCAGCTGTCGCTGTAGCCCTTGGTGCCGAACCAGCCGGTGGCGGAGCCGAGCGGGCGATCCAGCACCACCGCGACATAGTCGTACTTGGCCTCGGTGGCATCGATCGTCGGCCCCGCGACCTTGTGCTTGAAGTAGACCCGCACGGCCCAGGCGCTGCCGTAGGGGGCGCTGCCGTTGTAGTACATCGGGGTGAACTTCAGCCAGCCGACCGTGCCGTTGGGCCGCCAGTCGATGATGTGCGAGCAGGTCAGCAGATGGCGCGGGCCGACCATCACGCCGCTGCCCGAACCGAGCGGACTCTCGACCTTGCCGTTGCAGCGCCAGGGATAGGCGGTGCTGTAGAAGACGCGCCGGTCATCGCCGCCGAAGACCGTTTCGATGCCCGACTGGGCGGCCATGAACTGGTTGCGGTCGATGAACTTCGGGCGCCGCATGCTGCGCGGCTCCAGACGCGGCACATAGTCGAGCTCGACATGCTCGGGGATGTAGGCATCGGTGCCGGCCGCCGTGCTCTCGAGCTGGGCTTCCTTCAGCAGCGGCAGGGCCACCGCCTCCGGGCCCCTGGGGTAGAGGCGGCCATCGATCTCCTCCATCTGCGGGTTCTGATCGAAGAATTTTTCCGCGAGCCCGGCAGGCGCGGCCGCCTGTGCCTTGCGGCCCTTCAGGCGCGCCACATCGATGCATAGGTCCGGCGCGGCGATGCCGTCGGACGAGCTGTTCTTGACTGTCATGGATCTGCTCCCTGGCGGCGCGGGTTGGGTGCTGCGCCGCATATACACACATACGCCTACTCTGTTGACCCCTTTTCGGCCGCTGGGTGCGCGCGTGCATGCAAGCACGGGCTTGCCGTGGGCCCGGCGGCGCGCGGCACCAGGCTGTGCGCGAGAGTAGGGACCGGCTCGGCTGCGGGAATCCGCTGGCTTGTGGACAAGGCCTACCCGGCCGGGCGCCGATCTAGGGATGGCGGGAATGCCTTCCTCGCCGCCGGGTGAACCCGGCCATGCAAGGCGGGCGCGCCACAATCGCTGCGGTTCCGGCTCGACCCTCCCGCACACCATGCTGCTCTACCTCGCCGCCGCGCTGATCGTCGTCACCAGCCTTGCCCACTCCTATCTGGGCGAGCGTTATCTGCTGATGCGCCTGCTGCGGCGGCAGGAGCAACTGCCGCGGCTGTTCGGCGGCACGGCCTTCACCGCGGGCACCCTGCGCTTTGCCTGGCACCTGACGACCCTGGTCTGGTGGGGCATGGCCTATCTGATCGCGCTGGCGGCGCAGCGGCCGCTGGGCTCGGCCGATGTGCTGAACACCTTCGGCGTCGTCGCGCTGCTGTCGGCGGCCCTGCCGCTGTTCTTCACGCGCGGGCGCCACCTGTCCTGGCTGCCGCTGCTGGTCGTGGCGGCGCTCTTGTTCCTGGTTCAGTAGCTGACGGTCACGGTGATCGTGTCGGTGTAGGCGCCCGGCACGACGTTGGCCAGCGAGGGCAGGCGGCCGTAGATGGTCAGGCTCTGCGCGCTGCCGGTGCCGGTGCCGGTGCCGGTGCCGGTGCCGCCGCGGGTGCTGCTGCCGTTGCCTCAGATGACGGAATGGCCGGAATCGGTGTAGAGCTGGTAGGCCAGGGTGTTGCTGCCGCTCTTCATCGCGCGGCTGGTGAAGTTGGTTGCGCCGCCGGCGTTCTGGCCGGCGTCCAGCGCCACCGTGTAGGGCGTGGTGTTGGTGCACACGACGGTCAGTGTGGAGGTCGAGTCGATCGGCGTGGCGGTGGCCAGCGGGTCGATGCTGCTGCCGAAGTTCAGCGCGCCACCGGACACGGTGCAGGCACTGACGATGGTGGCCGTGACCTGGAAGGTGTTGGAGGCGGTCGTCGCCAGGGCCTGCTGGCCGGCGGCCAGCGCCAGCAGCGCGGAGGCGATCAGGAGGTTGCGGGCCGGGACGAAGGTGGTGGCGGTGTTGCGCTGTGCCATGTTGTGCTCCCTTGGTATGGCCTCAATTTTTGGCAAGGGGCCCTGGGGCCGATAGCGGCGCTGCGTCCGGCGGCGCGTGCAGCGAGCCCGCAAGTCCTTGTCGGTGAATTGCCGACAAGCGCGGCAGGGCCCCGACCCCCTCGAATGAGGCAGGCAATCCGCCGACGTGCGCAAGCGGCGACTGCCTTCGCGCGGACGGCGGCTTCGCCGGCTGGCGGCGCAGCCGGCCGCGGCGGACCATGCGGCCCATGAAGCAAACGCAAATCGTGGTAGCGGAAGATTCGGCGGTCCTGCGGCGCCTGTTCGTGCTGCGCGCCGAAGAGGAAGCCGGCGTTGCGGTGCTGGCCCAGCCCGGCAGCGAGAACGAGACGGTGCAGGCCGTGCTGACCCTGTGGCCGGACGCGCTGGTGCTGGACCTGACCCTGGCGCCCGGCTCCGGCCTGTCGGTGCTGGGGCGCATCCGGCGCCAGGGCTATGCCGGCCATGTGTTCGTGTTCAGCTCCAGCCCCGGCGAGCTGTATGCGCCGCTGTGCCGGGAGCGCGGGGCCGATGGCTTCTATGACAAGGCCTTCGACTTCGACCGGCTGCTGCTGGACCTGCGGGAGCTGCGCGAGCGGGAACACCGCTCCTGCTTCGCCCGCCTGGGCAGCTGGCCCGCCGCGCCGGCCCTGGGCCAGGGGCCGGCGGCTCGATAACTGGCGCACCCCCGTTTGCGGCCCGAGCCCCAGGGCCGCTGCTTCGATCCTCGTCCGGCCCGAAACCCCCGCCGACAGCGCCGCGATCTTCGCGCTGACCCGGGCCGCCTTTGCTTTCCTGGCCCAGCCGCCGGCCCCGTCGGGCGGCTGAACTGCCGCTGAGCGGCTACCTCAGGGCGTCGTCGCGAGATGCATCACCAGGGGCGAGGCCGCCATCCTGCGGGTCTGGCCGATGTCGGCCAGCAGGCGCCGGCGCTCCAGTTCCAGCGCCTGCATCGTGCGGTAGGCCTGGGCGCGCTCGACCGGTTCGCTGGCTTCGGCCTGCAGCTGCTGGTCCAGCCGCAACACCTGCAGCCGGATCTCGTCCAGGCGCTCGTGCAGCGGCGTCAGTCCGGCCTCGACCGGCTGGAAGGCCAGGGCAGGGCTGGAGGCGGCGAGCAGGATCATCAGGGTCGGTAGCAGATGGCGTGGCTTCATGCGCCAGACAATAACACCGGCTATAAGGTGCGCCCATGCGCGCAGACGAGAAGAAGATGATGGTGGTGACGAGCAAGAACAAGAGGGAGCGTTGAGATGGGCGTGTCCTTGGCATGGATCGCGGTACGCGGGCCGGAACCGGCCCGGACCTTGGACCGGCTGGGCCTGGCGCCCACCGGGGTCGAATCGGCCTACCCGCCCTCGCAGGCGGCCGTGCATATCCTGCCGGACGGCTGGCTGCTGGTGATCGCGCCGGGCTGCGACCACCGCATCCTGCACGGTGAGGCGCTGGCGGCGCTGTCGGCGGAGGCCGAGGTGGTGGCCTGCTCGGTGGAAGAGCATGTGGATTTCACCCAGTCCGAGCTGTGGCGCGATGGCCGGCGGGTCTGGCACCTGCGCCACCAGGGCGAGGAGGGCGACGACCATCTGGTCGCCGAGGGGGATCTGCCGCCCAGCTACCCGCGTCTGCTCGCGGGCGTCGCGACCGACTACAGCGAGGACCCGGAGGTCTATTTCCACGGTTGCATCCCGCTGCTGCTGGCCAAGGAGCGCTGCGGTTTTCGGCATGACGACGCGGAGCCGAGCTTCGACGATGGCAGCCTGAAGGCGCTGCAGGACCTGCGCCGCGTCGCGCGGCCCTGGTGGCGGCGCCTGCTCTCCTGAACTGAAGCGTCACCGAAACATCGCCGGCCTGTCATCGCGGCGGCATCGGCGCGGGCTCCAATCGGCCCATGCCACCGTCCGTTTCGCCCGCCGCCGGGTCCCCGCCGCTGCCGCGCGGCTTCCATGCGCTGCTCGGCGCGCAGTTCTGCTCGGCGCTGGCCGACAACGCGCTGCTGATCGTGACGATCGCGCTGCTGCAGCGCCGCGGCCTGCCGCTGTGGTGGGCGCCGCTGCTGAAGGTCGGCTTCACCCTGTCCTATGTGCTGCTGGCGCCGCTGGTCGGGCCGCTGGCCGATGCGGTGCCGAAGGCGCGGCTGATGGCCTGGATGAACGGGCTGAAGATCGTCGGCCTGGCCGGCATGCTGCTGGGCTGGCATCCGGTGCTGGCCTACAGCCTGGTGGGCCTGGGCGCGGCGGCCTATGCGCCGGCCAAGTACGGGCTGGTGACCGAGCTGGTGCCGGCGCGCGCGCTGGTGGCGGCAAATGGCTGGCTGGAGGTCAGCATCGTCGGCGCAGCGCTGCTGGGCACGGTGCTGGGTGGGCTGCTGGTGGCGCCCTGGCTGGGCCTGCCCTCGCTCGGAGCGCAGGGCCTGGACTGTTCGCTCGCCGCGCTGGCGGGGCTGTATGCGCTGGCGGCGCTGCTGCAGCTGGCGGTGCCGGACAGCGGCGCGCGCTACCCGGCCGCGCCGCTGCTGCGGCCGCTGGCCCTGACGCGCGACTTCTGGCGCTCGCACCGGCGCCTGTGGCGCGATGCGGAGGGCGGCCTGTCGCTGGCGGTGACCACCTTGTTCTGGGGTGTCGGCGCGACCCTGCAGCTGGCGGTGCTGCGCTGGGCCGAGCTGCGCCTGGGTCTACCGCTGGAGCGCGCGGCCTGGCTGCAGGCGGCGGTGGCGATCGGCGTGGTCGTCGGCGCGGCGCTGGCCGGGCGCTGCGTGCCGCTGGCCGCGGCCTGGCGCGTGCTGCCGCTGGGCCTGCTGCTGGGCCTGCTGATCATCGCGATCGCCTGGGTGCAAGACCTGGCCCTGGCCCTGCCGCTGCTGGCGCTGACCGGCGCGGTGGGCGGGCTGCTGGTGGTGCCGATGAATGCGCTGCTGCAGCATCGCGGCTACCAGTTGCTGAGCGCCGGGCGTTCGATCGCGGTGCAGGGCTTCAACGAAAACCTGAGCGTGCTGCTGATGCTGGGCGCCTACGCCGGCGCGCTGGCGCTGGAGCTGCCGCTGCTGCCGCTGATGAGCGGCTTCGGCGCCCTGATCGCGCTGGCGATGGCCGCGCTGCTGTGGCGGCGCGGGCGTGCCGCGCCGTCGTCCTCACGCAGGCTGGGCCGCGATGTGGGGGCGGGCTGAGAAGCCCTGGGCGTCGATCAGGCCGGCGTAGATGCCTTCCAGGTTGCCGACGATGCCGGCCCAGGACAGCTGCTCGGCGCGCGCGCGCGCCGCGGCCCCCATCGCCCGCAGGCCGCCGAAGTCGCCGCCCAGCAGGCGCGCCAGGCGCAGGAACTCGGGCGCGTTGCCGAAGGGCGCGCGCCAGCCGTTGACGCCGTTGTCGACCAGCTGGCCGGCGGCCGCGTAGTCGTAGGCCAGCACCGGCAGGCCGCTGGCCAGGGCCTCCGCGGTGACATTGCCGTAGGTCTCGGTCAGGCTGGGGAACACGAACAGGTCGCCGCTGGCGTAGAAGGACGCCAGCTCCTCGCCATGACGCATGCCGGCGAACACCGCGTCGGGCAGGCGCGCCTGCAGCTCGGCGCGGGCCGGGCCATCGCCGACCAGCACCAGGCGCGCGCGCGGCTGGGCCTGGCGCAGCGACTCGAAGGCCTCGACCAGGGTGACCAGGTTCTTCTCCGGCGCGAGCCGGCCGACATGCAGCACCACCGGGTCCTGCGCGGCAGCGCCCCAGGATTCGCGCAGCGCGGCGCTGCGCCGCGCGGGATCGAACAGCTGGGTGTCGACGCCGCGCGCCAGCACGCGCACGCCGGCGAAGCCCAGGCCCTGCAGCTCGTCGCGCAGCGCGGCGTCCGGCACCATCGTGCACTGGGTCTTGTTATGGAATTTGCGCAGATAGACCATGATCGGCTTGTTGAGCCAGCCGATGCCGTAATGCTTGCTGTAGGCGTGGAAGTTGGTGCGGAAGTCCGAGCAGATCGGCAGCTTCAGGTAGCTGGCGGCCTGCAGCGCGCTCCAGCCCAGCGGGCCCTCGGTGGCGATATGCACGATGTCGGGCCGGCGCAAGGTCCACAGCTGCACCAGGCTGCGCTTGGAGGCGACGCCCATGCGCAGATGCGGGTAGCGCGGGATCGGCAGGCCACGCATCAACACCTCGTGGAAGCGCTCGTCGGCGGCCGTGCCATGTGGGTTGCCCTCGCCCTTCTCGCCGCGCTGCTGGCGCGGGCGCAGCAGCTGCACCGCATGGTTGCGCGCACGCAGGCCCTCGACGACGCAGGCCACGGTGCGCGCGACGCCGTTCACTTCCGGCGGGTAGGTCTCGGTGACCAGCGCGATGCGCAGTGAGCGCCGCAGCGGCGGCGCCTCGTCGACCTCGATCTCGGGGGGGGCGGCGGGCGGCTTCATGTGCGCATAGTGGCAAGGCTTTGAGGCAAATCAATGACGGGTAGACGTAGTCTTCGCGTCACCGTACCGTCACCAAGCGGCTTCACCATCCGGTCACGCGCAGCCTAAGCAAGGCCGGCGCGCCCATCCTTCTCAGGAGCCGATGTGATTCAACAAGACTTTCTGCAAGCGCTCGCGATCCAGCGCTGGGACGACCACCGCTACTACCACCACAGCCGCATCAACCAGGCCCTGCACCTGCTCAGCGCGATCAGCTTCGTCGTGGCCTACGGGCTGCTGCTGGTCGATCCGCCGCTGGCCGCGCTGCTGGCCTGGCTGGTGTCGATGACCAGCCGCCAGGCCGGGCATTTCTTCTTCGAGCCCAAGGGCTATGACCATGTGAACCAGGCGACCCATGAGCACAAGGAAGACATCAAGGTCGGCTACAACCTGCGCCGCAAGGTGGTGCTGATGGCGCTGTGGGTCGGCGCGCCGCTGCTGCTGCTGGCGCAGCCGACGCTGTTCGGCGCCTTCGACGCGCCGGCCGACGGTCTGTACGAGTTTGCGCGCCAGGTCGGCTGGATGTGGCTGGTGCTGGGCGCCGGCGGCCTGCTGTTCCGCACCGTGCATCTGTTCTTCCTGCAGGGCGTGCAGACCGGCCTGGTCTGGATGACCAAGATCCTGACCGACCCCTTCCACGACATCCTGCTCTACCACCGCGCGCCGCTGTACCTGCTGCGCGGCGAGCTGATCGATCCGATGGGGCATGTGCAGGCGCACGAGGCCTGAGACCTGACCGTGGCGCCCCGCGTGGGCGTCCGATCGCACGAAGCAAATTTCTTAGCCAAGCCCGCCTTCATGGCGGGTTTTTTTTCCTTTCTGCGGGCTTCTTTCTTGATGTGTTTGCTGTCCCGCTGGCCTGTGCTCAGCCCGGTGAGCCCATCAGCGCAGGCGAGGCCGGCAGCACATCCAGCGGGCTGCGCACGGCGCCGCCGCCCATCTTGAGCACATGGGTGTAGATCATGGTGGTGGCCACGTCCGCATGCCCCAGCAGTTCCTGCACGGTGCGGATGTCGCTGCCGCTTTGCAGCAGATGGGTGGCGAAGCAATGGCGCAAGGTGTGGGGTGTGGCGGGCCTGGCAATGCCCGCGGCCGACAGGGCCCGCTTGAAGGCGCGCTGGAAGCTCTGGTCGTAGAGGTGGTGACGGCGGATGACGCCGCTGCGCGGATCGGTGGAGAGGTGGTCTTGCGGGAAGACCCAGAACCAGGTCCAGGCGCTGCCGGCCCGGGGGTATTTGCGCTCCAGCGCATACGGCATCTCCACGCCGGCCTGGCCTGCCTCGACATCGGCCGCCCAGATGCGGCGAGCCCCGGCCAGTTGCTCGCGCAGCTCTGCATGCAGAGCCTGCGGCAGCATCACCACCCGGTCCTTGCCGCCCTTGCCGGCCCGCACGATGAGGGCGCGCTGGCCAAAGTCCAGGTCCTTGACCCGCAGTTGCAAGGCCTCGCTGATGCGCAGGCCCGTGCCGTAGAGCAGGCGTGCCAGCAGGCGATGGTCACCCGGCGGCATCTGCGCCAGCAACTGGCTCACCTCTTCGACCGACAGCACCACGGGCAGCCGCCGCAAGGCACGGGGCCGACCGATCTCCTGCATCCAGGGCAGGTTGATGCCCAGCACCTTGCCATAGAGAAAGAGCAGGGCCGACAGCGCCTGCTTGTGGGTGGATGGCGCCAGCCCTCGCTCGGCAGCCAGGTAGGACAGGAAGGCCTCGACCTCCGGCCCGCCCATCTCGGCTGGGTGGCGCACGCCATGCCAGCGAATGAAGGCGCGGCACCAGAACACATAGCTGTCCTCGGTGCGGCGGCTGTAGTGCAGATAGCGAATGCGCTCGCGCAGTTGGTCAAGCAACCTGACGGCCTGCAGCGGTGGCAGGTTGACGGTGGTGCCCGAAGCGGCGGGCGGACGCAGGAAGCTACGCGCTGGCACGGGCCCCGGAACTGATGGCAACATACGGCCCTCCTGCACTCCGGCGACAACCAAGGCTGATGTAACAAGCTGCCGGATTTGTAGGTAAATTTAGTGCTGTATGAATGTACAGTCAAATGCAAGGGAGGCGTTTTGCATCAAGCACTTAGGGGCACGCCCGTGCCCGACGTTATGCGGCCGCACCGACGTTAGGGCGCAGCGCCTGTCGCCCCATATCACGTTATGCGTCAAATGAGAGAGATGCCGTTGTTTGAAAGTCTAAAGAGTCAGGTCTCCGAGGCTTGGCCGTTCGTCAAGAAGGTCCTGCATCAACTCAAATACCCGTCGGCAATTGCCGCGGTGTATGGACTGCTCGATTGGCACTTCTCGGGGAAACCCTTCTCGTTGGCCGCGTACCTCAAGCTCTGCGCTCCTGCGCTTTTCTTCATCATGTGGCTCGTTGCCATGTATGAACGGGAGCGCAAGAAGTCATCCGACAAGGAGGCTCTGTCTGGCCTGAGCAGTGACATTCAAAGTTTGAAGTCACTTGTCACAGATCTTGGTTCATCGCGACATGCGTCGTTACCAGCTAGCGCTCCAATTGCGTATGGAACGAGTTTTAGCCAACAACTGATGGCCGAAGCTGATGGCGTGTTCCGCTCGGGTCACAAGCTGGCTGCACTACTACAGGCTGGCGTTGCATTCGAGCAAGCAGTGCGCTCTTTTGCCATCCGTAAGGGCCTCGCTGCAGCTGAGCGTATGCCTCTGCTAACGATTTTGCAGAAGGTGGACTTCCTGCTTCCCCAAGGCTGGCAAGGCGAGATTCATATGCTGCGGAAGATCCGTAACCAGCTAGCGCATGCATCTAAGTCGGAACTTGCTGACATTGAAAATGCTGACATGGTGTTCCGTACTTACGGGCTTGCAATCGAAGCCCTGGAATCGGCTCGTGACGCATAACCAGTCATTCCAGCGGACGCCTTACGGCGCCGCTGAATTCCAACGTTATGCATCTTCCAAGACCCACCGATGAAGTTCAGCTGCAGCTGTGGTGAAGTCATTCGCGACAACACCGACTATCAAGACAACAAGGCTTATCTACTCCCAGATGAAACCTACGAGTCTGCGCTTGAGCAAATTGAATCCGGTGAGTCCCCGTGGAACGCACTTCGCATAGTTGAGCGGGTCATGTACCAGTGCCACGCATGTGCAAGGCTGTTCATTGACGACCACCAGGGACAGTTGGTCTGCTTTGCGCCAGAGGGGGACGTTGCTTTCGGGATCCTGAAGGGCACGGCGCCAGATGCATAACCCTTTGGTCAAGCGGACCTGCGCCAGCTACGCTGGCTGGTCCGCTTACCGCGAACGTTGAGGCTGTAAAAAATCTCCCCGGTGCGGGAGTCTCCGAATAGCGCGGTCAGGCGCCGGGCGCTGCAATCGAGGCCGAGTCAGAGGAGGCCACGGATGCCGCGCTACAAGCCTCAGGTCCGAGGTGCGATGTTCCTGCCGGTGGTGCTGTCGGAGCAGCTGGTGCCGGGCAGCTTTGCCTTTGCGCTGAACCTGCTGGTGGATGAGGAGCTGGACCTCTCGGCGCTGGACGCGCGCTTTCGCAACGAAGAGGTGGGCGCCAGCGCCTACGACCCGCGCGTGCTGCTCAAGATCGTGCTGCTGGGCTACAGCCGCGGCCTGGTGTCGAGCCGGCAACTGGAGCGGGCCTGCGAGCATGACATCCAGTTCATCGCGATCAGCGGGGACAGCCACCCCAGCCATGCGCAACTGGCCAAATTCGTCAGCGGCCTGGGGCCGCAGATCAAGGCGCTGTTCCATCAGGTGCTGCTGACCTGCGATGCGCAGGGCTTGATCGGTCGAGAGCTGTTCGCCATCGACGGCGTGAAGCTGCCGGCCAACGCCAGCAAGGAGCGCAGCGGCACGCATGCGGAATTGCTCCACCGGGCGCGCCGGCTGGAGAAGGCGGCCGAGAAGATCGTGAGCCTGCACCAGGCGCAGGACAGCCGCACCGGGACGCCCGGCGATGAAGCACTGCAGGCGCGCCGCCAGCAGCGTGTGGACGCCCTGCGCCGCGAGGCCCAGCGCACGCGAGAGTTCCTGCGCACCACGACGCCGCGGCGTAACCGCAAGGGCCAGGAGCTCAAGACCAACATCACCGATCCTGACAGCGCCAAGATGGCCACCAGCAAGGGCGTGATCCAGGGCTATGCGGCCCAGGCCGCGGTGGACGCGCGGCACCAGGTCATCATCGCGGCGGACATCACTGGCTCCGGCTCGGAGCAGGCCATGCTGCTGCCCATGGTGGAGCAGGCACGGCCCTTCGCTGACGCGCAGACACTCGTCACGGCAGACGCTGGCTACCACAGCGATGTCAACGTGCAGGCCCTGCACGCGCAAGGCAGGCCCGCGCTGATTGCCGACACGCAGATGCGCCAGCGCGATGAACGCTTCAAGGACCACGCTCAGCACAAAGCCCAGCCCGACCCGCTCTACGACAAGCAGGCCACCGGGCAGGGCAAACCATCGATCAAGCACTTCGGGCCGAGCGACTTCCGATTTGATCCAAAGGCCAGGACGGCGATCTGCCCGGCCGGCCAGACGCTGCGCAGCAGCGGGGCGATCTACCAGGTGGGCAAGGGCCAGCGGCGCGAAGACTTCAAGGCCAGGCCCGAGGATTGCCAAGGCTGCGCGCTGCGCACCCAGTGCCTGCGCCACCCCGAACGCACAGCTGCACGCAAGGTCTCGCTGTTCCACGCCAGAGAGCTCGACCCGAACGATCCGAGTCAGCGCATGCGCCGGGCCATCGACAGCCCGCAGGGGCGAGCGTTGTACAGCCGGCGCATCGCCACGGTGGAGCCGGTGTTCGCCAACCTGCGGCACAACAAGCGGCTGAGCCGCTTCACGCTGCGCGGCGCGGCCAAGGTGGGGGCACAGTGGCAGTTGTTCTGCCTGGTGCACAACATCGAGAAGTTGGCGCACAGCGGCTGGAGGCGGTGAGGGCCACAGCCAGGGCCGTGATATCCCCCATCAGCAGGGTTCGGCAGCGCTCACAGGCGCCCGCAGTTGGCGCCACAATCATCCGGAATGAAAACTCTGCTGAACCAGCTCCCGTTCCGCTCGTCAAAGTCCATGACGCGTGGGCAGAGGGTTATTGGACAGCTTCGTTAGGCTTCACAAGACAGTATGAGCAAGACCGTTCTCCTACTCGCGGGAATTTCCTTCACGGTGCTCGCTGGTTGCAGCGACCTGTGCGGCAACGACTCTTCCTCAAGCATCGTCTCGCCTAGCGGCAAGCTCAAGGTCGTTGTTTTTAGTCGAGACTGCGGAGCAACAACCGGGTTCAATACTCAGCTATCGATCGTTCAAGCCAATGCGGAGCTTCCGAACGAGGGCGGAAACACCTTCATTGCAAATGGCACGGTGCCACTGAGGATTCAATGGCAGTCAGATTCCAGGCTCTCTATCTCTGGAGTTCAAGGTCAGAAGGTGCTTAAGCAAGAGGCGCTAGTTGGTGGAGTCGCGGTTACCTATGAGTAAAGTGAAGCCTAACCAGTCGCTCGAGCCGACTCGCGTCGGCAAGCCGCCGCTCGCGGCTCAGCTTCAACGTTAGGCCCCTATGTCGGCGACCTTCAGAGTTCACCAGTCCTTCGTGCTTAGCGCTCGCTCGCTCTACGTCTTCGCCGGCCAGGTCGTCCAAGGCGACGTGCGCCCCGGCATGAAGATCCGAATTGCGATCAGCGAGGGCCTCGAAATGGAAATGCCTGTAGAGGGGGTTGAGGCTCTGCGGCAAGATGGGGGCGAGCTTGTCGCTCTTACGGTGGCACTTGAAGACCCAGATGATGCCGACTTCTTGCAGCAGCTTGATGTTGTCGGTGAGAGCCTCGTCGTGTCGGACGGGGCCTAACAATTCATTCAAGCCGACCACCACTTCGTGGTGGCGGCTTAACTCAGGCGTTGATATGGCATCTTCCTGTCAAGCGGCAAGACCTGCCCCTCTGCGCTGCAGCTGAAGAATGGCCCTCTGGCCAGACGGGGAACGCGGCGGAGCCTGTTGGTGCCATCCGGTATGGATGCGCGACGGTTGCTCATGCTGATATGCGAGGGTTGGCTACCTCAAGACAAGTGTTCGTCGCAGGGCTGATATGGCATCTTCCTGTCAAGCGGCAAGACCTGCCCCTCTGCGCTGCAGCTGAAGAATGGCCCTCTGGCCAGACGGGGAACGCGGCGGAGCCTGTTGGTGCCATCCGGTATGGATGCGCGACGGTTGCTCATGCTGATATGCGAGGGTTGGCTACCTCAAGACAAGTGTTCGTCGCAGGGCTGCCTTCGGTCTAGGGGCTGAGGTCGCGAGCTGCTTGCGCATGGCGCTCAATAACGTTGCCGAGGATTCCCTTGATGGCCGCGGCTGCGCCGCGTTCCCGATCCGGCCGTTGGTCGATCTGTGGATGCGCGCACCTCCTTGCTCGCGTTGATGCCGGTGTGGACTGCGTGACTCAATGCGCCGTGGCGCCTGCACTGGGTTTGACGCCCTGCCAGCCCGAGAGCTGCACCTCGCGCCCGATGGCCCAGACGAAGCCAGCCAACTCGCGCGCCACCGCCACCACCGCCTTGGTCTTGAGCAGGCGGCGCGCGCACAGGCGCTTGAACTTGGCGCTCAGCCGCAGCTGCGCCTTCCAGGCGATATCGGTCACGGCGGGCGGTAACCCGTCCTGGCGCGTGGCGATGACGGGGCTCACGCGGGGATCGGCCCGGTAGTGCCAAGCCACCTCGACGAGCATGCGCCGCGCAGCTGAGTTGCCGGCCTTGGTGATGGCGCCCTGGCGGCGCTTGGGGCCGGAGCTGCGTTCGCTGGGCACAAGGCCCAGGTAGGCCATCAGCTGGCGCGGGGACTCGAAGCGCAGGAAGTCCTGCAGTTCGGCGACCAGCGTGATGGCGGCAATCAGCTGCACGCCTCGCAAGGCCTGTAGGGCCTGCACGACGGGCAACAGGTGCCAGTCGGGCAGCGCCTCCCGCAGGGCCTGCTCCAGCCGGGCGATGCGTGCGCTAGCCTCGGTGATCGCATGCAGGTACTCCTGGAAGGCGATCTGCTGAGCCGCATGTGCGAGTTTGACGGTGGACAGCCAGCGCAGGTGGGCGGCGGTCCAGGAGGTCTTGCCCGTGTAGGGGATGCCATTGCGCAGCAGCAAGGCCTTCAGGCGGTGGCGCCCGTTGCGCTGCTCGCGCACGGCATCCTCGCGAGCGCGTACCAAGTCGCGCACGGCTTCGTCCACTCCATCGGGAACGCGCACCACGGCCAGGTCGCCTGAGCGGGCTAGACGGGCCAGCAACATGGCGTCGCGCCGGTCGGTCTTGATCCGGTCTGCAGGGGCGCGCGGAATCGACGAAGGGGCTACCACCTCGCAGTGCAGGCCCTGAGCGCTGAGGTGGCGCCAGATGACGAAGCCGCAGGGACCAGCCTCGTAGACGATGTGCAAGACCTGGCCCTGGCTGATGAGTCGACGCAGCGCCTTGTCCAGCGAAGCGAGGTCGCCCTTGATGCTGGCGACATGCCGAATCTCAGCATCGCGCGGTGCATCCGCCACGGCGATGTCGATACTGTCCTTGTGGACGTCCAAACCGACGAACAGGGTGCTAGATTTGCGCTCCATGGCCCGACTCCTCGCTAACTTGCAACGCCCCGGCAGCCCGTCTGCCGAGTGCCTTGGTGTAGCTCTACGGGCCCCGCGCTCGCAACCTACGGCATCGCAGGAGTCGGGCCGCCCGAGTTCGCGATGCCATCTTGTCTATGCCTCATGAAGACTAATAGGTCCGCGCGCATCTATGGGCTGGCCGCGTGCAGCCTCCTTGCTTTCGTCGTAGGCGCTTGGTGGCTTGGAGGGACCGATGTTTGCGCTGGCTACATGGCGACATACGATCTGGCATCCGCGTCATGCATTGGGGGCAAGCTTCTCGGCAAGAGCTATTCGCCAACCGTGAGTGAGCAACTCGCCGCAGCGCTTGAATATGGGCTGATCTATGGCGCGATCTTGGGCATCCTCATCGCGATCGTAGTGTTCCGAAAGTTCTTGCAGGGCGCTCGGCCGCGTTTGAAAGGGAACAAGTTTTGACCGCAGCCTCCGCGCATAACCCTTTGCTGCAGCGGACGGCTTCGCCGCCCGCTGAGCGCAAACGTTGGGCAGCTCAAAGTTGAAATCTGCGGCGGACCAAACTTTGCGAGCGCTCATTCCGCGCCTCTATTGGGCAGCTGCGCTGGTAGTCGGCGCTGGCATCACAACAACTACCGCCTATGCACCTTGCAGCCAATCTGGCTTGGCAATTAGCCTGGCGGGCCTCGGAATTGCATTCATCGCAACTTGCCTGATCTTCGCCAATGCAATTCAAAAGAGATCGAGTCAGGCTTGGGGTAACTTCATTGTTGCCACTCTTGCCACATGCGCCGGTGGTTTCGTGGCCTATTGGTGGACGCTAATGCTCTGCCGCGCGGTATGAAATGCCCAACCCGTCGTTGCAGCCGACCCTGGCCAGCTGCGCTGGCCCGGTCGGCTGAACGCCAACGTTGGGTCGCGCCAGGAGATCGGCATGACGAGTGAATGGAGCTCTTCGGAGAAAAAGATCGCCCGTCGCGTCTTTGATGCCGCACTTCAGTGCGAACTCGCCGAAGTCCTGCTGCACTTTAAGGCAATGGCGGCAAACGCGACCGAGCCGGGGCATATGTGGTCCACGGAAGAGTACCTGTCCAAGGCGCGGCGTGAGATCGACAGCAAGTACGACTACCGATACTCGCAGCTTCACGTCGTCTTTGGCCGGCTGCTCCGCGAGGGGCGCATCTCGGAGGTGGAACTTGCCGGCCTGTCCGAAGAAAACCTGCAGCTCATCCGACGCATAGCGTCGCCATGAGCCGCACCCCGCCCGCGCCGAACCCATCTCGTCCCGCCGACGGTCTTCTTCCTTCTGAGCCGCCCAGGGATCATGCACGCAGCCCCTCACCCCTGAGCACAAGGGCGTCAAGCCGGCGCCCTCGGCGATGCGGTGCGAATGACCCCCTCGGCCGGCGCTTCAACCCAGCCGCTCCGCCAACATCTCCCTCAGCAACTGCCGCTTGATGCCCTTGTTGCTCAAGCCCTCGCGGCGCCACCACCAGCCGTCCGCCGCCATCGCGCGGGCGGCGGCGACGAAGCGGGTGAGCACCTGGTCGAACAGGGCCTCGTCGTAGTCGAGGCTGAAGATGAAGCGGCCGGTGCCGACCCAGGACAGCCACAGGCCCTGGCGGCGCAGGTAGAACTGCAGCATCCAGTTGTAGCGCGAGGGTTCGGTGTAGGTGACGGTCCAGATCGACGAGAGGTTGGCCACCCGCACCGGCACGCCGGCCTCGGCCAATGCGGCGTTGAGCCGGGCGGCGCGCGCGTCCTGGCGCTCGTCCAGGCCTTCGTAGAGCGCTTGCACCGCGGGGCTGTCGAGGCGGTCCAGGAAGGCGGCCATCGCCCCCATCACATGGGGATGGCTGTTGAAGGTGCCGCGCGCGAAGCACAGGTCGGCGGGGCGGTCCTCGCGGAAGCGTTTCATCAGCGCTGCCTTGCCGCACAGCACGCCGACCGGCAGGCCGCCGCCCAGGGTCTTGCCATAGGTGACCAGGTCGGCTTGCACGCCGTAGTACTGCTGGGCGCCGCCCGGCGCGAGGCGGAAGCCGACGAACACCTCGTCGAAGATCAGCGGGATGCCGCGCTCGGTGCAGACCTGGCGCAGCTCGCGCAGCCAGGCCGCATAGGCCGCGCGCTCGGTGCCGCCGGCGCGGCGCGAGCTGTCGACCAGCGAGGAATCGCCCGGCGCGCCGCTGTTGGGATGCAGTGCCTGCAGCGGATTGACCAGCACGCAGGCGATGTCCTTGCGGGTGCGCAGCACCTGCAGGCTCTTCGCGTCCATGTCCTTCAGGGTGTAGGTGTCGCGCGGCGGCTGCGGGTTGCCGGGGCCGGGCTGCACATCCTCCCACCAGCCGTGATAGGCGCCGCAAAAGCGCACCAGATGGCTGCGCCCGGTGTGATAGCGGGCCAGGCGCACCGCCTGCATCACCGCCTCGGTGCCGGACATGTGAAAGCTCACCTCGTCCAGCCCCGAGATCCGGCGCAGCCGCGCCACGTTCTCGGCCACCAGCGGGTGATAGGCGCCCAGCAGCGGGCCCAGGCCCGCGACGCGCGCGCTGCCCTCGGCCATGCAGGCCTTGTAGAACTCATGGCCGAACAGGTTGACGCCGTAGCTGCCCGCCAGGTCCAGCCAGCGCTGGCCGTCCAGGTCGACGATCCAGGGGCCGTCGGTGGCGGCGACGAAGCTGCCCAGCTTCAGGTGCTGACGCAGATAGGGGCTGAACTGGAAGGGCACGCGGTAGGCGCCGGTGAACTGCAGGTCGGAGATGCCGGCGCGCGCCGCGTCGGTGGCGGCGATCGAGCGCGGATGCGCCTCGGCCAGCGCCCGCGCCAGCGCGTGGAAGCCCTGGCGGCGGCGCTGCGCCACCTCGTCCGGCGCCACGTCGGCGGCGAAGAAGCGCGCCTCGTCGTAGGCATAGCCCGGCACCAGGGCGGCGATGCGCTTGGCGATGCGCGAATGGCCGGCCAGCGAGCGGTGCTTGGCGCGCGACAGCTCGAACCGGCGCTTGGCCTTGGGCAGCAGGCCGGCCAGGGCCACGGCGGCGATGGCATAAAAGGACAGGAGGGCGGGGGGCAGGGTCTCGTCCATATGGCGGTCACATAAAAAAAGCAGACTCGTATCTGTAACCACTTCTGTTGACAATCCGATGAAGCGTGCCGCGATGCTGATGCGCGATCGCCTGCTGCAGCAGGAGGATCTGAACTTCCTGCTGACCAACCGCATCCCGCGGCTGGCGCTGACCCGCCTGGTCGGCTGGTACAGCCGCATCGAGAGCCCGCTGCTGGCGCGCTTCTCGATCGCGGTCTGGCGCCTGTTCACGCGGCTGGACCTGGGCGAGGCCAAGCGGCAGCGCTTCAGCAGCCTGCAGGACTGCTTCACCCGCGAGCTGAAGGAGGGCGCGCGGCCGCTGGCGAGCGAGCCCGGCGCGCTGCTGAGCCCCTGCGACGCGATCGTGGGCGCCTGCGGCGCGGTGGAGCGCGGCCAGGTGTTCCAGGCCAAGGGCTTTCCATACTCGGTCGGCGAGCTGTTCGGCGATGCGGCGCGCGCCGCACCCTTCCTGGGCGGGCAGTTCGTCACCCTGCGCCTGACCTCGGCGATGTACCACCGCTTCCATGCGCCGGCCGATCTGACGATCGAGCATGTGACCCATATCGCCGGCGACACCTGGAACGTCAACCCGATCGCGCTGAAGCGGGTCGAGCGCCTGTTCTGCCGCAACGAGCGCGCCGCGATCCATGCGCGGCTGGCCGAGGACGGCCGGCCGATCGCGCTGGTGGCGGTGGCCGCGATCCTGGTCGCCAGCCTGCGCCTGCATTGCCTGGACCTGCTGCTGCATGTCGACTACCCGGGCCCGCATGAGCTGCCGGTCGATGCGAGCGCGCAGAAGGGCCAGGAGCTGGGCTGGTTCCAGCAGGGATCGACCATCATCGTGTTCCTGCCGCCGGGCTTCGCGCTGGCGGTGGCCAGCGGGCAGCACATCAGGATGGGGGAAGTGCTGGCCAGGGCATAGCCTTACACTCGGTTTCACCATGCCGATGGAAGCGCCTGCCGTTCTGGACCTCGAAGCCTCGGGCTTCGGGCGCGGCAGCTACCCGATCGAGGTCGGCTTCGTGGCGCCGAATGGCGAGCCCTTCTGCAGCCTGATCAAGCCGCCGCCGGACTGGCAGCATTGGGACGAGGCGGCCGAGGCCCTGCATGGCATCAGCCGCGAGGCGCTGCAGCGCAGCGGCAAGCCGCCCGCCTGGGTGGCGGCGGAGCTGAACCGGCGCCTGGCCGGCCAGACCGTCTACTGCGACGGTTGGGCCCATGACTACAGCTGGCTGGCGCGCCTGTTCGACGCGGCGGCGCTGCTGCCGGCCTTCCGGCTGCAGGATCTGCGCATCCTGCTCTCGGAGGCCGAGGCGCAGCGCTGGCGCGAGGTGACCCTGGCGGTGCGTCGCGAGCAAGACCTGGCACGCCACCGCGCCAGCACCGACGCGCGGGTGCTGCAGCTGGCGCTGCTGCGCATCAAGCGCGAGGCGACGGTCGCCTAGTTCCAGCGGCCCGCGCTGCCGCCCAGGCTGTAGCGCCCGGCGCCGCTGAACATCAAGGCGAGCGCGGTGAACAGGAAGAAGCCCTGCAGCTCCAGCGCCCAGCCGCCGCTCTTGCTCAGCTCGAACAGCTGGCCCGCATGCACCAGCGCGATCGCGACCAGCATATTGACCGCGATCACCAGCGCCGCGGCGCGGGTCCACAGGCCGGCGATCAGCAAGAGCGGCGCCAGCACCTCGCCGACATAGACGAGATAGCCCAGGGCCTCGGGCAGCCCATGCTTGGACATCAGGCCGAGGATGAAGCCGGGGCCGCCGACCAGCTTGCCGATGCCATGCAGCAGGGTCAGCAGGCCCAGGCTCAGGCGCAGGATCAGTTTGGCGAGGGCGTCTTGGTGCGTGATGGCCATGGGCTCGTGCTCGGGGTGGAGTTGCAAGAGCCGGCATGGTGCCGGCGCCCCCGGCACGCGTCAGTGCGTTAACGCACAGCTGGAGCAGAAGCGGCGCTCAGCGTCGCGCACGGCGGCAGCGCACCCGCCGCGGCCGTTCAGCCGGCCGGCAGATCCTCGTGCAGGCAGAGGTAGTTGCCCTCGGTGTCCTTGAACCAGGCGGCCTTTTCAGCGCCCAGCACGCAGACATGGTTGACGGTCTTCAGGCCCGGGAAGTCGTAGTCCTCGAAGACCACGCCGGCGCGCTTGAGCGCCGCGATGCTGGCCTCGATGTCGTCGACCCGGAAGCTGATCGCGGTGTGGTCGGCCTTGGTGCCCTCGGGCTTGGGGAACAGCGCCAGGGTGCTGCCGCCGACCAGGTAGACGAACTTGCCGTCCGGCTTCAGGCCGCCGGGTGTGAGGCCCAGGCGGCCCTCGTAGAAGGCGCGCGCGCGGGCCAGGTCGATGACCGGCAGCATGGTCGTGACGGAGGTGGTGTCGGACAGCATCGGGTGCCCTTTCGCTGGATAGGCCGGCCGGGCCGGCTGGCTGGCTACAGCTTAGGCCCGCCGCCGCCGCGACGCCAGCTCAGCCGCAGAAACCGCCGCGGTAGACGCCGCGGCCGGCGCGCTTGGCCTCGTAGAGCCGCTCGTCGGCCTGCGCGACCATGGTCTCCAGGTCGCCCGAGCCGCCGCGCGCGACGCAGTAGCCGACGCTGACGCCGACCGTGATCTCGTGCGTGTCGATCATGAAGGGCTGGGCCAGCGCGCGCACCAGCTTGGCCGCCACCGCCTCGGCGGCCTCCGCCGCCTGTACCTGCGGCAGCAGCACCGCGAACTCGTCGCCGCCCAGGCGCGCCACCAGGTCCTGCGGCCGCAGCGTGTGGCGCAGCCGGCCGGCCACCGCACGCAGCAGCGCGTCGCCGACCGGATGGCCGTACTGGTCGTTGACCGGCTTGAAGCGGTCCAGGTCCAGGTAGAGCAGGGCCAGCAGCTGGTTGTGCTGGCGCGCTAGCGCCATCTGCTCGTCGGCGCGCTGATCGAAGCCGGCGCGGTTCAGCAGCTGGGTCAGCGGATCGGTCTGCGAGGCGTCCAGCAGGCGGGCCTGCTCCTGCTTCTCGCGCGTGACGTCGCGGCCGGTCCAGACCGCGCCGCCGATGCGGCCGTCCTCCAGGCGCAGCGGCGCATAGCGGGTCTCCAGCACCGTGAAGCTGGGCGCCTCGTAGCTGAACTCCTGGCTGACGCTTTTGCCCGCCAGGGCGGCCTCGAACAGCGGCCGGTTCTGCGCATAGTCCTGGGCGTCGAGCATGTCCTGGGCCAGGCGACCGATCCAGTCCTCGCGCCGCACATTGAAGAACTGTTCGTAGGCATGGTTGAAGAACAGACCGCGCTGCTGCTCGTCCAGCACCGCGATCATGATCGGCGCCTGCTCGGCCACCGCCTTCAGCATCGCCTCGCTGCGCTCGCGCTCATGCTGCGCTTGTTCCTGCTGGGAGACGTCGCGCAGCAGCAGCGAGACGGTCTCGATCTCGCCCTGCCGGCCGCGGTGCACCAGCACGGTGTTGGAGACCGGCACCGGCCGGCCCTGCGGGTCCTGCAGCTCGGTGCGGCCGACCCAGTGACCCTCGTCCAGCGCCTGCTGCGGCAGCGCGTCCAGAAAGCCCTCGCTCGGCGCGGGCAGGAAGGGGCGGTAGGTCCAGCCCTCCAGCGAAGCGTCCGCCGCCAGGCCCAGGCGCTGGCGGCCGGCCGGGTTCAGGTAGATCAGCCGGCCCTCGGGGTCGAACTGGCAGATGTAGTCGGGCGTCTGGTCGAAGATGGCATGCAGGGTGCGCTGCGCCTCCTGTTGGGCCAGGCGCTCGGTGACGTCCTCGACCGTGCCGACCGAGCCGACGATGCGGCCCTGCAGCCGCTGCGGCGCGGTGCGCACCGCGAAGATGCGGCGCTGGCCGTCCTGCAGGGTGACGCGGCGGGTGATGTTGAGGGACTGGCCGCGCCGCACCTGCTCGCGCCATTGCTCGCGCGCCGGTGCGCGCTGCTCGGGCGGCAGCAGCGCCAACCAGCTCCAGGGCCCCAGCTGCTGCAGGCCATGCATGCGCAGATAGGTGTCGTTGGCATAGCTGAGCTGGCCCTGTGCATCGCAGCGGAAGATGCCCAGCGGCGAGGCCTCGCTGGTGGCGGCCAGCGCCGCGTCGCGCTCGCGCGCCAGGCGCTGCAATCGGCTCATCACCCAGGTGATCAGCAGGGCCACCGCGGTGATGCCGCTGGACAGCATCAGCACCAGCTGGCTCTGCTGCGCATGGTCGCCCAGGGTCGCACCGATGCCCTGCGCAACGACCAGCTTGACCTGGGAGTCCTGCAGGGTCTCGAAGCTGGCCAGGCGCGCCAGGCCGTCGGTGCTCGCGCCGCTGCTGCGGAAATCGCCGCTGCTCTGGCGCAGCATCGCGTGGTCGGCCTTCAGGCCCTCGAACAGATTGCGGCCGACGAAACCGGGCAGCTCCGGATGGCGCAAAAGCCCCAGGCCATCGCCGCGCAGCACCGCGACCGAGCCCTCGGTGCCGCGCGCATAGGGCTGCAGCAGCCGGGCCAGCTTGCGGGTGTCGATCACCGCCAGCAGCAGGCTCAGCTCGCCGCTGGGCGCGCTCATGCGCATCGCCAGTGGCAGGTAGGTCGGGCCATCGGCGCGCAGGCGCAGCGGTCGGCCCAGCATCAGGCCCTCGTTGTCGGGTGAGCTCAGCAGGCCGACGAAATCCGCCTCGGGCAGGGTGGCGAAGGGCGGACCGGCCTGGCGCGAGGGCAGGCGGTAGAAGCGGCCATCGCGCGTGCCCAGCAGCACGTCGACCAGCTCACGCGAGGTGTCGCGCAGGGTCTCGGCCAGCTGCACCAGGGAGGCGTCGTTCAGCGGCTCGCGCTGGCCGCGGGTCAGCAGCCACAGGTCGACGGTGCGCAGGCTGCTCTCCGCATCGCCCAGCACCGCGTCGAGCTGGGTGGCGGCCGCGCGCGTCGAGGCGCTGAGCTCGCGCTTGTAGTCGGCCGTCAGCTGCTGCGGATAGACCACCGAGAACCAGACGACCACGCTCCACATCATCAGCAGCGCCAGGCCCAGCGCGACATAGGGCCCGGCGCGCATCAGCCGCTCCAGCTGGCGGCGGCGCGCCGGCAGGGCCACCAGGCGGTGCAGGCGGCCGCGTGGCGTGGCGTTGTCGTCGTGGCGATGCGGATCGTCGAAGGAAGCTTGGCCCATGCTGCACCGCATTGTGCCCGCAGCCCCGGCGCCGCCGGGCGGCTGGCGGAGGCGAAAAAAAACCGGGCCCTGAGGCCCGGTCTGGCGCGTGGCGCTGTTTTTTTTCTGTCTACGGCTTAGAAGCGGTAGTCGACGCCGACCGAGATCAGCTTGACATCGGGATGAGGCTTCTGGAACTCGGCGCGCAGGCCGATCTGCTTGTTGATGGCGTAGCGGGCACCGAAGCCCACCAGGCCCTTGGTCTCGCTGTCCTTCTCGTTCAGGCCGGGGCCGGTCACCTTGGATTCGACGCGGCTCACGCCAAGGCGGCCGAACAGGCTGAAGCTGTTGCTCAGGGGGGCGCTCAGCAGCACCGAGGCTTGCAGGGCCGAACCCTTCAGCTTGTCGCCGAACTGGGTGTCGCTGCCCAGGCTGCGCCAGCCGGCTTCGAACGACACGTTGTCGTTCAGCAGGTAGCCGCCGTACAGATTCACGCCGTTGCTCTTGAAGGTCGTGTCTTCGGCCTTGAAGCGGGTCTGACCCACGTCGGTACCGACGTAGAAACCCTCGGCTTGAGCGGCGGTGGACAGGGCGGCGACGATGGCCAGGGCGATGATTTTCTTCATATGAGAGGTCATCCTGCTGTCGTTCGTTTTATGAACAGCTTTGTTGGAGAGAGGGGAAAAAGAAAACGCCTCTCGCAGGAGAGGCGCTTCGCATTGTCCGGGCCCGTCCGGCGGGCTCGGGCCCGCCGGTTGGGTGTCAGCAACAAACTGGAAACAATTGGTGAGGCGGCTGCCAATCCGTCACGGAATCTCAGGGTTTTCCAGTGCTTGTTGCGCTTTCAGCTCGCGCAGGCAGGCCACGCAGAGGCAGCTGGTGTAGTCGCGGGCGAGACGCTGGCGCAGCGCCTCGCCGATCTCCAGCCCGAAGCAGGCGCAATGGCCGTCGTTGACGCCGCAGCGGAAGGGCTGGCCGCAGCGCGGGCAGTCCTCGTTGAGCGGCAGCGGCCTGGCGATGGCGGCCGGGGCGGGGTTCATGCGAACAGGCTCCGGTGCTGCTCGCGCAGCAGGTTCTTCTGCACCTTGCCCATGGTGTTGCGCGGCAGCGCGTCGACGACGAACACCTGCTTGGGCACCTTGAAGTTGGCGATCTGCTTTTTCAGCGCCGCCATGATCGCCTCGCCGTCCACCCGGGCGCCGGGCTTCGGCACCAGCACCGCGACCACGCCCTCGCCGAAGTCCGGGTGAGGCAGGCCGATCACGGCCGATTCGGCCACGCCGGCCATCTCGTTGATATAGCCCTCGATCTCGGCCGGGTAGACGTTGTAGCCGCCGGAGATGATCAGATCCTTGCTGCGGCCGACGATGGTGAAGTAGCCGCGGGCGTCCCGCTTGCCGACATCGCCGGTCTTGAACCAGCCGTCGGCGGTGAACTCCTCCCTGGTCTTCTCCGGCATGCGCCAGTAGCCGGCGAACACGTTCGGGCCCTTGACCTCGATGCTGCCGATCTCGCCGGCGGGGCAGGGCTGCCCCTTGTCGTCCTGCACGCGCACCTGCACGCCGGGCAGGGCGAAGCCGACGGTGCCGCCGATCCTCTCGCCGATCTCGGCGCGGTAGGGGTTGGAGGTCAGCATCACGGTCTCGCTCATGCCGTAGCGCTCCAGGATGGTGTGGCCGCTGCGGGTCTGCCAGTCCTTGAAGGTCTCGATCAGGAGTGGTGCCGAGCCGCTGACGAACAGACGCATGTGCGCGCAGGCCGCCGGCGTCAGCGCCGCTTCGCCGAGCATGCGCACATAGAGCGTCGGCACGCCCATGAAGATCGTCGCGTCCTTGAAGCGCGCGATCGTGGCCTTGGGGTCGAACTTGCTGAACCAGATCATCTTGCTGCCGTTCAGCAGCGCGCCATGCGAGGCGACGAACAGGCCATGCACATGGAAGATCGGCAGCGCGTGGATCAGCACGTCGCCGGCCTGCCAGCCCCAGTAGTCCTTCAGGGTCTGCGCGTTGCTGAGCATATTGCCGTGGCTCAGCATCGCACCCTTGCTGCGGCCGGTGGTGCCGCTGGTGTAGAGGATGGCGGCCAGCTCCTCGGGCTTCTTGACGGCAGGCTCGTGCACATCGCTCATCGCGCCGGCGCGGTCCAGCAGGGTGCCGCTGCGGTCCTCGTTGAGCGTGAACACGTTCTGCGTGCCGGCCTGGAAGGCGATCTTGCTGACCCAGCCGAAGTTCTTGCCGGCGCAGACCACGACGGCCGGCTCGGCATTGCCGATGAAGTACTCGATCTCGGCGGCCTGGTAGGCGGTGTTCAGCGGGAGATAGACATAACCTGCCCGCAGCACCGCCAGGTACAACATCAGCGCCTCGACGCTCTTCTCGGTCTGCACCGCGACCCGGCTGCCGGCCGGCAGCTCCAGCGAGACGAGCAGATTGGCCATCATCGCGGTGGCGCGCTCAAGGTCGCGCCAGCTGTAGGCCAAGCCGGCCTGCTCGCCGTCGGCGCATTCGATGGCGACCGCGTCCAGGTCGGCGGGGAAGGCGGCGCGCAGCGCCGCGAACAGGTTTGCGTTCATGTCGGTATTGTCGTCAATCAAGCTTCGCGCCCGAGCTCTTGACGACCTCGGCCCAGCGCTTGAGCTCGCTGTGCACGAAGCCGCCGAAGGCATCGCCGTAGAGGTTCGGCAGCTCGGCACCCAGGCCGTTCCAGCTGGTCTTGATCGCGTCCTCGGCGAAGGCCTTCTTCAGCTCGGATTGCATCGAGGCAATGATCTCCTTGGGCGTGCCCTTGGGCGCCCACAGGCCGTACCAGGTCGCGACCTGGTAGCTCGGCACGCCGCCCTCGGCGCTGGTCGGCAGGTCCGGGAAGCCGGGCGCGCGCTTCGGGCCGGCCACCGCGATCGCCTTGATGCGGCCGCCCTTGATGTGGCTGGCGCTGGAGCCCAGGCCGTCGAACATCAGGTCCACCTGGCCGGCGATCAGGTCCTGCAGGGCCGGGCCGGCGCCGCGGTAGGGGATATGGGTGATGAAGGTCTTGGTCTGCAGCTTGAACAGCTCGCCGGCCAGATGGTGCGAGGTGCCGTTGCCGGCCGAGCCGTAGTTCAGCTTGCCGGGGTTCTTGCGGATGTACTCCAGCAGGCCCTTCAGGTCAGTCGCCTGCACCTTGCTCGGGTTGACGACGATCACCTGCGGCACGCTGGAGATCAGCGCCACCGGCACGAAGTCCTCCTCCAGCTTGTATTCCAGCTTCGGATACATGCTGGGCGCGATCGCATGATGGACCGCGCCCATGAAGAAGGTGTAGCCGTCCGGCGCCGCCTTGGAGGCCAGGGTCGCGCCGACGGTGCCGCCGGCACCGCCCTTGTTGTCGATGATGAACTGCTTGCCGGTCTGCTTGCTCAGCTGCGCGGTCAGCGGGCGGGCGAAGGCGTCGGTGCCGCCGCCGGCCGGGAAGGGCACGACCCAGGTGACCGGCTTGCTGGGCCAGCTCTGCGCCTGGGCGCCGCCGGCCAGGGCCAGCAGGGTGAGGCCGGCCGCGGCCAGCGCGGCGCGGCGCGTCGTCATCGAGGGTTGGTTCATCGGAGGGTCTCCTTGAGGGGCCGCTGCGCGGCCTGTTATGGATGGATGAAAGGGTCGGGGCGATCAAAGCAGCGCGGCGACGCCGCGCGAATAGGCGATATCGCCCTGGGTGAAGGCCTCGTGATGGCCCTCGATCTTGCCGAGGTCGTAGAGGTAGTTGACCATCAGACCACAGCTCTGTTTCAGTCCCTTGGCGCTGCGGTTGCCCAGCGGGTTCAGGCGTTCCAGGCGGGCGCCGTTGTCGAGGTGAAAGCGCGCCACCGGGTCGCCCTGCGGCGTCGCGGTCTGGCCCACCAGGTAGACCGCGGCCAGGCGCAGCAGGGCCTGCTGCTGGGCCTCGTCCAGCTTGGCTAATGGCTCGGCCTGGCTGAGCTTTGCCCATTCACCGCCGCAGGCCTCCTGCAGCAGGGCGCGCGCCGCGCGGGCCCGCTCCAGCTGGACCTTCTTCAGACCGGGCAGCTCGGCCAGCTCGGTCTTCGCCAGCCAGGCCGCGAAGCCGGGGATTGGCGACAGGGTGCAGAAGGTCTTCAGCCGCGGGATCTCGCGCTGCAGATGCTCGGCCACGCGCTTGATCAGGAAGTTGCCCAGCGACACGCCCTTCAGCCCCGGCTCGCAGTTGCTGATCGAATAGAACACCGCGACCTTGTACTTGTCCGGCGCCATCGTCTCGGCCTTCTTGTCGATCAGCGGCGCGATCGCGCCGGGCATCTCGGGCAGGAGCGCCACCTCGACGAAGATCAGCGGTTCCTCGGGCAGCTGCGGGTGGAAGAAGGCGAACAGCCGGCGGTCCGGCTGCAGGCGCCGGCGCAGATCGTCCCAGCCGTCGATCTCGTGCACCGCCTCGTGGCGGATGATCTGCTCCAGCAGCTGGGCCGGCGAGTTCCAGTCGACCTGGCGCATCTGCAGAAAGCCGGGGTTGAACCAGGAGCTGAACAGGTGCAGCAGGTCCGCCTCGACGCCGCGCCATTCGGGATGCCGGGACAGGCCGGTCAGCAGCGCGCGGCGCAGCCGCACCAGGGTGCCGGTGGCGCCGGGCGCGCGGTTCAGGCGGCGGAACAGCTCCTGGCGCGGCGGCTCGCTGAGCTTGATCAGCGCCAGCAGCTGCTCGGCCTCCGGCGTGTCGGCATAGGCCTGGGCGGCGGCCAGCACCATCTTGGGGTCGGGATTGAAGTCGCGCGCCAGGCGGTGGAACACCGCCTCCAGCGAGGCCGGCTCCAGCGCGGCCAGGCGCGCCACCAGCTCGCGGGCCAGGCCCAGGCTGTTGGCCTCGCCGCGCTCGGACAGCAGGCGGCGCGCGGCGATCAGGAATTGGCGCTGCTGATGCTGCAGCCTCAGTTCAGTCAACATGGCTCGCTTCTCCCGGTGACAGGGACTTCAGGGCCTGCAGGGCCGCCAACTGGGCCAGCAGATGGGCCTGCATCTCGCGCTCGGCCGCGGCCGCGTCGCCGGCGGCCAGCGCGGCCATCAGCCGGCGATGCTCCGCGAGCGAGGCCTGCAGCCGCCCCGGCGACTTCAGCTGGCGGCCGCGCATCAGGCGCAGGAACTTGCGCAGATCGCTGGTGACGCGCTCCAGCCAGCGGTTCGCCGCCAGCGCCTGCACCAGGCTGTGGAACTGATGATTGGTCCGGTAATAGGCATCCAGATCGCCGGCCGCGGCGGCCAGCTCCAGCTGCTCGTGCAGCTGGCGCAGGCTCAGGATGTCGGCCGGCTGCGCCTTGGTGGCGGCCTCGAAGGCGCAGCGGCCCTCCAGCATCGCCATCACCGGGAACAGGTCGGCCGCGTCCTCGTCGCGCATCTCGATCACGCGGCAGCCCTGGCGCGGCAGCAGCTCCAGCAGGCCCTCGGCCACCAGCACCTTCAGCGCCTCGCGCAGCGGGGTGCGGCTGATCGCCCATTGCTCGGCCAGGCGCTTCTCGTCGATCAGCGCGCCGGGTGCCAGCTCGCGGGCGAAGATCATCGCGCGCAGCCGGGCGACGACGCCGTCGTGCATCGAACTGCCGCGCAGGGGGAGTTGATCGTCCATGGCCGGTTGATGATTTTGTAATTCCATAATTACAGCCTCGTGCGCGTCTCGCATCGGGGTAGACCCGGAGGCGGCCTTTTCGGCCCCGGTGGCGCCCGGACGCGCTGCTACATTGCCCGGCAATGTCCCCGCTGCCGCCCCGCGGCGCGGCTGCCGCCAGCCCCGCCGCCCTGTCCCCGTCCGCCGAACTGCTGTCGTCGTTCGGGGCCGAAGGCGTGCTGCGCCTGGCCGCGCGCACCCTGTTCGAGCAGCTGGCCAGCACCGCCCAGGGCATGCTGGTGCTGGACCGCGAGCACCGCGTGGTCTGGATCAGCGAGGGCTACAAGCGCTTCCTGCCGGCGCTGGGCTTCGGCAGCGAAAGCGAGTTCGTCGGCCGCCGGGTCGAGGAGCTGGTGCCCAACACCCTGCTGGCCGAGGTGATCGAGACCGGCCGGCCGATCCTGGTCGACCTGTTGAGCAACAAGGCCGGCACCTTTCTGGTCAGCCGCCTGCCGCTGCGCGACGAGGCCGGCGCGGTGATCGGCGCGCTGGGCCTGGTGCTGCTGGACCATCCGCAGCATGGACAGCAGCCGCCGCTCGCGAGCAGCGGCGAGGCGCCGACGATGCAGCCGTTGATCGCCAAGTTCGGCCGGCTGCAGCGCGAGCTGGACGAGGCGCGTCGCCAACTGGCCGCCGAGACCGCGAAGAACCGCCGGCCCAAGCACACGATCGCCGGCTTCATCGGCAGCAGCCCGGCGGCGCTGGAGGTCAAGCGCCAGGCGCGCCGGGTCGCCGCGCTCGATTCCACCGTGCTGCTGCTGGGCGAGACCGGCACCGGCAAGGAGCTGCTGGCGCATGGCATCCATGCCGCCTCGCCGCGCGCGGCGCGGCCGCTGGTCAGCATCAATATCGCGGCGGTGCCGGACACCCTGCTGGAAGCGGAGTTCTTCGGCGTCGCGCCGGGCGCCTATACCGGCGCGGACCGGCGCGGCCGCGAGGGCAAGTTCGCGCTGGCCGATGGCGGCACCCTGTTCCTGGACGAGATCGGCGACATGCCGCTGGCGCTGCAGAGCAAGCTCCTGCGCGTGCTGCAGGAGCAGGAGTTCGAGGCGCTGGGCAGCAATGCGGTGCGCCGGGTCGATGTGCGGGTGATCGCCGCCACCAGCCGCGACCTGGCCGGCATGGTGGCGCGCGGCGAGTTCCGCGCCGATCTCTATTACCGGCTCAATGTGCTGCCGATCCGGCTGCCGGCGCTGCGCGAGCGGTCGGCGGACATCGAGGCGCTGGCCGAGGCACTGCTGGAGGACATCGCGCGGCGCAGCGGCATGCCGCAACGCCAGCTGGCGCCGGACGCGCTGGATTGGCTGGCGCGCGAGCCCTGGCCGGGCAATATCCGCGAGCTGCGCAACCGCCTGGAGCAGGCCAGCCTGATGAGCGACGAGCTGCTGCTGTGCGCGGCCGACTTCGGCGCGGCGTCGGTGCCCGTCATGCAAGACCCGGCCCCGGAACGACCCGCTGTAGCGACTGCCGAGGTCGACGAGGAGGCGCTGCTGCGCCCGCTGCCCGAGCAGGTGGAGCAGCTGGAGCGCCGGGCCATCGCCCGCGCCCTGACCCTGACCGCCGGCAACCGCATGGCGGCGGCGCGGCTGCTGCAGATCTCGCGCGCCTCGCTCTACGAGCGCCTGGCGCGCTGGCCCGATCTCGGCTGAAGAACAGACCACCCCCTACCGGCTTCGCCGGCCCCCTCAAGGGGGCACGCCCGCAGGCCCGGCAGAGCCGGATCCTCGGGCGTCGTTGAGCTGAACCGCTTTTTCCTTGGCTTCTCCCGGTTGCCAGCCGGGCGCTCAGCGCCCATAGTGTTTGCAAACGAACAAGAGGAGACTTCACATGTTGGGGAACCTGATGCTGGCCACGCGTCTGCGCCTGGCCGTCGTGCTGGTGCTGGCGGGCTTTGTCGTGCTGGTGCTGCTGCTGACCTACCGTGCCTCCGGCAGTCTGCTGGCGGTGAAGATGCTGACCACGGTCGAGCAGGTCAAGGCGGGCGAGCGCCTCGTGCGCGAGTTCCATGACAAGGCCAAGAGCGGCGCGATGAGCGAGGCCGAGGCCAAGGCCGCCGCGGCGGCCGCGGTCGGCAAGATCCGCTACTCGGGCAACGAGTACCTGTGGATCAACGACATGGGCCCGCGCATGGTGATGCACCCGATCCGGCCCGAGCTGAATGGCCAGGACCTGGGCCAGAACAAGGACCCGGACGGCAAGCGCCTGTTCGTCGAGTTCGTCGACGTGGTCAAGGCCAGCGGCGCCGGCTATGTCGACTACCTCTGGCCCAAGCCCGGCTCCAAGGATCCGGAGCCCAAGCGCTCCTATGTGCAGGGCTTCGCGCCCTGGGGCTGGGTGATCGGCTCGGGCGTCTATGTGGATGACGTCAAGGCGGTGGCGCGGCGCGATGCGCAGATCAGCCTGGGCCTGGTGCTGCTGGCCGGCCTGCTGGCGCTGGGCGGGGTCGAGATCTTCGTGCGCGGCCTGCGCCGGCGCCTGAGCTCGATGCGCGAGCTGATGGCGGCGGTGGCGGCGGGCGACCTGCGCCAGCGCATCGACACCGGCCGCGCCGACGAGCTGGGCCTGGTGCTGCGCGAGGTGGCGGCGATGCAGGGCCGGCTGACCGAGCTGGTCGGCGCGATCCGCAGCGCCACCGAATCGATCGGCCATGCCTCCAGCGAGGTGGCGCTGGGCAGCCAGGACCTGTCCTCGCGCACCGAGCAGGCGGCCGCCAATCTGCAGCAGACCGCGGCCTCGATGCAGGAGCTGACCCAGCAGGTGCGCCATTCGGCCCAGGCCGCCGACCAGACCAATGCGCTGGCCGACAGCGCCGCCGGCCAGGCGCGCGCCGGCGCGGCGGTGATGGAGGAGGTGGTGCGCACGATGGACGGCATCGCCGATGCCAGCCGCAAGATCTCGGACATCATCTCGGTGATCGACGGCGTGGCCTTCCAGACCAATATCCTGGCCTTGAACGCGGCGGTGGAAGCGGCGCGCGCCGGCGAGCAGGGCCGCGGTTTCGCGGTGGTGGCCGGCGAGGTGCGGGCCCTGGCCCAGCGCAGCGCCGAGGCGGCCAAGGAGATCAAGCGCCTGATCATGGACTCGGTCGAGCGGGTCAATGCCGGTAGCCAGCAGGTCAGCCGCGCCGGCGCCTCGATGGACGACATCCTCGGCGCGGTGCAGCGCGTCACCACCACGGTCGGCGAGATCAGCCAGGCCAGCGCCGGCCAGTCCGATGGCATCGCGCAGATCAACCAGGCCGTCACCCAGCTGGACAGCATGACCCAGCAGAACGCCGCCCTGGTGGAGCAGACCGCGGCCGCCGCCGAGGCGCTGAAGCAGCAGGCGCAGAGCCTGGGCGCGACGGTGGCGGTGTTCAAGATTCAGACGGTCTGAGGCGTGCCACTGTCCGAAATTCAGGCAATGCCCGGAATCCGGACGGATCGAAGCAGCCATTTCCAGGCATCGGGCCCCGATTTCGGGCGGGCATGGGCCTTGCGTTGACTGCGGGCATGGGTGGCAGCAAGACCGCCCCAAACCCAGGAGACAAGCCCGATGAAGCAGCGTTCGCACTCGTCGTCAACATTCCCTTCATTCCTGCCGCGCTGGAGCCGGACCCTGTGCCTGGCTCTCGGCGGCCTGCTGGCTGGCGCTGCCGCGCTGGCTCAGGGCGAGATCCGCATCGCCCATGTCTACAGCAAGACCGGGCCGTTGGAGGCCTACGGCAAGCAGACCCAGATCGGCTTCATGATGGGCCTGGACTATGCGACCGGCGGCACTTTTGTCGTGGCGGGCAAGAAGCTCGTCGTGATCGAGAAGGACGACCAGGGCAAGCCCGATGTGGGCAAGAGCCTGCTGGCCACCGCCTATGGCGACGACAAGGCCGACCTGGCCGTCGGGCCCAGCAGCTCCGGCGTCGCGCTGGCCCTGCTGCCGGTGGCCGAGGAATACAAGAAGATCCTGCTGGTGGAGCCGGCCGTGGCCGATTCGATCACCGGCGACAAGTGGAACAAGTACATCTTCCGCACCGGCCGCAACTCCAGCCAGGATGCGATCGCCAATGCGGTGGCGCTGGACAAGCCGGGCGTCACGATCGCCACCCTGGCGCAGGACTATGCCTTCGGGCGCGACGGCGTGAAGGCCTTCAAGGACGCGATCAAGAAGGCCAGGATCGTGCATGAGGAATACCTGCCGACCACGACCACCGACTTCACCGCCGGCGCCCAGCGCCTGATCGACAAGCTGAAGGACCAGCCGGGCCGCAAGCTGATCTTCATCATCTGGGCCGGCGCCGGCAATCCGTTCAAGATCGCCGACCTGGATCTGAAGCGCTACGGCATCGAGATCGCCACCGGCGGCAACATCATGCCGGCGATGGTGAACTACAAGGCCTTCCCTGGCATGGAGGGCGCGACTTATTACTACTTCGGCATCCCGAAGAACCCGGCCAACGAATGGCTGGTCGCCAACCATTACAAGCAGCACAAGACCCCGCCCGACTTCTTCACCGCCGGCGGCATGAGCGCGGCGATCGCGGTGGTGGAGGCGCTGAAGAAGACCAGCGGCGACACCAACACGCCCCGGCTGATCAAGGCGATGGAGGGCATGAGCTTCGAGACGCCCAAGGGCCGCATGACCTTCCGCGCCGAGGACCACCAGGCGATGCAGGCGATGTACCACTTCAAGATCAAGGTGGATCCGGCCTTCCCCTGGGGCGTGCCTGAGTTGATTCGCGAGATCAAGCCAGAAGAAATGCAGGTGCCCGTTCGCAACCGTCGTTGAGTGCGCCGGCTACTGCGCGAACGTAATCCGTCGTTGCGGGTCCTTCCGCGAATCCTCACGACCAGGAAGGTCGCTCCGGTTCGCTGATCCCCCCGCGCCTAGTCTTCCGTCCGCTCGCTACGCCTCGGGCCGTGCTACTTCGCTGAGTTCTTCGTCATGCTTGAAACCCGCGATCTCACAATAAGGTTTGGTGGTCATGTGGCCGTCGACCGCGTGTCCTGCTCGTTTGCGCCGGGCACCCTGACCGCCATCGTCGGGCCCAACGGGGCCGGCAAGACGACCTACTTCAACCTGATCTCGGGCCAGCTGCGCGCCAGCGCCGGTTCGGTCTCGCTCGATGGGCATGACCTGACCCCGCTGTCGGCGCCGCAGCGCACGCGCCGCGGCCTGGGGCGGGCGTTCCAGCTGACCCAGCTGTTCCCGAACCTGTCGGTGCTGGAGAACGTGCGGCTGGCGGTGCAGGCGCGGCGCGGCCAGGGGCTGGACTTCCTGTCGGTCTGGCTGCAGCACCGCGAGCTGCTGGACGAGGCGCGCGCCATCGTCGAGCGGGTGCGGCTCTCGGCCCGCATCGACGCCCCGGCGGCCAGCCTGCCGCATGGCGACCAGCGCAAGCTCGAGGTGGCGCTGCTGATCGCGCTGCGGCCCAAGGTCTATATGTTCGACGAGCCGACCGCCGGTATGAGTGTCGACGAGGTGCCGGTGATCCTGGACCTGATCCGCGAGCTGAAGGCCGAAGGCCGCCACACCATCCTGCTGGTCGAGCACAAGATGGACGTGGTGCGCGAGCTGGCCGACCGCATCATCGTGCTGCACATGGGCCAGCTGGTGGCCGACGGCGAACCGGCCACGGTGATCGCCTCGCCCGTGGTGCAGAACGCCTATCTCGGGGTGGCGGCATGAGCCAGACCTTGCTGAGCCTTGAAGGGGTGCACACCCATATCGGCGCGTATCACATCCTGCATGGCGTGGATCTCGAAGTGCCCGAGAGCCAGCTGACGATGCTGCTGGGCCGCAATGGCGCCGGCAAGACCACGACCCTGCGGACCATCATGGGCCTGTGGAAGGCCGGTCAGGGCCGGCTGCGCTTCGACGGTCAGGACATCGCCGCGGTGGCGACGCCCGAGATCGCGCAGCGCGGCATCGCCTATGTGCCGGAGAACATGGGCATCTTCGGCGACCTGACGGTGCGCGAGAACCTGCTGCTGGCGGCGCGCCGCGCGCGCTCGATAGCCGAGATCGACACCGCGCGGCTGGACTGGCTGTTCGGCCTGTTCCCGGCCTTGAAGACCTTCTGGCTGCATCCGGCCGGCAAGCTCAGCGGCGGCCAGAAGCAGATGCTGGCGATCGCCCGCGCGATGGTCGAGCCGCGCCGCCTGCTGCTGATCGACGAGCCCAGCAAGGGCCTGGCGCCGGCCATCATCCTGAACCTGGTCGAGGCGCTGCGCGAGCTCAAGCGCGCGGGCGGCACCACGGTGCTGCTGGTCGAGCAGAACTTCATGGTCGCCAAGGCCTTGGGCGACCGGGTCGCGGTGATGGACGACGGCCGGGTCGTGCATGCCGGCGCGATGGCCGAACTGGCCGAGGACGATGGCCTGCAGCAGCGCCTGCTGGGCCTGTCGCTGGCAGCCCACCAATGATGATGTATAGCACCACGATGCCCCCTACGCCCGTACCGGTGTCCGCCGCCGCCATGCCCAAGGCACGCTTCGACGCGATCCCGTTGCTGCTGCTCGCCGGCCTGGCGTTGGCCGCGCTGCCCCTGATCGGCAGCGCCAGCAGCTGGGCCACCCTGACCCTGGCCGGGCTGGCGATGGGCCTGATCATCTTCGTGATCGCCTCCGGCCTGACCCTGGTGTTCGGGCTGATGGACGTCCTGAACTTCGGTCATGGCGTGTTCATCGCCCTGGGCGCCTTCATGGCCACCACGGTGCTGGGCGCGATGTCGGGCTTCACCGCCAGCCCGGCGCTGCTGAGCAATCTGTTCGCGGTGGCCGTGGCCTGCCTGGTCGGCATGGCGGTCGCCGGGGCCGTGGGCCTGGCCTTCGAGCGCGTGATGGTGCGGCCGGTCTACGGCATGCATCTGAAGCAGATCCTGATCACGATGGGCGGCATGATCATCGGCGAGGAACTGATCAAGCTGATCTGGGGCGCGCAGATGATCGCGCTGCCGCTGCCCGAAGGCCTGCGCGGTGCCTTGCTGTTCGGCGACGTGGCGGTCGAGAAGTTCCGCCTGCTGGCGGTGCTGGTCGGCCTCGTCGTGTTTGCCGGCCTGCTGTGGCTCTTAAACCGTACCAAATTAGGGCTCCTGATCCGCGCCGGCGTGCAGGACCGCGAGATGGTCGAGAGCCTGGGCTACCGCATCCGCCGCCTGTTTGTCGGCGTGTTCGTCGGTGGTTCGGCGCTGGCCGGGCTCGGCGGCGTGCTGTGGGGCCTGTACCAGCAGAGCGTGATCCCGCAGATCGGCGCCCAGGTCAACACCCTGATCTTCATCGTCATCATCATCGGCGGCCTGGGCTCGACCCTGGGCTGCTTCGTCGGCGCGCTGCTGGTGGGGCTGATGGCCAACTACACCGGCTTCCTCGCGCCCAAGGTGGCGCTGTTCTCCAACATCGGGCTGATGGTCGCCATCCTCTTGTGGCGCCCGCAGGGCCTGTACCCCGTCACCAATCGCTGATGGCCACCATGCTCAAGTCGCTGCTCTCCCACGACCTGCCGCGCAGCAAGCTGCTGGCCGCGCTGCTGCTGGCCGTGCTGCTGGGCCTGGCCTTCACGCCCTTCCTCTTTCCCGGGACCAAGGCGCTCAATGTCGCGGCCAAGATCCTGATCTTCGTCGTGCTGGTGGCCAGCTACGACCTGCTCCTGGGCTATACCGGCATCGTCAGCTTCGCGCACACGATGTTCTTCGGCATCGGTGCCTATGGCATCGCGATCGCCAGCACCCGCATGGGCGAGGGCTGGGCGGCCGTGGGGACAGGTCTTGCCGGCGCACTGATCGTCTCGCTCGGGCTGTCGCTGGTGATCGGCCTGTTCAGCCTGCGGGTCAAGGCGATCTTCTTCGCGATGATCACCCTGGCGGTGGCCTCGGCCTTCCTGACCCTGGCCTCGCAGCTGTCCGACTTCACCGGCGGCGAGGATGGGCTGAACTTCAAGGTGCCCGAGCTGCTGCAGCCCGGCACCGAGTTCCTGGAAGAGCCGTTTCTCGGTGCCAGCATCGACGGGCGCTTTGCGGCCTATTACCTGCTGTTCTTCGCCGCGCTCGCCCTGGTGCTGCTGATGCTGCGCATCGTCAACTCGCCCTTCGGCCGCGTGCTGCAGGCGATCCGCGAGAACGACTTCCGCGCCGAGGCGATCGGCTACCGCACCGTGGTCTATCGCACGCTCTCCAACGTGCTGGCCGCGCTGTTCGCCACGGTGGCCGGCGCGCTGCTGGCGCTCTGGCTGCGCTACAACGGGCCGGACACCTCGCTGTCCTTCGAGATCATGCTGGACATCCTCTTGATCGTCGTGATCGGCGGCATGGGCACGATCTACGGCGCGGTGCTCGGCTCGGTGCTGTTCGTGCTGGCGCAGAGCTATCTGCAGGACCTGATGAAGCTGGGCGCGGTGGCCGTCGAGGGCGTGCCGCTGCTGTCGCAGCTGATCGCGCCGGAGCGCTGGCTGCTCTGGCTGGGCCTGCTGTTCGTGCTGGCGGTCTATCACTTCCCCAGCGGCATCGTGGGGCGCCTCCGCCAGGCGCGATCGGAGAAGGAGCAAGGGCGATGACACAGGCGAGTTCCCAATACCTGCGCTGCGAGGGCCGCGAGATCCATTACATGGACTGGGGCGACGCGCGGGCGCCGCAGACCGTGATCGCCTGGCATGGCCTGGCGCGCACCGGCCGCGACATGGACGAGCTCGCCCGGCATCTGTCGGGTGGTGGCCGCTACCGCGTGATCGCGCCCGACACCCTGGGCCGCGGCCTGTCGCAATGGAGCCCCGTGCCGGCCGAGGAATACTGCCTGGCCTTCTATGCCCGGCTGGCCACAGCGCTGGTCGACCAGCTGGGCCTGGAGCGCTTCCACTGGGTCGGCACCTCGATGGGCGGCGCGATCGGCATGCGGGCCGCGGCCGGGCCGCTGCGCGGGCGCATCCGCCGCCTGGTGCTGAACGACATCGGGCCGGCCCTGGCCGCGCCGGCGATCGAGCGCATCCGCAGCTATGCCGGCGCACCGGCTGCCTTCGACACGGTGAGCGAGCTGGAGCAGTATTTCCGCCAGATCTACAAGCCCTATGGCTGGTTCAGCGATGTGCAATGGCGCGCGCTGACCGAAAGCTCGGTGCGGCGCCTGCCCGATGGCCGCGTCACGCCGCATTACGACCCGGCGATGGTGCGCCAGTTCATCGACCACCCGCAGGACTACGAGCTCTGGGACGCCTGGGACGGCCTGGACCTGCCGGTGCTGTGTCTGCGCGGCGAGGATTCCGACCTGCTGCTGGCCGAGACCGCCGAGGCGATGCGCGTGCGCGGCCCGCGCGCGGTGATCGCGACCATCGCCGGCTGCGGCCATGCGCCGGGGCTGAACGTGCCGGAGCAGCTGGGGCTGGTGGAGCGCTTCCTGGACGGGGCCTGAGGATCAGGCTGTCTTGGCGTCGCGGCCGACCTGCCGCAGCGTGACGGACGACAGCAGGGCCAGCAGCGCGACGCTCGCGGCGCTGAGGAGGGCCGCGCCGCCGAAGCCGGCGACGAAGGCCTGGCGCGCCTGCTCCAGCAGCCCGGCGGGCAGCTCCGGCGCGACCGACTGGGCCGCCCACAGGCTGTCGAGCACCGCACTGCGCAAGCCCTCATCCAGGCCGTCAGGAAGATGGTCCGACAGCCGGTGCTGGTAGACCGCGCCGGCGAGGCTGCCGAGCAGGGCGATGCCCAGCGACACGCCGAGGTCCTGCACCATCTCGGTCATCGCGGAGGCCGATCCCGCCTTCTCGGGCGGGGCGGCGCCGACCACCAGATCCGTGCCCAGTGCGGCGATCGCGCCATTGCCCAGATAGGCCAGCGCCAGCCCGGCGATCGCCGCGCTTACACCGGACGCGTCGCCGCTGCCCAGCCGCATGAACAGCAGATAGCCGAGCGCCGACAGCGCGAGCGACCCCGCCACCACGAAGCCCGGCCGGACCAGGCGGGCCAGCAGCGAGGACCCGAGCCCGCCGGCGATCATCGCCAGCGCGGCCAGGCCCATCCAGAGCCCGGCGGCCGCGGGCGAGTGGCCGGCGATCAGCTGCAGATACTGGGCGACCAGCAGCATCGCACCGCCGACGGCGATCAGCCCGACCAGCAGCACGACCAGCGCGACCGAGAACGCCCGGTTGGCGAACAGGCTCAGATCCAGCAGCGGATCGGCCAGGCGGCGCTGGCGCCGGACGAAGAGCAGGGCGAACAGCAGGCCGATGCCGATGGCGGCGATGGCCAGCGGCGCCGGGCCGGCCTTGGCGAGCTGCTTGATGCCGTAGATCACCGGCAGGATGGCCGCCAGCGACAGCCCGACGCTGAGCAGGTCCAGCCGCTCGGCGCGCGGCGCGCGGTACTCGGGCAGCAGCCAGGGCGCCAGGACCAGCAGCAGCAGGACCACCGGCACCGCGACCAGGAAGGCCGCGCCCCACCAGAACGCCTCCGTCAGCAGGCCGCCGACGACCGGCCCCAGCGCATAGCCGATGCCCCACATCGTGACCCAGATGCCGATGCCCAGCGCGCGCTCGCGCGGATCGACGAAGAGGTTGCTGATCAATGCCAGGGTCGAGGGCATCAGCGTGGCGCCGGCGATGCCCAGCGCCGCGCGTGCCGCGATCAGCATGCCGGCGCTGGTCGCGCAGGCCGCCAGCACCGAGGCCAGCGCGAAGGCCCCGGCGCCCAGCAGCAGCAGCCTGCGCCGCCCGATGCGGTCGCCGAGCGTGCCCATCGTGATCAGGAAGCCCGCGATCAGGAAGCCGTAGGCGTCCATGATCCACAGCGCCTGCGTCGTCGTCGCCTGCAGATCGCGCGCCAGGGCCGGCAGGGTCAGGTGCAGCAGGGTCAGGTCCATGCCCAGCATGATGGTGGGCAGGGACAGCAGGGCCAGGCCGGCCCAGGCGCGCGGCCCCGCGCGTCCGGAGGCCTGGGCGGCGCGGTGGTCGCCGCCCGATGCGGGGGCGGTGATGGGGGCCTGGAGATGGGTCATGGTGAAGCCGGGGGCGGTGCCGTGGGTTGCGGAGCCCCGATCTTCATGAGAGTCTTATGCCATGACAATTTAAGCACTTATCCTATTACTGGCAGCAACAGCGATGAATGATCGAAGCCTCCATCGCACCCGCGACGAACTGGCCGAGTTCCTGATCCGGCAGCGCCAGCGCCTGACGCCCGCCGATGTCGGCCTGCCCGGCACCGGGCGGCGCCGCACGCCGGGCCTGCGGCGCGAGGAGGTCGCGGCCCTGGCCGGCGTGGGCCTGACCTGGTACACCTGGTTCGAGCAGGGGCGCGACATCCAGGTCTCGGAGAAGTTCCTGCTCGGCGTGGCCCATGCGCTCAAGCTGGGCGATGCCGAATGCAGCCACCTCTTCCTGCTGGCACATGGGCGGCCGCCGCCGCCGGAGGCGCATCAGGGCGGCTCGGTCACCCCCGCGATCCAGCTGCTGCTGGACGAGCTGCGCCGGCCGGCCTATGTGCTGAACCTGCGCTGGGATGTGGTGGCCTGGAACGCGGGCAGCGACGCGCTGTTCGGCTTCGCCGCGCGGGAGCGCGAGGCGCGCAACCTGCTGCGGATGATCTTCGCCGACCCCGCGCTGCGGCGGCGGCTGCCCGCCTGGAGCGAGGAGACGCCCAGGCTGCTGGCCCAGTTCCGCTACGACTTCGCGGTGGCGCCCGAGGACCCGGCGATGCGCGCCCTGGTGCGGGAGCTGGCGGACCTCTCGCCCGGCTTTCGGCGCATCTGGGACGCCAGCACCGGCGAGCTGGCGCGGCGCGGCGTCGCCTTGCTGCTTGATGCCGAGGGCGAGCCGCGGGCGTTCCGGCACGAGACCTTGATCGTTGACGAGCACCGGCATCTGCGGATGGTGCTGTACTTTGCCGATGCCGAGGGGTGCTCCGCCTGAGGGCCTAACATGCCCCGATGCACACCGACTCCCTGCTCGACCATGTCGCCGCGCTGCTGCGCGACACCGCCACCACCCTGATCGCGCCGCGCTTTCGCCGCCTGTCGGCGGGCGAGGCGATCGAGAAGTCGCCGGGCGAATGGGTCACGGTCGTCGACCGCGAGGTCGAGGCCCGGCTGACGCCGGCGCTGCGCGCGCTGCTGCCGGGCTCGGTGGTGGTGGGCGAGGAGCAATGCGCGGCGACGCCGCAGCTGCTGGACCGGCTGGACGAGGGCCGGGTCTGGCTGGTCGATCCGCTGGACGGTACCAACAACTTCATCGCCGGGCGCGAGCCGCTGTCCTCGATGGTGGCGCTGCTGGAGCATGGCGAGACGGTGGCAGCCTGGATGCTTGATCCGCTGTCCGGCGTGCTGCACCGGGCCCAGCGGGGCGGCGGCGCGTGGCGCGACGGCGAACGCCTGCGCATCGACGCTGCAGGCGCAGGCCTGCGCCGCACCATCGTCAAGACGCGCTTCCTGCCCGAGGCCGAGAAGGCACGCATGGCGGCCTGGCGAGACATCGAGATACTGCCGGGTGTCAATTGCGCCGGCGCCGAATATCCGGCGCTGGCGGCGGGTGACTATGACGCGGTGCTGTACTGGCGCACCCTGGCCTGGGACCATGCGCCCGGCACGCTGTTCATCGAGGAAGCCGGCGGCCGCGCGGCGCGGCTGGATCGTGAACCCTATCGCGCCAGCGACCCTCGAACGGGTCTGCTGGTGGCGCGCAGCCCGGCAATTTGGGAGGAAGCGATCGCCGCCTGGCGATGACGATTCAGTTCAGGCCCGGCAGCTTCAGCCAGCGCCCCAGCCGCGCGCGCAGCGCGACAAAGTCCAGCGGCTTGGTCAGGTGCTCGTCCATGCCGGCGTCCAGGCTGGCGACCACATCGGCCTCCAGCGCATGGGCGGTCAGGGCCAGGATCGGGAAGGCGGGCAGTTGGCCCTCGCGCTGCAGCTCGCGCAGGCGGCGCGCGCATTCCAGACCGTCCATGCCGGGCATCTGGATGTCCATCAGCACCAGGTCCGGCGCGGCCTCCAGGCACAGCGACACCGCTTCCAGCCCGTTCTTGGCCAGGCGGCTGTGCACGCCCATCAGCGACAGGAACTCCAGCGCCACCACCTGGTTGATATGGTTGTCCTCGACCAGCAGCACGGTCGGCTTGACCGCCTCGTCCAGCGGCTCGCCGCCGGGGGCGGCGCCGGCCACGGCGGCATGGCCTGGCGCGTTCTCGCCGGGCTGGGCCCGCAGGGGCGGGCCGTTGAAGGGGGTGAGGGTCTGTGTCGTCATCATTCTTGGGCCTCTGTGATCCTGTCCCGGGCGTGGGCGGCGGGTGACCCGGTGCGTTCCCTGTCACGATCGGCTCGCCCCGGGGGCCCTTGACATGACTCTTGCCCAGGGAAGCGACCGCGGGGTCAATTGTTGCCCGGGCGCGGCGCCAGTGCAACGGCGCGCGTTTCCCCTCAGAAGGGCCTTGACAGCGGGATTGATCCAGCGCAGTCGCCCTGCTGACAGGAATGGCGCCCGCGGCTCCCTAGAATGTCCGGTCCTGCTTTCCCGAGGCCCCGTCAGCAATGTCCGAAGGTCAGATCCGCATCCGCGGCGCGCGTCAACACAATCTGAAGAACCTGGACCTGGATCTCAGGACCGGGGAGCTGACCGTGGTCACCGGCCCCAGCGGCTCCGGCAAGTCCAGCCTGGTGTTCGATACCCTCTACGCCGAGGGGCAGCGCCGCTATGTCGAGACCTTCTCGGCCTATGCCCGCCAGTTCCTGGACCGCATGGACCGGCCGGCGGTGGACAAGGTGGACGGCGTGCCGCCGGCGATCGCGATCGACCAGACCAACCCGGTGCGCACCAGCCGTTCGACCGTCGGCACGATGACCGAGCTGAACGATCACCTGAAGCTGCTGTTCGCGCGCGCCGCCGGATTGTTCGACAAGCAGACCGCGCAGGCGGTGCGCCACGACACGGCGCAGACGATTTACGCCGAACTTCTGCAAAGAACGGCTACAAATGATCCCAGGCTGATACTCACCTTTCCAGTTGAATTGCCGGCCGGCACCAGCGCCGAGCAGGTGCAGCAATGGCTGTCGGCCAGCGGCTTTACCCGCATCCAGGCCGAACGCGAGGTCGGCACACCGACCGGCCCGCGCAAGCTGCTGGACGTGGTGGCGGACCGCTTTCGCATCCAGGGCGCCGACAAGCAGCGCGCGATGGAGGCGATCGAGCTGGCGCTGAAGCGCGGTAGCGGCCGGCTCAATGTCTACGTGCTGCCGGCCGAGGAAGGCCCCGAGCCCGAGCTGTGGCGCTACTCGACCGGCCTGCATTGCCCCGACAGCGACCTGCGCTACCAGGACCCGCAGCCGGCGCTGTTCTCCTTCAACTCGGCGATGGGCGCCTGCGAGACCTGCCGCGGCTTCGGCCGCGTGATCGGCGTCGACCTGGGCCTGGTGATCCCCGACGAGAAGAAGACCCTGCGCGGCGGCGCGATCAAGCCGATGCAGACGCCGGCCTGGAAGGAATGCCAGGACGACCTGATGAAGTACGCCGGCGAGGCCGGCATCCCGCGCGACACCGCCTGGAACCAGCTGACCCAGGCCCAGCGTGACTGGGTGGTCAACGGCAGCCCGGCCTGGAACGGCAACTGGAACAAGCAGTGGTACGGGGTCAAGCGCTTCTTCGACTACCTGGAGAGCAAGGCCTACAAGATGCACATCCGCGTGCTCTTGTCCAAGTACCGCAGCTACACCACCTGCGGCACCTGCAACGGCGCGCGGCTGAAGACCGAGGCGCTGCTGTGGCGTGTCGGCGCCAAGGAACTGGCCGACGCGGTGCTGCCGCCTGCCGAGCGGGTGATGCCCGAGGGCGTGGCCTGGAGTCGCGCGCAGTTGGAGGCGCTGCCGGGCCTGGCGCTGCACGACATGATGCAGCTGCCGCTGCATCGGCTGCGCCGCTTCGTCGACGAGCTGCAGCTGCCCAGCACCATGCTGGACGAGGCGCTGAAGCTGCTGCTGGACGAGATCCGCAACCGGCTCAAGTACCTCTGCGATGTCGGCATCGGCTACCTGACCCTGGACCGCCAGAGCCGCACCCTGTCCGGCGGCGAGGTGCAGCGCATCAACCTGACCACGGCCCTGGGCACCTCGCTGGTCAACACCCTGTTCGTGCTGGACGAGCCCAGCATCGGCCTGCATCCGCGCGACATGAACCGCATCGTGCAGGCGATGCAGCGCCTGCGCGACGCCGGCAACACCCTGGTCGTGGTCGAGCATGACCCGGCGGTGATGCTGGCCGCCGACCGCCTGATCGACATGGGCCCGGGCCCGGGCGAGAAGGGCGGCGCGATCGTGTTCGACGGCACGCCGGAGCAGATCCGCAGCGCCGACACCCTGACCGGCGCCTACCTGGGCGCGCGCAAGCATGTGGGCATGGGCATCAAGCGTGTGGTCGAGGCCGGCACGCCCAAGCTGATCCTGGAGGGCGCGCGCGAGCACAACCTGAGGAACGTCAGCGTCGAGTTCCCGCTGCAGCGCATGGTGGTGGTCACCGGTGTCTCCGGCTCGGGCAAGAGCACCCTGATGCAGGACGTGCTCTATCCGGCGCTGGCGCGCCATTTCGGCCAGGCCACCGAGGCGCCGGGCGTGCATGACCGCCTGCTGGGCGCGGACCATCTGGCCGACGCGGTGTTCGTCGACCAGTCGCCGATCGGCAAGACCGCACGCTCGAATCCGGCCAGCTATGTCGGTGCCTTCGACGAGATCCGCAAGCTGTTCGCCGATGCGCCGCTGGCCCGGGAGCGCAGCTACGGCGCCGGCATGTTCAGCTTCAACGCCGGTGACGGCCGCTGCCCGACCTGCGGCGGCTCGGGTTTCGAGCATGTGGAGATGCAGTTCCTCTCCGACGTCTACCTGCGCTGCCCCGATTGCGACGGGCGCCGCTACCGGGCCGAGCTGCTGGATGTGAAGCTGTCGCGCTTTGATCGTGAGCTCAGCGTGGCCGATGTGTTGGAGCTGACGGTCAGCGAGGCGGTGTCGCTGTTCAGGGACGACCGCGAGGTGGTGGCCAAGCTGCAGCCCATCGTCGATGTCGGCCTGGAATACATCAAGCTGGGCCAGCCGGTGCCGACCCTGTCGGGCGGCGAGGCGCAGCGCCTGAAGCTGGCCGGCTTCCTGGCCGAGGCGGCCACCAGCGCCAGCAAGACCCGCCAGGCGGTGGCGAAGAAGGGCACGCTGTTCCTGTTCGACGAGCCGACCACCGGCCTGCATTTCGACGACATCGCCAAGCTGATGCGCGCGCTGCGCAAGCTGCTGTCGGCCGGCCACTCGCTGATCCTGATCGAGCACAACCTGGATGTGATCCGCGCGGCCGACTGGCTGATCGACCTCGGCCCCGAGGGCGGCGAGGACGGCGGCGAGATCGTCGCGGTCGGCACGCCGGAGGAGCTGAAGGAGCATCCGCGCTCGCACACCGCGGCGGCGCTGCGCGAATATGCGCAGCATATGGACCGCCCGGCGATGCCGGTGGAGGAGGGGCGCCCGCTGCAGAGCATCGTGCGCGCCCGCCGCGCCGCCGCCGAGGATGCGATCCGCATCGTCAACGCGCGCGAGCACAACCTGAAGTCGGTCGATGTCTCGATCCCGCGCGGCAAGTTCAATGTGATCACCGGCGTCTCGGGCTCGGGCAAGTCGACCCTGGCCTTCGACATCCTGTTCAACGAGGGCCAGCGTCGCTACCTGGAATCGCTGAACGCCTATGCCCGCTCCATCGTGCAGCCGGCCGGCCGGCCCGAGGTGGACGCGGTCTGGGGCATCCCGCCAACGGTGGCGATCGAGCAGCGCCTGTCGCGCGGCGGCCGCAAGAGCACTGTGGCGACCACCACCGAGGTCTGGCATTTCCTGCGCCTGCTCTATGTGAAGCTGGGCGTGCAGCATTGCATCCATGACGGCACGCCGGTGAAGCCGCAGAGCGTCGAGTCGATCGCGGCCCAGCTGCTGCGCGACTACAAGGGCCGGCATGTCGGCCTGCTGGCGCCGCTGGTGGTGAACCGCAAGGGCCTCTACACCGACCTGGCCAAATGGGCCAAGGCGCGCGGCCACAGCCATCTGCGCGTCGACGGCGAGTTCCTGCCGACCGCGCCCTGGCCGCGCCTGGACCGCTTCAAGGAGCACACCCTGGAGCTGCCGGTCGGCGATCTGGTCATCAGCGCCGACAAGGAGCCCGAGCTGCGCGAGCTGCTCGCCAAGGCCCTGGACCATGGCAAGGGCGTGCTGCACTGCTTAAGCCCCCTGGACGGGCTGCAGGATGCGATCAAGGCCGGCCGCAGCACCGCGGCGATTGGCCAGGTCAAGGTGTTCTCGACCAAGCGTGCCTGCCCGGCCTGCGGCACCAGCTATCCGGAGCTGGATCCGCGCATGTTCAGCTACAACAGCAAGCATGGCTGGTGCGCCGGCTGCGTGGGGACGGGTCTTGCCCTGACCCGCGAGCAGCGCAAAGCGCTGGACGATTCGCAGCAGGACAAGGACAACCGCGGCCGTGAGCAGGCCTTCCCGTCCGAGGAGGCCGAGGTCGAGGGCCTGGCCGACCGGCCCTGCCCGGATTGCCATGGCGCACGGCTGAACCCGACGGCGCGCTCGGTCAGCTTCGAGGATCAGGCGATCAGCACGGTGGCGTCCTGGAGCGTCGGCGAGGCGCGGGCCTGGATCGAGGGCCTGCGGCTCGTCGGCCGCGATGCCGACATCGCGCGCGATGTGGTCAGCGAGATCCGCGGTCGGCTGGAGTTCCTGGAGGAGGTGGGCCTGGGCTATCTGACCCTGGACCGCGCGGCGCCGACGCTCTCGGGCGGCGAGGCCCAGCGCATCCGCCTGGCGGCCCAGCTCGGCTCGAATCTGCAGGGCGTCTGCTATGTGCTGGACGAGCCGACCATCGGCCTGCATCCGCGCGACAACCAGATCCTGCTGAAGGCGCTCGGCACGCTGGGCGACAAGGGGAACACTCTGGTGGTGGTCGAGCATGACGAGGACACGATCCGCCGCGCCGACCACATCATCGACATCGGCCCCGGCGCCGGCAAGCGCGGCGGCACGGTGGTGGCGCAGGGCACGGCGGCCGAGCTGGCGCTGCACGCGGATTCCCTGACCGGCCGCTTCCTGGCCTGGCCCCTGCTGCACCCGCTGCAGGAGCGCCGAGCCATCGAGCCCGATGCGCCGAAGCTGACCGTGCTGGCCGCCGAGCTGCACAACCTGAAGAACGTGACGGTGGATGTGCCGCTGCACCGGCTGGTGGCGATCACCGGCGTCTCGGGCTCGGGCAAGAGTACCCTGGCGCGCGACGTGCTGCTCGCCAATATGGCAATGGCCGTGCCGCTGCGCAAGGATCCGAGCCAATGGGTCGGCGCCGCCGGCATCACGGGCCACAAGCAGGTGGACCGCGTGCTGGAGGTGGACCAGACGCCGATCGGCAAGACCCCGCGCAGCTGCCCGGCCACCTATATCGGCTTCTGGGATGCGATCCGCAAGCTGTTCGCCGAGACCCTGGAATCGAAGGCGCGCGGCTATGCGCCGGGCCGCTTCAGCTTCAACACCGGCGAGGGCCGCTGCCCCGGCTGCGAGGGCCAGGGCATGAAGACCATCGAGATGAGTTTCCTGCCGGACGTCAAGGTGCTGTGCGACCAATGCCATGGCCAGCGCTTCAACCCGGAGACCCTGGGCGTCAGCTGGCGGGGAAAAAGCATCGGCGACGTGCTGGCGATGGAGGTCGACGAGGCGGTGGAGTTCTTCGCCTCGATGCCGAACATCGCGCATCCGCTGCAGCTTTTGAAGGACGTGGGCCTGGGCTACCTGACCCTGGGCCAGCCCAGCCCGACCCTCTCGGGCGGCGAGGCGCAGCGCATCAAGCTGGTGTCCGAGCTGGTCAAGGTGCGCGACGACGTCACGCGCCGCGGCCAGAAGGCGCCGCACACGCTCTATGTGCTGGACGAGCCGACCGTGGGCCTGCACATGGCCGATGTCGAGAAGCTGATCCGCGTGCTGCACCGGCTGGTCGCGGGCGGGCATTCGGTGGTCGTGATCGAGCATGACCTGGACGTGATCGCCGAGGCCGACTGGGTCATCGACATGGGCCCCGAGGGCGGCAGCGCCGGCGGCGCGGTGGTGGTGGCCGGCACGCCGGAGGCCGTGGTCGCCTCGGGCAGCCATACCGGGGTGGCGCTGAAACCGGTCTTGGCGCGTGCGCTCTGAGTTGCTTGAACATGCGGCCGAGCTGGTCGAGCAGGCCGACCTGCTGGTGATCGCGGCCGGCGCCGGCATGGGCGTCGATTCCGGCCTGCCGGACTTCCGCGGTCGCGAGGGCTTCTGGAACGCCTATCCGGCCCTGGCGAGGGCCGGCATCGACTTCTATGCCGCGGCCAACCCGCAACGCTTCGCTGAAGCGCCGCGCCAGGCCTGGGGCTTCTACGGCCACCGCCTGGCGCTGTATCGCAAGACCCGACCCCATGCCGGTTTCGCGATCCTGCAGCGCTGGGCCGCGCACACCGACCATGGCGCCATCGTCTACACCAGCAATGTCGACGGCCAGTTCCAGGCCGCCGGCGTTGACGAGGCCGCGATCTGGGAATGCCATGGCTCGCTGCGGCATCTGCAATGCAGCGCGCCCTGCGGCGACGAGGTCTGGTCGGCCGACGACTTCGAGCCAACGGTGGACGAGGACCGCTGCGAGCTGACGAACGAGCCGCCGCTATGCCCGCGCTGCGGCGCGCTGGCCCGGCCCAATGTGCTGATGTTCAGCGACGAGGCCTGGGTCGACGCGCGCGAACGCGAGCAGGCGAGGCGCGTCGCGCCGCAGCTGGCCGCGGCGCGCCGGCCGCTGGTGATCGAGCTGGGGGCCGGCACCGCCGTGCCCTCGGTGCGCATCTTCGGCCAGCATGTGCTGCAGCGCCTGAACGGCCGGCTGCTGCGCATCAACCCGCGCGAGTCGACGGTGCCGAGCGGCCGCGATGTCGGCCTGGCCGCGGGGGCGCTGGAGGCCCTGCGCGCGCTCGACGTTCTGTTGACCTGACGGGGGTATCACCCAGCGACGTCCGAGGATCCGGCTTTGCCGGTCCTGCGGACGTGCCCCCTTGAGGGGGCGCGCGCAGCGCGTAGGGGGTGGGCTGTTACTTAGGGGGTTTCTCGAAGCGCTTGGGGCGATAGACGTTGCCGTCCCATTGGCCTTCGACATTGCCACCACCGCCGCTGCCGCGCTTTGCGCGCTCGATCGCTTCCAGCGCGGCCTCATGGGCGGCGCGGCGGCGCTCGCGGGCGCTGAAGCGGCGCTCCAGGCGCTGGCGCAGGCCCTGCCAGGCGCGGGTCAGGCGGGTCTCCAGCCAGAGCCGCTGATGCCGGCCCAGGCACATATGGACCGCCAGCGCGAGGCAGATCAGCAGACCAAAACTGGCGAAGACTTTGACAAGCATGAGGGGCCGCGGGGCGCATCGGGCGGCGGGCGGCGCAGGGCCGATACTAGCCGAGAAGACCGCCCGGCGGTGACCTCCTTGCGGGGGAGGAATCCCGGTGGTGGCCGCTCAGGGCGCGGCCACCACCACCTTGACCTGCTGACCCGCCGCCGGCAGGCCGCCGGCGGCGCCATAGCGGCCGTTCAGCAGGCGCAGCCGGGCCTCGTCGACCACCGAGCCCTTGGCCAGCTCGGCGAAGCCGCCGGCCGGGAAGGGCTTCAGCGCGATGCGCCAGGGCTTGGCCAGCTTGCGGTCCTCGGCCGTCAGCGCGCGAAAGCTGCCCTCGGCCTGGGCCAGGGCCGCGCGGCGCTGCTGCAGGGCCTGGGCGTCGCGCGCGGCATAGACCAGCGCATAGACCTGACCCTTGCTGCCGTTCACCAGGGTCAGCGTGGCCTGGCTGCGCTGGCCTTTCGAGTCGCGCCGCAGGCCGCTGAAATGGGTCGCCGTCAGGCCGTTGATCTGGCGCGCCTCGGTGCGGCCCTGCTCGGCGCCCCATTGGCGCAGGATGGCCTCGTGCGAGCTGCCGGCGCGGGCCGGCACGGCCTGCAGGATCAGCGCGGCGTCGCGCGCCGGGCTGATCACGGTCAACTGGTCGGCGCTGTTCTGCAGCTGCCAGCCGGCCGGTGCGGTCAGCGCGATGTCCAGCGCGGGATGCAGGAAATGGGCGCCGCGCACCAGGCCCTGGGCCGCGCTGTCGCCGAAGTCCATGCCCTCGATCGCCTTCAGGAAGGGCGCCCGGCCGGCATCGACCGGCGCGCCGCCCGGGCTGAGCTGCGCGGCCTCGTCGCGGATGCGCTGCAGGCGCGCCTCGTTGCTCGGGTGCGAGGCCAGCCAGCCGCCGCCGCTGGGCGCCTGGCGGCCCTGGGCACGGGCCTGGTCGGCCGCGTACTGCTCCTGGTCCTTCAGCACCTGGATCACCTCGATCATGTGCTTGGGATCGTAGTGCGTGCGGGACAGGTACTCGGCGCCGAGCTGGTCGGCCTGCAGCTCCTGCTCGCGGCTGTAGGAGGCCACATAGCCGGCCGCCACGCCCTGCGAGACCTGGCCCGCCAGGTCGGTGGCACCGCCGACGCCGCGCGACTCCAGCATCGCGCCCAGCACGGTCGCGGCCAGCACGCCCAGGCCGGCGTTCTGCTGGCGGGTGGCGCGCTGCGCACCATGGCGCGCGGTGACATGGCCGATCTCATGGCCGATCACGCCGGCCAGGTCGGCCTCGTTCTCCATATAGGCCAGGATGCCGCGGGTCACGTAGATATAGCCGCCGGGCAGGGCGAAGGCATTGACCTCGGGGCTGTCCAGCACGGTGAAATGCCATTCCAGCTCGGCGCGATGCGACTGCGCGGCCAGCTTGCGGCCCAGCGCGCCGACATAGGCCTGCAGCTTCGGGTCGTCGAGCGCGCTGTATTCCTTCAGCACCTCCTGGTGGGCCTTGCGGCCTTCCTCGACCTCCTGGCCCAGGCTCATCACGCTGCGCTCGGCGCGGCCGCTGACCGGGTTCACCACGGTGCTGCCGCAGCCGGCCAGCAGGGCGGCCGTCAGCAGCAGCGCGGGGCGGAAGAGGGTTCTCGCGCGTCGCATCATCGTCGTCATCGTCTCAGGCCGCCGGCTGGCCGCGCAGGGTCCACAGGGTCAGCACGCCTTCCGGCACCTCGCGGCTCAGCGCGTCACGCCATTGCAGATCGCCCAGGCGGGCGCGCTCCTCGGGCGCCAGGCCGCTTTCGTCGCCGCCCAGCAGTGCGATCGGGGCCAGCGCAGCGGCGGTCTTGTCGCGCTCGAACAGCGGGGTCCAGGCCTCGGCGGCCAGGTCGACCGCCAGCATGAAGCCGGTGCACCAGTCCTCGGCGTCGACCAGCTCCTCGCCTTCTTCCTGCTCGGCCACGCTGAAGATTGGCTCCCAGCCCTCGGGCCGGTCGCGCAACTGGCAGGCGATGCCATGCAGATGGCGCAGCACCAAGAGGCTCAGCTTCTTGCGCTGCTTGCCGCTGGCGAAGGGGGCTTGGCCATCGGCGCCGTCGCCACCCCAGACGGTGGGCAGCCAGGCCGCGCCGGGCAGCTCGGGCAGCGGGGTGGGGCTCAGCAGCAGGGCCACCAGATAGCCGTCCAGCGCCTCGATGTTCAGCGCGGCATCGCTGGGCAGGGCGGCCAGCAGGTCGTCGAGCTGGTTCAGCTCGTCGTCGGACAGCGGCAGGTTGTCGGAGGCGGGGTTGTAGCGGGGATATTCCATGGCGTGGGTCCTGGTGGCGCGCGGGTTCAGCCGTGGCGGCCGTGGCGGCTCTTGGGCTTCTTGTTGTCGAATTCGGCGATCTGCGCCTTCAGCAGGGCCAGCAGCACGCGGGCATTGGCCTCGGTCATGCTGATCACGCTGCTGGGCTCGATGCCCTCGATCGGCTCTTTGGGCGAGACCAGGGCATCCACCTTGAACAACACCAGGCCGTTGCTGGTGGTGGAGGCGGCCTTGAACTTCTGGATCTCGATCTGGTGCGTTTTCATGGCGTGATTCTCGGTGATGCGCGAGGGCTGCCGCTACAGTGCGGTCGGTGATGTCCAAGAATACCGATACCAAGCCCGCCCGCGCCAGCAGCAGCGAGGCCGAACGCCTGGGCCGCCCGCTGGCGGGCTGGCGCCTCAAGGTCTACACCATCATCTTCGAGGCCGACACCCGTGCCGGCCGCGCCTTCGACCTGGGCCTGATCGCGCTGGTGCTGTTCAGCATCGCGGTGGTGATGCTGGAGAGCGTCGCGGCGGTCAAGGCCCGCTTCGGCCCGGTGCTGAGCCTGGCCGAATACCTGCTGACCGCGCTGTTCACGCTCGAGTACCTGCTGCGCCTGGCCTGCGTGCGCCGCCCTTGGCGCTATGCGCGCAGCTTCTACGGCGTGGTCGACCTGCTGGCGGTGCTGCCGACCTATCTGGCGCTGTTCGTGCCGGAGCTTTATGCGCTGGTCGACGTGCGGGTGCTGCGCCTGCTGCGCATCTTCCGGGTGCTGAAGCTGGGTGCCTATGTGGCCGAGTACGCGCTGCTGGTCGAGGCGCTGCGCGCCAGCGCGCGCAAGATCCAGGTCTTCATCTCCATCGTGATGATGGTGGTGGTGATCATGGGCACGGTGATGTACGTGGTCGAGGGGCCGGGCAACGGCTTCACCAGCATCCCGGCCAGCGTCTACTGGGCCATCACGACCATGACCACGGTGGGCTTCGGGGACATCACACCCAAGACCGACCTGGGCCGCGCGATCGCCTCGGTGATGATGCTGCTGGGCTGGGGCGTGCTGGCGGTGCCGACCGGCATCGTCACCGCCGAGATGACGGCGGCGCGGCGCGGCCGGCCGACCACGACGCGCAGCTGCCATGAATGCCTCAGCGAGGGCCATCTGCCCGAGGCGCGCTTCTGCCGCGACTGCGGCGCGCGGCTGCCGCGCTACCAGCGCGACGACTGAGTCGATATCAGCGCCCGCGCAGGCGCTGCACCAGGGTGACGACCGCCACCACCAGGCCGCCGGCGATGATGCCGCTCAGCGCGTCGGCCAGCAGCTCGACCAGGGTCTGGGCGAAGCCGCCGACGCCCAGCGCCACCACCAGCTGCTGGATCGCCCCGTGCAGCCAGGGCAGGCCATGGGTCAGGATGCCGCCGCCGACCAGGAACATCGCGGCGGTGCCGGCCACCGACAGCGCCTTCATCAGCCAGGGCGCGGCGGTCAGGATGGCCTGGCCCAGGCCGCGGGTCGCGGGCTTGCGCGACAGCGCCAGGCCGGCGTCATCCAGCTTGACGATGCCGGCCACCAGGCCGTAGACGCCCACCGTCATCAGCAGCGCGATGCTGGTCAGCACCAGCAGCCGGGTGGTGAAGTCGCTGCCCGCCACCGTGCCCAGGGTGATCGCGATGATCTCGGCCGAGAGGATGAAGTCGGTGCGCACCGCCCCCTTGATCTTGTCCTCTTCCAGCGCCACCAGGTCCACCGCCGGATCGGCCGCGGCGCGGCCATGGGCCTCGCGCTCGGCTTCGGCGGCGCTGCCGTGCAGCAGCTTGTGCGCGACCTTCTCGAAGCCCTCGAAGCACAGAAAGGCGCCGCCCACCATCAGCAGCGGCGTGACCGCCCAGGGCGCCCAGGCGCTGATCGCCAGCGCGGCCGGCACCAGGATCGCCTTGTTGATGAAGCTGCCCTTGGCGACGGCCCAGACCACCGGCAGCTCGCGCTCGGCGGCAACACCTGTCACCTGCTGGGCGTTCAGCGCCAGGTCGTCGCCCAGCACGCCGCTGGTCTTCTTGGCCGCCAGCTTGGAGAGGATGGCGACGTCGTCCAGCACCGAGGTGATGTCGTCGAGCAGGGCAAGCAGGCTGGTGGCCATGGGTGACAGGTGGGCAGGGCTGGGAAGCCGCGTTTGTACCTCATCGAGGTGTCGCGGGACCCCGCACCGATGGGGGTATGGGCCGGGTTTTTCGCGGGGGTCAGGCCTTGCCTTTTGCGGATCGCTGGACTAAGTTGCAACATGGCCAGACCCCCACGCATCGAGTTCGCCGGCGCCGTCTACCATGTCACCTCGCATGGCGAGCATGGGGCGCCGATCTTTGCCGACGACGCCGACCGCACCACCCTGCTGGCGGTGCTGGCCCAGGCGATGCACCGCTTCGATGCGCAGCTGCTGGCCTACAGCTTTGCCGGCGATCATTACCAGCTGCTGCTCTACACGCGCCAGGCCAATCTCTCGCGCCTGATGCGCCATATCAACGGCGTCTACACGCAGAGCTACAACCGCCGCCACGGCGGCGAGGGGCCGCTGTTCCAGGGCCGCTTCAAGGCCCTGCTGGTGGACCGCGAACGGCTGCTGCTGGATGTCTGCCGCTATGTCGACCTCAGCGCGCAGCGCCTGGGCCTGGCCCGGCGCGGCGGCGACTGGCCCTGGCACAGCCTGGGCGCCCACACCGGCCTGACCGAGGTGCCGGACTGGCTGGACGTGCTGGGCCTGTTCGGCCATGTGCTGGGCCGCGAGGCGCGCGGTGCGGCCGACCAGCGCCGCGCCGCCGAGCGCTATGCCAAGCTGCTGGCCGCCGAGCCGGAGCTGGACATCTGGCCGCATCTGCGCCAGCAGATCTTCCTGGGCGACGAGGCCTTTGTGCGCCGCATGCTCGGCGGGCGCGGCGCGCCGGCCCGGGCCGCGGCGGCCAGGCCGCGGCGTGCCCCGCGCCCCTGGGCGCAATGGCTGCGCGAGAGTGGCTCCCGCGAGCAGGCCCTGTACCGCGCCCATACCGAGGGCGGCCTGTCGATGACCGCGCTGGCCGGCGAGCTGGGCCTGTCGGTCTCGCGTGTCAGCCGCCTGATCGCCGGCCACGAGCGCCAGCTGCGTTCGCCGAGCTGAGCCGATGCGTCGGCCGATCGCAGCCTTGCTGCTCGTTGCGGCCGGTCTGGTCGGGACCTGCGGCGCGGCGGCGCAAACGCTGCCCTATGCCGGCCCCCTGTTCGACGCCCATCTGCATTACAACGACGAGGCCCAGGGCCCGCATCCGCTGGCCGATGTGCTGGGCCGCATGCAGCGCAGCGGCGTGCGCGCGATCGTCGCGAACAGCCGCCCGAATGCCGGCACGCAAAGCCTGGCCGCGGCGCGCGAGACGACCCGGGCCGCCGGCGTGCGGGTCGTGCCCTTCCTGCGCCTGTATCGCAACCGCGACGATTACGGCGGCTGGTTCGCCGACGAGAGCATCTACCGCCTGGTGCTGGACGAGCTGGCGCGCGGCACGCCGGCCGGCCCCTACCGCGGCCTGGGCGAATTCCATCTCTACGACAGCGCGAACGCCGACGGCCCGGTGGCGAAGAAGTTGATGCAGCTGGCGGCCGAACGCGGGCTGGCGGTGCTGGCCCATGTCGACGATGTGGCGGTCGACAAGCTGATGGCCCATGCGCCGAAGGCGCGGCTGATCTGGGCCCATACCGGCATCGGCGGCGTGCCGATCGCGCGGGTGCGCGAGCTGCTGGCGCGCTATCCGCTGCTGCTGGGCGAGCTGTCCTACCGGCCGGGCCTGACCACGGCCGGCGGCCGGCTGGACCCGGCCTGGCGCGCGCTGCTGAGCGAGCAGCCGGAGCGCTTCCTGGTCGGTTCCGACACCTGGGTCAACCAGCGCTGGCAGTACTACGAGGGCCTGATGGCCGAGGCCCGCGCCTGGCTCGGCGAGCTGCCGCCGGAGGCGGCGCGCAAGATCGGCTGGGGCAATGGCGCGGCGCTGTTCGGCCTGGATCAGCCCTGAGCGAGCAGCCACTGGCGCAGGCTGCGCAGCGCGCGCTGCGTCTGGCTGCTCTTGCGGGTGCACAGCATGTAGCCGCGCTCCAGCTGCACCGGGCGGTCGAAGGGGATCGCGATGCGGCCGCCGGCCAGCTCGTCGTCGATCAGGCAGCGCTGCACCACCGCGACGCCCAGGCCCGCCATCACCGCCTGCACCAGCATCGCCACTTGCTCGAAATCGGCGCTGGGCTTGGGGTTGGCATCGCGCACGCCGGCGGCGGCCAGCCAGAGCCGCCAGTTGTCCGGATAGTTGCTGTGATAGAGCAGCGGGCGGCCCAGCAGCTCGGCCGGTTCGCGCAGCGCCTGGCGGCCGCGCAGCTCCTGCGGATGGCAGATCGGCACGATCTCGCGGCCGACGATGTAGTCGGCCGTGATGCCGGCCGGCCATTGGCTTTCGCCGGGGCGCAGCCAGGCGTCGACGGTGGCGTCGGAGAAATCCTCGTCGCGCCGGTAGGGCGCCAGGCTCAGCGCGATATGCGGATGCAGGGCCTGCCAGTCCGGCAGGCGCGGGATCAGCCATTTGGTGGCCAGGGTCGGCGCCACCGAGATGCGCAGCCGCGTCGTCGCCTCCGGCGCCCGCTGCGCGACGGCCGCGGCCTCCAGGGTCTGCAGCGCCGGCTCGATCAGCTCCAGGTAGTCGCGCCCGGCCGGCGTCAGCTCGTTGCCGCGCGCCTGGCGCACCAAGAGGCTCTGGCCCAGATGCTCCTCCAGCCGCGCCACCGCGCGGCTGACCGCGCCCTGGGTGACGCACAACAGTTCGGCGGCCTTCGAGAAGCTGCCCAGGCGGGCGGTGGCGGCGAAGGCGTGCAGCTCGTGCAGCGAGGGGGAGCGGATGCGCATGGGCCCCGATTTTGCTATGAGCCTGGCGCATGGCGGCGTGCGGATTTGTCGACCCATGCCCGGAGCGCAGAGCACAGAATCGCCGCCACCTATCCATTCATTCACCTTGCCCCCGACATGACGACCTTCGCCCGCCGTTCTCTGCTTGCCCTGGCCGCCTCCCTGAGCCTGGCGCCGCTGGGCGCCCTGGCCAACAGCGACTATCCCCAGAAGCCGGTCAAGCTGATCGTGCCCTTCGCCGCCGGCGGTTCGACCGACATGGTGGCGCGCCTGCTGGCCGACAAGATGGGCCCCTTCCTGGGCAAGACCGTCGTGATCGAGAACCGCGGCGGCGGCGGCGGCACCCTGGGCGCCGACGCGGTGGCCAAGGCCGCGCCGGACGGCTACACGATCGGCATGGCCACGCAGAGCACCCATGGCTCCAACCCGGCCGTCTACGCCAAGCTGCCCTATGACGCGGTGAAGGACTTCGCGCCGATCACCAATGTGCTGGCCGTGCCCAGCGTGTTCGTGGTGCACCCCAGCGTGCCGGCCAAGACGATGAAGGAGTTCATCGCGCTGGCCAAGGCCGCGCCGGGCAAGTACACCTTTGCCTCGCCGGGCAATGGCTCGCTGGGCCATGTGAACATCGAGAACTTCATGGACCTGGCCGGCATTGAGCTGCTGCACATCCCCTACAAGGGCGCGGGCCAGGCCTCGACCGATGCGCTGGCCGGCGTGGTCAACGCGATGACCGACAACCTGCCGTCGACCCTGCCCAACGTCAAGACCGGCAAGCTGCGCGCGCTGGCCGTGCTGGCGCCGCAGCGTGCGGCCGTGCTGCCCGATGTGCCGACCTACAAGGAGCTGGGCTTCGCCGAGATGGCCGAGGGCGGCTGGTTCGGTCTGGTGGCCCCGGCCGGCACGCCGCCGGCGGTGCTGAAGAAGCTGCACGAGGCGGCCCACAAGGCGATGCAGACGCCGGACTTCAAGGAGAAGGCCGCATCGATCTCCGGCATCCCGATGGCCAACAGCCCGGAACAGTTCGCGACCCAGATCAAGGCCGCGCTGGACAAGTACCAGCGCATCGCGACGAAGGCGAAGATCAAGATCGAGTGACTGGGGCCCACCCCCTACGGCCTGCGGCCGCCCCCTCAAGGGGGCGAGTCCGAGGGACCGGCGGAGCCGGATCCCTGGACTCCGCGCGATAAGAGCTCTGTTGTCTTTTGACCTGATGAAGTTCACTCCCGAGAATGCCCTGACCGTGCGCCTGCCGGAGGGGCAAGACCTGCCCCTGGTCTGCGATTCGCCGCACAGCGGCGTCGAGTACCCGGACGATTTCGCCAGCAGCCTGCCGCTGTGGCAGCTGCGCGCCGGCGAGGACACCCATGTCGACGCGCTGTGGCGCGACGCGCCGGCCCATGGTGCGACCCTGATCGCCGCGCGTTTCCCGCGCAGCTATATCGACCCGAACCGAGAGCTCGGCGACCTCGATCCCGAGCTGCTGGGCGGACCCTGGCCTGAGCCGCTGGCGCCGGGCGAGAAGACGCGCCTGGGCTACGGCCTGATCTGGCGCCAGATCGGCAAGGGCCTGCCGATCTACGCCCGCAAGCTCGCGGTCGACGAGGTGCAGGCGCGCATCGAGCATTGCTGGAAGCCCTACCACGCGGCGCTGGGCGCGGCGGTGGAGGGCGCCCATGCGCGCTTCGGCGCGGTCTGGCATCTGAACCTGCACTCGATGCCCAACAACGCCTTCGAGCGCCTGGGCCTGACGCGCAGCGACCAACTGGCCGATTTCGTGCTGGGCGACCGCGACGGCACGACCTGCGAGCCGGCGCTGCTGGACGTGATCGAGGCCTGCCTGCGCGGGCATGGCTACAGCGTCGCGCGCAACGACCCCTACAAGGGCGTGGCCCTGATCGGCCGCATCGGCCGGCCGGCCGAGCGGCGCCACAGCCTGCAGATCGAGATCCGCCGCCCGATCTACATGGACGAGGTCACGCGCGAGCCCAATGCCGGCTTCGAGCCGCTGCGGACCTGCCTGAACGAGACCCTGGCGGCGGTGGCCGCCCATGTGCGGCGCTCGCTCTGAGCGACGGCGCGCGCCGAAGAAGTCCCCAGCGCCTGTGGATAAATCCGTTGGCAAGCTGGCGATGGCGCGCCCAAGTGCTTGATGCGGCTGGCCTTTGCCTGGCCTGCCGCAAAAATGGGCAGGACCCGCGGGTGTCGCTCAGGGGCGCTCGGCCAGGGCCTTCAGGTTCGTCAGTCCGGCCTCGAAATCGGGCCCGACCATCTTGTCGCCGAACAGGGCCAGCCAGCGGAACAGCGGGTTGCGGCCCATGTCCCCGTCCATGCGCCAGGTGACACGCGTGCCCGCGCCCTCGGCCGCCAGCGTGAATTCGCCGGCCGAGGTGGTGCCGAAGTCGGGGAAGTACAGCTCATAGCCCAGGCGCCGGCCCGGCTCGGCGGTGGTGAAGCTCATGCGGCCGTCGCCCTCGCTCTTGCTCTTCCAGGCCCAGACCGCGCCGCTGCCCGATTCCGGGCCGCTGTACTCGATCTGCATCGCCGGATCGCGCCGGTTCCAGACCGACCAGTCCTTCCAGTGGCGCGGGTTCGCGACCAGGCCGTAGACCTTGTCCGGCGGGGCCTGGATGGTCACGCTGCGCGTCACGGTGAACTTGGATGACAGCAGCAGGCCGCCGAGCCCCAGCAGCAACACCAGCGCCAGCAGCAGCGCGAGCAGGATCTTCAGCAGCTTCATCGAGAGCCTCCTTGACCGGATCGGGGGCCCAGCATCGCGCGGGAGGGCGGTCGGCGGCAATGCGCGGATGCCCTAGACCCCGGGGCTCAGTGAATCCGCAGCGGCGTGCCGTCCTGGGCGTCGGCCTCGGTCAGCTCGCGCCAGGCTTCCTGCGACTGCTCGCGAGCGGCCTGCAGCTGCTGGCACAGCTCGAACACGCCCAGGCCGTCGGCCTCGCCCTGCACCTCGGGCGGCTGGGGCTCGACCGCCGGCAGCGGCAGGTCGGCCAGCGCGCCCAACAGCTCGAACAGCAGCTCCAGGCCCGGCTCGCCGGCGTCCAGCTGGCGCGCGGCGCCGAGGCTGCGGCACAGGTAGTAGCAGGCGCTGGCGGCGTCGTCGCAGCGGGCATGCTGCAGCGCGAGCTGCTCCAGGGCGGTGCTGCGCGCCGCCTGTTCCTCGGCCTCGCTGGGGCTGGTGTTGATCTCGGCCAGGGCCTGCCAGGCGGTATCGGTCTCGCTCATCGGCAGTTCATCGGCGGGCAACGCGTGGATCGGCATACAACAAGGCCTTCGTCTCTCATGCTTAGCGCAATGCTAGGCAGTGCGATGCGAAGAGCATGTCCCCTGTTCGGGGACATTTAGGGGCATTGTCGATGCTGGACGGCGGTTTGTGTGCAATTTGTCGCGCTTTGTGAAGCGGCTCAGCGCTTTTTCGTGGGGCGCACCCAACCCTTGATCGCCACCTGCTTGCCGCGCGCCACCGCCAACTCGCCCGGCTCGACCGGCTTGGTGATGGTCGAGCCGCCGCCGACCGTGGCACCGGCGCCGATCTCGATCGGGGCGACCAGCACGCAGTTGCTGCCCACATGCACATCGGCGCCGATCACCGTGCGGTGCTTGTTGGCGCCGTCGTAGTTGGCGGTGATCGAGCCGGCGCCGTAGTTGACGCGCTCGCCGACCGTGGCGTCGCCCAGGTAGGCCAGGTGATTCGCCTTGGCGCCCTTGGCCAGGGTCGAGTTCTTGACCTCGACGAAGTTGCCGATATGGACCTCGGCGCCCAGCTCGGCGCCGGGGCGCAGGCGGGCGAAGGGGCCGATCAGCGCGCCGGCGCCGACCGAGGCGCCCTGGGCCTCGCCGTCGATATGGGTGAACTCGTGGATGCGCGCGCCGGCGGCGATGCGGGCATTGCGGATCACGCTGTAGGCGCCGATCCGCACGCCGTCGCCCAGCTCGACCCGGCCCTCGAAGACGCAGCCGACGTCGATCTCGACATCCTGGCCGCAGACCAGGCTGCCGCGCAGGTCGAAGCGCGCCGGATCGGCCAGGCGCAGGCCATGCTGCTCCATCAGGCCCTCGGCTTGGCGGCGCTGGAAGCGGCGCTCCAGATCGGCCAGCTGCAGCGGGCTGTTGATGCCCAGCACCTCGGTCTCGTTGGCGGTCTTGACGCCGACCACCGGCACGCCCTCGGCCACCGCCATCGCGACGATGTCGGTCAGGTAGTACTCGCCCTGGGCATTGTTGTTGGAGAGCTGGCCGACCCAGCGCTTCAGCGCCGCGCTCGGGGCGGCCATGATGCCGGTGTAGCACTCGCGAATCTGGCGCTGCTCCGGGCTGGCGTCCTTGTGTTCGACGATGGCCTTGACCGCCTCGCCGTCGCGCAGGATGCGGCCGTAGCCGGTCGGGTCGCTGTAGTCGATGGTCAGCAGCACCAGGCGCTCGCCGCCGCAGGCCTCGACCAGCTGGCCGGTCGTGGCGGCGCTGATCAGCGGGGTGTCGCCGCTCAGGATCAGGGTGCTGCCGCTGTCGGGCAGGTGCGGCGCGACCTGCTGGATCGCATGGCCGGTGCCCAGCTGCGGCATCTGGCGCACGAAGGCTATGCCAGGGCCGCCAACGGCCGCCTCCACCTGCTCGGCGCCATGGCCGGTGATCACCAGGCGCTGCTGGGCGCCCAGCTCGGCCGTGGTGTCCAGCACATGGCGCAGCAGCGAACGGCCGGCCAGCTTGTGCAGCACCTTGGGCAGGGTGGACTTCATGCGGGTACCCTTGCCCGCGGCCATGATGACGATGTTCAGCGGCATAAAAGAAAAGCGGCTTCCAGATGGGAAGCCGCGATTATCGTTGGATGGCGTGACGGGCTTATTTGCCGGGCGGCAACTGCACGGTCACGTTGTGGGGCTGGGGCTTGGTCTGCGGGAAATCGACCATCGAGGCCTCGAACAGCGCGCCGATCAGGCTCAGGCTGCCCTGGGTGTTGCCGTCGTTGCTGGCGCGGGCCTCGTAGAGCGGTTCGTTGCTCCTGCGGTCGCGCAGCAGCAGGGCCACCTCGCGGTCATAGCGGCGCTCCATCATCGGATCCATCGGGTAGGGGTAGCCCCAGCGGCTGTAGTAGGGCCGCCAGGCCGGGCCATAGCGCCAATGGAAGTAGCTGCCGTTCCAGCGCCACCACAGCGGGTCGTCCCAGACCGCGTTGGCGCTGCGGCTGACGCGCACGCCGATCGAGACCAGCACATCGGCGCTCTTGGTATCGGCCGCGGCGGTGAAGCCGGCCTTTTCCAGCGCGGCGCGGGCGGCGTCCTCCAGCTCGGCCTGGCTCTTCTCGTTCTGCTGCTGCGAGGGCAGGCGCTCGAAGGCATAGCTGCCGGGCTGGCGACCGGCCGGCCAGCTGCCGAAACTCTGCGCATCGGCGCTGACGCTGTTCAGGGCGGCGCAGCCGCCCAGGCCCAGCAGGGCCGCGGCGCTCAGGCCGATCAGGGCCAGCCTTCGGGTGAGGGTGTTCATCGGGAGCCTCCTTCGTTGTGATGCGGATATCTCACCCAACGATTGTGGCCCCGCTTCGTTGACCCCGCGTGTGGCACTTGTAAAGCTGCGCGACAGGCGGCCGCGGCCGCTCAGTCCTCGTCGCGCACCAGCTTGATGACCGAGGGCGCCGCCTCGGTCGTGCCGCAATGCTCTTCCTCGTCGAAGGCGATGTCGCCGTCCGTGACCGGGGCGCCGGTGGCCTTGATGGTCTCGAAGGGGAAGAGCTGGCGGTCCATCATGTGCGAGGTGACGATATTGCCCATCGCGGTGAACATATTGTCGACCCGGCCCGGGAACTTCTTGTCCCAGTCCTGCAGCATGGCCTTGACGGTGGCGCGCTGCAGATTGGGCTGGCTGCCGCAGAGGTTGCAGGGAATGATCGGGAACTCGCGGTGCTCGGCCCAGCGCTCCAGGTCCGACTCGCGCACATAGGCCAGCGGGCGGATCACGACGTTCCTGCCGTCGTCGCTGACCAGCTTGGGCGGCATGCCCTTCATGCGGCTGCCGAAGAACATGTTCAGCATCAGGGTGGTGACGATGTCGTCGCGGTGGTGGCCCAGCGCGATCTTGGTCGCGCCCAGCTCGCCGGCGACGCGGTAGAGGATGCCGCGGCGCAGGCGCGAGCACAGGCTGCAGGTGGTCTTGCCCTCGGGCACCAGGCGCTTGACGATCGAGTAGGTGTCCTGCTCCTCGATATGGAACTCGACGCCGCGCGACTTCAGGTAGGCCGGCAGCACGTCCTCGGGGAAGCCGGGCTGCTTCTGGTCCAGGTTGACCGCGACGAGGTCGAACTTGATCGGCGCGCGGTCGCGCAGATTGATCAGGATGTCCAGCAGCGAGTAGCTGTCCTTGCCGCCGGAGACGCAGACCATCACCTTGTCGCCGTCCTCGATCATGTTGAAGTCGGCGATCGCCTGGCCCACCTGGCGGTGCAGGCGCTTGCTGAGCTTGTTCATCTCATGCGCGTGCTTCTTCTCGGCGGCGGCGGCCAGTTCGGCGTCGGGGGTCAGGAGTTCGGTCGTCGTCATAACGTTCACCATTGGCCGCATTCGGCGGAGATTGCGACTTGGCAGTCGGGGAAGATTTCGAGCTTGGTCACCTTGATGCGCACGCCCACCACGCCCGGCACCTTCATCAGCCGGGTGCAGAGCTTGCCCAGCATCGCCTCCAGCAGGTCGGTGTGCTCGGCGGTGCATTCGTCGATGATGATGCTGCGCAGCTTGCGGTAGTCCAGCACATGGCCGATATCGGCGTCGCGCGAGACGATGGCCTGGGCGCCCAGGTTGACGTCGGCATCGACCTGGATCGGCTGCGGGCCCTCGCGCTCGAAGTCCAGCACGCCCAGGTTGGCGCCGAAGCGCAGGCCGGTGATGTGGATGATCTGGCGGTTGTTGCGGCGCAGCGCCAGCGGCGGCTGGCCCTCGCGCAGCGGGCGCAGGAAGGATTCGATCTGCTTGGCCGCGACGACGCCATCGCCCAGGGCGGTCTGCACGCTGGGATGCTGGCGGCCGCTGGCGTCGCCGGCCACGAACAGGCCCAGCGGCGCGAAGCGCGGCTCGTCGCGGAAGGGGTGCGAGGGCGCGGTGACGCCGGCGCGCTGCAGCGCATCGGCCACCAGCAGCCAGGCCGAGGGCTCGGCCTCGAAGCCCAGCAGCACCGCGACCTGGTCGAAGCGCTCCTCGCCATGGCGCTTGGAGAGCACGGCCACGCCCTCGGCGTCGGGCCTGAGCGCGCTCGGCAGCGGCTCGCGCGGGCGTTGCTCGAGCGCGGCGCCCAGGCCGTCCAGGCGCTCGACCAGGGCCTGCTGGGCGCGCCAGTCGCTGCGCGACCAGAGCGTCACACGGTGGCCGCGGGCCTGCAGGTAGAGCGCGTTCTCGGCCGCGTTGTCGCCGCCGCCCAGCAAGAGGGTGCGGCCCGGCGGCAGCTCGGCGCGGCGCTGGGTCAGGCCCTGGGCGTCCAGCACGCGCGGATGGGCCGGCGCGCCCTCGGGGAAATAGGGGGTGGGGCGCTGCGGCCGCAGGCCGGTGGCCAGTAGCAGCGTGCGCGCCGCCAGGTCCTGGCCGCCGTCCAGGCGCAGGCGCCAGCCCTCGCCGGCGTTCCAGTCCAGGTGTTCGGCGCGCCGGCCCAGCAGCAGGGTCAGGCCGGGCTGGGCGGCGGTCTGGGCCGCATAGGCATCACCCAGCGCGGCCAGGGTCTGGCCCGGTGCGCCCAGCACCCAGTCCTGGTCGAAGTCCAGGTACTGCAGCGCGGCGCACAAGCGCGGCGCGCGCTCGACCAGGGCCACGCTCAGGCCCAGCTGCGCCAGCCAGCTGGCCGCGCTGCAGCCAGCCGGGCCGCCGCCGAGGATGGCGACGTCGACAAGGGCGGGCGGCAGGGACTGCGGGTCGGACATGGTGGGGCGCAAGGAGGTGGGAATGCGGGGCGAACCCGCGATTATCCCAAACCGCCCGTGGCCGAGCGTTTTGCCCGGAATTGCGCCCCGAAAGCGTGACCTCAGTAGTTGTAGGTCACGATCACGCCGGCCTGCGGCGCGGTCTTGCGCAGCGCCAGCGGGCTCTTGCCGGCGTCGCCCAGCAGGTGGGTGGCGCCGATCGAGCCGATGATGCCCCAGCGCTTGTCGATCTGGCGGTGCCAGGCCAGGCTCACATCGGCCTGGTAGAAGCCGGACTTGGGCGCGTAGAGCTTGTAGCCGGAAGCGGCCGACTGGGCCGCGGTGACGCCGAAATAGGTGCGCAGGTACTTGGTGTCGCCGTAGCTGGCGCTGGCGTCGAGCGAGAAGCTGTCCTTGTCGGTCTCGAACAGCTTGATGCTGCTGCCCAGGTGCAGGGCGCGGCCGTTGTCGCGGTTGGTCAGCGGCAGCTCCAGGGTGGCGCTCAGGCCGACCCGGTCATGCACCTGGTAGCCGACGTTCAGCAGGCCCACGGCCGAGGACTTGATCTTGCCCATGCCGCGCAGCTCCTTGCTGCCCTTGTTGCCGCCGATGCCGCTCTTCCCGTCCTTCTCGTCGCGGTCGCCGCGGGCATGCAGGGCCAGGCTGTACTTGAAGTTGCCAATGTCCGAGCCCCAGCCCAGGCCGCGCATGGTGCTGGCGAAGAAGCCGCTGTGGTGCTGGTAATCGGCCAGCAGGATCGGGCCGACCTGGTTTTCCTTCGAGCCCATGAAACGGGGGCCGACGCCGAGGCCGGCGCCCAGGGTGAAGGTGGATTCATCCCCCTTGGCCGCGGATCCACCGGGGCCGAGCTGGGCCATGGCGGTCTGCGACAGGGAGCCCAGGGTGGCCAGGGCGACGAGATTCAGGCCGGATGACAGGGAACGAAGCTTCTTCATGGGTGTTGAGCAAAGAGCGGGCTGCGACGGCATCCCGAGGCTTCGCATGCTGGGCGGCGCTGCTGAAGCCCTTCTTTGTCATTCATGAAGATTGGCTTAAATGGCAGGGGTATGACCTATGACATGGGTGGTGACCGATCTCATACTGCCGGCCTAGGGAAATCCCGGGCATGTGTGCCGGCATCGGGGAGGATATGAAACTGCTATTGGTTGAAGACGACCTGGACCTGGGCAACGGGGTGCGCATCGCCCTGGGCGACCAGGGGGTCAATGTGGTGTGGGTGCGGCGTCTGACCGACGCGCTGCTTGCGATCGAGGACGAGGCGTTGGACATGGTGCTGCTGGACCTGGGCTTGCCCGACGGCGACGGCCTGGCGCTGCTGCGCCGGCTGCGCAAGCGGCCGCATCCGCTGGCCGTGATCATCCTGAGCGCGCGCGACGCGCTGCAGGACCGGCTCAGCGGCCTGGACGAGGGCGCGGACGACTACCTGGTCAAGCCCTTCGCGCTGGCCGAGCTGCTGTCGCGCGTGCGCGCGCTGGCGCGCCGCAGCGGCCTGCTGACCGAGGAGGGCCTGCAGGTGCGCGGCCTGTCGCTGCACGAGCCGACGCGCCGCGTCGGCCTGCATGGCGAGCCGGTGCGGCTGTCGCGCTGCGAGTTCGACCTGCTGGCCCTGCTGCTCAAGCGCATGGGCCGGGTGCTGACCCGCCAGGTGCTGGAGGAGCAGGTGCTGCCGGGCGGCGCGGCCAACGAGAGCAATGCGCTGGACGTGCATATCTCCAACCTGCGCCGCAAGATCGGCCCCGGCTATATCCGCACGGTGCGCGGCGTCGGCTATGTGATCGACGCCAACACCCAGGGGGCGTTCTGAGGCGCCATCTGCGGCGCGCCTGGCTGCGGCTGAGCCAGCCCTCGCTGATGCGCCGGCTGCTGCTGGCGCAGATGGCGGTCCTGACTCTGCTGTGGGTGCTGGCCCTGACCCTGGTGCTTTGGGAGGCGCACAAGGGCAATGGCGTGCTGGACAGCGAGCCGATCTACGAGTCGGTGCTGACCGTGGCCCAGGACCTGGTCGACCATCCCGAGCGGCTGCAGCACAGCCTGCGCGCGATGGACCGGGCGATCCGCGCCGGCTACGGCACCGACGCCGACGACACCGCCTTCTCGCCCACCCTGCTGCTGTGGCATGGCGACCATCTGCTCTACCGCTCGCCCAACGGCGCGCCGGTGATGCACAACAGCCAGATCGGTGAGGCCGAGTACCTGAACGTCGACGGCCTGAGCTGGCTGGCCCGCACCGTCGCCAGCGAGGATGGCGAGCTGCTGCTGACCATGGTGATCCCGGGCTTCCAGCAGATGGCGCTGACCGTCAACTCGCGCGGCTACTTCATCGTGCCGCTGGTGATCAGCCTGCCCTTTCTGATCCTGCCGGCCTGGTGGTCGGTGCGGGTGGCGCTGCGACCCTGGGCCAAGCTCAGCGCCGACATCGCCGCGCGCGGTCCGCGCGACCTGCAGCCGCTGCGGGGCGCGCCGCGGCATCAGGAGCTGCGCCCGCTGGTGCAGGCGCTGAACCGGCTGCTGGCGCGGCTGCGCGCCGGCACGCAGCGCGAGCGCAACCTGATCGCCGATGCCGCCCATGAGCTGCGCACGCCGCTGGCGGCGATGCGCATCAATGTCGAGGCCCTGCGCGAGCAGAGCGGGCAGCGCGAGCTGATGGACAACCTGCTGCGCAGCAACGAGCGCGCGACCCGCCTGGTCGGCCAGCTGCTGCGCCTGATGCGCAGCGACGCGGCGCAGGACGGCACGCCGATGGCAGCACTGGCGCTGGACTCGCTGCTGCAGGACCGGCTGGCGCGGCTGGAGGGGCTGGCGCGCAGCAACGGCGTGGAGCTGGAGCTGGACTGCACGCCGGGCCTGTCGGTGCAGGGTGAGCTCGAGAGCCTGGAATCGCTGATCGACAACCTGGTGGACAACGCGATCAAGTACAGCCCACCGGGAGGCGTCGTCAGTGTCGTGCTGTCGCGCGTCGGCCGCTTCGCGCGGCTGGAGGTCTGGGACGAGGGCCCGGGCATCGAGGCGGCCTGGCGCGACCGGGTGTTCGACCGCTTCTTCCGCGTGCCCGATCAGAACAAGAGCGGCTCGGGCCTGGGCCTGGCCATCGTCAAGTCGGTGGCGCTGAAACATCGCGGCCGGATCGAGCTGGCCGAGGGGCGCCGGGGGCCGGGCCTGTGCGTGCGGGTGCATCTGCCGCTGGTTGCGGCCTGACGAGGGCGCGCCAGGCCCGCCAGCCCAGCAGCAGGGCCAGGATCGCGCCGTAGACGGCGGGCTCGGCAAAGTCGTTCTTGCCGGCCCGCATCCAGATGAAATGCGCCAGCGCGACCAGGGCCAGGCCGTAGACCGCCTTGTGCAGGGTCTGCCAGCGCCGGGCACCGAGCGCCTTGATCGCGCGGTTGAAGCTGGTCGCGGCCAGCGGCAGCATCAGGGCCCAGGCCGTGAAGCCCATCAGAATGAAGGGGCGCTTGGCGATGTCGCGCGCGATCTCGGTCGGGTCCAGCCCCTGGTCCAGCCAGCCATAGGCCAGCAGATGCAGGCTGGCATAGAAGAAGGCATAGAGGCCCAGCATGCGCCGAAAGCGCGCCAGCGCCGGCCGCTTCAGCAGCAGCCGCGCCGGCGTCACCGCCAGGGTCAGGCACAGGAAGCGCAGCGCCCAGTCGCCCAGGCCGCGGATCAGCGCCTCGGCCGGGTTCGCGCCCAGGGTGTCGGCCACCGCGCCCCACAGCAACTGCGCGAAGGGCAGCAGGCAGGCGACGAAGAGCAGGACCTTGGCGGCCGGATGCAGCAGCCAGGAGGAGCGTGTCGGCGGTGCCACCTCAGTAGTTCGCTTTCAGGTCCATGCCGGTGTAGAGCTGGCCGACCTGGGCCTCGTAGCCATTGAACATCAGCGTGGGACGCTTCTTCGCGAACAGGCCGTCCTCGCCGATGCGGCGCTCGGAGGCCTGGCTCCAGCGCGGGTGGTCGACCCTGGGGTTCACGTTCGAGTAGAAGCCGTATTCCTGCTGCGCGGCCTTGGTCCAGCTGGAGGTCGGTTGCTTCTCGACGAAGCGGATCTTGACGATGGACTTGGCCGACTTGAAGCCGTATTTCCAGGGCACGACCAGGCGCACCGGCGCGCCGTTCTGGTTCGGCAGCACATCGCCATACATGCCGAAGCCCAGCAGGGTCAGCGGGTGCATCGCCTCGTCCAGGCGCAGGCCCTCGACATAGGGCCAGGCCAGCACGCCGGAGCGCAGGCCCGGCATCTGCGCCTTGTCGGCCAGCGTGGTGAACTCGACGAACTTGGCCTTCGACGTCGGCTCCACCTTCTTGATCAGCTCGGCCAGCGAATAGCCGATCCAGGGGATCACCATCGACCAGCCCTCGACGCAGCGCAGCCGGTAGATGCGTTCCTCCATCGGTGCCAGCTTCAGCAGCGCATCGAGGTCATAGACGCCGGGCTTGGCCACCTCGCCCTCGATCGCCACCGTCCAGGGACGGGTCTTCAGCGTGTGGGCGCGCTGGGCCGGGTCGGCCTTGTCGGTGCCGAATTCGTAGAAGTTGTTGTAGCTGGTGGCGTCCTGGCGCGCGGTGGGTTTTTCCATCGTCAGCGCGCCAGGCAGCGCGCTCTTGACGCTGGGCAGGGCGGCCCGTGCCGACTCCAGGCCCAGGCCGGCCAGCGCGCCGCCGGCCATTAGTTTCAGCCAGTCGCGTCGGCCCTCGTAGAGGGCGCGCGGGGTGATCTCGGAGGACGCGATGCGTCCGTAGCGGTCGGGGTGGAGGAACATGGCAGGGACTCGTGCGGGAGGTTGGGGGGAGGAAGCGGAAGGGATCTTTTCTTGTCAGTCGCGGCCGGGGCTCAAAGCTTACGTCTGCGGCCGAATCCTTGGGTGGACCCGGGTTCCGGGCGCGGCCTAGAGGCTGAGAGTTTTTCGTCGCGAGCCGCCGTCAGGCTAGGCGGACGGCGCGCAGGAACCGGAACGTACTCCCTGTATGTGAGGATTCCGAGCACCGGCCAATGACGCATGGTGGTGGCGCAGTAGAAAAACTCTCAGCCGAAGGTGAAGGCATAGACCTGGGCGCCAGGATCCAGAAATTCGATCTCGAACAGGCGCTCGCGGCTGTTGCCCTGGCGCACCAGCTGGTACAGGCGCTGCGCATCGGCCCGACCCAGGCCCTGGGCGTCGATGTCGCTGCCATGGTCCGGGCCCGGCGGGCGGCCGTCCAGCCGCACCCGAAAGCGCAGCGGCCGGCCGTCCTCGCCCGGGCCCAGCACCAGGTGCAGGTCGCGCGCATGAAAGCGCAGCGCGATACGCCCGTTCGGGCCGCGCAGCAGCGCGCGCTCGGCCTCCACCCGCCAGGGTCCGCCGCTCAGCGCCCATTGGTGCAGGCGCAGGGCCGGTGCGGCCGGGTAGGGCCGGTCCTGGTCCGGCCACAGCCCGCCGGGCGTGGCGAAGCCGCCCGCGGCGCGCGCATGGCCCAGATAGACCTCGCCGGACAGCGCGGGGCCGGCGCCGGCCGCTGCCTGGGTGCCCTGGCCCTGCGGCCGCACCAGCCCCGCCGGCGCGGCCCGGCCGGCCTCGGCCAGCAGCTGCTGGAGCATGCGCTCGGCGGCCTCGTAGCCGCCCTCGCCGAACTGATGGTGGCGGATGCGGCCCTGCGCGTCGACAAAGTAGAACGCCGGCCAGTAGCGGTTCCCGAAGGCGCGCCAGATCGCGTAGTTGTTGTCCAGCGCGACCGGGAAGTCGATGCCCAGGTCCCGCACCGCGCGCGCCACATTCGCCTCGCGCTGCTCGAAGGCGAACTCGGGCGTGTGCACGCCCAGCACCAGCAGGCCGGCCTCGCGGTACTTCTCGGCCCAGGCGCGCAGATGGGGCAGGGTGCGCAGGCAGTTGATGCAGGAATAGGTCCAGAAGTCCACCAGCACCACCTTGCCACGCAGCTGCTGCGGGCCCAGCGGCGGGCTGTTGAGCCAGCCGCTCGCGCCGGCCAGCGCGGCCAGCGGCGCGGTGGCGTTGTCCGCGTTGCGCATCGCGACGAGGCCGGCGGGTTCGTCCAGTCTGCTCGGCGTCAGCCGGTCCAGCAGCGCCTGCTCGAGCGCGACGGCGCTGCCGCCGCTCCCAAGCGAGAGGCGCGCCAGCACTCCGGTGTCCAGCCCCGCGGCGATCGCCGCCACGCCGGCCAGCACCGCCAGGCCGCTGGTGCGGCGCAGCACCTCGGAGGCGCGCAGCGAGGCCCGCGTCAGCCGGGCGGAGAGCCGGCCGCCCAGCAGCCGGGCGAGCGCCAGCGCACTGGCCGCGCCGGCGGCATAGGCCAGGAACGGCAGCGCGCTGCCGAGGCTCGCGCCCTGCAGCGCGGCGCCGCCCAGCAGCAGGCCGAGGATGGGCCCCGCGCAGGGCGCCCACAGCAGGCCGGTGGCCAGGCCCAGCAGCAGCGGCGCTGCGTTGGCCGCGGCCTCGAGCCGCGCGCCCAGGGCCGCGAAGGGTTGGCCAAGCCAGCTGGCCAGGCGCGGCCACAGCAGGGCGAGCCCGAACAGCGCCAGCAGGCCCAGCGCGAGCTGGCGCCCGCCCTGATGCAGCGAGGCGACCCAGCTCCCGCCCAGGGCGGCCAGCGAGGCCGCGGCGCCGAAGGCCAGCACCATGCCGGCCAGCAGCGGCAGGCCATGCGCGCGGAAGGGCCGGCCGGCCCGGGCGAAAACGAAGGGCAGCACCGGCAGGATGCAGGGGCTCATGAGGGTCAGCAGGCCGCCCAGATAGGCGAGGAGCAGCAGGGTGGGCATGGCGCGTGGTGTCCTCGCGGCGCGGCCGCGATGGTGATCGGATGGGAGCGATGGGGGAGAAGGCGGGTGCTCAGCCCTCGGGCGGGGCGCCACCGACCGCCAGGGTCAGGCGCGCCTCCAGGCCGCCGCCCTCGCGGGGGCGCAGTTCCAGCCGCGCGCCCATCGCCACCGCCAGCTGCTGCGCGATCGCCAGGCCCAGGCCGGTGCCGCCGGTGCCGCGGTTGCGCGAGCCCTCCAGGCGGTAGAAGGGCTTGAGCACGGCCTCCAGCTGATCGGCCGGGATGCCCGGCCCGCGGTCCAGCACCGCCAGCACCAGATGGCCGGCCGCGTCCGGCCGCACCAGCATCGCCACCTCGCCGTCGCCGCCGAATTTCAGCGCGTTGTCCAGCAGGTTGGCCAGGATGCGGCGCAGCGCCTGCGGCCGCGTCACCAGGGGGCGGCCGGCGCGGCCGTCGAGCCGCACCGGCTGGCCCGCGTCCTCGTAGTCGGCCACGATGCTTTCCAGCAGCGCGTCGAGATCGGTGGGGCAGGGCGGCTCGGCGGCGCCATGCAGAGTGCGGGCATAGGTGACGCCTTCGCGCACCAGGGCCTGCATCGCGTCCAGGTCCTGGCCCAGCTTGCGGCGCTCCTCGCCCGGCTCCATCAGCTCGGTGCGCAGGCGCATGCGGGTGATCGGCGTCTGCAGGTCGTGCGAGATCGCGGCCAGGATCTCGACCCGCTCGTCCATATAGCTGGCGATGCGGCGTTGCATCGCGTTGAAGGCGCGCGCGGCGTCGGCCACCTCGGTCGGGCCGTCCTCGGCGAGCGCGCGGGCCTTCAGGTCCGGCCCCAGGCCATCGGCCGCGGCGGCCAACTGGGCCAGCGGGCGCGTCACGATGCGCACCGCGATCCAGGCGCAGGCGGCCAGCACCAGCAGCTGCGTCAGCAGCAGCCAGGGCACCCAGCCCGGCAGCGGCATGCCGACCCGCCGCGCATGCACCAGCAGCGGGCTGGCATCGCTCAGCCGCAGCTCGATCTGCAGCCGGTCCGCGCTGCCCGGCGGCTGGGTGCTGCGCAGCACCTCGAAGGGCTGGACCGCCTCGGCGATGGCGCGCACGAAGGGCAGCGCCGCCGCCTCGATGTCGGTCGAGCCGGCGGCGCGGGCGCCGAGCTCGAAGCGGTAGTTGCGCCGCTCCAGCCGGGCCAGCCAGGCGCCGCGTTCGGCGGCGGGCAGGCGGTCGAGCAGGGCGACCGAGCTGGCGATGTCGCGCTCGATGCCGGCCATCATCAGCTGGCGCAACGCCTGGCCGCGCTCGTACTGGATCGCCGCGAAGGTCAGGCCCTGCGCGATCGCCAGGCCGACGACGATCAGCAGGGTGACCCGCGCGAACAGGCTGCGCGGCACCAGCCGGCGCGGCAGGGGGATGGCGGTTGCAAAGGGGGCGAGGCTGGACATGGCGCGTTTATAGGGCCTGCGCCGCGGCGGCGGGCTGCCGCTTTGTATGCCACTGTGTCCGGCGCGGCCCGGCACATGCAAGCATGCAAATCCGCGGCCCCGGTCGGGGCTCGGCCCGGCCGCAGCGACTACAGTGCAGGCCCATGAGCACCGCCGATGTCCCCGACCATGTCCTCATCGTCGACGACGACCGCGAGATCCGCGAGCTGCTGAGCACCTATCTGGCCAAGCAGGGCCTGCGCGCCACCACGGTGCCCAGCGGCCGGCATATGCGGGCCGCGCTGGAGGAGGCCGGCCCCTTCGACCTGATCATCCTGGACCTGATGCTGCCCGGCGAGGACGGCCTGGCGCTGTGCCGCGACCTGCGCGCCGGCAAGCACAAGGCCATGCCCATCCTGATGCTGACCGCCCGCGACGAGGAGGCGGACCGCATCCTGGGCCTGGAGATGGGCGCGGACGACTATCTGACCAAGCCTTTTGCCGCGCGCGAGCTGCTGGCGCGCGTGCGATCGGTATTGCGCCGCACCCGCATGCTGCCGCCGAACATGCGCAGCGACAGCAGCAATGGCGAAGGAGCCCCGCAGATGCTGGGCTTCGGCGACTGGCAGGTCGACACCGCGGCGCGCCACCTGATCGACGCGCAGGGCGTGATGGTCTCGCTCAGCGGCGCCGAGTACCGGCTGCTGCGCGTCTTCCTCGACCATCCGCAGAAGGTGCTGAGCCGCGACCAGCTGTTGGGCCTGACCCAGGGCCGCGAGGCCGAGCTGTTCGAGCGCTCGATCGACCTGCTCGTCAGCCGCCTGCGCCAGCGCCTGCGCGACGATGCGCGCGAGCCGCGCTACATCAAGACGGTGCGCAGCGAGGGCTATGTGCTGTCGGCGGCGGTGAGGGCGGTGGGGTGAGGGGCGCTGCGATCGACAGGGGCTTCGTCGCAAGGGTGGAAGGTCGATTCGCGTGTTCTCCCACGCCCTCCTGACACGCTTCGACAGGGGGCTGCCATTACGCTGCGGTTGGGTCGCGACCATGGCCAAGAGCTTGGAATGTGTCGAAGTGACGACCCACCTTGCATCGAGCCTGTGGCCTCAAGAAGCCTTGCCGGGCTCACCTCAACTCCAGCCTCGAATGACCTCCCCTGCTTTTAACTCAACCCAGGTATCCGCCGCCGCTCTCGCCTGGACCTACGGCTGGGCCATCTCCCGCCACACCCAGGCCCCGGTGCAGCACGCCGGCTACCTGCAGGTGTCCGTCGGCAAGCCCGAGCAACTGACGCGCTATGTCCTGCCGCGGCTGGATCGCGAGCTGCTGCACAGACTTGTCTCCACCGAGGCCGCTCCCGGCACCTGGCTGAAGATCTGCGCGCCTCTCGAGCAGGTGGCGCCGCTGCTCTCGGAGCCATGGCAGATCCATGACCCGGAATTCCTGATGATGGCCGACTTGGCTGCTGATGCGGTGCCGGACATCGAGGGCTACCGCGTGCACACCGAGGCGGTGGGCGCGCTCGTGATCGCCAAGCTCGTTGACGACAGGACGGGGGAGCTCGCGGCCAGCGGCCAGGCCGCCCTCGATGGCTTGTTCGCGACCTTCGATCAGATCGTGACGGCCGAAACCCACCGACGAAAGGGCCTGGGCCGCTGCGTGATGGCAGCGCTGTCCAAGGGCGCGCTCGATCTCGGTGCGAAGCAGGGCGTGCTGGTGGCGACGCAGGCCGGTGCCGCGCTGTACACGGCGCTCGGCTGGTCCCTGGTCGCGCCGGTCACGGCCGCGTCGCTGCCTGTGGCGCGAACCGACGCCTAAGCGCTCAAGCGTCCGTGGGGCTACGCGAGGTGGCCGAGCGGCCGAAAAAGCTGTTTGCGCGTTGATTAATGATGCTGAGATGGTGATGGTCTGAGCGCAAGAGGGCGGGCAGACCTGCTGCTACGTGTCCCCCGGCCGCTTCGCGGCCTCCTCCTTGACCTCCGCATCAGGCCTACCCACCCTCCTGCTTGGCGCTGCGTCTGGCTTTCTTCGCGAACTACATGCGGTGGAGAAGCCGGGATGCGGGTGTGCGCAATTGCGCAGGTCAAGGAGGAGGGCCGCGTAAAGCGGCCCGGGGGACACGGAGCAATTGCGCACACCCACGTCCCGGCGCCACCCGGCTCTGCGTAGGGGCCATCCAGACCATGTCGGGAAAATCACAAGGCAGTGAACAAAGAGCCAAAGAAAAACGGGCCCGCAGGCCCGTTCTTTTGCTTCCGTCCTCAGAGCGTCCCGTAGGAATGCAGCCCCGAGAGGAACATATTGACGCCCAGGAAAGCGAAGGTGGTGACCACCAGGCCGACCAGGGCCCACCAGGAGGCCACCTGGCCGCGCAGGCCCTTCATCAGGCGCATGTGCAGCCAGGCCGCGTAGTTGAGCCAGACGATCAGGGCCCAGGTCTCCTTCGGGTCCCAGCTCCAGTAGCCGCCCCAGGCCTCGGCGGCCCAGAAGGCGCCCAGGATGGTGGCGATCGTGAAGAAGGCGAAGCCCAGCGCGATCGCCTTGTACATCAGGTCGTCCAGCAGCGGCAGCGCCGGCAGCCGCGCGGTCAGCTTGTCGCGCAGCGCGACGCAGACGGCGAAGAATGCCAGCACGCCGCCCATCTTGCGGGCCCAGCCATCCAGGCCGGCGATGGTCTCGGCGTTCAGGCCGGCGGCGCCGAAGCGCACCGCCAGGATCAGCGCGATCAGGCCCAGCGGCACGCCGATCAGGCCCACCAGCAGCGCGCGCTGGCTGGCGGTCTTCAGCAGATAGGCCAGGGCCACCATCGCGGCCATCGCAAAGGTGCCGTAGCCGACGAAGTTGGCCGGCACATGGATCTTCATCCACCAGCTCTGCAGCGCCGGCACCAGCGGCTGAATCTCATGCGCCTCGCGCGCCACCGTGTACCAGAGCAGGAATACCACCGCGGCGCTGATCACCAGCATCACATAGGCGCCCAGGGCGCGGGTCTTGAAGCGCTGCTCGTAGTAGAGATACATCAGCGCGGTCATCCAGGCGAACAGCACGAACACCTCGTAGAGGTTGCTGACCGGGATATGGCCGATGTCCGCCGCGATCTGGTGGCTCTCGAACCAGCGCACCATGGTGCCGACCAGGGCCATGAACACGGCGCCCCAGGCCAGGCGGGTGCCGATATGCTCGGCCGCGCTGTCGGCGCCGGCCCCGCTCTTGCTGAAGAATCCGCCCCAGTAGAACAGGGTGCTCATGAAGAACAGCAGGCTCATCCACAGGATCGCGCTCTGGCTGGACAGCAGGTATTTCAGCAGGAATACCCGCTCGGCCGCGGCCAGGTCGGCGCCGAAGGCGTCGGTGTTCTGGGTGTAGAGGCCGATCGCCAGCAGGCTGGTCGCGCCGACCAGCACGCAGAGGATGCGCAGCGGCTTCCAGAACCAGCCCAGCGCCACCAGGGCCGGCATCGAGCAGGCGAGGATGCCCTTCTCGTAGCCGTCCATCGAGGCGCCGTAGCGGGCGAAGGCGAAGGCGCCGCCGGCGAGAACCAGCAGGGCGAAGGTCCAGTCCTGCCAGTCGCGCTGGGCGAAATAGCCGCGGCGGCCGAGGGTGATGCTTGCGGTGGCGGTGTTCATGATGCTGTTGCTTGCTGATCGTCCTTCAGCACGGCCTGGGACAGGTGTGCGAACTCGCTGTCGGTATCGGGCGAGGCGCGGGTGCATGACAGGGCCATGCGCACCCGCGTGCCGCCATTGTGGATCGGCTCGAGCCAGATCCAAAGCCGGCGCTCCTTGATGTAGAGCATCGCGAACACGCCGATGATCAGCAACACCGCGCCCAGGTAGACCAGCTTCTGGCCCGGCGCGCGCGCCACCTGGAACACGCTGGCCTGGATCTGCGTGAAATCGGCCAGCTGCAGGATCACCGGTGCCGGGTAGAACATGCTGTCCGACAGGGCCAGCACGGCCTGGGTCATGAAGGTCTGGGTGGCCGGGCCGGGCTCGGGCAGGGGCCGGCCGGCCTGCTGATGGACCAGCTTGTAGAGCTCGAACAGGCTGCCGTTCAGGATGCGCAGCAGCACCTCGGAGACCCGGCCGCGTTCGGCCTCGGGCACCTCGCGCTCGATGAAGTTGGACAGCGCCGGCAGGCCGCCGACCGTCTTGTCGCCCGGCTTCACGCCCTCGGCGCCGGAGAACAGCGCCAGCGCGCGCTGCGCGGTGGCCTGCAGCTGCGGCGTCATCTGCGGCTTGTCGTTCGGCGTCGCGGCCTCGGCGTAGCGGCGCGCGGCGCGCTCGCGCAAGCCCGGGTCAGCCAGGGCCTGGCGCAGCTGCAGCCAGCCCTGCATTTCGCCCTGCGCGTCGACCGGGATGCGCAGGTAGCGGAAGGTCTCGGCAGGGGTGTCGCGCACGCCGGCCAGGAAGACCTTCTGGCCGTCCAGGTCGACCGGCAGCATGTAGTTGTTGTACTCGCGCGCCTGGCCGGCGGCGTCGCGCAGCTTGTAGCTGAAGGAGGGGCCGACGTTCTGCAGCGCCTTCTCGGTCTTGGTCTTGGCGCCGCTGCCCAGATGGGCCTGGACCGAGTCGATCAGGTCCACCTTGCGCACATCGGTGCCGCCCTCGGGGCCGGCGCCGCCCATGTTCTCGACGTTGATCACGCGCAGGCCGCTGAACTCCAGCGCCAGCTTCTCGTCGCCGTTGGACAGCGAGGTCGAGCCGCCGACCACGCCCTCGATCTCGAAGGCCGGCGCGGCGCTAGCCAGCGGCACCGCGCGCAGCTTCAGCTTGGAGCCGCCGTCGTCGAAGCTGCTCTGGTAGATCGCGATGCCCTCATGGATCAGCGGTTCGTTGACCTTGATCGTCGCCGCGCTGGTCTTGCCGCTGGCATGGTCGCGGATCGTCACCTCGCTGGCGAACAGCTTGGGCATGCCGGTCGAGTAGTACTCGACGATGAACTTCTTCAGCTCCACGTCGAAGGGCAGCTCCTGCAGCACGACGCCGTCCGGCATCGACAGGATCGCGGTGGCGGCGCGGCCGCCCTCGGGCACCATCAGATTGCCGCGGAAGCTCGGATTCGAGGTTGAGAGCCGGTGCTCGGGCCGCACCTCGCTGACCAGGCCACCGCCCTGGTAGACGCTCTTGCCCTGGGCCCACATCAGCGCGCGCACGAACAGGTCGCCGTCCAGCAGGCCACCCAGGCAGATCAGCACGATCGCGCCATGCGCGGCCAGGTAGCCGATCTTGTTGGCCGCGCCCTTGCGCGCCGCCACCATCGTGCCCTTCTCGCGGATCTGCGCCCTGGCCTTCCAGCCCTCGGCATCCAGCAGGGCCGAGACCTGGGCCATAGCCTGCTCGGGCGGCACCGGCAGCTGGCCGATCGCCTTGTGGTGGAAGGCCTGCAGCGACTTCTCGCGGATGTTTTCCTTGTAGCTCTTCAGGTCCGCGATGATCTTCGGCGTGTTGCGTGCGATGCACAGACTGGTCGAGATCACCAGGAAGGCCAGGATCAGCAGGAACCACCAGGCGCTGTAGACCGTGTAGAGGTCCAGCCGGCCGAACAGCTCGGACCAGAAGGGGCCGAATTGATTCACATAGTTGTTCAGCGGCTCGCGCTGCTTGACCACCGTGCCGATCACCGAGGCGATGCAGATCACCGTCAGCAGCGCGATCGCGAAGCGCATCGAGGACAGCAGCTCGTAGAGATCGCGCCAGGGGCTTGGGCGGGGCAGGGAGGATGAGGGGGTCTCGGACACGGTAGGGGCGCGGGCAGAAAGAAAAAAAGGCCGGAGCGATCGGCGCCGGCCTTTTTACAACAGAGGAGAGATCGGTGCGCGGGCGCGTCAGCGCAGGCCGGCGATGTAGTCGGATACTGCCTTGATCTCGCGGTCGTTCATCTTGGCGGCGATCGCGATCATCTGCGTGCTGTTGCCGCGGCCGGCGGCGCGGAAGGCGTTCAGCTGGGCCTCGGTGTAGTCGCTGTGCTGGCCGCCGATGCGCGGATACTGGGCCGGCATGCCGGCGCCGGTCGGGCTGTGACAGCTGGCGCAGGCCGGGATCTGGCGGTCGGCGATGCCGCCGCGGTAGATCTTCTCGCCCAGGGCCACCAGCTCCTTGTTCTTCGCGAAGCCGGGCTTGGCGGTCTTGGAGGCGTAGAAGGCCGCGACGTTCTTGATGTCGGCGTCGGACAGCGGCGCGGCCATGCCCTGCATCACCGCATTCTTGCGCTTGCCATCCTTGAACTCGTGCAACTGCTTGGCCAGGTAGTCGGCATGCTGGCCCTGCAGGATCGGGTTGGCGGGGCTGCCGCGCGAACCGTCGGCCGTGTGGCAGGCCGCGCAGATCTGCGTGGCGGTTGCCTGACCCTTGGCCAGATCCGGTTTTGCCGCGGCGGGCGCGTCGCTCGCCAGGGCCGCAGCGGCAAAGGTGAAGCCAGACAACAAGATAGCAGCAGTCTTCATGAGTTCTTTGGGTTGGGTAAGCGCAACTCGGGATTTTACAATGGCGAATTAACAAGCCCTCCCGAGATGAACCCCGACACCACCACCCCGCCCAGCGCCGCCCCCGGCGCGCCCGATGAAAAGATGGTGTTGGCTTGGACCCACACCGCCCGCTTTCTCACCACGGCCAGCCAGTTGGTCCACCTACCGCCCACCGAGCTGCCGGAAATCGCCTTCGTCGGCCGCTCGAATGCGGGCAAGTCGACCGCGATCAATACGCTGGCCCAGCAAAAGCGTTTGGCTTTCGCCTCCAAGACGCCTGGGCGAACACAGCACATCAATCTGTTCGAGCTTGGCCCCAAGGATGCGCCGGACGCCCTGTTCGCCGACCTGCCGGGTTACGGCTATGCCGCGGTGGCGCGCAGCGCCAAGCTGCGCTGGCAGAAGGTGATGGCCGACTACCTGGAGGTGCGCCGCAGCCTGTCCGGCGTGGTGCTGATGGTTGATTCGCGCCTGGGCCTGACCGACCTGGACAAGCAGCTGCTGGACTTCGTCGCACCGCGCATCAGCAACGGCGAGGTCAAGCTGCTGGTGGTGCTGACCAAGGCCGACAAGCTGAACCGCAAGGAGGCGAACGCCGCGCTGGCCGCCTGCCAGGAGTTCCTGGGCGGCCTGGCGACCGAGGAGTCCGAGGTCGCGGTGACCCTGTTCTCGGCGCTGAAGAAGCAGGGCGTGGGCGATGTCGCGCAGATCCTGCATGAATGGGCCCATGCGGCACCCGCGGCCGGCGAGGACGAGACTCCCGCCCTGTCGCCGGCTTGACAGGGGCGCGGCCCCGGCGCGGTCGATACTCGCCGCGCAACGGGAGCCCGCGATGTGCGTCGAGACCTTCGAGCTGAGCCTGCCGCATGGCATCACCCTGTCCTGCCGCGCCTGCGGCCCCGGCGATGCGCCGCGACTGATCCTGCTGCACGGCTTCCCCGAAGGCGCCTTCGTCTGGGACGAGCTGATGCAGCGGCTGGCGCCGCGTTGGCGCTGCATCGCGCCGAACCTGCGCGGCTACGAGCGCAGCAGCCGGCCCGAGGCGGTCGAGGCCTACCGGGCCAAGCATCTGATGGCCGACATCCGCGCCCTGATCGAGGCGACCGGCGGCGCGCCGGTCGCCGCGCTGGTGGCGCATGACTGGGGCGGGGCGGTGGCCTGGAACCTGGCCGCGCAGGCGCCGCAGCTGATGCAACGCCTGGTCATCATCAACTCGCCGCATCCCGGCACCTTCCTGCGCGAGCTGCAGCAGAACCCGGCGCAGCGCGAGGCCAGCGCCTACATGAACTTCCTGTGCCGCCCGGACGCCGCGGCCCTGCTGGCGGCGGACGACTATGCGCGGCTGTGGCCCTTCCTGAGCGCGAAGGGCGGCGGCGACAGCGCCTGGTTGGATGAGCCGCTGCGCCGGCGCTACCGCGAGCTCTGGGACCAGGGCCTGGAGGGCGCGCTGAACTACTACCGCGCCTCGCCGATGCGCCCGCCGACGCCCGAGGATCCCGGCGCGATGGCGCTGAGCTTCGCGCCCGGCTTCGCCAGCGTGGCGCTGCCGACCCTGGTGATCTGGGGTATAGGAGATCTTGCGCTTCCCCCCTCTATGCTGGAAGGGCTGGATCGTTATGTGCCGCAGCTGCGTGTCGAGCGGGTGGCCGACGCCGGCCATTGGATCGTGCACCAACGGCCCGCGCGGATCGCCGGGCTGATCGGGGAGTTCCTGGCCTGAGGCCGCCGCCCCGGCGCATCGATCCCGACCCCCACAACATGGAGACGAACGGGATGCGCCGGACCTTGATGCTTGTTTCTGCCTGGGCCTGCTTCGCGGCCACCGCCGCGCTGGCCGAACCGGGTGCGCTGCTGCGCAGCGTGTCCTCCGGCGCGCCGGTGCGCGGCGCGGTGGCGGCCCTGCCCGCCGGCGGCTGGTGCGCCGGCAATCTGAACGGCGAGCTGTTCTGCGCCGATGCCGCCGGCAAGCGGCGCGCGCTGGCCTATGCCGACGGGCCGGTGTTGAACGCGCCGCTGGCCATGGGCGAGCGGCTGCTGGTGGCCAGCACGCGCTCGGTCCAGGCCTTCGCGCTGGCCGATGGCAAGCCGCTGTGGCGGCTGGCGCTGCCGCCGCGGCCGGATGGCCCGCTGTGGGACGGCTATATGCCGGACCCGCTGGCGCTGGACGGCGAGGAGCTGTTGGTGGCCCATGGGCGCGAGCTGCTGCGCCTGCGCGCCGCCGATGGCCGGCCGCGCTGGCGCGTCACCCTGGAGGCGGCGGTGATGGCCAGCCCGCAGCGCGATGGCGGGGATCTGCTGCTGGCCGATGTGCAGGGCCGGCTGCTGCGCATCGATGCGGCCAGCGGTGCCACCCGCGCGCGCTGGAACCTGGCGCAGGGCCTGATCCAGGGCGCGCCGGCGCTGCGCGACGGGCGCATCTGGGTCGGCGGCCGCGATGCGCGGGTGCGCGCCTTTGACGGTAATGGCGGTGCGGCGGCGCCGACGCCGCGCTGGGAGGCCAGCCATGGCGGCAACTGGATCATGGCCGGGCCGCTTCTGGTCGGCGAGCAGCTGGTGGTGGCCGAGTCGGACGGCTTCCTGATCCAGGCCTACCGCGCCGACAGCGGCGAGAAGCTGTGGCACATGGGCCTGGGCCAGAACGTATACCAGGCGCCGGCGCTGGACGGCGACCGGCTGCTGGTGGCCAGCGGCCGCGCCTACCAGGCCGACGCGCAGGGCCTGGTGACGGCGCTGGGCCCGCGCGGCGAGCTGCTGTGGCAGCGCGGCCTGCCGGCCAATGCCTTCGGCCGCCCGCTGGTGCTGGGCCGGCGCCTGGTGGTGGGCACCGAGAACGGCCAGGTGCACGAGCTGGCGCTGGATTGATGATGAGGGATCAGGGCCGGCCGATGAACAGGTAGATCGCGCTGCCGCCGCGCGGCGCATGGCCCAGCGCCAGGTAGAGCGGGCCCAGGCCGGTGTCGGCACCGACGAAGACGCTCATCGCATGGCGCAGGTCGCTGCCGCGCACATCGCGCCGGTTGTCCCAGGCGTTGCCGATCTCCAGCGAGCCGCCGATGAAGAGGCCGCGCGTCAGCACCGGCGTCTCCTTCAGGCGCTGGTAGTAGCCCATGCGGGCGAACACCAGGGTGTTGCCGCTGAGCTGGCCCGGCTGGTAGCCCGACAGCTGCTGAAAGCCGCCCAGCGAGTAGGGGCCCTGGGCCGAGTCCTCCGGCTGCTTGGCATCGAACAGGCGCAGATGCGCGTTCAGGGTATGGGTGCCCCAGCTGTGCACGCCGGTGGCCTGCAACTCGTAGCGGCGCGCATGGACCTTGCGTTCGCTGGGGTCGGTCTGGCGGCCCACCACGGCTTCCGCCACGACACGGTAGCCGCGCTGCGGGAAGTTGGCGAAGTCCAGCTGGTCGACCACGGCCTTCAGACGCAGCGCGCTCTCATGCCAGGTGCGGCCGAAGATGCCGGACGGCGCCTCGATGCTGAGCACCTGCGGGCTGAGGCGCCAGGCCTGCTGGAAGACGCCCAGCCGCACCTCACCCCATTGGCCCCAGGGCTGACCCAGGTCGATGCCGAGGGTCGCGCCGCTGCGGCTCAGGCGTGCGGCCATGCCTCTGCGTTCGTCGTTGTCCTGGTAAAGCGGGATGCTGCGGCGCTCCAGCTCGCCCCAGCCGGACAGGAACCAGTCATTGGAATGCCCGATGCGAAAGCTCAACGGCTGGTAGAGCTCGCTGTACAGGCGCGAGGTCTGGCCCAGGCTCAGCTGGTTGCGCCATTCGGTGCCGGTCGAGGTCAGCCAGTGGCGGTTGTGGCTGATGCGCAGACTGAAGCTGCTCTCGCCGGCGAAGTCGGTGCTGAGGTCCAGTCCGATGCGGAAGTAGTTCGGCCCCCAGGGCTTGTCCTCCATCGCGAACACCAGGGTGTCGCCCGCGGCGCGGCGCTCCAGGTGGTAGTCCACCCGCTCATAGTCGCCGGAGGAGGTCAGCAGGCGCGCGTCGCGTTCGGCCCGCGCCGGGTCGAAGGCCTGGCCGGGCCGGCTTTCCAGCTGGTTGGCCAGGCGCTCCGGATGGGTCAGCGTGCTGCCCTCGAAGCTGACCGCGGCCAGCCGCGTCGCGCCGTCGCGCTGCGGGTCGGCGGGTATGCGGGCGGCGCGCCAGGCGGCATAGGCCTCGGGGCTCAGCGCCAGCGGGCGCAGCTTCTCGACCATCGCCTCGGCGGCGCGCTCGCCCTGCTGGATCAGCTCGCGGCTTTTGTCGAAATCGGCCGAGCTGAGCCGGCCCAGCTCGGGCGTGATCAGCACATCGTCGTCCCACAGGCTGGCCAGCGAACGCTGCACGTTCTGTTCGGTCAGGATGTTGATCATCTGCGCGGTGACGCCCACCAGGGAGCTGAGCGTCTCGCGGCCGGCCAGCGGCGTGCCGACATTGACCGCGATCAGGCGCTGCGCGCCCAGCGAGCGCGCGACGTCGACCGGCAGGTTGTTGACCAGGCCGCCGTCGCCCAGGATGCGGCCCTGCCACTCGACCGGCGCGAACAGGCCCGGCACGCTCATGCTGGAGCGCAGCGCCAGCGCCAGGTCGCCCTGGCCCAGCACCAGCTGCTGGCCCGACTCCATGTCGGTGGTGATCGCACGAAACGGCGTCGGCAGGCGGTCGAAGTCATGCTGCTCGCGCACCGGCAGGGTGTAGCGGCGCAAGAGGATCTCCAGGCCGCGGCTCGAGAGCGTGCTCTGCGGCGCGCGGAACTCGCCGTCGCGCATGCCCAGCTCCATCACCGCGGAGAACTCGAAGTCCTCCTCCTTGCGGCGCTGCGAGAGCTGCTGGCGCTCGACCCGGCTGGCGAACACGCGGTCCCAGGCCAGCGGCAGCAGCTCGCGCTCCAGCTGGGCCGCACTCATGCCGCTGGCATAGAGCCCGCCGATGATCGCGCCCATCGAGGTGCCGGCGATCATGTCGACCGGGATGCGCTCGCGCTCCAGCACCTTCAGCACGCCGACATGGGCGATGCCGCGCGCGCCGCCGCCGGACAGCACCAGGCCCAGGCGCGGGCGGGCATCGGTGGCCGGCGCGGTCTGTGCCGCGGCAAGCAGGGGCAGCAGGACGACGAGGGTGGCGAGGCAGCGCCGCATCAGTGCGGCTCGCCCAGGTCCTGCATCAGCGCCGCCATCGCGTGCTGAACCACGTCGTATTCCTCTTCAAGGGTGGTGATCAGGCCATGGCTCAGCAGATGCTCAAGCGCACCGCGGGTCAGGGAATGGCGCTCGTCGGCATCCTGGCCGACGAACAGGAAATACTGGCGGCCCTCGCTGAGCCAGGCCAACTGCGCGGTCAGCCATTGGCTCTGCACGAACAGGTGATACCAGCGCCCGATTGCCAGCTCCTCGATCCAGGCGCCCAGCGCCTGCCGCGAGTCGGTCGCGTCCGGGGCATAGAGCGTGACCGGCACCGTGGGCAGGCGGCTGCGATCGACCTCGTCATGGGCCCAGCGCGAGCGGCCCTGCTGCGATTCGCGCTCATCGAGCAGGGCGCGCAGCCGCGCCTCGGGATCGAGCGGCGGCACGACGGTCTGTTCCTCGGACGGGACCGGCCCGGTCGGGCCCAGCAGCAGGCGGCCATGCAGGCGCATCAAATCGTCCAGCATCGCCTGGCGGCGCGCCTCGGGCAGCGCGATGCTCGCGCAGCCGGCTTCCAGGCGGCGCACCAGCGCCGGCAGCGAGGCGCGCAGTGCGCGCCGCTGCGCCTCGTCCTGCAGCGGCCGCAGGCTGGCCAGCAGCGCATCGACCAGCTCGATCTCGGCCTGGGCCTGGGGCGCGTCGCGGCCATGCTCGACCATGGCCTGGACGATCACGCGGGTCCAGTCCTCGCGAAGGAACTCGCGCAGCGGCTTGGTGGTCAGCGCCTCATGGGCCTCGCCCAGCTGGGCGCGCACCTGCTCGCGCAGCACGCGCAGCCAGTCGCCGCGCTGCTGTTCGCGCTCCAGGCCGGCCAGCCGGGCCGAGCTGCGCTCGCTGCCCTGGCCCGCCTGCGCGCTGATGAAGGCTTCGACCTGGGTCAGCAGCGACTCGAACTGCGCCACGCCCGGCTGCGGCTGCGACACCAGGGCCGCGACGCGGCCGTCCATGAAGCGCAGGAAGTCGAGCAGGCGCGGGTCGTCCGCATGCTCGAAGGCAGCGCCATGGTTGCCGACGCGGTTCAGCAGCTGCCAGGTCGGATGGTCCTGGCGGCGCAGCAGGCTCAGGTCGGTGGCGGCCAGGCGCGCCACCGCGACCTGCAGCCGCCCCAGCAGGGCCTTGACCGGCGGCACCAGGCGCGGGTCGGCCAGGATGCGGTCGTACAGACGCGACAGCAGGTCGCGCCCGACGCCGCCGGTGGCCGGGCCGAGGTCCTGGGGCCGCGAATTGTTGTAGGCGTCAACGCGGCGCGCCAGCCCGTCCAGGGTGGCCGGCTCGGTATGGGCCGGGGCCAGGTCCACATAGGCGCTGCTGACATGGCGCAGGCGCTCGCGCTCGCGGCTGTGCTCGGGCTGGCCGCGGCTGGTGATCAGCGGGGTCAGCTGGGCGGCACGCAGCTGGGCGCACATCTCGGCGTAGAGATCGCTCAGGCCGCGTGCCAGCGGCGGCGCGGCGGCGCGCATCAGGGTGTAGTGGCCCTCGGCATCGAGCGGCACCTGGTCCAGCGTGCGCTGCAGGGCCTGGGCGAAGACGGCGGGGCGCAGCGGGTTGTCGTCCTTGCGCGCGCGGGCGGTGCCGCGCAGCGCGGCGAAGAAGTTGCCCAGGTGGTAGAGGTCGTTGCGGCTCTGGTCCTCGATCGCCTGGATCACATGGGCCAGGGCCACGTCGTGCAGGGCCTGGCGCTCGTCGACCAGGCTCAGCTCGTCCAGGCCGCGCGCCGTGCGGCGCTGCAGCGGATCGTCGCCGCGCGCGCCGGCCGCCAGCAGCGGGGTCAGGGCTTGCTCGAAGCGCTCGACGAAGCGCAGGCGCTGGCGTTGCCAGGGTTCGACCAGCAGGCGGTACTGGGTGCTGCCGTTCAGCGCGTCATGGATCTCGTCCTGCAGCCGGCGCGCGAGCGTTGGCACAAGGGCCAGGGCATCGGTGACGAGGGACTGCTGGGTAAGGGCTGGAAGCGAGGACATGGACACGGGCGTACCGGATGATGGGGACATTATGGGCCGGTCGCGCCATGAAAAAAGGGGCCGCATCGCTGCGGCCCCTCGTTCGAGCGTGAGTCGCGGGGACTCAGGCGTCGGACATTACATGTCCATGCCCATGCCGCCCATGCCGCCCATGCCGCCGGGCATGCCGCCGGCCGGTGCGTCGTCCTTGGGGGACTCGGCGACCATGGCTTCGGTGGTCAGCATCAGCGAGGCGACCGAAGCGGCGTTCTGCAGCGCGGTGCGGGTGACCTTGGTGGGATCCAGGATGCCCATCTCGATCATGTCGCCGTAGGTGTCGTTGGCGGCATTGAAGCCGTAGTTGCCCTTGCCGGCCAGCACGGCGTTGACGACGACCGAAGCCTCGCCACCGGCGTTGTAGACGATCTCGCGCAGCGGGGCTTCGATGGCCTTCAGGACCAGCTTGATGCCGGCATCCTGGTCGGCGTTGTCGCCCTTGATCTCGCCAGCGGCTTGCTTGGCGCGCAGCAGGGCCACGCCGCCGCCGGCGACGATGCCTTCTTCAACGGCGGCACGGGTGGCGTGCAGCGCGTCTTCCACGCGGGCCTTCTTTTCCTTCATCTCGACTTCGGTGGCGGCGCCAACCTTGATCACGGCAACACCGCCGGCCAGCTTGGCCACGCGCTCTTGCAGCTTCTCACGGTCGTAGTCGCTGGTGGCTTCCTCGATCTGGATGCGCACTTGCTTGACGCGTGCCTCGATGTCGGCAGCGGCGCCCGAGCCGTCGATGATGGTGGTGTTTTCCTTGCCCACTTCGACGCGCTTGGCCTGGCCCAGGTCGGCCAGCGTGACCTTCTCCAGCGACAGGCCCACTTCCTCGGCGATCACCTTGCCGCCGGTCAGGATGGCGATGTCTTCCAGCATGGCCTTGCGACGGTCGCCGAAGCCCGGAGCCTTGACGGCCACGACCTTCAGGATGCCGCGGATGGTGTTGACCACCAGGGTCGCCAGCGCTTCGCCTTCGACTTCCTCGGCGATGATCAGCAGCGGGCGGCCGGCCTTGGCGACGGCTTCCAGCGTCGGCAGCAGGTCACGGATGTTGGACACCTTCTTGTCGTACAGCAGCACGAAGGGGTTGTCCAGGATCGCGGATTGCTTTTCCGGGTTGTTGATGAAGTAGGGCGACAGGTAGCCGCGGTCGAACTGCATGCCTTCGACGACGTCCAGCTCGTTGTTCAGGCTCTTGCCGTCTTCGACGGTGATGACGCCTTCCTTGCCCACCTTGTCCATCGCCGAGGCGATGATTTCGCCGACGTCGGCGTCGGAGTTGGCCGAGATCGTGCCGACCTGGGCGATTTCCTTCGAGGTGGTGGTGGCCTTCGAGGCCTTCTTCAGCTCGGCGACCAGGGCGGTGACCGCCTTGTCGATGCCGCGCTTCAGGTCCATCGGGTTCATGCCGGCGGCCACGTACTTCATGCCTTCGCGCACGATGGCCTGGGCCAGCACGGTGGCGGTGGTGGTGCCGTCACCGGCGTTGTCCGAGGTCTTGGAAGCGACTTCCTTGACCATCTGGGCGCCCATGTTCTGCAGCTTGTCCTTCAGCTCGATTTCCTTGGCGACCGACACACCGTCCTTGGTGACGGTGGGGGCGCCGAACGAGCGCTCCAGCACCACGTTGCGGCCCTTGGGACCCAGCGTGACCTTGACCGCGTTGGCCAGGATGTTCACGCCTTCAACCATGCGGGCACGGGCTTCGCCGCCGAAGACTACGTCTTTTGCTGCCATGTTCAATTCTCCGAATTCAGTTTGATGGGGTGTTGCCCGCTTTCCCGGACCACGCGATGGTGGTTGCCAAGGAAAGCGTAGCGAGCGGTTGCCGGGCTAGGCGGACGGAGCGCAGGGACCGGAACGACCTTCCTGGTCGTGAGGATCCCGAGCACCGCCCAACGACGCCGGGCAGCCGCGCAGTAGCTTTACTTGGCGACCACGGCGAACAGGTCTTCTTCGCGCATCACCAGCAGTTCGTCGCCGTCGACCTTGACGGTCTGGCCGCTGTACTTGCCGAACAGCACGCGGTCGCCAACGGCCACGTTCAGGGCCACGAACTCGCCCTTGTCATTGCGCTTGCCGGGACCCACGGCCAGCACTTCGCCCTGGTCGGGCTTCTCTGCGGCGTTGTCGGGGATGACGATGCCGGAAGCGGTCTTGGTTTCTTGTTCCAGGCGCTTAACGATCACGCGATCGTGCAGAGGACGCAGTTTCATCACATCTCCTTGAGATTTCTCGGTGCTAGTTGGAATGGGTCGCCATGTGAAAGGCACCCATTCACATGCAGGACGTTTACCCGGCGGCCAGGGCCACCGGCTGAGTCGTTAGCACTCGGGCTTGGTGAGTGCTAGCAGATGATTATAAGGACGACTTACGGGCTTTCAAGAGGGGGAAGGTTCGGCCCGGCCGTTCCGGCTCCGCAGCATCCCGGGGGCAAGGCGTCGGGCGAAGCAGGGAGAATCGGCGCCCGGGGCTCTACTATCTACTTGCTTGGGACGGATCGATGGGCGGAGGACGGCGAGGTCGGATTCAGAAAAATCAGGCGCGAGGTATCCGCCCGGGTCGCGCGGCGCCGCGCCCGAAGCCGCGTCGATGAGCAAGCCCCCGCAACCCGGCCGCCCGTCGACCACCCTGCTGGGACCATCACCGGCCTCAACCTCGACCTCCGGCCGGCGCCGGCGGGACCGTCGGCGGCAAGCGAACGCGCTGCTGCTCTCCCTGCTGGTCCATGCCCTGCTGCTGAGCCTGAGCTTTGGCGGCCAGGGCGTGGGCCTGCCGGGGTTTGAGCTGCCCTGGCGCGAGCGCCGTGCCGAGGCGCCCGAGCCGCTGCGAGTCGTGCTGGCGCCGCCCAGGGGGGCTGCTCCGCCGCAGGCGCCGGTAGCGCCGAGCACCGAACCGGCCACGTCCCCGGCTGCGGCGCCAGTGCCGGCTACTCAGACGGTGGTGATGCTTGCGCCGCAGGTGGCCCGGCCGGCGGAGCTTGTGATCGAACCCGAGCCGGTGCCGGCGGAAATGTCGGCGGCAGCCGTCGAGCCCTCGAGCGTGGCGCAAGCGCCAGCGCTGCCCGCGCCGGTCGTCGTGGCCTTGACCCCGTCCGAGAGCGTGACGTGGAGCGTGCCGGCCATGCCCGAGCTGCCGGCCTCCAGCCCGACGGCCGCGCTGCAACGCGCGATGCAGGAGGTGGAGGTGCAGCGGCTGGAGCGGGAACGCCTGGCCGAGGTCGCCAGACTGGCGGCATTGGAGGAGGAACAGCGACGTCGAGAGGCGCGGGAGGATGCCATCCGCCGTGAGGCGGCTGTAGCAGCCGCTGCGAAGGCGGAAGCGGAGGCAGCGCGGCTGGCGGCCGAGCGCGAGGAGCTCGAACGGCGGCAACGGCAACTGGCTACTGCGGCCCGGGAAGAGGATGCGCGACGACAGCAGCAGGCCGCGGCGATGGCGGCTTTGCGCGAGGCCGAGGAGCGTCAGCGTGCCGCCGAGCTGCTGCAGAAGCAGCAGGCGCAGGCCGCTGCGGCAGCCGAGGCCGCGGCGCAGCGGCGGGCACGCGAGGAGGCGGAGTCCGCGCGTGCGGAGGAAGCGGCCAGGGCCGAGGCGGCCCGGCAGGCGGCAGCCAGGGAAGCCGCCGCAGCGGAACGCCAGGCCGCCGAGCGCAGGTTTCAGCAACAGCAGCAGCAAGAGGCCGAGCGCGCGGCCGCAGCAGCTGCCGTCACCAACGCCGCGCAAGCCGCCAAGGCGGCCGCAGCCGCCGAAGCCGCCGCCGCGGCCGAGCGGCGCGAGGCCCGGCTGCGCGAGATCGGCAAGCAGCTGGACGAGGAGGCGGCGCGGCGCGATGCCGCCGCGCGCCAGACAGCGCAGCCCTCGTCAGCCTCCTCGCTGCCGCTGTCGGTCGGCAGCGCGCGGCGCGGCCGGCTGTTCGGGCGCAGCGATCCGAATGCCGAGCTGGCGCTTTATGGCGAGGCGATGAGCCGCAAGATCCAGCTGAACATGGCGACGACGATGGATCTGGCCCGCGACGCCGTCAGGCAGCCGCACCAGGATCCGGTCGTCACGGTGGCGGTGCGCAGTGACGGCTCGGTGGAGTCGATCAGCTTCGTGCGCTCCAGCGGCGTGCCGGCCGTCGACGAGGCGGTGCGCCGCATCGTGCACAGCCAGGCGCCATATCAGGCCTTCTCGCCGGCGCTGGCGCGCGAGTACGACGTGGTCGAGATCCGCCGCAGCTGGCATTTCGACATCACGGTCCGTTTGTACTGACCGGCCGCGGCGCCAGCTCCTGCGGGCGGTAGCGGTCCGCCTGCACCGCCGGGCTCAGGCCATGGGTGAAGACCTCGGCGCCGATCGGCAGCATGTCGGCGTCCCAGTCCAGCCAGTCTTGGCGCAGGCGTTCGAACAGGGCCGGCTCGCGGGTCTTCAGGTTGGCGCGTTCGCGCGGGTCGGCCTCGAGGTCGAACAGGAACTCCTGCTCGTTGATCTTCAGGTATTTCCAGCGCCCCTCGCGCAGCGCGCGCTGGCCATGGGCCTTGTAGCGCCAGAACAGGCGTCGCTCGCGCGCCGGCGCCGCGCCGTCCAGCAGCGGCAGCAGGTTCTCGCCATCGCTCGGGTAGTCCGGATGCGGCTCGAGGCCGGCGGCGGCCAGCAGGGTCGGCAGCCAGTCCATCGTCGCGATCACCTGCTCGCTGACCTGCGCTGGCGCGAGGCGCGCCGGCCAGCGCAGCAGGGTCGGCACGCGCAGGCCGCCCTCCAGCAGCTCGGTCTTCTGGCCGGTGAAGGGCCAGGTCTTGCTGAAGCGTTCGCCGCCGTTGTCGCTGCTGAAGACGACCAGGGTGTTGTCCGCCAGGCCCTGCGCGGCCAGGGTGGCCAGCACCTGGCCGACCGCGCGGTCCAGCGCCTGCACCATGCGGCCATAGGTGGCCTGGGTGCCGCCGTCGTAGTGGAACAGGCTGGTCAATTGCTTCGACACCGCCTCGTCCTGGGGCCCCTCCCAGGGCCAGTGCGGCGCGGTGAAGTGCAGCGACAGGAAGAAGGGCGCCGCGCGGCGCGCCGGGTCGCCCAGATAGGCCTCGGCCTCGTCTGCCAGGATCTGGGTGTAGTAGCCGACCCGCTCGACGGGCAGCTCGCCCTCGTAGAGGTCGCGCGGCACCTGGGCGCCGACGCCCGGCTTGTGGGTGAAGTAGTCGATCACGCCGCCGTAGTTGCCGAAGAAGCGCTGGTAGCCGCTCTTCAGCGGGCCGAACTCCGGCAGCGGGCCCAGATGCCATTTGCCGATCAGCGCGGTGTCGTAGCCGGCATCGCGCAGCAGCGAGGGCAGGGTGGGATGTTCGGGCGGCAAGCCGATCGGCCCACGCGGGCCGGTGGCGGTCGGGATCGGCTCCTCCAGCCCGCCGGGCAGGCGGTACTGGTAGCGCCCGGTCATCAACGCGAAGCGGGTGGCCGAGCAGACCGCCGAATTGGCATAGGCCTGGGTGAAGCGCAGCCCGCCGGCGGCCAGCTGGTCCAGGTGCGGGGTCGCGTAGTCCTGCTGGCCGTAGACGCCGAGGTCGGCCCAGCCGAGATCGTCGGCCAGGATGAAAAGGATGTTGGGGCGGGCCTGCTGGCTCATCGGCATCAAACCTTGGCGGCGAGCTTGCCGTCCTTGTCGGTCGGCTGCCAGTAGCCCTCCAGCTTCAGCTGGCGCAAGGCCTCGTTGACGAAGCGCGGCTCCAGCCAGGCCTCGACATCAAAGCCCTGCTTGATCAGGCCCAGGCGCTGCGCATCGGCCACCACGCCCTTGTAGGCGGCGCGGGTGAAGTCGTCGAACAGCGGCGAGTTGCGCTGGCGCAGTGGCGTGCCCTCGTACTCGGCGCGGAACACGGTGGCCGGCGTGCCGCTGGCCTGCTGCCAGAGCTGGATCAGCGCCTCGCGATTCGCCTCGTCCGAGGCCCAGTGCGAGGCGCGCAGGATCGCGGCCACCAGGCGGGTGGTGTGGGCCGGGTACCTGCCGGTGAACTCCTCGGTGGCCAGCACCGAGCTCTGGATCGTGTAGGCCGGGCCCTTGCCGCGGGTGTTGACCGGCAGCGCGACGCCCTTGTCGGCCAGCAGGTTCAGGTCGGTGCCGCCGAAGGTGGCGTCGATGTCCTTGTTGACCACCGCGGCCTTGGAGGCCGGCCAGTCCAGGTTCAGCAGCTTGACGTCCTTCTCCGTCAGGCCGGCGTCGGCCAGGAACTGGTCGAAGGGCCGCTGGTAGGCCGTGCCCTTCAGCACCGAGACCTTGCGGCCCTTCAGGTCGGCGAAGCTCTTGATGTCCGAGCCCGGCGCCACCGCCAGATAGCTGTTGCTGCCGCGCACCAGCGGCAGGATCAGCCGGGTGTTGAGCCCGCGCGCGCGGCCGATCACCGAGGCCAGGTCGCCCAGGTAGACCACGTCCAGCTGCCGGGCGGCCAGCGCCTCGTTGATCGCCGGGCCGGCGCCGCGGAACAGGGTCCACTCGACCTTGATGCCGTCCTTCTTGAACTCCTCCTCGATCAGGCCGCGTACCTTGGCCACCGCCAACGGCGTGGCGCCGGGAAAGGTCTGCTTGCCGCTGGCGCCCTGCTCGGGCGCGGCGATGCGGATCACCTCGGGCGCGGGGGCGTTGGCTGCGGCGGGCAGGGTGGAGGCCAGCGCGGAGCCGGCGGCCAGGGTCAGGAGATGGCGGCGTTGCATGGTGAGGATGAAGCGTTCTGCTTGAAGGAAAGAAGAAGACCCGCCCCATGCTAGGCAAGCCCCGACCCCGGCGCCAATGCGCAGAGCGACTAAGCTTGTGCGCGCCGCGCCTGAGGGGCGCGGCGGCGGCGGCGCTCAGGCCTTGGGCTTGAGCAGCGCGGCGCAGGCCTTGCGCTGGCCCTCGTCATCGGCCGGCAGGCCGGCGCAGAGCTTGGCGCTGCGCTGGCGCAGGCGCTTCAGCGCGGGGCCCTGGTTCCAGGCCAGCAGCTCGTCGCTGGCGCGCTGCAGCGAGCGGGCGCTGCGGCCATGGAAGGCGCCGCGGTCCTTGGCGGCCTCGTCCAGCAGCTGCAGCGCGGTGCGCTCGATGCGCGCGCCGTCCTGCGGGCTCAGCTGCACCAGCTCGCTCAGGTAGCTGGCGCCCCATTGCAGGCGCGTCGCCGGCCCCTGGCTCTTCGCGAAGGCCTGGCCATGCCAGTCCAGCGCCTGCTGCTTCAGCCCCTGGGCGCGCGCATTGCCGCCCAGATGGCTCATCAGGTAGTAGCTGTCCGGGCTGCGCGCCAGATTGGCCTTCAGCAGCGCGTCGCTGTCCGACCACAGGCCGGCGCGGCCCAGCACATGGGCGGCCCAGTTGATCACCGACTGGCGCTCGTAGCCGTCGCTGATCTCGCGGTCCTGCTGGGCGGTGAAGGCGCGCGCCTCCTGCAGCAGCGGCTCGGGCAGGCCGGGCCGGACGCTGTCCGCCGGCTGGTCCAACCGGGCCAGCTCGACCCGCGCCAGCAGCGCGCCCAGCCGGTCCACCCGCGCCAGGCCGGCGTCGGCCTGCAGGCGCCGCAGCGCCGGCTCGTAGGCGGCCAGCAGCGCGTCGCGCGCCTCGCCCGGCTTGGGCGCCAGCGCCCGCACGATGCGCGCCGCGCCGAAGGCCAGCACGTCCAGCTGCTCGCGGCTGGCCTGGGCGGAGGCCAGCTGCTGCAGCACCAGGGCCTGGCCGGCCGCGCCCGCGGGCAAGGCCTGACCCTCCTGGCTGTTGCTCAGCGCCTTCAGGCGCAGGCGCAGCGCGGCCTCGGGCGCGACGGGTTCGGCCGCCTGGGCCAGCTGGCCCAGCAGCGCGGCGCGCTCCTTCGGCGCCACCGTGCCATCGTCTGACTCCCAGGCATAGAAGCCCAGCATGCGCCACTCGTTGGCGTTCAGCGCGCGGCCGGCGCGGGCGTCGGCCAGCACCGCGCCGAAGCCGCGGCCGTTGGCCAGGCCCAGCTGCAGCAGCTCGACGACCTGGGCGCCGTCCACCTCGCCGGGCAGGCGGGTGATCTCCTCGCCGGCCGGGTTCAGGAGGATCAGGGTCGGATAGCCGCGCACCTTGAAGCGCGCGCCCAGGCGCTGGGCGCCGGGCAGGTCGCCGTCCAGATTGACCGGCACGACCGCGCGGGTCTGGGTGATGAAGTCCTGGCGCTTGAACAGCGTGGCCTTGAGCTGGTTGCAGGGCGGGCACCAGGACGCGCCCCAGTACAGCAGCACCGGCTTGTTCTGCTTGCCGGCCTGGGCCAGCGCGCGCTCGATGTCGGCGTCGCTACGGGCGGCGATCCAGGCGATGCCCTGGGGCTGGGGCTGGGTTGGGGCCGCGGCGGCGCTCTGGCCCAGCAGCAGGCCGGCGAGCAGGGCGCCGGCGATCACGGAAGTTTTCATGGGTGGAGTCCTTGCGATGGAATCAGAACAGCAGCTGGGCGCCGACGCGCGCGAAGCGGCCGCGCAGATGGGCCTGGCTGGTGTTGAAGCCGACCAGGGTGGAGGCGTCGAAGGGCGGGTCGCGGTCCAGCAGGTTCTGCAGCGAGGCGCTGAGCCGCAGGTCGGGCCTCAGCTGCCAGCCGCCATGCAGGTCGACGGTGGTCCAGCTGCCGACCTCGCGCTGCGCCGCGTTGCGGGTCTGGCGGAAGCCGCCGACGCTGGCCAGCTGGGCGCGCAGATGCCAGTCCTGGCCCTGCCATTGCGCCCACAGCGAGCCCTTGTTGCGCGGCAGCGCCGCGACCATGTTGCTGCCGGCCAGGTTGTCGCCATAGGGGCCGTCGACGCCGGCGCTGCGCTTGTAGGAGGCCAGATGGCCCCAGTCCGCGCCGAGCTTGAGCTCGCCCAGGCCGTCCAGGCGCAGCAGATGCTGGGCGCCCAGGTCCACGCCCTGCACCGCGACGCGGCCCTGGTTCACGTACTGCGAGATCACGGTCAGCAGATTGCCCTGCTGGCTGCGCAGGATCTTGCCGGCCACGGCGCTCTGGCCCTCCTGGGCCAGGATGTCGTCCAGCGAATCCTGGCCGACGACATGGCGCTGCTCGACGCGGTAGGCGTCCAGGCTCAGCTGGCTGCCGGGCCGCGGCGCGAACACCAGGCCCAGGTTGTAGCTCTTGGAGGTCTCGGCGCGCAGCTGCGGATTGCCGGCATAGACCACGGCGATGGTGGCGTAGTCCTGGGTCTTGGGATCGCGCACCACGCTGAAGCTGGTGGCGCCGGACTGGGCGTTCTCCGGCAGGGTCGGCGCGCGGAAGCCCGCGGCATAGCTGCCGCGCAGCAGCCAGCGCGCATCGGGCTGCCAGCGCAGCGAGAGCTTGGGCGAGAAGCGGCCGCCGAAGTCGCTGTAATGATCCTGGCGCCCGGCCAGGCCCAGCTCCAGGCTCTTCGTCAGCGGCAGGCTCAGCTCGCCGAACAGCGCGCCGACCTCGCGCTGGCCGTCCACCGCGGTCGTGCCCTGGGCCGAGACCAGGCCGGCGGCCAGCACCGCATCGGGCCGCTCCTGCATGCGCTCGCGCCGCAGGTCCACGCCGGCCGCGAAGCCGATCGGGCCGGCCGGCGCCTGCCAGGGCAGCTCGCCGCTGATGCGTGCGTCCAGGGTCTGCAGGCTCGAGCTGGCCTCGCGCTTGGGGTTCAGGCGCAGGCGCGATTGCAGCGCCGCGCTGTTGGCGGGCTTGTCGAAGTCGTAGCTGCCGTCCCGGATCACGGTCACCAGCTCCTGCCAGTTGACCCGGTTGTACTGGGTGTTGTCGATGCGGTTGCGCGCGGTGCCCAGCGCCAGCTCCCAGTCATAGGGCGCGGCCGCTCCGCCGAAGCTGCCCTTGAGGCCGGCCAGCAGGCGGTGGCTGTCGCTGACGATGGTCTGGTTCTGCGGGCCCAGCTCGCGGAAGCTGTAGCGCAGCACGGTAGCGGCCTGCGGCTGCGGATTCAGGCGGTGCCCCACCGGCAGCTTGACGTCCTCCCAGCGCACGCCGCCGCCGACCGGGTCGAAGCGCGGCGTCTCGTCGAAGAAGGTCGAGGGCGGGAAGGTCTGGCGCGTGTCGGTGTGCGACAGGTGCAGCTCGGCAAAGGCCTCCAGTGCGCCCGGCAGCTGCAGGCTGGCGCGGGCGAAGCCGTTGGCGCGGCGCGCCTCGGGGCTCAACTGGAAATAGGGCGCGAGGTTGATGCCGCAGACCGTGCCGCGGGTGGCCGGGTTCAGGAGCGCCGCGTCGACGCGCTCGGCCGGGTCGCAGCCGGGCAGCGCGCGGCGCTCGCCCTGCGGCAGGCTCAGGGTGCCGCCGCCGGTCTCGCGCTTCAGGGTGCCGCCGGGGTAGGCGCGGAAATCCATCGCGCGCGTGAAGTCGCGCTCGCTGGCCAGCACGCCCTGGCGCTGGAACAGGTCCAGGCTGGCCAGCAGGGCCAGACCCTTGTCGGCGCTGGCCAGGCTGCCGGTCAGGCTGGCATTGGTCTCGCGGCCGCCGCCCTCGGTGGCCTGGCCGACGCTCAGGTTCAGCTCGCGCTGCTTCACCTCGCGCCGCGTGATGATGTTGATCACGCCGGCGATCGCATCCGAGCCGTAGAGCGCCGAGGCGCCGTCCTTCAGCACATCGACCCGCTCGACCGCGGAGGTCGGGATGCTGTTCAGGTCGACGAAGCTGTCCTGCAGGTTCTGCGCGAAGCCGTAGACCGGCAGGCGGCGGCCGTTCAGCAGCACCAGGGTGTTCTTCTGGCCCAGGCCGCGCAGGCCCACGCCGGCCGCGCCGGGCGCCCAGCTGCTGGTCAGGGTCTCGTCATTGCTGTTGCCGGGATTGGCGCTGAGGCGGCGCAGCAGCTCGGCCAGGGTGGCGCTGCCGGAGCGCTCGATGTCCTCGCGGCTGATCGTCGTGATCGGCGCGACGCTCTCGGCCTCCAGGCGCTTGATGCGCGAGCCGGTCAGCTCGACGCGCTGCAGGCTGGTGGAGGCACCGCTCTCGTTAGCCTGGGCGGGCAGCGCGAACCCGGCCAGCAGGCCGAGCACGGCCCAGGTGGTGGGTCGCGGGGGACAGGACGGGAAGGTGGACGCCTGGCGGCGATGGACGGTGGGCAAGATGGGCGCTCCCTTGTGAGGCGGATTCATGGACGGGGCCCGGCCGCGCGCTCATGGCGAGCGGCCGGGGCGATGGCGTCCGTGAATGTAGGAAGCGGCCGGGTTTTTCCTAAGCGCCCATATTGCACATGCTCATGCGTTGTCGTTCATTGCGGGGCCAGCGCGCGGCTGACGAAGCCGTCGACGCCCTGCGCCGGCGTGCCCGAGACGGTGACGCGGCGCACCACGCGGTGCTGCGCGCCATAGTCGTTGATCGCGTAATGCTGGGTGGCGCGGTTGTCCCAGATCGCGACGTCGCCCGGCGCCCAGCGCCAGCGCACGGTGTTCTCCAGCCGCGTCACATGGGCCTGCAGGGTGGCCAGCAGCTGGCGCGAATCGGTGCCGGACAGGCCGCTGAAGCGCTTGGCGAAATGGCCCAGCAGCAGCGCGCGCTCGCCGGTCTCGGGATGCACATGCACGACCGGATGCTCGGCCTCGATCGTGGTGGCGGTGAAGACCTCGCGGTAGCGCCGGCGCGCCGGATCGTCCTGCTCGACGACGCGCGCGGCGGCATAGTCGTAGTCGTTGCCATGCACCGCGCGCAGGCCCTCGGCCAGGCGCTGCAGCGGCGCCGGCAGGGCCTCGTAGGCGGCCGCCGTGTTGGCCCAGACGGTGTCGCCGCCATAGGGCGGCAGCAGCACCGCGCGCAGCACCGAGACCTGCGGGAAGGCGGCCTTGAAGGTCACGTCGGTATGCCAGGAATCGGCGCGCCCGCCATGCAGCGAGTCCAGCTCCAGCAGCCGCGTGCCGGAGGGCGCGGGCACGGTCGGGTGCGCCTCCAGCGCGCCGAACAGGCGGCCGAAGGCCTCGTGCTGGGCATCGTCCAGATGCTGCTGGCCGCGCAGGAACAGCACCTTGTGGCGCAGCAGCGCGGCCTTCAGCGCCGCGAAGGTCGCGGGGGCCAGCTCGCCGGACAGGCGCAGGCCGCGCAGCTCCGCGCCGATGCGGCCGGCCAGCGGCTGCAGCTCGAAGCCGGCGGCCGGCGCCTCGGCGGCGGCAGGGGTCGGGTCTTGCACTTCGCTCATCGCTCGAACTCCTGTGGTTGGGAAACGAATGAAGGATCGACGGAGGATCAATGCGCCGGGGCGCCGAGCGCGGCCAGCACCTGCTTCTTCAGCGCGGCGAACTCGGCGCCGGCGCGTTCGCGCGGATGCGGCAGCTCGACCTGCAGCTCCTGCTGCACCCGGCCCGGGCGCGGCGCCATCACCAGCACGCGGTCGGCCAGGTACAGGGCCTCGTCGACATCGTGGGTCACCATCACCATCGTGATGCCCTCGGCCTGCCAGATGCGGCGCAGCTCCTGCTGCAGATGGGCGCGGGTCAGCGCGTCGAGTGCGCCCAGCGGTTCGTCCAGCAGCAGGATCTCGGGCCGCGGCGCCAGCGCGCGGGCGATCGCGACGCGCTGCGCCATGCCGCCGGAGAGCTGGTGCGGGTAGGCGTCCTCGAAGCCGGTCAGGCCGACCAGCGCGATATGGTCGCGCACCGCGAAGCGCTGCTGGCCCGGCGTCAGGCCGCTGTTGAGCAGGCTGGCGCCGATGTTCTCGCGCACCGTCAGCCAGGGGAACAGGCGATGCTCCTGGAACACGATGCCGCGCTCCAGCCCCGGCGCGGTGATCGGCCGGCCGTCCAGCAGCAGCTGGCCCTCGAACTCCGGCTCCAGGCCCAGGATCAGGCGCAGCAGGGTGGACTTGCCGCAGCCGCTGGCGCCGACGATGGCCAGGAACTCGCCCGGCTCGACCCGCAGGTTGATGTCGCGCAGCACCGGCAAGACCTGGCCCTTGACCTCGAACTGCTTGTTCAGGCGCCGGATCTCCAGCGTGCCGGCGGCGGTGGATGCTGGTTCGCTCATGCGTGAGTCCTCAGCTGCTGTAATGCCCGACCGAGCGGCCGCGCCAGGCCAGCGCGCGCCGCTCCAGCGTGCCGGCGACCCAGTTCAGCGCAAAGCCGACCAGGCCGACCACGATCACGCCGAACAGCACCAGGTCCATCTGGAAATGCTCGCGTCCGGCGACCAGGGTGTTGCCGATGCCATGGCCGGCGGACAGCAGGTACTCGGCGCCCAGGGTGGCCAGCCAGGCGTAGATCAGGCCCAGGTGCAGGCCGGTGAACAGGCTGGGCGCGGCGGCCGGCAGCACGACGCGGCGCAGCAGCTGCCAGCGGCCGTAGCGCAGCACCCGGCCCAGTTCGACCAGCTCGCGCGGCACGCTGCGCACGCCCTCGAAGGCGTTCAGCGCCACCGGGAAGAAGGCCGCCAGCGCCAGGAACACCACCTTGGCCGGCTCGCCCAGGCCGAACCAGACCGACAGCAGCGGGATCCAGGCGAACAGCGAGATCTGCTTGAGCGTATGAAAGCTCGGGCCCAGCAGGCGCTCGGCCCAGCGCGACAGGCCCAGCAGCAGGCCGAGGGCCAGGCCGCCGGCGCTGCCGAGCGCGAAGCCGATCAGGTCGCGCCGCAGGCTGGCCGACAGCGCGCTCCACAGCTCGCCGGAGTTGATCTGCTGCAGGCCTCGCTCCCAGACCGCCAGCGGCGACACCAGCAGCGGCGAATCCGACCAGCCCCAGGCCCGCGCCGCCCACCAGAGGGCCAGCAGCAGGGCCGGCAGCACCCAGCCGCGCAGCGGGCGCGGCACGGCACGCAAGACCTGGCCCCAGCGGGCAGCCATCAGAAAGCCTCCCGGCGCCAGCGCAGCAGGCGCGCCTCGATCGCGGCCAGCAGCCGATCTAGCGCCCAGCCGAAGGCGCCGACCACGATCACGGCCGCCATCACCAGCTCCAGCTGGAACAGCTGGCGGCCATAGATGATCAGAAAGCCCAGGCCCTCGCTGGAGGCCAGCAGCTCGACCACGACCAGGGCCAGCCAGGCATGGGTCAGGCCGTAGCGCAGCCCGGTCCAGATCGGCGCCAGCGCGGCCGGGAACAGCACGCGGGACAAGCGCTGCCAGCGCGTGTAGCCCAGCACCCGGGCCAGCTCGATATAGCGGCTGGGCACGCTCTGCAGGCCCTGCATCGTGTTCAGCGCCACCGGCACCAGGGCCGCCTTGGCGATCAGCAGCCATTTCAGCGCCTCGTCGATGCCGACCAGCAGCATCAGGAGCGGCAGCCAGCCCAGCACCGGCACCTGGGCCAGGGCCTTGAAGCTGGGATGCAGATAGTCGCGTGCCAGCGGCGACAGGCCCATCGCCGCGCCCAGCAGCAGGCCCAGGCCGGCGCCGGCGGCAAAACCCAGCGCGACGCGCTGCACGCTGATCAGGGTATGCGGCCAGAGTTCGCCGCTGGCGACCAGACCCTGCAGGGCCGCGGCCACCTCGACGGGTGGTGGCAGCACCTGCGGCGGTACCCAGGCCTCGCGCGCCGCCAGCCACCACAGCAGCAGCATCAACCCCGGCACCAGCCAGGCCCAGGCCAGCGCGCGCAGCGGTGCCAGCAGCCGGCGCGCCGCGGCGGCCCAGGCGGGGCGCGGCCTGCTCGCTGCCGCCGCGGCCAGCAGGCTGGCAGGCGTGTTCCGGGTGCGCATCAACATCGTCCGGCGATTGTGGAAGTCGCCCCGGGTCCGGCGAACGAAGCGCTGCGCATAAGCAAACGCGGCGCGCGCATCAGGCGCGGGCGCTGGTCGAACGCGGCAGGGCGGGCCGGGGCCAGGTCTTGCCGGGCGCAGGCCGCATACTTGGCGGATCGCCCCATTGCCATTGCCACCCATGACCGATCCCCGTGTAGCCCGCCTGCTCGACGACCTGCGGCTCGGCAGCGAGTACAACTTCGAGTTGGTCTCGGCCGCGCGCCGGCTGATCCAGCGCACCATCAAGGACGCGACCGAGGAGGTCAAGTACGGCGGCATCCTGTTCGCCGCGCCGGGGCGGCCGCATTGCTGCGGCCTGTTCGCCTATGCCGCCCATGTGACGCTGGAGTTCGGCCAGGGCGCCAGCCTGCCGGACGAATACGGCCTGCTGAGCGGCAGCGGCAAGCTGCGCCGCCATCTGAAGCTGCGACGCCTCGAGGACCTGGAGGGGCAGCGGGTCGAGCATTACGTCCGGCTGGCGGCGGCCGCCGCTGCCGGCAAGGAGGCCTGACGATGACGGCCCCGACCATTGTGACCGCCACCGAGGATGAGGCCGAACAGGTCTGCGCCCGGCTGCGCGCCTTCAACCGCGCGCGCCGGCCGGACCTGGCCTTCGAGCCGCTCTGGCTCTGTGCCCGCGACGGCCTCGCGCTGATCGGCGGCCTGGTCGGCGAGGTCTATCTGGGCTGGCTGGAGCTGCAGATCCTGTGGGTGGACGAGACCCGGCGCGGCCAGGGGCTCGGCGCCGCGCTGCTGCGCGCCGGCGAGCAGCGGGCGCGCGAGCTGGGCGCCCGTTACGCCTATCTGGACACCTTCGGCTGGCAGGCCGAGGCCTTCTATGCGCGCCAGGGCTATGCGCCCTTCGGCCGGCTGGAGGATTTCCCGCTGGGCAGCGCGCGGGTGTTCATGCGCAAGACTCTGGCGGCATAGGGCCGGGCCGGCGCCATCAAACAAGGAAGACTCATGTCCGAGCAAGCGATCGAGTACCGCCACAACCAGCCGCTGGACCCCGTCGAGGTCGCACGGGTCTTCGACGCCGCCGGGCTCAAGCGCCCGACTTCAGACCTGCCGCGGATCGCGCGCATGTTCGCGGCGCCAAACAGTCTGGTCATCTCCGCCTGGCTGGACGGCCGCCTGGTCGGCGTCAGCCGTGCGCTGACCGACTATGCGTATTGCTGCTATCTCTCCGACCTGGCGGTCGACAAGGCGCTGCAGGGCCGCGGCGTCGGCGCCGAGCTGATCCGCCGCACCCGGGCGGTGATCGGCGAGGAGGTGTCGCTGATCCTGCTGTCGGCACCGGATGCGATGTCCTACTACCCGCGCGTCGGCTTCCAGCAGGCGGAGAACGCCTTCGTGATCCGGCGAAAACGATAGCTGACGCCGCGATGGCAAGATGGCGCTTCGCCCGTTCCCAGCCCGCCTCACACGACGCAAGGACCATCGCCATGTGGCAGCCGCACATCCTCACCACGCTCTTCGTCCAGAAGTCCTGGGCCAACCGGGAACTGTTCGACGTCATGGCCTCGGCCACCGCGTCCGAGCGGCATGCGGACGCGATCCACAGCGCGATCCGGACCTTGAACCATATCTATGTGGTGGACCGGATCTTCCGCGCCCACCTGCTGGGCGAAAGCCATGGCTACCAGGCCTCCAACACCGAGGCGACGCCGGCGCTCGACGAGCTGCATTTCGCGGTCGCCGAGACCGACCTCTGGTACGAGGGTTATGTCGCCGGCATCGATGCGCCGGCGCTGGCGCAACCCCTCGCCTTCCGCTTCACCGACGGCGACCCGGGCCGGATGACGCGCGAGGAGATGCTGTTCCATGTGCTCAGCCATGGCGCCTATCACCGCGGCAATGTCGGGCAGGTGCTCAAAGGCATCTCGGTCGCGCCGCCGCGCGACCTGCTGACGAAGTTCCTGCACCAGCGGGAGCCGGCGCGCCGGCTGGGTTGATTGATCAGGGCGGCGCCCCTGTCCCTCCACGGTGCGATTGACGGGCCGCCCCCGCCGGACTTCAATCGCCAGTCGTTTTTAACCCGGACCGGAGGGACTTCCGATGATCATCACGACCACGCCCAGCATCGAGGGCCGGAAGATCACGCGCTATTTCGGCGTGGTTGCCGGCGAGGCGATCCTCGGCGCGAACGTCTTCAAGGACCTGTTCGCGGGCATCCGCGACGTGGTCGGCGGGCGTTCGGCGACCTATGAGCGCGAGCTGCAGCGGGCGCGGGACATCGCGCTGAAGGAGCTCAACGAGCGCGCCCAGGCCCTGGGCGCCAATGCGGTCGTCGGCGTCGACCTCGACTACGAGGTGCTGGGGCAGGGCAATGGCATGCTGATGGTCTCGGCCAGCGGGACGGCGGTGTATGTCGAGTGAAGCGGCCGACATCCCGGCGCTCCGCGACGGCAGCACCGAGCGGCCGATCCCCTCGGCCTGGCGCCCGCTGATCCGCGAGATCTGCGGCGCGCTGGCGCGCGGGGACCATGGGCTGAGCACGATCGACGCCCCCCATCTCGAGCCGGTATCGGCCGCGACGGCCGCACATACCCGGGACAGTGTGCGGGACTATGGGGCGACCCTGGTCGAGCTGCCGGAGCAAAGCTGGGAGAGCTCGGTCTGCATATGGCAGGGCTCGCGCTGGACGGCGCTGGTCGACCTCTGGAGCGCCGAGGAGGGGCGCAGCGATCTGGTGCTGTCGCTGCTGGTGACGCCGCTCGACGCGGGGGAGAACGAGTTCCGCTTCGAGGTCCACATGGTCTACACCCCTTGAGGCCTCGGCCGAGCATCGGGATGCCCGGAGCCGGGGTCGGGTGAGCGAGCGGCGCGGCGCAGCCACTGCCTTGTTTTTGTGCAGGGCAAGCGAACCCCTGTCGGATCAATCACTTGCGCCGGCTTTGCCGGGTCTGCCAACACAGTTGTCCACAGCGCAGGTGAACAAGTGCGGGTGGTGCGCTACTCCAGCTCGCCCCAGGACGAACGCGCGAAGGCGCGCCGGACCTCGCCGAGGAAGCGGTTGCTGGCGCCGTCGCGGCGGTTCAGCGCGCTCTGCACATGGCTGGCCAGGCGCTCGCGGTCCTGCTCGCTGAAGTCGCGCGCCGCCATCACGATCACCGGGATGCTGGCGGTCTTGGCGTCCTGGCGCAGCGCCTCCACCACCTCGATGCCGCCGACGCCGCTCATCAGGAGGTCCAGCACGATCAGGTCCGGCCGGTAGCGGCGCGCCAGCTCGATGCCCTCGGTGCCGCCATAGGCGCGCAGCACCGAGAAGCCGGGGCGGCTCAGGTAGCCGCCGATCTGCTCCAGCTCGACCGGCTCGTCGTTGATCACCAGCACCAGGAATTCGCGCGCCGGCGTCGGCTTGAAGCCCAGCAGCTCCAGCTCCTGGTTCAGCTCCTGGCGGTCGATCGGCTTTTGCAGCACCGCGGCGGCACCCAGCGACAGCCCGACCTCATGGCCGCCGTCCACCGACACCACGACCACCGGGATATGGGCCCAGCCGGGCAGGGCCTTGAAACGGCTCAGCAGCTCCCAGCCGTCGATGCCCGGCAGGCGCACGTCCAGGGTGATCAGGTCCGGGCGGCCGAGCCCGACGCCGGCGCCGTCGAGCGCGGCCTCGGCGGAGGCCGCGAGATGCACCTCGAAGCCGGCCGCCTCCAGCTGCGCCTGCATCAGCAGCGCCGCATGTTCGTTGTCTTCCACCACCAGCGCGCGGGGTCGGGTGTTGCCCGGGGCGGCGGCGGTTGATGCGGCGGCCGGCAGCGTTGGCGCGGCCTTGGCGGCCGGTGGCGGCAACGGCGCCGCCGCGGTGTCGGCCGGCTCGGGGCGCGGCGGCGGCTCGGCCGTTTCCGGCTCGCGCCAGGGCAGCCAGAAGCTCAGGCAGGTGCCGCTGCCCGGTGCGCTGCTGACGGCCATGCAGCCGCCGTGCAGCTCGGCCAGGCGCGCCGCGGTGGCCAGGCCCAGGCCGGTGCCTTCCAGCTCGGCGCTGCGCTCGCCCTTGATCTGGCTGAATGGCTTGAACAGCTGCTCCAGCGCCTGCGCGGTCATGCCGGCGCCGGTGTCGGTGACGCTGATCTGCACGAAGCGCTGGAAGCCGTTGTTCGGCAGCGGCATGCGCCGCCCGGCCGGGAAGCCGGGCCAGCCCTGGCTGGCCTCCAGCCGCCCGACCAGGCTTGCCTGCAGCACGATCTCGCCGCCGCGCGGCGTGAACTTGACCGCGTTGGACAGCAGGTTGTAGAGGATCTGGCGCAGCCGGCGCGCATCGGCGCGCAGCTGCCGGCCCGCGCCGATGCCCTGCACGCGCAGGCTGATGCCCTGGTCGCGGGCGCGCTCGCGCACCACCACCAGGGTGTCGTTGAGCAGCGCGTCCAGCTCCAGCGGCGCCAGCTCCAGGTCGACCTTGCCGGCCTCGATCTTGGCCAGGTCCAGGATGTCGTTGACCAGCGAGAGCAGATGCTGGCCGGCCTCGTGGATATGGCCGGCGAAGTCCTGCTGGCGTTCGCTCAGGTCGCCGGCCATGCCGTCGCGCAGGATGGCCGAGAAGCCGATGATCGCGTTCAGCGGCGTGCGCAGCTCATGCGACATGGTCGACAGGAAATTGGTCTTGGCCTGGCTGGCGCGCACCAGCTCGGCATTCATCTGCTCCAGGGTCGCGTTCTTCTGCTCCAGCGCCGCCAGCAGCTCGGCGCGGCTATCGGCCAGCGCGCGGGCGGCGCGCGCGGCGGCGGCCTCCAGCTCGTTGTGGTGCTGCTCGGCGCGGCTGCGGCGCGCCTCGTCCTCGAACTGCTTGCGGCGCAGCTGCGCGCGCACGCGCGCCTTCAGCAGCTCGAACTCGCCGGACTTGGCGACGAAGTCGTCCGCCCCGGCCTCCAGCCCGGCCAGCATCGCGCTGCGGTCCTGCACCGCGGTCAGCAGGATCAGCGGGATGTCGCGCAGTGCCGGGTCCTCCTTGATGAAGCGGCAGGCGGCCTGGCCGCCCATGCCCGGCATCTTCAGGTCCATCAGCACGCAGTCCACGCCCTGTGCCGCCAGCATCTCCAGCGCCTGCTCGCCGGAGCGCGCGGCCAGCACGTCGTAGCCCTCGTCGCGCAGCATTGAGGCCAGCTCGGCCAGGAAGGTCGGGCTGTCGTCCACCGCCAGGATGCGCTTCGGGTCCAACAGGCTGGCGCTCTGCGCCGGCGCGCTGGCGGCGGCGCTGCGCAGCACCGCGGCCAGCCGCGCCAGCATCAGCTCCACATCCTCCTGCTTGCGCACGAAGGCGTCGGCGCCGGCCTCCAGCGCCTGCAGCTCGGCGTCGGCGTCCTCGGAGGCGGTCAGCAGCACGCAGGGCAGATGGCGCAGGGCCGGGTCCATGCGCAGCTGGCGGATCACCTCGGCCCCGTCCATGCCGGGCAGCTGGCGGTCGACGATCACCGCCGCGGGCCGCTCGGCCGCGGCGCTGCGCAGGCCCTGCTCGCCGCTGGCCGCCAGGCTGACGCGGTAGCCGGCCGATTCCAGCGCCTCGCGCAGCACCTGGCGGAAGGTCTCGCTGTCGTCGATCAGCAGCAGCCGGTTCGGCTCGGTCGCTACAGCGCCGCGGCGCTGGCGCAGCAGCTCGCGGGCGCGGTCGACGACGTAATGGCGGTCGTAGGGCTTGCCGACATAGTCGTCCGCGCCGTGGCCGAGGCCGCGCAGGCGGTCGCCGGCCTCGCTGACATTGGACAGCATCAGCACCACGCAGTCCGCGCCGCCGGGCGCGGCGCGCAGCTCGGCCAGCCAGGCCAGGCCCTCGCCGTCGGGCAGCAGCAGGTCCAGCAGCACCACATCGGGCCGGCGCTCGGTCAGCGCGGCGCGCGCCGCCGCGAGGCTCGCGCAGTCCACGCAGTCGAAGCCGGCATGCTCCAGCGCCTCGCGCAGGTCCATGCGCACCGTCAGGCTGTCCTCGACGATGAAGACGCAATCGCTCATCAGGCCCTCCCTTCCCATGCCACACCGCTGCCTGCGATCAGCGCGGGCGCGATCTCCTGCAATGGCCGTATCTGCTGCGCCGCGCCCAGCAGCACCGCCTCGCGCGGCATGCCGTAGACCACGCAGCTGGCCTCGTCCTGCGCCAGGGTCAGGCCGCCGGCGCGCCGGATCGCCAGCAGGCCCGACGCGCCGTCGCGGCCCATGCCGGTCAGCAGCGCGGCGACCACGCCGGGGCCGATCTCCGCGGCCAGTGACTCGAACAGCAGGTCGACCGAGGGCCGGCAGGAATGGCGCGGCGCGGTGCAGCTGAGCTGCAGATGCCCGGCATGCAGCAGCAGATGCTGGCCGGAGGGGGCCAGCAGCACGCGGCCGCGCGCCTCGGCCAGGCTCTCGCCGCCGCGCGCATAGGCGACCTGGTGCGGGCTCTGGCCATCCAGCCATTCGGCGAAGCCGGCGCTGAACAGCTCGTTGATGTGCATCACGATCAGGATCGGCAGCGGCGCCGGCGCCGGCAGCGCGCGCAGGATATCGACCAGCGCGCCGGGCCCGCCGGTTGAGGTGCCCAGCGCCAGCAGCACGCGCCGCGGCCCGCCGGCGACCGGCGGCAGCTGCGCCGCATGACTGCGCGGCGCGACGCGCGCGCGCAGATGCGTGATCACCGGGATGCGCGCCACCAGGCGCAGCAGGGTCACCAGGCGGCGCTCCCAGACCCCGTCGGCCTGGCGGCCGTCGGGCTTCTCCAGCACCTCGACCGCGCCGGCCGCCAGCGCCTCGTAGGTGCGCAGCAGCTCACCGCGGTTGGTCGAGGAGGAGACGATCAGGATCGGCGTCGGGCATTGGGCCATGATGGCCTCGGTGGCGGCCTGGCCGTCCAGCTCCGGCATCATCATGTCCATCGTCATCACGTCCGGGCGCAGCTGCTGGCACAGCGTGATCGCCTGCTGGCCGTCGCTGGCCTGGCCGATGACGGCGATGTCCGGCTCGGCCGCCAGCACCGCGCAGATATGTGCGCGCACCGTCGCGGAATCCTCCACCACCAGCACGCGCAGGGTCTTCATGCGGCCGCCCTCACCAGTTCATGCACCTGACGCAGAAATTCGTTCTGCGCGAATTCGCTCTTGACGATGTAGGCGCTGGCGCCGACCTCGCGGCCACGCCGCTTGTCCTCCGGCGAGTTGCGCGAGCTCAGCAGGATCGCCGGTACCTGGCGCAGCTGCGGGTCGGCGCGGGTCAGCTCGATGAAGCCGAAGCCGTCCATGCCGGGCATCTCCACATCGACCAGGAACAGGTCGTAGCGCTGGCGCCGCGCCGCCTCCAGCGCCTGCTCGGCCGAGACCGCCAGGTGCACCTGGTAGCCGGCCGATTCGAGGATGCTCTGCTCCAGCATGCGGGTGGTCAGCGAGTCGTCGACCACCAGCACGGTCGGTGCCGCCGCGCCGCGGCTCGCGCGCGCCGCGGCCGGCGTGCGCCGCGCGGCGCCGGCATGGGCGATCAGGCCGGCCGGGTCCAGCACCAGGCGCGGCTGCTGTGCGGCATCCAACACCACGCCGGCCACCAGCGGGCTGTCGGGCAGCAGCTCGGGCGGCGGTCGCAGCACCACGCTGGCCGAGCCGGCCAGGCGTTCGACGCCCAGCACCGCGCGCGCCTCGCCGGCTTCCAGCACCAGCGCGCTCGCCACCGGCGCGGCCGTTCCGCCCTCGGCCGCCAGCGCGCCGGCCAGCGGCGCGTAGGGCAGCAGCTCGCCGTCCAGCAGCAGACCGGCCTCGCACAACTCCTGGGCCGGCACGACGCGGCGCACCGCGTCCAGCGGGATATGGTGGGCGCGGCCGCCGGCCTCCACCACCAGGGTCTCAAGCGCTGCCAGTTGCAGCGGCGCCAGCAGCTCCAGGGTCATGCCGCGTCCCGCCTCGCTGCGCAGCGCCAGCCGCGCACCCAGGCGCGCCGCGGTGTCGCGCACCACGTCCATGCCGACGCCGCGGCCGGCCAGCGCGTCGACCCGCGCCGCGGTGCTGAGCCCGCCGGCCAGCAGGCGCTGGATCAGGGCCGGCTCGTCGCCGTCGGCCTCGGGCCAGCCCTTGTCGCGCGCGGCGCGGCGCAGCGCCGGCACATCGAGGCCGGCGCCGTCGTCGCTGCAGGCGAACAGCACCAGGCGGCCGCGCCGCTCGATCGTCAGGCGCAGCCGGCCCTGCGCCGGCTTGCCGGCTGCCAGGCGCCGCTCCGGCGTCTCGATGCCATGGGCAATCGCATTGCGCAGCATCTGCTGCAGCGCGCCCTGCACGCCGCTGAGCAGGCCCGCCTCCAGCCGCACCTCGGTGCCGACCGCTTCGAACAGCACCTGCTTGCCCTGGGCCAGCGCATCGTCGCGGCAGCTGCGCTGCAGCGCGCCGAACAGCGGCGCCGCGGGCAGCAGGCGCAGCTGCTCGGCGCCCTCGCGCAGGCCTTGCAGCTCGCGGCCCAGCCGGTGCAGGCCACCGTCCAGCAAGCGCTCCAGCCGCGCCAGCAGCGCGGCGGCATCGGCCGCGCCGCCCTGCGGCTGTCGTAGCGCGCCGCGCGCCTGGCGCGCCAGGCCCAGGCCCTGCTGCAGGGTGTTGAGCTGCAGATGCGCCTGATCCAGCGCGGCCAGCAGGCCGTCCAGCTCGTCGGGCAGCGGCTTCAGCGCCTCCAGCGCCAGGGCCGGTGCGCCGCCGCTCGCGGCCGGCGTCACCGGTGCCGCGGCGGCGACCGGGCCGGCCAGGGTCGCGAGGGCCTGCAGGATCGCGTCGTTGAGCCGCAGCAGCGCCTCGATCTGCTCGGGCGCGGGCATCGCGGCCTGGTCGCGCAGCGGGGTCAGGATGTCCTCGATCGCATGGGCCTGCTCGGCGATCACCGGCAGGCGCACCACACGCGCCGCGCCCTTCAGCGTGTGCGCCAGGCGCAGCAGCTGAGCGATCGCGGCCGCGGCGGCCTCGAGGTCCGGCGCGCCCTCCAGCCCCAGCAGCCCGCGTCCGATCTGGTCGAGCAGCTCGCGCGCCTCGATCCGGAAGTAGCGGTAGGGATCCTTGCCGGACATGGTCGCTGGCCTCGCCGCCTCAGGCCGCCGTCTGCTGCGGCTGCACCAGGCGCAGCAGCTCGCGCGACATGCCGGCCAGCTGCGACACCGTCTGCAGGGTCTGGCCGGAGCTGGCCTCGGTCTCGCGCGCCGCCTGGGCGGTGTTGGCGATCGCGATATTGACCTGCTCGACCGCGGTGGCCTGCTGTTTGGTGGAGAGCTCGATCTCGCGCGCCGCCTCGGTGGTGTTGCCGACCATGCCGGCGATCTGGCCGATCGCGGTGGTCACCTCGCCGAACTGGCGTGCGCCGGCCTCGACCGCCTTGGAGCCGGTCTCGGTGGCCATCACGGTGCTGTTGACCGCGCCGCGCACCTCGTCGATCTGGCTGCGGATCTCCTTGGTCGAGGCCGCCATGCGGTCGGCCAGCTTGCGGATCTCATCGGCGATCACGCCGAAGCGCTTGCCGGAGTCGCCGGCCACCGTGGCCTCGATCGTCGCGTTGATCGCCAGGATGTTGGTCTGCTCGGCCAGCTCGCCGACGATGTCCAGCACCGCACCGATCTGCTGCGACTTGCGGCCCAGGTCCAGCATATGGTCGACCACCAGGTCGATCTGGTCGCGCATGCCGGCCATCGACTGGTGCGCCGACTGCAGGGTGCCCTCGCCATGGCGCGCCGCGGCCGCGGTCTGCTCGGCGATGCTGACGACGCGCTGCGCGCTGTCGGCGATCTGGCGCGAGCTGGCCAGCAGCTCGGTGATCGTCGTGGTGATCTCGTTCATCGAGGTGGAGGACTCGCGCGCGCCGGCGGCCTGCTGGTTGGCCGCGGTCTGCAGCTCGGCCGAGCTGCGCTGCACATGGCGCACCGCCGCGCCGATCTGGGTGCCGAGCGCGCGGGTCAGGGTGTAGCCGGCGCCCACGACGAAGACCAGCGCGAGCAGGGTTCCCAGTGTGATGATTTGCCGCACGTCGGAAACCACGGAGTCGACGTCCTCGGCACGCTGTTTCAACTGTGAACGCTCGCTGTCCTCCATCTGATCCACGCGGCGCCGGATCTCGTCCATCAGCCGCTTGCCCTCGCCGAGCTTGACCGAGCGCTGCACCGCATCGTCACTGCCGGCTTGGCGGCGCATCTCTATGCGGTCCTTGTGCAGCTCCAGAATCGTGTCGATGATGGGTGTCAGGCCGGTCAGGCGCTTGAGTTGTTCCGGGTTGTCGGCCCATAGCCGCCGCAGCTCGCTTATCTGCTGCGGGATCTCCACCAGCGCATTGCGGTAGGGCTCCAGATAAGGCTCCTGGCTGGTCAGCATGAAACCGCGTTGGCCGGTTTCGGCGTCGCGCAGGGAGCCTATCAGGCTGCTCAACTGGTCCAGGCGCGTATGGGTATGTGAGACCCGGAGGCTGGTATCCGCCAGCTTGCCGACGCCACGATAGGACAACAAGCCCATCACAAGCAGCAGCAGGAACGAGAGCGAGAAACCCAGCGCGATCTTTCTGCCAAAGGTCCACATGGCCGGCTCCTTGTCGTGGTGTCAGGATGGGTTGGGGGGGCGCAGCAGCGCCGCGACGGCGCCCAGGTCGATCACCGAGCGCAGCTGTTCGGTGCCCTCGCCGGGGCAACGCAAGACCTGGCCCCGGAGCGGGTCGCGCGCGGCCTCGCCGGCCGGCACGCACGCCTCGCCCGGCAGCCGCCAATGGCCGTCGAAGCGCTCGAAGGCCAGCGCCAGCGGCGCCTGCTTCAGCACCACCAGCCAGGCCGGCCGTTCGGCCGCGCCCAGGCCCAGCAACGCGCGCAGGTCGTACAGCGGCAGCACCACGCCGCGGTGCGAGACCAGGCCCAGCAGCTCGGGAGGCGCACCGGGGTAGGGCGTGACGCCGGCCAGCGCCTGCAGCGCCGAGAGTTCCGCCAGGCGCAGTGCATGCGGCTGCGCACCCAGCCCCAGGCCGAGGAAGTCCAGCGGCGGCGGGCCGGCCTCGGGCGGTGGTTCGGCGAAGGCGCGATCGAAGGCCGCACGCCACTGCGCGACCTGAGCCTGCAGCTCCTCGGTCTCCTTCATGCGATCGCTCCGCGCTGTTCGCCTTCACACAGGGCCAGCAGGGCCTCGCGCCCGAAGCCGCCGCCGAACAGCAGCAGGCGGTGTTCGTCCTCGTCGCGCAGCAGCCGCGCGGCGGAGGCCAGCTCGGTGCGCATCAGCGCCAGCTCGCCACGGCGGCGCGCCAGCAGGCCCTGGCGCAGCCGCGGCATTGCGAAGCCGGGATCCAGCCGCGCGGCCTGGCGGTAGCGCAGCGCGGCGCCGGCTGGATCGTCGCGCGCCTCCAGACACAGGGCCTGCACGTAATGGGTGGCGGCGCGCTGCGCCGGCGCGGCCTGCAGCGGCAGCAGGCGCTCGCAGGCGCGCTCGGCCTCGTCCAGCCGGCCCTGCTGGGCCAGCAGCAGGGCCTCGTGCAGCAGCAGGGCGGGGTCCGGAGGCGCGCTGGCGGCCAGGGCCGCGGTCAGCGCCAGCGCGTCGTCATGGCGCTCGCGGCGCAGCAGCTCCAGCAGCGGCTCGGGTGTCGGCCTGGCCGGCGCGGGCGGCTGCGGGGCGCGCGGCGGCGGGGTCGGCGGGAGCGTCGCCGCCACCGGCGCGGGGCGCGGGGCGGTCTCGGACGCCGCACTGCGCTGGTAGTAGAAGCAGCCCTCGTTGTGCTCCAGGCGAAAACCCTCGTCCTGCTCGCGCAGCGACTCGGCATGGCCCAGGAACAGGTAGCCGTCGGGCGCCAGCGAACGGCGGATGCGCGCCAGCGCGGCGCGCACCGCCTCGGGCGTAAGGTACATCAGCACATTGCGGCAGAACACGATGTCGAAGCCGCCGGGGTGCCAGAACTCGGCGTCCTCGCTGCACAGGTTGCGGCGCTCGAACTGCACATGGCGCCGCGCCGCGATGTCGACGCTGAACTCCTGGCCCTGGGCATGGAACCAGGGCTGTTGTAGCGCCTCGGGCAGTTCGCGCAGGCTCCAGGCGCCGTAGCGCGCCAGCTCGGCCTTGCGCAGCGCCTCGGGGTTGAGGTCGATCGCCTGCACCTGCCAGTCCCAGGGCTCGCGCTCCAGGCCCAGCTGGGCCTGCAGGCAGATCGCCAGCGAATAGGCCTCCTCGCCGCTGGCGCAGCCGGCCGACAGCACGCGCAGGCGCCGCAGCGGGCGGCGCGCGCGCAGCAGCGCGGGCAGCACCACCAGGCGCAGCGCCTGGAACTGCTCGGCATGGCGGAAGAAGTAGGTCTCGCCGACCGTCAGCTCCGGGGCCAGCGCGTCCAGCTCGGCCGGCTGGCTGGCCAGGCGGTCCAGATAGTCCTGCGGCGGGCCGCCGGCGCAGCGCGCGAGCACCTCGGCCAGCCAGGGCAGCTGGCGGGTCTCGAAGCGCAGGCCCAGGCGCGCGGCGACCAGGCCGCGCAGGCGCTCCACCTCGGCGATCAGATGGCCCGGCGTCATGCGGCGACCTCCGCGGGCGGCAGCAGCCGGGCGCCGTTCAGCACCATCAGCAGCTCGGCATCGAGGCGGGCGATCGCCTGCACCGGTTCGTTGGCGGCCTCGCGCAGCAGCGGCGGCAGGGGCTCGCTGCCACCTTGCGGCAGTTCGCGCAGGCCCAGCACCTCGCCGACCGCCAGCGCCGCGCGGCGCCGGCCCACCGCGACGGTGACGAAGCGCTGCGGCGCCACGCCCGGCATGCCCAGCAGGCCGGCCAGGTCGACCACCGGCAGCGACTGGCCGCGGATGCGCACCAGGCCCAGCACATGGGCGGGGGCGTCGACCAGCGGCTCGACCGGCAGCGGCCGCAGGGTTTCGAGCACGTGGATCAGCGGCAGGGCGCACAGCCGCGTGTGTACGCGGCAGACCAGCGACGTTTGATACAGGCGCTCGTCCATCGGGCGTCGGCGCGGGTCAGTGGCCGCGCGGCCTCAAGCAGGATCGCCAGACGGAAGCGGACGCGCCATCTCGTGGCTCGTGCATGTTTTACCCCCTGAGCGGCCAGTCTATGCCAAGAAGGCACTTTCGTGCGTTGGATTCATCCATCGGGCCGAGGGGCTACCAGAACAGGGAGGGGATGGGGCCAGGCAAGACCTGGCCCCGGGCCTCATCGGGCCGCGCCCGGACGGGTGTTGACCGGCAGGCACAGCGCCCCGGTCAGCAGCGCCAGCGCCACATGGGCGGCGTACAGCGGCGTGAAATCGGCGCGCGCCAGCCCGGCGTGGCCCAGCAGCAGCACCGTCAGGGCCACGCCCAGCACCGCGCCGATCTGGCGCGTGGCCTGGTTGACCGCGCTACCCACCGCGTAGTGCGGGGCCGGCAGCCGCGCCACCGCGGCGGCGGCCAGCGAGGGCAGCACCATGCCGACGCCGATGCCGCTGAGCAGCAGGCCCGGCAGCCATTGCGTCAGATAGGCCGGCTCGACCCCCGGCACCCGCAGGAACCACAGGCCGCTGGCCGCATAGACCAGGGCGCCGCCGACCAGGAAGGGCCGATGGCCATGGCGCGCGGCCAGCCGGCCGCTCAGGATCGCGGCGGGCATCACCAGCAGCGGCCCCGGCGTCACCGCCAGACCGGCCAGCGGCAGGCTGTAATGCCAGATCGAGGTCATGTAGAAGAAGAACGCGAAGAACATCATCGCGAAGGCGGTGCCGAAGGCCAGGGTCGCCAGGTTCACATAGCGGTAGGTGGCATGGCTAAACAGCGCCAGGTCCAGCAGTGGCGCGCGCGCCACCCGGGCCCAGGCGACGAAGGCGATCAGCGCCGCGACGCCCAGCGCGGCGATCAGCCCCAGCTCCTCGCGCCGCCAATGGCGCGCCTCGGCCTGCACGATTGCCAGGGTCAGCGCGCCGACGCCCAGGATCAGCAGGCCCATGCCGACCAGGTCGAGGCGCCGCCGCGGCGCCGCCGGATCGTCTCTGCGGTGTTCCCGCAGCAGCGCGGCGCCGCGCCACAGCGCCAGCGCGCCGATCGGCAGGTTCAGGTAGAAGGCCCAGGGCCAGCCCCAATGCGCGGTGACCAGGGAGCCCAGGCTCGGCCCCACCGCCGCGGCCAGCGCGCCGACCGCGCCCCACAGGCTGACCACCACCGAACGCTTCTCGACCGGAAAGGCCGCCAGCACCAGCGACAGCGAGGCCGGGGTCAGCAGCGCCGCGCCCAGCGCCTGCAGCACCCGCGCCGCTACCAGGGCCTCGACGCTGGGCGCCAGGCCGCAGGCCGCCGAGGCCGCCAGGAACAGGGTGGTGCCCAGCAGGAAGATGCGCTTGCGGCCATGCGTGTCGGCCAGGCCGCCGGCCGGGATCAGCATCGCGGCATAGACCACCGTGTAGGCGTTCAGCACCCAGGACAGGTCGGCCGCGCTGGCGGCGGGAAAGGCCTCGCGCAGCGCCGCGAAGGCGGCGAACAGCATCGTGCCGTCCAGCGAGACCAGGAAGACCGCGCTGCTGGCGATCCAGAACACCGGCCAGGGTGAGCGGCCGGGGTCGGCCGCCGCGGGCGCATCGTCGACGGTGGTGGTGGAGCTGCTGCTGCTCATGCGGGCCTCAGCGCGGCAGGGCCTGCAGGTAGACGCCGGCCGACAGGCCCTGCTTGACCTGGCGCGTCACCTCGTCGCCGAGGATCTCGGTCGCGCCGGCAGCCAGGCCGTCGAACAGCGCGGCGGCGATCGCCTGCGGCGTGGTTTTCGGCGCGTCGATGCCCTGGGTCAGGTCCGTGTCGACGAAGCCCATGTGCAGGCCGGTCACCAGGGTGCCCTGGGCCGCCAGCTCCTGGCGCAGCGCATTGGTCATCGACCAGGTGGCGGACTTGGTCGAGGCGTAGGCGGCCAGCAGCGGGCCGCTGATCCAGCTGGCGATCGACAGCACATTGACCAGGGCTCCGCCGCCCTGCGCGGCCAGCACCGGCGCGAAGGCGCGTGCCAGGCGCAGCGGGCCGAAGTAGTTGACCTCCAGCTGGCGCCGCGCGGACTCGATCGCGTCCGGCGCCAGGAAGCCGCCGGTCTCGGCGACGCCGGCGTTGTTGATCAGCAGGTTCACGTCGGCGTACTGCGCTGCGACACGGGCCACGTCTTCGTCGCGCGTCACGTCCAGCCGCACCGGCACGACACCGGGCAGGGTGATGCTGTCCGGATCGCGCGCGGCGGCATAGACCTTCTTCGCACCGCGGGCCAGCGCCTCGCGGGCCAGGGCCAGGCCGATGCCGCGGTTGGCGCCGGTGATCAGCAGGGTGGCGTCTTGCAGGTTCTTCATGGGTAGCTCTCTTTCGTATTTATGACGATCGTCATATTGAAGGGTAAATAAAACCGCCCGGGCGGGCGGCGGCAGGAATCAGGACTCGCGCTGGGCCAGCAGGGCCTCGCGGTTGGCGGCCAGCAGTGCGCGGCCGGCCTCGTTGTCGCCCAGGGCGCGGGCCAGCTGCAGCGCACCGACCAACTGGCTGGCGATGGCCTCGGCGCGGCCGGCCGGGGCGGCGGTCGGCAGGACCTGGCGCACCCGCGCGATCAGGCCGGCGACGCGCCGCGCCGAGGCCTCGCGCACCAACTCGGACTGGCGCGGCATCTCGGAGGCCAGCGCGGCGACTGGGCAGCCGTTCTCCTGCGAGGCCAGGGTGCTCTCATGCAGATAGGACTCGACCAGCGCACGTAGCGGATCGGCGCCCTGGGCCTGGCGTTGCGCCATCGCCCGGCCGATCCGTTCGGCGCCGTCGTGACCGGCGCGCTCCAGCGCCGCGGCCAGCATCGCGTCGCGCGACTCGAAATGGGCATAGAAGCCGCCATGGGTCAGGCCGGCCTCCTTCATGATGTCGGCCACGCCGACGCCCTGGTAGCCACCGCGGCGGATCGCGCGGGCGGCGGTTTCCAGGATGCGCTCCCGGGTCTGCTCCTTGCGGCTGGGCTTGGGGTCCATCGGTGGCTCGAGCTGTCTATGATGAACATAATATTATGATCATCATTTTCAAAAGTCAAACCGCATGGCGGCGCCGCGCGCGGCGCAGTTGCTGGTCCGAGCTGAAGCCGGCCTGCAGCGCCGCCTGGCTGGCGCTCTGGCCCTGGGCGCGGGCCTGGCCGGCGCGCTCCAGCCGGATCGCCTGCAGATAGTGCAGCGGCGTGACGCCGGCATGGCTGGCGAACAGCCGGCTCAGGTGCCGCGGCGTGACATGGGCGGCGGCGGCCATGCGCGCCAGGCTCCAGTCCGCGGCGGGGTCGGCGCAGATCGCGTCCTGCACTCGGTGCAGGGCCGGGTGCAGATGGTGTCGATGCGCCAGCATCGGCGAGAGCTCGGGATCGTTGCCGCCGCGGCGCAGGTAGACCACCATCACCTGGGCCACGCCGGCGGCCAGCGCGGCGCCGCAGCGCTCGGCGATCAGGTGCAGGGCCAGGTCGATGCCGGCGGTGATGCCGGCGCTGCTGGCGAGCGGGCCGTCGAACACGAAGACGCGGTTGTCCACCACCTGGGCGCGCGGCGCGGCGGCGCGCAGCGCATCGAGCAGCTCATGGTGGGTGGTGCAGCGGCGCCCGTCCAGCAGGCCGGCCTCGGCCGCCAGCAGGGCGCCGGAGCAGATGCTCAGCAGCCGGCCCCGGCCGCCGTCCAGCAGCGCGCGGCCCTGGGCCGCCAGCCAGCGGCGCAGGCGCAGCGCATCGGCCAGCGCGGCGCTGTCCGGCCGGGCCTCGCCCGGCAGCGCGCTGCGGCAGCCGACCAGCAGCAGCCAGCTGTCGGGCGCCAGGGCGTTGGGCAGCGGCTCCAGGCCGCTCAGCGCCAGGCCCACCGAGCTGGCGCAGCCGGGGCTGGCCGCGATGAAGCGCAGCCGAAAAGCCTCGGGCCTGCCGCGGGCGCACAGGGCCTGGTTGGCAAGCCGGAAGGCCTCGGCCGGCCCGGCCAGATCGAGCAGCAGCGCATGCGGCTCGACCAGCAGCAGGACGTCAATTGCGGACATGCACTCCAGTATCGCCGCCGGCGCGCGCCAGCGCCCGCTCGACGCTGCAGATCTCGGCGAAGCGGTCCTGCAGCACGGTCTCCGTGCGCAGTTTCAGCGCCGCCGGGCTCAGCAGCTCGCCGTCTGCATGGCGCATCGCGAAGGTCAGGGTCGCCTCGGTCACATAGTCGACTTCCCAGCCCTCGTCGCTGGCATGGCGGGTGGTGGTCTCGCAGCATTGCTCGGTGCGGATGCCGGCGATGATCAGGCGCTGGATGCCCTGCTGGTGCAGCCAGACGGCCAGGCCGGTGCCGACCAGGGCGCTGTGGCGATGCTTGATGAATTCGGCCGCCGGCGCGTAGTCGGCCAGGCCCTGCAGCGGGCGAACCAGGCCGCTGGCCAGCGCGAAGGCGTTGTCGGCCTGCTCGGGGCCGTCGCTGTGCAGGATGCGCACGATCGGCAGGCCGCGCGAGCGGGCGCCGTCGATCAGCGCATTGGTGCGCGCCAGGAAGGCGGGCAGCTCGGTCTCGTCCCAGTAGGGGCGGTGGCGGAAGGATTCCTGGATGTCGATCAGCAGCAGGGCGGTTTTCATGGGCCTCTCCAAGGCTTGGAACAGGCCTTCATGATCGGCCGCCGAGTGGCAGCCGTCGCGCGCTTTCCGGACCGCTGCCGGTCAGATCAGGACATCGTCTACTTGAGGCCGAGCGCCTTCCAGCCTTCCAGGCCGAGCTTCTCCAGGGTCGCGATGTTGTTCTCGAAGATCGCGTCGGTGTCCGGCATGGTCTCGACCGCGCGCTCGATGCTGGTCTCGCGCAGCAGATGCAGGGTCGGATAGGGCGAGCGATTGGTGTAGTTGCTGATGTCCTCGGGCTCGGTGCCCCCGAACTGGTAGTCGGGATGGAAGTTGGCGATCTGCAGCTCGCCGTCCAGCTCCAGGTCCTCGACCAGGGCGTCGGCGGCGCCGAGGAAATCGTTGAAGTCCAGGAAGTCCTGCAGCACCAGCGGGTGGATCACCAGGGTGGTCTCGATCTCGTCCGGGTCGGCGCGGCGCAGGAACAGCAGCTCGCGGGCCAGCTCCTGCAGCAGCTCCTCGGGCGTCATGGCCTCGCTCACCACATAGCGCAGGCGCTGGTTGACATGCACGCTCTTGGCGAAGGGGCAGAGGTTCAGGCCGATCACGGCCTTCTCCAGCCAATGCTGGGTGTCGGCCTGGATCCGGGTCTTGTCCAGGGGGGATTGCTTATCGGGGGTCATGCCGTAAGCCTAGCAGGGATGCGGCGGGCCCAGTTCAACTCAGCGCGCGCAGCAGCAGCCAGCCGGGCAGGCCCAGGTAGAGCGCGGCCAGGGCCAGCCGCTCGGCCCAGGTCCGCAGCGGGGCGAGCCGCCCGGGCCGCAGCAGCGCGCCGCCCAGCAGCGCCAGCTCCACCAGCAGGCGCAGCGCCGCGGCGCTCAGGGCCACGGCCATGGCCCAGGCCGCCCACCACAGCGAGAAGCCCTTCAGATAGGCGGCGAGGCCGAAGCTGTAGTACTCGCCCAGGCCGCTGCCGTAGGCGATGTGCTGATGCAGCCGGAAGGCGGGCAGGGCCAGCAGGAACGGGAACACGAGGTACTTGACCCAGGGGCGGCCCAGGCCGCCGGGCGACGGAGAGGGGCGTGACCGCAGGTACAGCGCCAGGCCCTGCGCCGGCGTGGCGGGGGCGCTCGGGCCGCCGACCGCCCGCAGGGCCTGCGCCAGGGCCCAGGGGTCGGCGCAGGCCAGGCCATAGCGCCAGTCGTGGCCGTCGCTCAGCCGCAGGCTGGCGCCCGCGCCGGGCAGCGGCAGCCGCCAGGGCCGCACGCCGGCCAGTTGGGCCAGCGGCAGGCTCAGCTGTCGCCCGCCGCGCGTGAAGCGCAGCAGCCCGGCGGCGGCATCGAGCTCCAGCCGCGCCGCATAGGCGCGCAGCAGGCACCAGGCGGCCGCCTCCGGCACGAGAAAGAGCGCGACGAAGCTGCGCAGCTGCGCCAGCGTGTTGCTCTGGACCGGGCCCTCGCCGAAGAGGATGGCCCAGATCATCCACAGCAGGCCGGCGCGCGCGCCGACGCGCAGGGCCGCCGCCGCCCAGCGCGCGGGCCCGGGCAGCAGCGCGAGATCGACCGGCAGCGTGGCGGCGCGAGCCGATACCGGGGCTTCAGCCACCACGCGGCGCTGCAGCGCCCGGATCAGGAGCCCCAAGAGCAGCAGCGCCAGCAGGGCGCTCGCCAGCGGTCCGACCCAGTCGCCCCAGCGCCGCATCAGGGTCGGCGGCGGCTCGCCCACCGGCAGCGCGCCGACGGCCAGGGCGCGCTCGCCCCAGCGCGTGGCGGCGTGGATCTCGCCGCTGGCGTCGATCAGCCCGCTGTAGCCGGTGCTGGTGACGCGGAACTGCGGCAGCCGGGTCTCGATGCTGCGAAAGGCCGCCGCGGCCTGGTGCAGGGCCGGGCCCTGCGCGCTGCTGCTGAACCAGGCGTCGTTGGACAGAGTCAGGATGGCCCGCGCGCCCAGCCTGGCGCCATCGATCGCCAGGCCGGCGTCCAGCGCGTCCAGGCAGATCAGCGGCAGCACCGGCACCTCGCGGCCATCGGCCAGCAGCAGCGGGAAGACCCGCGCGCCGTCGCCGGGCTGCCAGTTGCCGGCCCAGGGCAGCAGGGCGCGCAGGCGCGGCCCGTCCAGCCAGGCCGGCACATGCTCGGTCAGCGGGAAGGGTCGGGTCTTGCGGTAATGGCCCAGCAGGCCGCGGCCCGGCGCGACGAAGGCGGCGCTGTTGTATTCGCGGCCCTGCGCGTCGCGCTCGTAGGTGCCGAAGACGAAGGGCCGGCCGGCCGCCTCGACGACCGAGAGAATCTCGCGGTCGAACTCGGCGCCGGCCTCGCTCTTCGGCCGCCCGAAGGTGGTGGGATAGACGGTCTCGGCCCACAGCACCGCGTCGGCCCGCTGGCGCTCCACCGCGTCGTGGCTCATCGCGTAATGCAGGTCCAGCACCTCGCGCACCACCGCGCCGGCGCCCTGCTCGCGCCGCAGCCGCTCGTAGTCGGCGATGTTGGATTGCACCAGGCCCAGGCGCAGCAGCGGGCCGCTGTCGGGGGCCGGCAGGCGCGCCAGCGCCAGCGCGCCATAGGCCGCCAGCAGCGCGGGCAGGGCCGCAGCGCCGGCCAGCGGCAGGACGGCGGCGCGCCAGCCGCCCGCGTGGCCGTGGCGCCGCAGCGCGGCGCTCAGGGCCTCGTTGCCGAGCAGCAGGGCCAGGGTCAGGCCGCTGGCGCCGCCCAGGTCGGCCGCCTGGCGCAGCAGGGTCGCGGGATGCAGGCCATAGCCCAGCGTGTCGTCCAGCAGGCGCGGCAGCAGCCATTCGGCGCTGAGCCAGGCCAGGCAGGCCGCGAGGCCGCCCGGCAGCGGGCCCAGCCGGCGGCCAATCAGATGCCGCACCAGGGCGAAGACGAGGATCTGCGGCTGGAACAGCGGCGCGGCCAGCAGCAGCAGGGCCAGGCCCGCCGGGGCGCCGATCTGCGTATAGGCGCCGATGCCACCGCCCAGCCAGGCGAACACCGCGGCGGTATAGCCCACCGATAGGGCCCAGGCGCTCAGCAGGCTGCCGCGCCAGCCGCGCTCGGCATCCAGCGCGCGCAGCCAGGGCAGCAGCATCACGAAGCCCAGCGGCCAGGCCCAGCCGCCGCGCGCGAAGGCCGCGATCAGCAGGCTGCTGGCCAGCACGGCCGTCCAGCGGCTGTCGCGCAGCCGCGGCCAGACGGGCGTCGGCGGGCTCAAGGTCGGGGCTGGCCCGGGTCGAGGGGCGCCGGCAGCACGATCTGGCGGATCGCCAGCCCGGCCGGGGCCAGTTCCGCGGGCACCACGCGGTTGGCCGGCAGGGTAATGGGCCGGCCCTGCCAATCCAGCGGTGGGCGGTCCGGCGAGTACATCAGGATGGGTTCGATGCGCTGGCCGTCATCGGTGGCCTGGTAATGGCGCACATAGCCGGGCGGCAACTCGAAGTCCTCGGGCACCGCCAGGCCCAGCAGCGGCGGCCGCGTGCCCGGAGGCGAGAAGGCGCCCAGGCCGGTGTGCACGCCGGCCGCCTGCAGCCGTGCGATCACCTCGGCCATGCCGGGCCGCTCGCCCTCGTTGACATGGTCGGCCAGGTCCGGCGTCTGGTCGCCCTCCGGATCGCGTTGGCGCCAGATGCGCGGTCCGGGCGCGGCCGCGGCGCTGGGCTGTGTTGCGGCCATCACAGGCGGCGCGGCGCTAGGTGGCTGCGGTTGCGGCGGAGCGGCAGCAGAGGCCATCGGGGCTGCGGACATGAGCATGGGCGTTTCGGCCGGCGGCGCCTCCGCCGGGGACGGTTGCCACCACCAGAACAGCAGCCCGGCCAGCAGACCCAGCGCGATCGCCAGAAAGCCCAGCGAGGGCCCCCAGGCCGCCTCATCGCGGCGTGGCGGGCGGCGGTCGGCGGGCGGCTTGGACATGATGCTGGCTGCTGCCCGGTGGGCTAGGGGGCCGCCGGGTTGAAGACGGAGATGGCCCAGCCCATGCGCTCATGACCGTACTGATTCCAGATCGGGTTCTTGCCGTTGCCGATAGTGGGGTAGCGCGGCGCGCCGCTGCCGGTCGTGCCGCCGAACAGGCCGGCCGTCACCGTGCCGCCGGTGTAGGTCGGATGGGTGTCGTCGGACTGGATGTAGTCATAGCTGCTGGTGGCCGAGACGAACTTGCTGTTGGCATCGCGGATCGTCGCGCGCAGGGTCGTGCTCAGGCGCGCGACATAGGCCGCCTCGCTCTCACCCGCCACATAGCGCAGGGCCTCGGCGTCGACCTGGCCGTCGCCATTGCTGTCGTAGTCGGCGCCCATGTACTGCGCGAAGCTGTCGGCGCATTGAAAACCCTTCTGGCGCGCGAACTCGCACATCCAGTAGTTCATCGTCGCCAGCCTGGGCAGGAACAGCGACTGCAGGTTCACCGTGGCGCCGGTGCTCGCGTCCTTGCAGGAGCTCTGCACATTGTCGGCCGCGTAGCCGGGGTAATGCAGATTGGAGATCACCTTGAGCTTGGTGCCGGCATAGGCATTGGCATTGATGAAGTCCATCGCGGCCGCGACATAGGTCTTGCAGCTGGCCACCGCGTTGTTCAGGGCGGTGTAGTTGCAGGTGCCGGTCTGGCTCTTGAAGGCGGAGCGCGCCTGCAGGCCGTCGTTGCCGCACATTTCGAAGGTGACCACCCGCGTCGACGCGGCCTGCATATAGGACTTCTCGGCGACGATCTTGTTGTTGTAGATGTCCGAGGCGACGGCGCCGGACTTGGCGCGACGCACGTTCTCGATGTCGGCGTTCCAGCGCGCCGACAGGTACTCGGCATCCACCGTGGGCGCCGCGTACTTGGCGGCGTTCAGGGCGGAGCCGTTGTAGCCGGCGTAGATCGAGTCGCCATAGGCCACGACGCGGTACTTGGTGCTGGTGCCGGCGCGGTCGATGGTCCAGGACACGTTCTGGGTCAGGGTGTTGGCCGCGGCGCCGGCGCTCAGGCCGAGCAACGTGCCGGCGCACAGGGCCGAGGTCAGCCGTCGCGCCAAGAGGATGAGCCGGGTGGGGTGTCTCATGGTCCTGTGTCTCCTTGCGATGGTTCAACAGCAGGCGACGGTCAAGCCGTGAAGGCGGCGCGCCGCATCTGGACAGCCAGGGCCTCAGGCTAGCACCGCGGCGGACCGGCCATTGCCGGGTTTTCCCATGGCTGCGCCCGGCCGCCCTTCATGGGACGGTTGTTTAGCGGGAAGGGGCGGGCGCCCCGGGGCTCAGCCGCGCGGCGCGCTCAGGCCGGCCAGCGCCTGGCGGGCGGCCGTAAAGGCCTGCTCGACGATCTGGCGCTTCCAGTCATCGGTGTCGACATAGAAGGCGTCGCGGATCTGGCGCTTGATCTGCGCCGCCTGCGCGGGCGGCGCCTCGGGATGGGCCTCCAGCCAATGGTCGGCGCGCAGCGCCTCGATCATCTGTGGCAGCGGCAGGGTGCCGTACTCCAGCGCGATGCCGGTGTATTCGGCCTGCGGGCAGGCGTCGAAGATCGCGTTCCACATCAGGCCCTGCAACAGCGCGGAGCTGGAGCTGCCGTCGTAGATCGAGGTCACCTCGGCGCCCCACCAGGCGCGCGCGCGGGCCAGCGCCGCCGCGTCGTCGCGGCAGGCGAAGATGCGCTCGCCATGGCCCGTCGGCCCGAGGCCGGTGTGCAGGTCGATCCAGGCGATCTGTCGCGCATGGCGACCATGCTCCTCGAGCACATGGCGCAGGGTCACATTGCTCCAGGTCGGCGCATGGCCGCCGTAGAACAGACCCAGCTCATGGGCGTACTGCCCGCCGGTGATCGCGGTCTGCAGCGCGCGCTCGCCATGGCGGGCCGCATAGGCCGCCAGCTGCGCCTCGTTGGCCGCGCTGGGCGGCCATTGCTGCGGGACCAGCGCGCCGGCGATCTCGTCGTAGCCGGGGTTGGCCGGTAGGGGTTGGTGGTGGGTGAAGTCCAGGAAATTGCGATTCAGGTCCACGCCCTCCTGGGTGACGCGGCGCCACCAGGAGAAGCCATGCGGGTTCAGCGCATGCAGGTACAGCACCGCGACGCCGGCCTCGCGCAGCGCCGCATGCCAGCCGGCGTCGCGCAGCAGCGCGGTCTGCACGCCGGAGCCGCAAAAGCCCTCGACGCCATGGCAGGCGCTGCTGAGGATCAGCAGCCGCTCGGCCCGCGGATCGCCCTCGACGACGATGTCCAGCGCCAGGCGCTCGCCGTCGCGGCCCAAGAGCGGATGCCAATGCGGCTCGGCGTCCAGGCCGGCGGCCTCGACCGCGGCGAGGAACTTCTGCCGCGCCTCGGCGTAGCTCTGCGCAAAGAAGTCGGACGCAGACATCGCGCTCAGGGCTTGGGGCTGTTCAGCCAGGCCTCGGCCATGCGCACCCACATCGAGCCGCCCAGCGGGATCAGCTCGTCGTTGAAGTCGTAGCTGGGGTTGTGCAGCATGCAGGGGCCCATGCCATGGCCGCCCTCGCGGTGCGTGCCGTCGCCGTTGCCGATCAGGAAATAGCAGCCGGGCTTTTCCAGCAGGAAGAAGCTGAAGTCCTCGGCGCCCATGGTCGGCTCGAACTCCTGCACATTGGCCGCACCGACCACGTCGGACAGCAGCGTGCGCACGAACTCGGTTTCCTTCGGATGGTTGATCGTCGGCGGGTAGTTGCGGTGGAACTCGAACTCGACCGTGGCCTCGAAGGCCTGGGCGGTCGCTTCCGCTATTTGCTTCATGCGGCGTTCGATCAGGTCCAGCACCTCGATCGTGAAGGTGCGCACCGTGCCCTGGATCTCACAGCTGTCCGGCACCACATTGGTGGCCTCGCCGGTGTGGATCATCGTCACCGAGATCACGCCGGCGTCGATCGGGCGCTTGTTGCGGGTGATGATGGTCTGGAAGGCCTGCACCATCTGGCAGGCCACCGGCACCGGGTCGACGCCGTTGTGCGGCAGCGCGGCATGCGAGCCCTTGCCGCGGATCGTGATCTTGAACTCGTTGCTGGAGGCGAACACCGGGCCGCTGCGCACGGCGAACTGGCCGGCCGCCATGCCGGGCCAGTTGTGGGCGCCGAACATGGCCTCCATCGGGAACTTGTCGAACAGGCCGTCCTTGATCATCTCGCGCGCGCCGCCACCGCCTTCCTCGGCCGGCTGGAACACCAGATAGACGGTGCCGTCGAAGTTGCGGTGCTGGGCCAGATGCTTGGCCGCGGCCAGCAGCATCGCGGTGTGGCCGTCATGGCCGCAGGCGTGCATCTTGCCGGGGTGCTTGCTGGCATGCGCGAACTGGTTGTGCTCGGTCATCGGCAGCGCGTCGATGTCGGCGCGCAGGCCCACCGCGCGCTCCGACGTGCCGTTCTTGACGATGCCCACCACGCCGGTCTTGCCCAGGCCGCGGTGTACGGGAATACCCCATTCGGTCAGCGCACGGGCGATCAGGTCGGCGGTGCGTTCCTCCTCGAAACACAGCTCCGGATGGGCGTGGATGTCTCGTCGCAGGGTGGCGATGCTGTGCGCATCGGCCAGGATGGAATCGATCAGCTTCATGGCGGCACTCCGTATTGGCGGCGGCCCGGCGCGGTGCCAGGGCCGCGAGTCGTGCCAGTGTACCCGTGGGGTCTGCCGCCTGCAGGCGCTTGGGGCGCCTAGCGACGGACCTTGCCGTCGCCGGTCAGCATCGACAGTTCGACGAAGCCGGAGGCCTCATGCTTGCCCGGCGCGAACTTCACCGCGAAGCCGCCGGCGTTGTAGTTGCCCATCGATTCCAGCGCGCCGACCAGCGCGTCGCGGCCGGGGCGGCCGCCCATGCGGCGCAGGCCCTCGCTGAGCACCTTGGCGGCCAGGTAGCCCTCGATGCCGGTGTAGTTGGGCTTCAGATCGCCGCCGGCGCGCTGCACCGCGGCCTGATACTCGGCGACGACGCCGGTGGCGTTGGCGCCGAAGGGGTAGGGCATGACCTGGCTGACCACGACGCCCAGCGCCTCCTTGCCCAGCTCGTCCGACAGCGCCTGCGTGCCGACGAAGGACAGGTTGTAGAACACGCCGCCGAAGCCGGCCTTGCGCGCCTCGCGGATGAAGGCGGCGCAGCTCTTGTAGGCGCTGACCAGCACGATCGCCTCCGGGGCGGCCGCGACCAGGGTCTTGACCGCGGCGGCCACGTTGACGCTGTTGCGCTCCACCGTCGCGACACCATGCGGCGCCAGCTTGCGCGCCAGCAGGGCCTGCTGCACGCCGTCCAGCCCGGCCTTGCCGTAGGCATCGTTTTGGTGGAACACGCCGATCTTGTTCAGACCCAGCTGGGTCAGCTGCTTGACGATCAGCGCGGTCTCGTCGTCGTAGGAGGCGCGCAGATGGAAGGCCCAGCGATTGGCCGGATCGCGCAGCGCCTCGGCGCCGGTCAGCGGCGCGAAGAAGGGCAGCTTGTGCTGGTTGACCAGCGGCAGCGCGGCCAGCGAGGTGGGCGTGCCGACATAGCCGAACAGGGTCAGCACCTCCTCGGCGATGAACTTCTCGGTATTGGCCTTGCAGCGCTCGGGCTCGTAGCCGTCGTCCAGGGTCTTCAGCTCGACCGTCAGCCCGTTGATGCCGCCGGCGGCATTGAGCGCGTCGAAGTAGAGCTTGGCGCCGGCCTGCATCTGCAGGCCCAACTGGGCGGCCGGGCCGGTCAGCGGGCAGGACTGGCCCAGCACGATGCGGCGGCGCTCCTGGGCCTGGGCCCAGGCGGGTGCCAGGGCCAGGCCGGCCATGGCGCTCAGGGTTTCGCGTCTGCGCATCTCTATCCTCTCCCTCGCGCGGAATAATGGGCGTCATTGTGCGAGGTGCATGCGTCCGCCCCGGGCCGTGCGGCGCGCACCCCGCCCACCCTGTGCAATAGTTCACGCATGAATTCCGCTGTTACCGACGCTCCCCAGCAACGCATCGTCAAGGGCGCCTGCCCGCATGACTGCCCCGACACCTGCGCGCTGCGCATCACGGTCGAGGACGGGCGGGTCATCAAGGTGCAGGGGCAGCCAGACCATCCCAGCACCCATGGCGCGCTGTGCACCAAGGTCTCGCGCTACCCGGAGCGCACCTATCACGCGGAGCGCCTGCTGCGGCCGCTGAAGCGGGTCAGCGCCAAGACCGAGGCACCGCGCTTCGAGCCGGTGTCCTGGGACGAGGCGCTGAGCGACATCGCTGCGCGTCTGACGGCCATTGCGGCGCGCGATCCCGAGGCCATCCTGCCCTACAGCTATGCCGGCACGATGGGCCTGCTGCAGGGCGAGGGCATGGCGGCGCGCTTCTTCAACAAGCTTGGTGCCTCGGTTCTCGATCGCACCATCTGCGCCTCGGCCGGCGCCGCGGCGCTGACCGCGACCTATGGCAACCGGGTCGGCATGCACCTGCCGTATTTTGCAGAGGCCAAGCTGATCCTGATCTGGGGCAGCAACTCGATCGCGTCGAACCTACATTTCTGGACCTATGCCAACAAGGCCAAGCGTGAGGGCGCGAAGCTGATCTGCATCGACCCGCGCAAGACCGAGACCGCCGACAAATGCCATCAGCACATCGCGCCGCTGCCCGGCACGGATGGCGCGCTGGCGCTGGGCCTGATGCATGAGTTGATCGTCAACGACTGGCTGGACCATGACTATCTGGCCGCCCATGTCGAGGACTGGGACGAGCTGTGCACGAAGGCGCTGGACTGGCCGCCGGCGCGCGCGGCCGAGGTCTGCGGCATCACGGTCGAGGAACTGCAAGGCCTGGCGCGCGACTATGGCGCGCGCAACGCGATCGAGGCGCCGGCCGCGATCCGCCTGAACTACGGCATGCAGCGCGTGCGCGGCGGCGGCAATGCGGTGCGCCTGATCGCGCTGCTGCCCTGCCTGACCGGCGCCTGGCGCTCGCGCGCCGGCGGCCTCTTGCTGTCCAGCTCCGGCTGGTTCGCGCCCTATAAGAACATGGCGGCGCTGGAGCGGCCCGAGCTGCGCGCCGGCGGCCGGGCGCCGCGCACGATCAATATGAGCACGATCGGCGACGACCTGCTGCGCGAGGCGGCGCCGGACTTCGGCCCCAAGGTCGAGGCGCTGATCGTCTACAACAGCAACCCGGTCGCGGTGGCGCCGGAATCGCCCAAGGTCGTCAAGGGCTTCCAGCGCGCGGACCTGTTCACCGTGGTGCTGGAACATTTCATGACCGACACCGCGGACCTGGCCGACTATGTGCTGCCCGCCACCACCCAGCTGGAGCATCTGGACGTGCACACCAGCTATGGACACACCGATGTGCTGATCAACCAGCCGGCCATTGCGCCGCTGGGCGAGGCCAAGTCCAACACCCAGATCTTCCGCGAACTGGCCGCACGCATGGGCTTTGCCGAGCCCTGCTTTGCCGAGACCGACGAGCAGCTGGCGCGTCAGGCCTTCAGCGCCGAGATCGATTTCGACGCGCTGGTCGAGCAGGGCTGGCAGAGCCTGCCGGTGCGGGAGGCGCCGTTCGCGAACGGCGGCTTCCCGACGCCCAGCGGCCGGGCCCAGGCGGGCGGTGCGGACTTCGTGCCCAACTACGAGAGCGTGCTGTCCTCGCCCGAGCTGGCGCGGCGCTTCCCGCTGGCGATGATCTCGCCGCCGGCGCGCAACTTCCTGAACAGCAGCTTCGTCAACGTCAAGAGCCTGCGCGATATCGAGAGCGAGCCGATCGTCGAGATCCATGCGCTGGACGCCGCCGCGCGCGGCTTGGTCGACGGCGCGCTGGTGCGGGTGTTCAACGAGCGCGGCAGCTACCACTGCACCGCGCGCATCAGCGAGCGCGCGCGGCCCGGCGTGGTCAACGGCCTGGGTGTCTGGTGGCGCAAGCTGGGCCCGCGCGGCAGCAATGTCAACGAGGTCACGCACCAGCGCCTGACCGACCTGGGCCGCGCGCCCAGCTTCTACGACTGCCTGGTCGAGGTCGAAACCGCTTGATGGGACCATCCCCTACGGCCTGCGGCCGCCCCCTCAAGGGGGCGCGCCCGAGGGCTCGGCCAAGCCGAATCCCCGGACGCCGCTGGGTTTGCCGTCTCGCACTGCTTGCGGCGGTCGGTTTATCGGGCTGCGCCCAGGTCGGCTACCTCGGCCAGGCCGCCTCGGGCCATCTGCGCCTGGTCGGCGCGGCCCAGGCGGTCGAGACCCTGGTGCAGGACCCGGCGCTGGACGAGGGCCTGCGCGAGCGGCTGCTGCTCAGCCAGCGCATGCGCGAGTTCGCTTCGCGCGAACTCGGCCTGCCGGACAACGCCAGCTACCGCCGCTATGCCGACCTGCAGCGCGGCGCGGCGGTCTGGAATGTGGTGGCCACGCCCGAGCTGAGCCTGCAGCTGAAGACCTGGTGCTATCCGGTCATGGGCTGCGCCGGCTACCGCGGCTTCTTCGATCGCACCGAGGCCGAGGCCTTCGCCGCCGCGCTGCGCCGCGACGAGGGCCTGGAGGTGCTGGTCTACGGCGTGCCGGCCTATTCGACCCTGGGCTGGAGCTGGCTGTTCGGCGGCGACCCGCTCTTGAACACCTTCATCCGCTACCCCGAGGGCGAACTGGCGCGCATGATCTTTCACGAGCTGGCGCACCAGGTGGCCTATGCGGCCGACGACACCGAGTTCAACGAGTCCTTCGCGACCGCGGTCGAGCGCCTGGGCGTCGAGGCCTGGCTGGCGGCCCATGGCGACGCGGCGGCGCGCGAGCAGTACCGGCGCGGCAACGAGCGCCGCGAGCGCTTTCGCGCGCTGGCGCTGGGCTACCGGGCGCGGCTGCAGGCGCTCTACGAGGGCCCGCAGGACGAGCCGGCCAAGCGCGCGGCCAAGGCCGCGCTGTTTGCGCAGCTGCGCGCCGAGCCGGACCTGCGGCAGGGCTACGAGGGCTGGCTGGCCAACGCCAACAATGCCAGCCTGGCGATCCAGGCCGCCTACCACCGGCTGACGCCGGAGTTCGAGGCGCTGTTCGAGCGCCAGGGGCGCGACTGGCCGGCCTTCTACGCCGAGGTCCGGCGTCTGGCAGACTTGCCCAAGGCCGAGCGCCGACAGCAACTCAGCAAACAAAGGAGCACCCCCTGATGGCCAACATCAAGATTCACCGCGACCATGCGCTGGGCCTGCAGCGGGCTCGCGAGATCGCCTGGGCCTGGGCCGAGCAGGCCGAGGCCAAGTTCGAGATGGAATGCACGGTGCTGGAGGGCAAGACCAGCGACACGGTCGAGTTCACCCGTTCGGGCGTCAAGGGCCAACTGATCGTTGCGGCCGACCATTTCGACCTGAGCGCCAAGCTGGGCCTGCTGCTGGGCGCCTTCAAGGGCCAGATCGAGGGCGAGATCGCCAAGGCGCTGGACGCGCTGCTGGCGGGCGAGGGTGGCAAGCCGGCGGCCAAAAAGAAAAAGGCGGGCTGAAGAGCCCGCCTGGTGCGCCGGATCGGGCCGGCTTACTTCAGGGATTCGATGAGGTCGATGTATTGCTGCATCGCCTCGTCGCCGGAGGTGCCCTTCAGGCCGGCCCAGGCGTCGTATTTGGCGCGGCCCACCATGTCGGTGAAGCCGGGGCGCGAGCCCTCGACATCGCCGGCGCTGCCCTGCTTGTAGAGGGCGTAGAGCTTCAGCAGGGTCATGTTGTCGGGGCGCTCGGGCAGGCTCTTGGAGGCGGCCACGGCGGCTTCGAATTGGTCTTTCAGGCTCATCTTGTCTCCCGCAATGAAGCTTGGTGTTGATCGGTATGGACGCTCGCGATGTTAACCAGCATTGTGTGGGCATCACACTCTAAGGAGACGGCTTTGGGCGGCGAAGTGGAGCGCATGTCGCGGGTGGATACCGCCTGGTTGCGGATGGACACCGAGGCCAATCTGATGATGATCGTCGGCGTCTGGTTCATCCGGCCCGGCATCGGCCTGGAGGCCCTGCGCGAGCGGGTGCAGGCACGCCTGCTGCAGTACACGCGCTTTCGGCAGAAGGTGGCCGAGGATGCCCTGGGCGCGCAATGGGTGGAGGACGAGGATTTCGACATTGCCCATCATGTGCGGGCCGAGACCTTGCGGCCGCGGCGCGGCCTGAGCCGCGAGGCCCTGTTGCAGGCGCGCGTCGGCGAGCTGGCCGCGACGCCGCTGGATGCGCGGCGGCCGCTGTGGCAGTTCCAGCTGGTCGAGGATTTCGAGGGCGGGCAGAGCGCGCTGATCGCGCGCATCCACCATTGCATCGCCGACGGTATCGCGCTGATCTCGGTGATGCTGTCGATCACCGACGGCGGCCAGGCGCCGCCCAAGCGCCAGCAGCAGCCGCGCGACGATCAGGACTGGCTCAGCGACGCGCTGCTGCGCCCGCTGGGCCAGGCCAGCATCAAGGCGATCAAGCTGGCCAGCGCCGGCGCGGCCAAGGGGGTGGAGACCTGGGTCAACCCGCCGCATCCGGTGGACGGCTCGCTGGAGATGGCCCGCCTGGGCTACCAGGCGGTCAGCGACATCGCGGCCTTCGCGCTGATGCCGGACGATTCGCCGACCTCGCTGAAGGGCAAGCCGGGCGCGAGCAAGAAGGTGGCCTGGGCGCCCAGCCTGCCGCTGGACGCGGTGAAGGCGGTCAGCAAGGGCCTGGACGCCTCGATCAACGATGTGCTGCTGAGCTGCGTTGCCGGCGCGATCGGCGCCTACCTGGCGGAGCGCGGCGAGGACCCGGCGGGCAAGGAGATCCGCGCGATGGTGCCGGTGAACCTGCGGCCGATGGACAAGGCCTACCAGCTGGGCAACCGCTTCGGCCTGGTGCCGCTGGTGCTGCCGATCGGCATCGCGAACCCGGTCGAGCGGCTCTACGCGGTGAAGGCGCGCATGCGCGAGCTCAAGGGCAGCTTCCAGCCGGTGCTGGCCTTCGGCCTGCTGTCGGTCGCGGGCCTCTTGATCAAGCCGGTGCAGCACGCGATGCTGAACATCTTCGCGAAGAAGGCCACCGCGGTGATGACCAATGTGCCCGGCCCGGCCGCGCCGCTGAAGTTCTGCGGCGCAACGGTGGAGCGGGTGATGTTCTGGGTGCCGCAGTCGGGCGACATCGGCATGGGCGTCTCGATCCTGACCTATGCCGGCCGGGTCGAGTTCGGCCTGATCGTCGATGCCGGCCTGTGCCCCGAGCCGGAGGCCATCGTCGAGCGCTTCGCGCCCGAGTTCAACAAGCTGCTGATGCTGGCGCTGATGCTGCCTTGGGGCGGGGACTGAAAAGGCGCTTTGTTCGTTGACTTTTGATGCTCCCGGCGAGGTCTTAATGGCCCCTGCAAAGAGCCGGGTGGCGCCGGGACGCGGGCATGCGCAATTGCTCCGTGCTCGGGCCTGAGGCCCGATCCTTCGCCAGGCACAAGCAGTCCTCAGGACTACTTGTGTCCGGGCTCAGTCCCCCGGGCCGCTTTGCGCGGCCCTCCTCCTTGACCTGCGCAATTGCGCACACCCGCATCCCGGCTTCTCCACCGCAAGGTTTTCGCGGAGAAGGCCGAACGCAACGCCAAGCATGAGGGTGGGCGGGCCTGATGCGGAGGTCAAGGAGGAGGCCGCGCAGCGGCCGGGGGACACGTAGCAGCAGGTCTGCCCGCCCTCCTGCGCCAAGACCTTCGCCATCACAGCATCATCAATCAACGCGCAAAGAGCTCCCTGAAAAGGGAGCAGCGGGGCGGCTAGCGGCGCGGCGTGCCCAGCCTCACCAGGCTGTCGGGCAGGAGTTCGGCCAGCGGTTCGTCCAGGATCTCGGGCGCGCTCGCCGGCCAGGCCACATGGAGGGTTGGGGTGATGGCTGCGCCGCGCAGTTCCACCAGCAGCAGCGGTCCGCGCGCGCAGCCGGGCAGGTAGCAGGTCTCCAGCGGGTGCTGGCCGCGGTGCAGACGTGCATGCGTCCAGTCGCCGGGCAACAGATCGCCCAGGCGCACGACCTGACCCTGATGCAGCCGCAGGCGCTCGTCGAGGCCCCCCCCAGGCAGCGTCCGGCGTGGCCGCGCGGACGCTCAGGACGGCCAGCAGGCCCAGCGCCAAGGCGCCGAACTCAGTCTTCCAGTTCTTCACGCGCCAACTCGACATCCAGGCATTCCATCGCGTCCAGCGGCTCGCCGGCGGCGGCGTCGGCGTACAGGCTCTCGGCCTCCTTCATGCGCTTGTCGCCCTCCAGCATCACCAGGCCGTTGGCGCGCTCGATCATCGCGATCGCACTGGTCGGGTTCAGCTTCAGGGCCTGCTCGAACAGCTTCAGGCCGGTGGCGGCATCGGCGCCCTGGGTCTTGCCCAGCAGCTTGCCGACCTTGTCGATCACCTCGGCATGGAAAGCGCCCAGCGCGATATGGGCGTCGGCATGCTTGGGCGCCAGCTTGATCGTGGTTTCCAGCGCGGTCTTGACCTTGCTGCCCAAGCCCTGGGCCAGGGCCTTGGCGACGCTGATGCCCTGGCCGTAGCGGCCGATCGCATAGGCCTGCCAGTACCAGGCGTTCGGGTTCTTCGGGTCCTCGGCCTGCTGGGCTTCGGCGCGCTCGGCGACCTCGAGGAACATCTCGAGCTTCACCTTCTCCTTCTTCTCCAGGTAGTTGGCGTAGATGGCCTGGGCCTTGTTGGCGACCGTGATGCCGGCACCGCCGGCGGCCAGGCCGGCCTCATGGGCCTGCTGGAATTCGCCGGCATGGAAATGGAGCCAGGCCTGCAGCACGGCCGCGTCCTTGGGCCAGGGCTCGGCGTCGCCGGCGTGCAGGCGCGCCCATTGCTTCTTCAGCGACGTGGCGTCGTAGCGGAATGCGGCGTTGTCATAGGGGAAGGCGGTCCATTTGGCCATGGTCGTTGTCTCCTCTCTAGCGGTATTTCTCGGCCAGCGCCAGCAGATGCTCGCGCGAGGCCGGTTCCAGGTAGGGTAGCAGCAGGCTCAGGCCATGGAAGGCGCCGCGCATCAACGCCGTGCCGGCGCGGTCGGGTTCCAGGGCATGGCGCGGGTCGCGCACATATTCATAGCTGAGCCAGTAGCTCAGCAGCACCACCATCGATTCGGCCAGCGGCTGCACCTCGCGCGCGTCCAGCCGCGGCATCGCGCCGCCCAGTTGCAGGCCGGCGATCAGCGCGCGCATGGCCTGACCCTTGCGGGCCAGCAGGCCCTGGAACTGCACCTCGAGCCGGCGGTTCTTGCTGAGCAGGTCGTTCAGGTCGCGGTAGAGAAAGCGGTGCTTCCAGATCTGCTCGATCAGCATGTGCAGGAACAGCCAGGCGTCCTCGACGTTGCGCACATTGTCGGCCGCGGCCAGCAGCGGGGCGGATTCGCGCTCGTAGGCGTCGAACAGCGCGTTGATCAGCTCGTCCTTGGCCGGGTAGTGGTAGTAGAGATTGCCGGGGCTGATGTTCAGCTCGGCCGAGATCAGCGTGGTCGAGACATTGGGCTCGCCGAAGCGGTTGAACAGGTCCAGCGTGACTTCGAGGATGCGCTGAGCGGTACGGCGTGGTTTCTTGGCGACCATGGGCGTCGATTCTGGCATCAGAGTGGGGCCGGCGAGCGCTGCGGGCAAACCCTTTGCCCAGCGCGATTGAGGCGCGCTCCCTACAATCCGCCGCCATCATGCTCATGCCCCCTTTCATGCCGTCTCTGCGGCCGGACCTGCCGGCCATCTCCTTCCAGAACGTCAGCAAGACCTACCGGGGCGGCTCGGTGCGGGCGCTGGACGGCGTCTCCTTCGACATCCAGCCGGGCGAGTTCTTCGGCCTGCTGGGGCCCAACGGCGCGGGCAAGACCAGCCTGATCTCGATCCTGGCCGGCCTCTCGCAGGCCAGCGGCGGCGCCGTCCGGGTGCATGGCCATGACGTGGTGACCGACTATGCGGCCGCGCGCCGCTCGCTGGGCATCGTGCCGCAGGAGCTGGTGTTCGATCCCTTCTTCAGCGTGCGCGAGGCGCTGCAGATCCAGAGCGGCTATTTCGGCGTCAAGAACAACGAGGCCTGGATCGACGAGCTGCTGGAGAACCTGGGCCTGGCCGACAAGGCCCGCGCCAACATGCGCCAGCTCTCCGGCGGCATGAAGCGCCGCGTGCTGGTGGCCCAGGCCCTGGTGCACCGGCCGCCGGTGATCGTGCTGGACGAGCCGACCGCGGGCGTCGACGTCGAGCTGCGCCAGACCCTGTGGGCTTTCATCGCGCGCCTGAACCGCGAGGGCCACACGGTGCTCCTGACCACCCACTATCTGGAAGAGGCGGAGGCGCTGTGCCACCGCATCGCGATGCTCAAGCTCGGCAAGATCGTCGCGCTGGACCGCACCAGCGACCTGCTGAGCGGCCGCGCCTCGACCATGCTGCGCTTCAAGACCGATGCGGCGCTGCCGCTGGCGCTGCTGGAGCAGTCGCGCGTCACCGGCCGCATCGTGCAGATCAAGGCGCATGACGCGGCCGAAGTCGAGACCATCCTGGCCACCCTGCGTGCCGCGCAGGTGCCGGTCGAGGACCTGGAGATCGGCCGGGCCGATCTGGAGGACGTTTTCCTGGAAATCATGCAAGGAGCCACGGCATGAGCGCCATCCGTTTGCAAGGCGCTCGGACGCTGTTCTACAAGGAAGTGCTGCGCTTCTGGAAGGTGAGCTTCCAGACCGTGGCGGCGCCGGTGCTGACGGCCGTGCTCTACCTGCTGATCTTCGGCCATGTGCTGGAGGATCATGTGAAGGTCTATGGCTCGGTGGCCTACACCAGCTTCCTGATCCCGGGCCTGGTGATGATGAGCGTGCTGCAGAACGCCTTCGCCAACAGCTCGTCCAGCCTGATCCAGAGCAAGATCACCGGCAACCTGGTGTTCCTGCTGGTGACGCCGCTGTCGCACTGGGCCTGGTTCGTCGCCTATGTCGGCGCCTCGGTGCTGCGCGGTCTGGTGGTGGGGGCGGGGGTGTTCCTGGTGACCGTGTGGTTCGCGCCGCCGGCCTTCGCCGAGCCCTGGTGGATCTTGGTGTTCGCCGCGCTGGGGGCCGGCATGCTGGGCGCCCTGGGCCTGATCGCGGGCCTGTGGGCCGAGAAGTTCGACCAGATGGCGGCCTTCCAGAATTTCATCATCATGCCGATGACCTTTCTGTCCGGCGTGTTCTATTCGATCGGCTCGCTGCCGCCGTTCTGGCAGGGCATCAGCCATCTGAACCCCTTCTTCTACATGATCGACGGCTTCCGGCGCGGCTTCTTCGGCATCAGCGATGTCTCGCCCTGGACCAGCCTGGCCATTGTCGGCACGGCCTTCGTCGTGGTGTCGGGCATCGCGCTGGAGCTGCTGCGCCGGGGCTACAAAATCCGCGGGTAAACACCAGCCGGTAGAATGCCGCCCATCATGGCCGATCCCACCCCCGCCGAAGTCCAGCAATACATCGCCGCCGGCCTGCCTTGCCAAGAGCTGCAGGTCGAGGGCGACGGCCGGCATTTCTTCGCCACCATCGTCTCCACCGAGTTCGAGGGGCTGAACCGGGTGCGCCGCCACCAGCGGGTCTACCAGGCCCTGGGCGACCGGATGCGCGAGCAGATCCACGCGCTGTCGATGAAGACCCTGACACCGACCGAGGCTGCCGCCGCAGCCCCGGCGCATCACCATCCCTGAACACCCCATCCGTCTAGGCGGATGGCGGTGAAGCGCCGCCCCTGGTGACTCCGCTGCCGTCCTCCTCCCCCGAGTAGAGAAGGACGACAACGCAATGATCACCCTGGCTCTGTCCAAAGGCCGCATCTTCGAAGAGACCCTGCCGCTGCTGAAGGCCGCCGGCATCGAGGTGCTGGAGGACCCCGAAACCTCGCGCAAGCTGATCCTGCCGACCAACCGCGAGGACGTGCGGGTGGTGCTGGTGCGCGCCTCCGACGTGCCGACCTATGTGCAGTACGGCGGCGCGGATCTCGGCGTGGCGGGCCGCGACGTGCTGATCGAGCATGGCCTGGACGGCATGTACCAGCCGTTGGACCTGAACATCGCCAAATGCCGCATGAGCGTGGCGGTGCGCGCCGACTTCGACTACGCGGCCGCCGTCAAGCAGGGCTCGCGCCTGCGCGTCGCCACCAAGTACACCCAGATCGCGCGCCAGCATTTCGCCGACAAGGGCGTGCACGTGGACCTGATCAAGCTCTACGGCTCGATGGAGCTGGCGCCGCTGACCGGCCTGGCCGATGCCATCGTCGACCTGGTCTCCACCGGCAGCACGCTGCGCGCCAACAAGCTGGTCGAGGTGGAGCGCATCATGGACATCTCCTCGCGCCTGGTGGTCAACCAGGCCGCGCTGAAGCTCAAGCGCACGCCGCTGCGCGCGCTGATCGACGCCTTCGCCTCCGCCATTCCCGCATGAGTGCCGCCGCCATGACCCTGAACCTGCGCCATTTGAACACCGCCAGCGCCGACTTCGAGGCCGAGTTCCAGCGCGTGCTGCACTGGTCGGCCGAGACCGACAGCGCCATCGAGACCCGCGTGGCCGAGATCCTGGCCGACGTGCGCGCACGCGGCGACGCCGCGGTGCTGGACTACACCGCGCGCTTCGATGGCGTGCAGGCCGGCGCGCTGTCGGCCCTGGAGCTGACGCGCGAGGAGCTGAAGGCCGCCTTCGAGGCGATCACCCCGGCCCAGCGCGGCGCGCTGGAGGCGGCGGCCGCCCGCGTGCGCAGCTATCACGAGCGCCAGAAGGCCGCCTGCGGCCTGAGCTGGAGCTACCGCGACGAGGACGGCACCCTGCTGGGCCAGAAGGTGACGCCGCTGGACCGCGTCGGCATCTATGTGCCGGGCGGCAAGGCGGCCTACCCGAGCAGCGTGCTGATGAACGCCATTCCCGCCCAGGTGGCGGGCGTGCCCGAGATCATCATGGTCGTGCCGACCCCGAAGGGCGAGAAGAACCCGCTGGTGCTGGCCGCCGCCTATGTGGCGGGCGTGCACCGCGCCTTCACGATCGGCGGCGCCCAAGCCGTCGCGGCCCTGGCCTACGGCACGGCCACCGTGCCGAAGGTCGACAAGATCACCGGCCCCGGCAACGCCTATGTGGCCAGCGCCAAGAAGCATGTGTTCGGCCAGGTCGGCATCGACATGATCGCCGGCCCCAGCGAGATCCTGGTGCTGGCCGACGGCACGACGCCGCCGGACTGGGTGGCGATGGACCTCTTTTCACAGGCCGAGCATGACGAGCTGGCGCAGAGCATCCTGCTGTGCCCTGACGCCGGCTACATCGGGCAGGTGCGCGAGGCCATCGAGCGCCTGCTGCCGACCATGCCGCGCCAGGCCGTGATCCGCGCCTCGCTGGAAGGCCGCGGCGCGCTGATCCAGACCCGCTCGATGGAGGAGGCCTGCGAGATCTCCAACCGCATCGCGCCCGAGCATCTGGAGGTCAGCAGCCAGGACCCGCAGCGCTGGGAGCCGCTGCTGCGCCATGCCGGCGCCATCTTCCTGGGCGCCTATACGAGCGAAAGCCTGGGCGACTACTGTGCCGGACCCAACCATGTGCTGCCCACCTCGGGCACCGCGCGCTTCTCCTCGCCGCTGGGCGTCTACGACTTCCAGAAACGCTCGAGCCTGATCGAGGTCAGCGCGGCCGGTGCGCAGAAGCTGGGCCCGATCGCGGCCGAGCTGGCCTATGGCGAGGGCCTGCAGGGCCATGCGCGGGCGGCCGAGCTGCGCCTGCGGGATTAGAGCCGGAACACCCCCAGCGCCTGATCGACCCGCTGCGCCTGGTGGCGCAGGCTCTCGGCGGCGGCCGCGGTCTGCTCGACCAGGGCCGCGTTCTGCTGCGTGCTCTGGTCCAGCTCGGTCAGCACCTGGGACAGCTCGTCGACCGAGCGGCTCTGCTCCCGGATCGCACCGTCGGCCTCGCGGATCAGCCGGCTGACCTGGCGCACCTGGCTCACCACCTCGTCCATCGTGCGGCGGGCCTCGCCGACCACCCGGCCGCCGCTTTCCACCTGGGCCACGCTGTCCTCGATCAGGGTCTTGATCTCGCGCGCCGCGGCGGCGCTGCGCAGGGCCAGGCTGCGCACCTCGCTGGCCACCACCGCGAAGCCGCGGCCCTGCTCGCCGGCGCGTGCCGCTTCCACCGCGGCGTTCAGGGCCAGGATATTGGTCTGGAAGGCGATGCCGTCGATCACGCCGGTGATGTCGGCGATCCTGACGCTGGCCTGCTGGATGCCGCTCATCGTGCTGACGGTCTGGCCGACCGCGGTGCCGCCGCGCTCGGCCACCGCGCAGGCCTGCGCGGCCAGCGCGTCGGCGTCGCGGGTGGTGCCGACGCTCTGCTCGGCGCGCTGCTGCATCTGCTGCATGGTCTGGGTCGCCTGCTGCAGCCGCGAGGCCTGCTGTTCGGTGCGGTCGGACAGGTCCATATTGCCCTGCGCGATCTCGCCGGTGGTCAGCGCCATCGTCGCGCTGCCCGCATGGGCGCGGGAGAGCGTCTGACGCAGCTGGCCGACCATCAGGTGCAGTTCGCGCTGCATCTGGGCCAGCTCGTCGTGACCGACCGGCGGGGCCGGGTCGCTGAGGTCGCCGCCGGCCACCTGGCGCGCCAGCGCGGTGGCCTGCTGCAGCGGCCGCATCACGCTGCGCAGCACCCACAGACTGCCCAGGCCCAGCATTGCGAACAGCAGCAGGGCCATCGCCGGCATGGTCCAGAGCCCGCGCAGGCGGGTCGCGGCAAAGCTCTGCATCGAGGTCTCGGCCATCGCCGCGCCGCTGCGCACCGTGTCGTCGACGCCGGCGCGATGGCTCTCGTAGAGCGCATGCACCCGTTTCAGCGCGATGCGCGCGGCCTCCGCATCGCCGCGCAGCATTGGCGCCAGCACCTCGGCCTGGGCCGCCGCGATCAGCTTCAGCGCCCGCTCATGCTGGGCACCCAGCAGCTGGCGCTCCAGGCCATGAGGCAGGTTGTCCTGCCAATGCCGGACCCGGTCCTCGTACTCGCGCACCAGCCGCTCCAGCGTGTCGCGGCCCTGCTGGGGGCTCAAGGTGCCCTCGACCATCGCCGAGAGGGTCAGGCGCAGCTCGATCAGGTACATCGGTGGCGGCAGGATGTCGGCCACCACGTCCTTGGCGACGAAGGCCTGTTCGGCGTTGCGGTCCAGGCCGGTGTAGCTGTGCAGGGCCTGGGCCAGCATCAGCAGGCTGGCCGCGATGCCGGCCAGGGCCAGGGCCGCGATGCGCGCCCGCAGGGAGAGCTTGAAGAGCATGACAGGCTCCTTCGGCCGGGCTGGGCGGCCATGGCTAACCGAGGACCTGCGGATGGGTGATGACACCTCTTGTGCGCCAAGTATCGGTGCGGCGGGCACCCGGGATGCAGCCTCGATGGCATCAGTTTGATCTGTGATTTGTTGACACGAACTTCGTGTTGCACGAACTTCGTGTTAAATTTCGACCCATCATGAAGAATGTGACCGTGACGATGGAAGACAGCGTGGCCGAATGGGCCCGGCTGGAGGCGGCGCGGCGCAATACCAGCGTGTCCCGTCTGGTCGGCGAGATGCTGGCCGAGAAGATGCGCTCGGACGATGCCTACGAACGGGCGATGCAGGACTGGTTGCACCGCGAGCGCTCCTGGGTTTCCGACGGCGGCGCCTATCCGGCGCGGAGCAGCGAGTCATGACGCTTGTGTTCGTGGATACCTCGGTGCTGATCCTGAGCGAGGACGGCGCCGATGCCGAGGCTCGGGTCCGGGTGCTGGCCTGGCTGATGCAGCTGTGGCAGCAGCGCGCCGGTCGCGTCTCGACCCAGGTGCTGAACGATTTCTATCGCCTGGTCACCACCCGCATCCAGCCGGCCATGCCCAATGGCGACGCGCGCGCCGAGGTGCGGCGCTACCAGCGCTGGAACCCCTGGGCGATCGACCATGCGACGGTCGAATCGGCCTGGTCGATCGAGAGCCGTTTCGGCCTGGCCTATGCCGACGCGCTGATCGTCGCGGCCGCCAAGGCCCAGGGCTGCGAGCGGCTGCTGAGCCTGGAGCTGCCGCATGAACAGCAGTACGACAGCGTGCGCATCCTCAACCCCTTGCTGACCTCCCCCGACGCCTCATGGACGACCGCCTGAACCAAGCTCTCGGCTGCATCCGCGAGGATGTGCGCGCCACCCAGGCCTATCCGGTGCAGAGCGCCGCCGGCCTGATCAAGCTGGACACGATGGAGAACCCCTTCCGCCTGTCCGAGGAGTTGCAGCGCCGGTTGGGCGAGCGCCTGGGCCGGGTCGCGATCAACCGCTACCCGGCCGAGCGCACGCAAGACCTGGCCCGCGCGCTGGCCGCCCATGCCGGCATGCCCGCCGGTTGCGCCATCACCCTGGGCAATGGCTCGGACGAGATCATCACGATGCTGACGATGGCGGTCAGCCGCCCCGGCGCCAAGATCCTGTCGCCGCTGCCCAGCTTCGTGATGTACGCGATCTCGGCCCGCTACCAGGGCCTGGACTTCGTCGGCGTGCCGCTGACGGCCGAGTTCGAGCTGGACGAGGCCGCGATGCTGGCCGCGATCGCCGAGCACCGGCCCGCGCTGACCTATCTGGCCTATCCGAACAACCCGACCGGCAATCTCTGGGACGCGGGCGCGGTCGAGCGCATCGTCCAGGCCGCGGGCGAGGCCGGTGGCCTGGTGGTGCTCGACGAGGCCTACCAGCCCTTTGCCGAGCGCGACGCGATGGGCCTGCTGGACCGCTATCCGCATGCGCTGGTGATGCGCACGATGAGCAAGTTCGGCCTGGCCGGCGTGCGCATCGGCTACCTGATCGGCCAGGCGGCGCTGGTCGCCGAGATCGACAAGATCCGCCCGCCCTTCAATGTGGGCGTGCTGAATGCCGAGGCGGGCCTGTTCGCGCTGGAGCATGCCGAGGTCTATGCCGAGCAGGCACGGGTGCTGCGTATCGAGCGCGAACGGCTGTTCGCCGCGCTGCAGGCGCTGCCCGGCATCGCGCCGTTCCCCAGCCAGGGCAATATGATCCTGGCGCGGGTGGCCGATGCCGCGCGGGTCTTCCAGGCGATGAAGGACCGCGGCGTGCTGATCAAGAATGTCTCGGCGATGCACCCGCTGCTGGCCAACTGCCTGCGCCTGACCATCGGCACGCCGGAAGAAAATGTGGCCATGCTGGCCGCGCTCAAGGAAAGCCTGTCATGAGTACCCCCCGCATCGCGGAAGTCAGCCGCAACACCAAGGAAACCCAGATCAAGGTGCGCGTCAATCTGGACGGCACCGGCGAGGCCAAGCTGAACACCGGCATCGGCTTCTTCGACCATATGCTGGACCAGATCGCGCGCCATGGCCTGATCGACCTGGAGATCTCGGCATCAGGCGACCTGCACATCGACGGCCACCACACGGTGGAGGATGTCGGCATCACCCTCGGCCTGGCGGTGGCCCAGGCCATCGGCGACAAGCGCGGCATCACCCGCTACGGCCACAGCTATGTGCCGCTGGACGAGGCGCTGTCGCGCGTCGTGATCGACTTCTCGGGCCGCCCGGGGCTGGAGATGGACGTCAAGTTCACCGCCGGCTCGATCGGTGCCTTCGACACCCAGCTGACCTACGAGTTCTTCCAGGGCTTCGTCAACCATGCGCTGGTGAGCCTGCATGTCGACAACCTGAAGGGCCACAACGCGCACCACCAGGCCGAGACCATGTTCAAGGCCTTCGGCCGCGCGCTGCGCATGGCGATGACGCTGGATCCGCGCAGTGCCGGCATGATCCCGTCGACCAAGGGCACACTCTGACATCATGACCAAGGGCACTGTCGCCGTCGTCGACTACGGCATGGGCAATCTGCGCTCGGTCTCGCAGGCCGTGCTGCATGCGGCGCGGGATTCGGGCGTCGAGGTCGTGATCACCAACCGGCCCGACGAGGTCTGGGCGGCCGAGCGCATCGTGCTGCCCGGCCAGGGCGCGATGCGTGACTGCATGCGCGAGCTCAAGGACTCCGGCATGCTGGAGGCGGTGCTGGACGCCGCGGCCAACAAGCCGATGCTGGGCGTCTGCGTCGGCATGCAGATGCTCTTGGACCACAGCGAGGAGCAGGACACGCCGGGCTTGGGTCTGATCCCCGGACGGGTGCAACGCTTCCAGCTGGAGGGCCGGCTGCAGCCCGACGGCAGCCGCTACAAGGTGCCGCAGATGGGCTGGAACCGCGTGCACCAGACCCGGCCCCACCCGGTCTGGGGCGAGGTGCCGGACCAGAGCTGGTTCTATTTCGTGCACAGCTTCTATGCGACGACGTCGGATGAACACCACAGCGCCGGCGAAACCGACTACGGACTGCGCTTTACCTGCGCGGTGGCCCGGGATAATATTTTTGCCACCCAATTCCATCCCGAGAAAAGTGCCGCGCTGGGGCTCTCCCTGTACCGCAACTTCCTGCTGTGGAAGCCCTGACGAGGACATCGCCGTCTTCGCCCGCGCCTGTCCGCCCGCCGCCGCTTTTCGTCGCGTCCCCATTTTCTTCACCCACCACCTGCATCTCGGCCATGCTGCTGATCCCTGCCATTGACCTGAAAGACGGCAAGTGCGTTCGCCTGCAACAGGGCGACATGAACGCTTCCACCACCTTTGGCGACGACCCGGCCGCGATGGCGCGGCGCTGGGTCGATGCGGGCGCGCGGCGCCTGCACCTGGTGGACCTGAACGGTGCCTTCGCCGGCAAGCCGGTCAACGAGGCCGCGATCAAGGCCATCATCCGCGAGGTCGGCGACGACATCCCGGTGCAGCTGGGTGGCGGCATCCGCGACCTGGACACGATCGAGCGCTATCTCGACGACGGCCTGTCCTACGTGATCATCGGCACCGCCGCGGTCAAGAACCCGGGCTTCCTGAAGGATGCCTGCAGCGCCTTCGGCGGCCACATCATCGTGGGCCTGGACGCCAAGGACGGCAAGGTCGCGACCGACGGCTGGAGCAAGCTGACCGGCCACGAGGTGATCGACCTGGCCAAGAAGTTCGAGGACTACGGCATCGAGGGCGTGATCTACACCGACATCGGCCGCGACGGCATGCTGACCGGCATCAATATCGACGCGACGGTCAAGCTGGCACAGGCGCTGAGCATCCCGGTGATCGCCTCCGGCGGCCTGTCCAACATCCACGACATCGAGGCGCTGTGCGCGGTCGAGAGTGAGGGCGTCGAGGGCGTGATCTGCGGCCGCGCGATCTACACCGGCGACCTGGACCTGGCCGTGGCGCAGGCCCGCGCCGACCAACTGGCCAGCGAGGCCTGAAGCCCATGCGGCAAGCCCTGCTGCTGGCCGCGCTCGCGGCGACCGCCGCGCTGCTGGGTGCGCCTGCGGCGCAGGCGCAAGGCTCGGCACCTGCGGCGCCCGCGGCGGTCGCACCGGCGGCCTTCTTCGAGCTGCGCCAGGTCGGGCAGGGCGTCTATGCCGCGATCGACCTGAACGGCCGCGCGGTCGGCAACGCCGGCGTGATCATCGGCCGCGATGCGGTCGCGGTGGTCGACAGCTTCATCAACGAGGACGCGGCGCGGGCCCTGCTGGCCGAGATCCGGCGCCTGACGCCGCTGCCGCTGCGCTACCTGATCAACACCCACCACCATATCGACCATATCGGCGGCAACCGCGTGTTCGCCGAGGCCGGCGCGGCCGTGGTCGCGCAGCGCCAGGTGGCCGGCTGGCTGCGCAGCGAGAACGAGCGCCTGCTCGGCGGCGCGGCGATCAGCCCCGAATGGCGCGCCCGGCTGAGCGGCCTGCAGGCGCCGCAGCTGCTGTTCGACGATCGTTTGGTGCTGGACCTGGGCGGCGGGCGCCGCCTGCAGCTGCAGCACCTGCAGGGGCATACCGGCGGCGACACGGCGATCTGGGTCGAGGATGCCGGCGTACTCTTCATGGGCGACCTGATGTGGCGCGCCAGCGTGCCGAACCTGATCGATGCGCAGCTGTGGCGCTGGATCGCGACCCTGGACGCGCTGCAGTCGCTGCCGGCCGCCACCGTGGTGGTGCCGGGCCATGGCAGCGTCGCCGGCCTGGCGGACCTGCGCGAATTCCGCGCCTATCTGGTCGAGCTGCGCCGCCTGGCCGAGGCGGCCCTGCAGGACAAGAGCCTGGCCGATGCCGCCCAGCGCGAGCGCCAGGTGCTGGAGGCGCTGACCCCGCGCTACGGCGCCTGGGCCTTCTTCAAGAGCCTGGCCGCCGCGAACGTGCGCGACGCGCTGGCCGAGGCCGAGCACCGCAAGCGCGTGCCGGAAGCCCTGCCGGCCCCGCGCCCGCTGCCCCAACCCTGAGCGCCCGGATCGGCCACAACAGATGTTAGCCAAGCGAATCATTCCCTGCCTGGACGTGACCGGCGGTCGCGTCGTCAAGGGCATCAACTTCCTGGAGCTGCGCGACGCCGGCGATCCGGTCGAGATCGCCGCCCGCTACAACGAGCAGGGCGCCGACGAGCTGACCTTCCTGGACATCACCGCGACCAGCGACGGCCGCGACCTGATCCTGCCGATCATCGAGGCGGTGGCCTCTCAGGTCTTCATCCCGCTGACCGTCGGCGGCGGCGTGCGCGAGGTGGCCGATGTGCGGCGCCTCCTGAACGCCGGGGCCGACAAGGTCAGCTTCAACTCGGCCGCGATCTCCAACCCGCAGGTGATCCGCGCTGCCTCCGAGAAATACGGCGCGCAATGCATCGTCGTCGCGATCGACGCCAAGCGCCGCGCCGACGGCAGCGGCTGGGATGTCTACAGCCATGGCGGCCGCAAGAACACCGGCCTGGACGCGGTGGCCTGGGCCACCCGGATGGCCGAGCATGGCGCCGGCGAGATCCTGCTGACCAGCATGGACCGCGACGGCACCAGGAGCGGCTTCGACCTGGCCCTGACCCGCGCGGTCAGCGACGCGATCGGCGTGCCGGTGATCGCTTCCGGCGGCGTCGGCTCGCTGGACGATCTGGCCGACGGCGTGCAAAAGGGCGGTGCCGACGCCGTGCTGGCCGCCAGCATCTTCCATTACGGCCAGCACACGGTGGGCGAGGCCAAGGCGCTGATGGCCGCGCGCGGGATTCCGGTTCGGCAATGAACAACAGGGATGCCGCAGGCGGGCGGGGCGAGCGCCGGGCCGCCCCAAGCCGCCCCGCGTCCCCCCGGGGGACCGACGAACGTACTCGTTCGGCGAGGGGACCAAATGAGGTCCGCATCATCGGCGGACAGTGGAAGCGCTCGAAACTCCCCGTGGCGGACAAGCCGGGCCTGCGGCCGACGCCGGACCGCGTGCGCGAGACCCTGTTCAACTGGCTGGGCCAGGACCTGGGGGGCTGGCGCGTGCTGGACGCCTTCGCCGGCAGCGGCGCCCTGGGCTTCGAGGCCGCCTCGCGCGGTGCGGCCGAGGTGCTGCTGCTGGAGCGCGATGCCGAGCTGTGCCGCAGCCTGAATGCCAGCCGTGCCCGGCTCAAGGCCGAAAGCGTGTTGCGGGTCGAGCAGACCGATGCGCTGGCCTGGATGGGGCGCTGCGCGCCTGCCCGCTTCGAGTTGGTGTTCCTGGACCCACCCTTCCAGCAGGACCTGTTCGGGGCGGCGCTGAAGGCCGCAGCCCCGCTGCTGGTGCCCGGCGGCTTTGTCTACCTGGAGTCGCCCGAGGCCCTGGTGGCACCGCCGGAACTGGGCCTGAACCCCTGGCGCCAGGCCCGCGCGGGCGCGGTGCACAGCCATTTGTTGCAGCGCAGCGGATAATCGGGGCTTGCCAACCCGATTGCCCAGCAAGGAGTGCCGCTCTTGACCTCCGTGACCCGCCTGACCGCCGTTTACCCCGGTACCTTCGATCCGATGACCTTGGGTCATGAGGATCTGATGCGCCGCGCCAGCCGGTTGTTCGAACGGCTGATCATCGCGGTGGCCGCTGGCCATCACAAACGCACGATGTTCACGATCGAGGAGCGCCTGGAGATCGCGACCCGGCTGGCCTCCAAGTACCCGAACGTCGAGGTCATCCCCTTCCGCGGCCTGCTGCGCGATTTCGTGATCGAGAACGGCGGCAAGGTCGTCGTGCGCGGCCTGCGTGCGGTCAGCGACTTCGAGTACGAGTTCCAGATGGCGGGCATGAACCGCAGCCTGATGCCCGATGTCGAGACCGTGTTCCTGACCCCGTCGGACCAGTACCAGTTCATTTCCAGCACCTTCGTCAGGGAGATCGCCACCCTGGGCGGCGATGTGTCCAAGTTCGTGTCACCGTTGGTGCTGGAGCGCCTGGGCGAGCGCATTAAGAAAGTCGAGTGAGGGCGCTGTATGGCCTTAATGATCACGGAAACGGAAGGCGGGAATCGGCAAGGCATGCCTTGCCCCGCCGCGCGCGGCCCGCGCATGCAGGCGCGGGCCGTATTCGTCCGTCGTGAAGGAGGCGTGATATGGCGCTGATGATCACGGACGAATGCATCAATTGCGATGTGTGCGAGCCCGAGTGCCCGAACAACGCGATCTCGATGGGCGAGGAGTATTACCAGATCGCCCCGGACAAGTGCACCGAATGCGTCGGCCACCATGAGGAGCCGCAATGCGTGATGCTGTGCCCGGTGGCCTGCATCCCGGTCAATCCGGCCCATGCCGAAAGCCGCGAGACCCTGATGCAGAAATACCTACGTCTGACACAAGCGAACGCCTGAGCCCTGGCTATCATCGCGGCGCCCCGGCGGACCCTCGCCGGCGGCGGCCGATGCCGTACCGATCGGTCCTTTCGTGAGCCTGTATCGAGAGGATGAACCAGAACATGGATAACGCGCGCCGTTTGCACCCGCTGAGCCTCGGGCTGCACTGGCTGGTAGCCCTTTGCGTGATCGGCCTGATCGGCGTCGGGATCTTCATGGTCCGGACCGAGGCCTGGTCGCTCTATCACTGGCACAAGTCGATCGGCCTGCTGGCCTTCACCCTGATCCTGGCGCGCGTCATCTGGCGCCTGCGCAACGGCATGCCGGCGCCGCTGGGCGAGGCCTCGCCGCTGGTGCATCTGGCGGCGCGGGCGGCGCATTGGGCCCTGCTGCTCCTGACGGTGCTGCTGCCGGTCTCCGGCATGCTGTTCTCCGGCGCCAGCGGCCATGGTTTCGGCGTGTTCTCGCTGAGCCTGTTCCCGCACCAGTACGACCCGGCCAAGCCCGGCGAGGCGATCCCCTTCAATGCCCCACTGGCCGAGGCCGCGCAGCTGGGCCACCAGATCCTGGGCTACACGCTCGCGGCCCTGATCGCGCTGCATGTGCTGGCCGCGCTGAAGCACCATCTGCTGGACCGCGACGGCACCCTGCGCCGTATGCTGGGCCAGCAAGTGAGCTGACCCCCTACCGGCTTTGCCGGCCTCAATCCAGTTGGAGCAGCGCCCCGTAAGGCGGCGCGGCCGGCCAGTCCGCGGCCAGGGCCGGCGCCGCGCCGCGCCAGCCGCGCGCCAGCATCCAGCCGCCATGCGTGACCAGCAGGGCCGGCGTGGTGGCCGGCACCCAGGCATGGGCGCGGGCCAGCAGTGCCTGCAGGCTCTCGCCGCCGCCGGGCCGGTAGGCGGCGAAGTCGGCGCACCAGGCATCGACCTCGGCGCGCCCGATCCGGGGCCAGGTCTTGCCATCCCAGGCGCCGAAGTCCAGTTCCAGCAGCGCCGGCTCGATCCGGTGCCGCCAGCCCCAGCGGCGCAGCCAGGCGCCGACCGCGCGGCAGCGCGCCAGCGGCGAGGTGTGGATCAGGTGCGGCAGGCGCTCGCGCCGCGCGGTGGCCTGGATGCGCCGCGCCAGGCGCTTGGCGCGCCGCCAATGCACCGGCAGGTCGCTGCCGGCGCCGATGCAGCGCCCGGCCGCACCTTCGGGGCGCGGATGGCGCCAGGCCCACAGCGGCCTTGCTTTTGCGTCAGCCATTCAGCGGCGTGAAGCGGGCCGCCAGCGCCAGCAGCATGGCCAGCTCGACCCACTGCTGGGTCGCGCCCAGGTTGTCGCCGGTATAGCCGCCCAGGCGCCGCTCCAGCCAGCTCTGCATCAGCAGGGTGGCGCCGCCGGCCGCCACCGCGGCCAGGCACAGGCTGGGTATCCAGCTCGGATCGATCAGGGCCAGCGCCAGCCCGGCCAGCAGGGCCCAGAGCAGGGCGATGCCCAGGGTGCGGCCGCTGGCCTGCGTCGCCAGCGGCTTGGCCTTGGCATGCTCGGCGTCGCCGGCATAGGGTAGGGCGCGGATCAGCCAGACCGGCGCCGCGCGCGAGGCGCATTGAGCCCAGACCAGGCCTGCCAGCGCCAGCCACCAGTCCTGCTCCAGCAGCGCCAGCAGGGCCGCGGCCTTCAGGCCCAGCATCAGGATCAGGCCCAGCGCGCCATAGCTGCCGATGCGCGAATCCTTCATGATGGTCAGCGCCTTCTCGCGGCTGACCGCGCCGCCCAGGCCGTCGCAGGTGTCGGCCCAGCCGTCCTCGTGGAAGCCGCCGGTCAGCCAGATGCTGGCCGCCATCGCCAGGCCTACCGCGACCGCCGCCGGCCAGAACCACAGCGCGCCCCACAGCACCGCCGCGCTGGCCAGCCCGACCAGCAGGCCCACCAGCGGGAAATGGCGCGCGCAATGCTGCAGCCAGGCCGGCTCGAAGCCGACCCAGCGCGGCACCGGCACGCGGGTGAAGAACTGCAGGGCGACGAAGAAGAGGCGGAGTTCGTGGACGAGGGCTTGCATCGGGATCGGGGCCGCGTCCGCCGGCGCTGCGCGGCGGCGCTCAGAAATGCGGGGTCTCGCGCGGCAGCCGGATTATGAAGCCCAGGCCCGGCCCGGCCGCCTCGTCCAGCCGCACCGTGCCGCCCAGGCGCTGCACCAGGGTCTGCACGATGTGCAGGCCCAGGCCGGAGCCGCCGGCGTCGCGCTTGGTCGTGAAGAAGGGCTCGAACAGGCGCGGCCGGATCTCGGCCGGCACGCCGCGGCCGTTGTCGCGCACCCGCAGCTCCAGGGTCTCGCCCAGCTCGCACAGGCCGATCGCGATGCGGCGGTCCGTCTGCGCCTCGTCGAAGGCATGGGTGATCGCATTCAGCAGCAGGTTGGAGAGGATCTGCGACAGCAGGCCGCCGACCAGGCGCAGGCGCAGCTCGTCCGGCAGGGTCAGCTGCACCTGCACCTGCGCGCTCTTCAGCACCGGCTGGTGGGCCTGGACGATGGCGCGCAAATAGTCCGGCAGGTCCAGCTGCTGCGCGCTCTCGCTGCCCTGGTCCACCGCCAGGGTCTTGAAGCCGCCGACCAGGGCCGCGGCGCGCGCCAGATTGCTGCCGACCAGGGTGGCCGCGCTCTGCAGACGCCGCGCCAGCTGCTGCAGCTCGCTGCGGCTGACCTTGTCGCCGTCCAGCTTGCGCGAGAGCTCGCGGGCGAACTCCTCCATGCCGGAGGCCGCGGTCACCGCGATGCCGATCGGCGTGTTGACCTCATGCGCGACGCCGGCCACCAGTCCGCCCAGCGCGGCCAGCTTCTCGCGCTCGACCAGGGCGGTGGTGGCCAGGCGCAGCTCCTCGGTGCGGGCATGCACCTCGCGCTCCAGCTCGGCCGCGCGGTCCTGGTGCTGCAGCTCGGCCGCGCCGCGCGCCGCGAAGATCGACAGCAGCGACAGCGCCAGCAGATGCTTGTCCGCATCGATCTCGCGCTTGTCCAGCGCGACCAGGATGCCCAGGCTCTGGCCGGTGGTGCCGACCATCGGCGTGCCGACATAGCTCTGCGCGCCCATCTCGCCCAGCAGCAGGTCGTCCGGATAGGCCTGCTGCACGCCGCAGGGGTAGAAGCACATGCTCTGCTCGGCAACATTGCTGCAGGGCGTGCCCTTGAGCGAATAGGCGAGGTTGGGCAGCCAGTCCGCGCCGCCCCAGACCGCCAGGGTCTGGATGCCCTCGCTGCCGTCCTCCTCCATCGTCACCAGCCGGCCGGCGATCACATAGGCCACGTCCAGCGCCGCGGCCAGGTCGCGCACCAGCACGCGGAAAAAGGCCTCGCCCTGCACCCGCGAGGTGGAGAGGGTGATCGAGCGCAGCGCCGCTTCGGCCAGGCGCCGACTCTGCGCTTCGTCGAACAAGCGGGGATTGCCTGGCGGCGCATTCCCGAGCGACCGGCGCGGATCCGGCTCTGCCGGGCCGTCGGCGGTGCCCCCTTCGAGGGGGTGCGCGGAGCGCGTAGGGGGTGGGTTGATATCAGGCATCGGGATAGCGTTCATAGATCGAGCGGACCTCGGGCAGGCGCTCCAGCAGCAGTCGTACCAGGTTCGGGTCGAAGCGGGTGCCGGCCTCGCCCTTGACGAAGTCCAGCGCGGCGTCGAAGTCCCAGCGCTGCTTGTAGCAGCGCTCGCTGAGCAGCGCGTCCAGCACGTCGCACAGCGCGGTGATGCGGCCGACGATATGGATCTGCTCGCCCGCGAGGCCGCGCGGATAGCCCTGGCCGTCCCAGCGCTCGTGATGTTCATGCGCGATCGTCGCGCCCAGCTGCAGGATGCGCTTGTCGCTCTTGTTCAGCAGCTCGTAGCCGATGCGGGCATGGGTCTGCATCACCGCCCATTCCTCCTCGTCCAGCTTGGCGGGCTTGTTCAGCACCCGGTCCGGGATGCCGATCTTGCCGACATCGTGCAGCGGCGCGGCCTGGCGCAGGAACTCCACGTCCGAGGCCTTCATGCCGACCGCCTCGCCCAGCAGCGCGGCCAGCTCGGCGACGCGCCGCACATGGGCGCCGGTCTCCTTGGAGCGCTTCTCGACCGCCTCGCCGAGGATGAAGACGGTGGAGCGCTGCGTGTCCTGGATCTCCTCGCGCAGCAGCAGGCTCTCGTAGGTGATCGCGACATTGGCGCAGAAGATCTCCAGCAGCTCGCGCGCCGCGGCGTCGACCGGCTCGCTGAACACCATGTAGAGCAGGCTCTCGTTGCCGGTGCTGCTGCGGTAGTAGCCGACGAAATGGCGCTCGTCGAAATGGCTTTGCTGGCGCTCCAGCGCCAGCTCCAGCGCGATGCGCACCTCCTCGGGCAGGGTCTGCAGCTCCTCGTCGACCAGCAGGCGCGAGTACTCGGCGGTGGCGGCCAGCACCTTCAGCCGGCCCTCGACATGCGAGGCCGCATAGGCCGCGACCCGGGTCGCGCACAGCCCTTGCGCCTCCAGCCCGAGCAGGTGCGCGACCTGCTCCAGCACCGCGGAGGCGAAGCGGCGCAGGTTCTGCGAGTCGTAGACCTTGGTGATCGCGTCGATCGCGCGGCGCAGCGCCAGGCGCGAGGCCTCGATGATCATGATGTCGCGGTAGCTGCGCAGCGCGCTGTAGAACACCGTGATCAGCTTGCGCTTGGTGAGCTCGGTCTTTTCCTTGTAGTCGTTGATGTCGTAGCTCTTGATCACATGCTCTTCCGGCGCCTGGCCCGGCTGGCCGGTGCGCAGCACGATGCGCACATGGTGGTTGTCCAGCTCCTCGCGGATATGGCGGGCCAGGTCCAGCCCGGCATGCTCGGACTCCATCACCACGTCCAGCAGCACCAGCGCGATGTCCTGGCGGCTGGCCAGCAGCTCGCGCGCCTCCAGGCCGCTGTAGGCGTCGAGGAAATGCAGACGGCGCCCGGCGAACTCGAAGTCCGCCATCACCAGCTGCGTCACCTCGTGCACGGCGGGATCGTCGTCCACGATCATCACCACCCAGGGATCCAGCAGCTTGGCGGTGATGTCCGGAGCTTCGTCGGCAAAAACCAGGTCCGTCATGAAGGCCTCGAAAGAGTCGGCGGCGCGGTGATTATGGCCCTCGCCGACGGCCCCGCGCGAGGCTACGATGAGAGCCAGACCACCCGAGATGAGTGCATTGCTTCACTATGCCGATCTGCTGCGGGACCTGGGCACCCACCTGGGCCTGATGGGCCTGCTGGTGCTGGCCTATGCGCTGCTGGAGCCGGCCCGGCTGCCGCCGCGCGGCTGGAGCTGGCGCCATGCGGCGCTGGGCCTGGCCTTCGGCCTGGTCGCTATCCTGGTGCAGCTGGCGCCGCTGCTGCTGGCCGAGGGCGTGCGCAGCGATGCGCGTGGCGTGCTGCTGGCCCTGGCCGGCGCCTACCTGCCGCCGCCCAGCGCGCTGCTGGCCTTGGGCCTGGCCGGCGCCTACCGACTGATGCAGGGCGGGCCGCTGGCCGGCCAGGCCCTGTTGGGCATGGTGCTTGCGCTGGCGCTGGGTTGGGCCTGGGCGCGCGCCTGGCCGCGCTGTGCCGGGGTGGGGCGCGTCCGCTGGCGCCGCGCGCTGTGGCTGGCCGGCCTGGGCGTCGCGGTGGCGCTGGCCGGCGCGCTGATGCTGTGGCTGCTGCTGCCCGGCGAGCTGGGCCCGCGCCTGGCCGCGGCCACCCTGCTGCCGGTGCTGCTGGCCTTCGTCGCCGGCTGCCTGGGCCTGGGCACCCTGCTGGACCTGGTGCTGGACCATGGCCGCGACCTGCAGGCGCTGCAGCAGGCGCTGCACGAGCGCGAGCTGGGCCAGGCCCAGCTGGAGCTGGCGCTGGAGGCCAGCGGCGCCGCGCCCTGGGAATGGGACCTCGACGCGCGCCAGATGCGTCTGTCGGAGCGTTTCTTCCGCCAGCTCGACTACGCGCCGGGCGCCTTCCCGGCGACGCTCGAGCAATGGCGCGCGATGCTGCATCCCGACGACGTCGAGCAGGCGCTGCGGATGGCGACCGAGGCGGCGCGCAGCGCCGAGGGCAGTTACGTCAACGAGTACCGCATGCGCGATGCCCGGGGGCAATGGCGCTGGCTGCTGTCGCGCGGCCGGGTGGTGCGGCGCGGGCCGCGCGGCGAGCCGCAGCTGATGATCGGCAGCCATCTGGACATCGACACTCTGCGGCGCCAGCAGGCGGCGGTGCTGGCCTCGCAGGAGCGCTTCCAGAAGATCTACCAGACCACGCCGGACGCGATGGGCATCAGCCGGCTCGAGGACGGCATCTATCTCGATGTCAACGAGGCCTTCGTGCGCCTGAGCGGCTACAGCCGCGAGGAGGCGCTGGGCCGGCGCAGCGTGGACCTGGGCCTGTGGGCCGACCCGGCGCAGCGCGAGCTGATGGTGCAGCAGTTCCGCCGCGACGGCCGCCTGGACTCGATGGAGATCGCGCTGCGCCGCAAGGACGGCCAGCTGCTGCACGGCCTGCTGTCGGTGCGCGCGCTGCCGGAGCAGGGCGAGGACTGCCTGCTCTTCATCTATCGCGACATCACCGAGCGCCGGCGCCTGCGCGAGGCGGCCGAGGCGGCGGCCGCGGCGAACCTGGCCAAGACCGAATTCCTGTCGCGCATGAGCCATGAGCTGCGCACGCCGCTGAACGCGGTGCTGGGCTTTGCGCAGCTGCTGCTGGCGGTGCCCGAGCCGGTGCTGCGCGAGCGCCAGCGGGCCCAGGTCGAGGCGATCGCCCAGGCCGGCTGGCATCTGCTGGAGCTGATCAACGACATGCTGGACATCTCGCGCATCGAGGCCGGCCAGCTGCAGCTGCAGCCGCAGCCGGTCGCGCTGGCGCCGCTGCTGGACGAGGCGCTGGAGCTGCTCGGCGGCCCGCTGCGGGAGATGGAGATCCGGCCCGCGCTGCGGCTGGCACCGGCGCTGCCGCTGCTGGCGGCGGATCCGGTGCGGCTGCGCCAGGCCCTGGTCAACCTGCTCAGCAATGCGGTCAAGTACAACCGGCGCGGCGGCGCGCTGGTGATCGAGGCGGCGCCGGCCGAGCCGGGCTGGCTGGCGCTGGAGATCCGCGACGGCGGCCTGGGCATGGACGAGCAGCAGCTGGCCCATCTGTTCGAGCCCTTCAACCGCCTGGGCCGCGAGCGCGGGCCGATCGAGGGCACCGGCATCGGCCTGGTGCTGACCCGCTACCTGCTGGAGCTGATGGGGGCCGGCCTGGCGCTGCGCAGCGTGGCCGGCGCGGGCACCACCGTCACCCTGCGGCTGCCGCTGCACGCGGGTGATGGCGACGCACCGCAGGTCGAGGACCCGGCGCGCGCGGCGGCGGCCGCGCCGGCCGCGCCGGCCGCGATGGCCGGACTGCGCCTGCTCTATGTGGAGGACAATGCGGTGAACCGCCTGCTGGTGCAGGAGATGCTGGCCGGCTGGGGCGGGCTCTCGCTGAGCCTGGCCGAGGATGGTGCGGAGGGCCTGCGCCAGGCCGCCGCGCTGCGGCCCGATCTGATCCTGCTGGACATGCGCTTGCCCGACATGGACGGGCTGGAGCTGCTGAGCCGGCTGCGCGCCGAGCCGGGCTGCGCGGCGCTGCGGGTGATCGCGCTGTCGGCCAGCGCGATGCCCGACGAGGTGGAGCGCACCCTGGCCGCCGGCGCCGAGGAATACTGGACCAAGCCGCTGCAGCTGCAGCGCTTTCGCGCCGATCTGGAGCGGGTGTTCCTCAGTCCGCCCGCTGGCTGACCCCGGCCGCATCGAAGCTGGCCATCTCGGCCAGGATCGCGCAGGCCGATTCCAGCAGCGGCCAGGCCAGCGCGGCGCCGGAGCCCTCGCCCAGGCGCAGACCCAGGTCCAGCAGCGGCTCGGCCTGCAAGGCCTCCAGCATGCGACGATGCCCGGCCTCCTCGGAGGCATGGGCGAAGATGCAGCGCTCCAGCACCGTCGGCTGCAGGGTCGCGGCGACCAGCACCGCGCTGCCGGTGATGAAGCCGTCAACCAGGATCACGCGCCGCTCCAGCGCCGCCTGCAGCACCGCGCCGACCATCATCGCGATCTCGAAACCGCCGAAGGCCGCCAGCGCGGACAGCGGGGTCGCGGCCTCGCCATGGCGCTGCAGCACCTGGCGCAGGATCTCGGTCTTGCGCGCCAGCTGCGCGTCACTGAGGCCGGTGCCGCGACCCACGCATTGGGCGATCGGCGTGTCGGTCAGGCGCGCCAGCAGCAGGGCCGCGGCCGAGGTGTTGCCGATGCCCATCTCGCCCAGCAGCAGCACATTGCCGGGGCGCTGGCGCAAGAGGTTCTTGCCGGCCGCGACCGCGGTGGCGCATTGGTCCATGCTCATCGCCGGGCCCTGGCTGGCGTCGGCGGTGCCGGGCGCGATCTTGGCGATCACCAGGCCCTCGCGCGGCGCGAACTCATGCGCGACGCCGGCATCCACCACGGTCAGCGCCAGCGCATGCTGGCGCGCCAGCACCGAGACCGCGGCGCCGCCGGCCAGGAAGTTCTCGACCATCTGCCAGGTCACGTCGCTCGGATAGGCCGAGACGCCGCGCGCCGCCAGGCCATGGTCGCCGGCGAACACCATCAGCTGCGGGTCGCGCAGCAGCGGGGTCTCGCTGCCCAGGATCTGGCCCAGGCGCAGCATCAGCCGCTCCAGCCGGCCCAGGGCGCCGAGCGGCTTGGTCTTGTTGTCGATGCGGCGCTGCAGGGCCTGGGTCAGGGCATCGTCGCGCAGGGAGTCGATGGCGGGGATCATGGTGGCGAGGGACGTGGTCATGAAGGGGGCGTAGGGTTCAGCGGATCAGCGACAGCAGCGTGCCGGGCCGGAAATGGGTGTCGACATAGTCGGCCAGGCCGTCGAAGACCTGGTCCAGGCTCTGGCCGCTCTGGCCGAACAGGGCCTGCAGCACGGCCGGCTGCTCGAACAGGCCATGCACGTAATGGCCCAGCACCGGGCCCTGCTGCCAGCCGATGGCCTCGCCGCGCTCGTCGCGCAGCGCGACGGATGCGAGGGGCAGGGCGGGATGCTGGGCGGTGCGGCCATGGTGGATCTCGTAGCCCTCGGCGGCCACATCGGCCAGGCCGGCCCAGGGCGCATCGAGCCGCTGCGCGAAGCGCATGCGGGTCGGGCGCAGCAGCTTCTCGCGCTCGAACTGGGTCACCAGCGGCAACAGGCCCAGGCCCGGCGCATTGCCGTCCAGCTGATGCGGGTCCAGGAGGGCCTCGCCCAGCATCTGCAGGCCGCCGCAGATGCCCAGCACCGGCCGGCCCGCGGCCGCATGGGCGGCGATCGCGAGGTCGAGTTTTTGTTCGCGCAGCCAGGCCAGGTCGGCGGCCACGGCCTTGGAGCCGGGCAGGATGATCCAGTCGGCGCCCGCCAGTTCGGCCGGGCTGCGCGCCCAGCTCAGGCGCAGGCCCGGCAGCGCGCGCAGCGGCTGGAACTCGTCGAGATTGGACAGGCGCGGATAGGCGACGATGGCGATGCGCAGGCCGCTGCCGCTGGCGCCGTCGTCGAACACGCCGTCTTCTTCCGGCAGGCCATGGCCGCGCCACATCGGCAGGGTGGCGAGGGTGGGCACGCCGGTCAGCGCCTGCAGCTGCTCGGGGCCGGGCGCGAGCAGGCGCGCATCGCCGCGGAAGCGGTTCAGCACAAAGCCCCGGATCAACGCGCGCTCCTCGGGCGGCAGCAGCTGGTGCGTGCCGTAGAGATGGGCAAAAGCGCCGCCGCGGTCGATGTCGGTGGCCAGCAGGCAGGCGGCGTTCGCCTCGCGCGCGGTGCGCATGTTCACATAGTCGCTGCTGTGCAGATTGATCTCGGCCGGCGAGCCGGCGCCCTCGATCACCACCAGCTCGTTCTCGGCCAGCAGCTCGTGCAGCGCGGCGCGGGCATGGGGCCAGAGCTTTTCGCTGCGTTCGCGCCAGGGCGTGGCGTTCAGCTCGGGATGCACCTCGCCCAGTACCACCACCTGACTCTTCGTGTCGGCCTCGGGCTTCAAGAGCACCGGGTTCATCCGCACCTCGGGCACGCGGCGCGCGGCCAGGGCCTGGAAATACTGGGCCGAGCCGATCTCGCCCATCTGGCCGGCAAGACCTGGCACCACGCGGGCGTTGTTGCTCATGTTCTGCGCCTTGAAGGGCGCGACTTTGAGGCCCTGGTCTGCGTACCAGCGGCACAGCGCGGTGGCCAGGAAGCTCTTGCCGGCGCCGCTGGTGGTGCCCAGCACCATTACGGCCTTGGCGATGCGTTTCATGGTTCGGACAGTTCCTTCAACAGGGCTTGCTGGGCCGGCGCCGGCAGCGCCGCCAGGCGCCACCAGCCCGGGGCCCCCAATGATGCGGCATCGCGCAGCTTGATGCCGGCGGCGCGCAGGCGCTGCACCGGCAGCGGCCGCGGCGGGCGGACCAGCCAGAAATTGGTCTGGCTCTCGCGCTGTTCCCAGCCGCGCCGCGCCAGCGCGCCGCGCAGCTGGGCGCGCCACAGCTGCAGCTGTTCACGCGAATGGTCCAGCCACAGCGTGGTGGCCGGCGCATGCCAATGGCCCAGCAGCGCCACGCCCTCGGCCGACAGCACCCAGCTGGGCGCCAGCGACAGGGCGCGCGCCCACAGCGCATCCTCGGTCGGCGCCAGCAGATAGGCGGCGCGCACGCCGGTCAGGCCCAGGGCCTTGTTGGGGCAGATCAGCTGCCAGCAGCCGGGCGGCATCGCGGGCGGCTCGCCGTCCAGGCGCAGCGCCTCGTAGGCCCGGTCCACCACCAGCAGCGCGTCGCCGCTGGCCGCGGCGATCGCCTGCAGGCGCGCGCTCGTCAGGCCGGCGCCGCTGGGGTTGTTCGGCTCGCAGACCCAGACCAGGGCCGGGCCCTGCGGCCGCGGCAGCTCGTCGGCGGCGTAGCCGAACACCGCCAGGCCCAGCGCGCGCGCCGCCAGCGCATAGTCGCCGAAGCCGGGGCTGGGCACCCAGACCTCGCGGCAGCCCTGCTCCAGCAGCGCGGCCAGGCTCAGGCGGCGGATCGCCTCGGCGCCACCGGAGGCGACCAGCACCCGCGCCGCCGGCAGGCCATGGGCGGCGCCGAGCCGCTCGCGCAGCGCGCCGTACTGCGGGTCCGGGTAGCGGCCGCGGTCGGCGTCCTGCACCGCGCGCAGCAGGGCCAGCGGCGGCCCCAGCGGATTCGCATTGGTCGAGAAGTCATGCTGGATGGCCGGGCCGCCATCGGGTCCGCCATGCTCGGGCAGCAGAGGCATCGGGTGGCCGTTCATGCTCGCAGGCTCCAGGCCAGCAGCATCAGCAGCGCCACGCTGCCCTGCAGCGCGCGGCCGGCCAGGGCCAGGGCCGGCGCCAGATGCGCGGCCGCCGGCGCGACGCCCTTGGTTTCGTTGAGGCGGTAGACGCCCGGCTTGCCCAGGCTCAGGCCCAGGCCCAGCGCCATCGCGGCCATCGGCCAGCCGCTGTTGGGCGAGGGCGTGCGCGGCGCTTCGCGGGCCAGTGCCGGCAGCTGCCGCAGCGGGATCATCATCAGCGCGGTCAGGCGCGCCGGGATCCAGGACAGCAGATCATCGGCGCGGGCCGCGAACTTGCCCGACCATTCGCGGTGGTCGCGGTAGCCCCACATCGCGTCCGCGGTGTTGGCGAAGCGGTAGAGCGCCGCGCCCGGCAGGCCGGCGATCGCGAACCAGAACAGCGGCGCGACCACCGAGTCGTTCAGGTTCTCGGCCAGGGTCTCGATCGCCGCCTCGCGCACTTCCGTCGCACTCAGGCGCCGCGTGTCGCGGCTGACCAGGCGGGACAGGCGTGCGCGGCCCTCGTCGAGCGAGCGTTGCAGCGCGGCCTCCACCTCGCGCACCTCGTCGGCCAGCAGCGCCCAAGCCAACAGCGGCTTCAGCAGCAGGCCCAGCGCCAGCGCGCAGGCCAGCAGACCCGGCCACGAGGCCCAGGGCTGCAGGCCCTGCATCAGCAGGATCTCCAGGCCCAGCGCGATGGCCGCGCAGAGCAGGGCGCCCAGCAGCCAGGCCAGCGCCCCGCCGACGAAGGCCGGCCCCGGCGGCAGGCGGCTCAGGCGCGCGCCGAACAGGTTCAGGTAATGCCCGATGCCGACCACCGGATGCAGCCGCGCCGGCGGTTCGCCGAACAGGCGGTCCACCAGCAGCGCGACCAGCATGACCAGGGGCAGCAGCAGGGGCATCATCGCGTGCGTCAATCCTCGATGCCTCGTTGGGCGGGAACACCAGCTTTGAAATGGTGCTTGACCATGCCCATCTCGGTCACGGTGTCGGCCAGATCGATCAGCTCCTGCGGCGCGCCGCGGCCGGTCAGCACCACATGCACATGGGCCGGCCGCTCGCGCAGGGCTTGCAGCACCGGCTCCAGCGCGACCCAGCCATAGCGCAGCGGGTACATGATCTCGTCCAGCACGACCAGGAAATGCTCGCCGGCGCGTATCGTCGCCTCGGCCTGTTCCCAGCCATGGCGGGCCAGCTCGGCGCTGTGGTCCAGATCCTTGCTCTTCCAGGAGAAGCCGTCGCCCAGGCCGACGATGGGCACGCCCAGCTGCTCGAACACGCGGTGCTCGCCGAAGCGCGCGCTGGGCACCTTCATGAACTGGTAGATCTTGACCGCCTTGCCGCGGCCATGGGCGCGCAGCGCCAGGCCGAAGGCGGCCGTGCTCTTGCCCTTGCCGTTGCCGGTATGCACCAGCACCAGGCCGCGGCGCTCGGCGGTGGGGATGATGCGCTCGCGATCGACCGGGGGTTTCTCAATTTCCATCTTGGACTTCTTCCTCACTCCAGACATCCTGCATCAGCAGGTCCGACAGGCGCCGGCCCTGGCGCCAGCCCTGCTGCTCCAGCATCGGCGCCTCGTAAAAGCGCTCGACCGGCCCCAGGCACAGCAGGCCCAGCGGCTGCGCGTCGGCGGGCAGGCGCAGCAGCGCGGCCAGCGCCGCCGGCTCGAACATCGAGACCCAGCCCAGGCCCAGATTCTCGGCGCGCGCGGCCAGCCAGAGGTTCTGCACGGCCGCGCCGGCGGAGCACAGGGCCATCTCGCGCGGCAGGGTGCGGCGGCCGAAGACCGTGCCGTCGTCCGGCGGCAGCACCAGGACCAGCAGCTCGGCGCAGTCGCGCAGGCCCTCGACCTTGAGGCGCAGGAACTCGGCGCTGCGCTCGCCCAGCGCCAGCGCGGTGGCCTGGCGCTCGGCCTCGACCAGGGCGGCGATGCGCTCGCGCAGGGCGGCATCGGCGACGCGGATCACGCGCCAGGGCTGCATCAGCCCGACCGACGGCGCCTGGTGCAGGGCCTGCAGCAGGCGCTGCAGCTGCGCCTTGGGCACGACCTGACCCCGCTGGAAATGCCGGGTGTCGCGGCGCAGCGCGATCGCGCGGTAGACCGCGTCGCGCTCGGCGGTGTCGAAGCGGTGCTGGGCGTCGTCGGCCATGGTCAGGGGCTCAGAAGCTGCCGCGCAGGCTGAGGCGCAGCGCGCGCGGTTCCATCGGGTGCACCAGGCGGCCCTGTATCCCATCAGTGCCTTCGCCGCCATCGCCACAGCCCGGGCCCTCGGCGCGGGTGCAGGCGGCGCCCCAGTACTCGATGTCGTTGGCTTTGGTGTCGAACAGGTTCAGCACGTCCAGCCCCAGCTGCCAGCGCTCGCTGAACTGATAGCCGAGGCGCCAGTTGGCGGTGAACACCGCCTTGGACTTGCGCGAGCCGGTCTCCTCCAGCGCATAGGCGCCCAGGTAGCGCAGCTTGAGGCCGCTGGACCAGGGGCCACCGGGCTGCCAGTTCAGCGACATCGAGGCCGAGACCGGCACCGCGTTGGGCACCTGCTTGCCCATGCCGAACTCGTTCTCGACCGGCTGCACGAAGCGCGCGCGCGACCAGGCGATGTCGGCGTCGATCAGCCAGTCGCGGCCGATCTGCACATCGTTGGACCACTCGACGCCGATGCGGCGCGAGGCGCCGCGCGCCTCGGTCACGCCGGCGTCGCCGACGAAGACCAGCTCGGAGGCCAGGTTCGCGCGCCACAGCGCCAGGCTGCTGGTCCAGTGCGGAGTCAGCTTGGTGCGCAGGCCCAGCTCGGTGCTGGTGGTGCGCGCCAAGAGCGGCAGGCGCTCGCTGGCGCTGCCGTCGGCCGGGTTGACCGTGGTGGTGGCGCCGCGCGCGTCGTTGGAGCGGAAGGCGCGCGCCCAATGGGCATAGGCCTCGGTGTCGGCGCCGGCGCGCGCGATCAGGCCCAGCTTGGGGCTGAGCTGCGACTGGCTGGCGCGGCCGCCGTTGTCCAGATTGAACTCGCCGCCGGTCGGTGTGGCCCGCGCGCGCAGGCTGTCCCAGCGCAGGCCGGCGACGCTGCGCAGCCCATCGGTCCAGCGGCTCTCCAGCTGCGCGAAGGCACCCAGGCTGCTCTGGCGCACGCGGTCCTCGCGCACGGTGTTGACGCGCTGGCGCTCCACCGTCTGGTAGAGGCCGACGCCGGCGATGCGGTCATGGCGCCATTGCAGGCCCCATTCGAGCTGCTGGCCGGCCGGCAGCAGGGCGGCCGGCAACTGCTGGCGGAGGTCGCCGCCGTAGACGCGGCGGTGATCCTGCTGCTCGATCTGGTCGCCCTCGGGGCCGCTGACGAAGCCGGAGAAATTCGAGAACAGGTTCAGCCGGTAGTCGATGGCCCAGAGATGCCCGCTCCATTGCCCGCTGCTGCCTTGGTTGTAGGCCCAGCCGGCGCTGAGGCTGCGGCGGTGCGTGCGGCCGCCGTCGCCGGGCTGCAGGGCTCCGAAGCGGCCGATCTCACCGCTCAGGATTGCGCGCTCGGGCACATGGTCGGTGGCCAGCCAGTCGGCGCTGTAGCTCAGCGCGTTGAGGTCCAGGCCGTTGCGCTCGTCGCCGCGCGACAGACGCAGCACGAGGTTGCGGCGGCGGATGTCCTCGGCCTGCTCCCAGGGGCCGTCGTACCGCGAGCCCTCGGCCGCGCCCAGCAGGGTCCAGCCGGCCAGCGTGGTGGAGCCGGCCGCCAGCGCGCGGCGGTAACCATGCGGGCCGGCGGTGAGCAGCGCATAGGGGCGCTCGACGGCGTTCATATAGCCGATGCGCGCGGCGCCGGTGGTGGCGAAGTCGCCGTCCTCGGCGTCGAAGGCGCCCTTGCGGTAGCGCAGGCTGTCGACCAGTTCCGGGATCAGGAAGTTCAGGTCCATATAGCCCTGGCCATGGCCATGACTGGGCATATTGACCGGCATGCCCAGCACGAAGCCGGCGAAGTCGCTGCCATGGTCCAGGTTGAAGCCGCGCAGGAAATACTGGTTGGCCTTGCCGTCGCCGCTGTGCTGGGTGACGGTCATGCCGGGCATGGCCTCCAGCAGCTCGGCCGGCCGCAGCAGCGGGCGCAGGGCCAGGCGCTCGACGCCCAGCTCACCCTCGGAGGCGCTGTCGGCCGCGCCCAGGGCGGCGCGGCCATGCACCTTGACGGTGTCGAGCTGCTGCTGGGCCTGGGCGGCACCGGCCAGCAGCAAGGCAGCCAGCGCGATCGGGGTCGGGTGGCGGAGCTTCTTCATGCGGGTGAGGCGGTGAGCAGGGGACGATGGCGGCGGTGCTGCCAGACCGCGCCCAGGCTCATCAGCAAGGCCATCGCGACCCAGGCCAGGGCCTGCGACAGGCGGTCCGCCAGCGGCGCGGCGGCGGGCTTCTGAGGTTCTTGGCGCTCCAGCAGCAGGCCGCGCGTCGGCGGCGGCTCGGCCGGGGCGGGCGCGGCCGCGGGCGGTGCGGCTTGCGGCGGCGGGGCGAGCTCGCGCACCGGCTGCGGCGTCTGGTCGGCGGCCCATTGGCGCACGCCGGCCAGTTCCTGGTGCAGCGGCGCCTCGTTCGTCAACACCCGGTAGCTGGCGGCCAGCTGCTCGCGGGTGGCGGCATCGGGCTTCCAGTAGCCCAGGCGCTCGGCCTGGATCATGCGCTCCAGCGCCTGCGCATAGGCCTGCTTGTTCTGCTGCAGCCACTCGGGCAGGCCGAGCTGCTGCTTATCGCGCACCAGGGTGTCGAACAGGCTCTGCCAATGGTCGGGGCGCACGGTCTCGGGCGCGATCGCCTGCCAGCCGAAGGTGTACTGCACGGCCTTCAGCACCTGCAGGGTGCCGGCCCAGCCCTCGGCCTGCTGGGCCTTCAGCCAGCCGGGATGCAGGTAGCGCGACTGCATCTCCAGCGCGACGCCGCGCGCCGCGCTCTCGGTATGGGTCTCGTTGGCGTCCTGCAGCTGGCTGACATGCAGGGTCAGGCCTTGCTTGCGGCCGGCCGCCTTGGCCGCCGCGGAGAGGCCGCCCAGGTACTGGAAGGGATCGTCCGAGCTGAGCATCGAATACAGATGCGAGCTGCGCGACATCAGCGCGGCGTCGCTGCGCTTCAGGTGTGCGCCCAGGGCTTGCGCCGCGACCGCGGGGCGCGAGAGCTTCAGCGGCTCGCCGTTGACATAGGGCTGGCTCATGCGCTGCAGGAACAGCTGGCCCAGGCGCCGGTCGTCGGCCTTCAGGCCATCGGCCTGCGCGGCCTCGGCGATGCCGGTGCCATAGTCGCCGGCGGCGTTGCCGAACACGCGCGCGCGGCCCAGGGCCTGGGCCTCGGCGGCGGACAGGCCCTGGCGGCGCAGCTCGGCCGCGACCGCGGCGCTGTTGCGCGCGACCACGCCGGCGGGCTCGGCCGCCGCGACCGCCGCGACCGCCTGGTCCAGCAGGTTCATCAGCGCCGGGAACTGGTCGCGGTAGGAACCGGTGATGCTCAGGAGCACGTCGACGCGCGGCCGTCCGTCCTTCAGCTCGGCAGCGGGCAGCACCTTGATGCCGCTCGGCCGGCCGCTGTCGTCCCAGACCGGGGTCACGCCCAGCGCCGCGAAGGCCTGGGCCTCCATCAGGCCCTGGTGGCGCAGGGTCTCGCCGGCCCACAGGCTCAGCGCCAGGCGCTTCGGTGCCTGGCCGGCCTTGGCCTGCTCGGCGTACCAGGTCTCGAACAGGCTTCGGGCCACCTCGTAGGCCTGCCTGGTCGGCAGTCGGTTCGGATCCAGGCCGGCCAGGTTGCGGCCGGTCGGCAGGCTGTCCGGATTGCGCAGCGGGTCGCCGCCATAGACGGCGGGCAGGAAGCGCCCGTCCAGCGCGGCCAGCAGGCCCGGCAGCTCGCCCTCGGTGGCCAGGCGCCGCTCCAGTTCCTGCGCGCGCTCGGCCAGCTTCAGGAGGGCCGGCGTGTCGATGGGCTTGCGCGCGGCGCGGTTCGGCACATGGTCTTCCGGCTCCGGCGGGCGGAGATCGAGCACGCTGGCGGCCTGCGCATCCTTCAGCGCGACATCCAGCCAGCGCGCGGGGCGCGAGCCGGCGACGCGCTCATGGTCGATCAGGAAGGCCTCGTCGATGTCCTCGCCCAGCGCGTCGATCAGCGGCTGGCGCAGCATCTGCAGGATGGTGGTGCGGCGGGCCATCGCGTCGGGCACCTGGCCGAACACCGCCAGGCCCTTGGGCTGCGAGCTCTGTGCCAGCCGGTCCAGCCAGGGGTGCAGCAGCTCCAGGAAGCCGGTGAAGTCCGCTGCGATCTGCTGGGCCGTCCAGCCCAGGTCGCGGTGCAGCTGGTGCTCGACGAACTGGGCCACCATCTGGCGCTCCAGCGCCTGGCGCGTCGGCCCCGCGTCCACCGTCTCCCATTCATGCATCAGCTCATGCATATGGGCCATGCGGGCGTTGAAGCCGGCCGGCGCGAAGCTGGGCGTGCGGTGGCTGACCATCAGCGCGCGGCCGCGGCGCTTGGCGGTCAGGCCCTCGCCGAGGTTGTCGACGATATAGGGGTAGATCACCGGCAGGTCGCCCAGCGGCAGCAGGGCCTCGTCCAGCACATCCAGCGCGCGCAGCTTGCCGTTGGCCCATTCCTGCGTGCCATGGGTGCCGAAATGGATCAGCGCGTCGGCCTGGCGCTGGGCCCAGAGGTAGGTGGCCAGGTAATGGTGCGACAAGGGCGTCTTGCTCTTGTGCATGAAGGGGTCCTGGCCGCGCTTGAGCGTCTCCTCGCGCGGCGGCTGCGGCAGCACGCTCAAATTTCCGCGCTGCAGGCGCGGGATCACGAAGACCCGGCGACCATCGGCCTGCTCGACGATGTAGCGGCTCTGCGCCGGCTCGCCCCATTGGGCGCGGATGCGGGCCTTCAGCACGGCCGGCAGGGTGGTCTCGAACCAGGCCTGGTAGTCGGCCAGCGGCAGCGCGGCGGCCTGGTCGCTGTCCAGCAGACGGCGCAGGTCGGTGTTCGGGTAGTAGGCGGCGATCAGCGGCTTCAGCCCGCTGATCCACTCGGCCTCGGCCAGCGGCCGGACCTGGTAGCCGGCGCGCTGCAGGCCCGTCGAGACCTGCTCCAGGCTGCGCGGCACGTTGAGGAAACTGGCGCCGAAATGGTCGCCGCCGGGCGGGTAGTTGTAGACGAAGGCCACCAGGCGCTTCTCGGCGGTGGGCTTGCTTTGCAGCGCGATCAGGCGCTTGGCCTTGGCGATCACCGCCTCGGCCTGGCGCGCGATCAGCTGCGGTTCGCGGCCCTTGTTCGCATGGGCGACGACCAGCAGTGGGTCGATCGCGCCGGCGCCCTCGGGCTGGGCGAAGTAGAAGGGCAGGTCGCTCATCGAGAGGCCGGTCTCGCTGCCCTCCCAGTCGGGCTGGCCGCCGGCGCCGTCCTTGGAGCGATATGGCAGGGTCTGCAGCAGCGGCGCGCCCCAGCGCTCGAACAGCGGTTGCAGCGCGCCGCCCTGCGGCAGCAACGCATGGTTGACGATGGCCGCGGCATGCAGCTTGCCGCCCGGCTCTTTCTCCATCAGCGGCGCCAGCGAATCGCCGGCCAGGTGCGAACTGAAGACAGCGTAGGCCAGCAGGCCCTGCTGGTCGAAGCGGCGCAGCCAGTCGTCGATCCAGGCGGTGGCGCCCTGCACGAAGTGATAGCGGTGCAGCAGCAGGGCGACGGCGGGGCGCCGGTCGCCGCGCGCCTCGGCCCAGCGGGCCAGGTCTTGCGCATTGGCGAACAGCTTCGGGGCGCCGTGCAGATAGACGCCGCGCTGCGGCAGCAGCACTGGGGCGGCCAGTTCGGGCACCGGCTGGCCGGCCAGCTGCGCCTTCAGCAGCGCGAAGGCGGCGCGGGTGTTGGCCACGCCGCCGGCCTGCAGATAGGCTCGCGCGCTGCGGTCGGCGGCCGCGGGCTCGCCAGCGGGAATCCAGGTGATGGGCTTGTTGCTGCCGGCGCTCTTCTTGAGCGTCTCGTCCAGCAGGCTGTGCAGCTTGGCCTCGACGCTGGCATGCGGCGCATCGACCCAGATCGCCTGGGCCTGGCCGGCGGCGCGCGCCAGCTCGCGCTCCTGCGCCTCGCTGAGGGTCGCGGTGCGCAGCGGATAGTCCAGCGACTTGACCGCGATGCCGGCGGCCGCGGCCTCGCGCTCGATCAGCGCATGGCGGGCCGGCGGCGTCACGTCCAGCGTGATCCAGAGCAGGTTCGTCGCGGCCTGGGCGGCGGCGGCCGCCACGCCGAGGGCCAGGCCCAACGCGATGCCAAGAAGAGGGCGCTTCATTGCGGCTTGGCCGTGCCGGTTGGCTCCCCTGCCTCCGGCACGTAGATGATGTTGCCGTCCTTCAGCTTGTAGGCGATGCCGGCGCGCACGCCCTGGCCCTCGCTGCTGCCGCCATTGCCCTTGTAGCGGATCTCCTGGCCGTTCTCGCGCACGACGATCTCCATATCGGGTTCGCCGGGCTTCTTGATGATGGTGACGTTCTCGTCGGCCGCGGACTGCTGCTGCAGCGCCACCGCGGTCAGCAGCGCGACGACCAGCACCAGGAACACGTCGACCAGGTTGACGGCCGACAGCATCGGGTCGTCGTCTTCCTCACCGAGGATGGATACATGCTTCATGCCAGGCCTCGCGTGGCGCGGATCGAGACCAGCTCGGCCATCAGCCAGCGGCGCTTGATCGAATAGGCGACCAGGCCGATGGCCGCGGCGGCCAGCGCCAGCACCACGCCGGCAAAGGCGCCGCTGAACACCGCCAGCGCCTGCTGGCCCTGGCCGGCGGCCACGCTCTGCAGGGCCGGGCCCAGCGGCACCATGGTGGCGATCAGGCCCAGCAGCGGGCTGACGCGGCCCAAGAGGCGCAGCGGCTCCAGCTGGTGCAGCACCTGCAGCTCGATCTCCTCGACCGGCTTGTCCTGATGGCGGGCCAGCGCGCGGTAGCCGGCGCGGCGGCGCTGCAGGCCCTCCATCGCGGTGGCGCCGGCCACCCACAGGGCGTAGATGAAACCGAGTCCGACGAGCACCAGCACCGGCCACAGCAGGGCCTGGGCGATCTGGGCGAAACCTTGTTCGAGCATCATGGTGTTGTGGTGTTCAGAAAGAACGCAGCGACGGCCTGCGGGTTGGAGGGAAAGTAATGGTGGAGATAGCTGGCGCGCAGCGGGCCCTGCTGATACAGGGCCTCGGCGGCCTTGCCACCATTGGGATTGCTGGCGCGCGCGATCGGCGCCAGCGGGGTCTCGAAGCTGGAGTAGTGGAAGGTGTGGCCGCGCAGCTCGCCCTCCGGCCAGGTGATCGCCTGCAGGCCCAGGCCGGCCAGGCGCTTGTTCAGCCGCGCATGACCGGGCAGCAGGCCGGCCATCGCATGCTCGCGCCCCTCGGCGTCCTCCAGGCTGACGGCCAGCGCCAGCATGCCGCCGCATTCGGCCAGCAGCGGCCGGCCCATCGCCAGATGCTCGCGCAGGCCGGCGAAGAAGCGGGGATTGGCGCGCAGCGCCGGTCCATGCAGCTCCGGGTAGCCGCCGGGCAGCCAGAGGGCGTCGCAGTCCGGCGGCAAGCCCTGACCCTCGATCGGCGCGAAGAAATGCAGCTCGGCGCCCAGCGCGCGCAGGCAGTCGAGGTTGGCCGGGTAGATGAAGGAAAAGGCCGCGTCCCGCGCGATGCCGATGCGCCGGCCCGCCAGCAGCGGCGGCAGGGCCGGCGCATCGGCATGCTCGGAGAAGTCGACCGGCTGGAACTCGAAGCCGCGCGTCGCCGCGCCCCAGGCCTGGGCCCAGTCGTCCAGCTGGGCGTCCAGCCGCGGCAGCTCCAGCGCCTGCACCAGGCCCAGGTGCCGCTCGGGCAGGGCCAGGTCTTGCCGGCGCTGCAGCGCGGCGACCAGGGGCAGGTCCTCCGGCAGGCCCTCGGCCACCATGCGGCCATGGGCCTCGCTGCCGACGCGGTTGGCGACCACGCCGCACAGGCGGATGCGGCCGCGCCCGTACTGCTGCAGGCCCAGGGCCAGCGCGGCGAAGGTCTGGGCCATGCCGCCGGCGTCGATCACCGCCAGCACCGGCAGGCCGAAGGCCTCGGCCAGGTCGGCGCTGCTGGGCGCGCCGTCGTAGAGGCCCATCACGCCCTCGACCAGGATCAGGTCGGCCCCTTCCGGTCCTTGCGCGGCCTCGGCCAGCAGGGCGCGGCAATGCTCTAACCCGCCCATGAAGAGGTCGAGCTGGTAGACCGGTGCGCCGCTGGCGCGCTCCAGCACCATCGGGTCCAGGTAGTCGGGGCCGGTCTTGAAGACGCGGACCTTCTTGCCGGCGTTGCGCGCATGGCGCGCGATCGCGGCGGTGACGCTGGTCTTGCCCTGGCCGGAGGCCGGGGCGCTGATCATCAGGGCGGGACAGACCGTCATCGTCTCAAGCGTTCAATGCGATCCAGCGGTCGGCGACCTGCAGGATCTGGAGTCGGTTGTGGAACACCTGCTGCAGCGCGGCATGGGTGGCGGGTTCATGCGGGGCGCCCTGGTGCACGATGCGGCCGGCATCCATCACGACCAGGTGGTCGGCCTGCAGCGCGATGTTCAGCTCGTGCAGCACCGAGACCACCGCGGCGCCATCCTCGGCGACGCGCGTGCGCACGATCTGCACCCAGTCGCTCTGGTGCGGCGGGTCCAGATGCGCCAGCGGCTCGTCCATCAGCAAGAGCGGCGCCCGCACCGCCAGCGCGCGCGCCAGCAGCACGCGCTGACGCTCACCGCCGGAGAGCCGGCCCAGCGGGCGCTCGCGCCAGTCCCAGCTCTGGGTCTGGCGCATCGCGTCCTGGACCGCGGCCTCGTCCGCGGCGCTGGCCGGGGCCAGCCAGGCCTGGTGCGGCAGGCGGCCCAGCATCACGACGTCGAAGGCGCTCAGCTCGTCGGCGCTGACCTCGTTCTGGCCCAGCCAGGACAGCTGGCGCGCGCGCTCGCGCGCCGGCCAGCCGGACCAGGGGCGCTGGCGCAGCTGCAGCGTGCCGTCGAAGGGCAGCAGGCCGGCCAGCGCGCGCAGCATCGTCGACTTGCCGGCGCCGTTGGGGCCGACCACCGCGGTCCAGGCGCGCGGCGCCGGCGCGAAGCGCAGCGGGTGCAGGATGGTGGTGCCGGACAGGCGCAGCGCGCGCAGGTCCAGCTCCAGCGATGGGGCGCTGCCGGCCATCATCGCGCGCCTCCGCGCGCCTGACGCCGGTGCATCAGGTACAGCAGATAGCTGCCGCCCAGCAGCGCGGTGATGATGCCCACCGGCAGCTCCTGCGGCGCGATCACCCAGCGCGCGCCGATATCGGCCGCCAGCAGCAGCATGCCGCCGGCCAGCGGGGACAGCAGCAGCAGGCCGCGATGCGTGATCGCGCCCCAACTGCGCACCAGGTGCGGCGCCACCAGGCCGACGAAGGCGACCAGGCCGCATTGCGCGACCGCGGCGCCGGTGGCTAGCGCCAGGGTGCCGATCAGCAGCAGGCGCACCAGCGGCAGGCGCACGCCCAGCGAGCGCGCGGTGGCCTCGCCCAGGCTCAGCGCATCCAGCGTGCGGCTGCAACCCAGCGCGACCAGCAGGCACAGCGCGAAGGCCGCGGCCATGATCTGCACCGCGCTCCAGCCCACATAGCCGGTGCTGCCCAGCATGAAGGCCTGCATCGCGCGCATGATGTCGGGGTTCATCAGGGTCAAGAGGGCCGAGCCCGAGCCCAGCACCACGCCGACCACGACGCCGGCCAGCAGCAGGCGCAGGGTCTGCTCGACGCCGCGCGCCAGCACCAGGGTCAGCAGCACCGCCAGCACCGCGCCGGCGAAGGCCGCACCGGTCATGCCGACGCGCAGGGCCAGCGCGGTGGCGGCCGGCGACAGGCCCAGCAGGAACAGCAGCGAGGCCACGCCCAGCGAGGCGCCGGCCGAGCAGCCCAGCAGATAGGGATCGGCCAGCGGGTTGCGGAACAGGCCCTGGGCCACCGCGCCGGCCAGCGCCAGCAGCGCGCCGGCAAGCCAGGCGCCGGCCGAACGCGGTGCGCGGATGTCCCACAGGATCATGGACATGGCCGGGTCGGTCGCCGCGCCCAGCCAGGGGCTCCAGCCGGTGCTGCCGATCGCCAGCCCCAGCGCCAGCAAGGCGGCGCTGCCGGCCAGCAGCAGGGTCAGCCAGATTCGGTGACGGGCGCTCATGACCAGATCCTTCGGATGGGATTTGCGGGCCGAGCGCCGGGCCGCTCCCAAGCCGGCCCGCCATGGCTTGCGCTGGTCGGTCGACCCGACCAGCACGGGCCGTCCCCGCGGGGGACCGGCCAAGGTACTCCTTGGACGAGGGGCTGGCTCATTTCAGCGCATCCCGCCCGGTGGCGCGTTGAAGGGTGTTGTCGGCCAGGGCACGGGGCCCGTGGAGGCCTGGCGCAGGCAGCGCGCCATCAGCGCGGCGGCCTCGGCCATGCGCGGGCCGGGGCGCACCAGCACATCGGATTCACCGGGCACCCAGACGCAGATCTTCTTGTCCTTGACCGCGCGGATGCCGTTCCAGCCCGGGCGCTGCGGCAGGCCATGGGCGCTGCGCTGGCCGACCATGATCAGCTGCGGATCGGCGCGCACGACGAACTCGGGGTTCAGCTTGGGGAAGGGGCCCAGCTCGGCCGGCACGATGTTCTTCGCGCCCAGGCGGTCCAGGATCTCGCCGATGAAGCTGGCGCGGCCGGCCGCATAGGGCGCGGCATCGACCTCGTAATAGACGCTCTGCGCGCGCGCCGCCGCCGGCAGCTGCTGCGCGCTCTGCGAGATCGCGCCGTCGATGCGGTTCCAGATGCGGCGCGCGTCGTCGGGCTTGCCCAGCACCAGGGCCACCTTGCCCAGCACGCGCTGCACATCGGCCATGCTCTTGGGCTCCAGCGCGATGACCTTGATGCCCAGCGCCTCCAGCCGGTCGATCACCCGGGCCGAGACGCCCAGCAGCACCACGTCGGGCTTCAGGGCAATCAGCGCCTCGATGCCGGTGTCGTCCAGCCCGCCCAGCTTGGGCAGGGCACGCACGCTGGCCGGGAAATCGGAAAAACGATCGACGCCGACCAGCTTGGCGCAGTCGCCCAGCTCGCAGACGGTCTCGGTCAGCGAGGGCAGCAGGCTGACGATGCGCTTGGGCACGGCGGGCAGGGTGATGCTGGCGCCGCGGTCGTCCTTCAGCGCGATGGGAGCGGCCGCCTGGGCCAGGCCGGCCAGCGCCAGCAGCACACTCGCAATCAGGGTTCTTCTCATCGTTTCTCCACCGCGCGGGTCCAGGCCTGTCCGGCCACCATCAGGGTCAGGTCTTGACAGCGCTGGGCCACGGCCTGGTTCAACCGGCCCAGCTCGTCCACATAAAAGCGCGCCTCGCGCGTCATCGGGCTGACGCCCCAGCCGACCTCGTTCGAGACGAAGACGACCGGCGCGGGCAGGGCGGGCAGCGCCTCCAGCAGGGCCTGGCGCTCGGTCTCCCAGGCGGCCAGGTCGGGCGCACCTTCTTCCATCGGCATCAGCCAGTTGGTCAGCCACAGCGTGAGGCAGTCGACCAGCAGCAACTGGCCCGGCACGGCGGCCTCGCGCAGCAGCGCCGCCGTCAGCGCCAGCGGCGCCTCGACGGTGGCGAAGCCCGCGGGCCGGTCGGCCCGGTGCCGCGCGATGCGCTCGCGCATCTCCGCATCGAAGGCCAGCGCCGTCGCCACCACCGTGACCGCGCCGCCCGCGCGCTGCCAGGCCAGCGCCAGGCGCTCGGCCTCACGCGACTTGCCGCTGCGCTGGCCGCCGACGATCAGGTGGTGCGAGGCGTCGGCCATGGCTCAGAGCTTCGGGGTGTAGCGCAGGCCGACGAAGAACTGGAACGGGGCGTTGGCGTAGCCAAGTGCTGTCTCGTACTTGCGGTCGAAAGCGTTCTCTAGCTTGAGCTGCAGGCGCAGTTCAGGATTGATGCTGTACTGCGCGTCCAGATCCATCGTGGCGTAGCCGCCCAGTCTGGCGCCGGTTCTGAAGCTGTCTGTTCGCTGACCGCTTGCCCACAGCTGAGCGCCCAAAGCCCAGCCGGCCAGGTCGGTCTCGGCGCGCAGCGTGCCATGGGTCTTGCTGCGGCGGGCCAGGATTCTTCCGTAGTTCTTGTAGCCTACGCGCTCGGTCACGTCCTTGGGGGATTGCAGATCCAGCGAGCCTGACAGTCGCACCGAAGCCAGCACGGTGTTGCCCCTCAGGCTCAGGCCTTGCAAGCGCGCCTGGCCGACGTTCTCGTAGCAGCCGGAGCTGCCCTTGCAGGGGCCGGGGGCGCCGAACACGATCAGATCGTCGATCAGATTGCGATAGGCCGTGAGGCTGGCGCCATGGACGCCCTGCGTGAAATGCAGACCGACTTCCGCGTTCCTGCCTTGCTCGGGTTTCAGGTCGGGCTTGCCGTACTCGCTGAAGCGCTGATAGAGCGACGGGGCCTTGAAGGCCGTGCCATAGGAGGACAGCAAGCGCCATTGCGGGGTCAGCTGGTAGCCGGCCGCGATGGTGCCGTTGTTGCTGCTGCCGAATTCACTGTCGCGATCATGGCGACCGTGGACTTGCAGCGAGAGCGGGCCGGACGCCCAGAGATAGCCCAACCCCACCGCGTCCTGATGGCGGTCAGCCTTGCCGTTCAACACGCTGGTGTTTTCCAGCTTGTCCTCGCGGCGCTCCAGGGCGCCGTTGAGCTGCCCTCCGCCGAGCTTGTAGCTGCCGTTGAATGCGGTGCTGCGGGTGCGGGTTTCGGTGAGGTAGGGGTTGGGTTGGGTCTCGTACTTGTCAGTGGACTCGCCGATACTGACATTGGTGCTGAAGTCCGGGCTCCATTGCGCTGACCAGCTGCCGCGCAGGGCGCGTGCGGCATTCAGGTTGCGGTCATCCACCGTGGGACGAGCGCTGGCGTCGTACTGGCCTTCGACATGGCTGTTGAGGCCGGACAGCTCCACCCGATGCTGGCGATTGAGCTGGGCGCCGACGCGAATGCTGACGCTGCGGCTGCTGTAGCCATCGATGTCGGGCTGATAGCGCAGGTCGGGAGTACCGGTGACCGGGCGCGAGTTGAAGCCGGTGCTGCGCTCCCTGGCCGCCGAGACGGCGTAGTCGAAGATGCCGCTCATCCCGCTGAGGCTGGCATCGAACTTGGCCAGGCCGAGGTTTCCACCACCGATACCCAGTTCCAGCTGGGGTGCACCTTCGCCCTTGCGCGTGAAGATCTGCACCACGCCGCCGATGGCGTCGGAGCCGTGCACGGCGCTGGCTGCACCGCGCACGATCTCGATGCGTTCGATCTGGGCCAGAGGGAGGGATTGCCAGGACGCGCCATCGGTGCGCTGCGAGTCATAGGGCACGCCGTCGATCAGGACCATCGTGTGACGGGTTTCGGCGCCGCGCACGAACAGGCTGGTGCTGGCGCCGATATTGCCGTTGCGCACCATTTCAAAGCAGGCCTGGCTGCGCAGCAGATCGGCGATGCCGCCGAAGGCCTGGCGCTCGATGTCTTCGCGGGTGATCACCGTGGTGTCGGCCAGCACCTGGCTGAGCAGCTGCGGACTGCGGCTGGCGGTGACGACGACGGGATCAAGACGATTCTGCTTGTTCTGCGCCTGGGCAATGGAGGAGGCCAGCAGGGCGAGGCCGATCGGGGCGAGGCGCAGCGCAGCGCGAGACGGGCGTGCAGCAGGGCAGCGCCGGGCGGGGGACTTCATCGAGAAATGGACCTAGGTATTGTGTCTGTCCAGGACGCCAGCTTCCCCGCAGGCTCCTGTGAAACGACATACCGGACCTAGGGCGCGCTTTTTTGAGGGGCCTCGCCTGCGTCCGGTGCATCACCTGTTGGCCGGTATCCGGGCTGGTGGAGGCGACAACCCCTGCTTCCTTCCCAGCGCTGCTGTTTGACGAGCGCCAGTGGATTTCTTGTGCAGGCGTTGAGACGGCTTGCCGCGAGGGCCATGCCGCCTGTCCACTTACCGTTGCGGGGACAGCTCAGGTTAGGTCCGCTCCGTGGGAGCATTCCCTCCTGATTCCCGTTTAACTGCGCGGATCCGAGAGACCCGCACGAGCACCAACAGCGCGGGATTCTAGCCGGACGTGTTGGCGTTGGTCTGCGGCGGCTTGGGCTTGTGGGTCTTGGGCTTCTTGGTCTTGAGCGGCTTGGGTGGCGCGCTGGCCGCGCCCTGGGCGGCATCGGGTGGAGGCGACTGCTTGCCGCGGCCATGGATGCCGATCGCCTGCTGCTGCCTGGCCTGCTGCGCCTCCAGGCGCTGGCGGTCCCGCTCCAGCTCGCGGGCCAGTTTCGCCTCGCGCGCGGCGATGCGCCTGGCCTCGGCGCTCTGGGCGCTGCTCGGCTGGTCGTAGTCGATGCGCTGCTGGCCCGGGGTTCCGGCGCCGGACTCGGGGCAGGGCGCATCGCGCAGCTCGCGGCCCTCGGGACCGCAGCGCCAGACCTGGGTGCTGCGCCGCTCGGTCTGCGCCATCGCCACTGCCATCGCGCCGCCGGCCATCAGCGCGATGGCGATCAGGCGGCAGGCGAGCGGCGACAGCGGGTTCATGATGACGATGGCGATGTAGGCGGCGGCGTGGATTCCGGTGCGGCTTCGGCGTTTGCAGCAGGCTTGGGCGGCTTTGGCGGCTTGGGCCGCGGCGGCTTGGCGTGGATCTTCATCATCGCGCGATCCATCTCGCCTTTCAGCATCAGATCGACGGCCTCCAGCGACTTGGCGACGCAGTCCTCGATCTTCTCGCGCTCGGCCTGCGGCGGCTTGCGCAGCACATAGGCCGCCACCTCGGCCTTGACGCCGGGATGGCCGATGCCCAGCCGCAGGCGCCAGAAGTTCGGCGAGCCGAGCTGGGCCTGCATGTCCTTCAGCCCGTTGTGGCCGCCGTTGCCGCCGCCCTGCTTGAACTTCATCTCGCCGGGGTCGATGTCCAGCTCGTCGTGGATGGCCAGGATCTCCTCCGGCGCGATCTTGAAGAAGCGCGCCAGCGCCGCGACCGACTTGCCGCTGAGGTTCATATAGGTCATCGGCTGCAGCAGCCAGATCGGGCCGGCGGCGCCGGGCGCGTTGTTGATGCGCGCGACCAGGCCGTGATAGCTGCGGTCCACCTGCAGGGAGCCGCCGAGGCGGCGGGCCAGCGCGTCCACCCACCAGAAGCCGGCGTTGTGGCGCGTGTCCTCGTATTCGGGGCCCGGGTTGCCCAGGCCGACAAAGAGTCGAATCATGGGCGCGATTATCGCCAGGGCCTGTTGGCGCTACGGCAATGGGTCGCGTTGTGCGCAGAGAGGCCGCAGGCTAGGCGCAAACCGCAGCCGGGTTCGGGACCCGGCGAGGCTTTGCAACAACGCATGCGGCCTCTCTGCGCACAACCCTTCGGGAAAGCCCGACACAGGGGCCACTCGTTGTTGCCGCGCTGGCCCGCACGTCAGTGCGGGCGGCGCGCCGCGCCTAGATTCGCCCCTGTGTCGGGCTTTCGCGACCTATTGCCGTAGCGCCAACAGGCCCTAGCATGGAGTGATGGACCGCCGCCAACTCCTCGCCCAGACCGACCTGGCCGCGCTGCAGCGCACGCTCGCGCGCCGCGTCGCCATCCCGACCGAGAGCCAACAGCGCGAGCGCGCGCCCGAGCTGCTGCGCTATCTGGAGGCCGAGCTGATCCCGGAGCTGCGCGCGATGGGCTTCGCCTGCGAGCTCTGGGACAACCCGGTCGCCGGCGCGCCGCCGATGCTGTTCGCCGAGCGCATCGAGGACCCGGCCCTGCCGACTCTGCTGAGCTACGGCCATGGCGATGTGGTGCCGGGCGACGAGGGCAAGTGGAAAAAGGCCGCCTCGCCCTGGGTGCTGGAGGCCAAGGACGAGCGCTGGTACGGCCGCGGCGTGGCCGACAACAAGGGCCAGCACAGCCTGAACCTGCAGGCCCTGGCCCAGGTGCTGGCGGCGCGCGGCGGGCAGCGCCTGGGCTTCAACGCCAAGTTCCTGTTCGAGATGGGCGAGGAGGTCGGCTCGCCGGGCCTGAAGGCGCAATGCGAGCGCCAGCGGGAGCGGCTGGCGGCCGATGTGTTCATCGCCTCGGACGGCCCGCGGCTGGCCCAGCAACACCCGACCCTGTTCCTCGGCTCGCGCGGCGTGCTGAATTTCGACCTGGAGCTGGACTTGCGCGAGGGCGCGCATCACTCGGGCAACTGGGGCGGCCTGCTGGCCAATCCCGGCGTCATGCTGGCCGCGGCGATCCACAGCATCGTCGACGCGCGCGGCGTGATCCGGGTCGAGGCGCTGCGGCCGCCGCCGATGCCTGCGGCCGTGCGCGCGGCATTGGCCGAGGTTCAGCCCGGCGAGCCGGGTGGTCCGCGGATCGACCTCGACTGGGGCGAACCGGGACTGACACCGGCCGAGCGGGTATTCGGCTGGAACAGCATCGAGGTGCTGGCCTTCAAATGCGGCAACCCGGACAAGCCGGTCAATGCGATCCCGCCGCGCGCGCTGGCGAACATGCAGATCCGCTTCGTCGTCGGCCGCGATCCGGCGAGCTTCCTGCCGGCGCTGCGCGCGCATCTGGATGCCCAGGGCTTCGAGCGGGTGCAGCAGCGCCAGGCCGGGGCCGAGATCATGAACGCGACCCGGCTGGACCCGGACAGCCCCTGGGTGCGCTGGGCGCAGGCCTCGCTGCGCGAGAGCACCGGCGTGGCGCCGGTGCTGCTGCCGAACCTGGGCGGTTCGCTGCCCAACGACTGCTTTGCCGAGGTGCTGGGCCTGCCCACGGTGTGGGTGCCGCATTCGGTGCCGACCTGCAGCCAGCATGCGCCGGACGAACATCTGCCGGTCCACACGCTGGCCGAGGGCCTGCGCATCATGGCCGGCCTGTTCTGGGATCTGGGGCAAGGGTGGCCCGCCGGCACCAGGGCGCGGCGGGCCTGAGCCGGATCAGCCTCCCCAGCCGCCGGCCAGCGCCTTGTAGACGCCGACCAGCGAGGTGGCGGCCGCGGTCTGCGACTGCGCCAGGCGGTCGCGCGCCGAGAGCAGCTCGCGCTCGGCATCCAGCACCGCGAGGAAGTCGCTGACGCCGACACCGAAGCGTTCGCGCGCGATCGCCGCGGCCTTCTCGGCCGAGACGGCGGCCTCGAACAGGGCCTGTGCCTGCCGCTGGCTGTGGGTGTAGCCGACCAGCGCGCCCTCGGTCTCCTCCAGCGCGTTCAGCACCGTGCGCTCGTAGCCGAGCAGGGCGGCCTCGCTGCGCGCATCGGCGGCGGCGATGCGGGCCTTGATGCGGCCGAAGTCCAGCAGGTTCCAGACCAGCTGCGCGCCCAGGTTGTAGGCATAGGCCGCGCCATCGTCCAGCCGGCCCAGGCTGGAGGCGTTCTGGCCCAGGGTGCCGCCCAGGGTGATGCGCGGGAACAGGTCCGCGCGCGCCACGCCGGCGCGTGCGGCCGCCGCGGCGGCGGCCTGCTCGGCCGCCTGCACGTCGGGGCGGCGGCGCAGCAGGTCCTGCGGCGTGCCGATCTGCTCCAGCGCCACCGCCTTCAGGCCCGGCAGCGGCCGCACCTCGGCCAGCTCGCGGTCCAGCGCGGTGGGTGCCTGGCCGCTCAGCACCGCCAGGCGGTAGCGGTTGCGCAGCAGCGCCGCCTCCAGCGCCGGCACGCTGGCCGCGGTGGACTGCACCAGCGAGCGGGCGCGCTCGCTGTCGAAGGCGGTGCCGCGGCCGGCCTCCTGGCGGCCCAGCACCAGCTTCAGCGCGGCCTGCTGGGTTTCCAGCGAGGCACGCGCGACGCGCAACTGTTCCTGCAGGCCGCGCAGCTCGAAGTAGGAGCGCGCCACCTCGGCCGCGACGCTCAGGCGCGCCGCGCGCAGCCCGGCCTCGCCGGCCAGCACGCCGGCCGCGCTTGCGCGCTGCTCGCCGGAAAGGCGGCCGAACAGGTCGGCCTCCCAGGCCACGTCGAAGCCGGCCGAATAGGCGCGCCGCGTCTGCGCCTGGCCCTGGTCGTTCTGCGCGCGGATGCGCGCCGCGCCGGCGCTGACGCCGACGGTGGGCAGCTGCTGCGCGTCGGCGAAGCGCGCCAGCGCGCGGGCCTCCTGCAGATTGGCCGCGGCGATACGCAGATCGGTGTTGGCCGCCAGGGCCTTGTCGATCAGCGCGTCCAGCTGCGCGTCATTGAAGCCGCGCCAGAACTGCGCCACCGGTTCGCCGCTGGAGGCGGCATCAAGCGGCTTGTTGGCGAACTCGGCCGCCAGCGCGGGCTCGTAGCGCTTGAGCTCGGGGCCGCTGGAGCAGGCGGCCAGCGCCGCCAGGCTCAGCAGGGAGAGCAGGGTTTTTGTAGTTTTCATCATGCGCCCTCCTTGCCGGGCAGCGGACCTGCATCGTCGATGCCGGGATGGAAGGGATGGGCGGAGGCGTCGATCTCGCGCTTGAGTTCGGCGGCGCGGGCGCGCTTGCCCTCGGTGCTCTTGCGCATCAGCGCGTAGAACACCGGGGTCAGGAAGATGCCGAACAGCGTGACGCCGACCATGCCGGAGAACACCGCGATGCCCATCGCGCGGCGCATCTCGCTGCCGGCACCGGTGCCGAGGATCAGCGGGATCACGCCGGCGCAGAAGGCGATCGAGGTCATCAGGATCGGGCGCAGGCGCAGGCGGCAGGCGTGGATGATCGCGTCATGCAGCGCCTCGCCGCGCTCCTCCAGCTCCTTGGCGAACTCGACGATCAGGATCGCGTTCTTGCAGGCCAGGCCCACCAGCACGACCAGGGCGACCTGGGTGAACAGGTTCAGGTCGCCGGCCTGGCCGAAGGGCGGGAAATGCGAGATCCAGACGCCGAACAGGGCGGCGAAGACGCTGGTCGGCACGATCATCACGATCGCCAGCGGCAGGCTCCAGCTCTCGTACTGCGCGGCCAGCACCAGCACCACGAAGATCACCGACAGCATCAGCACCGCGGCCAGGGTGGGCACCTTGATGTCCAGGCCGGGCAACGGGACCTCGCGGGTCAGGCGGTCCTGGTAGGTCAGCTCGGTCCACTCGTAGGCCATGCCGCGCGGCAGCGAGCTCTTCAGCAGCTTTTCCATCTCGGCCTCGGCCTGGCCGCTGGAGAAGCCCGGGTTGGGCGCACCGTTGATGTCGGCGCTGGGGTAGCCGTTGTAGCGGGTCACGCGGGTCGGGCCGAAGGTGGGCTTGACCTCCATCAGCGCGCCCAGCGGCACCATCTCGCCGCGGCCGTTGCGGGTCTTCAGGTCGGTGATGTCGTCGGCATGGGCGCGGAAGGGCGCGTCGGCCTGCACGATCACCTGGTAGGTCTTGCCGAAGCGGCTGAAGTCGTTGACATACAGCGAGCCAAGGTTGATCTGCAGGGTGTCGTAGATGTCGTTCAGCGCCACGCCCATCTGCTTGGCCTTGCCGCGGTTCACGTCGGCGAAGAGCTGGGGCACGTTGATGTCGTACATCGAGAACGGCGTCGCGATGCTGCTCTTGGGGTTGCCGTAGACCTGGCCCAGGGTTCCCCAGACCGCGCCGTACAGGGCCTGTTCGCCCTGGCCGCTGCGGTCCTGCACCTGCACCTTGAAGCCGCCGGCATTGCCCAGGCCGTCCACCGCGGGCGGCGGCACGACGAACATGCGTGCGCCCTGGATCTCCTGGATCGCGCCGTTGACCTGGGCCAGGATCGCGTCCTTGGACATCTCGCGGCCCTTGCGCTTCTCGAAGTCGGCCAGGCCGAAGAAGACGATGCCCTCGTTGGGCGCGGCCGAGAAGCCGGCAAAGGATAGGCCGGGGAAGGCCACCGAGTCGACGATGCCGGGCACCTTCAGCGCGATGTCGCTCATGCGGCGGATCACCTCCTCGGTGCGGTCCAGGCTGGCGCCGGCGGGCAACTGGGCCACGCCGATCAGGTACTGCTTGTCCGGCGCTGGCACGAAGCCGCTGGGCAGGCGCCACAGCAGCAGGGCCGAGAAGCCCAGCAGCAGCGCGTAGACCACCAGGGCCAGCGATTTGCGGCGCAGGATGCCGGTGACGCCACGGCCATAGGCCTCGCTGCGGCGCTGGAAGAAGCAGTTGAACCAGTGGAAGAAGCGGCCGAACAGCTTGTCCATCAGCTTCATCACCCGGTCCTTCGGCGCGTCATGCGGGCGCAGCAGCAGGGCCGAGAGGGCGGGCGACAGGGTCAGCGAGTTGAAGGCCGAGATCACGGTGGAGATCGCGATCGTGGCGGCGAACTGCTTGTAGAACAGGCCGGTCAGGCCGGGCACGAAGGTCAAGGGCACGAACACCGCGCACAGCACCAGGGCGATCGCGATGATGGGTCCGCTGACCTCGCGCATCGCCTTCACCGTGGCCTCGCGCGGCGTCAGCCCGTCCTCCAGATTGCGCTCGACGTTCTCGACCACGACGATCGCATCGTCGACCACGATGCCGATCGCCAGCACCAGGCCGAACAGGGTCAGCGTGTTGATCGAGAAGCCCAGCGCCAGCATCACCGCGAAGGTGCCGACGATCGAGACCGGCACCGCCAGCAGCGGGATGATGGACGCGCGCCAGGTCTGCAGGAACACGATCACCACGATCACCACCAGCAGCACCGCCTCGATCAGGGTCTGCACGACCTTCTTGATCGAGGTCTGCACGAAGCGGGTCGGGTCGTAGACGATGTCGTAGCTGACGCCCTGCGGGAAGTCGGCCTTCAGGCGCTCCATCGTCTCGCGCACGGTCTGGGAGATCTCCAGCGCGTTCGAGTTGGGGGCCTGGAAGACGCCGATGGCGGCCGCCTCCTTGTTGTTCAGCAGGCTGCGCAGCGCATAGGTGCTGGCGCTCATCTCGACGCGGCCGACATCGCGCACCCGCACCAGCGCGCCGGTGGCGGGTTCGGTGCGCACGATGATGTCGGCGAACTCCTCCTCGCTGACCAGGCGGCCCTGGGTGTTGACCGAGAGCTGGAACTCGGTGCCCTTGGGCGCGGGCGAGGCGCCGACGACGCCGGCCGCCACCTGGGCGTTCTGCTCGCGGATCGCGCCGACCACGTCATTGGCGGTCATGCTGCGTGCGGCCAGCTTCTGCGGGTCCAGCCAGATGCGCATCGCATAGTCGCCGGCGCCGAACATCTGCACCGAGCCCATGCCGGGCACGCGCAGCAGCTGGTCGCGCACGTTCAGCGCGCCGTAGTTGCGCAGGTAGAGCGCGTCGCGGCTGTTGTCCGGGCTGACCAGGTGCACCACCATGGTCAGGTTGGGCGACTGCTTCTCGGTCGTCACGCCGATCTGGCGCACGATCTCGGGCAGGCGCGGCAGCGCGCGGTTGATGCGGTTCTGCACCGCGGTCTCGGCGGCCTCCGGGCTGGTGCCGACCTTGAAGGTGACCGTCAGCGCCATCGCGCCGTCGGCCGTGGCCTGGCTGTCGAAGTACAGCAGGTTCTCCAGGCCGTTGATCTGTTCCTCCAGCGGCGTGGCCACGGTCTCGGAGATCACGCGCGGATTGGCGCCGGGGAACTGGGCGCGCACGACGATCTGCGGCGGCGCAACCTCGGGGTATTCCGAGATCGGCAGCTGGAAGATCGACAGCAGGCCGACCAGGAAGATGAAGATCGACAGCACGGTCGCGAAGCGCGGCCGGTCGATGAAGAAACGGGAAATGTCCATGGGGTGGGTTCCTCGCTGGACTTACTTGGAGGCGGCCGGGGCGGGCGGGGCCGCCGGGATCGGCATGCCTTTCGCGTCCACCTTCAGCAGCTGCGGCGTCACCGGCGCGCCGGGGAAGGCGCGCAGCAGGCCGTCGACGATCACCAGCTCGCCGGGCTTGACGCCCTCGACCACGCGCATGCCGTCCAGCAGCAGACCGGGCTTTACCTCGCGCGGCTGCACGATGTTGTCCTTGCCGACCACCAGCACGATCTTGCGGGTCTGGTCGGTGGAGATCGCGCGCTCGGCCACCAGCACGGCCGCATTGCTGCCGTTGCCGACCAGCTTGATGCGGGCGAACAGGCCCGGCGTGAACAGGCCCGACTTGTTGTCGAACACCGCGCGGCCGCGGATCGAGGCGGTGGCCGGGTTCAGGCGGTTGTCGACGAAGTCCATCTGGCCCTCGTGCGGATAGCCCTCCTCATTGCCCAGGCCCAGCAGCACCTTGTTGCCGCCGCTGCGCGACTGAGCCCCGCCGTTGCGCGCGGCGCGGGCATGCTTCAGGTAGGTGGCCTCGCTGGCATCGAAATAGGCATAGACCTTGTCGCTGGAGACCACGGTGGTCAGCACCGGATCGCCGACGCCGACCAGATTGCCCGGCGTGACATTGGCGCGCGAGCTGCGGCCGGAGACCGGGGCGGTGATGCGGGTGAACTCGAGGTTCAGCTTGGCCTGGGTCAGCGCGGCCTCGGCGGCGCGGATGTTGGCCTCGGCATTGCGGGCGCCGGCGCGCAGCTGGTCGATCTCCTGCTGGCTGACGCCCTGGATCGGGACCAGCTTCTGGGCGCGGGCCAGCTCGCTGGCGCTCAGCTCGGCCTGGGTGCGGGCGGCCACGGCCTGGGCCTCGGCGCGCGCCACCTCGGCGGCGAAGGGGCGCGGGTCGATCGTGAAGAGCGGATCGCCCTTCTTGACCAGCTGGCCCTCCTTGAAATGGACCTTGTCCAGGGTGCCGGCCACGCGGGCGCGGATCTCGACGGTGTCCGGCGCTTCCAGGCGCGCGGTGAACTCGTCGAACTCCTGCACATCGCGCTGCACCACCGGTGCCACCGAAACCGGCGGCGGCCCGCCGGCATGCATATGCTGCTGGTCCGCTTGCTGGCCGCAGGCCGCCAGCAGGGCGGCGGTGCTCAGCAGGGACAGCGACAGCAGGCCGGCCTGCGGCATGTTGTTCTTCTTGTCTTGGAATCGCTTCTTGTCGGTCATGAGGAACCCTCCAGCGACCCGCCCGGCCGCGCGAGGGACGGCCGACCAACGGGCCAGTGGGCGCGACTGTAGGGGCTGCAGCCTAATACCCGTGCCCCCTAGGGTCTTGGACTGCTGACAAGTTTTGGCAGCAGTCTTGCCGCGGCGCACCATCGAAGGGAGTTCCGGCGCGGTTACGGCCGACGCGAGCAAGTCCGCGTTCGCCGGGCCGCGGGTGCACGCGCTTGCTCCGTGTCCCCCGGGCCGCGTTGCGGCCCTCCTCCTTGACCTGCGCAAGCGCGCGGACCCGCAACCCGGCTCTGCCTGCGCGGTGCCACGGCGACGATGCCTGGATCGCCACTCCTGCGTCCTACGCAGCGCTCTCATCAGAAGGCAAAGTGGCCGGATCTGAAAAAAAAAGGGCCCCGAAGGGCCCTTTGCATGAAGCGGGATAAAGAAGATAGCCGCAGGGCTTACTTCTTGCCCTTCTTCTTCTTGCCATCGTCCACGGGGGCGGCGGCAACGACGATTTCCTCGGCCTTCGGGGCCACGGCGGTGGCGACGGCCGGGTTCGGCTTGCCGTGCACGACGGGCTTGACGCCAGCGGGCAGCTTCAGGTCATTGATGTGCAGCGAGTTGCCCAGGGTCAGGCCGCTCAGGTCCACCTCGATGAACTCGGGCAGCTGCTTGGCCAGGCAGGTGATCGTCAGCACGGTGATCACATGGTCGACGGTGCACTTGTCGGTCTTGACGGCCGGCGAGTTCTCTTCGCCCACGAAGTGCAGCGGGATCTTCTTGGTGATCTTGGTGGTGTCGTCGACGCGCTGGAAGTCCACGTGCAGCACTTGCGGCTTGTACGGGTGGAATTGGACGTCGCGCAGCAGGACCTGGTCGACCTTGCCGTTCAGTTCCATCTCGAGGATGGTGCTGTGGAAGGCTTCCTTCTTCAGGGCATGGAACAGCGCGTTGTGGTCCAGCTCGATGGTGGCGGGTTCGCCAGCGCCGAAGACGATGCCGGGCACCTTGCCCGAAACACGCAGGCGGCGGCTCGCTCCGGTCCCCTGCAGCTTGCGCTCAAAAGCGGTGAATTTCATATCTGACTCCAAAAATTCCGAGGCGCCACCATGGCGCTCCGGGGTGGAAGGCCCGCGACCAGGCTCTTCCGTACAAAAGGCCGACCCTTGCGGATCGACCTCCTGAATCTTAGAAATTGTTGTTCTGTTCCGAGAACAGCGAGGTGACCGACTCGCCGTCCGAGATGCGACGGATGGTCTCGGCGAACAGGAAGGCGACCGACAGCTGGCGGATCTTGCCGCAGGCCTTGGCGGCGTCCGACAGCGGGATGGTGTTGCTGATCACGACCTCGTCCAGGTGCGAACCGGAGATGCGCTCGATCGCCGGGCCGGACAGGATGGGGTGGGTGCAATAGGCGAACACGCTCTTGGCGCCGCGGTCCTTCAGCACCTCGGCGGCCTTCACCAGCGTGCCGGCGGTGTCGATCATGTCGTCCATGATCACGCAGTTGCGGCCGTCGATCTCGCCGATCACATGCATGACCTCGGAGACATTGGCGGCCGGACGGCGCTTGTCGATGATGGCCAGGTCGCAGCCCAGCTGCTTGGCCAGCGCGCGGGCGCGCACCACGCCGCCAACGTCGGGGCTGACCACCACCAGGTTCGAGTAGTTGCGGCTCTTCAGGTCCGACAGCAGCACCGGGCTGGCGTAGATGTTGTCGACCGGGATGTCGAAGAAGCCCTGGATCTGGTCGGCGTGCAGGTCCATCGTCAGCACGCGCTCGACGCCGACGGTCTCCAGCAGGTTGGCGACGACCTTGGCCGAGATCGGCACGCGGGTGGAACGCGGGCGGCGGTCCTGGCGGGCGTAGCCGAAGTAGGGGATCACGGCGGTGATGCGGCGCGCGCTGGCGCGCTTCAAGGCATCGACCATGATCAGGAGTTCCATCAGGTTCTCGTTGGTCGGCGCGCAGGTCGGCTGGACCACGAACACGTCGCGGGCGCGCACGTTCTGCTGGATCTCGACCGTCACCTCGCCATCGGAGAAGCGACCGACCACGGCCTTGCCGAGTTCGAGCCCCAGATGGGTCGCGATTTCTTGGGAGAGCACCGGGTTTGCATTGCCGGTGAAGAGGACGGTGTTGAGCAGCACGGCGGCCATCCTTGGTGAAGGACCCGTGGCCAGCCAGCGTGTCCAGGGTCTTTCAAAGACGAAAAACCCGCAGGGCGGGTTTCTCTAGAACATTTGGCAGGGGAGGAAGGACTCGAACCCTCGCATGTCGGAATCAAAATCCGATGCCTTGACCAACTTGGCGACTCCCCTACACAGGACACTGCAGAGCTGCAGCACCCCAAAACCTTGCCGATCCTTCAAGCCCATCCGCTAAGCGGGTGGCGGTCCAGACCGCGGCATATTTTGCCAGTCCACGCTCCCGGAAGATCCTGGAGCATTGTCGCCATGGACTGGTTCGACATGCCATCTTTTTCTTCACTGCTCACCCTGGCGAAGACCGCGCTGCCCGAACCCGTCATGCGGCTGTTGCCGTAACGAGCTTCCAGCAGTTGCAGAGCCTGGCGCACTTCGGGGCAGATCGCTTCGGCCGGTTTCTGTAGATCGTTGCTACCGAATCCGCCGCAAAGCTTCGCTACACCTTGCGCATCCAGCTTCACCACTTCAGCACCTGTCGACTGCAAACTTTCGTTTTTGTCGTCGCTGCTGTTGTGTGCAGGAAAGCCCGCTACTATAGCCACGCTTTTCGACCTTGCCAAGAGGGGGCTCGAAAAAATTTCCTGGGTGGCGATCGATGTGGGCGGTTTGAGAACAAAGTAGGTCTGCGCCGGCAGGTCCACCGGGTGCAGGATCTCGCCGATGCCCTCGACAAAGGCATTGCGCCCGCCCAGGAAGAAGGGCACGTCGGCGCCCAGCTTCAGCCCCAGCGGCAGCAGGCGCGCCAGCGGCCAGTTCAGACCCCAGAGCCGGTTCAGCGCCAGCAGGGTGGAGGCGGCATCCGAGGAGCCGCCGCCCATGCCGGCGCCGGCCGGCAGGCGCTTCTCCAGATGGATGTTGGCGCCCAGGGCGGCGTCGCCGCTCTCGGTGCGCAGCAGCCGCGCGGCGCGCAGGCACAGATCGTCCTCGGGCAGCTCGGCCATCGCGTCGGCGCCGTCATGGCGCGCCAGCCGGCCATCGCCGCGGCGCTCGAAATGCAGGGTGTCGGCCCAGTCGATCAGGGTGAAGATCGACTGCAGCAGGTGATAGCCGTCGGGGCGCTTGCCCACCACATGCAGGAACAGGTTGAGCTTGGCCGGGGCCGGGACGTCGTAGAGCGCTTGCATCGGGAACGGGAAAGGTCAGGGGTCGAGCCGCGCGCGCAGGGTCACGGCGGGCTCGGCGGGGCGGTTGGCCACGATCAGGCCATCGCCGAAGCGGGACAGGTCGATCTGCCAGCCCAGCTGGGCAAAGCCCTGGGCGGCGCCTTCCAGCGGCTGGCTGCCGGCCCGCGGCCAGGGGCGGCCGCGCAGCCAGTCGAACAGGGCCGCCACCGGCACCGGCTCGCCCAGCATCTCGCGGGTCAGAGAGTCCAGGTCCTCGAAGCGGCGCTCCTCGCGCGGGGTCTGCAGCAGCACCTCGGCGCGGCTCCAGCGTGCCCGCGCCACCAGGCTGCCCAGCGGCGTGCTCAGCTCCAGGCGGCCGGCCTCGGGCGAGCCCAGCAGCTCGAAGGCGGCGCTGTCGCCGCCGCGGCCGCTGACCTGCACCGACAAGCGCCCGGACAGGCGCAGATCGCCGTCCTGCGCCGCGGGCGGCGCCTCGCGCTGCAGATTGGCGCAGCCGGCGAGCAGCGGAGCGACGAAGGCCAGGGCGAGCAGGCCGCGCCTCATGGCGCCTTCAGGCGCTGGCGCGTCTCGCGCAGGGCCTCGTTCTTCGGGTCGCGCTTGGCGCCCTCGTTCCAGACCTTGCGGGCCTCGTCCTGCTGGCCGACCACCCACAGCACCTCGCCCAGATGCGCGGCGATCTCGGCGTCGGGGCGCGACTGGTAGGCCTGGCGCAGCAGGCGCAGCGCCTCCGGGTGGTTGCCCAGGCGGAACTCCACCCAGCCCAGGCTGTCGACGATGAAGGGCTCGCTGGGCGCGTATTGCAGTGCCTTGGCGATCAGGGTGCGGGCCTCTTCGAGCCGGGTATTGCGCTCGGCCAGCGAGTAGCCCAGCGCGTTGTAGGCGTGGTAATGCTCGGGCTTGATCTCCATCACCTTGCGCAGCAGCTGTTCCATCTGCTCCAGGCGGCCCAGCTTCTCGGCCATCATGGCCTGCTCGTAGACGATGTCGGCATCGCTGGTGAAGCGCTTGCCGGCCTGCTCCAGCACGGCGAGCGCGCCCTCCCATTGGCGCACCTCGCGCAGCAGCTGGGCCTCGGCCATCAGCTTGGCGCGGGCGTCCTCGTCGCGCTCGCCGGGCAGGGCCTGCAGCAGCGCGCGGCCCTTGGCCAGCTGGCCCTGGCGCGCCATCAGCGAGGCGCGGCGGTAGCTGACCTCCAGCTGGCGCTGCGGCGCATCCACCTTGGACAGCCAGCCCTCGGCCGCGCGCAGCTCGCCGCGCATCTCGGCCGACTGGGCCAGCAGCAGCCAGGCCTGCTGGCGCGAATCCTTCAGCGCCTCGGGGCTGTCGGCCGGTGCGGCCTCCAGCTTGACCAGGAAGGTCTGCAGCGCCTTCTCGGCGGCCTCGGGATGGCGCAGGTCCAGCTCCAGCGCGCCCAGCGCATACCAGGCGGCGGCGTTGTCCGGCGTGGCCTGGGTGACGATGCGGAACTCGCGCGCGGCATCGGCGGCGCGCTGGCTGCGCGCCAGGGTGCGGCCATAGGCCAGGCGCAGCGCATGGTGGTCGGGCTGCTGCTTCAGCCGCTCGGTGATCAGCGCCTCGGCCTCGGGCCGTTCGGCCATCAGGTCCAGCGCCAACAGCATCGGCTCATCGGCGGCCGGGAAGTCCTTGGCGGCCAGGCGGGTCAGGGCCAGGGCCTTGTCGTCCTCGTCGGCGCTGAGCGCCAGGCGGCCCTGCACCAGCAGAGCCATCAGCCGGGTCGCGGGCTGCTGAGCCGCGCCCTCCAGCACCGAGAGCGTGGCCTCGTAGACCCGCTTCGGTTCCGGCGTGCGCTGGAACAGGCGCGGCAGCGAGGCCAGCACGCCGCTGCGCTGCGCCTCGGGCGTCAGCGCCAGCAGGCTGCGCAGCGGCGGGCCGACCTCGGAGGGGCGGTTCAGCGCGGCCAGCAGCTGGATGATCATCTGGTGCGCCTCGACCGAATCGGGCACCGCGTCGCGCCAGGCGCGGGCGGCGATCAGGGCCTGGTCGCCGGCGCGGGCCTGCAGCGCGATATTGACGACGCGGCGGTACAGCTCGCTGTCGCCGGTGCGTCGCGCCGCGTCCAGCAGCACCTGGAAGGCCACGCCGGGCTGGCCGGCGCGCAGCTCCATCTCGCCGACCAGCAGCTGGTAGAACATCGGCGCGTCCAGCTCGGAGTTCTGCACGGCCGGGGCGCTGGCCGCGGTGCTGGCCTGGGCCTGGACCGGGCCGAGCAGGGCCAGCAGGCCGGAAAGCGCGACGCTGGCAACGGTGGTTTTGGGCATGGGAACTCCTGGAACGGTCAGCCCCGATGATGCGGGCGCCACATTGCTGGATTGTGGTCGATTTTCCTTAAGCAGCCCTTGGGCAGCAGCGCCGGCCGCGGACCTTTATCATGCGCCCCGCCATGCCGGAATTGCCCGAAGTCGAAGTCACCCGCCGCAGCTTTGCCGACGCCATCGAGGGCGCCCGCGTGCTGGAGGTGCGCCTGGGCAAGCCGCTGCGCTGGCCGCTGGGCCTGGACCAGGACGAACTGCTGGGCTCGACCGTCGGCGCGGCGACGCGGCGCGGCAAATACCTGTGGCTGCCGCTGCGCGGCGAGCGCCTGGCCGGCGGGCTGCTGCTGCATCTGGGCATGTCGGGCAGCCTGGCCTTCACCGCGCGCGACTCGAACCCCGGGCCGCATGACCATTTCGACCTGCGCACCAACCGCGGCCTGCTGCGACTGCATGACCCGCGGCGCTTCGGCGCGGTGGTCTGGTCGCCCTCGCTGGCCGACGGCCCGGCGGCCAAGCTGCTGGCCGGGCTGGGGCTGGAACCCTTCGATCCGCGTTTTACCGGCGCTTACCTGAAGGCCGGCCTGGCGGCGCGGCGCGTCGCGATCAAGCAGGCGCTGTTGGCCGGCGACCTGGTGGTCGGGGCCGGCAATATCTACGCCTGCGAGGCCCTGTTCCTGGCCGGCATCGACCCGCGCCTTCCCGCCAACAAGCTCAGCGGCCCGCGCTGCGAGCGCCTGGCCGAGGCGGTGCGCGGCGTGCTGGGCCGCGCGCTGGAAGCCGGCGGCACTACCCTACGCGATTTTCGCGACGCCCATGGCGTGGCCGGCAGCTTCCAGATGCAGGCCCAGGTCTATGGCCGCGAGGCCGAGCCCTGCCGCGTCTGCGCCACGTCGATCCGCCGCATCGTGCAGGGTCAGCGCTCGACATTTTTCTGCCCCGCATGTCAAAAGAAGTGAGCCTGCCCGCCGATTTCGCCGCCTTGCTGGTGGCCTGGCAGCGCAGCCATGGCCGGCATGAGCTGCCCTGGCAGAACACGCGCGACCCCTATCGCGTCTGGCTCTCGGAAATCATGCTGCAGCAGACCCAGGTGACGACGGTGCTGGGCTATTACCAGCGCTTCCTGGCGCGCTTCCCGAGCGTGATCGAGCTGGCCGCGGCGCCGCTGGACGAGGTGCTGACCCTGTGGGCCGGCCTGGGCTACTACAGCCGCGCGCGCAATCTGCACCGCTGCGCGCAGGCCGTCGCGGCCGAGCATGGCGGCGAATTCCCGCGCAGCGCGGCCGCGCTGCAGGAGCTGCCCGGCATCGGCCGCTCGACCGCGGCGGCGGTCGCCTCCTTCTGCTTCGGCGAGCGCATCGCGATCCTGGACGGCAACGTCAAGCGGGTGCTGTCGCGCCTCCTGGCCTTCGACGGCGACCTGGCCAGCGGCGCGCAGGAAAAGAAGCTCTGGGCCTATGCCCAGGCCCTGCTGCCGGCTGCTGAGGCCGACATGCCGGCCTATACGCAGGGCCTGATGGACCTGGGCGCCAGCCTGTGCGGCGCGCGCGCGCCGCAATGCCTGCTGTGCCCGGTGTCGGAGCTGTGCCGCGGCCGCGCCGAGGGCGAGCCGGCCAGGTATCCGATCAAGACCAAGAAGCTCAAGCGCGGCCGGCGCGAGAACTGGTGGCTCTGGCTTGAGCATGAGGGCAGCGTCTGGCTGCAGCAGCGGCCCGACAGCGGCGTTTGGGCCGGCCTCTGGAGCCTGCCGCTGTTCGACGACGAGGCCGCGCTCGATGCGCAGGCGCGCTCGCTCGGCGCCGCGCTGGAGGTGATGCCGCGGGTCGAGCATGCGCTGACGCATTTCGACTGGGTGCTGCATCCGCGCCGCGCCGAACTGGCGCAGGCCGCGAGCCCGGGCGAGGGCCGCTGGGTGGCGCGCGAGGAACTGGCCGCCTATGCCCTGCCTGCACCATTGAAGCGACTGATCGGCTGAGCGCTCGGTTGCGCATCTGCGCCGGCCGCATAAACAAGGCGGTTTTCCTTGTTTGGCCGCGCCGTAGCCGCTGGCTACATTGGCTGGGCGCCGACAAGAGCGTGCAGTCCAGAACCAGAACATCATGAAGTCCTGTTGTCCCCTCTCCAGCATGGCGCCGGTGCGCATGCTGCGTCCCTGAGCCACGGCGCCACGCGCCGCCAGCGCTCCCGCACCCCGATCCCTTCTTCGCCATTAACCCGCCGCGGTCATCCGCCGCGGCCGGGCCGGCTCGCCCCTACCGGGGCGTTCTTTCCATCTCTCTCTTATCCATCCTCACGAAGGATTGCCGACATGCTGCTGACGAAACCCTCAGTGCTGGCCGCCGCATTGGCCGCCGTCTTCCTGCCCGCGGCGCAAGCCGCTTCCGACGAGGCCGGCGCGCGCCTGGAGCGCGTCACCGTGACCGGGTCCAACATCCTCTCGGTGCGGCGCGAGGGCGCGAACCCGGTGCAGGCCATCACCGATGCCGAGATCCGCGCCAGCGGCAAGACCAGCCTGCCGGAGCTGCTGCGCACGATCACCGCCAACAGCGGCAACAGCTTCAACGAGCAGTACACCGGCAGCTTCTCGGCCGGCACGGCCGGGCTGTCGCTGCGCGGCCTGAACCAGCAGAACACCCTGGTGCTGGTGAACGGCCGGCGCGTCGCGCCCTATGCGACCGCGCAGAACATGCAGGAGGTGTTCACCGACCTGAACAGCCTGCCGCTGGCCGCGGTGCGCCGCATCGAGGTGCTGAAGGACGGCGCCTCCTCGATCTACGGCTCCGACGCGATTGCCGGCGTGGTCAACATCCTGCTGCATGACGATTACCGCGGCACCGAGCTGCGGGCCGGCCTGGGCACTTCCACCGAGGGCACCGGCCAGCGCGAGCGCAGCTTCGAGCTGCGCCACGGTTTCGGCGACCTGCAGCAGCAGGGCTTCAACTTCACCCTGAGCCTGGACGGCCTGAAGCGCGACCGCCTGGACCAGAGCGACGTGGCCTGGCTGCGCGACAGCGATTTCCGCCGCGAGCCCGGCGGCACCCTGGCCTGGGTGCCGACCAACTACCTGGGCAGCGACGCCACCAACAAGCTGGGCGGCGTGCAGGGCCCGCTGCAGCTGCGCAACTACGGCGACATCACGCCCGGCAAGACCGGCAGCGTGCTGGCCTACAACCCGGCGCAGTACAAGACCCTGATCCCCGGCGTCGAGCGCTACCACGGCTCGGCCCGCGCCACCTGGCGCCTGGACGAGAACGCCGAGGCCTATGCCGAGCTGCTGCTGGGCAGCTCGCGCGCGGAGCTGCTGTTCGGCGCGCCGCTGACCGTCTCCAGCAGCCTGCGCGCATGGAACGACCGCAACCAGGCGCTGGACACGATCTCGGTGCAACTGCCCAAGGGCCACCCGAACTATCCTGCCAGCGGTTCTGCCGTGCTGAACGCGACCCTGTTCGATCTGGGCACGCGCACCAAGCAGGACGCGGTGCAGTTCCAGCGCGTGCTGGCCGGCGCGCGCGGCTCGGCCGGGCGCTGGGACTGGGGGCTGTCCTTCCTGCAGTCCAGCAGCCGGCTGACCGAGACGGTGCAGAACTTCGTCAACCGCTACGAGTTCGAGCGCGTGTTGCGCAGCGGCGGCTACGATTTCGCCGATCCCTCGCGCAACAGCGAGGCGCAGCGCCAGGCCCTGCGCCTGTCGACCCTGCGGCCGGCCAGCTCGGAGCTCTACAGCGTCGATGCCAGCGCCTCGACCGAGCTGACCCGGCTGCCGGCCGGGCCGGTGGGCTTCGCGGCCGGGCTGCAGCTGCGCCATGAGGCGATGGATTCGCGCACCTCGGACGCGGTGCTCAGCGGCACCGAGCTGCGCCCGGCGATCAACATCATCAAGGGCAGCCGCAAGGTCAGCGCCGCCTTCGCCGAGCTGAACCTGCCGCTGCTGAGCAGCCTGAGCCTGAACCTGGCGGCGCGCGCCGACCATTACAGCGACTTCGGCTCCGCCGTCTCGCCCAAGGCCAGCCTGCGCTTCCAGCCGCTGGATTGGCTGTTGCTGCGCGCCAATCTCTCGCGCGGCTTCCGCGCGCCCTCGCTGCCGGAGATCACGCAGAGCACCGGCGTCAGCTACGGCACGGTGCTGGACCCGCGCGACCCGGTGACGCCGAACCAGGCGCGCGGCGTGACCAACCTGACCGCGGCCAATCCGAAGCTGAAGCCGGAGCGCTCGCGCAATCTGAACTTCGGCCTGGTGGTCTCGCCCGATGCGCGCAGCAAGCTGAGCCTGGACTATTTCCAGATCAAGCAGCGCGACCTGATCGACACCGAGACGGCCGAGTTCATCATCGCCAACGAGGCGCGCCTGGCCGGCCGCGTGCTGCGCGACGAGCAGGGGCGCATCGTGTCGCTGACGCGCCAGTTCCGCAACCAGGGCGGGCGCAGCGTCTCCGGCTTCGACCTGGAGGGCAGCCGCAGCTTCGCGCTGGGCCAGGGCCTGGGCGAGCTGGTGCTGCGCGCGCAGGCGAGCCGGCTGCTGCGCTTCAGCCAGCCGCCGGCCGAGGGCGAGGCGGCGGTGAACGGCGCCGGCAGCAACGAGTTCGGCTCCCTGCCGAAGTGGCGCGGCGCCACCGGCGCGGCCTGGACCCGCGGCGACTGGACCGCCACCCTGAACTGGCAGCATGTCGGCGGCTACCGGCAGACCTACCGCCCGACCGAGGCCCATGCCGAGCGGGTGGCGGGCTTCGACACCCTGGACCTGAACCTGGACTGGCGCGTCACGCCGCAGCTGGTGGCCAGCCTGAGCCTGCAGAACCTGAGCAACGCCAAGCTGCCCTGGGATGCCTCGACCGGGCTCTATGACCATACCCAGGGCGATCCGCGCGGGCGCTTCCTGGGGGTGAAGGCCAGCTATCGCTTCTGATCGAGCGCAGATCGGGATGGGCGGGCGGGCCGCCAGGCCTTATGCTTCGGCTCCCGCACCGCCATGTTCCGCACAAGCATGAAACCCCTGGTCAAAAGCGCCGTCGAGTCCGCCCTGATTGCCGCGCTGGCGGCGGTCGCCTGCCTCTGGTTCATGATCTCGGCCGGCATGGCCGACGAGGGCGGCAACGAGGCCAAGGTGGTGCTGCTGGCGCTGGGCCTGACGGCCAGCCTGGTGGCGCACTGGACCTATATGGGCCTGGCGCTCAAGCGCGACGGCCGCCCGCTGCTGGGCTGGATGGTGGGCCTGGTGCTGCTGTTCCCGATCGTGACCATCGTCGCGCTGGTGCTGATGTCCGCGCGCGACGAGGAAGAGGGCAAGGGGCGCGGCGGCTCGCAGGCCGCCTGAGCCATAGCCGCGGCGGCGCTGGCGCCTACTTGGCGTCCAGCTCGCGGTGCCGCTTCAGCACATGACCATGGCTGGCGAACTGCCGGGCCAGGGTCTCGACCAGATAGACGGAGCGGTGCTGGCCGCCGGTGCAGCCGATCGCGACGGTCAGGTAGCTGCGCTGGTCGGCCGCGAAGCTGGGCAGCCATTGGCGCAGGAAGCCGCTGATCTGGCCCAGCATCAGGTTGACCTCGGGCTGGGCCGCCAGGTAGTCGGCCACCGGCGCGTCGCGCCCGTTCAGCGGGCGCAGCTCGCGGTCGTAATAGGGATTCGGCAGCACGCGCACGTCGAACACGAAGTCCGCATCGCTGGGCACGCCATGCTTGAAGGCGAAGGACTCGAACACCAGGGTCAGCGAGTCGCCGCGCACCGAGACGAGGTCGCGCACCCAGGCGCGCAGCTGCGCGGCGCGCAGCAGGCTGGTGTCGATCACGGTGGAATCGGCGCGCAGGCCGGCCAGCAGCTCGCGCTCCAGCGCGATCGCGTCCAGCAGCGCGCGGTGCGCATCGGCCTCGCCCGCGCCGCGCGGCTCGCTGCGCAGCGGATGCGGGCGGCGCGTCTCGGAGAAGCGCCGCACCAGGGCCTCGGTATTGGCGTCCAGGAAGATCGAGCGCACGCCGACGCCATCGGCGCGCAGCTGCTTGATCTGCGGCAGCAGATGCGGCAGCGAACCCTCGCTGCGCACATCGACCGCGATCGCGACGCGGCGTGCGCCGCCACGCTGCTGCTCCAGCCCAAGGAACTGCGGCAGCAGCTCGGGCGGCAGGTTGTCGACGCAGAAGAAGCCGGCGTCCTCCAGCGCATGCATCACCACCGACTTGCCGCCGCCGGACATGCCGGTGACCAGCACGACCTCGCCCTGACCGAATGCGCTCACGAACGCGCCTTTCTGCTACCGCTACCGTTGTTGTGATGGGCGCCGGCCGACTGGCCCAGCATCTCCTGCGCATGGGCCAGGCTGGCCGAGGACAGGCGCTCGCCGCCCAGCATGCGCGCGATCTCCTGCACCCGTGCCTCGCCCAGCACCGGCTGGACATCGCTGGCGGTGGCACCATCGGCGCGCAGCGCCTTCGACACCACATAGTGATGGTCGGCGCAGGCCGCGACCTGGGGCAGGTGGGTGACGGCCAGCACCTGGCGCTGGCGGCCCAGCTGCTTCATCAGCCGGCCGACGGTCTCGGCCACCGCGCCGCCGACGCCGGCGTCGATCTCGTCGAAGATCAGGGTGCCGGCACCGGCGCCCTCGTCATCGAGCTGGCAGGTGGTGACCGCGATCGCCAGCGCGATGCGCGAGAGCTCGCCACCCGAGGCCACCTTGGCCAGCGGGCGCGGCGTGCTGCCGGCATGGCCGGCCACCATGAATTCGGCACTCTCCAGGCCGAAGCTCTGCGGTTCCTCCTGCGGCAGCAGCGCCACCTCGAAGGCGCCGCCGGCCATGCCCAGCTGCTGCATCGCCTGCGTGACCGCCGCGGCCAGCGCCGGAGCGGCCTTGGCGCGGCCCTGGCCGACCAGCCGGGCCTCGCGGTCGTAGGCGGCGCGCGTCTCGGCCAGCGCGCGCTCCAGACCGGCCAGGTCGCCGGCCTCGTCCAGAGTCTGCAGCTCGGCCTTCCACTGCTGGTGCAGCGCGGGCAGTTCGGCGCCGGGGCGGCGGTAGCGGCGCGCCAGCGCCATCCAGGCCGACAGGCGCTCGTCCAGCTCGGCCAGGCGCTCCGGCTCCAGCTCGGTGCCGTGCAGATAGGTGTTCAGGGTATGGACCGCGTCCTGCAGCTGGGCCTGGGCGTTCAGCAGCGCCTCGATCGCCGGGGCCAGGCGGGCGTCGTACTCGACCACGTCCTGTAGCTTGTCCAGCGCCTGCTCGGTCAGGCTCTCGGCGTTCTGCTCGGCCTCGCCCGACTGGCCGCTGAGCGCCTCCTGCGCCAGCCGCGCCGCGTCCATCAGCGAGGCGGCATGGGATAGGCGCTGGTGCTCGGCGTTCAGTTCGTCCCATTCGTCCGCGCCGGGCGCGAGGCGGCCGATCTCCTCCAGCTGCCAGGCCAGGCGCTCGCGCTCGCGCGCCAGCTCCTCGCCCTTGCTGCGCGCGGCCTCCAGCTTCTCGGCCGCCTGCCGCCAGGCCGTATGGGCCTGAGCCAGGGGCTTGACGTCCAGGCGCGCGAAGGCGTCCAGCAGCGCGCGCACCGAGGTGGGCCGGGTCAGTCCTTGCCAGGCATGCTGGCCATGGATGTCGAGCAGGCTGTCGGCGGTCTCGCGCAGCTGGGCCACGGTGGCCGGGCTGCCGTTGATCCAGGCGCGGCTCTTGCCTTGCGCATCGATCACGCGGCGCAGCAGCAGGGTCTCGCCGGCCTCGAAGCCGGCCTCGTCCAGCCAGGCGGCCAGCACCGCGGGGCTGTCGAACTCGGCCGTGATCTCGGCGCGCGCCGCGCCCTCGCGCACCACGCCGGCATCGCCGCGGCTGCCCAGGGCGAGCTGCAGCGCATCGATCAGGATGGACTTGCCGGCACCGGTCTCGCCGGTCAGCACCGCGAAGCCGCTATCGAAATCGAGCTCCAGCGCCGGCACGATCACGAAATCGCGCAGGCTCAAACGCCTAAGCATCAAAGTTCTCCATGCCGCTTGAGCGGCGTGTTCATTGCACGCGCGCATCCGCACCGAGCGACGCCCGAGGATCCGGCTCCGCCGGGCCTGCGGGCGTGCCCCCTTGCGGGGGCGGCCGTAGGCCGTAGGGGGTGGGCCATCAACTCACTCCCTCGTACCAGCGCAGCTTGCGGCGCAGCGTCGCGTAATAACTCCAGCCCTGCGGATGCAGGAAGCAGACCTTGTGCGCGGACCGCCGCACCGTGATGCGGTCGCCGTGCAGCAGGCTGGCCAGGCTCTGCATGTCGAAATTGACGCTGGCGTCGCGCCCGGCCACGATCTCCAGCCGCACCTCGCCGGAGTCCGGCAGCACGATCGGGCGGTTGGACAGCGCATGCGAAGCGATCGGCACCAGCACCCAGCCAGCGATGCTGGGATGCATGATGGGGCCGCCAGATGACAGGGAGTAGGCGGTCGAGCCGGTCGGGGAGGCGACGATCACGCCGTCGGCGCGCATATTGGCGACGAACTCGTCGCCCACGTCCACCTTCAGCTCCACCATCGAGGCGGTGGCGCCGCGGCTGACCACCACATCGTTGAGCGCCAGGCCCTCGAAGATGCAATCGCCGTCGCGCCAGACGGCGCCCTCCAGCATCGCGCGCTGCTCCTTCTCGTAGTCGCCGGCCAGGATCGGCGCCAGCGCCTCGCGAAAGCGCTCCAGCGAGATATCGGTGATGAAGCCCAGGCGCCCCTGGTTGATGCCGACCAGCGGGGTGCCATGTCTTGCCATGTCGCGCGCGAAGCCGAGCATCGTGCCGTCGCCGCCGACGACGATCGCCAGGTCGCATTGCGCGCCCATCTCGTCGTTGGAGAGGGCGGGGTAGTCGGTGATGCCGGTGTTCTCGGCGGTCTCGCGTTCCAGGGAAACATCCAATCCCTGAGCGGCCACGAATTCGGCAACCTCCTCCAGGACCGGCCGGATGCCGCGGGCTTGATGTTTGCCCACGATGGCCGCATGTCGGAACGGTGTAGGAGGAGGCTTCGTGACCATGCGCAGAATTACACCACAGCGATGTGAATGCCCGCTGACCGTGGCGCTGCAGTCCGTACAATGACCGCCATGCTCGACGAGCGCTCCAGATCCCTGCTGAAAACCCTGGTCGAACGCTATATCGCGGACGGCCAGCCCGTCGGTTCGCGCACGCTTTCCAAGGCCTCCGGCCTGGAGCTGAGCCCGGCGACGATCCGCAATGTGATGGCGGACCTGGAGGAGCTGGGCCTGATCGCCAGCCCGCACACCAGCGCCGGCCGCATCCCGACCGCACGCGGCTACCGCCTCTTCGTCGACACCATGCTGACCGCCCAGCAGGGCCTGGTGACCGACACCCGGCCGCTGGAGAGCCAGCTGCTGCCGGACCAGCCGCAGCGCGTGATCGCCAACGCCGCGCAGCTGCTGTCCAACCTGTCGAGCTTCGTCGGCGTCGTGACCGCGCCGCGCAAGCCCAGCGTGTTCCACCACATCGAGTTCCTGCGCCTGGGCGAACGCCGGGTGCTGGTGATCATGGTCTCGCCGGACGGCGATGTGCAGAACCGGGTCATCTTCACCGCCCAGGACCTGAGCCAGTCCGAGCTGGCCGAGGCCAGCAACCGGCTCAACAGCCATTACGCCGGCCTGAGCCTGGAGGCGGTGCGCGAGCGGCTGAAGAGCGAGGTCGACGCGCTGCGCGGCGAGATCGCGCAGCTGATGAGCGCGGCCGTGCAGGTCGGCACCGAGGCGATGCAGCATGAGGAGGACCGCGTCGTCGTCTCCGGCGAGCGCAACCTGCTGACCGTGCAGGACTTCAGCCACGACATGGGCAGCCTGCGGCGCCTGTTCGACCTGTTCGAGCAGAAGACCCAGCTGATGCGCCTGCTGGACGTCTCCAGCCGCGCCGAGGGCGTGCGCATCTACATCGGCGGCGAGAGCCAGGTCGTGCCCTACGAGGAGCTGTCGATCGTCTCCGCGCCCTACGAGGTCGACGGTCAGGTCGTCGGCACCCTGGGCGTGATCGGCCCGACCCGCATGGCCTACGACCGCATGATCCAGATCGTCGACATCACCTCGCGGATGGTGACGAACGCGCTGTCGCAGAAGTGATGGCGGCGGGCGCCCGCGAGGCACCCTTACAATCGCGCGCTTCGGGCCGTTAGCTCAGATGGTTAGAGCAGAGGACTCATAATCCTTTGGTCACAGGTTCAAGTCCTGTACGGCCTACCAAATAAGTAAAACACTTAGCCGAATATTTTCGTTCGTGCTTTGTTGCCTCTTGGGCTCATGTAGCCGCCATGTAGCCGCGACGTCGGATTTTGCATTGGTGGCCATCAGCATCCGATCAATGTTCCAGTGTTGCATAGCCAAGGTTCTTGGCGCTGGCTTTGGTTGCGGACCAGCCCGCTGTGATGGCCTTGCCGCCATAGTTCGGCAATTCAACGGATTTGCTAGCATCCCGAGCTTAAATTTGCCATCGACGGCAATTCATGAAAGCGATCAAGGGAGTGGTTCCTATGAGCCGACTGTTGGCTATATGCCTCTTGCTATGGGCCACGGCTGTTGCGCAAGCAGCTCCAAGCTCAGTGGTTGCATCGCAAGACGACTTGAACGCTTTCAAGGAATTGCATGAATCGACCCGGATTCAGTAGACACCTTCGAGTCTCAATCTGAGGCCCAATAGGAGGTGCCATGAAGACCAACCAACCCTACCCAGAAGAATTCAAGATCGAGGCGGTCAAGCAGATCACGGAGCGAGGCCACCGGGTGGCCGACGTGTCGGCACGGATCGGAGTGAGCCAGCACAGCCTGTACAAGTGGATCAAGGTGTACTCGGCGCCGGGCGCCGAGCGGCAGGCACAGGTCTCGCAGGCCGAGGAACTGCGGCGGCTGAAGGCCGAGCTGCGGCGCGTGACCGAGGAGCGCGACATCCTAAAAAAGGCCGCCGCGTACTTTGCCAAACAGTCCGGGTGAGGTACGCGTTCATCAAGGCGCACGAGGCCCAGTACAGCGTGCGGCGCATGTGCAAGGTGATGCAGGTGCACCCGAGCGGCTATTACGCATGGAGGGCTGAGCCGCAGAGCGCCAGGGCCAAGGATGACCTGCGGCTGACCGGGCTGCTCAAGCAGGCCTGGTTGGAGAGCGGCGGCGTGTACGGCTATCGCAAGCTGACGCTGGACATGCGCGACCTCGGCGAGCGCTGCGGCAAGCACCGCGTGGCGCGGCTGCTCAAGCTCGAAGGTCTGCGCTCGCAGACCGGCTACCGGCGCCGCCCAGGCGTGCGCGGGGGCAGGCCTGCAGTCGTTGCACCCAACCACCTGCAGCGCCAGTTCACGGCGGCCGAGCCCAACCAGTCCTGGGTGACCGACATCACCTACATCCGCACGCACGAGGGATGGCTGTACCTGGCGGTCGTGGTCGACCTGTTCTCGCGCCAGGTGGTGGGCTGGTCGATGGGCAGTCGCATCGACACCAGCCTGGTGCTGGATGCACTGCTGATGGCGTTATGGCGCCGCCAGCCCAGACAGGCCGTTACGGTCCACTCCGACCAGGGCTGCCAGTTCACCGGCCATGAGTGGCAGACGTTCCTGCGCGACCACAACCTGGTCAGCAGCATGAGCCGGCGCGGCAACTGCCATGACAACGCCGTGGCCGAGAGCTTCTTCCAGTTGCTCAAGCGCGAGCGCATCCGCCGCCAGGTCTATGCCACGCGCAACGACGCCCGCGCCGACGTCTTCAACTACATCGAGATGTTTTACAACCCCAAGCGGCGTCACGGAACCGCCGGCGACACTTCGCCCGTTGAGTTCGAACGACGCCATTCCCAACGGCTCATGGGTGTCTAGGAAACCCGGGTCGATTCAGCAACAAAGTAAGTGGGAGTCACAAAAGGAGCTTCAAGTCAAAGATGTTGAGGCTTTGCGCCAACAAATAGCCGCCGTTGACAAGCGTGTAGATGACCAGTTGGCGCAGCTAAGCCAAAGCGTTGACCGCTTTGGCGTTGTGATCGCCATACTGAGCGCCGGCATCACGGTGTTGCTGGTTTTGGGTGGATTCCTGGGGTATCGCAATGCCAAGTCGGAAGCCAAGGAAGCGGCCGCAGATATTGCGAAGACTGGCGCACAAGAGTGGTTTGACAAGCAGGCAAAGGAGCTGAAAGAGCAAATAGAAGCATTGGCGAAAAAAGCTGCACAGGTGCATGTGGAAATGGATGGCCACGCCCAACAGGTACAAGCGCACGCGGCTGATGTTGCAAAAGCGATTAGTACAGCGCAAGAGTCAATTGGCAAAGCCGGGACCCAGCCCCCATCTGATCTGGAAGAGTCAACGAGAGTGCTTGCTCAACGCGACCGTGAATTGAAGGCATCCAACGAAGACCGCTACTCTTTCGATGATTGGAATACTCGCGCCCATGCCGCCTACACTGCCGATGCGCTGGAAGACGCTGCCTATTTTTGGCTCAAAGCTGCAGGGGTTGCCAATGCCGGTGCTGCCAACGTTGCACGGGTGCTAGTCAATCGTGGTATCACTCAAGCCCAACTGAAGCAGAGCGAAGCCGCGATTGCCACCTACGACGAGGTGCTACGTCGCTTTGGCGAGGCAACCGAGCCCGCGCTGCGCAAGCAGGTCGCAATGGCCCTGGTCAATAAGGGTGTCACCCAAAGCCAACTGAAGCAGAGCGGAGCCGAGATTGCTACCTATGACGAGGTGCTACGCCGGTTTGGCGAGGCAGCCGAGCCCGCGCTGCGCGAGCAGGTCGCAATGGCCCTGGTCAACAAGGGCATCGCCCAAGGCCAACTGAAGCAGAGCGAAGCCGCGATTGCTACCTATGACGAGGTGCTACGTCGCTTTGGTGAGGCAGCCGAGCCCGCGCTACGCGAGCGGGTCGCAAGGGCCCTGGTCAACAAGGGCATCACCCAGGGCCAACTGGAGCAGAGCGAAGCCGAGATTGCCACCTACGACGAGGTGCTACGTCGCTTTGGCGAGGCAGCCGAGCCCGCGCTGCGCGAGCAGGTCGCAAGGGCCCTGGTCAACAAGGGCATCACCCAAGGCCAACTGAAGCAGAGCGAAGCCGCGATTGCTACCTATGACGAGGTGCTACGTCGCTTTGGCGAGGCAGCCGAGCCCGCGCTACGCGAGCGGGTCGCAATGGCCTTGGTCAGCAAGGGCGTCACCCAAGGCCAACTGGAGCAGAGCGAAGCCGAGATTGCTACCTACGACGAGGTGCTACGCCGCTTTGGCGAGGCAGCCGAGCCCGCGCTGCGCGAGCAGGTCGCAATGGCCTTGGTCAGCAAGGGCGCCACCCAAGACCAACTGAAGCAGAGCGAAGCCGCGATTGCCACCTACGACGAGGTGCTACGTCGCTTTGGCGAGGCAGCCGAGCCCGCGCTGCGCGAGCAGGTCGCAATGGCCTTGGTCAGCAAGGGCGTCGCCCAAGACCAACTGAAGCAGAGCGAAGCCGCGATTGCCACCTATGACGAGGTGCTACGCCGGTTTGGCGAGGCAGCCGAGCCCGCGCTGCGCGAGCAGGTCGCAAGGGCCCTGGTCAACAAGGGCATCACCCAGGGCCAACTGAAGCAGAGCGAAGCCGCGATTGCTACCTACGACGAGGTGCTACGCCGCTTTGGCGAGGCAGCCGAGCCCGCGCTGCGCGAGCAGGTCGCAAGGGCCCTGGTCAACAAGGGCATCACCCAAAGCCAACTGAAGCAGAGCGAAGCCGCGATTGCTACCTACGACGAGGTGCTACGCCGCTTTGGCGAGGCAGCCGAGCCCGCGCTGCGCGAGCGGGTCGCAAGGGCCTTGGTCAGCAAGGGCGGCACCCAAGGCCAACTGAAGCAGAGCGAAGCCGCGATTGCCACCTATGACGAGGTGCTACGCCGGTTTGGCGAGGTAGCCGAGCCCGCGCTGCGCGAGCAGGTCGCAAGGGCCCTGGTCAGCAAGGGCGTCACCCAGGGCCAACTGAAGCAGAGCGAAGCCGCGATTGCCACCTATGACGAGGTGCTACGCCGGTTTGGCGAGGCAGCCGAGCCCGCGCTGCGCGAGCAGGTCGCACGAGCGATGAATGGCGCCGGTTTTGGGCGCTTGCTGAAGGCCAAGACGATGCAGGATATTGGCAATCCTGCGGCGCAAGTGTTATTGCAAACAGCTTTGAGCAACCTGAACGATGCCGTGACACGCTGCATGCAGTCCGACGGCATGTTGCTCGGTAATCGGGCTTATGTGCAGTGTTTGCTTGGCAACACCAATGCGGCCGAAGTCGACTTCGCTGCAGCACTGCGAGCTCCCGTGAATGGGGCCCAAGAAATTTATCAAGCCACACTCAAGGATTTGGACATTCATCCTTTGGCAGAAGACGCGAGCATGCGTGCACTGGTGGAGCGGGCATGGAGCACTTTTGAAGCGTGACCCTAGGTTGGGGCAGGTCAGCGTGATGAACACGCCTTGATGGCTCTCGGCATCGGCGTAGCGTTCGAAGCCGGCAATCCGTGTCATCAAATCGGCCCGCCGAATCGCCTTGTTGGCCGTGGACTTGGCCGCCAGCTCGGCGGGGGTGAAAACCTGACCCTCATCGTTGCGAGCCGTGGTGGCCTCGAGCATCGAGGCATTGAGCCTGTGCTGCTGCGTGCGCTCGGCAATGCGTACCATCATGGTCCGCCTCGACGCTCAGGCGGTGGCGACGTGCAGCAGTTTTCGGATGTCGGCGACGGGCCCGGCCAGTCGCCCATGCACGCGGATCGGCCGGATGGGGGCGTTCTCGCGCATGGCCCACAGGCGTAGAGTTTGTTGGGCGTGATTCAGGTGGAGTGTGGTCTCTGGCGTGGGAAGGGCAGCGCGGGTCTCGCGTTCAAGGGGTGTAAGGCGGAGCGTATTCATTTCCATCGTTCGGCCGTTGTGGCGCGCTGACATGGACTGAAATCTCGCGGCGATAGCCCCCCAGCGGTCAAATGCTTAAACCCGTCTTGTTCAACACATAGCTCATGCGGATGGGGCAAGCGTTGCGAAAGCCGCCTTCCGGCATCTCGATGTTCTTCTGGACATTCCCACCGATCTTCTTGCCTACCTCGAGCACGGGCACCCGGACCGCCATGAAGGCGGCCCATGCGCTGTTGAATGATGGTCTTGCCATGGTGTGTGTGACTCCCCGAAGTTGTGTGGATGCCCGGATGCGCAAATGCCACGACCAGCGCTCAGGCCGCGGCATTCTGGGGATCAAGTCCCCGTCGGGAATCAGTCAAAGGTCACCTGGCTTTAGGGCGCGACCCGCGCCCTTCCTCCCTCACCGATTCCCCGCCTGCTCCGCCCACGCCTTCGCATCGCTGCTGCCATTGAGAAAGGGCAGCGCCGTCGCGGCTAGGCGGGGCGAGGTGAAGATGTCGTAATGGGTCAGGTCGGGCAGGATGGCGAGGCGGTTCTTGGACAGGCCCTCGCGTGCCCAGCCGGCGTCGCGCTGGCCGCCGCCCAGCAGCTGGTAGAACTTCACCATGTGCTCGGGCGTGAACATGTCGCCGTCGCCATAGACCAGCATCACGGGCATCTGCAGCTTGGGCACATCGGCCGACCAGTCGTACTTCTGGCGCATGAAGTCGCCCAGGGTGTCCAGCAGCCTCGGGAACTCGGTGACGTCCGGCGCCACCGCGGCATAGGACTTGAACATCGGTGTGTCCTTCATCATCGGCGCCGCGGCCGCGCTCAGCCCCTGCTGCAGCGCGCGCAGGTCGGGGTAGACGCCGTTGTCGGCGAAGCTGGTCGACACCAGCACCAGGCGCTCCACGCGCTGGGGATGCTGCAGGGCCATGCGCTGGCCCACGCCGCCGCCCAGCGAGTAGCCCATCACGTCCACCTTGTCGTGGCCCAACTGCTTGACCAGGGCGGCCATGTCGTCGCCCATGGCCTGCAGGGTGAAGGGGCGCGAACCCAGGGGCGTGCGGCCATGCCCCTGCAGGTCCACCGCGATCACCTGGCGCGTTGCGGCCAGCTGGGGCAGCACCGCGCCGGCGAACATCTCGATCGAGCCCAGGCCGCCATGCAGCAGCAGCAGTGGTTTGCCGCGGCCATGGACCTCGTAGTAGTAGCTGATCCCGTTGATCGCCAGCCGGCCGGATGCCGGCTTGGCTGCAGCAGTGGCAGCAGCAACAGCAGCCGTCGGCTGCGTGATCGAGGCGGTGGCCGGCAGGGCGGCCAGGCCGGTGATGGCGGCGGCCAGCAGGGCCATGACCAGGGTTTGTTGTTTCGTCTTGCTCATCTCGATCTCCGTGGGTTGAGGAAGGAATGCAGCCGGCTGTTGTTGTGGTGCTTGTTCACCTCACATCCGGCCTTCATCAACACGACGAACCGAGAACGCGCAAATCGACAGGGAGACCGAAATTTTTTCGTTTTCTTTTCTTCCACGGCCTCCGGTGCCAGGTCTTGCCCGCTAGTCAATCAGTGGGCCGGCCGCCCATCAATCGTTGTCATAGTCGTAGCGCTGGGACTTGCGGCACTCGACCACCAGCCGCTTGATGTGCTCCTTGCGCTCGAGGACGCGGTAGCGGCCGTCACAGGCTTCGGCCGCGGCGTCGTGGCAGGAGGCCCAGCCCTCCGGGTTGTTGCAGTTGACGACAAAGCCGTCCCGGCCACGCTTGGTGGTGATCGGGTCGACCGTCGTGGCGCAGGCGCCGAGCAGGCCGGCGAGCAGGGCCATCGTCGTCAGCCGCAGCGTCAGGCTGCCTGGCATCGGTTCTTGGCGTCCGGGCATGGGCGGCTTGGAAACAGGAAACACTTGGATACTCGCTTCGCAAAAGACTGCGCCCACCGAGGGGGTGGGCGCGACGGCAGTCAGTGTCGAAGTCCGCCATGAAGCGGAGCTGTGTCGCGCGTGAAGGGCGGGTGAAGCCGGTGCCGCACCGGCCTGCATCGCGCTTGGCTACGGCCGCCAGGCTCCCAACGCCAGCTGCACCTGCACATAGGCCTGCAGCGCCTGCCCCTGGCGCTCGATGGCGGCCTGGGCCGCCTCCAGGCGCTGGGCCTCGCTGCCGAGCGCTGCGAGCGGCGGTTCCAGGCCCAGGGCTTGGCGCTCGGCGGCATAGCGCGCGGCCTCGGCGGCGGCGCGCAGCGCCTGCTGCGCCTCCTGCCAGCCGAGGTATTGCGCCTGCCAGCCGCGCAGCGCGGATTCGCCGTCGGCCAGGGCCTGCAGCACGCTCTGCTCGAATTGGGCCCAGGCGCGTTCGCTGCCGGCCTTGGCGGCGGCCTCGCGGGCCTGGCGGCGGCCGGCGTCGAGCCAGTCCCATTGCAGGGCCGGGCCGGCCGCATAGCGCAGCGCGCCGCTCTTGCCCAGGCGCGAGGCGCCCTCGTTCAAACCGATGGTGGCGGCCAGGCTCAGGCGCGGTAGATGGGCGCGCTCGGCCAGCACCTGCTGGCCCAGGCTGGCGCGCAGCGCCGCGTCGGCGCGCGCCACCTGGGGCAGGCGCTGCAGCAGGTCCTCGGGCACCTGCAGGCTCTGCTGCTCGGGCAGGGCCGGCAGGGCCTGGGGTTCGCGCAGGCCGGCCAGGCTGCCGCCCGCCTCCAGCGCCGCGGGTGCCTCGCCGCACAGCAGGGCGATGGCGGCCAGCTGCTGGCGGATCTGCGCGGCGATGGTGCCCTGCGCGGCGCGGCGCTGCGCCAGCTCGGCCTCGGCGGCGCGCTGCTCGCGCGCATCGGCCAGGCCGGCCGCGGTCCGCGCCTCCAGCTGCGCGAGCTTCGTCTGCGCCAGCGCCAGCTGCTGGTCGGCCAGCAGCTGGCCCTGCTGGGCCGCGCGCAGCTGGGTGTAGCGCTGCACCAGCTCGGCCTGCAGCAGGGCCTGGGCGCCGTGCAGATCGGCCTGCGCCAGGTCCAGCTCGCGCTCGGCCACGGCCTGGGCGGTGCCGACCCGGCCGAACAGGTCCAGCTCCCAGCTCAGGCTCTGGCTCAGGCCGATCAGGCGCTGCTCCGGCACGCGCGGCTGGCCCTGGCGGTAGGGATCGACCTCGGGCATGGATGGGCGTGAAACCTGGGCGGCGAGATCCAGTCCGCCCTGCGGCAGGCCCTCTCGGCGCGCCAGGCCGGCCAGCGAACGGGCCTCCTGCACGCTGGCCAGCGCGGCCTTCAGATCGAGATTGCGGGCCTGGGCCTGCACCAGCAGCCGGTCCAGCACCGGGTCCTGCAGCTCCTGCCACCAGGCGCGCGCGGCCTGGGTGGAAGCCGCCGCGGGGGCCGCGGGCAGCCGCGTGTCGTGGCGCGCCTGCAGCGCGGGCAGCTGGCTGACGGGGGCCACGCTGGCGCAGCCGCCCAGCAGCGCGGCCAGGGCCAGCAGCAGCGGGGCGCCGGCCCGGCGCATCAGGGTCATGGGGGTCTTCGGGTTCGTGATCGACATGGGAGGCTCGATGTTCAGGAAGCGGTGGCCGCAGTGGTCTTCGCAACAGGGGCGGGCACGCGGTAGAAGGCGGCGTAGAGGGCCGGGATCAGGCCCAGGGTGATCAGGGTGCCCAGGGCCAGGCCGCCCATCATCACGACGGCCAGGCTGGTCCAGACCACGCCGCCGAACAGGTACAGCGGCAGCAGGCCCAGGATGCAGACCATCTTGGTCATCACGATCGGGCGCAGGCGCTTGGCGGCGGCGTCCTCGATCGCGTCGACCGCGGCCAGGCCGGCGGCGCGCGCCTCGTCGATCGCGTCCAGCAGCAGCACCGCGTTGTTGACGATGATGCCGGCCAGCGCCAGCAGGCCCAGGGTGCCGACGAAGGTCAAGGTCGTGCCGCTGAGCTTCAGCGCCAGCGCCGCGCCGATCGTCACGAAGGGGATGCTGGCCAGCACGATCAGGCTCTTGCGCAGGCTCTCGAACTGCCAGACGAAGAGCAGGAACATCGCCACCACGCAGGCCGGCAGCAGGGCCAGGATCGCGTTGTTGGCGCTGGCGCCTTCCTCGATCTCGCCGGCCAGCGCGATCTTCACCTGGCCGTCCTGCTGCAGCTCGCCCAGCGGCGCCTGCACCGCGTCGACGATGCCCTGCGCGGTCCAGCGCGCATGCTTGGCGCTGATCGTCACGACGCGTTCCTGGTCCACGCGCTGCAGCACCGAGGGCTGGCTGGCCAGCTCGACGCGGGCGATCTGGCCCAGGGTCAGGCGACCCTGGCCGCCGGCGCGCTCCAGCGGCGCGGCCTGCAGCTGCTCGATGCGCTCGCGCAGCTCCAGCGGGCCGCGCACCAGCACCGGCAGCAGGGTGTCACCGTCGCGGAACTGGCTGACCGCCTCGCCCGAGAGCAGGCGCTCCAGGTTGTGCGCCACCTCGGCGCTGCTGATGCCGGCGGCCGCGGCCTTGACCTGGTCCACCTGCACCGCCAGATGCATCACCTGGCGCTCGGCGTCGCTGCGCACCTCGATGATGCCGGGCAGGGCCTGCAGCGCGGTCATCAGGCGCTCGGCGGCGGCGGCATGCGAGCGGCCGTCGGCGCTGGAGAGGCGGAACTCGGCGGTGCCGGCCTCGGTCGAGCCCATCGAGAAGCGCTTGGGCTCGAAGCGCACGCCCGGGAACTGCGCCGGCAGCTCGCTGCGCAGGCGCTGCAGGGCCTGCTCATGGGTGGCGCCGGGGGCCAGGGTCAGCACCGCATAGGCGCGGTGCGCGGCCGGCGTCGGCGGGTTCAGCGCCAGGATGAAGCGCGGGCCGCCGTCGCCGACATAGACCGTCTGGCTCTGCAGCTCGGGGAAGCGCTGGCGCTCGTTCAGCGCCTGGCTGATGCGCTGCGCGGTGGCCAGGGTGGTGTTGCCGCTGGTGTCGGGCGCCAGCTCGATCGCCATCTGCAGCTGCTTGCGCTCCGAGGCGGGCATCAGCTCCGAGGGGATGTGGGAGAACAGCCAGCCGGCGCCCAGCAGCAGCGCCACCATGGTGCCGATGTAGATCGTCTTGTGGCCCAACACCCAGCGCACCTTGCCGCGGTACCAGCCGGTCAGCGCCTCGACGCCGCGCGCCATGCGGCTCAGCTCGGCATGGTGCACCGCGAAGCGCTGGCACAGCAGCGGCGTCACGGTGACCGCCAGCAGCAGCGACAGCAGCAGCGCGATCGCCATCACGATGCCCATGCTGCGCAGGTACTCGCCGGTCTCGGTGCGGCTCAGCACCAGGGGCATGAAGGTCAGGATGATGGCCAGCGAGGACACTAGCAGCGGCACGAACATGGTCTTGCCCGCGGCGGCAGCGGCCGCGGCGCGGTCCTCGCCCAGCGCGAGGCGGCGCTCCATGTCCTCGGCCACGACGATCGCGTTGTCGACGAACAGGCCCAGCGCGATGATGATCGCGCCGATCGAGATGATGTGCAGCTCGATGCCCAGCAGCTTCATCACCACCAGACTGCCCAGCACCGTGGTCGGCACGATCGCGCCGACGATCAGGCCGGTGCGCAGGCCCAGGAACAGCACCACCACGCCCATCACGATCGCGGTGGTCTCCAGGAAGACCTGGCTGACCTGCTTGAGTTGCTTGGTGACGATCTGGGCCTGGTCGGTGATCGGCACCAGCTCCATGCCCGCGGGCAGGGCCCGGATCAGGCTCTGCACCTCGCTGCGCAGGCGCTCGGCGAAGCTGATCACATTGAGGCCCGGGTCCATCGAGACCGCGATCACCGCGGCCGCCTGGCCGTCGACGAAGGCGCCGACCGAGGCCGGATCCTGCGGCACGCGCTCGACCCGCGCCAGCTGGCCCAGCGGCAGCCAGCCGCCGCCGGGCAGCGCGACCGGGGTCTGCGCCAGCTCGGCGAGTCGGCTCGCGTCGCCGCTGACGGTCAGCGCCATCTCGGCGCCGCCGACCTGGGCGCGGCCGGCCGGGGCCAGCACATTGCGCTTGGCCAGGGCCTCGGAGAGCGCGGCGATCGACAGGCCCTTGGCGTTCAGCGCGGCGACATCGGCCACCACCTGCACCTGTTCGTCGCGCACGCCATGCAGGCTGACCCGCTCCACACCGTCCAGCTGGTAGAGCCGGTCGCGCAGCTGGCGCGCCTGCTCGCGCAGCTCGCCCGCGCTGTAGCCTTGGCCGGTCAGGCCCATCGTCAGCACCGCGACACGGCCGAACTCGTCATCCACCAGCGGGCCGGTGGCTCCCTGTGGCAGGCCGGGCTGGACCTCGGCCATGCGGTTGCGCAGGCGCTGCCAGACGGCCGGCAGGGCCTGGGCCGAGACCTCGGACTTCAGCTCCACATAGCTGAAGGCGAAGCCGGGCCGCACCGTGGTCTTGACGCGCTTGACCTCGGCCAGCGAGCGGATCGCTTCCTCGGTGGGGCGCGCGACCAGCTGCTCCATGCGTTCGGTGCTGGCGCCGGGCACCAGGGTCAGCACGGTGGCGGTGCGGACCGTGACCTGCGGTTCCTCGGTCGAGGGAAAGTCCAGCGCCAGCCACAGGCCGGCGAGGACCAGCAGCAGGGCGGCCAGGAAGGCGAAGCGCGGGCGCTTCAGGGCGTAGGAGGCAATGCTCATGTCGTCGGCTCCCAGGCTTCAGCGCAGCGCCGTGACCGGCTTGACCAGGGCGCCCGCGGCCAGGCTGTGGCCGCCGGCCACGACCACGCGGTCGCCGGCCTGCAGGCCCGCCAGCACCTCGACCTGCTCGCCGCGGGTGGCACCCAGGCCCACCGCGACCTGCTCGACCGTGCGGCCGTCGGCCTTCAGGCGGAACACGCTGGCGGCCTGGTCGGCCGCCCCTTGCACCGCACGCAGCGGGATCTGCACGCTGGCCGGCCGGGCCTGGCCGGGCAGCAGGCGCACGGCCAGGGTGTCGCCGACCCGCCATTGCTCGGGCAGGGCCAGCACCGCGCGCTGTGCGCCGCCGGCCTCCAGGCGCGAGCCCAGGCGCAGCAGGCGGCTGTCCAGCTCGCCCTGGGGCGTGGCCAGGCGGGCGCGCTGGCCCACGGCCAGGGCCGGCAGGCCAGCGGGCAGGGTGACCCAGAGCTCGCGGCCGGCGCCGTCGATCGCGATCACCGGCAGGCCGGAGCCGACCGCCTGGCCGATCTCCAGCTGGCGCGAGGCGACCACGCCGTCGAAGGGCGCACGCAGCTCGGCGCGGGCGCGGTTCCAGGCCTGGCCCTCGCGCTGCGCGCGGGCCGCGGCCAGCGCGGCCTCGGCCATGCCCAGCTCGGTCTGGGCGGCGGTCCATTCGGCCTCGCTGGCGGCCTTGCGCTCGCGCGCGGCGCGCAGCCGCTCCTGCTTGCGGCGCGCCTCGTCCAGGCCGGCCTGCAGGCGCTGGATCTCGGCCTGCGCCGCATTCAGCTGGGCCTGGCCGGGCGCGGCCTCCAGCGTGGCCAGCAGCTGGCCGCGGCGGACGCGGTCGCCCGCTTCCACCAGCACCTGGTCGACCAGACCGGGCAGGGCGAAGGCCAGCTCGGCGCGCTGCGCGGCGCGCACCTCGCCGATGAACTCGGGGCCGGTGGCCGCGGCGGGCAGGGCGCTGGCGACCAGCACGGTGCGCGGCGGGGTCTTGCCGGCCTCGGGCGCGGCCGTCTGGCCGCAGCCGCTCAGGCCGAAGGTGAGGACCGCCGCGGCGGCCAGCGACAGGAGGGAGACGAGGGGATAGGGCGACGGTGTGAGTTTGCTGTGGCGTGACATGGTGTGCTGCTTTCTTGCTTCTCTCGATGCTGCGAGGTCCCCGCGCCGCTGTGGCGCCCAACGACGCGGGGACCTGCTTGGAACGACCCGCACTCTAGGGACCGGGGACTGTCATACAGGGAACCATTTCGGCCACTGTGGGATCATTTGCGGTCAGGCGTGGAACCGGACCCTGGCCGTCCCGGCGCGGCTGTGATGTACTGCATGCTGGGCTGGAGCTCGGTTTTTCGGCCCGTCTGCCGCCGCGCTGCCCGCTTGAGGGGACGCGGCAGGCGGTGCAGAACCGGACAAGCCCGGCCCCTGTTCCCTCATCGAGGATCCGCATGAAACAACCAGCCGCCAGCCCCGAGCACCCGCAGGACCAGCCCGACAACGATCCGCGCAGCCAGGCCACCCTGGTGCCGGCCGTCGCGCGGGTGCTGCTGGGCCTGGTCGAGGACCGCGGCATGTCCAGCGAGCGCCTGTGCCGCGGCCTGGGCTTCAACCCCCATACCCTGGCGCAGGACGATGTGCTGATCTCGCATCAGCAGACCCGCGCGCTGATCCTGCGCGCGCAGCGCGAACTGGGCGAGCCGGCGCTGGGCCTGGCGGTGGGGGCGCGCGAGACGCCGATCTCCTGGGGCCTGGCCGGGCTGGCGATGCTGAGCTGCGAGACCCTGGGCGAGGCCGTCAGCTACGGCCTGGAGCGCCAGACCGGCACCGGCTCGATGATCCATCACCAGCTGACCGAGGATGGCGAGCGCTTCCACATCAGCGCTACGCCGCATGTCTTCGACCTGGAGATCGAAACCTTCCTGGTCGAGGAGGCCTTCTCCAGCGCGGTGGCGGTGACGCGGGCGATGGTGGGCGCGAGCTTTCGGCCGCTGCAGGTGGACTTCGCCTATGCCTGCCCGGCGAACCCGCGCCTGTACGAACGCTTCTTCCGCTGCCCGGTGCGCTTCGATGCCGACGAGCATCGCCTGACGGTCGACATCAAATGGCTGGAGGCCCGGCTGCCCGGCTATGACCGGCTGACCAGCGACCTGGTGCGCAAGCAGCTGAACCAGCTGCTGAAGGTGCCGATCGGCCAGGACGATCTGCTGGCCTCGGTGGTCAACCGCATCCGCTACGGCCTGCAGGACCGGCCCTCGCAGCGCGCCCTTGCGGCCCAGGTCAATGTCAGCGAGCGCACCCTGCGCCGCCGCCTGGTGGCGCAGGAGGCCAGCTACAGCGGCCTGCGCGACGATGCCCGCTACGAGCGCGCGCGCGACCTGCTGATCAACACCCAGATGAGCATCGCCGAGGTGGCCCAGGCCCTGGGCTATGCCGATGCGCGCTCGTTCCGGCGCGCGTTCAAGCGCTGGTCGGGGGTCTTGCCGACGGCGCTGCGCAACGTGGGTTGAGCCCCCTCACTGCTCGACCAGCTCCACCCGCCGGTTCTTCGCCCGTCCGGCCTCGGCCTTGTTGCTGGCCAGCGGCGACAGGTCGGCGACACCGCGGGCGGCCAGACGCTTGGCCTCGATGCCATGCGGCTTGGCGCTCAGCGCGGCGGCGACGGCTTCGGCGCGCTTCAGCGACAGCGCGAGGTTGGCCTCCTGCGCGCCCTGGTTGTCGGTATGGCCGACCACATAGACGCGCAGCGCCGGCTGGGCCTTCAGCAGCTTGGCCATCTCGGCCAGCTGCGGCGCGGATTCGGGCTTGAGCTCGGACTTTCCGGTGTCGAAGAAGATGCCGTACAGCGCGATCCGGCCCTCGGCGTCCAGCGCCTGCGAGATCTGCGCGGAGTCGAACACGCTGACCTTGCCCAGCTCGGCGCCCTTGGTCTGCAGGATCTGCAGATAGGTGGCCGCGCTGTTGGCGAACTCCTTCACATCGGGGCTGGCGTCGACCGAGTAGACGGTGATCCAGCTGTCGGCGCCGCCGCGGCTCAGCTTGAAGATGGCCAGGCGCAGGTTCTGCGAGGTGGCGCCGAAGGCGAAGCTCGGCCCCCAGCGGCCGGCCTCGGCCTGCTGGCCGCGCGGCACCACGCCGTCCAGCAGCAGGTCCTTGGCCGGGCCGCCGCCGGAATGGCAGCCCCAGTCGCCGCCCTTGCAGGCATAGACCAGGGTCGCGCCGGCCTTGCGCAGCGCGTCCTCGTAGTTGCGCTGCACCTCCAGCGCGGAGCGGCCCGGCGGCGCGACATAGAACAGCTCGCTCAGACCGCCCTCGACGCGGAGGCCGCGGTCGAGCTTGTTCTGCTGCGCGATGCTGTCGGTCAGCAGGGCCAGCGGCTTGACCTCGGCGAAGTTGGCCTTGCGCCAGGCGATCAGCCAGGAGCCGGTGTAGCGCGCGATCAGCTCATGGTCGGCACCGCCCTTGGCGTCGACCCGGCCCGCTGGCTGCTGGGCCTGGACCGCGGCGCTGCCGATCAACAGCAGCATTGGCATCAGGCTCAGGAGGCTCTTCAACTTGCCCATGGTTCCGGCTCCCCGCGTGGTGGATGACGCGGGCCGACTGTAGCGCGCGCCGGCGCGGCCTGGCCACATGACCTTGGTCGCCCGCAAGGGCCGGTTCAGCGGTTCAACGGCTCAGGAAGAACTCCACCGGCACCAGCAGCTCCAGCTCCGCCGGCAGCTCGGCCGGGATGGCCGGCAGAGGCTGGGCGCGGCGGATGGTGGCCAGCGCGGCCTGGTCCAGCTCGCCATGGCCGCTGCCGCGCTGCAGCCGGGCGGACAAGACCCGACCCTCGCGGTCCAGGCGCAGCAGCACATAGGCCACGCCCTGCTCGCGGCGCGCGCGGGCGCCCGCCGGGTAGCTGCGAAAGCGTTCCAGCCGAGCCAGCACCCGGGCCTGCCAGCTGTCGCTGCTGAGGCCGCCGGCCTGGGCCGCGGGCGGCAGCGCGGGCGCGGGCGGCGCGGCCGCCACCGAGGCCTCGCTGCGCGTCGGTGCGGCCGGCGCGGGCGCCGCGGCCAGCCAGGTGGCGTTCGGCGCTTCCGGGGCCGGCAGCAGCGGCGGCGCGGCCTCGGGCGCGGGCGGGCGGGGTTCGGGCGGCGTGGGCTCGGCCGGGCGCGGCGGCACCGGGCGCGCGGGCGCCGCGCGGCTGGGCTCGGGCGCGGTCTTGGCCTCCAGCGGCTGGGGCGGGGCGGCGGCCGGCAGCAGTCGGGCCTGCAGCAGCACCGGGCGCGCCTCGGGTGGCTCGGCGGTGGCGGAGGGCAGCAGGAACTGCTGGAACAGCAGCAGCAGCGCCAGGCCATGCGCCAGCAGGCTGGCGCCCAGGCCCCAGCGCTGCGGATCGACGGCGCGTGGCGGCGGTGCCGATGACGATGCGCCGGCCGGCCGCGGGCGGCTCAGCAGGTAGAGCGCGCAGCCCAGCATCGGCAGCGCCACCGCAGTACCCAGCAGCCAGCTGGGTTTGAATTGCCAGCAGAACAGGGCCAGGCCGAGGGCGATGCCGGCGCAGGCCATGGCCTTGGCGCGCGGCGCGATCGCGCCATGCTCGCGCCAGTCGCGCAGCGTGGGGCCGAAGCGCGGATGCGCCAGCAGGCGCGCCTCCCATTGCGGCGCGGCGCGGCCGAAGCAGGCCGCGGCGCTGATCAGGAACACCGTGGTGGGCAGCAGCGGCAGCAGGGCGCCGGCGACCGCCAGGCCCAGCGAGAGCCAGCCCAGCGCCAGCCAGAGCCATCGTCGGGAGGCGCGCGGTTCGGTCATGCCAGGAGCTCGTCCACATGGCGATGCACGCGCGTGAAGGCCGCGCGCGCCCCGCCGGCCATCAGCTCCTGCTCGGCGGGCCGCAGCGGCTGCGCATCCAGCATGCCGGTGAAGCCGCGCCAGTGGCGCAGGCGGCCGTCCGGATGGCCGGCCAGGTGGCGCGCGCCGCGCTGCTCGTCCAGCCCCAGGGCGGCCGTGGCCTTGAACAGCAGGGCCGCGCCGAGATTCGAGCCCTCGGCCACATAGAACCAGCCCAGCGCCTCGGCCAGCGGGCAATGCTCGGGATCCAGGGCCGGTGCCTGCGCGCCGGGGGCGGGCAGGGCGAGGCCGAGGTCGGCCAGGTCCTGCTCGATCTCGCGCAGGCGCTGGCGCTCGGCCAGGTCGGGCAGCAGCAGGGCCAGGTCGGCGCGCGCGTAGAGCGCGGCGATGTCGTGATGGAAACGCCATTGCACCTGCAGGAAGCGGCCGTAGTTGGCGAGCGCGGCGAAGGGCTCGGCGCGCATGATGCGCTGGTCCAGGCGCTCATGGGTGCCATGGCTGGCGGCCTTCAGGGCCTGGCTGTGGCTGAGGGTGGCGGTGCTGGTGGTCGTCGTGTCCATCGGAATGTGAGGAGAGGAGGGGAGAAGAAGAAAGAAAAGCCCCGGCGCGCGCGCCGGGGCGAGGTGACGTTGGGACCTCAGAAGCGCCAGCTGAAATCGGCGCGCAGGGTGCGGCCGGGCGCGGGCATCGGCGACAGCGCCAGCGCGTCCAGGTAGTAGCGGTTGCCGACGTTGTCGAGCGCCAGGCTCAGCTCGGCCTGCGGCTGCAGCTTGTAGCTGACGAACAGGTCGACGATGCGGGTGGCCGCGTAGTACTGCTGCACGGTCGTGTAGGCATTGGTGTTCCAGGGCTTGTCCAGGCGGTGCAGCGGCGCGCTGTTGCGCACCAGGCGCGCGCCCAGGGTCAGGCGCTTGTCCTCGAGCAGGCGCAGGCCCAGGGTGGTGTTGATCGAGAACTTGGGCGGGTTCTGGGTGTTGGCGTAGGAGCCGCCGAAGCCGCCGTCGGCGCAGTCGGGCGCGTTCTTCACGCCGTACTTGGCATTGCGCAGCGCGGCCCCGGTGGCGGCGTCGCAGGTGCGGGCGCGCTCGAAGTAGCTGGCCGAGGCCTCGACGAAGAAGGCCCCGCCCTCATAGGCGGACTGGAGCTCCCAGCCCGCCGTCTCGAAGCGGTCCATATTGCTCATCGTGAAGCTGTACTCGGCCGGGTCGTAGCTGCGCGTGATGTAGTCCTTGACGCGGTTCTCGAAGCGGGCCAGCTTCAGCGAGAGCCGGTCGCCGCTCTGCCAGACATCGCGCCGCGTGGTGGCCGCACCCAGCTCCAGGCTGCGGTTCTGCTCGGGCTTCAGATGCGGGTTGGGGGTGATGAAGCTGTTGCCCACCGTGCTCTCGAACATGCTGGGCAGCTTGAATCCGGTGGCGTAGCGAACGTAGATGAGGCTTTGCTCGTCGGGCTTGAAGCTGGCGCTGAAGGTCGGCGCGAAGCGCGTTCCCTTGCGGCGCAGCGGCTCGTCAAAACGCCAGGCGCTCGGGATCTCGTCCATGAAGGCACCGTTGTTGGGGCCTAGCGGCTTCCAGCTGTCGTAGCCCAGGTCGGCCATGGTGCCGAGCAGGTGCGGGCTGTTGCGCAGCGAGTCCTCGGTGAACTGGCCCTTGGCATCCGGATACCAGGTCACGTAGTCGAGCGCCTTGCCGTCCTTGTAGAGGTAGACCGCGCGGCGCGGCACCTTGGTCCGGGCGGTGACATGGGCCTGGCGGTTGTTGTCCTGCACCGAGTACTGCAGCAGGCGGCCGCCGGCCAGCAGGCTCCAGGCCTCGGCGGGCTTCCATTCCAGCGAACCGGTCAGGCTGGCCTCCTTGCGCAGGCCGGAGCGCACATAGCGGTTGGCGCGCAGATCGCTCTCCACCACCTTCGCGCCGGCGCCCGGGCCGGTCTTCTCATGCGTGTAGCTCAGGCCGTACTCGGCCTTCAGCGACTGGCCGCCGTCGAAGAAGAACAGCGAGCTGTTGCCCAGCTGCGCGCCCCAGCGCTGGCCGCGCACATCGGAGCGCAGCGCATGCTGGTAGGTGTCGCCCTGCGGGTCGCCCAGCTGGTTGCTGGGCAGGTCGCGGCCGACCGGCGTGTTGCTGACCACGCCGTTGAACATCAGGCTGTCGGCGCGGGTGAACCAGAGCTTGCTCTTCAGGTCGATCAGCGACTGGCCGGCGGGCTGCCAGCGATGCTCGGCGGTCAGCGCGGTCAGGTCCATGCGGCCCGGCTCGAACTGCTGCATCGTGTTCTCCGGGTCGGCATAGGTGACCCATTGGCTGGAGGCCGGCGTGCGCATGATGGCCGAGGGCATGACCTCGCCGTAGCGCGACTTCATGCGCCGCAGGCCCAGCTCCAGCGTTTGGTCGGCGTCATGCCGGTAGCTGCCCTTGAGCAGCAGCGAGTCGCTGCGGCTGTGGGTGTTCAGCACCTCCTCGCCGGGGCGGTAGTACTTGTAGACATCGTCGGGGTTGTAGCCGGTGCCGCTGCCACCGCTCTTGGCATTGCCGACATAGCGCTCGGCGCCATGCTTGCCGGCGAAGTAGTTGCCCTGCTGGCGGTGCACGATAGCGGCCACCAGGTCGAAGCGCTCGCCGCGGAGGGCATAGGCGGCAGAGGCGAAGCCGCTGGCGGGATCGGTGATGTCGTTGCGATTGCTGCGGTTGAAGATCTTGAAGCCGCTCTGCTCGCGCACGCTGTTGTCGGCCAGGCCGCCGCGCAGGCGCCAGCCGCTGCTGGCGCCGTCGGCCAGGATGTCGCGCGCCTGCAGGGTGCGCATGCTGACCACGCCGGCGATCGCGCCGGCCCCGTCCAGGCTCAGGCTCGGGCCCTTGTCGATCGTGACGCTGCCGATCAGGTCCGGGTCCAGATAGCTGCGCTGCTGCTGGCCGGCATAGCCGCGGTAGACGTCCAGCGACTGCTGGCTGCCGTCTACCACCACCGCGACGCGGCCCTGGCCCTGCAGGCCGCGGATGTTGACGTCCAGCGAGTGGCCGTTGCGCAGATCACCCATCTGCACGCCCGGCACGCCCTTCAGCATCTCGCCCGGCGAGGTGCCGCGAAAACGCTCCAGGGTCTCGCGGTCGATCTGGTTGATCGAGCGCGCCTCGCGGTAGGGCGCCAGCGCCTCCTCCTGCGGCGAGGCATGCAGGGCCAGGCCTTGCGCGGCCGCCTCGCCCTGCACGCGCAGCGGGGCCAGCTGCAGCGCGCCCTTGCCCGGCTGCGGCGCCGGCACCAGGGTCAGGTTGCCCTGAGGCGTGCGCTGCGCCATCAGGCCGGTGCCGGCCAGCAGCGCATGCAGGCCCTCGTCGGGCCCGTAGGCGCCGCGCAGGCCGGGGCTCTGGCGCTGCTCGGTCAGGCGCGCGTCGACCGAGATCAGGAGGCCGCTGGCCGCGCCGAAGCGGCTCAGCGCCTCGGCCAGCGGGCCGGCCGGGATGTCGTAGGCGCGCGCCGCGGCCTGCTGTTGCGGGGCGGCCTGGGCCTGGGACAGGGCCGGGGTCAGCAGCGGCAGGCCGGCCAGGGCCAGGCGCAGGCTGGCCTGCAGCAGGCTAGGGCGGGGCAGGCGGGCGCGAGGGGCGGAAGGAGCGACAAGGGACTTCATGGCAACAGGAAAAGGGATGGATCAGGCTGCCGCGCGGGAGGCGGCAGCGGCTCGGATGGGGCTGGGGCCGGGGGCGTCTTGCGTGCCCTCGTGGCCTGGCGTTCAACACCCAGGCCAGCCGAGCCGGAAAAAAGGGAAGTGCCGTGAAGAAGAAAAATTGGCTCTTTGCGCGTTGATGGGTGTGCGCGATGGCGAAGACTTGGCCGCAGGAGGGCGGGCAGACCTGCTGCTACGTGTCCCCCGGCCGCTTCGCGGCCTCCTCCTTGACCTCCGCATCAGGCCTGCCCGCCCTCCTGCTCGGCGCTGCGTTTGGCTTTCTCCGCGAAAACCTGGCGATGGAGACGCCGGGATGTGGGTATGCGCAATTGCGCAGGTCAAGGAGGAGGGCCGCGCAAAGCGGCCCGGGGGACACGGAGCAATTGCGCGTGCCCGCGTCCCGGCGCAACCCGACTCTGTGTAGGGGTCATCAAGACCGCGCCGGGAGATCACGAATCCATGAACAAAGAGCCAAGAGGTTCAGGCTCGCGCGCGCAGCCGGGTCCAGCCGGGCAGCGGCCGCTCGATTTGCAGCGGCAGGGTCTCGGCCAGGGCGCGCAGCGCGCGCTCGGGATCCTGGGTCGGGAAGCTGCCGACCAGGCGCAGCTCCGCCAGCGCCGCCTCGCAGTCCAGCCGGCCCGGTCGGTAGCGCGAGAGTTCGGCCAGGAAATCGGCCAGGCGCATGTTCTCGGCGATCAGCAGGCCGCGGCTCCAGGCCTCGTGCAGGGCCAGCGCGCGGCCCTCGAGCTGGCCGCCGCCGGGGCGCAGCCGCAGGCTCCGGCCGGCCTCGACCCGGCGCGTCGGGCCGCGCCGCGGCGCCAGTTCGACCTGGCCCTGGTAGACGCTCAGCAGGCCGCCGCCACGGCCCTCGTCGCGCCAGGCGAAGCGGCTCGGCACCAGCGGGGTGAGCTGGGCCAGGCCGGTCTCCAGCAGCAGCGGGCGCGGCAGGGCTTGGCTATCGGCCTCGGCCTGCAGCAGCAGCTCGCCCTCGTGCAGGCGGATGCGGCGCTGCTGCGGCCCGTAGTCGAGGTCGGCATGGCTGTCGGTGTTGAGCCAGAGCCGGCCGCCATCGGCCAGGGCCCAGTGCCGGGTCTGGCCCAGTGCGGTCTGCAGCGCGCCCTGCGGCTCCAGCAGCCGCCAGCCGACCAGGCTCAGGCCGAACACGCCCAGCAGACCCGCGCCGCCGCGCCGCAGCGCCTGGCGGCGCGCGCGCAGCCGGCTCGCGGCCTGGTCCAGGGCCTGCTGCGCCAGTGCGGCCGGCAGGCCGTCGAAGCCGCCCCAGACCGTTTCCACCTGATGCCAGGCCTGGGCATGCTGGGGCGAGGCGGCGCGCCAGGCCGACCAGCGCGCTCGCTCGCCTGGCCCCGCGGCCGGGTCTTGCAGGCGCGCGAACCAGTCGGCCGCCTGGGCCAGCACATCGGGAGGCAGGGCCGGCTTCATCATGGGCTCGTATCGCCACGCAGGCGCAGGCAATGCAGCATGGCCTGGGCCATGTAGTTCTTGACCATGCGCTCGGAGACGCCCAGCTCGGTGGCGATCTCGGCATAACCCAGGCCGTCCAGCCGGGCCAGCAGGAAGGCGCGGCGCGGCCGCTCGGCCAGTCCGTCCAGCATGCGCTGCACCGCCAGCAGCAGCTCCAGGGTCTGGGCCTGCTCCTCGGCGGAGGGGTGCAGGGCCGGCGGCTGGGCCGCCAGGGCCTGCAGATAGGCGGCCTCCAGGTCCTGGCGCTGCCAATGGTTGACCAGCAGGCCATGGGCGATGGTGCTGAGATAGGCCCGCGGCGCGCGCAGCTCCGCCGGCAGCGCGACACCGGGGCGCAGCAGGCGCAGGAAGGTGTCCTGCGCCAGATCGGCCGCGGGTTCCGGCTGGCCAAGGCGCCGCCGCAGCCAGCCGAGCAGCCAGGCATGATGCTGGCGGTACAGCTGGCTCAGCGGCGACTCGGTCGCGGTGGGAGCGGACATGATGTTTTGCAAATAAGAACTATTCGCAATTATCGCATGTCAAGCCGGAGCGGTGATTGCTCCGATGTCCGGCCTCCCGGGCCGGTGTGTGCTCAGCCGCGCAGCCGCCCGATCAGTCGGCGCGCTTCCAGCTCGGCCGCGGCGGCCGCATCCAGCGGCGAGCGACACAGGCCGGCCTCGGCGTAATGCCGGTTCTCGTAGAGCTCGGCGGTGGCCGGCGCCAGGGCCAGCAGCCGGTCCAGATAGGCATCGGGCTCGGCCGCCTCCAGCAACTGGCCGACGCGGCGCGCGACCTCCTGGTACTGCGCCGCGCTGGCATCGCCGGCGAGGCGGTCCAGGCGCTCCAGCAGCGCGGCCATCGCGGCCAGGCTGTGCAGGCGTTGCGGCAGTCCGAGCTGGCCGCTCTGTTGGGCTTGTTGCATGGTCGGTCGTGGCCTTTCTATGTCCTGGGACATGAGGCCGGCGCCGCGGCTTTCAAGCCGCGCGGCGCGCCCGCCGCCAGCGCAGGCCGAAGCGCCACAGCCCGTAGGCGGCGATCAGCGGCAGCGACAGCTCGATCGATTCCTCCAGCGCCGAGACCAGCGCATGGATGCTGGGGCCGACACGCACGTCGTAGTCCTCGGCCAGCAGATTGATCGCGCGGTCGAGGATCTTGGAGATGACCATCGTGACGAAGAAACAGATCGTCACCGGATGCAACCATTCGCCGCGCGGGCGCCGCAGCCAATGCCAGGCCGCGGCCAGGATCGCCGCCAGCACGCCCAGCGCGACCAGCTTGGGCAGCAGCGGGCCCGGATGCAGGTAGTAGCTGACCTTCAGCACGCTGGTGCCGGTCCAATGCTTGTGCCAGTCCATCTCGCGCGCGGCCGCGGCCAGCAGCAGCACCGTGACGGCCAGCCAGCCGCGCCGCTCGCCGGCCGGCGGCGGGCGCAGCCAGATCGCGCCGGCCACGGCGATATAGCCCCATTCGGTCAGGCGCTCGATCGGCCCGCCCTCGACCATCACCTCCATCACCCGCGTCGGCGGCAGGTTCAGCCACAGCAGCAGGGCGCTCAGCACCGCCAGCAGCGGTGGCAGCAGGGCCGGCCAGAACGGCGCCAGGGGCGGGGTACTTCGGAGGGACTGCGGGGCGGGCATCGGGGACGGCTGGCGCAAAACCGCGAATTATCGAAGTCGGCCGACGCCCGAGCGCCGCATGGGGTTTTGGCAGAGTGGCGCCGAATCGGTTAAGCGACTCAGCGCTGCGCCTGCAGGGCGGCCAGCGCACGCGTGGCCTGGCCGGCGGCGCGCGCGACCTGGTGGCCATCGTGCACGCTGACGCGCAGGCGGCGCAGCAGCCAGGGTTTCAGGTCCTGGGCCGGCGGCCGCTCCGGCAGCAGGGCCGGCGCCTCGGCGGGCGGTGGCGGCTCCATGGCCTCCTCGCCCTTCAGCGCGGTCTGCAGCTCGGCATCGGCCGCCCGCAGGGCCCGATGCACCGCTGGGTCCTGCAGCTCGGCGCCGCGCCGCGCCAGCATCAGCCGCACCATCGACAGATGGGCCATCAGGCGCTGGCCATGGTCCAGCAGGGCCGCGATCTCGCGCAGCGGCAGGCGCACCCGCGCCGGCTCGGCCGCGCCGCGCTGCAGCGCCGCACCCAGCGCGCCGAGCGCGTCGTAGGCCTGGCGGCGCGCCAGCCGCTGCGGCGCCGCGCCCTCGCTGGCCAGGGCCTGGTGCGCATAGGCGCGCAGGGCCTGGCGCGCGCGGGCGATCGCGGCCGGCAGCAGGCGCCGCTCCCAGGAGGGCAACACATAGCTGAAGGCCCAGGCCAGCAGCGCGCCGAGCAGGGTGTCGGCCAGGCGCTCGGCGACCGGGAAGCCGGCGGCCGGATGCACCAGATGCTGCTGCAGCAGGGCCATCACGGTGGCCGCGATCGCGGTCAGCAGATAGCGCTCGACCACGAAGCCATGCGCGATGCCGACGGCCACCAGGAACACCAGGCTCAGCCAGGACTCGCCGGGCAGCTGGGCCAGGCCCAGCACCAGCAGGCAGCCCAGCAGGGTGCCGCCGACGCGCTCGTTGCGCCGCGCCAGGGTCTGCTCGAGGTTGCCGCGCAGCACCACCGCGACGCTCAGCACCAGCCATTGCGGATGCGAGGCCCAGGGCAGGGCCAGCGCGATCGCGTAGGCGGTGCCCAGCGCCAGGCCGAAGCGCAGCGCATGGCGCAGCACCGGCGAGGCCAGGCTCAGATGGCCGCGCAGCGCGGCCAGCGGCCAGCCTTCCGGCGCGACGAACAGGCGCAGCTCCTGCGGCGTCAGCGGCAGCGCGGCATCGGCGCCGTCCAGCAGGCTGCGGATCTGGCCCACGTCCTCGTCCAGATGGCGCAGCCGGTCGATCAGGGCCGGCAGCAGCCGCGCGCGCGGATCGTCGGGCTCGGCCCGCAGCGCCGCCAGCTGCACGTCTGCAAAGGAGGGGGGCGGCGCGGCGCGGAGGCCGGCGCCCTGCAGCCGGTCGGCGGCGCGCTCCAGCTCGGCCGCCATCGCCAGCAGGCGCGCCGCCACCGCCGCGCGCACCCGGCGCGCCAGCGCGTCGCCGCCCAGCAGCTCCAGGTCCAAGCGGCTGGCCAGCAGGATGTCGCGAAGGTCGATCGCGCGCAGCAGCATCGCGGTCTCGCGGCGCGCGCGCGGCGTGTCCGGCGCGGCGAACAGCAGGTCGCGCGCGGCCTGCAGGCGCTCGGCCAGCTGGGCCTCGTCGCGCAGCCAGGTCGGCAGCTCCTGGGCCTCGGCGGGCGAGGGCGCCTGGTCCAGCAGCGCCGCGCGCGAACCCAGCAGCCGCGCGGTCGCGCGCAGCGCGGCGGCCAGCGCCAGGCTGCGGTAATGGCGCTGCAGCAGGGCCAGCACGCCCTGCGACCAGGCCAGATAGGCCAGCGCGCCGGCCAGATGCCAGCCGGCCAGGTGCAGCGCCGCGGCCAGCGGATCGGGCGCGGGCGGATGCGCCATCGTGAACACGATCGACAGCAGGGCCGCGAAGGACATCGGCCCGGCGCGCGGGCCCCAGGCCAGGCACAGCATCGAACCGAAGCTCAGCAGCGCGATCGCCAGGCCGACCGCCGCCGGCCAGGGCCGCAGCGCCGCGATCACCAGCGCCGCCAGGGTGCCCAGCAACCCGGCGGCCAGCACCCGGCCCCAGCTGCGCGAGGCCGTGGTCGGCAGGTCGGCCAGGCTGGCGAAGATCGCGCCGCTGACCGCCAGCTGCGCGGCCGGCGCGCCCGCCAGGCCGGTGAACAGCAGCTGCAGCAGACCGATGCCCAGTGCGACGGTGATGCCATTCAGGACATGGGCGGGCAAGCGCGGCAGGAGCATCGGCGGCGTGGACAGGGGCGGGGCTCCAGCATAACAACGCGCCGGGCCGCGCCGGCCCGAGTCGGTCCTCAGGCGGGCTGGGGCGCGCCGCGGCGTGCGCGGCGCAGGCGCAGCACCTGCCAGGTCGCGCCGATCAGGAACAGCAGGAACAGCCCGGCGGCGATCGGCTGCAGGCCCGGATCGTCCGGGCCGCTGAACAGCGGCTTGCCGACCGGCAGGCGTATCGTCGTCTCGGTGACGCCGGGGATCAGGTGGAAGAAGAAGGTCGCCGAGAAGGCAACCACCTCGACATAGGCCGCGGCCGCGCCGAACAGGCCGCGCCGCCCGGCGGCCCAGGCCAGGGCCAGCACCACCAGGGTGACGATGCCCAGCACATGCGGCTTGCCGAAGCCGCCATGGTTGAAGATGCCGAAGCCGGTCAGGCAGGTCAGCAGCGTGGCGATCGCGTAGATCCGGCCGCTGCGCGTGCCGGCGACGATCTGGCCGTCGCGCAGCAGGGCGCTCAGGCCGGCCGCCAGGGCCACCAGGCTGATGGCGGTGTGCAGGGTGCCGAGAGGGGTCAATCCGAACATCGTGCGCTCCTTCCGGTGGGGATCCGGTGCGGCATTGTTGGCGCTGTGGCCGCGTTTGTCATGCCTGTCGGCCTGGGCCTACGCCGCGCCGCGGGGCCGGCTGGCAGACGGACCCCGGCGCGCCGTCCAGACTGGAGCGAAGGGGCCGCGCCGGCCGCGGCCCGAGGAGTTCGGCATGGACGATGGCGCCGCCTATCCCCCGGTCAATGTGCTGCGCCTGCTGGTGCGCCAGCAGGCCCTGATCCACGACCTGCTGCTGCGCTACCGCGGCGCCCGGCGCGGGCTCAGCGCCCGCGACGCGCAGACGCTGACGCGCAGCTTCTGCACCGCGATCGCGGTGCATCTGCATCTGCAGGAGGAGATCCTCTACCCGGCGGCGCGCGAACTGCTCGCCGACGACCGCCTGGTCGACAGCCTGGAGGCCGAGCAGCGCGACGTCCGGCAGCTGCTGGCCGCGCTGTGCCCGGACCCCGGTGCCGAGCCGCTGGGCGGGACCCGCCTGGCCGAGCTGTCGGAGCGCCTGGACCGGCTGTTCGAGCATGAGCAGACCCGGCTGTTCCCGCGCCTGGACGATATGGGCCTGGACCTGCGCGGCCTGGGCCAGCAGCTGCTGGGGCGCCAGCGCCAGCTGCTGGATGCGGCGGACCGTGATCCGGCGCTGCTGTTCGCCGCACCCGGGCCGGGGCCGCTGCACTGAAGCGCGCTTGTCGGCGCAGTCCGACAGGGGACCGCGCGCTTGGCCGATTCCGCGCTCCCGCCGCGGCGCCCACACTTGAATCATCCCTGTTGAAGGAGCACCCCATGAACAAGTACATCCGCCTTCCCCTGAGCCTGAGCGCGATTGCGCTGACCCTGAGCCTGGGCGCCTGCGCCAGCATGAGCCATCGCGAGGTCAGCACCGTGGTCGGCACCGCCGTCGGCGGCGTGGTCGGCGCGGCCGCCACCGGCGGCAGCACGGTCGGCACGGTCGGCGGCGCGGTCGCCGGCGGCGTGATCGGCAACGAGCTCGGCAAGAAGCGCCGCTGAGAGCCGCCCGATCGCGCGAACCCCTGATCAAGGAGCCCACGCCATGCACAGCAGCTTCGTCGCCAACCCGCATTGGAACTCCCTGCAGTCCTGGCCGCCGGCCGCGCTGCAGCTGCCCTGGGCCCTGAACGCCGCCGCCGAGGCGGCACCGGTCGAGCCCGCGCTCGGCTATGAGGGCGCCTTCCCCTTTCTGGCGACGCCCGGATCTGCCGACGAGATGGGGGCGGAGCCGCGCCGATGAGGCCCGGGCGCGCGGCGGCGACAAGCGGGAGCCGCGATGAAGCCGGCACGCCTGGCCTCCGTCCTGCTGCTCGGCGCCCTGCTGCTGGGCGCCGGCTTTGCGTACGGCGAATGGCGCGGCTGGCCCTGGCTGGCGCGGCCGCTGGCCCAGCAGCTGTCGGAGCGGCTCGGGCGCGAGGTGCTGCTGCGGCCAGGTTCGATCAACGCGGCTGACGCCGCCGCGCTGCGCATCGGCCTGTGGGGTGCGGTGCGCCTGCAGGCCGGCCTGCTGCAGATCGCCGGCCCGGCCTGGCAACCCGACCCGCCGACCCTGGAGGCCGAGGGCGTCGAGCTGACGCTGCGCTACACCGACCTGTGGGACTGGCGGGGCCGCGGCACCCTGCGCCTGGCCCTCTTGCGCGCGCGCGAACTGCGCGCCGAGCTGTGGCGCGATGCCGAGGGCCGCGCCAGCTGGCAACTCGATCCCGCGGCGCCCCCCACGGATCCCGGGCAGCGGCCGCTGCTGCAGTTCGAACGCCTGGAGCTGGACCGCGGCCAGGTCCGGCTGCGCGACCGGCCGCTGCAGGTCGACGCCCGCATTGAGCTCGCCATCGACGCGCAGGGCCTGCGGGCCAAGGCCGAGGGCCGCTACCGCGACAAGCCCTTGCAGGCGAGCCTGAACAGCCCGACGGCCTTGCCCTGGATCGCCAGCGGCACGGCCGCCGTGCCGCTGACCTTGAGCCTGCGCGCCGGCCGCATGGCGCTGGACTTCGAGGGCCAGCTGCGTGAGCTGGTCGGGCTGCAGGGCCTGCAGGGGCGCTACCGGCTCGACGGCCCTTCGCTGGCGGCGATCGGCGACCCGCTGGGCGTGACCCTGCCCAGCACTGCGCCCTTCCGCGCCGAGGGGCGCCTGGGCCATGAGGGCATGCGCTGGTCGGCCGAGGTGGAGCGCGCCGCGCTGGGGCGCAGCAGGCTGGAGGGCAGCTTCGTCTACGACACCGCCGGCGCGCGGCCGCTGCTGAGCGGCCGGCTCGGTGGCGCCTCGCTGTGGTTCGCCGATCTGGGGCCGACCGTCGGCGTGCCGACCGGTGCGCCGGCCAAACCGCCGGGCGGCCGGGTGTTGCCGGAACGGCGCTTCGACCTGCCCTCGCTGAAGGCGATGGATGCCGATGTGCAGCTGGCGCTGCAGCGCATCGACCTGGGCGCGGCCTTTGCCGAACCGATCGCGCCGGCGCGCGGCCGGCTGCAGCTGCAGAGTGGCGTGCTGACCCTGTCGGGGCTGGATCTGCGCACCGCGCGCGGCCGGCTGGGCGGGCGCATCACGCTGGACGGGCGCGACGAGCGCCGCGCGCTGTGGAGCACCGAGCTGGACTGGGACGGCCTGAGCCTGGAGCGCTGGCTGCGCCAGGAGCGCGGGCGCGGCCAGCCGCCCTATGTCAGCGGCCAGCTGGCCGGGCGGCTGCAGCTGAGCGGCCAGGGGCGTTCCACCGCCGAGCTGCTGGCCAGCGCGCAGGGACGGGCGCTGGCCTATCTGCCGCAGGGCCGGATCTCGCACCTGGCGGTCGAGGCCGCCGGCATCGACCTGGCGCAGACCCTGGGCGTCTGGCTGCGCGGCGACGATGCGCTGCCGCTGCAATGCGCGGTGGCCGATCTGCGCATCCGCGGCGGGCGGGTGACGCCGCAGGTGCTGGTGCTGGACACGCGCGACTCGACCCTCTGGGCCGATGGCAGCCTGTCGCTGGCCGATGAAAAGCTGGCGCTGCGCCTGCAGGTGGCGCCGAAGGACTTCAGCCCGCTGGCGCTGCGCAGCCCGCTGCGCGTCGAGGGGCCGCTGAGCGCGCCGCAGCTGTCGCTGGAGCGGGGGCCGCTGGCGCGCCGCCTGGTGCCGGCCGCGCTGCTGGCGGCGCTGAACCCGCTGGCCGCGGTGCTGCCGCTGATCGATGCCGGCGACGGCGCGGCCGAGATGCAGCAGGCCTGCCGGGCGCTGCTCCCCCGGGCTTGAGGGGGCTCGTCGGTGCATTCCGACACGCTTGTGCGTCCTTGCCCGCTTGGCGGCGCGATCGGACCGTCCTAAGCTTCAGACATCCACCGGCCCTCTTCATGCACGCCATCATCATCATGTCGACCGCATGCTTCGCCGCCCACCCACCGACCCCGCGCCCATGCGTGCGGGCCAGCCTCAGCTGAGGTCGTCATGGCAGGGCTGCGCACCGCGTCGACCCTGCTGGGCCTGCTCTTGCCGGCCCTGGCCGCGGCCCAGACGATTGCCCAGTCCGCAGCGGCGCTGATGCCGCAGCAGCCCGCGCCGCTGAGCCTGCAGGGGCGTCTCAGCGCCGAGCCACAGCAGCCGGCGCTGCTGAATCTGGAACAGGGCCTGTGGGCGCATCGCGGCCGTCTGTCGCTGGGCCTGCAGGCGCGCCTGCAGACCTGGCGTCCCGATCCCGAGGGTCTGCCGCAGCAGCCCTGGGCGACCAACCCGCCCAGCCTGCACATGGGCGTGGCGATGACCCTGCACCCGCAGGCCCGTCTGGAGCTGAGCACGCCGCTGGAATCGGATGCGGCGCTGGACGCGATGCCGCGCCCGCAGGGCCTGCGCCTGGCGCTGGAACTGCGGCCGAGCAGCAACCCGGCCGCGCAGCTGCGCAGCGGCCTGCGTCTGGAGCTGGACAGCCGCAGCCGGCTGACCCTCAGGCCGCGCGGCGGCGGCCTGGCGCTCTACTACCACAGCAGTTTTTAATCAGTGCGTGGGCTGCACCAGCAGCACCGGGCAGGGCAGCACGCGCGACAGGCGGCCGGCCTCGGCATGCAGCGCGATCAAGCTGAACTCGCGGCCGAGGATGCTCAGCCGGAAATCGTCGCCGTCCAGGCCCTTGTCGCGCCGCTGCAGCGGGCCGATCCCGGCATCGGCCTGGCGCATCAGGCCGAGGTGGTGGTCCAGGGTGGCAGCGAAGCTCTGCCCGTCGCCCTCGTTGCAGGGGGACGGGCATTCGAACACCGCGATGAAGGAGCCGGCCTGGTTCTGCGCCGCGAAGGCGTGCAGGTCCTGCGCCAGGGTGCGGGCGCTGCCGGGGTCGCCCAGGCATTGATACAGATGCATCGGGCAGGCCGCGTCGAGGGCGCGCTGCGCCACCGCGGCGACGCGTTCGAACAGATAACGCTGCATGGCCGGGCTGAGCGCCTCGGTGCAGGTCGGCTGGCGCAGATCGTCCAGGATGGCGTTCATGACAGGCTCCCGCACGGGAGCGCCGCGTTCAGCCCTTGGCCGGCGGCAGCTCCAGATCGCTGAGGTCGCCCGAGAGCAGGACCGGTTCGGACTGCGGCTGCAGCGGCAGCAAGGCCAGGCTGAGCGCGCAGACGAGCGGATAGACGATGAGAAAGCCGAGGTGGCGGAGGTTCTTCATGATCTGCTCCCGGGCGGGTGAAGGACCTGGCGTGGGGACCGGTGTTGCCTTTATGTCCCGACTCTAGGTCCGATGCATTGGCCGCGTCGGCTCAATGGTTGATGCGCGAGCGCATCAGCAGGCCGAGCACCGCGCTGAGCGCGGCGCCGGCCGCGGCGGCGACCAGCACCGACTTGACCGGCTGCTGCTCGACATAGGCGATGCCGCGCCGGCGCGCGCGCTCGGCGCCCTGCACCAGGCCGTCGGTCTGCTGATGCACCGCGTCTAGCGCACGCTGGGTCAGCGCATGCACCTTGCTGTCGATCGCGGGGGTCTGGGTCTCGATGGCGTTTTTCATGGTCTTCTCCAGGTGGGTGGGGGTCAGCCCTTGCGCAGCAGGCTGGCGATGAAGCTGACGAGGGCCATCAGCACGAAGATGAAGAACAGCACCTTGGCGATGCCCGCGGCACCGGCGGCGATGCCGCCGAAACCGAAGATGGCGGCCACCAGCGCGATGATGAAAAAGACGACGGCGTAATGCAGCATGGCGAACTCCTTGGGGTTGCTGGCGGCCTGGCCACCATGAGTTCACTCTAAGAGCGCCGCCCGGTTCGGCCCATGAGCGCGCGACGCGCGGCGCTGTGGGGCGCGCCCGCTTGGCCGCGTAGGCCTGGGCCTACAGCGGGGCGGCCGGGCCGCGCAGCGGCAGCAGGGCGGTCAGGCGGGTGCCGCGGCCGGGCGCGGTGTCGACCGAGAAGCTGCCGCCCTCGGAGGCGACGCGGTAGCGCATGCCCAGCAGGCCATGGGTGGAGGGCGGCTGGGTGCGCGGGTCGAAGCCGCGGCCGTTGTCGCGCACCTCGATGCGGGCGCGCTGGCCCACCGCCTTCAGGCTGACATGCACCTCGCTGGCCTGCGCGTACTTGGCGATGTTGGTGAAACCCTCCTGGACCAGGCGGTAGACGGTCAGCTCGGCGCGCGGCGTCAGCAGCAGCGGCTCCAGCTCGCAATGCACCGGCTTGTCCAGCCGCTCGCCGAACTCGCGCGCCAGGATCTCCAGCGCCGGCAGCAGGCCCAGGTTGGACAGCGAGGAGGGGCGCAGGTCCTCGATGATGCGGCGCTTCAGCGCGATGCCGCTGTTCAGGGTTTCGGTCAGATGGGTCAGGCGCTCCAGCGCCTCGGGGCCGAGGCCGGCCAGCTTGGGCTTGATGCGCGCGGCGTCCAGCTTGGCCGCGGTCAGCAGCGCGCCGAGCTCGTCGTGCAGCTCGCGCGCCAGGCGCTGGCGCTCGTCCTCGCGGGCGGTCTGCAGATGCTCGGCCAGCTGGGTCAGCTCCTCGGTGCGGCGCTGCACCTCGACCTCCAGCTGGTCGCGCTCGACCTTGATCGCCTGGGCCTGCTGGCGGCGCTGCTCGGCCAGGGTGCGGCCCTGGCGCACATACAGGGTCAGCGCCAGCAGGCTCAGCGCGGTCAGGGTGGCGACGCCGATGCGGTTCAGCAGCAGCGCGTCGATCACATTGCGCAGGCCGCCGGCGACGCGCTGGTTCTCGATATGCAGCAGCTGCTCGGCGCGCTGGCGGATCAGGTCCATCTGGTCGCGGCCGATGCCGGCCTGGATCAGTTCCAGCGCGCTGTCGGCACGGCCCAGGTCCTGGCGCTTGATCACCTCGGCCAGCTCGCCCATCTTGGCGCCGACCGCGGTCTCCAGCTGCTGGTGCAGGCCCTGCGCCTGGCGGTCCTGCTGGGCCTCGTAATACTGGCGCAGCGACTTCAGCGAGCGGTTCAGGTCCTCGCTGGCCTCCTCGTAGGGCGCGAGGTACTCGCGCCGGCGCGTCAGCAGAAAGCCGCGCTGCGCCGATTCGGCATCGACGGCGCGCTGCTTGACGCTGTAGATCAGCAGCCGCGCGCGGCCCATCTGGGTCAGCTCGGACAGGGTGTCGCGCGAGCGCTCGTAGCTGCTCTCGCTGATGGTCAGCATCGCGGCGGCGGCCAGCACCGCGGCCGGGAAGACGTAAGCGCTGTGTTGCAGCTTCTCCATCCAGTGGTCGGTCTTCATGGCCTAAACTCCCCTGACCTTGACTGATGAGTGCAAGTTCTCATGATCCGTGTCGCCATCGTCGATGACCATGCCATTGTGCGGGCCGGCCTGCGCCAGTACCTCTCGGAGCAGGTGGACCTGCGCGTGACCGGCGAGGCGGCCAACGGCCGCGAGGCGCTCGAGCTGCTGCGCGGCGGCGAGGTCGATGTGCTGGTGATGGACCTCTCGATGCCCGAGCATGGCGGCGTCGACGCGCTGTCCGCCATCAAGGCGCGCGTGCCCGAGCTGCCGGTGCTGATCCTGTCTGGCTTTCCGGAGGCGCATTACGCGACCACCCTGCTGCGCCAGGGGGCGTCCGGCTACCTGAACAAGGAATGCGATCCGGAGGACATCCTGACCGCGATCCGCACCGTGGCGCGCGGCCGGCGCTACATCACGCCGGCGGTGGCCGAGCTGCTGGCCGAGGGCCTGTCCGGTGACAGCGACAAGCTGCCGCACGAGCTGCTGTCCGAGCGCGAGCTGCAGGTCTTCCTGCGCCTGGCCAAGGGCGAGACGGTCAGCGCGATGGCGGACAGCATGTGCTTGTCGGTGAAGACGGTCAGCACCTACCGCAGCCGGGTGCTGGAGAAGATGAAGCTCGCCTCGAACAGCGAGCTGACCTACTACGCGCTGAAGAACGGCCTGATCCAGTAGGCGGGGTAGACGAGGCAGGCGGCTCAATGCGCCGCCGGCTCGCCGAGGCTGCGGCAGTAGTCCACCAGCTCCTCGATCTCGCTGGATTTGTCGAACACGCGGTCCGCCCCCAGCGCCAGGCAGCGCCGGCGCACATCGGGGGTCGCATAGTTGCTCAGCACCACGCGCTTGGCCTGGCCCTGGAAGCGCCCGGCCTGCGCCAGCACGCCCATGCCGGAGCCGCTCTTCAGGAACAGGTCGATCAGGATCAGCTCGCAGCCATGGTCGGGCACCGCCAGCCACTCGAGGGCGGCCTGCTCGTTGTCGGCCCAGGCCAGCACCTGCAGCGGCAGCATCTCCTCCAGGGCGGCAATCAGTTCGCCCCGAATCGTGGGGCTGTCCTCGACCAAAAAACATCGCAGCGCGCTCATGGCAATCTCGGCGTTGCGCGCGGGGCGCCGCGCGTCGGCCCATTATGCGCAAGCGGCGCCGGCGCGGCTGCCGGGGCCCGCTGATGCGGGGGTAGGACGGGGCCTACAGTCGCAAAAAAGCCCACCGAAGTGGGCTGTGAACAGGGCGGCAGTGCTGCGCCGTCCCGGGGGGACTCAAAGGCAGGAGAAAAGACGCGGGCTCAGAAGCTGTGGCGGATGCCGGCGACGAACTCGGTCACGTCGCGGTCCGAGGCGCTGGTCAGGTTGGCCGGCAGGCTGCTGGCCGCGCGGGCCACATAGCCGTTGCCGTCGTTCTTGAACTGGGTCAGCGAGCTGTACAGCGCGGTGCGCTTGGACAGGTCGTACTGGTAGCCGACGCCGAAGGCCTGGGTCTTGCCGTCGACCAGCCCGCCCTTGTTCTTGCTCTCGACATACTGGGTCTTGAAGGTGTGCTGACCCAGGGCGTAGCTGCCGCCCAGCCAGTAGCCCTCGCCGTCGGCGTTGGCGATCGAGCGGTCGTTTACCGAGATCACGCCGCCGTTGACCTTGTAGGGGCCGAAGCTGTAGGACGCGGCGCCGGAGACGGTGCGGGTCTTCAGGCCGACGGTGTTGGCCTTGTCGTCCACATAGGACAGCATCGCGTCGAAGCCGCCCTGGGTGTAGCGGCCGTAGATGTCGGCGACGCGGTTGCCCTTGGTGTCGCCCGCCACCTCGCCCGCTCCCCACAGCGCGCCGGCGCTGAAGCCGCTGTAGTTCTGCGACTCGAACTTGATCGAGTTGTTGATGCGGGTCGGGCCGCCGTTGGTGGCGGCGGAGCCGTCGCCGCCGCGCACCGGCTCATAGCCGCCGAAGCCGCCGATCACGGCCGTGCTGGCGCCGAAGCTGTTGTTGGAGAACTGGCTGAAGTCGCTGGAGAGGTTGTACAGGCTGCCGTACTGGCGGCCCAGCGAGACCTTGCCGTAGGGCGTGGCCAGGCCGACATAGGCCTGGCGGCCCCAGAAGGAATTCTGGCCGTTGCTGCCGTTGTCGAGATTGATGCCGGATTCCAGCACGAAGAAGGCGCGCAGGCCGCTGCCCAGGTCCTCGGTGCCGCGCAGGCCGAAGCGCGAGCCGTTCAGGCCGCCGGACTGCACGCGGGTCAGGGAGGAGGCGCCATCCAGCACCTGGACATTGGCGTCGGCGACGCCGTACAGCGTCACGCTGCCGGTGCTCGACTGGGCGAGCGCTGCGGAACTGGCGGCCAGGGCCAGCGCGGAGAGAGCGAAAGTTTTGTACTTCATGAACTCGTCTTTCTTCCTATGTTGCAAAGCCACGGGATGGTGGTGGCCCGGTTCATGCCGGCGTCCCTCGACACCAGACATGAGCGACATGTCCGGGCATTGCGCGGGATCAAAAGAGCGCCATCCGCGAATGCAGCATTCGCGATCCCGGGGGTAATCCGGGGCTTGAAATCCGGCGCTTCGCCCCAAAGCTTGGCGACATGCGCACGCCTCGAAACATCGGGCAACAAAGGCCGCGGTCGCGCGGCCGCGAGCGGGCGTAAAAAAACCGCCGCGCCAGCGGGCGGGGCGGTCGGATGCGGGGCGTCGCAGGCGGCCCGTCTAGGGAAGCATGTGGAGCTGGTGGCCCAGCTTCTCGCGCTTGGTCTTCAGGTAGCGGCCGCTTTCCTCATTGGACTCGACCTCATGGCCCTCGCGGGCCACCACCTCGATGCCGAGCTCGTGCAGCGCGGCGACCTTGAAGGGGTTGTTGCTCATCAGGCGCACCGACCGCACGCCCAGGTCGTGCAGGATGTCGGCCGCGGCGTCGAAGCGCCGGCTGTCGATCGGCAGGCCCAGGGCCAGGTTGGCCTCGACCGTGTCCAGCCCCTTGTCCTGCAGCGCATAGGCGCGCAGCTTCTGGCCCAGGCCGATGCCGCGGCCCTCATGGCCGCGCAGGTAGATCACGATGCCGCCCTCGGCCTCGATGCGCTCCAGCGCCAGCGCCAGCTGCTCGCCGCAGTCGCAGCGCAGCGAGCCGAGGATGTCGCCGGTGAAGCATTCCGAGTGCATGCGCAGCAGCACCTCGGGTTTGCCGGCCACCTCGCCCTTGACGATCACCACATGCTCGTCCGGATGGTCGGCGGCCTGGTAGACATGGACGATGAACTCGCCATGTTTGGTGGGCAGGCGGGCGCTGGAAATGCGTTGGACGCGGGCGGGGTTGACGGGGGTGGTGGTCACGCTGGAACAGCTCGGCAGGGCAATCTTCAGGCCCACATGGTAGCGCCGGCGCCGATGACCAGCCCCGGCAGGGGCTTGGTCGGCGGCCCGGCGCGGCCGAAAAGAGCCGCCGCAGCCGCTCAGGCCACGCGCTTGGGCAGGCTGGTGTAGCGTAGCCAGGGGCGCACCGCGTCGAAGCCCTGCGGGAATTTCTGCTGCAGCACGGCCGGGTCCTGGATCGAGGGCAGGATCACGACGTCGTCGCCGTCGCGCCAGTCGGCCGGGGTCGCGACGCCCTGGTATTCGGTCAGCTGCAGCGAGTCGATCACGCGCAGGATCTCGTCGAAATTGCGCCCGGTGCTGGCCGGGTAGGTGATGATCAGCCGCACCTTCTTGGCCGGGTCGATGATGAACAGCGAGCGCACCGTGGCCGTCGCGCTGGCGTTCGGGTGGATCAGGTCGTAGAGCTCGGAGACCTTGCGGTCGGCATCGGCCAGGATCGGGAAGTTGACCTCGGTGCCCTGGGTGTCGTTGATGTCGGCGATCCAGGCCTGGTGCTTGTCCAGCGGGTCGACCGACAGCGCGATCGCCTTCACATGGCGGCGCGCGAACTCGTCCTTCAGCTTGGCGGTGCGGCCCAGCTCGGTGGTGCAGACCGGCGTGAAGTCGGCCGGGTGCGAGAACAGCACGCCCCAGCTGTCGCCCAGCCAGGCGTGGAAATGGATGCGACCCTCGGTGGAGTCCTGTTCGAAGTCGGGCGCGATATCGCCCAGGCGCAGGCTCGGCATTGCTTTCTCTCTCTTCCTTGTTCGTATGGAGTCAGATCGCGAACGACCATTCGAGGACGCCGGCATGCACCGGCCGCTGCTGGCGCGCCGCGCGGGCCCGGGCCGATTCGACCCAGCGCTTGGCGAGCGGGAAGGGGCCGAAGCCGGACTCGCTGTTGATATGGCCGACATGGCCCAGGTTGGTGAAACCCGCGCCCCACCGGCGCGCCCAGCGCTCGGCGCTGGCGGCGCTCATCCAGGGATCGTTCTGGCTGGCGATCAGGGTGCTCGGGACATCCAGGCGCCGGCGCGGCAGCAGCTCGGCCAGGCCGAACTTGTCGGGCTCGGCCGGCGCGACGAACAGGGCCTGGCGCACCGGCGACTCGGGATGGTCGGCCAAGTGGCGCGCCAGCGCCAGGCAGCCGAAGCTGTGCGCCACCGCGATCCATTCCCCCTCGGGCGCGGTCTCCAGCGTGGTCTGGATGCGCTCGGACCAGCGTCCCAGGTCGGGCCGGCTGAAGTCGCGCTGCACGACGCGGCGCGCGTCGCGGTACTGCTGCTGCAGCCAGGTCTGCCAATGGGTGGCGCCGCTGTCGCGCAGGCCCGGGACGATCAAGAGGCGCGGGGCTTGGTAGGGCATGGCGCGGCTCCGGCTCTCAGAGGGTGGCGATCGAGACCTCGGTGGACTTGACCAGCGCGATCACTTCCTTGCCGGGGACCAGGCCCAGCTCCTTGACCGAGCGGGTGGTGATGACCGAGGTGACGATCAGGCCGGCCGGCGTGATCACGTCGACCTCCGAGACGACCGGCCCCTCGATGATCTCCTTGACGGTGCCGCGGAACTGGTTGCGCACATTGATGGCGGTGATGCTCATGGATGCTCTCTCCTGTGAGTCTTCAATGTAGGGTGGGGGCTTGCAGCGAGGAACGACCGCTTTCGCGCGAGCTCATGCGAATTCCGAGGAAGTCAGCAGCTGGCCGGCCAGCCGCGCCTCCTGCACCACGGCGCGCGTCAGCGGCGGCGCGAAGGTCTCGATGAAACTGTAGATGTAGTCGCGCAGATAGGCGTCGCGGCGCACCGCCAGCCGGGTCATGTTGTCGGCGAACAGATGGCGCGCGTCGATCGCGGCCAGGTGCTTGTCGCGCTCCTCGTCGTAGGCGATCGCGGCGACGATGCCGACGCCCAGGCCCAGGTCCACATAGGTCTTGATCACGTCGGCGTCCATCGCCACCAGCACCACGTTCAGCTCCAGGCCGGCGCGGCGGAAGGCCTCGTCGATATGCGAGCGGCCGGTGTAGCCGGTCTCGTAGGTGATGATCGGGAACTGCGCCAGGCGCTCCAGGGTCAGGACTTGCCCGGCCGCGGCTTCGCGCGCCAGCTGGTGGTCCGGCGGCACCACGACGCTGTGGGTCCAGCGGTAGCAGGGCAGGGCCACCAGCTCGTCGTACTGGGCCAGCGCCTCGGTCGCGACGCCGACATCGGCCTCGCCGTCCAGCAGCAGCTTGGCGACCTGCTGCGGCGATCCCTGCTGCATGTGCAGGGTCACGTCGGGATGGGCGGCGCGGAAGTCGCGCACCACCGGCGGCAGCGCGTAGCGCGCCTGGCTGTGGGTGGCGGCGATGCGCAGCGCGCCGCTGCCGGCGCGGGCGAAATCGTCGCCGGCGCGCTTCAGGTTCTCGGCCTCGTGCAGCAGGCGCTCGACGATCGGCAGCACATGGCGGCCCGGCTCGGTCAGGCCGGTCAGGCGCTTGCCGGCGCGCATGAAGATCTCGATGCCGAGCTCGTCCTCCAACTCGCGGATCTGGCGGCTGACGCCGGGCTGGGAGGTGTGCAGCGCATGCGCCACCTCGGTCAGGTTGAAGTCGCGGCGCTGAGCCTCGCGGACGGAACGGAGTTGCTGGAAGTTCACGAGTAAGGACTGTGTTTGTTATGCGTTTTCCAATTATTGGAAGCCGCCCCCGCCTTGTCCTCTAAGGAATTCTGCAAACGATATTCCGTGCCGCCGCGGGCGCACAGCGCCCCATGGCCCCTCTGGCCCACGGCCGGCGCATCCGCCCTAGCATCGCGGCGGATGAGCCTTCCGACCCCCGCCGAGCAGCGCCTGCAGCGCCGCGCGATCGCCTGTCTCGCCCTGGCCGCCTTCGGCAGTGGCATCGCGCTGCGCGTCAACGATGCGCTGCTGCCGCGCCTGGCCGGCGAGTTCGGCATCGACCTGGGCCGGGCGGCGCAGGTGATCAGCTGGTTCGCGATCGCCTACGGCCTGGCGCAGCTGCTGTTCGGCCCGCTGGGCGACCGGCTCGGCAAGTACCGTGTGATCGCCTGGGCCACCCTGGCCTGCGCGGCCAGCTCGGCCCTGTGCGCGCTGGCCGGCGGCTTCGAGGCGCTGCGCCTGGCGCGGGTGCTGGCCGGCGCGACCGCCGCGGCCATCATCCCGCTGGCGATGGCCTGGATCGGCGACGTCGTGGCCTATGAGCGCCGCCAGCCGGTGCTGGCGCGCTTCCTGATCGGGCAGATCCTCGGGCTGACGGTGGGTGTCTGGTTCGGCGGCTTCGCGGCCGACCACCTGGGCTGGCGGGTGCCGTTCTGGGGCCTGGCCGGCCTGTTCGCGGTGATCGGCCTGCTGCTGCTGGACATCGAGCGCCGGCTGCCGGACGCGGCCCGCCAGCGCCGCGTCGAGCCGGGCTCGGCGCTGACCCGCATGGCGCGCGACTTCGGCCGCATCCTGGCCCTGCCCTGGGCGCGGCTGATCCTCGCGACGGTGTTCCTGGAGGGGCTGTTCCTCTACGGCCCCTTCGCCTTCATCGCCTCGCATCTGCATGCGCAGTTCGGCCTCAGCCTGTCGCTGGCGGGCGGGCTGGTGATGCTGTTCGGCCTGGGCGGCTTCATCTATGCGCTGGGCGCGACCCGCATCGTGCCGCGCCTGGGCGAGGCGGGGCTGGCGCGCTGGGGCGGGGTGCTGCTGTTCCTGGCGCTGGCCAGCCTGGCCCTGAGCCCGCTGTGGTGGTGGGGCGGCGTGGCCTGCCTGCTGGCCGGCCTGGGCTTCTACATGCTGCACAACACCCTGCAGCTGAACGCCACGCAGATGGCGCCGGCGCAGCGCGGCGCGGCGGTGTCGGCCTTCGCGTCCTGCTTCTTCCTCGGCCAGTCGGCCGGCGTCGGGCTGGCCGGCCTGGCGGTCGGGCGTCTGGGTACCGGCTGGGTGCTGGGGCTGGGCGCCGCCGGCGTGCTGGCCGTGGGCCTGCATTTCGCCTGGCGGCGCCAGCGCCGCGCCTGAGATTCGGCCGAGGTCAGCGCTTGTCGACGCTCCAGGCGCCGGGTCCGAAGGCGGCCAGCAGCAGCAGGCCGCCGACCACCGCGATGTTCTTCATGAACAGCAGCTGCTGCACCATCTGCTGCTCGGGCGGCTTGGCCCAGTAGCCGTGGAACAGGAAGCTGGCGGCCAGGGTGAACAGGGCCAGGGCCAATGCGGCCCAGCGCGCCTTGAAGCCGGCGATCAGGGCCAGCCCGGCCAGCAGCTCGAAGGCGCCGACCAGCATCGCCAGCGGCGCGCTGGCCGGCAGGCCGGCGCTGGCCATGAAGGCGGCCGTGCCTTCGGCGCCGCTGATCTTGCCGGGGCCGGCCAGCACGAACATCAGGGCCAGCAGGATGCGGCCGATCAGGGCCAGCAGCGGGGTGAACGACGTGGGCATGGTGGCGTCTCCTTGTGAGGTGAGGGACGGAGCCAGCATAGACCCGGCCGCGGCACGGGTGTCTGCGGGCAAGACCTGACCCGCTATGCTGGGTCCATCATGCAAGATGCCACCCTCGTGCTGCTGCCCGGCCTGGGCTGCGATGCCCATGTCTGGGGCGCGCAACTGCCGGCGCTGGCGGCGCGGCTGCCGGTCTGGGTCTCGGACCTGCATTTCCACCACCCCAGCCTGGAGGCGATGGCCGCGGCGCTGCTGGCGCAACGGCCCGGGCCTCTGCTGCTGTGCGGCGCCTCGATGGGCGCGATGCTGGCGCTGCAGGTGCAGGCCCTGGCGCCGCGGCGGGTGCGCGGGCTGGCGTTGCTGGGCAGCTCGGCGCGGCCGGACGCGCCCGAGCGCCTGGCCCAGCGCGCCGAGGGCATTGCGGCGATGCGGGCCGGGCGCTTCGACGCGGTGATGCAGGCGAACCTGGACTTTGCGCTGCACGCGGGCGCCCGCGCCGATGCGGCGCTGGTGCAGGGCTTTCTGGCGATGCTGCAGCGCTGCGGGCCGGCCGAGCTGATCCGGCAGAACGAGCTGGTGACGCGGCGCGCCGATCTGCGGCCGCTGCTGGCCGGCGTGGACTGCCCGACCCGGGTGATGGGCGGGTTGGACGACCGGTTCACGCCGCCGGAGCAGGCGCGCGAGCTGGCCGCGGGCATCGCCGGCGCCGAGCTAAGCCTGCTGCCGGACTGCGGCCATATGCTGACCCTGGAACAGCCGCGGGCCGTGCTGGACGGCCTGCTGGGCTGGCTGGCGCGTTGCGGCGCCTGATCAGTGCTTGATCAGCTCTTGGAGTCGGCCGCCGGCGCGGTGATCGCCGGGGCGCGGGTGACGCGGGTCTTGCCGCCGGTGGTGACCAGGATCACGGCCTCGCCGGGGTTCAGGGTCTCGTTGCCCTTGGCCTGCACGATCGCGCGGCGCTCGCCGTTGCGCAGCTGCACCAGCACCTCGACCGCGGATTCACTGGTGACATTGCGCTCGATCACATTGCCCAGCGCCGCACCGGCCACCGCGCCCAGCACGCCGACGATCTGGCCCTCGCGCCGGCCGCCAACGCCGGAACCGGCCACCGCGCCGACCACGCCACCGGCCACCGCGCCGGCGCCGCTCTGCGAGCCGTCGACCGTGACCGGACGCACCGACAGCACGGTGGCGTCCTGCACCTGGGACAGGCGCTGCGCGTCGCCGCGCTGGATCACGTCGGGGCTGGTGGTGGAACAGGCGGCCAGGGCCAGCACGCTGGCGGCGATCAGAAGCTTGCGGGTCATCATGTGTAACTCTCCTCGGGCGAACAGCATGCCCAACGGACCCGATTGTGCGGCCGTTGACCGGGGCCGCCCGGCCTGCAACAACTCTTTACGCGTGCAGGCGGCTGCTGCGCGGCACGCTGGCGAGCAGGAATTCCATCTGGTCGGCCAGGATGCGGCGGCCGCGCAGGATCATGTCCTCGTGCAGGCTGGGCACATAGGGCAGGTACATCAGGCTCATGCGCGCCTCCTCGGGCAGGCGGCTGCCCTTGCGGCCATTGCAGCCGCGGCAGGCGGTGATGCAGTTCATCCAGCTGTCGGCGCCGCCGCGCGAGGTGGGCACGATGTGCTCGCGGGTCAGGTCGTCGACATGGAAGCTGTGGCCGCAGTAGGCGCAGACATAGCGGTCGCGCACGAACAGCTTGGGGTTGGAGAGCGCCGGGGTCTGGCGCCAGGCGCGGCTGGGGACGGTGCCGCGCACCGCGATGATCGGGTGCACCTCGATGCGGGACTGCATGCCGGTACGGCGCTGCAGGCCGCCGCGCATCACATGGCAGGGGTTGCCCAGAGTCCAGGCCACGCCGTCGCTGGCGTAGATCACGGCGGCGTCCTTGGTCGTGATCCAGGCTTGCGGCCGGCCGGAGACATCCAGTTGAAGAACATCCACAGCGTTGACCTCCAGGTCGCAGGGTACTGCATCCCAGGGTATCGACTCAAGTGCGCTAGCAGCATTCATGCCCGCTGTGCGGCCGGCGCCACGTCGTCAACAGGGTGTCATCGCAAAGCACCAGAGTTCTTGCCCGGCGCGGGCTTCTAGGCGGCCACCCCTAAAAAAGCCTTCACAAAGCGGCACGACTTTCTTGCGATTTCTGCAAAATAGAACGATCGTTCGTTTTATTATTCGGCTCCCGACGCCCAAGAAGCCCACCGTGTCCGCCCTGTCCGATCCGCAGCCCAAGACCCCTGCCGCCGATGCCGCCGCCGCCCGCCGTGGCGCGCGCTCGCTGCAGAAGGGCCAGCAGACCCGCGCCGTGATCCTGGAGGCGGCGCTGGGCCTGGCCTCGCACATGGGGCTGGAGGGCCTGTCGATCGGCGCGCTGGCCGACGTGACCAAGATGAGCAAGTCGGGCGTGTTCGCCCATTTCGGCTCGCGCGAGGAGCTGCAGATCGCGGTGGTGACCGAGTACCACGCCAAGTTCGAGGAAGAGGTGTTCTTCCCGGCGATCCGCGAGCCGCGCGGCCTGCCGCGCCTGCGCGCGCTGTACGAGCGCTGGGTGCGACGCGTCTCGGTCGAGATCGACTCGGGCTGCATCTACATCAGCGGCGCGGTCGAGTTCGACGACCGGCCCGGCCCGGTGCGCGACGCGCTGGTGACCATGGTCAAGGCCTGGCACGCGGCGCTGGAGAAAGCGATCGTGCTGGCCAAGCAGGCCGGCCATCTGCGCACCGACGCCGATGTGGACCAGATCCTGTTCGAGCTGCACGGCCTGATCCTGTCGCTGCACCATGACGCGCGCTTCATGCGCCGCCCCGGCGCGCTGGCGCGCGCGGGCGTCGGCTTCGAGCGCATCGTGAATTTCTATGCCACGCCCGAAGGCCTGCAGGCCGGCAGCGCGGCACCCGCCCCCAAATCCGCCGCTGCTGCGAAGAAGTCCCAGCGCAGCGCCACCTGAACCCAAACCGAGGAGTAAGAGATGCCCCAGTACAACCCGCCGCTGCGCGACATGAAGTTCGTGATGCACGAGCTGCTGAACGTGGTCGACGAGCTGAAGCTGCTGCCCGCCCATGCGGACATCGACGCCGACACCATCAATGCGGTGCTGGAAGAGGGTGGCAAGTTCGCCTCGGAAGTGATCGCGCCGCTGAATCTCTCGGGCGATGCCGAGGGCTGCAAGCTGGACAAGAGCACGCATGAGGTCACGACGCCCAAGGGCTTCAAGGAAGCCTACAAGCAGTACGTGGAAGGCGGCTGGCCCGCGCTGTCCTGCGACCCCGCGCATGGCGGCCAGGGCCTGCCGGTGATGCTGAACCAGTGCCTGTACGAGATGATGAACTCGGCCAACCAGGCCTGGACCATGTACCCGGGCCTGAGCCATGGCGCCTACGAGGCCCTGCATGCCCATGGCACGCCGGAGCAGAAGGCGACCTACCTGCCCAGGCTGACCAGCGGCGAATGGACCGGCACCATGTGCCTGACCGAGCCGCATTGCGGCACCGACCTGGGCCTGCTGCGCAGCAAGGCCGAGCCGCTGCCGGACGGCAGCTACAAGATCACCGGCCAGAAGATCTTCATCTCGGCCGGCGAACATGACATGGCCGACAACATCATCCACCTGGTGCTGGCCCGCCTGCCGGACGCGCCCGAGGGCTCGAAGGGCATCTCGCTGTTCGTGGTGCCGAAGTTCAAGGTCAATGCCGACGGCAGCCTGGGCGAGCGCAACCCGATCTACTGCGGCGGTCTCGAGCACAAGATGGGCATCCATGGCAACGCCACCGCGCAGATGATCCTGGACGGCGCCGTCGGCACCCTGGTGGGCCAGCCGAACAAGGGCCTGGCCGCGATGTTCGTGATGATGAACGCCGCCCGCCTGGGTGTGGGCAACCAGTCGCTGGGCCTGACCGAGGTGGCCTACCAGAATGCCGTGATCTACGCCAAGGACCGCATCCAGATGCGCGCGCTGTCGGGCCCGAAGGCGCCGGACAAGCCGGCCGACCCGATCATCGTGCACCCCGATGTGCGCAAGATGCTGCTGACCGCCCGCGCCTATGCCGAGGGCGGCCGCGCGCTGGCGACCTATGTGGCGCTGACCCTGGACAAGGCCCTGGCCTCGGACGACGAGGACGAGCGCAAGGAAGCCGACGCCGAGGTCGCGCTGCTGACCCCGATCATCAAGGCCTTCATCACCGACAACGGCTGGATCGCCACCTCGCACTGCATGCAGGTGTATGGCGGCCATGGCTTCATCCACGAGTGGGGCATGGAGCAGTTCGTGCGCGACGCGCGCATCAACATGATCTACGAGGGCACCAACACGATCCAGTCGCTGGACCTGCTGGGCCGCAAGATCCTGGCCAACAACGGCGCGACCCTGAAGAAGTTCGGCAAGAAGATCGCCGAGTTCGTCGAGGAGGAAGGCGTCAACGAGGCGATGCAGGAATTCGTCAACCCGCTGGCCGACATCGGCGACAAGGTCACCAAGCTGACCACCGAGATCGGCATGAAGGCCTTCCAGAACCCCGACGAGGTGGGCGCCGCCGCGGTGGACTACCTGCGCGTCGTCGGCCATCTGACCTTCGCCTATTTCTGGGCCCGCATGGCCAAGATCGCGCTGGAGAAGAAGGACTCGGGCGATCCTTTCTACACCGCCAAGCTCTCGACGGCGCGCTTCTATTTTGCGAAGCTGCTGCCCGAGACGGCCGGCCTGATCCGCAGCTGCCGCGCCGGCCTGGCGCCGCTGATGGAAATGGACGAGGCGCTGTTCTAAGCAAAACCACAAGCCGGCCGCTCGCCCACACCGCCAACCAAGGAGACAAACCGATGAAATCGCTGATTGCCGCCACCACCCTGAGCCTGTTCGCAGGCGTCGCCCTGGCCCAGGCCACGCCCACCGGGCTGTGGAAGACCATCGACGACGAGACCAAGCAGGAGAAGTCCCTGGTGCGCATCAGCGAGGCCGGCGGCGTCTTCAGCGCCAAGATCGAGAAGCTGATGGATCCTGCCAAGCAGGACGCCAAGTGCGACAAGTGCACCGACGAGCGCAAGGACCAGTCCCTGCTGGGCCTGACCATCCTGCGCAATGTCAAGAAGAGCAGCGGCGACGCCGATCTGTGGGACGGCGGCGACATCCTCGACCCGAAGGACGGCAAGGTCTACAAGGTGCGCCTGAAGCCGGTCGACGGCGGCAAGAAGCTCGAGGTGCGCGGCTATGTCGGCATGCCGATGCTGGGCCGCACCCAGACCTGGATCCGCGTCGAGTAAGGCGGGGCCGCGATGGGTGAATATGCAGGTCGCGGCTGGGGCGCCCTCACGGGCGGTCACGCCGGTGCGCGCTGGTTCTGGCACCGGCAGCTGAAGAAGCCCTTCTTCGGGCGCTTCATGAAGCCCTGGCGCTGGCCCGGCGCGGTCGACGCGGCGCTCTGGCTGCGCGTGCAGATCGCCAGCGGCAGCCAGGCGCGCCTGGCCGCGGTGCTGCGCGAGACCCGGCTGCTGCCGGCACGCGGCGTCGTGGTCTGCGCCCATCCGATGGGCCTGGCCAGCAAGGGCTTCTGGCTGCGCAACGGCCATGCCGCGCGCCTGCTGGAGGCGGGCTTTCATGTGCTGGCCTTCGATTTCAACGGCTTTGGCGAGAGCGAGTCGACCAACTTCGACTGGCCGGCCGATGTCGTGGCCGTGGGCCAATGGGCGCGCCAGCGCTATCCGGGCCTGCCGGTGCATGCGCTGACCGCTTCCTTCGGCGCGATGAACATCATCAACGCGATGCCGCGCGCGGACTTTCCCTTCGAGCGCATCGTCGCCGAGGGCTGCGCGCCGAATCTGCCGATGTTCTGGAAGGCCTACCCCTTCGCCCATGCGGTGCTGCAGCTGGGGCGCCACCTGGCCCCGACCGCGGAGCGCCGCCTGCGGCCGGAGCTCGCGATCCGGCAGATGCCGGCTGGCAGCCGGCTGCTGCTGATCCACAGCCGCGGCGACCGCTGGACGCCGGTGGCCCATGGCGACCGGCTGGCCGCGGCGGCACCGGCCGGCGCCGCCGTCATGCGCCTGACCCTGGAGCGCGCCGACCATACCCATGGCCTGCGCGACGAGCCCGAGGCCTGGTGGCCGGCGGTGCGCGATTTTCTTTTTTCCGCTTGATAGTCATTGGAGTAACCATGAGTCGATTCCAAGTTCGCAAAGTCGCCGTGCTCGGCGCTGGCGTGATGGGCGCGCAGATCGCTGCGCACCTGGTCAACGTCAAGGTGCCGGTCGTGCTGTTCGACCTGCCTGCCAAGGAAGGTCCGAAGAACGGGATCGTCGGCAAGGCCGTTGAGGGCCTGAAGAAGCTCAAGCCCGCGCCGCTGGGCGTGGCGGAGAACGCCGCGCTGATCCAGCAGGCGAATTACGAGGAACACCTCGAGGTTTTGCGCGACTGCGACCTGATCATCGAGGCCATCGCCGAGCGCATGGACTGGAAGCTGGATCTGTACACCAAGATCGCTCCCTTCGTGGCGCCGCATGCGATCGTCGCGTCCAACACCTCGGGCCTGTCGATCACCAAGCTCAGCGAAGTGCTGCCGGAGGCTATCAAGCCGCGCTTCTGCGGCATCCACTTCTTCAACCCGCCGCGCTACATGTACCTGGTCGAGCTGATCAACACGCCGACCACGCGTCCGGAAGTGATCGACCAGCTGGAGAGCTTCGTCACCAGCGCGGTCGGCAAGGGCGTCGTGCGCGCCAATGACACGCCCAACTTCGTCGCCAACCGCGTCGGCATCGCCGGCATGATGGCCACGATGATCGAGGCCGAGAAGTTCGGCCTGTCGGTCGATGTGGTCGACGACCTGACCGGCAAGAAGCTGGGCCGTGCTTCCTCGGGCACCTTCCGCACCGCCGACGTGGTGGGCCTGGACACGATGGCCCATGTCGTCAAGACCATGCAGGACAACCTGAAGGACGACCCCTTCTATTCGACCTACGCCACGCCCAAGGTGCTGGCCGGCCTGATCGAGAAGGGGGCGCTGGGCCAGAAGAGCGGCGCCGGCTTCTACAAGAAGGTCGGCAAGGACATCCAGCGCCTGGACTTCGCGACCGGCGAATACGTTGCCGGCGGCAAGAAGGCCGACGAGATCGTCGCGCGCATGCTAAAGAAGCCGGCCGCGGACCGCATCAAGCTGCTGCGCGAATCGAGCAACCCGCAGGCTCAGTTCCTGTGGTCCATCCTGCGTGACTCCTTCCAGTACGTGGCCGTGCACCTGGATACCGTGGCCGACACAGCGCGTGAGATCGACTTCGCGATGCGCTGGGGCTTCGGCTCGCAACAGGGCCCGTTCGAGCTGTGGCAGGCCGCCGGCTGGAAGCAGGTGGCGGAATGGGTCAAGGCCGACATCGACGCCGGCAAGACCCTCTCCAGCGCGCCGCTGCCCGCCTGGGTGTTCGAAGGCCCGGTGGCCGAGAACGGCGGCGTGCACAGCGCCAATGGTTCCTGGAGCGCCGCCGAGGCCAAGTTCAAGCCGCGCGCCAAGCTGCCGGTCTATGAGCGCCAGGCCTTCCCGGAAAGCCTGGTCGGCGAGGGCGCCGTGGCCGCGCTGAAGGCCGGCACCGAGGAGTTCAAGAACGAGGAAGTGCGCGTCTGGTCGCTGGACGGCGAGGTGCTGATCGCCTCGATCGACTGCAAGCTGCACCTGATCAGCCCGACCGTGACCGAGGGCCTGTTGAAGGCCGTCGAGATCGCCGAGGCCAAGTACAAGGGCCTGGTGATCTGGAGCCCGGACGACGTGTTCTCCGCCGGCGCCAACCTGGAAGCGCTGATGCCGGTCTTCATGACCAAGGGCGCCAAGGGCATCGCCCCGGAAGAGAAGAAGCTGCAGGACATGATGCTGCGCATCCGCTACGCCAATGTGCCGGTGGTCGCCGCGATGCGCGGCCTGGCCCTGGGCGGCGGCTGCGAGCTGGCGGTGCATTGCGCCCGCCGCGTCGCGCATATGGAGTCCTATGTCGGCCTGGTGGAAGTGGGCGTCGGCCTGATCCCGGGCGGCGGCGGCCTGACCTATATCGCGCGCCGCGCCGCCGAGATGGCCGCGGCCGGCAATGCCAACGCCGACATCTTCGCCTTCCTGAAGGACGGCTTCACCAGCGCCGCGATGGCCAAGGTGGCGACCTCCGCGCTGGAAGCGCAGAAGCTGGGCTACCTGCTGGACAGCGACATCATCGTGCCGAACAAGGACGAGCTGCTGTTCGTCGCCTCGGCCCAGGTCAAGGCCATGGCCGACTCCGGCTACCGCGCGCCACTGAAGGCCAAGTTCCCGGTCGCGGGCCGCTCCGGCATCGCCACCGTGAAGGCGCAGCTGGCGAACATGCGCGATGGTGGCTTCATCAGCCAGCATGACTTCCACCTGGCCGCGCTGATCGCCGACGTGCTGTGCGGCGGCGAGGTCGAGGCCGGTGCCCTGGTCGACGAGGAATACCTGATGGCGCTGGAGCGCAAGCATTTCTGCTCGCTGCTGGAGCACCCGAAGACCCAGGAACGCATCATGGGCATGCTGCAGACCGGCAAGCCGGTGCGCAACTGATCAGGCGGCCCCACAAGGAATCACATCATGAGCAAGCAAGTTCAAGAAGCTTACATCTGCGCCGCCACCCGCCTGCCGATCGGCAAATCGGGCCGCGGCTATTTCAAGAACACGCGCCCGGACGAGATGCTGTCGCGCGTGATCCAGGCCGCGCTGGCCCAGGTGCCGGGTCTTGACCCCAGCGTGATCGAGGACGCGATCATCGGCTGCTCCTTCCCCGAGGGCGAGCAGGGCATGAACATCGCCCGCGTGGCCGCGGTGCTGTCGGGCCTGCCGAACACGGTGGGCGGCGTGACGATCAACCGCTACTGCGCCTCCGGCATCACCGCCCTGGCGATGGCGGCGGACCGCATCCGCGTCGGCGAAGCCGAGGTGATGATCGCCGGCGGCGTCGAGTCGATGTCGATGGTGCCGATGGGCGGCAACAAGCCCAGCTTCCCGCCCGCGATCTTCGAGCGCGACGAGAACATCGGCCTGGCGTACGGCATGGGCCTGACCGCCGAGAAGGTGGCCGAGAAGTGGAAGGTCTCGCGCGAGGACCAGGACGCCTTCTCGCTGGAATCGCACCGCCGCGCGCTGGCCGCCATCGAGGCCGGTCACTTCAGGGACGAGATCACGCCCTTCGAGGTGATCGATCGCCAGCCCGACCTGAGCGGCGACGGCGTGATCACCAGGAAGCGCGTCGTCGACATCGACGAAGGCCCGCGCAAGGACACCTCGCTGGAAGGCCTGGCGAAGCTCAAGCCGGTGTTCGCCGCCAAGGGCAGCGTCACCGCCGGCAACAGCTCGCAGACCTCGGACGGCGCCGGCGCGCTGATCGTGGCCTCGGAAGCCGCGGTCAAGCGCTTCGACCTGAAGCCGCTGGCCCGCTTCGTCAGCTTCACCGTGCGCGGCGTGCCGCCCGAGATCATGGGCATCGGCCCGATCGAGGCCATCCCCGCCGCGCTGAAGCTGGCCGGCATCAGCGCCGCCGACCTGGGCTGGATCGAGCTGAACGAGGCCTTCGCCGCGCAGTCGCTGGCCGTGCTGAACGACCTGGACAGCAAGGGCATCGTGCTGGACCGCAGCAAGGTGAACCCGAACGGCGGCGCGATCGCGCTGGGCCACCCGCTGGGCGCCACCGGCGCGATCCGCGCGGCTTCGGTCATCCATGGCCTGCGCCGCACCGGCGCCAAGTACGGCATGGTGACCATGTGCGTCGGCGCCGGCCAGGGCGCAGCCGGCATCATCGAGCGCCTGTAAGCGTTCGATCGCAGGCGCGGCTCCGGCCGCGCTTGCCGTCTTGATTCCAGCGCAGGGAGTCCGCGATGAGCATCATCAGCTTTGCAGCGACCGACGGTTTCGAACTGAAGGGCCATTGCTACGGCGATGCGGCCACGGCCAAGGCCGGGCTGCTGATCGCGCCGGCGATGGGCGTCGAGCAGCGCTACTACGCGGACTTCGCGCGCTGGATGGCGGCGCAGGGCTGGCTGGTGCTGAGCTTCGATTACCGCGGCATGGGCGCCTCGCGCCCGGCCGCGATGCAGCGCTCGCTGAAAGGCCTGGATGCGGACATCCGCACCTGGGCCGAGCGCGATGCCAGCGCGGCGCTGGACGAGCTGTCGCGCCGGCTGGGCGGTGAGCACAAACCCATCCACTGGCTGGGCCACAGCCTGGGCGGCCAGATCCTCGGCCTGCTGCCGAACCGCGCGCGCGTCAGCCGCGCGGTCACCGTGGGCTGCGGCAGCGGCTACTGGCGCGAGAACAGCGCGGGCCTGAAGCGCTATGTCTGGTGGCTCTGGTATGTGCTCGTGCCGCTGGCGCTGCCGCTGTTCGGCTATTTCCCGGGCCGCAAGCTGCGCAAGGTCGGCGACCTGCCGAAGGGCGTGATGGCGCAATGGCGGCGCTGGTGCCTGGACCCCGGCTACATGATGGGCGAGGGCGGCGAGGCGCTGCGCGCGCAGTACGCGGCGCTGGCGACGCCGATGCTGTCGCTGGCTTTTACCGACGACGAGTTCATGTCGCGCCGCAATACCGAATCGCTGCACGGCTTCTATGCCGGCGCCCGGCCCGAGCTGCGCCGCATCGCACCCAAGGACGTGGGCGTGCGCCGCATCGGCCATTTCGGTTTCTTTCGCCGCGGTTTCGAATCCAGCCTGTGGCCGCAGGTGCCCGCCTGGCTGGCCTGAGCTGCTTGCGATGCGACGCCGCCAGCTGCTGATCGCCGCGAGCGCCCCCCTGGGCCTGAGCGGCTGCGCGGGCGCGCTGTCGCCCGGCTTTGCCGGCTGGCCGCAGGCGCGCGAATCGGTGCTGGAGCTGCTGATGCGCCAGCATCATCTGGCGCATGAGCAATGGAGCTTGGCGCAGATGCTGCAGCATGCGGCGCAGAGCATCGAGTTCTCGATGCAGGGCTATCCGGAGCCCAAGGGCGCGCTGTTCCAGCAGACCCTCGGCCGCGCCGCCTTCGCCTGGTTCGACGCGCGCGGCCAGATGAGCCACAACCTGGCCGAACCCATCCCCGGCGCGCCGGCGCTGGATCCCCGGCAGAGCCTGCGGGCCTCGGTGCAGCGCCTGCTGGATGCGATGGACGCCTTCGCGACGCACAAGGGGGCGTTGCGGCCGCATTTCGCCTATGGCGAGCTGAGTCGTGCCGAATACCAGCGCGCCCATCTGATGCATCTGGCCAACCACTGGACCCAGGTGCAGGCGCTGACCGCCACGGCCTGATGAAGCCGCGGGCTGCCCCGACAATCACACCCATTCCCACAGGAGACCCCGACATGAGCATCAAGACCGCGATCGTCAACGGCGTGGCCGGCATCGAAATCGCCCGACCCGAGAAGAAGAACGCGCTGACCGGCGACATGTACCAGCAGATGGCCGATGCCATCAACGCCGCCGCCGGTGCTGGCGAGGTGCGCGCCATCCTGATCTACGGCCAGCCCGGCATCTTCACCTCCGGCAACGACCTGGAGGACTTCATGGCCCGCCCGCGCACCGGCGACGATGCGCCGGTGTTCCAGTTCATGCGCGCGCTGCTGGCCTGCGAGAAGCCGGTGATCGCCGCGGTGACCGGCGCCGCGATCGGCATCGGCACCACCCTGCTGCTGCATTGCGACTTCGTCTATGTGGCCGACGATGCCCGCCTGGCGATGCCCTTTGTCGCGCTGGGCCTGGTGCCGGAGTTCGGCTCCAGCCTGCTGGTGCCGCAGCTGATGGGCAATCGCCGCGCGGCCGAGAAGCTGCTGCTGGGCGACCCCTTCACCGGCGAGCAGGCGGTGGAATGCGGCATCGCCAACGCGGTGCTGCCGTCCGGCGAGGTGGTCAACCATGCGCGTCGCGTCGCCGAGCGCTTCAACACCCTGGCGCCCAGCGCGGTGCGCGAGAGTAAGCGCCTGATGCGCGCGCCGCAGCGCGAGGCCGTGAACGAGGCGATCAAGACCGAGGCGGATATCTTCAGCGGGCGCCTGCGCAGCCCCGAGGCGATGGAGGCCTTCCAGGCCTTCTTCCAGAAGCGCCAGCCGGACTTCAGCAAGTTCGAGTAAGAAGGAGCCGATCGGGGCGCCGTGCATCGCGGCACCCCCGGTGCCGGGCTTAGTTGCGCGAGGGGAAGATGCCCTCGATCGCGATGCAGTAGCGCAGGCCCAGATAGGGGTCGCGGATCGAGAAGGGCTGGCCGTTGCCGGCGCTGCCGACCGTGATCGCGCTGGCGCTCATATTGGTGTCGGGCCCCGCGCTGCTGTAGACATTGGAGCGCGCCAGCTTGGCCGAGACCGCGCCGGCCGGGCTGTCGGTGTTGCCGGCGGCGCTGCTGCCGCGCAGCTGGGCGCCGTGGCTGTGCGCGGGCATCTGCGCCACCGTCAGCTGGGCCGTCTCCTGGCCGCCGACCTGGCCGAGGTCGATCGGGCCCAGTCCCGGCCCGGTGCCGCTGCCGAGTGGCACGCGTCCGCGCAGGTCGGGCAGCGCGAAGGTGACCCGGCCGTCGCCGCCGTAGGTGGTGCCCAGCAGCGAGAACAGCGCCGTGTTCTGGGCGATCGACAGGATCTGCCCGGACGCATCGGCAAAGCCGCGCGGGCAGAAGTTGTAGGGCACCAGGCAGATCGAGCCCAGCAGCGGCTCGGCGGAGCAGGCCTGGGCCGGCGCGGCCGCGATCATCAGGCCCAGGCCGAGCGCCAGGCTCTGCAGGGGGCGGACCAGGGACGAGGGGAGGGGCTGGTTCATCATGACGCGCACTACCTTTCTTGCGTTGCCGACGAGGATGTCAGGGAAGCGGGTGGTGGCGGCGCAGCGCCCAGGCTCCGCTCAGCAGGCCCAGCAGCGCCAGCGGCAGGCTGCCGGGCAGTGGCAGCTCGTTGGGGCCGCCGCTGCTGCGCACCTCCTCCAGCAGGATCGAACTGGCCAATGTCGCGCCATAGCTGCCGGCGCCGTCGCCGAAGGCGCCGCCGCGCTGGCGCTGCAGCGCGCTGAGCGTGGTGCTCTGGCCGGGCGCCAGCACGATGGTGAAGCTGTCGTCGAGGCTCTGCAGCTCGAAGTTGGAGCCGGGGTTGAGCGTGTCGGCGCGGTAGTCGCTGAAGAACAGCTCGTTCAGCCCCGCATCCTTGACGCTCAGGTCCGAGAAGGCGAAGGCGTCCGCGCCGCTGGCCTGCACCGCATTGCGCGCGGAGACCCGGAACAGCAGGGTGAAGGTGTCGGTGGCCGAGCTGTTGACCAGGCTCAGCAGATAGTCGGCGAACAGGCCATCGGTCTGCACATCGGCGCCGTCATTGGTGCTGCCGGACATCGAGAAGCTCAGGCCGAGGCTGTCGCCGGTCTGCAGCAGGGCGCCGCTGAGGCTGCTGGGCGACATGCTGCCGGGCAGATTGCTGAAGCCGGCGCTGCCGGGGCTGCCATTGCTGTGGAAGAAGGAACCGGACTGGCTGGCACCGCCGACCGGGTCCAAGGAGTTGGCCGTGTCCAGCGCCACCGAGGCGGTGATGCTGAGCCCGGAGGGCACCGGGGCGGCCTGGGCGTTCAGCAGGCTCAAGGCCAGGCCGGCGCCGAACAACAAGCGAGCGACTGCGTACTTCATGCTTGCTTCTCCCTGAAGGCGGTACGGCGCCGCGCCGCATAATGTGTGCCCACGGGAAAAAACGTCGTGGAAACAAGGCCTTGGTGTGGGCCGCCCGAGGCGCCACCGGGCCGGATGTAAAACCCGCCGACAGACTCGCGACGATGATGGACCGACCCCTGCCGTTCGAACAACGGCCCACGCCCGAACAGATCGCGGCCCTGCCACCCTATCCGGCGCTGGCGCCGGGCCAGATCCAGCTGCTGCGCGAGCCCGCGCAGTTCGCGGCCGCCGAGCACGCGCTGCGCGCCGCCGGCCATGTGGGCTTCGATACCGAGAGCAAGCCGGTCTTCGTCGCCGGCGCGCCGCAGACCGGGCCCGACGTGGTGCAGTTCGCGACCCGGGAGCAGGCCTTCATCGTGCAGACGAGCCTGCCCGGCGCGGAGGACTTCCTGCGCGCGGTGATCGAGTCGGACGAGATCGTCAAGGTCGGCTTCGGCCTGGCCTCGGACCGGCCGCAGCTGCAGCGCCGCTTCGGCCTGCGCCTGGGCGCGTCCATCGACCTCTCGTACAGCGTGCGGCGCCTGGGCTTCAAGCAGGCCGTCGGCCTGAAGGCGGCGGTGGCGATCGTGCTGGGCCAGCGCATGAGCAAGTCCAAGAAGGCCACCACCTCCAACTGGGCCAACCCGCGCCTGACGCCGCAGCAGCTGCAGTACGCGGCCAACGATGCCCATGCCTCGCTGCTGATCTACGAGGCCCTGCGCAAGCGCTCGGCCTGTTGACGGCCTGACGCACAGCGGTTCAGGATCAAGCTCCTGACAGCTGATGCGGCAAGGTCGACATGCAGGCAGCCTGGTGTTCGCGCAACGGCGCGGCAGGTGCTGGAGCTTGGCGAACTGCCACGACCCGAGCCGGGGCCGGGCGAGGTACGGGTGCGGCTGCGCAGCTCCGGCGTCAACCCTTCGGACGTCAAGACCCGGCAAGCCCGGCCGCTGGACGGGCCCCTGGTCGTGCCGCACAGCGATGGCGCGGGGCTGATCGACTCGGTCGGCGCCGGCGCCGGCGCCGGCGTCTCGGCGCGGCGAATCGGCGAGCGGGTCTGGCTCTGGAACGCGCAGTGGCGGCGCACCCTGGGCACGGCGGCCGAGTATGTGGCCCTGCCCGAGGCGCAGGCCGTGCCGCTGCCCGATACGGTGGACGATGCGGCGGGGGCCTGCCTGGGCATCCCGGCGATGACCGCCTTTCACGCCGTCGAGCGCCTGGGCGAGTTGGCGGGCCAGACGGTGCTGGTGATCGGCGCCTCGTCCTCGGTCGGCCATTACGCCGCCAAGCTGGCCGCGCAGGCCGGCGCGCGGGTGATCGGCACGGTGGGCTCCGCGGCCAAGGCCGTGCATGCCGAGCGGGCCGGCGTCGCCGCCACGATCGACTACAAGCGCGAGGCGGTCGGCGCGCGCCTGCTGGAGCTGACGGCGGGGCGCGGCGTCGACGCCATCATCGACACGGACTTTGCCTCCACGGTGCACCTGCTGTCGGAGGGCGTGCTGCGCCCGCATGGGCAGCTGGTCAGCTACGGCTCGAACAGCTATGCCGAGATCCCGATTCCCTACCGCCAGCTGCTGTTCGGCTCGATCGGCCTGCAGCTCTTCCTCGTCTACGAGCTGAGCCCGGCGGCGCGCGAGGCCGCCGTGGCGGGGCTGGGCCGGCTGCTGGTGCAGGGCCGGTTGCAGCACACGATCGGCGGGCGCTGGCCGCTGGCCGGCATCGCGGCCGCGCATGAGGCCGTCGAGCAGGGCGCGCTGATCGGCAATGCGATCCTCGAGATCGCGCCCTAGATCGGCTGTCTCAGGGATCGTTGACGGTCGGGTGCTCCGCCGGCATCAGGATCTCCAGCAGCTCGCAGTCGTCCGACCAGCCGACCACGGTGTGGCGGATGCTGGGCGGCTGCACCCAGCAGGAGCCAGCCAGCAGGCGATGCCGGCCCTGGCCCTCGAACTCGGTCTCGAACCAGCCCTTCAGGCAGTAGACCATCTGGAACTGGACCTCGTGATGGTGGCGCAGGCTCAGTTCCGGCCGGAACGGCGCGACCATGCGGATCACATGCGCCCGCACCAGGCCGCTTGTCGCCTCCGCGGTGCCGAGATCGCGGTAGGTCGAATAGCTGCGCAGGCCGCCACCCTTGAAGGCCGCCTCGTCATGATGGCTGACGACGAAATGCTGCGGGCGGCCGAATGCTGGAGTGTCCATACGGGTCTCCCGGGGAGGATCGGTGATCGATCAGACTACGCGGTGGCGCGGCTGGCAAGCCCCAGCAGCCGGGGCCGGCGGGCGCTCAGATCACATTGAGCTCGAGATAGGGGCGCCCGGCCGCGATGCGGTCGGGTGTCAGCGGCGCCAGGTCCAGACTCTGGTAGGCGCCGCAGGCGATCCACTCGGCCAGGCCGCGGCCGATGCCCGGTGCATGCTGCAGCCCATGGCCCGAGAAGCCGCAGGCCAGCAGCAGGTTCGGACAGGCCGCCAGCGGGCCGACCAGGCCGTTGTGGTCGAAGCCGTTCATCTCGTAATAGCCGGCCCAGGCGCGCTGCTGGCGCAGGCTCTCGAAGCCGGGCACGCGCGCGGCCAGTGCCGGCCACAGGCGCTGCTCGAAGAGCTCGGGCTCCGGGTCCAGCGGCAGGTCGGCGGGATCGGCCGCGTCCAGCGGCGGGCCGCCACAGATGAACTGGCCATGGGCGCCCTCGGGGCGGAACCAGAGGCCGGACGGGTCGATCACCAGCGGGCAGCCGGCGGCGCGCTCCGGCGTGTGGAAGGCGTAGACGCTGCGCCGCTTGGCCTGCACCGGCACGGCCAGGCCCGCGGTGGCGGCCAGCGCGCCGGACCAGGCGCCGCAGGCCAGCACATAGAGATCGGCCTGCAGCAGGGCGCCGTCGCGGCCACGCACGCCCGCTAGCGCGCCGCTAGCCTCGCGCTCCAGCGCGGCGGCCTCGGCCGGCAGATAGCGCACGCCCGCGGCCAGGGCCCGGCGGCGGAAATGCTGCAGCAGGCCCCAGCCGTCGAACCAGCCCTCGCCGCTGCGGCCCCAGGCGCCCAGGGTCAGGTCTTGCGTGTGCAGCCAGGGCCAGCGCGCGGCCAGCGCGGCGGGCTCCAGCAGCTCGATGTCGGCGCCCAGTCCGGCCTGCAGTGCCCGCTGGCGGGCCAGCTGCTCGGCGCCGGCCGCGCTGCCGGCCAGGTAGAGATAGCCTTGCTCGACCAGGGCCGCCTGAGGGCCCAGCTCGCGCAGCACCTGCAGCCCGTACTGGGACAGCGCGATGTTCAGCGGGGTCGAGAACTGCTGGCGGATCGAGGCGGCCGAGCGGGCCGAGGAGGCGAGGGCATAGCCCGGGTCGCGCTCCAGCACCGTGATCTCGAAGCGCGCGGGCGCGAGCGCGGCCAGATGGGCCGCGACGGCGCTGCCGATGGCGCCGCCGCCGAGGATCAGGACGCTGCGCCGCATCGCGCCGCGCTGTTTCAGGCCGGGTTGGCGAAGGCGCGGGGCTTGCCCTCGCGGTCGATCGCCACATAGGTCAGGTTGGCCTCGGTGACCTTGACCACATGGGGATTGGCGGGGTCGCGCTCGGCGACCACCTCGACATGCACGGTGACCGAGGTGCGGCCGACGCGGGTGACCTGGGCGTAGAAGCTCAGCAGGTCGCCGACCGAGACCGGCTGCTTGAAGATGAATTCGTTGACGGCCACGGTGGCGACGCGGCCGCGCGAGATGCGCGCCGGCAGCACCGAGCCGGCCAAGTCGACCTGGGCCATGATCCAGCCGCCGAAGATATCGCCGTTGGCATTGGCGTCGGCCGGCATCGGCATCACGCGCAGCACCAGTTCGCGCGGGGAGGCGGGGGCTTGTTGGACTTGTTCGGACATGAAAGGGGGATCCCGGTGAGAATGGCTTTTTACTCTTGTTCTGCCCGGCATTTTCCCTGATTGCCGCCGTCCTCCCAAGCAAAAACACATGCGACAAGCCAGCCGCCGCGCCAGCCCCCTGCTGCCTCCCGCCACCGCCGAGGGCGCGCCAGCCGCGGCGCGCTCCGACTGGGCCACGATCGCCAAGCTGCTGCCCTATCTGTGGCGTTACCGCTGGAGGGTCGGGCTGGCGCTGGGCTTCATGCTGGCGGCCAAGCTCAGCAATGTTGGCGTGCCGGTGCTGCTGAAGTCGCTGGTGGACAGCCTGAGCCTGAAGCCCGGCGACCCGCAGGCACTGCTGGTGGTGCCGCTGAGCCTGCTGCTGGCCTATGGGGCGCTGCGCCTGTCGACCTCGCTGTTCACCGAGGCGCGCGAGCTGATCTTCGCGAAGGCCACCGAGGGCACGGCACGCTCGATCTCGCTGCAGGTGTTCCGCCATCTGCACGCCTTAAGCCTGCGCTTTCACCTGGAGCGCCAGACCGGTGGCATGACGCGCGACATCGAGCGCGGCACCCGCGCGGTTCATTCGCTGATCTCCTATTCGCTCTACAGCATCGTGCCGACCCTGATCGAGGTGGTGCTGGTGCTGGGACTGCTGGCCTACAAGTTCGACGCCTGGTTCGCCTGGATCACGCTCGGCGCGCTGGTGTTCTACATCGGCTTTACCGTGATCGTGACCGAATGGCGCACCAAGTTCCGGCGCCGGCTCAACGAGCTCGACTCGGTGGCGCACAGCAAGGCGATCGACTCGCTCTTGAACTACGAGACGGTCAAGTACTTCAACAACGAGGACTTCGAGGCGGGCCGCTACGACGAGAGTCTGGAGCAGCTGCGCCGCACCCAGCTGAAGGCGCAGAGCACCCTGGCCTTCCTGAACAGCGGCCAGCAGCTGATCATCGCGCTGGCCCTGGTGGCGATGCTGTGGCGCGCGACCCAGGGCGTGGTGGCGGGCACGATGACCCTGGGCGACCTGGTGATGGTGAACGCCTTCATGATCCAGCTCTACATCCCGCTGAACTTCCTGGGCGTGATCTACCGCGAGATCAAGCAGAGCCTGACCGACCTGGACAAGATGTTCGGCCTGCTGGAGCGCGAGCGCGAGGTGGCCGATGCGCCCGACGCCGCGGCGCTGCGGGTGGAGGGGGCGGCGGTGCGCTTCGAGCATGTCGACTTCGCCTACGAGGCGGCGCGCCCGATCTTGAAGGACCTGAGCTTCGAGATCCCGGCCGGCAAGAAGGTGGCGGTGGTCGGCCCCAGCGGTTCGGGCAAGAGCACCCTGGCGCGGCTGCTGTACCGCTTCTACGACGTCGATGCCGGCCACGTCACGATCGACGGGCAAGACATCCGCGCGGTGAGCCAGGGCTCGCTGCGGCGCGCGATCGGCATCGTGCCGCAGGACACGGTGCTGTTCAACGACACGGTGGCCTACAACATCGCCTACGGCCGGCCCGGCGCCACGCCCGAGGAGATCGAGGCGGCGGCGCGCGCGGCGCATATCCACGACTTCATCGCCGCGATGCCGCGCGGCTACGAGACCATGGTGGGCGAGCGCGGGCTCAAGCTCAGCGGCGGCGAGAAGCAGCGCGTCGCGATCGCGCGCACCCTGCTGAAGAATCCGCCGCTCTTGATCTTCGACGAAGCCACCTCGGCGCTGGACTCGCGCAACGAGCGCGCGATCCAGGCCGAGCTGGAGGCGGTGGGGCGCAACAAGACGGTGCTGGTGATCGCGCACCGGCTCTCCACCATCGTCGACGCGCACGAGATCCTGGTGATGGAGGCCGGCCGCATCATCGAGCGCGGCCACCATGCGCAGCTGCTGGCGCTGGACGGGCGCTATGCGCAGATGTGGCGGCTGCAGCAGGCCGGCGGGGACGAGGCGGGCAGCCCGCGGCCGGCGGTCTGAGCGGCGCGGCTACACTGCCCGCGTGGAAACCAAATGGCTTGAAGACTTCGTCAGCCTGGCGGAGACGCGCAGCTTTTCGCGCTCCGCACAGCTCAGACATGTGACCCAACCGGCGTTCTCGCGCCGCATCCAGGCGCTGGAGGCCTGGGCCGGGGTGGATCTGGTGGACCGCAGCTCCTATCCGACGCGGCTGACCGCCGCCGGCGAGACCCTGCTGGACCAGGCGATCGAGATCCTGGGCAGCCTGCAGGCGACGCGCAATATGCTGCGCAGCCACCAGGCGGCCGGGCAGGACATGATCGAGTTCGCGGTGCCGCATTCGCTGGCCTTCAGCTTCTTCCCGCATTGGCTGATGGACCTGCGCCAGCGCTTCGGCGCGGTCAAGAGCCGGCTCAATGCGCTGAACGTGCACGACGCGATGCTGCAGCTCAGCGAGGGCAACTGCGACCTGCTGCTGGTCTATCACCATGCCAGCCAGCCGCTGCAGCTGGACCCGGAGCGCTACGAGATGGCCTCGCTGGGCGTCGAGACCCTGGCCGCCTATGCCAAGGCCGACCCGCAGGGGCGGCCGCTGTTCGGCCTGCCGGGCCATCCGGGCCAGAAGATCCCCTTCCTCGCCTATGCCTCGGGCGCCTACCTGGGCCGGCTGGTGGAGCTGATCGTCAAGGATTCGCCGACCGCGCTGAACCTGGACGCGATCTACGAGACCGACATGGCCGAGGGCCTGAAGGCGATGGCGCTGGAGGGCCATGGCGTGGCCTTCCTGCCGGCCAGCTCGGTCAAGAAGGAGCTGAAGTCGCGCCGCCTGGTGCAGGCGACCGAGCCCGGCGAGTACGAGCTGAGCATGGAGCTGCGCATCTACCGCGAGCGGCCGGAAGTCGCGCGGCGCAGCAAGCCGGCGGCGCTGGCGCTGTGGGAGTTCCTTACCCAGCGCGCCTGAGCTTCGGTCTCGGTATTTACCCGAGGTGGTCATGTCGCTGCGGCATCGGGCCGGCCAGAATCGGCATTGGGCGACAATCGCCCCTGCGGCTAGAGTGCGGCGCTTGTTTGCGTAGCGCCCCGCTGGATTGGGCGCAGATCTTGCAAATAAGATGGACGGTCGCCGCTGGGGCGGCGCAAATGCGTAGAAATGCGTACATCGCACGAAGTGGGCTCATGGTCTGCTTCGCGCTCTGAGAACCGATCTTGAACGAGGAGCTCCCTATGAAGAAGACATTGCTTGTGCTGGCCGTCGCGGCCGCTGCCGGTGTGGCGCATGCCGATGACACGCTGAAGAAGATCAAGGACAGCGGCGCGGTCACCATGGGCGTGCGCGAATCTTCCGGCGCGCTGTCTTACACCCTGGGCGACGGCAAGTATGTCGGCTATCACGTCGAGATCTGCCAGAAGGTGCTGGCCGATGTGCAGAAGCAGCTGGGCCTGGCCAAGCTGGACATCAAGTACCAGCCGGTCACCTCGCAGAACCGCATCCCGCTGGTGCAGAACGGCACCGTCGACATCGAGTGCGGCTCGACCACCAACAACACCGCCCGCCAGAAGGACGTGGCCTTCGCCGTCACCACCTTCGTCGAGGAAGTGCGCATCGCCGTCAAGGCCAACTCGGGCATCACGAATATTGCCCAGCTGAACGGCAAGACCATCGCCACCACCACCGGCACGACCTCGGTGCAGACCCTGCGCAAGCATGAGCGCGCCACCGGCGTGGACTTCAAGGAAGTGTTCGGCAAGGACCATGCCGACAGCTTCCTGCTGATGGAATCGGGCCGTGCCGACGCCTTCGTGATGGACGGCGCGATCCTGGCCGGCAATATCGCCAAGGCCAAGAACCCGGCCGAGTTCAAGATCGTCGGCGAGGTGCTGTCGGTCGAGCCGATCGCGATCATGATCCGCAAGGACGACCCCGCGTTCAAGAAGGCCGTCGACGACAGCATCAAGGCCCAGATGAAGTCGGGCGACCTCGCCAAGCTGTGGAACAAGTGGTTCGAACAGCCCATCCCGCCGGCCAACACCAAGGTCGGCATGCCCGCCAACGAGAACACCAAGGCGGCCTGGGCCAACCCGAACGACAAGCCGATGGAAGATTACGCCAAGAGGTAAGCCGGGCGTTTACTGAAGGCTAAGGGGCCGCCCGGCCGAGTTCGGGCGGCCTCGTTTTTTAGGAGAGATCGCGGTGGCGATGACTTGGGATTGGCAGGTGTTCTGCAAGAACACCATCGACGGCGAGGTGATGCCACGCTGCTTCGGCAACGGTGGTGACATCACCTATCTGGACTGGATGCTCTCGGCCTGGGGCTGGACCTTGAGCGTGGCCTTGCTGGCCCTGGTGGTGGCCCTGCTGGTGGGTTCGCTGATGGGCATCCTGCGCACCACGCCCAGCAAGCTGCTGGTGGCGATCGGCAATGCCTGGACCGAGCTGTTCCGCAACGTCCCGCTGCTGGTCCAGGTCTTCCTCTGGTACCACGTGCTGCCCTCGCTGATCACGCCGCTGCGCGGCGTGCCCAGCTTCATCCTGGTGGTGTTCGCGCTGGGCTTCTTCACCTCGGCGCGCGTGGCCGAGCAGGTCAAGGCCGGCATCCAGAGCCTGCCCAAGGGCCAGCGCTACGCGGGTCTGGCGATGGGCTTCAGCCTGCCGCAGACCTACCGCTATGTGCTGCTGCCGATGGCCTTCCGCATCGTCATCCCGCCGCTGACCAGCGAGAGCATGAACATCATCAAGAACTCCTCGGTCGCGTTCGCGGTGTCGATCGCCGAGCTGACGATGTTCGCGATGCAGGCGCAGGAGGAGACTTCGCGCGGCATCGAGGTCTACCTGGCCGTCACCGGCCTGTACTTCGTCTCCGCCTTCTTCATCAACCGCATCGCGCTGTTCATCGAGAACCGCGTCCAGGTGCCCGGCATGGTGGGGAGCAAGTGAGATGCTGAACCTCGACTTCGCATTCCTGGACTGGAGCGTCGTCTCCAGCTTCATCCTCAAGGGCCTGCTCTTCAGCGTGCAGCTGACGCTGATCGCGATGGTCGGCGGCATCGCACTGGGCACGGTGCTGGCGCTTATGCGCCTGTCGGGCAAGAAGTGGCTGGTCATCCCGGCCGCCTTCTATGTCAACACCCTGCGCTCGATCCCGCTGGTGATGGTGATCCTGTGGTTCTTCCTGCTGATCCCGATGCTGATCGGCAAGCCCATGGGCGCCGAGCTGTCGGCCATCATCACCTTCACGGTGTTCGAGGCGGCCTACTTCTCGGAGATCATGCGCGCCGGCATCCAGAGCGTGTCCAAGGGCCAGGTGTTCGCCGGCTACGCGATGGGCATGAGCTACCGCCAGACCATGCAGCTGGTGGTGCTGCCGCAGGCCTTCCGCAACATGCTGCCGGTGCTGCTGACGCAGACCATCATCCTGTTCCAGGACACCTCGCTGGTCTATGCGATCGGCGCCTATGACCTGCTGAAGGGCTTCGAGGTCGCCGGCAAGAACTTCAATCGCCCGGTCGAGACCTATCTGGTCGCCGCCCTGGTCTACTTCATCATCTGCTTCTCGCTGTCGATGCTGGTGCGCCGTCTGCAGAAGAAGATCGCCATCATCCGCTGAGGCCTGAACCATGATCGAAATCAAGAACGTCTCCAAGTGGTACGGTCCCTTCCAGGTGCTGACCGACTGCACCACCAACATCGCCAAGGGCGAGGTGGTGGTGGTGTGCGGCCCCTCCGGCTCGGGCAAGTCCACCCTGATCAAGACCGTCAACGCGCTGGAGCCGATCCAGCAGGGCGACATCATCGTCGACGGCGTCTCGGTCGCGAACCCCAAGACCAACCTGCCGCGCCTGCGCTCGCGCGTCGGCATGGTGTTCCAGCATTTCGAGCTGTTCCCGCATCTGTCGGTGACCGAGAACCTGACCATCGCCCAGGTCAAGGTGCTGGGCCGCAATATGGACGATGCCAAGGCGCGCGGCCTGAAGATGCTGGACCGCGTCGGCCTGATGGCGCACAAGGACAAGTTTCCCGGCCAGCTCTCTGGCGGTCAGCAGCAGCGCGTGGCGATCGCGCGCGCGCTGTCGATGGACCCGATCGTGATGCTGTTCGACGAACCCACCTCGGCGCTGGATCCCGAGATGGTCGGCGAGGTGCTGGACGTGATGGTGCAGCTGGCCCATGAGGGCATGACGATGATGTGCGTGACGCACGAGATGGGCTTCGCCAAGAAGGTCGGCCACCGCGTGATCTTCATGGACGCCGGCAAGATCATCGAGGACTGCAAGAAGGAAGAGTTCTTCGGCAACCCCGAGGCGCGCTCGCCGCGCGCCAAGGACTTCCTCGCGAAGATCCTGCAGCATTAAGAAAGGGGCGCCGCAGGCGCCCCTTTTTCATTGGGAGCTCTGCTCAGGGCTCGATCGCCGCGCCGACCAGGGCCTCGCCGCCGGCCACCGTGCCGATCAAGGTGGCCTTGCCGCTCGCCAGGTCGATGCGGTACCAGCGCGACGTGCCGCCCTGGCCGACCGATGCATAGGCCGTGTTCGAGACATCGGAGATGTCCAGGGTCGCGCGCTCGAAGGCGCCGATGCCCAGCGAACCGACCGTGTAGAGCCGGCCCGTGTTGGGCGAGACCGGCGGCTGCACGCCTTCCTTGGTGCCCTGGTGCACCAGCAGGCCCAGCCGGCCGTCCAGCGCGTAGTTGGTGGTGATCTTGTCGTTGTCCTTGTTGTAGGTGTAGCCGGCCGCGACGATGCCGGGCGTCTTGCCGGCGTTCGCATCGGCCGCGTCGTAGGCCAGGCGGCCGTCCAGCTGCACGCCGGGCTGCTCGGCATTGCCGTCGACGATCGCGCCGGTGTCGGGATGCAGGCGCAGATTGAAGCCGGCGTCGTTGACGACGCGGATGCGGTCCACCGTCGGGTTGAAGTCGAAGCCCCACTCCTTCGCGCCCTCGCGCGGCAGCGCCGCGGGCGTGCCGATCGGCGTCGTGCTGGCGTCGGCGGTGTTGATGCGGTAGAGCTGGCCGCTGGCGCCCAGGCCGAACAGCTGGCCCTTGGCGACGCGGTAGTCGATGCCCAGCAGGGTCTCGCCGGCGGCCAGGCCGCTCAGTGCCTTGCGGGCCAGGATCCGCTGCGGCTGGCCGGCGTTGAACCGGATCAGCTGCTTGCCGGTGGTGACGGCGTAGATCGTTTCCTTGGCCGGCGGGCCCATCGGTTCGGTGCTGGCGCAGGCGGCCAGCAGGGCGCCGATGGCGACGAGGGTCAGGGCTTGACGCGACATGGGAGCTCCCGGTTGAGGTGGGTGGGCCATTGTTGGCCGGATCCGCGCGATCCCGCCAGCGAAAAAGCGCGCTCCGGCCGGGGCATTCGGCGCCGGGCCGGGTGCGACAATGCCGGCCCATGAGTACCGCCGCCCCCCAAGAGCTTGTCCTGACCCGCCCCGACGACTGGCATGTGCATCTGCGCGACGAGGCCGCGCTGCAGAGCGTCGTCGCCCATACCGCGCACCAGTTCGCCCGCGCCATCGTGATGCCCAATCTGCGCCCGCCGATCACCACGGCCGCGCAGGCCGCCGCCTACCGCGCGCGCATCCTGGCCGCGCTGCCCGAGGGCAGCGACTTCCAGCCGCTGATGACGCTCTATCTGACCGACAACACGCCGGTCGACGAGATCAAACGCGCCAAGGACGCCGGCGTCGTCGCGCTGAAGCTCTACCCGGCCGGCGCCACCACCAACAGCGATGCCGGCGTCACCGACATCAAGAAGACCTACCGGACCCTGGAGGCGATGCAGCGCGAGGGCCTGCTGCTGCTGGTGCATGGCGAGGTGACCGATCCGGCGATCGACGTGTTCGACCGCGAGGCTGTCTTCGTCGACCAGGTGATGACGCCGCTGCGCGCCGACATGCCGGAGCTGAAGGTGGTGTTCGAGCACATCACCACCAAGGAGGCCGCGCAATACGTGGCCGGCGCCGATGCCTACACCGCCGCGACCCTGACGCCGCAGCATCTGCTCTACAACCGCAACGCCATCTTCACCGGCGGCCTGCGCCCGCATTACTACTGCCTGCCGGTGCTCAAGCGTGAGGAGCACCGCCTCGCGCTGCTGCAGGCCGCGACCTCGGGCTCGAACAAGTTCTTCCTCGGCACCGACAGCGCCCCGCATGCCTCGGTGATGAAGGAGAACTCGGTCTGCGGCGCCGGCTGCTTCACCGCGCTGTCGGCGCTGGAGCTGTATGCCGAGGCCTTCGAGCTGGCCGGCGCGCTGGACAAGCTGGAGGCCTTCGCGGCCTTCAACGGCCCGGACTTCTACGGCCTGCCGCGCAACCAGGGCCGGGTGACCCTGCGGCGCGAGAGCTGGACCCTGCCGGACAGCGTGCCCTTCGGCGAGGCGCGCCTGAAGCCGCTGCGCGGCGGCGAGAGCATCGGCTGGAAGTTCATTCCCTGATTCCCGAGATCGACTGGTCCGCGCCCTGGCTGGCGCCCTACCGGGCGCGGGGCCAGGTCTTGCACCGGCGCTGGCAGGCCGGCGCCTCGGTGGCCGAGGCCCTGAACGGGGCCGACGCCGAGGCGGCCATGCCGCGCTTCGTGCCACAGGCCGAGCTGCCGGCGGGCGAGGGCTACGAGGCCTTCATCCGCCGCAGCGGCCGGGTGCCGACGCGCGACAATCTGCACGACTTCTTCAACGGCCTCGTCTGGCTGCATCGTCCGGCGCTGAAGGCGCGGCTGAACGCCTGGCATGGGCTGGAGGCGCAGCGCGGCCCGCCACAGGAAGCGGGACCGCAACGCGGCCCGCTGCGCGACGCGCTGACCCTGCTGGACGAGAACGGCGCGCTGCTGCATGACGCGCCGCCGGCCCTGGCGCAGGCGCTGATCGAGCGCGACTGGCGGCGCCTCTTCATCGAGCTGCGGCCGCTGTGGCGCGGGGTGCGGCTGGAGATCGTCGGCCATGCGCTGCTGGAAAAGCTGCAGGCGCCGCGCAAGCCGATCTGCGCCCATGTGCTGCTGGCCGAGCCGCAGGACCCGCGGGCGCTGGCCGCCAAGCCCTTCCTGCCGCTGCCGGTGCTGGGCCTGCCCGGCTGGTGGGCGGCGAACGAAGACCCGGGCTTTTATGAAGACGCGGCGGTGTTCCGGCCCGGCCGCGCGCTGCAAACCGGCTAGCATGCCCGCACCATCTCCGGGAGGACTGCTCTTGTTGTCGTCGCGTGTATTTCCGATCCTTGCCTTGCTGCTGCTGAGCCTGCTGGCGCCGGTGCGGGCCCAACAGCCGCCTGCGGCCCCCGCGCCACCGGCCGCCCCGGCCAGCGCCGCCGCGGCGGCCCAGCCGGTCTCGGCCACCGCGCGTCGCGTCTACGAGCGCGCGCGCGGCCAGCTGCTGCAGATCCGCACCCTGCTGAAGAACCAGGACAGCCAGGCCTCGGTCGGCTCGGGCTTCCTGGTCAGCGAGCAGGGCCATGTGATCACCAACTACCACGTGATCAGCCAGGTCGCGCTGGAGCCCGAGAGCTACCGCCTGCGCTATGCCACCACCGAGGGCCGCGGCGGCGAGCTGGAGCTGCTCGACTTCGACGTGCGCCGCGACCTGGCGCTGCTGCGCGTGGTCGGCGACGGGCTGAAGGGTGCCGGCGCGCTGCAGTTCCGCCCGCTGGCGCAGCCGCTGGCCAAGGGCGACCGCATCTACTCGATGGGCAACCCGCACGACGTCGCCTTCGCGGTGGTCGAGGGTACCTACAACGGCCTGGTCGAGCGCAGCTTCGACCCGCTGATCTACTACTCCGGCAGCATCAACTCCGGCATGAGCGGCGGGCCGGTGGTGGACGAGGAGGGCCGGGTCGTCGGCGTCAATGTCTCGGCGATGTTCTTCGCCCAGCAGATGAGCTTCCTGGTGCCGGCCGAGTTCGCCAGCGCGTTGTTCCAGAAGAGTCGCGAGGCCAAACCACTGGCCGGCCCGGCCTGGCCGCGTCTGCGCGAGCAGCTGCTGGCCTACCAGGAGGCGTTGGTCACCGGTTTCATCGCCCAGCCCTGGCGCGGCGCCGGCAACAAGCGCTACCGCCTGCCGGTGCCGCAGGAGGAGTTCATGCGCTGCTGGGGCCGCGGCACGCCGGCCGACAGCAAGGGCCTGAACTTCCAGCGCTCGCAATGCCGCATGGACCATGCGGTGTTCATCAGCGGCAATCTGCAGACCGGCTATCTGGAGGTCTCGCACGAGGCCTACGACGGCCGCCAGCTCGGCGCGCTGCGCTTCGCCAAGCAGTATTCGGGGAGCTTCCGCAACGAGAACCTGGGCGGCTCCAACAAGCAGCGCACCGCGCCGCATTGCCGCGAGGAGTTCGTGCAGAAGGATCCGAAGGACGGGCCGCCGCTGCGCGCGGTGATCTGCCTCTCGGCCTACCGCAAGCTCAGCGGCCTGCATGACCTGACCGTGCTGGTGACGACGGTGGACGCCGCCGCCGAGGGCGCGCTGGGCCGCTTCGATGCCCGCGGCATCAGCTTCGACAACGCGCTCAAGCTGAGCGCCCATTACCTGGAGGGCTTCGGATGGAAGGCAGCACGGCCGCAGTGATCGAGGTGCTGGGCCGCGACGGCCATGTGCGCACCGTGCATCGCATCCAGGACTGGCCCGTGTCGATCGGCCGCTCGCCGGCCTGCGATCTGGTGCTGGACGATGCCCATCTGGCCGGCGCCCATGCGCGGCTGGAGCTGGACGAGGCCGGCCAGCCGCGCCTGAACCTGCTGGAGAGCCGCAACGGCGGCTGGCTGGGGCGGCAGCGCCTGGCCGCCGGCGCGGCGGTGGCGCTGGGGGCCGGCGCGGCCTTCCAGCTCGGTGCCACCCAGCTGCGTCTGCGCCGCGCCAGCGACCCGCTGGCGCCGGAGCGGCCGCTGCTCAGCGCCGCGCTGGCGCCGCGCCTGCCGCTGCTGCTGGCGGTGCTGGGCCTGTGGCTGGCGCTGCTGTGGGGCGATCAATGGTCGGCGCTGAACCCCGGCTCGGCCTGGGTGGACTATGCCGGCGCGGTGCTGGTGCCGCTGGGCCTGCTGCTGATCTGGGCCGCGGTCTGGGCCCTGGTGACGCAGCTGTTCCAGCACCGCTTCCCCTTCGCGATCCATCTGTGGCGCGCGCTGCTGGGCGTGGCGGCGCTGTACCTGCTGTCCTTCGCGCTGCCGCTGCTGGCCTATGCCTTCTCGGCGCGCTGGCTGCTGACCCTCGATGGCCTGCTGTTCCCGGTCGGCCTGGCGCTGCTGCTGTGGTGGCATTCGGCCCTGGTCTGGCCGCGCGCGCGGCGCGCGCTGGCCTGGGCCTTCGGCGGCCTGCTGATCGGCTCGATGGCGCTGCTGGTGGCCAAGCGCCAGGAGCAGCAGTACTGGTTCGGCCCGCCCTATCTGGCGACCCTGCCGCCGCCGGCGCTGCGCCTGGCCGGCCCCAAGCCGCCCGAGGCGCTGATCGAATCGCTGCGCCCGCTGCAGGACGAGCTGGCGCGCCAGGCCGACAAGGACGGCGAGTCCGGCGGCGCGGACGAGGAGTAGAGCAGGGGGCTCAGGCGCGCGGCGCCAGGGTGCGCAGCGCCAGCTCGTGCAGGGCCTCGACCGCCGCATCGCGGCGCGAGGCCGTGCTGCGCAACAGGGCCACCGCCATCTCGGGCAGCGGCGGCAGGCCCTGCTTCTCGCCCAGCACCTGCAGGCCCGGCGGCACGCAGCAGCGCGTCAGCACCGCCACCGCCAGCCCGCTCTCGACCGCGGCCAGCTGGCCCGCCAGGCTGGAGCTGTTGTAGACCACGCGGTAGGCGCGCCGCGCCTTCGTCAGCGCCGCCAGGGTGCCGTGGCGCGCCTGGCTGCCGGCCTCGTAGACGGCCACCGGCAGCGGGTCGCGCCGCCAGGCCTCGTAGGGCGGCGCGCCGACCCAGACCAGCGGCTCGTGGAACAGCAGGGTGCCGCGCGAGGCCTTGTCACGCGAGACCAGGGCCAGGTCCAGCTCGCCGCGGCCGATGCGCGGGATCAGCGCGGTCGACTGCTCGCAGAACAGCTCGATCTCGACGCCGGCATGGCGGCTGGCGAAGTTCCTCAGCACCGGGGTCAGGTAGCTGGCCGCATAGTCGTCCGGCACGCCCAGCCGCACCCGGCCGCTCAGGCGCGGCCCGCGCAGCGCCTGCAGCGCCTCGCCCTGCAGTTCCAGCATGCGCCGCGCATAGGCCAGCAGCTCCAGCCCGGCCGCGGTCAGCGACAGGTGCCGCGGCCCGCGCAGCAGCACCGGCCGGCCCAGCGCGTCCTCCAGCTTCTGCAGCTGGTTGCTGACGGCCGACTGCGAGCGGTGCAGCAGCGGCGCGGCGGCCGACAGGCTGCCGGCATCGACGACGGCGACGAAGGCGCGCAGCCAGTCGAGCTGCAGGTCGCGGGTGGACGACATGGGGATGCTCCTTCTTCGTTCATCCATTCGAAAACCGCATGCTAGCCCTTCGAACTATCCGCTTCACGGAATCCCGGGCGGGCCCCAGCATGCGCGGCATGAATGAAGCCTTGCAGCATCGGGAACAGCAGGGGCGCGGCCTGATGGTGGGCGGCGGCCTGCTGCTGGCGACCCTGGGCGTGTTCCTGGAGGAGGCCGGCCAGGCGCCGCTGACCGCGGTCTGGTTCCGCTGCGCCTTCGGTGCGCTGGCGCTGCTGGCCTGGGGCTGGGCGCGCGGCCGGCTGGGCGAACTGCGCCTGGCGCCGCGCGCGCTGGCCGCGGCGTTGGCGGCGGGCGTGCTGATGATCCTGAACTGGAGCTTGTTCTTCGCCGCGATCGAGCGTTGCTCGATCGGCGTCGCCACCGTGGTGTTCCATGTGCAGCCGCTGTGGGTGATCGGCCTGGCGGCCCTGCTGCTGGGCGAACCGCTGTCGCGGCGTCAGCTGGCGGCGGCACTGCTGGCGCTGGCCGGGCTGGCGCTGGCCTCGGGCCTGCTGTCCGGCGCCGGGCCGGGCGGCGCGGAGCTGGATCACAGCTACCTGATCGGCCTGCTGCTGTGCCTGGGCGGTTCGCTCAGCTATGCCGGCGTCACCTTGATCGCGAAGGCGGTGCCGGGGCTGAACTCCTTCGCGCTGGCCTGGTGGCAATGCCTGGCGGGCGTGCTGCTGCTGGCCTGGTGGCCGCTGGCGAATGGCTGGCCGCCCTTCGGTGTGGCCTGGGCCTGGCTGGCGGGACTGGGCGTGCTGCACACCGGCCTGGCCTATGTGCTGCTGTATGCCGGCATGGCGCGGCTGCCGGCGGGGCAGGTGGCGCTGCTGCAGTTCGTCTACCCGGGCGCCGCGGTGCTGGTCGACTGGGGCGTCTACGGCCGCGCGCTGGACGGCCCGCAGCTGGCGGGCGTGGCGCTGATGGGGGCGGCGCTGCTGGCGCTGCGCCGCCCGGCCAGAGGCTGAGAGGCTTCGTTGCGAGCCGCCGCCAGGCTAGGCGGACGGAGCGCAGGAACCGGAACGTACTTCCGGTACGTGAGGATTCCGAGCACCCGGCTAACGACGCATGGCGGTGGCGCAGCAGAAAACTCTCGGCCTCTCAGGCGGGGAGGAAGCCTTCGATCGAGAGGTAGCGCTCGCCGGTGTCGTAGTTGAAGCCCAGCACGCGGGCCTGCGGCCCCAGCTCGGGCAGCTTCTGCGCGATCGCGGCCAGGGTGGCGCCGCTGGAGATGCCGACCAGCAGGCCTTCCTCGCGGGCGCTGCGGCGCGCGTATTCGCGCGCGGCCTCGGCCTCGACCTGGATCACGCCGTCCAGCAGCGCGGTGTCGAGGTTCTTCGGGATGAAGCCGGCGCCGATGCCCTGGATCGGATGCGGGCTGGGCGCTCCGCCGCTGATCACCGGCGAGGCGCTGGGCTCGACCGCGAACACCTTCAGCGCCGGCCAGGCGGCCTTCAGCACGCGCGCGCAGCCGCTGATATGGCCGCCGGTGCCGACGCCGGTGATCAGCGCGTCCAGGCCGTCGGGGAAGTCGGCCAGGATCTCGCGCGCGGTGGTGCGCACATGCACCTCCACATTGGCCGGGTTGTCGAACTGCTGCGGGATCCAGGCCAGCGGGGTCTGGGCGGCCAGTTCCTCGGCGCGGGCGATCGCGCCCTTCATGCCCTTCTCGCGCGGGGTCAGGTCGAAGCTGGCGCCATAGGCCAGCATCAGGCGGCGGCGCTCGACCGACATGCTGTCGGGCATCACCAGGATCAGCTTGTAGCCCTTGACCGCGGCCACCATCGCCAGGCCAACGCCGGTATTGCCCGAGGTGGGCTCGATGATGGTGGCGCCGGGCTGCAGCAGGCCGCGCGCCTCGGCGTCCTCGACCATCGCCAGCGCGATGCGGTCCTTGATCGAACCGCCCGGGTTGCTGCGTTCGGACTTGATCCAGACCCGCGCCTGTTCGCCATACAGACGGTTGATGCGGATATGCGGCGTGTTGCCGATGGTGGCGAGGATGTTGTCGGCTTTCATCTGGAACTCTTTTCAGGGGAAGCCTATCGTAGCGGGACCCCTCAAGTCCGGCGGCCCGGGGCCGATAAAAGCCGGAAGCAGGAAATCCGCGTTCATCGATCCAGTCACTTTGCAGCAAGGCCATGCCGCCTGGGCCCGGGCGAGATGGCTCCAGGCTCGGGCCGGCGCCGCTGGCGCCCAGGGAGAGAAGCATGAACCTGCGTCATCTGCGCGTGAAAACCAAGCTGATGTTGTCGTTTGCCCTGCTGGCGGCCGTGGTGCTGCTGGTGTCGGGGCTGGCGCTGCGTTCGCTGTCACGCTCCAACGAGCGTTTCGCCGACTACCTGGACGGGGTGGGCCTGCGCGAACGCCTGGCCGTCGATGTGCGCGGCGCCGCGACCCGGCGCGCGATCGCGGCG